>NZ_JABBCQ020000017.1 GCF_012844455.2 Comamonas suwonensis | reverse complement strand
GGCGATCAACAAGGACCCTGAGGCACCGATCTTCTCCGTGGCCGATTACGGTTTGGAAGCAGACCTGTTCGCCGCTTTACCTGAAATGACTCAGGTCATTTGATCTGCACAAAAGGCTGACTTCGGGGGGAGTTGGTCTTTTGACGAGAAGACGGGCCGAGGTGTGACGCAGAACATATCCGGCCCACACATGCTGTGTATAGATTTTGTCGGCGTTGCCGCAGGCAGCGTTGGCAATGCGATCCGACCAAGTGAGACAACCATGCCAAATAACGTTTCCCGCCGAACCTTCATCGGTACCGCTGTCGCTGGTGCTGCCCTTCTGTCGCCAGCAGTGCGTGCGCAAGGCACATGGCCCAACAAGCCCATCCGTATCGTTGTTCCCTATACGGCTGGCGGCTTCACCGACCAGATGGCGCGCCTGCTGCAGGTAGGCCTGCAAAAGGCATTGGGTCAGCCCATCATCATTGATAACAAGCCGGGGGCGAATAGCCTGATCGGTGTTGATAATCTGGCGAAATCTGCAGCTGATGGCTATACGTTTGGAGTCGTGATTCCTGCCTTCTCGGCCAACACCACGCTGTACACCAAGCTGCCTTACAACCCGAAGAAAGATCTGGTCGGCGTATCACTGATGGGCGTTTCTCCATTGGTGGCGGCTGTGGCCAACAATGCTCCGTTCAAGACGACTCAGGAGCTGATTGCTTACGCCAAGGCGAATCCGGGTAAGGTGGCATTTGGTTCCTCGGGCAGTGGCTCCAGCGCGCACCTGACGACGGAATTGATGAAGCTGCTGACCAAGACGGACATGATTCATGTGCCCTATAAAGGCGCTGCACCTGCGCTGACCGATCTCATGGGCGGTCAGATTCCGTTGTTTCTGGACCCGCCTCCCAACCTGATTCAGCCCGCCAAGGCAGGCCGAATCCGTCTGATCGGCGTGGCCAGTGAAAAGCGTCTGGCCGTTTTGCCCGATGTGCCCACATTTGCAGAGCAGGGCATCCCTGACTTGCTGGGTAGCACCTGGGCCGCCATGATTGCGCCAGCAGGTGTGCCACGTGAAATTGTGCAGCGCATGTCTGCAGAAGTGGCTCGCATTATTCGTAGCCCCGAAATTTCGCAGCGCATGGCGCAGACGATGGGCACTTTTGCCGAAGGCTCTACACCTGAAGAATGCGATCGCTTTATTGCTGCTGAAACCGCAAAGTGGGGTCGTGTGATCCGTGATGCGAAGGTGACGCTCGATTAAACGAGGGCTTGCTGACTTGATTCCCCATGCATGTGCTTGCATGGGGGAGTGAGCTAGTACAGACGGACAAAAGGGGTTAGATCTTTCGATCTAACCCCTTGTCGTTTGGTCGGAGCGGCGGGATTCGAACTCGCGACCCTCTGCTCCCAAAGCAGATGCGCTACCAGGCTGCGCTACGCTCCGTAAGCATTGATTCTAGCGCAGTTTCGGACTTGCATTTTCCTGGTAGTCATTTTTTGTAGAAAAGTGGCTGGATTCACTGCTTAAATTTGGAGTAAAGACGCGAAATTCATCGGCACTTGCTTGACCCAACCCTAAAAATGAAAATATCGGCAAGCCCAAGGCTTGGCTGATGCATCAATAGATTGCTCCTGAAATGAGAGCGATATGCGCTTAGTGTTAAAGCGCTAGAGGTGCTAATCTCTTCAAATGCATGCACCTTTGAATCTGCAATTTCGAGATTTTGATGACGGAGATCTCTCGGCCATCGTCAGTGCCATGGGCGATCCGCAGGTCACGCGCTACTACGGACTGGAAACCACACAAACCGATGCACTGGCCATTGCACGTGAGCAGTTGAGCTGGTATCGCGCACTGAATGCAGAGGGCGCAGGCTGGTGGCAGGCCATTTGTCTGAATGGTCAGTCCATTGGTGCCATCGGTGCCTATGACCGCGATGAAGACGGCGACAGCGCAGAACTGGGCTACTGGCTGCTGCCAAGCCATTGGGGTCGGGGGCTCATGCGCTCAGCCCTGTCGCAATGCTTGCCCGGCGTCTTTCAGCAACTCAATTTGCACAGTCTGGTGGCTTATGTTGAGCCTGAAAATCAAATGTCAATCAAGCTGCTGACGGCCTGCGGCTTTGCTTATGAAGGGCTGCTGCGTGAATGCACCCGGCGTGGAGATGACTATGTGTCACTTCAGCGTTTCTCGATGCTCGCGAGAGAGCTGGAGCGGTAGCTGGACTCGAATTGCAGCAGAAATAAGAGGGTTGATGTAGCCTGTCTAATGCGCGTTAGCACTCTGCTCTCAACGATGGGAAAAAATAAAAAAGCGCCTAAGAAGGCGTTTTTTTGATCATCTGGCGGGGACTGTGAGATTCGAACTCACGGAAGGATCACTCCTTCGGCAGTTTTCAAGACTGCTGGTTTAAACCACTCACCCAAATCCCCGGATGGCAGGATTCTACACAATGATTGTGGGCAATCTAGCTTTGTGAGCGTTTTGTCTTTGTTCTTGAAAACATTAGCATCCAGCGCTGGATGAGAACGGGTTAGAAGCCACATTTACGAACAACTATGGCCAGATTGTTTTGCAGCACATGCCAGAGTCAGCTGCTGCGCTGACGTGGGCGGTGCCACTTCCCTCTTCGAGACGGCGGACATTGCAACAACGCCAATGAACGGCGTGAGCGGAAGATTGCTGGTTGACCAGGCGACAAAAAACGCCCCGAAGGGCGTTCTTTATTGGGTGGTCAAGGTCAGATGCCTGAGAGATTCGATGTGATCAGTTGCGTAATGCGATGGCTTGAGCCGCAGCCAGAGCGGTCATGTTGACCACGCGGCGCACAGTGGACGAGGGGGTCAGCACGTGAGCAGATGCGGCGCAGCCCATCAGGATGGGGCCGATGGTGGTGCCGTGGGCACCAGTGGTCTTGAGTACGTTGAACAGAATGTTCGCGGCGTCAAGGTTGGGGCAGATCAGTACGTTGGCTGCGCCAGTCAGTGTGGAGTCCAGCAGCGAGTGGCTGCGAACTTCAGCGGACAGGGCGGCATCGCCGTGCATTTCGCCATCGCACTCGATGTGCGGGTTGGCGGCGGCGAACAGGTCGCGTGCAGCGCGCATCTTGCGGGCCGAGCCGCGTGTGGACGAGCCGTAGTTGCTGTGCGAAAGGAATGCCACCTTGGGAGGCAGGCCGAAGCGGGCCACTTCGTCGGCCGCCATCTTGGCGATCTCGGCCAGCTCTTCGGCGCTGGGAGCGTCGTTGATGTAGGTGTCGGCCACGAACAGCGTGCCCGATTCCAGCATGACGGCGTTCACGGTAGCAAACTCGCTGGCGCCCTTCTTCAAGCCTAGGACGTCTTCCAGGTGTGCCAGGTGGCTGTCGAAGCGACCGACCAGACCGCACAGCATAGCATCGGCATCACCCAGGTGCACCATCAGAGCGGCGATCAGGGTGTTGGAGCGGCGCACGGCGGCCTTGGCGGCTTCGGGAGTGACGCCGTCACGGCCCATCAGCTTGTGGTAGGTCTCCCAATACTGGCGGAATCGGGGGTCATCTTCAGGGTTGCAGATTTCCACGTCCTTGCCAGGCTGTATGCGCAGACCCGCTTTGGCAATGCGGGCTTCAATGACAGCAGGGCGGCCGATCAGGATGGGCTTGGCCAGACCGTCGTCCAGAGCGACTTGCACTGCGCGCAGCACGCGTTCGTCTTCACCTTCGGCATAGGCCACGCGCTGTTGGCCGGCCTTGGCGGCAGCAAACACGGGGCGCATGAACATGCTAGTTTGGTAGACGAAGCGGGTCAGGCTTTCGCGGTAGGCGGCGATGTCTTCGATGGGGCGGGTGGCCACACCGGATTCGGCAGCTGCCTGGGCCACGGCGGGAGCGATACGCAGGATTAAGCGTGTATCAAAAGGCGTGGGGATCAGGTAGTCAGGGCCGAATGTCAGTTCCTTGCCTTGGTAGGCGGCGGCGACTTCATCGCTGACGTCTTGCTTGGCCAGTGCAGCGATTTCGCGCACGCAGGCCAGCTTCATAGCTTCGGTAATCTTGGAAGCGCCGCAATCGAGTGCGCCACGGAAGATATAAGGGAAGCACAGGACGTTGTTGACCTGGTTAGGGTAGTCCGAGCGGCCGGTGGCGATGATGCAGTCAGGGCGGACAGCCTTAGCCAGTTCAGGGCGGATTTCGGGCTCGGGGTTGGCCAGGGCCAAAATGATGGGCTTGTCGGCCATGGTTTTGACCATGTCGGCCGTCAGCACGCCAGGGGCGGAGCAACCCAGGAACACGTCAGCAGCGTTCACGGCGTCGGCCAATGTGCGGGCGTCGGTGTTTTGAGCGTACTGGGCCTTGGAAGCGTCCAGGCCGCCAGGGCGACCTTCATAGATCACGCCCTTGGAGTCGCACATGAAGACGTTTTCACGCTTCACACCCAGACCGACCATGACGTTTACGCAGGCAATGGCAGCGGCGCCGGCGCCAGAGACAGCGATCTTGACCTTGTCAATTTCCTTGCCCACCAGTTCCAGGCCATTCAGCAAGGCGGCGCTGGAGATGATGGCGGTACCGTGCTGGTCGTCATGGAACACCGGAATGTTCATGCGCTTGGAGAGTTCCTGCTCGATGTAGAAACACTCGGGGGCCTTGATGTCTTCAAGGTTGATACCGCCCAGAGTAGGTTCCATCGCAGCGATGATGTCGATCAGCTTATCGGGATCGCGCTCGGCCAGTTCGATGTCGAACACGTCTACGCCGGCAAATTTCTTGAACAGGCAGCCCTTGCCTTCCATCACCGGCTTGGAGGCCAGAGGGCCAATATCGCCCAGTCCCAGCACCGCAGTGCCGTTGGTGATCACGCCAACGAGGTTGCCGCGCGAGGTGTACTCGGCTGCAGTGGAGGGATCCGCCTCGATGTCTAGGCAGGGGTATGCCACACCTGGCGAGTACGCCAGAGACAAGTCGCGCTGGTTGGACAGGGGCTTGGTGGGGGTGACGGAAATCTTGCCTTTGATGGGGCTGCGGTGGTATTCGCGGGCCGCATCGCGCAGGGCTTGTTCGGCGGAGGACAGGTTTTGTGTCATACGAAATTTATCAGCAAGGTTGCGTCTCTGAGCTTACCGGATGGTGAGAGGCTTTTTGGGTCAGGTCTGTTTTACCTGAACTGCACCGACAACAAACCCCCTGGCGCACCAAAGTACGGTCAGGGGGCCTGGACCGGCGGGTAAGCCGGCTGTTTCAAGAGGGTTGACGTTTAGTGAGCGTCTGCCTCGCGAGCTGCGTTGATTGCAGCGGTGTTGTCTTTGGCGGCGCCGTTAAAGAACAGATTCAGTGCTACAGCGGTAATCGAAGCCAGCAGGATACCGGATTCAATCAGTGGATGGATGGAATGAGGCATCCACTGACGGAAATTAGGTGCAACCAGAGGAATCATGCCCACGCCGATAGACACTGCCACGATCATGGCGTTGTGCTTGTTGTTGCGGAAGTCCACGTTAGCGAGGATGCGGATACCGGTGGAGGCCACCATACCGAACATCACCAGACCAGCACCGCCCAGAACCACGGTGGGCAGGGACTCAATCAGAGCGCCCATCTTAGGCAGCACACCCAGAACGATCAGGATGGCACCACCGGCCACGCAGACCCAGCGGCTCATCACGCCAGTCACCGCGACCAGACCCACGTTTTGCGAGAAGCTGGTGTAGGGGAAGGTGTTGAAGATACCGCCGATCAGGGTGCCCAGACCGTCGGTACGAAGGCCCTTGGTCAGGTCTTCTTGAGAGATTTCGCGCTTGGTCATGTCGCCCAGCGCCAGAAACATGCCGGTGGATTCGATCATCACCACCACCATCACCAGGCTCATGGTCAGGATCAGAATGGGGTCGAAGACAGGCATGGCGATGTCAAAAGGCAGCACCAGGGTGAACCATTCGGCCTCGGCAACCTTCTTGAAGTTCATCAGGCCCATGGCGACCGAGATCACGCCGCCGATCAAAATGCCCAGCAGCACCGAGATATTGGCGACAAAGCCCTTGGCAAAACGTGCGATCAGCAAGATGGACAGCAGCACCACGCCCGAGACGGCTGCGCCTTGCAGATCCGCATACTTGGGGTTAGGGATAGTGGGCAGAATCGAGAAGCCCTTGGGCACGGCAGGCAGGACGGAGCCGGGGGCGCCAGCCATTGCCTGGGCTTCAGCCAGCCACTTCAGGTGCTCGGGGTTGGGCACGTTGGGGGCAGTTGGACCCACGGGGTTGCCGAAGATCCAGTTGATGCCCACGCGCATCAGGCTGATGCCGATCACCGCAATGATGGTACCGGTCACGACGGGTGGGAAAAAGCGCAGGCAGCGGCTGATGAGCGGGGCAATGATGATGGACACCACACCGGCCCCGATGACCGAGCCAAAGATCAGGCCCGCGCCTGCGTTGCCGCCTGTGGACTGGGCAATGGCCACCATTGGCGCTACGCTGGCAAAGGTCACGCCCATCATCACGGGCAACTTGATACCAAACCACTGAGTGGCACCAAGGGCTTGAATTAGTGTCACCAGACCGCAGACGAACAAGTCGGCAGAGATCAGGTGCGCGACCTGCTCTGGAGGCAGGTTCAGGGCGCGGCCCACGATAAGGGGCACGGCCACAGCGCCCGCGTACATGACCAGCACGTGCTGCAGGCCAAGCGCGGTGAGTTGCCCGGCGGGCAAAACTTCATCGACGGGATGCACTTTGGATGTCATAAAAAATGTCTCCTCACTCCATATTGGGATCAGGTTGGCGCACAGCTGTTGCCGCTGCGTCAATCCATACAAAAAGTGTATACAGAGTGAAAACGCGAATATCTCCCGGTAAACCCTGTCCAAATATCGTTAACAGGTTTCAAAGATGTGGGTTATGTTATTTCTGCATGATCCTTGGGTGAATTATCTTTTTGCTATATAAATAGGAGCTTGAATCGCTTTTACTGCATGTGTTTTATTTGAATAGCTTCTTGAGACTGCTTGTTTTTATATGGTTGTAGCTATTAAATTAATAGCTTTAATTGAGCGATATGCCTTTCATCAAGAAATAAAGCGAGTTATGCACGTGTAGGTCATGGCAGTTGAAACATTTCGCTTCTGAAAAACCGAGCAGTACCGCTTGAGTCAAGACCTGATTACTGCTGCTAAACCCACAGAAAAATCGCACAACGCGCGCTATTGCAGCTGTGCTTGGTAAAAGCGAATTCTGGCTGGCAGAGTTCTGAGATGGGGCGAGATGACGCTGTGATGGGCTTTGCGCATCTCAGGCGCTTGTGGCTGCCCATCTGGCGCGGATCTTGGTAGGCCGCAGGCCCCCTGTAAGTGGCGCAAGCTCAGGCTGGAAGGGCTGCCTGCGGCGGGCTCATGCCTTTCAGGTTCCAGCGTCGCAGAGCTTGTGCGATGCATCACGACCAGTCACTGTGCATCCTGTGCAATCAATGGGCCAAGCCTGGCCCTTGAGTGTGTGTGAGGGCGCTGCCATGCACCAGTCACAAAAAAGGAGCCTGGAAAAATCCAGGCTCCTTGAAAAACCTTTACCCAGGCAGGTACAGGCTAGGCGTTCAAGCGAAATGTAGTTATGCGGTCAGGTCCACCAGCGAGCGTGCAACCACCTTGGTGGCGCGGCGCAGGTCTTCCAGTACCAGACGCTCATCAGAGCGCTTGGCGTGCGATTCCAGCACGGTACGGGGGCCGGCACCGTAGATCACGCCGGGAATGCCGCGCTCGACGTACAGGCGCACGTCGGTGTACAGAGGCGTACCCACTGCAGGAGGCACTTCGCCGAAGATGGCTTCGCCATGTTTTTGAATGGCATCCACCAGGGGCTTGTTGCCGTCCAGGGGAGTCATGGCGTTGGCCAGCAGCAGGCGCTTGATGTCCACGCGCACTGCGTCTTCACCGGTGTAGCCGCCTTGGGTGTTGAAGTCGGCAATCGCCTGGGCGATCACAGCGCGGATGCTGGCTTCGACTTCCACGGGATTCTCTTCAGGAATCATGCGGCGGTCGATCTTGAGCATCACCTTGCCGGGCACGACGTTGGTGTTGGTGCCGCCGTCAATGCGGCCGATGTTCAGGTAGGGGTGCTTGATACCAGGCACCTGCGAAGTGACTTGCTTGTACTTGACGTTTTCGCCGTACAGAGCGTTCAGCAGCACGGCGGTGGCTTGCAGTGCGTCCACACCGGTGTGGGGCACGGCGGCGTGAGCCATCTTGCCCTGCACGGTGATTTCCATCTGCAGGCAGCCGTTGTGAGCGGTAACCACTTCGTAGCTGAAACCAGCCGCAATCATCAGGTCAGGCTTGGTCAGGCCTTTTTCCAGCAACCAGCCGGGGCCCATCAGGCCGCCAAACTCTTCGTCGTAGGTGTAGTGCAGTTCCACGGCGCCCTTGCTGGGCTTGGCCACGGCTTCCAGAGCACGCACAGCGAAGGTGAAGGAGGCGAAGTCGCTCTTGCTCACGGCAGCAGCGCGGCCGTACAGCTTGCCGTCTTCGATCTCGGCACCGTAGGGGTCCTTGGACCAGCCTTCACCCGGGGGCACCACGTCGCCGTGGGCGTTCAGGGCGATGGTCTTGCCACCGTCGCCCTGAACGCCGTACTGGCGGCGCACGATCAGGTTGGTGATCGACTCCATGCCGTAGGCCTTCACATCGGCTTCAGGCACGACATGCTTTTCGGCGTCAAAGCCAAAGTCCTTAATCAGATCGGCGGTGCGCTCGGCATGAGGTGCATTGTTGCCGGGAGGCGTATCGGTGGGCACTTGCACCATGGCTTGCAGGAACTTCACTTCTTCGTCGAAGTGCTCGTCGATCCATGCATCGATGGCGGCGTAGGTGGCTTGCTTGTCTTGATTCATATTGGTCATTGCTGTTCTTGAGCCAGTTGGTTGAGGAGGTGGGTGAAAGCGTCCACGGACAGTTGCATGTCGTCAGAGGTGGAGGCTTCCAGCGGGTTGTGGCTGATGCCTGCGTTCATGCCGCGCACAAACAACATGGCCTGGGGCATGATTTCGTGCAGCTTCATGGCGTCGTGACCGGCACCGCTGGGCATACGGAACAGGGGCACGCCCAGTGCATCCACAGCGTTTTCCCAGCGCTTTTGCCACTCGGGGGCGCTAGGCGCAGCCGATGCTTTCATGGACAGGTCGGTGCTGAAGCGCAGGCCACGGCGTTCGGCAATTGCAGCCATCTCGGTCATGATGTCGTTGATCATGGCGTCGCGCTGTTCGTTGGTGGGGGCGCGCAGGTCCAGCGAGAACTGGCAGCGGCCGGGCACCACGTTGACCGAACCCGAGGGCACGTTCAGCTGGCCGATCGTGGCCACGCTGTCGCCATCCTGGCCAGCCCGCTTTTCGATGTACAGCGACAGCTCGGCCACGCCAGCGGCGGCGTCGCGGCGGCGGTCCATGGGTGTGGTGCCTGCGTGGCTGGCCATACCCATGAATTCGCACGTATAACGGGCGCTGCCGTTGATGGAGGTGACGATGCCCAGAGGAATGTCCAGCTCGTTGAGCACGGGGCCCTGCTCGATGTGCACTTCCACAAAGCCCAGGTATTTGGCGGGATCGCGCTGCAGCTTGGGGATGTCGTCAATGCACAGACCGGCGTGGGTCATGGCTTCGCGCAGCGTGATGCCGTCGGCGTCTTTTTGCTCAAGCCATTCGTTCTTGAAGTCACCGACCAGAGCGCCAGAGCCCAGGAAAGTGGCCTTGTAGCGCTGGCCTTCTTCTTCCGAGAAGCCCACAACTTCAATGTTGAAAGGCAGGCGCTTGCCTTGCTTGGCCAGCTCTTGCACGCAGGCCATGGGCACGAAGATGCCCAGACGGCCGTCGTACTTGCCACCGTTGCGAACGGTGTCGTAGTGGCTGCCGGTCAGCAATGTCTTGGCACCTTCGGTGGCGGCCTTGTAGCGGCCAACGACGTTGCCTACGGCATCGATTTCGACTTCGTCGAAGCCGATTTCACGCATCCAGTGGCTGATGCGCTGGGCGCAGGCGCGGTGAGCGTCAGTCAGGTAGGTCACGGTGAGCTGACCCTTTTCGGCGTAGCCTGGGTCGCTGTTGGTGGACAGGCGCTCTTGCCAGTCCCAGACCTCATTGCCCAGAGTCGGTTCGTAGCCGAACTTGTCGTTCAGGCGAATCTCGGCAATGCGGTGAATATTGCGCAGCGCTTCAGCCTGCTCGTAGGCAGGATGGTTGAAGATGCGGCGCTCAAAGGTCGCGATGATCTCTGCCTTGTTCAGACCCAGACCACGCGCACCACGCACCGCCAGAATAAAGGGGAAGCCAAAGCGTGCTCCGTACTCGGCGTTGAGCTTGCGGATGTGTGCCAGCTCCTCGGGCGTGCAGTTCGTCAGACCGGCCTTCTTTTGCTCATTGGTCGATTCGGCCGTGAGCGTGTTGGTCTCCATCTGCTTGCCGGCGAGTTCCGGGTGAGCCAGGATCAGGTCAAGCTTGGCCTGATTGCTGGACTCAGCCAGCACCTGGGCCATGGCGTGCTTGATGTGAGCCATGGATTTGAAGGGGCGCTGAGCCAGCGCAGCCTCGGCAATCCAGGGGGAATGCTCATACAGACCATCGAGCAGTTCGATGGCGGTTGCCGCGTCGGCGGCATTCAGTTGTTCCAGGGTCAAAGCCATGATGCAATCAATCCTTGCAGGGGAAACGCTCGGCCCAGTGGCGAGCCAAATCAATACGGCGGCACACCCACACGTTGTCGTGCTTCTGGATGTGATCGAGGAAGCGCTGCAGCGCTGTAATACGGCCGGGACGGCCGAGCAGGCGGCAGTGCATGCCGATGCTCATCATCTTGGGGGCGTTGTCACCGTTGGCATCGCCTTCGGCATACAGGACATCGAACGTGTCCTTCAGGTACTGGAAGAAGGGATCTGCATACGCGTAACCCTGGGGCAGGGCAAAGCGCATGTCGTTGCAGTCCAGCGTGTAAGGCACGATCAGCTGGTTGTGGGTGCCACCATCGGTCTTGGCAACCTTCATCCAGAAGGGCAGGTCTTCGCCGTAGTAGTCGCTGTCGTAAGTGAAGCGACCGGTATCGGCCACGATGCGGTGGCTGTTGGGGCTGTCGCGGCCGGTGTACCAGCCCAGGCCGTGGTCGCCGTCGTGGCCGTACAGCTCTTCAAAAATTTCCACGCATTGCTGCAGGTGGGCACGCTCGATCTCTTCGGGCACGTTCTGGTAGTGAATCCACTTCAGGCCGTGACAGGCCACTTCGTGACCCAGTTCGTCAAAGGCCTGGGCCAGTTCGCGGTGCTTTTGCAGGGCCGTGGCCACGCCAAACACGGTCAGCGGCAGACCGCGCTTTTCGAACTCTTTCAGAATGCGCCACACGCCGACGCGTGAGCCGTATTCATAAATGCCGTCCATGCTCATGTGGCGATCGGGGTAGCTGGCGGGATTGAACATTTCCGACAGGAACTGCTCGCTGCCGGGATCGCCGTGCAGCACATGGTTCTCACCGCCTTCTTCGTAGTTCAGAACGAACTGCACAGCCACGCGGGCTTTGCCGGGCCATTGCGGATGCGGCGTGTTGCGACCATAACCAATCAGGTCGCGGGGGTAGGAGGCGGTGGAATCGTAAATCATAGGGATACAGATGAAAGTGCCATCGACAAGTCGTTCGTTGGCAGATCGCGGTCAAAGGTCAGGCCTGCTTCCACGTGGTCCAGGTGCTGTTGCATCAATAGCACCGCATGTTCGGCATCGCCTGCCGCCAGTGCGGTAACGATGTCGGAATGCTCTTCGTGCGAATGCTCGGCCGCCGAGGCAGACTGGTACATCAGCGTGATCAAGGCGCAGCGTGAAATCAGCTCCCCCAGCAGTTGTGCCAACACCTCGTTGCCCATCAGCTCTGCCATGCGCACATGAAAGTCACCCAGCAGCTCGGTGCGCTGGCCCACGTCATTGGTCTCCATGGCCTTTTTTTCAGCAGTCACATGCTGCTTGAGCGCGCGAATCTTGGCGGCAGTGCTTTGCGAAGCAAAGCTGCGTACCATCTCGGCCTCCAGCATGCGGCGCACGGCGAAGACCTGGCGTGCCTCATCCACGGAGGGCGTAGCGACAAAAGCGCCACGTGCAGGCTCCAGCTTGATGAGCCGGTTTTGTGAGAGCTGAAAAAGCGCCTGGCGAACCAGAGTGCGGGAAACACCGAAGTGATCGGCCAGTTTTTGCTCTGCCAGTTTGGTGCCGGGCATCAGGCGATGCTCGACGATCGCCTTGGTCAGGCTGTCAACAATGAAACTGGTGGTGGAAGTTTCCATAAATTCATCATAGCGGTTGAAGACTAATTTTGTATACAGTTTCTGTCCACCGGTTATGGTGTTTATCTTGATAACCGGTGAAGAAAAGCTGCGTGAAAGCGCGCAAACCCATGCGGCACAATGACTTGCGGCATTAATGCAGCAAAGATCAGTAGTGTTGTGACGCTGGAGGGTCTGTGAGGCAAAAAAGCCGGAATGCACAATGCGCAGCTATGCAAGCACAGAATACATCCTCGCGCGCGCAGGTTGCGGTCGCACCTTCGCCTCAGCAAGACCCAGCGGGTTTCCTGCGTCATCTGTATGAGGTGGCGGTGCGCAATGCCCTGCCCATCGAGGGGTTGGCACGCCATCTGCCCAAGCCGCCCAAGGGCCGTACTCTGGTGCTTGGCGCTGGCAAAGCTGGTGGCTCCATGGCTCAGGCGCTTGAAGCGCTGTGGCCGCAAGATGCGCCGCTGTCCGGTCTGGTCGTCACCCGCTATGCCCATATTCCGCCGCGGCCCGAAGGCCTGCCGGTGCGACTGGAGGTGGTGGAAGCCGCTCACCCCGTGCCCGATGCCGCCGGTCTGGCCGCTGCCGAGCGCATTCTGGCGCTGACGCAAGGACTGAGCGCCGATGATCTGGTGATCTGCCTGATCTCTGGCGGCGGCTCATCCCTGCTGACTCTGCCTGCCGAAGGCATCGATCTGGCCGAGAAGCAGCGCATCAACAAGGCTCTGCTGGAGAGCGGGGCGGCCATCGGCGAGATGAACTGCGTGCGCAAGCATCTCTCCCGTATCAAGGGTGGCCGTCTGGCTGCGGCCTGTTTCCCCGCCAAGGTGGTGACGCTGACCATCAGCGATGTGCCCGGCGACGATCCCTCGGTGATCGCCAGCGGCCCCACCGTGTCGGATGCCTCGACCTGCGCCGAAGCGCTGGCGATTCTGAATCGCTACCAGATCAGTATTCCTGATTCCGTGCGCGCTGCACTGGAGGCCGGCCAGCTGGAAACGCCCAAGCCCGGCGATGCGCGCTTTGAAGGCCACACCGTTCACCTGATTGCCACGCCCCAGCAATCGCTGGAAGCGGCGGCAGCTGCCGCGCGTGAAGCGGGCATGGCTGTGCATGTGCTGTCGGATGAGATGGAAGGCGAATCCCGCGAAGTGGGCAAGGTGCACGCCGCACTGGCGCGTGCCGTGGCCAAGCATGGCCAGCCTTTTGCCAAGCCTTGCGTGATCTTGTCAGGAGGCGAGACCACGGTGACCATTCGTCCCCGCCAGCCCGGCGCAGCCAAGGGCCGTGGCGGCCGCGCGGGTGAGTTCTGTCTGGGTCTGGCGCAGGCGTTGCAAGGTCAGGAAAAGGTCTGGGCGCTGGCGGCTGACACCGATGGAATTGACGGCATTGAGGATAATGCCGGTGCCCGCGTTTCTCCTTGCACCTTAAAGCGTGCAGCCGAGCAGAACCTACGCATCAGCGACCACCTGGATCGCAACGATGCCTACGGGTATTTCTCGGCCATTGGCGATCTGGTGATTACCGGC
Source organism: Comamonas suwonensis (assembly GCF_012844455.2). GTDB lineage: Bacteria > Pseudomonadota > Gammaproteobacteria > Burkholderiales > Burkholderiaceae_C > Comamonas > Comamonas suwonensis. The sequence goes on along the minus strand of NZ_JABBCQ020000017.1, from coordinate 111,717 downwards.
CCCACGCACACCAACGTCAATGACTTCCGCGCCATCCTGGTGCTTTGATCCGCATCTTTCATAGCGCCTTGCGATTGAATTTAAAAGACTTCAAGGTCTTATGAATCTGCAGCTTCCGCTGAATAAGCGGTAGCTGCTTTGCTATTGATAGCGTTCTGGCAAGATTGATTCGTTTGCAGAATCGCCCTCCCATCATCCTCCGCGCGGTAATTCCTCCCACCAGGCATCGTCAAACTTGCCTTGCAGGAAGGCGATGAACGACTGAACTTTCTGCGGAACCAGTCGCGGCGAGGGGTAGACGGCGTGAATCTCCTGCTCATGCAGACGGCAGGTTTTGAGCACTTCGACCACGCGGCCATCCTTGAGCGAATCCTGGGCTACATAGCGCGGCAGGGCTGCAATGCCCATGTGCGAGCGCGCAGCAGCCAACAGGGCCGAGAGATTGTTGGAACGCAGTCGCCCTGTGACCGGAATGGATACTGGCTCGCCGCTGGCATTGCGCAGCCGCCAGATGTCGTTGCCCTGCACGCTGCTGTAGATCAGTGTGGAATGCTCTTTGAGGTCTGAGGGGCGGCGCGGCGTGCCGTGTTTGCGCAGATAGGTGTTGGAAGCGACCAGCACCCAGGGATTGATCCCCAGCATGCGCGCACCCAGCGATGAGTCGGCCAGCTTGCCCAGGCGCAGCGCCACATCGATGCCGTTGGCCACCAGATCGGTGTAGCGGTCCTCAAAGCTCAAATCGACCTGCACCTGGGGGTTGTGCTTCATGAAGTCCATGGCCAGCGGAATGAGCACGCGCCGCCCGAAGGCGACCGAGCTGCCGATGCGCAGCTGGCCCTGCACCTGCGTCTGGCGCACCTTGACAACGTTCTCTGCCTCGGCCACATCGTTGACGATGATCTTGCACTTCTCGTAGTACAGCGCGCCGGCTTCCGTCATGCTCACGCCGCGTGTGTTGCGGTTGAGCAGGCGCACTTTCAGACGCGCTTCCATGGCCGCTATCTGCTTGGTGACCGTGGGCTGCGTGGTGGCAAATTCCTGCGCCACTTTGGTGAAGCTACCGGTCTCCACCACCCGCACAAACATGTGCATCGCGTCGAGTTTGTCCATCGTTTTGACTCCTATTTATTCTTCAGTGGAATAAATTTTATGGTCTGTAAGCGGCTTCCGGCAAGCAAAGGTCTTGACTAAAGTTCAACTCAGTTTTAAGGAGACCCTCATGGCCAAAATGAAAGCGATCGAAGCAGCAGTCCTGGTGCTCGAAAAAGAAGGTGTAACCGTGACGTTTGGTGTGCCAGGTGCGGCCATCAACCCGCTGTACGCTGCAATGAAGAACCACGGCGGCATCGGTCACATTCTGGCCCGTCACGTGGAAGGCGCCAGCCACATGGCTGAAGGCTACACCCGTGCCGTCGCCGGCAATATCGGCGTGTGTATCGGCACCAGCGGCCCTGCTGGCACCGACATGATCACCGGCCTGTACTCGGCCAGCGCTGACTCCATCCCAATCCTGTGCATTACCGGCCAAGCTCCCCGCTCGCGTCTGCACAAGGAAGACTTCCAGGCGGTGGACATTGCTTCCATCGCCAAGCCAGTGACCAAGTGGGCGACCACGGTTCTGGAACCTGCTCAAGTGCCCCGAGCATTCCAGCAAGCTTTCCACCTGATGCGCTCCGGCCGTCCAGGTCCTGTGCTGCTCGATCTGCCCATCGACGTGCAGCTGGCTGAAATCGAATTCGACATTGAAACCTACGAGCCTCTGGCTGCGTACAAGCCCACCGCTTCGCGCAAGCAGGCCGAGAAGGCCATCGAGATGCTCAACGAATCTGAGCGTCCTCTGCTGGTCTCTGGCGGCGGTGTGATCAACGCCGACGCTTCGGATCTGATGGTTGAGCTGGCCGAGATCCTGAATGTGCCCGTAATCCCCACCCTGATGGGCTGGGGCACCATCCCTGATGACCACCCGCTGATGGTCGGTATGTGCGGTCTGCAGACCAGCCACCGCTATGGCAACGCCAACATGCTGGCTTCGGACTTCGTGTTCGGTATCGGCAACCGCTGGGCCAACCGCCACACCGGTTCGGTCGAGGTCTACACCAAGGGTCGCAAGTTTGTGCACGTGGACATCGAGCCCACACAAATCGGCCGCGTGTTCGCCCCTGACTACGGCATCGTTTCTGACGCCAAGGCTGCTCTGGAACAATTCGTTGCCGTGGCCAAGGAGTGGAAGGCTGCTGGCAAGCTCAAGTGTCGCAAGGCATGGGTGGCTGAGTGCCAAGGCCGTAAGAACAGCGTCGAGTTCCTGCGCAAGACGAACTTCGACAACGTGCCGATGAAGCCACAGCGCGTCTATCAGTGCATGAACAACTCGCTGGACCGCGACACGACTTATGTGTCCACCATCGGTCTGTCGCAGATCGCCGGTGCTCAGTTCCTGCACGTGTACAAGCCACGCAACTGGATCAACTGCGGCCAAGCCGGCCCTCTGGGCTGGACCACTCCTGCGGCTCTGGGTGTGCGCGTTGCTGACCCCGCTCGCAAGATTGTGGCCCTGTCCGGCGACTACGACTTCCAGTTCATGATTGAAGAGCTGGCCGTGGGCGCGCAGTTCAAGCTGCCTTACGTCCACGTGCTGGTGAACAACAGCTACCTGGGCCTGATCCGTCAAGCGCAGCGCGCTTTCTCGATCGACTATTGCGTGCAATTGGCGTTCGACAATATCAACATGGATGAGGGTGATGCCACCCGCGGCTACGGTGTTGACCATGTTAAGGTCGTTGAAGGTCTGGGTTGCAAGGCCATCCGCGTTCACCGCGCCGAAGACTTTGCTCCCGCCATGAAGCAGGCTGAAGCCTGGATGGCCGAGCACAAGACACCTGTGGTGATCGAGTGCATCTTGGAGCGTGTGACCAACATCTCCATGGGCGCTGAAATCGACAACGTGGTCGAGTTCGAAGACCTGGCCACCGAAAAGGCCGATGCGCCTAGCGCACTGGCTCTGCTGGGTTAACAGCACCCAAGGACAGAGCGAAGGCTCTGTCCTTTTTCCCTTTTGACGAGATATCTGGAGACAAGACCATGCCCCGTTTTGCTGCCAACCTGAGCATGTTGTTCACCGAGGTGCCTTTCCTCGAGCGTTTTGAACGTGCCGCAAACGCAGGTTTTGAAGCCGTTGAATTCCTCTTCCCCTACGCTCACACCGTGGAAGAAATTCAGGAGCGCCTGACCGCCACGGGCCTGAAGATTGTTCTGCACAATCTGCCCGCTGGCGACTGGGATGCCGGCGAGCGCGGCATTGCCTGCGACCCCAACCGCGTTGACGAATTCCGCGCTGGCGTTGCCAAAGCTGTGACCTATGCCCATGCGCTGGGTGTGCCTCAGCTGAACTGCCTGGCTGGCAAGGTTCCTGCGGGTTCTGATCCTGTTGTGGTGCGCCGTACTTTTGTGGAAAACCTGCGCTTTGCGGCAGCCGCGCTGAGCGCCGCCAACATCCGCCTGCTGGTTGAGCCCATCAACCCCTTCGACATCCCCGGCTTCTACCTGAACCGCACGGATGAAGCGCTGTCCATCCTGGACGAAGTGGGTGCCGCTAACGCTTTCGTTCAGTACGACATCTACCACGCACAGCGCACCGAAGGCGAGCTGGCTGCGACCATGCAAAAGCAGCTGGGCCGTATCGGTCACATCCAGCTGGCTGACAACCCCGGTCGCAACGAGCCCGGCACTGGCGAGATCAACTACCCCTTCCTGTTCGCACACCTGGACCGCATCGGCTACGACGGCTGGATCGGTTGCGAATACAAGCCTGCAGGTAACACCGAATCGGGCCTGGGCTGGCTGGAAAAAATTGGCGGCTGGAAGAAAGCCGCAGTCGCTGCATAAGCCGTATAGCGCTTTCTGGAAAAGCGCTGTCAGCTATCGATTTTGATATCAAGAATAGTTAGGAGTACACCATGAACGCATCGTCCCTCAAGTTGGGCTTTATCGGTCTGGGCATCATGGGCGCGCCCATGTGCGGCCACCTGATCTCGGCTGGTCACCAGTTGTTTGTGAACACGCACGGCAAGGTGCCTGCCAGCATCGCTGAAACCAGCGCGACTCAGTGCACCACCGCTCGCGGTGTGGCCGAGCGTGCCGACATCATTTTCGTGATGGTGCCCGACACTCCCGACGTGGAAAAGGTGCTGTTTGGTGAAGACGGCGTGGCTGCTGGCTTGAAGGGCAGCACCGGCAAGATTGTGGTGGACATGTCCTCCATCTCGCCCGTGGCGACCAAGGAATTTGCCAAGCGCATCGAAGCCATCGGCGCTCAGTACCTGGACGCACCGGTGTCCGGCGGCGAAGTCGGTGCCAAGAACGGTACGCTGTCCATCATGATCGGTGGCCCAGACGCAGCCTTTGAGCGCGTCAAGCCCCTGTTTGAAAAGATGGGCAAGAACATCACTCTGGTCGGCGGCAACGGCGACGGTCAGACCGCCAAGGTGGCTAACCAGATCATCGTGGCGCTGAACATTGAAGCCGTGGCTGAAGCCCTGCTGTTCGCATCGCGCGCTGGTGCAGATCCTGCTCGCGTGCGTGAAGCTCTGCTGGGTGGTTTTGCTTCTTCGAAGATCTTGGAAGTGCACGCCGAACGCATGATCAAGCGCACCTTCGACCCAGGCTTCCGCATTGCCCTGCACCAGAAGGACCTGAACCTGGCCCTGTCCAGCGCGCGTCAGCTGGGCGTGTCGCTGCCCAACACGGCTCAGGCCCAGGAACTGTTCAACAGCTGCGTGGCCCACGGCGGCGCGGGCTGGGATCATTCCGGCATGGTGCGCGCCCTGGAAATCCAGGCCAATTTCGAAATCGGCCAGAAGGCTGAGTAAACGAGAGGTGGGGAGGGCGGCCACTGGCTACGCGTACGGTCAGCAGCCGCCTCAAAGTAAAAGCCGCGCTCGGGGGAGCGCGGCTTTTTTTATTCAGAATTCACTCCCTTTGCTCTGAGTGAAATGTCAGCGACTCAGGGATTAATAGCCCAGCGTTTTTCCATCATGGTTGCGCGGGTCTGATGCACCTTGCAGCACACCGTCGCGCACTTCAATGGTCTGTGTGCGACCCATGGCGGGCTTCACGGCAACCTTGTGCCCCCATTGCCTGAGCAGTGCCAGCGTATCGGCGCTAAAGCCTTTTTCAATGCGCAGTACATCCGGCGTCCACTGATGATGAAAGCGCGGCGTGGCCGTCGCCTCGGCCGGGTTCATGCCAAAGTCAATGTAGTTGACGACTTGCTGCAGCACTGTGGTGATGATGCGTGCGCCGCCAGGGCTGCCTGTCACCAGCACCGGCTTGCCGTCCTTGAGTACCAGCGTGGGCGTCATCGATGACAGCGGGCGTTTACCGGCTTGCACGGCATTCGCATCGCCGCCCACCAGCCCGTAAGCGTTGGCCACGCCGGGCTTGACCGAGAAGTCATCCATCTCGTTATTGAGCAACACGCCGGTGCCCTTGGCCACGATGCCGCTGCCAAAGTTGGTGTTGAGTGTGTAGGTCACAGCCACGGCGTTGCCCGCCTTGTCCACCACGGAGTAATGCGTGGTCTGGTCGCTTTCATACGGTTGTGGCTTTCCAGGTTTGATGTTTTGGCTGGGCCTGGCCTGCTGGGGTTTGATACTGCTCGCCAGTTCATCGGCATAGCGCTTGGAGGTCAGACCCTTGAGTGGGACTTTCACAAAATCCGGGTCGCCCAGATATTCAGCGCGGTCCGCGTAGGCCAGCTTCATGGCCTCGGCCATGTAGTGCACGCTCTGCGCGCTGTTGGCTCCCCATTGCTTGAAGGGCCAGTGCTCCATCATGTTCAAAATCTGCAGCAGGTGCGCGCCACCAGAAGACGGCGGGGGCATGGTCACGATCTGATAACCGCGATAGTTGCCGCGCGCCGGTTTGCGCTCCACCGGCTTGTAGTCACGCAGATCCTGAAGCGTGATGGCGTTGGCATGTGGCGCCATTTCAGCCGCAATTTTCTGGGCAATGCTGCCTTGGTAAAAAGCCTTGGCACCTTGCTGGCTGATGAGGCGCATGGACTGCGCCAGGTCTTTTTGCACCAGCCGTTCACCCGTCTGCAGTGGCGCGCCGTTCTTCCAGAAAATGGCCTGCGTGGCGGGCCACTGGCCCATGTTCTTCTTTTCCTGGTCCAGCGTCTTGGCCAGCGTCACGCTCACGGGATAGCCTTTTTCGGCCAGCGCGATGGCCGGTGCCATCACCTTGGCCAGCGGCATGCTGCCCCAGCGCGAGAGTGCATGCGTCATACCTGCCACCGTCCCCGGCACACCCACAGCGTAGTGGGTGAAGAGCGACTTGCCGTTGATGACACTGCCCTTGTCATCCAGGTACATATTGCGCGATGCGCCCTTGGGGGCTGTCTCGCGGAAATCCAGCGCAATGTCTTTGCCGCTCTTGGCGTCATGCACCATCATGAAGCCGCCGCCGCCGATATTGCCCGCATTGGGCAAGGCCACGGCCAACGCAAAGCCCACGGCGACAGCGGCATCGACGGCGTTGCCGCCAGCTTTCAGAATATCCAGGCCAATCTGGGTGGCCAACTCCTGCTCAGACGCGACCATGCCGTTTTTGGCGATCACGGGGTGAAAGACGTCCAGATCAAAGTCATAAGCCGCCGCCGCGGCCTGTGCAGCGGCGGTTTGCGTGATGATGGGCGCTGTTTCATGGGTGGCAGATGTGCCGAGCGCGGGCAGAGGCATCGCGTCGTTGCTTGCTGTGCTGCTGCAGGCATTCAAACCCGCTAAAGCGATGAACATACTGGCCGCCAAAGCGATTGTGCGCAATTGCATGCGTTGTCTCCTGAAGTGTTGCAGCCAGTGTAAAGAACGACCTTCTTTGGGTTGGCTATGTGCCTGAAAGTCAAGGCTGAAAAGCCTTTGATAGGGTACAGAAACTGTATACACTTTAAAGATCAAAGCGTTGCGCACCTGCGTGTGCGTGCTTTGAATACACAGATGTTTGACACAACCAAGGGCAGTTGCAAACTGCCTGTGAGGAGATTTCCATGGGCCTGAGCACCCACGTTCTCGACACCATGAATGGCTGCCCTGCTGCAGGCATGGCCGTTGAACTGTTTTCTACCGATGGCAACACCGCCACTCTGGTCAAGAGCCTGGTTCTGAACCATGACGGCCGCACGGATGCGCCTCTGTTCGACAACAACACCATCAAGGTTGGCACTTACCGCCTGACCTTTGACGTGGCTGCCTACTTCAAGGCCCGCGGCGTGGAACTGCCTGAGCCTAACTTCCTGGGCAAGGTCAGCCTGGATTTCGGCGTGGCCAACCCCGCTCAGCATTACCACGTGCCTTTGCTGGTCAGCCCCTGGAGCTACTCCACCTACCGCGGCTCCTGATCAGGAACGTAGTCTCTTATTGAGAGACATGGCAAAAACAAGAGCGGCTTGCGCAGGTCATACATGGGTTTCAGAATAAAAATAATCTGAAAATCATCAATGACAGGCGCAAGCCGCTCTTGTTTTGGGAGCTCATTTCCCTTTGGAATAAGTCATCGCGACAACCAGTGCACTGACAAAATAAAAAGCCTGCAACTCCAGAGCCCAGCCGCCAGAGTTGTTCAGCATCAGAATCTGGTGGGTGTGCACCAGTACAAATGCCACCACCATATTGGCTGCAATCACCAGTGCGGCGGGTACGACCCACAGGCCCACCAGCAGCAGCAGGGGAGCCACGACCTCGCCCAGATAAACGCCATAGGCCAGAAACCCGGGGGCGCCAAGGGCGGCGATTTTGGCCTCGATGCTGCCAATTCCGTAGCGAATCTTGGCCCAGCCATGCAGCAGCATGAGCAAGGCCAGTGAAACACGCAGCAGCACCAAGGCTGCCTTGGGATGGTGAAAGTAATTCCAGAACTTCATGAGCTTCCTGTCATCAGCGCTGTGGGCACATCAACAATGCTAGCGCTAATTTCAGCAGGAACAGGTCATTGCCCAAACTTTGAGCAGGAGTAACGATGATGCAAAGAGCCGACGTTTTGTGAGGATTCTTTAACAAAAGGGCTTGCCTTATGTAGGTCAATCGCGCAATCTGTAACTGTGGGGTTTATTGAGCGACGCCTCGCACTAGCATGAAGCTAACCCTGCTTCTGGCTGCTCTTGTGTCAGGGGGATGTGCAAGAGCGTCTGAATGCTGGACTGCAGGATCTTCTATCTCGGAAATGTCTGAACACATTCATCCCATGAAAGGATATTGGTATGCGTCAAATTTCTCTGCGTTCTGTTGCAGTGGCTGTTGCCGTGACTGCAGGTGCAATGGCCATGACGGCCTGTACGACGACCAAGCCTGAGACATCATCAGCTCCGCGCGCTGATGCGACCACGATCAACACACGGGCCAATGCGGCGCTGGAGCGTCTGTATCAGACAGCCCCCGGCTCCAAGGAAATGGTGCAGCGAGCCAAGGGTGTGCTGATCTTCCCGTCGGTGATTGGTGGTAGCTTTGTCGTGGGTGTGGAGCATGGCCGTGGCGTGCTGCGCGTGGCCGGCAATAACCGCGGCTACTACAGCACAACGGGCGCATCCATTGGCTGGCAGGCTGGCGGCCAGTCCAAGGCTGTGATCTATGTGTTCAATACCCAGGAAGCGCTGGACAAGTTTCTCAAGAGCGATGGCTGGTCTGTGGGCGCGGATGCCACAGTGGCCGCTGGCAAGATCGGTGCCAATGGCAGTGTGGATACCACGACGGCCGGTGCACCCGTGACCAGCTATGTGCTGACCAATGCGGGTCTGGAAGCGGGCGTTTCGCTGCAAGGCACAAAGATCACCAAGGTTGTCGAATAAGCCTTGTTTGATTCTTGAAAATAAAAAACCGGCTTTGGCCGGTTTTTTATTGCCTGATGCGGCTGTCATGCACGGTCTTACTGACCCAGCTGACCCTCGGTCAATGTATCGAGCTGAAAGCGGCCAGACTTGTCCCATAGCCAAGTGTCGGTGTACGTCACGGATTTTCCGGCGGAGGGGAAGGGGGCGGCGGCACGTACAGAGCGTTCAATCTCTGCCACCACTTCGGGGGCGTGGCTGGGTTTGCGCATCCAGTTCAGACTCCTCACGCGGCCCTGTCCGTCCAGCTGAACTTGCAGCACGCCAATCGCATACAGCATGGGTGGCAGCATGCCTTTGTAGATGCGGTTTGCATTTTTCTCATACAGGTGCTGCGCTGCTTGCTTGCGGTAAATGGGGCTGGCCTTGTCAGCGGGCGTGATGCCTATGGATGGGCTCTGTGGCGCGAACTGGCAGGCAACGAGCAAGGCAGTTACGCCGGCAACGAGTCCTGTCATCAGCCAGGCCAGTGGCCTGCGGCTTTGTGTTGCGCGGGTGGATTCTTGGGTATCAGACATATTGCCAAGCGTAGCCGTAAATAAGAAGGGGTCAACGCTATCGCGTTGATATCTGGCGGTGAGGAGTGCAAAAACTGCAACGACTCGTCAATGCGCCGTGCAATAAGCATCTGATTAAGGCATTCATATAAAGGCACAACTATTGCTGTCTGCAAAATGCAGGAACATAGTGAATTCTGAAAGATAGAAATCAGCCGCCATGTGGAGTGAAACGCAGCAGCAAATTTTGACCCGCTTGAGCCGTCAGCCCTTGTGCTGGGTGCAGGTGCAGGCCACTCGCGGCTCTGTGCCGCGAGAAGAGGGGGCCTGGATGGCCGTTTTTGCCAACGAGGTCATGGGTACGATTGGCGGCGGTCACCTGGAGTGGCAGGCTATTGCGCAGGCTCGCCAGTTGCTAGCGCGGTGGACGGATCAGTCCTCAGTGCCGCATGACCATGTGCAGCGCTATGCACTGGGCCCCAGTCTGGGCCAATGCTGTGGCGGTGCGCTGGAGTTGCGCTATATCTGGTTTGAGGCGGCTGATGCATCGCGCTTGCGCGCCTTGATGCCCGAGCCGTCGCAATGCGTGGCCTTGTTTGGAGCCGGCCATGTGGGTCATGCGCTGGTTCGGCTCCTGCGCAGCCTGCCGTACCGGGTGGTCTGGGTGGATAGCCGTGATGCGGTCTTCCCAGAGCAAGAACAGATGGGTGTGCAATGCGAGCATTCCGACCCAGTACAGGCCGCAGTGGCGCAGTTGCCTGCTCAGGCTCAGGTGCTGATCATGAGCTTTAGCCACGCGGAAGACCTGGAAGTCGTTGCGCAATGCCTGTTGCGCCAGCGCGAGCGGGGCGACTTGCCTTTTGTGGGTCTGATTGGCAGCAAGACCAAATGGGCCAGTTTCAGCAGCCGATTGCGCAGTCGTGGTTTCAGCGATGCAGAGTTGGCGCACATCACCTGCCCGATTGGCGTGCCGGGCATTGCGGGTAAAGAGCCAGAAGTCATTGCGGTAGCTGTTGCTGCCCAGCTGTTACAGCGAAGGATTGTCGCTTAGCGCTGCATTGCACCAAAAAACAACCGCTCAATCTGAAAGTAGCTGGCATCTACGGGAAATCACTAGGATGGTTTGCCCTGAATTTCAATCTTGCGGAGGCAGAAAGTGCATACACTTTCTGTCTACAGACTGGTCGCAGCGGTGCCTCGAAGCTTTTGCCTAGGGAGCGCGGCCTTTTCTTCTGCTCAGAGCGCCCGCAGTGGTGAGCAGCTTGCACGGCAGCCCCACGCTGCCAAGGTTAGAGCTATGGAAAGCTACATTCTCGACTGGGCCGGCCTGCTTTTGCGGTGGCTGCACGTCATTACCGCCATTGCATGGGTCGGTTCTTCATTCTATTTCGTGTTCCTCGATAGCAGCTTGACGCCGCCCGTGGACGACGATCTGAAGAAGCAAGGCGTCAGCGGCGAGTTGTGGGCGGTGCACGGCGGTGGTTTCTACCATCCCGTCAAGTTCAACGTCTCCCCTCCCAAGATGCCGGATCACCTGCACTGGTTCTACTGGGAAAGCTACACCACGTGGCTGTCTGGTTTTGCCCTGCTGACGGTCTCCTACCTGTGGAACGCCAACATCTACCTGGTCACCCCCGGTGATCCCAATGCGATGAGCTCGGCTGCTGCTATCGGTTCGGCTCTGGCCTTCCTGGTGGTGTTCTGGCTGCTGTATGACTTCATCTGCCGCACGTTCGGTCAGAAGAAGAACGGCGATGCCACAGTCGGTGCCCTGGTTCTGGTGCTGGTGTGTATCGCAGCCTACCTGGCTTGCCACATCTTCCCTGGTCAGGCTGCGTTCCTGCTGGTGGGCGCGATGATCGCGACTTCCATGAGCGCCAACGTGTTCTTCTGGATCATCCCTGGCCAGCGCAAGGTGGTGGCGGCTCTGAAGGCAGGCGATCCTGTGGACCCACGCCACGGCCAGCGCGCCAAGCAGCGTAGTGTGCACAACACCTACTTCACCCTGCCTGTGCTGTTCGCCATGCTGTCGAACCACTATGGCTGGTTGTACAGCCACAAGATGAACTGGGTGGTGCTGATTGGCATGATGTTCGCCGGTGCAGCCATCCGTCAGTTCTTCGTGATGCGCCACGGCTACAAGCTGGGTCGTAACAGCCACCCATGGCCTTATGCCGCATGTGGCGTTGCCGCTCTGCTGGCTGTGTTCGTCTGGCTCAAGCCCGCTCCTGCACCTGCTGCTGCAGCACCCGCTACTCCTGTTGCTGTAACGACTGCCCCCGCAGCCGCTGCTCCTGCTGCAACCCAGTCTGCTGAGTCTGCTACACCCGCAGCAGGTGGTGAAGGTTTTGCCAAGGTCAACGCAATCTTTCAACAGCATTGCGTACTGTGCCACGGTGCTGCCATCCAGCAAAAGGCTGTCCGTCTGGATTCGCCCGAAGCTGTGAAGTCGCACGCTCAACAGATCTACCAGCAGGTGGTTCAGTTGAAGAAGATGCCTTTTGGCAACCCTGGCGCACTGTCTGATGACGAGCGCAACCTGGTCAAGACCTGGTATGAGTCCGGCGCTGCTGTGAACTGATAGCAAGCTTGTAAAGAGTAAAAAGGCCGTAGTTTCGACTGCGGCCTTTTTGTTTGTGCCTTTGTATTTTTTACGATGCAGTGACGCAGAGATTGCGAAGACCTTCCAGCCTTTTGACTTGGCTCAATGCAGGGCAGGGCGAAGCCCGGCACAGTGAGGTCCATATGTTTACCATGCCCTCCCTGTCGCAAGCTGCCTCCAAGTTTGGGCAGCCTGAGAGCTTTGCTCCAGGCTCATGGCTCAGGCAACGTCGCCAACCCATAGACTCGGTGCTGTATCTAGAGAGCGGCAGCGTCATGCTGGGCGTGAGCCAGGACTCCTCCATGCGCCATCAGCTCGGCCAGGTGGACGGCCCTGCATGGCTGGATGCGGCCTTTGCGCTGCAAGATCGTCCTTCTTGCCTTGATATGCAGGCCCAGACGGCCGGGCGCCTCTACACCATTCCCTTGGCCCGCTTTCAGGCTGCGGTGGCCGAGCTGCCAGTTGCGGTGCGGCAACTGGTGAAAGACTTGGCCAAGGCCTATTGCTCGCAGACTGAGCTGGCCGTCAGCCGTCTGGCGCAAGATGCTGAAGCGCGCTGCGCCCAGTGGCTGCTGCACCATGCAACCCCCGCAACAGATGGCGTGGGTCTTCGCGTCACGCTGAGCGCCCGCAAGCGCCTGATAGCGGCTCAGCTGGGGATAGCGCCGGAAACTTTCTCGCGTGTGCTCAGGCAGTTGCGCGAGCATGGCCTGATTGCTGGGCGGGGTAATGTCATTGAATTGCCCAAGCCGGGCGCTCTGGAAGTGCTGGCGCTGGGGTAAGTCCCGGGGATGCTCTGTAGGCCATGTAGCGCTTGGCTTTGCGCTCCATGAGCGGCGGCTGAAGCAGTGTTTACTAACAGTCTCCGGGGTTTCCTCTCGTGAGGCAGTGTGCGTGGGCTCTCTATATTGAAGCCTATGTCAGACACTGTTCCACTCTTGCAAGCAGAACCGCCATGGGTTGCTTCGCCGCAGCCTGTGGATACCGCCTTGGGCGCGCATGTCGGCATGCTTCGTAAAAGCCCTGGCCCCATGCTGCGCAGCATGGTACTGATCGCCATGGTTGCGGTGCTACTGGTGGGGGCCGGCGCTGCGGGCTGGATGGCTTATTCCATGCGCAAGGTTGTCATGGAAGGGGCTCTGCCTGCGCAGACCAAGGCCCTGGAGTACGCAGCCCGGTCACTGACCTTTAGGGTAGAGCAGCAGCAAAAGCCATTGCATAACTTGGCCATGGTGCTGTCAGAGCACATGCAGGACTCTCCAGAGTCGATGGAAGCCACGCTCAGGCAGCCTGCTTCCTTGGCCCAGCAGTTTGAGCAAGTGCAACTGGCCAATGACAAGGGACAGTTGCTGGCCAATCTGCATAAAGAGCAGGCCAAGCCATTGCACCAGCTGGATGAGCCGCTGCGCGAAGTCCTTAAAAAGGCGTTGGCTGAAGGCAAACCGATGACTCAGGCGTGGGTGCGTTCCAGTGATGCGGGTTTGCAGCTGAAATTTCATAGCGTGGTGCCCGTGCGTGATGCCCAGGGCAAACTGAAAGGCGTGCTGGGCGGCACTTACAAAGTACCTCTGACGGTGCTGTTCTCTCTGGAAGTGGCCTCTGCCAATGCAGGCAGCCAGTTGTTGCTGGTTGACCGTGACCTGCATCCTCTGGCGTTCAGCAGCAAAGGAGAATGGCAATTGTCTGCTGCTCCTGGTGGTGCAGCTTTGCCCAAGGAGCTGGACCCTGTCTGGCTCAAGACAGCACAGGCGGGGGCTGTCAGTGAACAGCGCAGTAACAAACTCTTGAGCGCCATGCCCTTGCCCTGGGCGCAATGGACGTTGCTCAAGATGAGCGATGTTCAGGAGTGGGTTCCCGGTATTTCATCAAAAATGATGGGCTGGCTGGCCGCAGCGTTGCTGGCTGTGGCGCTGGTATTGGGCGTTGTGCTCTGCCTGATTGCCTATCCGCTCACTGCTCTGTTCCGCACGGCAGAGTGGGCTGAACGCCGTGGCCTGATGCTGGAGGTGGATTCTTCAGTTCGTGGTGCCAACTGGTGGCAAGCCCTGTCGGATCATGACTGGGGTGAGGCGCAGACCCTGCGTACGGCATTGCAGGCTCTGGGCGGGGGCTATGAAGTGCATGGCGAGCGAGAGCGTCAGCTGGAGCTGCAGCTGCAAACGCTGATGGACTATGCCCCGGTGGGCCTGATCGTGACGCATGGCTCCAAGGTGCAGCGCGTGGGCATGCAGGCCGCCAGAGTTCTGGGTTACCAACCCAGAGAAATGCCGGGACTACCGGTGCGCGCCCTGTGCGCTACAGATGCGGACTACGAGGACTTGATGGAGCGAGTTCGCCGCGCGCTTGATACCTACGGTCAATTTGATAGCGAGGTCTGCTTTGTCCGCAAAGACTCCAGGCCGATATGGGTGCGCATTCACGGGCAAAGCATGCAGCGCATGAGCCGGGTATGGGAGCTGACAGGCAAGGAGCTGGATGAGCATTACCTGGTCTGGGAGCTTGAAGATGTGACCACGCAGCGCCAGTTGCGTGAGCAGTCCAGCTGGAAGGCGATGCATGACCCCCTGACGCGCCTACCCAACCGCACGGCCTTTGCCTTGCGTCTTAAAGAGTGGCTGCGTGAATATGCCTCGCCCGACTATCTGGAGAGCCTGAGCGCTGCGGGCACTGTCAGCCGTACGACGGCGGAGCCTGCAGTGCACGGCATCGTGCTGTATGTGGATCTGGATCACTTTTCTCAGGTCAACCGCCAGGGTGGGCGTGAGGTGGGGGATGAGGTGCTGGGCCATATTGCCCGGCTCATTGAATCCACCGTGCGCCCGCATGGCTGGGTGGCCCGTGTGGGCGGCGATGAATTTGCCATTCTCATGGCCGGTGTCAGCCGCGAGGAGGGCATGCGTCACGCGCAGCTGCTGTGCATGGCCATTCAGGACTGGGATGGTTCCTACCAGGGCCAGCGTTATATGTTGAGTGCAAGCATTGGCATGCTGCTGCTGGATGCCAGCTATCACACCGCCGCTACGGCCTTCAAGGGAGCGGACATGGCCTGCTATGCCGCCAAGCGAAAGGGGCGTAATCGTGTGGAAGTGATGGCTGCATCGGTGTGAGCGCGCGTTTCATGCATCTGGCACACGGCTGTTGAGTCCATCATTTGACGGATTGACTGTGCTGACTGAGTTACGCTCCGCTACTGCTTTTCTGACAAAACAAAATAGGCCCAGCCAGCCAATGGTCGGGTAGCCAAGACCCATGCGTGACCAGACCTTGTTTGACAAGATAGACCTGCACCTGATCCGGGTGCTGCACACGGTGCTGACCGAGCGCAGTGTCTCTCGTGCGGCTTTGCGTCTGGGCATGCATCAGCCAGCGGTATCGGCGTCACTGCGCCGCTTGCGTGAGCTGGCGGGTGACCCTTTACTGGTGCGCTCGGGCGCGCAGATGCAGCCTACCGATGTGGGCCTGGGCATGGTGCAGCCTTCGGCTGACATTCTTCGAGCCGCCGAAGGCCTGTTCAGCGACGCGCGCCAGTTTGACCCGCGGACTTCTACTCGGACCTTCCGGATTGCCGCCAGCGATTATCTGGACCCGCAGTTTCTGCCCCGGCTGATGTCAACCATCAAGTCCCAGGCGCCCCATTGCCCGGTGGATTTTCTGCCGCTGAGTGCCGAGGCCCATTACGAAGGACAGCTGGCCGATGGTGAAATTGATGTGGTTATTGGCAACTGGCCCCAGCCACCCGAAGGGCTGCACATGGCCAAGCTGTTTGAGGATGAGGTGGTCTGCCTTGTCAGTCCCAAGCACCCGGCCGTGCGTCGAGGCTGGGATGTGGCGCAATGGCTGCAGGCCGAGCATATTGCGCCGACCCCGGCTTATCCCGGTGCTCAGGGTGTGATTGACGAGCAGTTGGCAGGCATGGGGCTGAGCCGCCAGGTGGCTGCGCGTTGCGCGCATTTCAGCCTGATACCTGACATGGTGGCATCAAGCTTGCTTGTGATGACATCGGGCCGACTGTTCTGTGAACGCTTCAGCGAACGCCTGCCTTTAGCCATCTTGCCGTGCCCCGTGGAGTTTCCGCCATTGGTCTATTACCAGCTCTGGCATGCCCGTTCGCATGCTGGCG
Organism: Comamonas suwonensis; assembly: GCF_012844455.2. Lineage (GTDB taxonomy): Bacteria > Pseudomonadota > Gammaproteobacteria > Burkholderiales > Burkholderiaceae_C > Comamonas > Comamonas suwonensis. The sequence continues at coordinate 95,623 of NZ_JABBCQ020000017.1, read as the reverse complement.
CAGCCACGCGCTGGTTGCGAGAGGTGGTGAGAAATGTGGCACTAACGCTGCGAAATCAATAGCTTGTATCCCGTTCCTGTTCAGCGCAGAGAGCCTGTTTGAGTCAATTTGTTATTTGAATTGAGAGACAATCCAGCGATGAATCCCCCCCCAACACAATCCCCGTCTGCGAATGCCCCTGCGCGCCTGCAGTTGGAGGGTATTACCAAGCGATACCCGGCTGTTGTTGCAAACAGCAAGGTATCGCTGAAAGTCAAGCCCGGCGAGATCCACGCCATCCTGGGCGAGAACGGCGCTGGCAAGTCCACGCTGATGAAGATCATCTATGGTGCCGTCAAACCTGACGAAGGCACCATTTTGGTGGACGGCAAGCCAGTACAGATCCGTAACCCGCAAGAAGCCCGTGCGCTGGGCATTGCCATGGTGTTCCAGCACTTCAGCCTGTTTGACACGCTGACCGTGGCCGAGAACGTCTGGCTGGGTCTGGACAAGAGCATTCCTCTGGCCCAAGTCATAGAGCGCGTTGAAGCCACGGCGCGTGACTACGGCTTGGATGTCGATGCGCATCGCCCTGTGCACACCCTGTCTGTGGGTGAGATGCAGCGCGTGGAAATCATCCGTGCTTTGCTGACCAACCCACGTGTGCTGATTCTGGATGAGCCAACCTCGGTGCTCACGCCTCAGGCCGTCGAGAAGCTGTTCGTCGTGCTGCGCCGGCTGGCCGCCGAAGGCTGCTCCATTCTCTACATCAGTCACAAGCTGCATGAAATTCGCTCGCTGTGCACGGCCTGTACCGTACTGCGCGGTGGCGTGGTGACGGGAGAATGCAACCCGGCCCTTGAAACCAATGCCTCGCTGTCGCGCATGATGATTGGCTCGGAGCCGCCAGAGTTGGAGCACCGCAGCCCCAACACCGGCGATACCGTGTTGCTCGTCCAGGGCTTGTCCATCAAGACGCAGGAAGCGTTTGGTGTGGATCTGCAGGGCATTGCGCTGCAGGTCAAGGCCGGTGAAGTGGTTGGCATTGCCGGTGTGTCTGGCAACGGTCAGAAAGAGTTGATGTACGCGCTGTCGGGTGAAGACACGCGTGCCGAGCCTGAAATGGTGCAGCTGCTGGGCAAAGGCGTGGGGCGCATGGGCCCCGGGCGTCGCCGTGGCATGGGGTTGCATTTTGTGCCTGAAGAGCGTCTGGGGCGCGGTGCCGTGCCCAGCATGGGGCTGGCGCACAACCTGCTGCTGACCCGCAAGGATGCACTGGGCAAGGGCAGCTGGATTCGCATGAGCCAGCTGCAGGTCCAGGCCAAAGACATCATTGCGCGCTTCAACGTCAAAGCCGGTGGCCCTGGCTCGCCAGCGCAGTCCCTGTCGGGCGGCAACCTGCAGAAATTCATTGTGGGTCGTGAAATTGACGCCAAGCCGCGTCTGCTCATCATCTCCCAGCCCACCTGGGGGGTGGATGTGGGAGCTGCTGCGCAGATCCGTGGTGCCATTCTGAAGCTGCGCGATGAAGGCTGCGCGGTGCTGGTGCTCAGTGAGGAGTTAGACGAGTTGTTTGAGATATGTGACCGCCTGCATGTGGTGGCCAAGGGGCGTCTGAGCCCTTCGGTGCAAAGAGCGGATGCCACGGTGCAGCAGATTGGTGAATGGATGAGTGGCCTGTGGGACAACACGGGTGCAGCGCAGGGAGCCGCCCATGCTTAAGCTGGAACAACGACCTCAGGCTTCCAGGTTCTGGACTTATGGCTCTCCCATTCTGGCGCTGCTGATTACGGTGCTGGTTGGTGTGTGCCTTTTTGCCCTACTGGGCAAAGATCCGGTGAAGGGCCTGCAAGCCTTTTTCTGGGAACCCATCAAGTCTGGCTACGCTTTAGGTGAGCTGGCCATGAAGGCCACGCCGCTGCTGTTGATTGCGCTGGGGCTGGCCGTGTGCTTTCGCTCCAATATCTGGAATATTGGTGCCGAAGGCCAGTTTGTCATAGGTGCCGTGGCCGCAGGTGGCATGGCGCTGCTTGCGGACAAGACCACCGGGCCGTGGATTGTTCCCGCTATTTTGATTGCCGGCATGCTGGGCGGCATGGTCTGGGCGGGCATTGTGGCGTTGCTGCGTGACCGCTTTAACGCCAACGAAATTCTGGTCAGCCTGATGCTGGTCTATGTGGCCGTGCTCGTGCTGGGCTATCTGGTCTATGGGCCCTGGAAGGACCCCATGGGTTACAACTTCCCGCAGACCAAGAGCTTTGAGCGTGTGACACAGATCCCGCGTCTGGTGCAAGGCATGCGCATGAACATCGGCGTCATCATTTCGCTGGTGGGTGCCGGTTTGCTGTGGGCATTTCTGTTTCGCACTCGCGCTGGCTTTGCGCTGCAGGTGGGCGGTCTGGCTCCCGCTGCAGCACGCTACGCTGGCTTTTCCTCGCGCAAGGCATTGTGGACGGCGCTGCTGATCTCTGGCGCCACCGCCGGTCTGGCGGGTGCGCTGGAAGTGGCTGGCCCGCTGGGTCAGCTCACGCCCTATGTTCCGGCTGGCTACGGCTTTGCCGCCATCATCGTTGCCTTTGTGGGTCGCCTGCACCCTGTGGGCATGATTTTCTCGGCCATTCTCATGAGCATGTTCTATATCGGTGGTGAGCTGGCGCAGTCGCGTCTGGGCCTGCCCAAGGCGCTGACAGGCGTGTTTCAAGGCCTGCTGCTGTTCACGCTGCTGGCCTGCGATACGCTGGTCGCTTACCGCATTCGCTGGGTGGCACAAAAAGCCAGCACCGCTATTTCTGCAGTGAAGGGAGCCTGACCCATGGAATCCTATGCACTGCTTCTGGGCTCCACGCTGAGCGCAGGCACCGTTCTGGCGCTGGCGGCTCTGGGTCTGCTCATCAACGAAAAAGCGGGCATCGTCAACCTGGGGGCTGAGGGCATGATGCTCTGCGCCGCCATTGCGGGCTTTGCCGCCACGGTTCACTCTGGCAGTACCTGGGTGGGCTTTGGCGCGGGGATGCTGGCTGGCGCGTTGCTGGCTGGCATCTTTGGTGTGCTGGTGATCTGGCTCAACACCAATCAGTACGCCACCGGTCTGGCGCTGTCGCTGTTTGGCGCAGGCTTCTCGGCCTTTGTGGGTCTGGGCTATGTGCAGGCCAGGCTGCCGGAGCTGCCCAAGTTTGCCATTCCCGGTCTGGCTGATCTGCCCGTGGTGGGCCCTGCGCTTTTCACCCTGCACCCGCTGGTGTATGGCTCGATTGCTCTGGCTGCTGTCATGGTCTGGTTTCTGTACCGCACGCGTGCTGGCCTGGTGCTGCGCGCCGTGGGTGAGTCGCCTTCGTCGGCCCATGCACTGGGCTACCCCGTGCGCCGCATTCGCCTGATGGCCGTGATGTTTGGCGGTGCCATGTGCGGTTTGGCTGGTGCCTATATTTCGGTGGTCTACACACCGCTGTGGGTGGAAAACATGGTGTCGGGCCGCGGCTGGATTGCGCTGGCGCTGACCACCTTTGCCACCTGGCGCCCGGCCCGTATTTTGCTGGGTGCTTATCTGTTTGGTGGCGTGACCATGCTGCAGTTCCACCTGCAGGCCACGGGCGTGCAGATTCCGAGCCAGATTCTGTCCATGCTGCCTTATCTGGCCACCATCGTGGTGCTGGTGCTGATCTCGCGCAACCCCGCCTGGATTCGCGCCAACATGCCTGCATCCCTGGGGAAACCCTTCTACCCTGGAGCTTGACGCCCAGATGTGGTGCAATCCGTTTTTTAAAAATACATGAGGACAATGACAATGAACATTCTGGGTAAGCGCGCTCTGATCAAGATGATTGGCCTGTCGGCTGTTTCGATGGCAGTTCTGACAGCCTGCGGCAAGAAGGAAGAGGCTCCTGCAGCCCCCGCTGCTGCGCCAGAAGCTGCGGCTCCTGTTGCAGACAAGCTCAAGGTCGGCTTCATGTATGTGAGCCCCATTGGCGACGGCGGCTGGACTTTCCAGCACGAACTGGGTCGCAAGGCCATTCAGGAAAAGTTTGGCGACAAGATCGAGACCTCCATGGTTGAGAGCGTGCCTGAGTCCGCTGACGCCGAGCGTGTGATGCGCGACATGATCGGTCAGGGCAACAAGCTGGTGTTCGCCACCAGCTTTGGCTACCAGGACTTTGTGCAGAAGGTCGCGGCCGACACCCCTGGCGTGAAGTTCGAGCATGCCACTGGCTACAAGACTGCGGACAACGCAGCCGTGTATGACACCAAGACTTTTGAAGGTGCGTACCTAGCCGGTATCGTGGCGGGTGCCATGACCAAGACGGTGGGCGTGGTGGCATCGGTGCCAATCCCGGAAGTGGTGCGTAACATCAACTCCTTCGTGCTGGGTGCCCAGAGTGTTGATCCTTCCATCAAGGCCAAGGTGGTCTGGGTGAACGAATGGTTTGCGCCGCCCAAGGAATCGGAAGCGGCCAACAGCCTGATCAACGGCGGTGTGGACGTGATGTACCAGAACACCAACTCTCCCGCTGTGCTGAAGACGGCTGAAGAGCGCGGTGCTCGCGCCTTCGGCAAGGACGGCGACATGAGCGGCTTCGCACCCAAGGCTCACCTGGGCTCGGCGGTGATTGACTGGACTCCTTACTACACCAAGGTGGTGCAGGACACGCTGGACGGCAAGTGGCAGACCGGCAACTTCTGGTGGGGCGTGAAGGAAGGTGCGATCGATCTGAAGAAGATCGCTGACGACGTGCCCCAGGAAATCAAGGACAAGGTCGAGAAGGCCAAGGCCGGCATGAAGGATGGTACGTTTGCTGTATGGACAGGTCCGGTCAAGGACAACGCTGGCAAGGAAGTGCTGGAAGCCGGCAAGGTGGCCGATGATGCCTGGCTGCGCAGCATTAACTTCTATGTGAACGGTATCGAGGGCAAAGTGCCTGGTGCCAAGTAAGCACTGTTTGCAGGACGCCTGAGCGGCGTCCGTCCAAGGCCCTTCGGGGCCTTTGTTTTTGCGCTGTCGTTTTAGAGATACCTGTCTGCAACTTGGCTCAATTTATGCATATATTGATTAAGGCGCGATGGGGTTCTGTCTGGCATCGCGTTCGCATTGAATAACTACCTCAACTTATCCAAGGAAAGACGAATGACTGATTTCAACAAGCGTTCATTGATCAAGGTCGCCGCCCTGACAGCCGTGGCTTCGGCAGCTCTCGTGGGCTGCGGCAAAAAGGAAGAAGCGCCAGCACCGGCCGCAGCGCCTGCTGCCGCCCCAGCTCCTGCAGCGCCCGAAGCACTGAAAATCGCTTTCGCCTATGTGGGCCCTGTGGGAGATGGTGGTTATTCGTTTGCACATGATCAGGCCCGCAAGGCGCTGGAAGCCGCTCTGGGCGACAAGATCAAGACTTCCTACGTGGAAAGCGTGCCTGAAGGCGCTGACGCCGAGCGTGTGCTGCGCGACATGGCGGCTCAAGGCAACAAGCTGATTTTTGGCACCACCTTCGGCTACATGGACACCATCCAGAAGTTGGCCCCAGAATTTGCCGATGTGAAGTGGGAGCACGCCACCGGCTACAAGACGGCGGCCAATGCCAGCACTTATGACTTCCGTACCTACGAAGGTGCGTACCTGGCCGGCGTGATCGCTGGTGCTATGACCAAGTCCAACACGCTGGGCGTGGTGGGCTCGGTGCCAATTCCCGAAGTGCTGCGCAACATCAACAGCTTCACGCTGGGCGCTCAGTCCATGAACCCCAAGATCAAGACCAAGGTGGTCTGGGTCAACGAATGGTTCGCTCCTCCCAAGGAAACAGAAGCCGCCACCAGCCTGATCAACGGCGGTGCCGACATCCTGTTCCAGAACACCGACTCGCCCGCTGTGCTCAAGACCGCTGAAGAAAAGGGCAAGCGCGCCTTTGGCTGGGATTCGGACATGACAGCCTATGGCCCCAAGGCTCACCTGGCATCGGCCATCTTCAATCCCTCCAAGTACTACATCCAGACCGCGAACGCCGTGCTGGACGGCACCTGGAAGAGCCAGCAGTCCTGGTGGGGTGTGAAGGAAGATGCGATCGACCTCGTTTCCATGGCGGAAGACATCCCCGCTGAAGCCAAGGCAAAGGTTGAGGAAGTGAAGAAGGGACTGAAGGACGGTACATTCCATATCTGGAAGGGCCCGATCGCCGCCCAAGATGGCAAGGAACTGGTCGCTGCGGGTGCAGTGGCTGACGATGCCTTCCTCAAGGGCGTGAACTTCTACGTCAAGGGCGTGGAAGGGAAGGTCCCCGGTGGCGACTCCAAGTAAGCGCCGTTAACCAGCCTTTTAGGCTGTGACAGGGCCGCCGCAGAGCGGCCCTTTGTTTTGATAAAGATGAGTAACCCCATGACTGAACGTACCCTCTGGCATCCTGTTGCCCAATCTTCCGAAGTAGTGAGTGCGCCCTTGCCCGTTCAACTGCTGGAGCAGCCTGTGGTGCTGTGGCGCAATGCTGAAGGTGAGGTCCAGGCCTTTGTGGACCGCTGCCCGCACCGCGGCGCGCGCCTGTCCATGGGCCGCGTCGAAAACGGCAATCTGGAGTGCCCTTACCACGGCTGGCAATTCGCTACGGGCGGCCAGTGCGTCAAAGTACCTGCCGTGCCTGACTTCACCCCCCCCGCATCGCAGTGCGTCAAGGCCTTTGAAGTGCAGGAGGCCTATGGACTGGTCTGGGTGCGTCTGGAATCTAGCGACAGCCAGCTGCCCGTGTTTGCTGCCGAGTCCGACGAACATCTGCGCAAGGTGAACTGCGGCCCCTACGACGTGGCTGCCAGCGCGCCGCGCATCATCGAGAATTTCCTCGACATGTCCCACTTCGGCTTTGTGCATGAGGGCTGGCTAGGCAGCCGCGATGCCACGGCCATGGCGACTTACAAGGTCGAGGCCAAGGATACGGGCGTTATCGCCACCGGCTGCAAGGCCGTGCAACCCCAGTCCAACCTGCACTCCACACAACCGGCGGAAGTCGAATACACCTACGAGGTGACGGCTCCCTACACCGCAGTGCTGACCAAGATTCCTGAAGAAGGCAGCTCCAAGCAAGGCTGGCGCGAGCAGATCGGCCTGTTCATCTGCCCCGTGACCCCGGAAATCAGCCGTGTCTGGTTCCGCCTGGCTGTGGCAGACTTTGAATCGACTGACGAGCAGCTGCAAACCTTCCAGCACACCATTTTTGTGCAGGACCAGCCCGTGCTGGAATCGCAACTGCCCAAGGCTCTGCCGCTGGACCCGCGTGCGGAAATGCACTCGGCAGCTGACCGTATGTCCTCGGCCTATCGCCGCTTCCTCAAGTCTCAAGGCATCACCTTCGGAGTTTGCTGATGAAACATTCCGTGCCCCCTATCGAAACTGCGCGCCTGCCCGAATTGCTGCAAGCCATGCCCAAGGCAGAGCTGCACATGCATATCGAAGGTTCGCTGGAGCCTGAGCTGATCTTTGCGCTGGCCCAGCGCAACAACGTGAAGCTGGCCTATGACAGCGTGGAGGCGCTGCGTGCCGCCTATGCCTTCACCGATCTGCAGAGCTTTCTTGATATCTACTACGCTGGCGCCAGCGTGCTGCTGTACGAGCAAGATTTCTACGACATGGCCCGCGCCTACCTGAACCGCGCCGTGGCTGACAACGTGGTGCACACGGAAATCTTCTTCGACCCCCAAACCCATACCGAACGCGGTGTGGCCATGGAAACCGTCATCAACGGCCTGTACCGTGCCTGCCGCGATGCGCAGATTGAGCAAGGCGTCTCGGCCACGTTGATTCTGAGCTTCTTGCGCCACCTGAGCGAAGAAAGCGCTCTGCAGACGCTGGAAGCGGCACTGCCGCTGCGCGACCGCTTTATCGGCGTCGGGCTGGACAGCAGCGAGCTGGGCAACCCGCCCGAGAAGTTCGAACGCGTGTTTGCACGCTGCAAGGAACTGGGCCTGCGCCTCGTCGCGCATGCCGGTGAAGAGGGCCCGCCCGCCTATATCTGGGGCGCGCTGGATGTGTTGAAGGTGGCGCGTATCGACCATGGTGTGCAGTCTGAAAAAGACGAGCAGTTGATGGTGCGACTGGTCAAGGAGCAGATTCCGCTCACGGTCTGTCCGCTATCCAATCTCAAGCTCTGCGTGGTCAAAGACCTGGCGGATCACAACTTGCCGCGTCTCTTGAAAGCAGGCCTCAAGGTGATGATCAACTCGGACGACCCGGCCTACTTTGGCGGCTACGTCAACGAGAACTACACCCAGCTCTTTGCCGCGACAGGGATGGGTGCAGACGAGGCTTACCAACTGGCGCGCAATAGCCTGGAAGCCAGCTTTGCCAGCGATGCACAGAAGTCTGAATGGATAGCGCGACTGGATCAGACCTTTGCGCGATTTTCTGCGGCTTGAAAATCTGGATGAAAATGGCTTGAAGCCAAATACTGGAAAGCGCAAGAAGCTATTATTTTGATAGCTTCTTGCGCCTGAGAAACATTGCAAAGCCCCGTTGAAGCGATTCAGCGGGGCTTTCTTTGTGTGGATCGGCGCAGCGCCAGACTGGGCAGGGGGCTGCTTGCCGTGCGCCGCGTCAAGTCGCCGCGCAGATGCTCGAACAGCATGTCCACGGCCTGCTGCGCCACGGTTTCCAGATGCAGATCCAGCGCCGTCAGCGGTGGCTCGCAGCTGCGTGCACGCAGGCCGTCATAGCGAGTGGCCAGCATCAGGTCTTCGGGAATGCGCCGTCCTGCCTCCTGAGCATAGCGGGCTGCACCCACGGCAAAGGCATCGACCATGACCAGCATGGCATCCAGTTCGGGGTGCTCGGTCAGCAACTGACGGGCCGCAGCATAGCCGCCATCCTCTCCCAGCGCTTCATCCAGGCGCAGCGTCACGGGCTGCATGCCGTGGCCCGCTGCCATGGCGGCATAGGCTTGCTCGGCCTGGCTGTAGGAGGTGCGTTCCGAAGCGCCAACCACCAGTGCAATACGCTGCGCGCCCTGCGCCAGCATATGGGTCAGCAGCATTTGCGTGGCAGGGCCGGACAGCAGATCCACATAGGGAACGTCGATGGTGTCGCCGCCGGGGCGGCCAATCGAGACCACGGGAAGGCCCTGAGCCAGCAGCGCTGCCAGCTGAGGGTCGCCGGCCTGCGGCTCTATGACCAAAGCGCCGTCGATGTCGAGCAGGTTCAGCGAGTTTTGATCGGGTCTGTGGGGGGGCACCAGGGCCATGACCAGGCCGCGCTCCAGCGCCGAGGTGGCGGCGACCGATGCCACTTCCATGAAAAAGCCCAGGCGTGAGGGCCCGCCCGAGACGGTAAAGGGCATGGACGACAGCAGCGCAATCATGCTGGTGCCGCCAGTGCGCAAGCGCTGGGCATGGCGGTTGGGCCGGTATCCCAGGCTGCGTGCAACGTCCTCCACCTTGCTGCGGGTGGCGGGATCGACCTGGCCGCGGCCGTTGAGTGCGTGCGAAACCGTGGTGCGTGAAACGCCGGCCTCTCGGGCCACGTCGGCAATGGTGATGCGTTGGGCGGATGGGGCGGCCATGAGGTTTCTCGGAAAAACGGTTGATCAGGCCTGTGCGGGCTTGCTGCTGGACAGGCTCCTGCAAGCGTTGGTGGTCATTTCAGGAGGCCCAGCCGGCATTCGTAAAGGTTTTGTATACTTTACTTTGCCCAAATCGATTTGGGTAATTTGCTTTGCAACCTGTTCCTTATAAAAGGGATTGTTGAAATGATCTTCAAATCGATTTGGGGTTCATCCAGGTGGCAGCACCGACTGCCCACCACAGCGGACTGAACAGCAAGCACTGTTCTTGGGCGGGTTGCGTGGCAGGAATGAATCAATCGCAACCACGGCGCTGCAGCGCGGCCGCTGCGGTTTGCTCAATGGAGAACGAATGTGCCCAAATCGGATGTGAGTCGGCGCAGCTTTTTGAAGGCTGCCGCCGCTCTGGGGGTAATTGCCGGCGTGCGCCCGCTGGAGCAAGCGCTTGCCGCCATGGTCGAACCTGCTGCAGGGCAAGATGGTGGCTGGCTGGCAGGCGGCCAGTTGCGCTACCGGCGCGATGGCATGGCCAAGGTGACGGGGGAGAAGCTGTTTGCCATCGATCTGCGTGCCAGAGACATGACGGGCTGGCCTGCCCAGCAGTCCTACGCGCTCTTGATCATGATTCCGCGCGCCGACCGGATCTATGAGGGGCTCGACCTGTCGGTGCTGGGCAATGAACTGGCACCCGATGTGCTGGTGGATGCCGAGCGCGCCGAGGCCGATGGTGTGCGTATGCCCGAGCCGGGCTTCTACGGCAGCTACTTTTTGCCGAAGGGCCAGGTCTCGCCCATGTTGGGCCAGCCCGTGGCGCTGGGTATCTGGCATGACTACGAGCGCTATCGCCAGGCCGTGCGCCTGCTGCGCTTCAATGAAGGCATCTTCAAATATGGTGCGGCGGCTACGCCGCCCCAGCGCAAGCCTTATGTGGCCGCGCGCTATGTGCGCATGGGCGCAGAAAAGCACGATGAGCCCGATCTCTACGCGCCGCTGACGGACGGCATTGTTCGCCCCCAGCTCACCGGCCCCGAAGTGCAGTGGCCAGGCGTGGACCATCCCAAGCACGGCAAGGCCATGCAGTACTCGGCTGACATTCAGCAGCTGCTCAAGCAGCCTCCTGAAGGGGTGACAGTCTTCTCACGCGACTATCACAGCCAGTCCATGGAGCCAGCGGCGCTGGAGCCGGAAAACGGTCTGGCCTGGTACGAGAGCGCCAAGGGCGTGATGCATATGGTCGGTGCCACCCAGGCGCCTTATGCCACGGCGGGCCATATGGTCGGCATGGTCAAGGCCAGCCGCTTTGCGCTCCATGAGATGGACTACCTGAGCGCTTTTACCGTGGGCTACGGGCAGAAGGAGCACCACTCCTTCCCGTACTACGTGGCATTGGCTGCGCTGTATGCCGAAGGACGCCCGGTGCGTCTGGCGCTGGACCGCTGGCAGCACTTTCAGTTCGCGCTCAAGCGCCATCCGTTTGATCTCAAGACCACGATTGCCGTGGATGCTGCAGGTCAGTTTCAGGCGTTCTCCGTGGATATGCGCGGCGACGGCGGCGGCACCATGAATTTCAGCCCCTCGGTGGGCACACTGGGCGTAGCGTCCTCGCAGTCGGTGTACTACTTTCCCAAGAGCGATCTGTCCGTGGCGGTCTACCCCAGCAGCGAGGTGACGGCCGGGTCGGTGCGCGGCTACGGCACCTTGCAGTCCATGGCACCCACCGAGATGTTGGTCGACGAAATTGCCGACCAGCTGGGCATGGATGCGATTGCGCTGCGCCAGAAGAACATGCTGCGCACAGGTCTGCGCAACACCCAGGGGGCCGTGCCTGCAGGTCATCTGCGTATTGGCGAAATTCTGGCACTGGCGGCGAAAGACCCGGTGTGGACGAACCGCGCCAAGCGCAAGGCCGAGTACGAAGCCGCCAACCCCGGAATGCGCTACGGCGTGGGCTTTGCCTCGGTGCAAAAGAGCTTTGGCACTGCCGGTGAAGCCGCGCTGGCATTGATCGAAATCTCGCCGGAAGGCAAGATTTCCATGAAGCATATTGCGCCGGAAATTGGTACCGGCAGCAGCACCGCGCAGATGCTGGTGGCCGAGCCCTTCCTGGGGCGTCCTGTCGATGATGTGGTGTTTGCGGCCCAGAAATGGCCCGAGATGCCGGTGCACACACAGGAGCAGCCCAATTCCACGCCCCAGGCCGATGAAGATCGCCAGTCGCAGGACCCGTACTGGGTGCCCAGCTTTACCTCGCCCAATTCGGCCTCCAACTCGGCCTATTACTTCACCCACACCACGCGCCAGGCGGCCAAGCTGCTGCTGGCCCACGGTCTCTGGCCTGCGGCGCTGTCCATCTGGGGCAATCCGTTTGGTGGCCCGCTGCAGGGCATGCCTGTCACGCTGGATCAGGCCGAATGGAAGGACGGCAAGCTGGTCGCTGGAGCGATGGAGCCTTTGAGCTTCGAGCGTCTGGCCGCACGTGCCCATGAGCTGGGTTTGGTCACCGGCGTCTGCGTCCATACCTTTAACCGCCGCTCCTGGGCCAGTGCCGAGTTCGAGCTGGGCGGCCAGCGCTTCAGCGCCGAGATCGACGCTCTGTCCGTGCGTTTTGGCAAGGGTGCCGATGCCGCGAAGAAAGCTGCCATGGACAGCGCCGGTTACGCCTTCCAGCCGCGCGTCAAGGTCAGTTATCCACCCGTGCACCGCCTGGCGGCGGGAGCGGTGTATTACGCACCTTGCGCCACCCTGGTCGAGCTGGCTGTATCTACCGGCACCGGCAAGGTGAGCTTGCTGGGTCACAAGACCTGGCTGGAATGCGGTGCGCAAATCGTGCCCGAGCTGGTCTCGGGTCAGCTGCAGGGCGGTGTGGCCATGGGCATCGGTCACGCATTGTACGAAGAGCTGCCACTGGGGCCCACCGGTCCCGGCAATGGCACTTGGAGCTTCAACCGCTATCACCTGCCGCGCGCCAGCGAGCTGGCGGTGTGGACGGCCGAGGGCCATGTGCTGCCCCCGGTCTCACGCACCGATCCGCCCAAGGGCATGGCCGAAGTGGTGATGATTCCCGTGGTTGCTGCCTGTGCCAATGCCGTGGCCCATGCCACCGGCAAGCGTTTCTATCAATTGCCGCTGAGCGCGGAACGAATCAAGAAGGCATTGTGATGCAGCAACGTATCCAGTTTTCCGCCACCATCAACGGTCAGAAGACCGGTCCGCACGATCTGCCGCAGGACCTGATGATGATCGAGTTTTTGCAGGAATATCAGGGCCTGACCGGCACCCGTCTGGGCTGCGGCCAGGGCGTGTGCCGCGCCTGTACCGTCATCGTCGATGAGCCCGGCAAGGGCTCGCACACGGTGCCCGCCTGCGTGACCGGTGTCAGCTGGCTCAACGGCAAGAGCATTCGCACCATCGAAGGCGCGGCCAGCACCGATGACAAGGGCCAGCCCGTGGCCTCGGCCGTGCAACAGGCTTTCCTCGAGCATTTCTCGTTCCAGTGCGGCTATTGCACGCCGGGTTTTGTGAACTCGGCCACCGTGCTGATGGAGCAACTGCGCACCAAGCCTGTGGCCGCCAACGCGGTGGAAGAGGCCGTGGAAGCCGCACTGGACAAGCATATCTGCCGCTGCACCGGCTATGTGCGTTACTACCACGCCGTGCGCGACCTGATTCTGGCCACGCCCGGCCTGACGACGGGCCAGCGCACGCGGGAGGTCAGCCGTCATGGATAAAGCTCAACGCAGCAAGTTGACCAAGATTGCGGCGGGCATTGCGGCAGCAGCCGTGGTGGTGCTGGGCGGCATGTACATCGCTGGCAGTTCCAGCGGCAGTGTGCCACCGGCCAGTGTGGATCTGGCCAGCATCAGCCCCGAGCAAAAGCAGAAGCTGTCTGACCGCGGTTTGCAGGTGTTCCGCGCCGCCGACTGCGCGGCCTGCCACAGCTCGCCCACCACGGGTGCCGAACTGGCAGGCGGCATGGCCATGGTCACGCCCATGGGCACGCTGTACGGTACGAACATCTCGCCCTCCAAGGAGCATGGCATCGGCAACTGGTCAGCTGATGATTTGTATCGCACCGTGGCGCGCGGTATGGCTCCGGGGCGCAAGAACCTGTACCCTGCCATGCCTTACGCCAGTTACCACGACATCACGCGTGCCGACGTCGATGCGCTGTGGGTCTGGTTGCAGGCCCAGCCTGCGGTGGAAGTCGCCAATCGCCAGCCCGAGATGAACTTCCCGTTCAGCATCCGTCCCGGTCTGGCTTTGTGGAATGCGCTGGAGCGCCCCGCTGGTGAACCCGCTCCCGAGGCGAACAACGATCTGGAGCGTGGCGCCTATCTGGTCAACACCCTGGGGCACTGCGGCGAATGCCACACACCGCGCACGGCCAGCTTTGCCATGGACCTCAAAAGTCGCTGGCAGGCAATGTGATCGAAGGTGCTTATGCCCCTGACTTGCGCCCCAAAGCCATGGCCGAGCGTGGCTGGAGCGAGCAAGACCTGGTGCAGTTTCTGCGCACCGGCCTGTCGTCCCAGGGCGTGATGACCATGGGCATGTTCCCGGTGCTCGAACATTCCAGCTCGCACCTGGATGAGCGCGATCTCAAGGCCATGGCCGCCTATCTGATGCAGGGCGAGAAGCCACAACCTGCAGCAGCCCAGCCTGCCGAGGCACCGCAAACTCCGGTGTCGGCCAATGGAGAGCGTGTCTATGTGGGTCTGTGCGCAGGCTGCCATGGTGTCGATGGCCAGGGCCAGCCGCACTCGTCGCTGCGCCTGGATACCAACACCACGGCCATGTTCCCCACGCCGCTGAACCTGGTGCGTGTGATCCGCGAAGGTCTTCCCGAGCGCGACCTGGCCCATGGGGAGCGCATGCAGGCCATGCCTGGCTTTGCCCAGCAGCTCAGCAATGAAGATATGGCCGACCTGGTCAACTACATGCGCGTGCGCTGGGGTCGGCAAAAGGGTGATGTGACGCCATCGCAAGTGGCGGATGCCATCAAGACGGCTGAGTCCCACTAACAGTGGTTTAAACGTCAAAAGAGCTGCCAGCGCTTATTCATCAAGCGCTGGCAGCTCTTTTTTTGATAGTGAATAGATTCAGGAAAGCTGAGCCTTGATCTGTTCGGCCAGCTGGCCCAGCACGGCAAAGCCGGGCTCCTCGCGCTGCCAGACGACCGAAAGACCATCGCCCTCAAAACGTGGCAGCACATGCAGATGGAAGTGAAACACCGTCTGCCCCGCCGGTGCGCCATTGGCCTGGAAGATATTGATGCCGTCGGGGTCGAAGGCCTTGTTCACTGCGGCCGCCACGCGCTGGGCGGTCTGCATCACCGCGCCGGCTTCCTTAGTCGTCAGCTCCAGCAGATTGACGGCGTGGCGCTTGCTGGCCACCAGCACGTGGCCGCGCGTGGCCTGACCAATGTCCATGAAGGCGATGGTCAGATCGTCCTCATAGACCTTGGCCGCAGGAATCTCTCCTTTGACGAGCTTGCAGAAAATGCACTCGCCCGGGGGCGAGTGGTCTACAAACATGGGCATGACGCTCTCCTTTTAGTTATTCAAGCGTCCTATCTTAGGGGTACCTGCAAGTGCTCGGTGCCGGGCTCAAGCGGAGGCCAGTCTGCGAGTGCTTCGCGATCCGCCAATGACCAGGCTCAAACCCGCGGCCGCCAGCACGGCTCCGGCCCAGCTCACCGAGGCATAACCCCAGCCCGCTGAAATCACGGCCCCCCCGGCGGCAGCGCCCAGCGCATTGCCCAGATTGAACGCGCCGATGTTGACTGAGGCTGCGAGGCCGGGCGCTTCTGCCGCAGCCTGCATGACCCGAATCTGCACCGGCGGCACGATGGCGAAGGTGGCGATGCCCCAGACCAGCAAGCCCAGCAGCGCCCCGGCCTTTGAAGGCAGAACAAAGGGTAGTGCCAGCATGATGAGCGCCAATGCAGCCAGGAACAGCTTGGTGCTGCCGTCCAGCGACCAGTCGGCCAGCCGCCCGCCCAGCCAGTTGCCGATGGTGAAACCCAGGCCGATGATGACCAGCGACAGCGTGACAAAGTTGGGTGTCGCCTCCGTCATGCTTTGCAGCACAGGGGCCACATAGGTATAGAGCGTGAACATGCCGCCTGCGCCCATCACGGTCGTCCCCAGGGCCAGCAGAACCTGAGGCCGGGTCAGCACGCGCAACTCGCGGCGCACATCCGGCATCTTGCCCACTTCGCCACGCGGTAGCGTGATGGCCAGTGCTGCCATGGCAAGCACCCCCAGAGCGGCGGTCAGCACAAACGCCATGCGCCAACCAATTTGCTGGCCCACCCATGTGGCTGCCGGTACGCCGCCGATATTGGCAATCGTCAGGCCCAGAAACATGGCCGCCACCGCACTGGCCTGCTTGTCTTTGGGCACCAGACTGGCCGCAAGCACGGAACCCAGGCCAAAGAAGGCGCCATGGTTCAGGCTGGTTACCAGCCGTGCCATCAACAGTGTGGAGTAGCCGGGCGCTGCCGCCGCCAGCATGTTGCCGATGACGAAAATGCCCATCAGCGATATCAAGGCAGTTTTGACGCGAATGCGGCCCAAAGCCAGCGTCATGATGGGAGCTCCGATCATGACGCCCAGTGCATAGGCGGTAATCAGCATGCCCGCTTCAGGAATGCTGGCACCCACGCCATCGGCAATGACTGGCAGCAGGCCCATGGGGGTGAACTCGGTCATGCCGATGCCAAAGGCACCCACGGCCAAGGCCAGCAGCGGCCAGCTTGGATTCAAGGGTTTATTCATAAATGGCGATCTGTTTGCGGTGTGCTGACTCAGTCCCAGAGGGGGGCGAGACCTTCGGGGTTCACCTCGCGTCCGTTGCGCTCCAGTGCTGCCATCAGTGCCATTTCGCTGTCTGTCAGTTGCAGCTTCTGCGCGAGCAGATTGCTGGCCAGATTCTCGCGTTTGGTGGAGGATGGAATGACGGCAAAGCCGCGCTGCAAGGCCCATGCCAGCGCGACTTGTGCCGGCGTTGCTTGGTGGTTCTGTGCAATCTGCGCGATGACAGGCTCGCCCAGCACCTTGCCGTAGGCCAGCGTCATGTAGGACGTCACATCAATGTTCTGGCTTTGCAGAAAGCTCACCAGCTTGGGGCTTTGCAGATAGGGGCTTAGCTCGATCTGGTTGGTGGCGATTTCGCTTTTTCCCACGGCGGCAATGGCTTGCTGTGTCAGGTCGATATTGAAGTTGGACACGCCGATCAGACGCGTCAGGCCCTGGGCCTTGGCTTCTGCCAGCGCCGTCATGGCTTCTTCCAGAGCGACGTTCTGAAAGGCGGGCCAGTGAATCAGTGTCAGGTCTACCTGTTCGGTGCCCAGCTTGCGCAGGCTGTCCTGCAGGCTGGGGATGAGCTTGCTGCTGGACAAGTTGTCCACCCAGATCTTGGTGGTGATGAAGAGCTGCTCGCGTGGAATGGCGGCTTCTTTGATGGCTTGGCCTACCTCTGCTTCGTTGCCATAGATCTGTGCCGTATCGATAGCCCGGTAGCCGACTTCGAGTGCGTTGCGCACGGAATCCACAACGACCTGGCCTTGCAGGCGAAAAGTGCCCACGCCGAAAGCTGGAACATGGTTCATACAAAAACTCCTTGAGGGCATTCCTTTGCGGATGCCCGGTTGCGATAACGATCAACCCGTGCAGGGCTGAGAACAATGCAAGTGTGTTCTTTTGTTTATTAACTAAAAAGACATGTATGGGTAAAAAATATTTGATAAAAATTCAAATATGAAGATCACACTCGATGAAATGCAGGCCTTTATCACCGTGGTGGACAGCGGCTCCATCACCGGCGCGGCTGAGCAGCTAGGGCAAACCATCTCGGCCACCAGTCGTACCCTGGCAAGGCTGGAGGCCAAGCTCAGTACAACACTGATGCGTCGCAGCACCCGGCGGCTGGAGTTGACCGAGGAAGGGGCGATTTTTCTCGCACGGGCAAGGCAGATCGTGGCGTCTGTGCATGAGACCGAGGAGTTGATGACGCTGCGCCGCAATCAGCCAGAGGGGCGTTTGCGGGTGGATGCCGCCTCTCCGTTCATGCGCCATGTCATCGTGCCGCTGGTTGCCAGTTATCGTGCGCGTTATCCGCAGGTGCAACTGGAGCTGACGAGCAACGAGGGAGTGATTGACCTGCTGGAGCGGCGCACCGATGTGGCGATTCGCATTGGCAGCCTCAAGGACTCAAGCTTGCATGCCACGCCCATAGCCAGCAGCGGTATTCGCGTGCTGGCCAGCCCCGGCTATTTGGCAGAGTACGGTATGCCGCGCAGTGTGGAGGAGCTGACAAAACACCCGCTGCTGGGGTTTATGCAGCCAGAGTCTCTGAATGACTGGCCGCTGGTCGGTGCCGATGGCCAGACGCTGCATATCGAACCCACGGTTCGCGCCAGCAGCGGAGAAACCTTGCTGGAGCTGGCGCTGCAAGGAGCTGGCATTGTCTGCCTGTCGGATTTCATGACGCAGACCGAGCGCAAAGCGGGGCGCTTGCAGCAGCTTTTTCCCCGTCAGACCCTGGAGGTGCGCCAGCCCATCAATGCGGTGTATTACCGCAACACGGCACTTTCTTCCCGTATTGCGTCGTTTGTGAATCACCTCAAAGAAAATCTGACAGAAGGGTTTGAAGGCTGAGATCGTTTTGATGCGGCTGAAGCAGTGGCATGTGTCAGCACGATCTCAGCAGCGCATCAGCGCGGTGTCGAGCGCAGGCAGTCCTTGGTGATCTCGGCCATGGAGGTCGCACCCAGCATCGCCATATTGCGATCGACTTCATCGCGCAGCAGCGTAATGGCGTGATCCACGCCTTGCGCACCACCCACGGCGGCGGCGTACATGAAGGGGCGACCCAGAAACACCATGCGTGCACCCAGGGCCATGGCCTTGAGCACATCGCTGCCGCGGCGGATGCCACTGTCCATCATCACGGCGGTACGGTGGCCTACGCGGTCCACCACATACGGCAGCATTTGCAGCGGGGCGACCACGCCGTCGAGCTGGCGGCCGCCATGGTTGCTGACCACGATGCCTTGCGCGCCGATGTCGGCGGCCATCACGGCATCGTCTTCGTTCAGGATGCCCTTGATAACGAGGTTGCCCTTCCAACGCTGGCGAATGCGCTCGATGTTCCTCCAGTTCAGGTGGTCGCGGCCGGCGGTGTCACGGATGGCGGTGTTGGACAGCAGGGGTGCGCCGCGCGTGGCAAACGAGTTCTCGAAGTGCGGCATGCCGTGGTTGATCAGGGTGCGCAGCATGGTGCCCACCATCCAGCGCGGGCGGGTGATGCCGTCATAAGCCAGGCGCAGGGAGGGGCGCAGCGGCATGGAGAAACCGGTGCGCACATTGTTTTCACGGTTGGCCCAGACGGGAATGTCCACGGTGATGACCAAGGTGCCAAAGCCTGCGGCTTCGATGCGGTCGATCAGGCCATCAATGCGCGAGGTATCGCCGGGCAGATAGGCCTGAAACCAGGTAGAGGGCGCGGCCTTGGCCACGTCCTCCATGGGAATGAGGGAGGTGCCGCTCATGATGGCGGGAATGCGATTGGCGGCAGCCGTTTGCGCCAGCACCAGGTCGCCGCGGTAGGCGGAGATGGCGCTGATGCCCACGGGGGCCACGCCAAACGGCGAGTCCCAGGTCTGACCGAACAGCTCGACCTTCTGGTTGCGCTGCGACACATCCACCATGACCTTGGAGCTGAAGCCGTATTGCTGAAAGCTGTCGCGGTTGGCCTGCAGGGAGACGCAATCTTCCGCTGCACCCGAGACATAGCCGTAGAGGGGGCGGGGCAGGTGTTTGCGGGCAGCGGCCTCGAAGTCCTGCAGCGACAAGATGTTCTGCAGATGACGGGGGAGCCCTGCGCGTTGGCCGTAGGCGGCTTGCGCCTTAGGGGCGAGGGCTGGGTTTGCAGAGGGGGCTTGTGACGATGCCATGGTAGGAGCTTCGAGAGCGAAAGTCAGGGGGGCTTAACTGGCTACGCCCCCGCACACTTGCGGTGCACGGGGGCGTGACAGAAACATCTAAGTGTCAGGCGTTACTGAGCAAATGTGCCACGTTGGCGCATCAGCTCGCGGTGCAGTTGCTCGTTGCGCTCAAAAGGTGCGCGGCCGTGCACATAGAAGTAGTTGTTCAGCACCACCAGATCGCCTGCGGGCAGGCTCACGGTGCGGGTGCCGGGTGAATTTTCCATGGATTCCGACAGACTCTGCAGGTAGTGGGCTTCTGCGTCATTGGCAGGCTGCACAAACTGGTCGATGAAAGACATGGACAGGCCGAACTCGCCGTGGAAGAACACCGGGCGTTCCACGCGTTCGTTCACGTTCTTGGAGCCGGGAGCCTTGTACAGCAGGGGCTTGGCACCCATGGGGTCTTGCACAAAGCGGTCCAGCTCGCTCCAGTCGTCCAGGTGCAGGAAGCGCGACTCGCCGCCCACGGCGTTCTTTTCGTCGAATTTCATCATCAGCAACCAGTCGGTGGCTTCGGTCACGAAGGTGCCGTCGGTGTGCATGGTGAACAGGCGGTAGGCCTGACGCAGATAGGAGTCACTGGCGTCCGTGTGCTTGACCAGGAAGCGCGCGTAGTACTTGTTGGACATGGAGTCGTGGTTGCTCGGGCCAAGAATGTGGCCGATGGCGGTACCGAACTTCACGTATTCGTCGCTGTCCTGTGTCAGGCCTTCCAGACCCAGCACAAAGCCGCCGTGCTTGCGGTCTTTGGTGATGCGCACCAGCGTGTCCGCAAAATCCTGACCCAGATGGGCAATCAGGCGGCGAGCCATGTGAAAGCGCATGAAGGGTACGTACTCCAGGTTCTGCACGTCGATGCTCTTCACGTCGGCAAGGTAGGCGGACAGCGCTTCAGGGTTCAGAGTCAGCTTCAGCAGGCGAGGGTGCTCGGGGTGGGGCGCGATCTCGTATTTTGCTGGCTGGATCAGGTTCTGGGGGGGGGTAGCGTTCATGGCGAGTGGTACTTCAATCAGGAATGGTGTGATTGAATACTTCTTGTTTGATACGATCTACGGGTTTAAATGCATTTTTTAATAATTAATTCAGATTAAAAGGTTTTCATGCTCAGCTACAGGCAACTAGAGCACTTCGTCACTGTGGCCCAGGAGCTGCATTTCTCTCGCGCCGCAGACAAGCTGGGTGTGGCTCAGTCAGCGGTCAGCGTGCAGGTGCAGCAGCTGGAGCAGCAATTGGGCGTGCGTCTGCTGCAGCGCAACAAGCGCAAGCCCATCACGCTGACCGATGCGGGTGAGCTGCTCTATGAAGAAGCGGTGGCCGTGCTGCGCCACATGGAGCGGGCCCAGCAAATCGGCCTGCTGGCCGCGCAGGGCATGAGCGGCCATGTCAAGCTTGGCTATATCTCGTCGGCCGTGACCTCGGGCATGTTGGCGCGGGTGCTGACCCGGTTTAGACCCGGTCATGAGCAGGTGCACATGCAGGTGCTGGCCATGGAAACACCGCGTCAGCTACAGGCCCTGCAGCAAGGCGAGATTGATGCGGGGCTGCTGCGCCCGCGCCGCCGCTACCCGGAGGGCGTCAAAGCCATCATCGTGCACAGCGAGCCCTTTATGGTTGCCATGGCCGAGAACCACCCGCTGGCGCGCAATGCCACCATCAGCGCCGCCGACCTGCGCGGCCAGACCTTTATCGCACCGCAGTTTGTGAATGAGAGCGAGGGCTTTGCCGACGTGCTGGCGCGGCTGGCCGAAGCGGCAGGCTTCTCAGCCCGCGAGGCGTATCGTGTCAATGACTTCATTACCGCCACCAGCCTGGCGGCTGCGGGCTACGGCATTGTGGTGCTGCCAGAGTCCAACCGGCTGGTGAACCAGCCGGGCGTCATCTTCAGGCCGCTGAGCGACTTCAAAGAGCAGGTGCACATGGCTCTGGCCTACCGCGAGCGCGAAAACTCTCCCGCCGTGCGCGCCTTTCTGGCCGTGGCCAAGGCCTGTATTGAGTAAACGGTTTCTAAGCCGGCCGGTGCGATAAAGCCACTGCCCGGCTCTGAGGGAATCGCTGCAGCAAGCCACCTGCGGCCTGAATTGGCAGGACAATAGCGGCTCGTGTCTGCACGCCCTGCCGCGCAGACTGTCCCATCCGCTATCCCGTCGAGGTAGTCCATGAAGAGCGTTACTTCTAAAATACGCAGACAAATCAACCACCTGTGCGTGGGCGATGATCTCTGCATCCGATTTGTCTTTCCAGCTGCCGCTGCGCCACGTTCTGCTGGCCGCGCTGCATAAGCACCTCACGTTCAAATCCAACTTTGGTTCGTGAGCGGTGCATGGCTTTTGCACATCCGCTTCGTTCGCCCTGATGGCGCTGCACTCGCTGGTGCGTGCTTTGGTGCGATGGCTTGCCGCCTTGTGTAGCCCTGACTCAACTCCGAACGCTATGAGTTGCATCACGCAATTGACGCAATCCACATCATGATGTTCAAAAACACTCATCGCCTGGCCCAGCTGGCAGCCGCCTTGCTGCTGACTTCCAGCGTCGGCATGGTCGCCGCCGCGCAACCGCTCAAAGCCGCCTTTGTCTACGTCACCCCCGTGCTGGATGCCGGCTGGACGCGCCAGCATGAAGATGGCCGCAAAGCCATGCAGGCCGCGCTGGGTGCCCAGGTGCAGACCACGGCCGTCGATAACGTGGCCGAAGGCGCCGATGCCGAGCGCGTGCTGCGCGACCTGGCTGCCAGCGGCAACCAGCTGATCTTTACCACCAGCTTTGGCTATATGGAGCCCACGCTCAAGGTGGCGCGCGATTTTCCCCATGTGAAGTTTGAAAACCTCACCGGCTACAAGCGCCAGGACAACGTGGCCACGGCCAATGCCCGGCATTACGAGGGGCGCTATCTCTCGGGCATTGCCGCAGCGCGCGCCAGCAAGACGGGCGTGGCGGGCTTTGTGGCCGGTTTCCCCATTCCTGAAGTGCTGCAGGGCATCAACGCTTTCGCTTTAGGCATGCGCAGCGTCAACCCGAAGGCGCAGGTGCGCGTGATCTGGCTGGACAACTGGTTTGACCCGCCACGCGAGCGCGAGGCGGCCATGACACTGTTCAATCAGGATGTGGATGTGGTGGCGTTTCAGGTCGCATCAACAGCCGTCATGCAGGCTGCGCAGGAGCGGGGCAAGATGGCGATTGCCTTTCACACTGATATGCGCAAGGTCGCGCCGGATGCCCAACTGCTGGCCGTCACCCACCGCTGGGGCAAGTACTACGAGCAGCGCGCCAAGGCGGTGCTGGATGGCCGCTGGAAGAGTCAGGACTTCTGGGGTGGCGTGAAAGACGGCATGGTGGGCGTGGAAGGCTTTGGCCCCAAGCTCAGCAAGTCGGCGCGCGATGAGGTGCTGATGCGTGAAAAACAGATGGCCAAGGGTCAGCTCGTGCCATTTTCCGCAGGCAAGCAGGCCGTGCGTGACAACGCTGGCGCTGTGCGCATCCCCGCTGGAGCGACGCTGACCGACGCGCAGATTCTGGAGATGAACTGGCTGGCCGAAGGTGTGATTGGCGCCTTGCCACGCTGATAGCCGCTCTGCAGTGCTTTTAAAATCGTAGCTGCTTGCGCTTGTTTTTATTAGTTTTCATGTAAATAAATGCATGAACCCTATGAATAACAGGCGCAAGCAGCTTTGTTTTTAATAGCGGTTAAGCGTAAGCCTGCGCTCAATCGTATAGCCCCTATAAGCGCCGCCGTGTTCCGCTCGCCGGATCTGGCGCGTAAGCTCTTGCTCATGAAAATCTACCGTAGTGCCCTGCTGCGCTTTGCCGATGACGGCCAGGCTGTTTATGACTCCGACGCCCTGCTGGCCGTGGCGGCAGATGCCTCGGGCCGTCAGCGCGTAGTGGCTGCGGGCAGCTGGCAGGCGCTGGCCGATCAGTACATTCAGCGCGAAGGGGTGGAAGTCATCCACCTGCCAGGCAAGCTGCTGGCTCCGGGCTTTGTGGACATGCACATTCACTACCCGCAAACCGATGTGATCGGCGCACCGGCCCCCGGCCTGCTGCCCTGGCTGGAGAACTACACCTTCCCGCACGAGTCGCGCTTTCATGACCGCGAATACGCTGATGGCGTGGCCGAATTTTTCATGGATGAGCTGTTGCGCAACGGCGTGACCACGGCGCTGGCCTTTGCCACCTCGCATCCCGCATCGGTCGATGCCATCATGACGGCGGCGCAAAAGCGCAGCATGCGCATGATTGCCGGCAAGGTGCTGCAAGACCGCAACAGCCCCGATGGCGTGCGCGATGATACCGAGCAAGGCCTGATCGACACCGAGATCCTGATCAATCGCTGGCATGGCGTGGATCGCCTGGGCTACGCCATCACCCCGCGCTTTGCGCCCACCAGCACCGAGGCGCAACTGCGCGGTGCGGGCGAGCTGGCGGCTAAATATTCCGATGTCTGGATTCAGTCCCATGTGGCCGAGAATCTGGACGAAATCGCCTGGGTCAAAGAGCTGTTTCCTGCGGCGCGCAGCTATCTGGCCGTGTACGACGATTTTGGCCTGATGCGCGAGCGGGCGGTGTACGCGCACAGCATCTGGCTGGATGAAACCGATAGACAGCTGATGCAGAGCACCCGCTCGGCAGCCGCAGTGAGCCCGACCAGCAATCTGTTCTTGTCCAGTGGCTACTTCGACTACCTCAAGGCCGACGTATCGAACATGCTCTACGGTCTGGCCAGCGATGTGGGCGGCGGCATGAGTTTTTCGCCGTTTCGTACCATGCAGGCCGCCTATGTGGTGGGTCGCGAGGGTCATGCCAAGCAGGGTCAAAGCCTGTCGCCACAAAACCTGTGGTGGCAGCACACGGCGGGCGCGGCGCGGGCGTTGGGCCTGGGTGGCGTGATTGGCAATCTGCAGCCCGGCTGCGAGGCAGACTTTGTAGTCATCAACCCGGCTTGCACGCCGCTCTTGGAGCGTAAGACGGCTCAGGCGCGCAATCTGGACGAGCTGCTGTTTGCCATGATCATCCTCGGAGATGACCGCCTGATTGAGCAAACCATTGTTTCTCAAGCAAAATAGCGATCTTGCGCTGGTTACATAGCCATATAGCGCTATCAAAAACCAAGCGATACAGGATTTCCAATGAGCATCAAGAGCGACAAATGGATCCGTCAGATGGCGGAGCAGCACGGCATGATCGAGCCCTACGAGCCCGGCCAGGTGCGCCAGGTCGACGGCAAGAAGGTCATCAGCTACGGTACATCGAGCTACGGCTACGACATTCGTTGCGCGCGTGAATTCAAGGTCTTCACCAATATTCACAGCACCGTGGTCGACCCCAAGAATTTCGACGAAAAAAGCTTCGTTGATATGGAAGGCGACTACTGCATCATCCCGCCCAACAGCTTTGCGCTGGCACGCACGGTGGAGTACTTCCGTATTCCGCGTGATGTGCTGACCGTGTGCCTGGGCAAGAGCACCTACGCGCGCTGCGGCATCATCGTCAACGTGACGCCTTTCGAGCCCGAGTGGGAAGGCTATGTGACGCTGGAGTTCTCCAACACCACACCGCTGCCCGCCAAGATCTATGCGGGCGAAGGCTGCGCCCAGGTGCTGTTCTTCCAGGGCGACGAGCAGTGCGAGACCAGCTACAAGGACCGCAACGGCAAGTACCAGGGTCAGCATGGCGTGACCTTGCCCCGCGCCTGACGGTTGAAGCGCCTCATCAGAAAAGCCCGCTGTATCTGCCGCGGGCTTTTTTGTTTTCAGCCGATATTCACGCCGCGGCGGCTTCCCGCATGGGCCAGTCCAGATTGCAGTGCGCGCCCACGCTGGCGTGGCGCTGCAGGGCGGCGTCCACCATCAGGCTGCACAGCACGAGCTGGTTGCGCAGGGCATGGTCTGCACCACGCCACTGTGATCTCCACAGCACCAGTTGCTTGGCGGCGGCAATCAGGCTGTGGTTGCTGCGCACAATGCCCACGTTTTGCTGCATGAGCTGCTGCAAGTTGAGCTGCATCTCGTGCTGGCTGATGGGGCTGAACCCGCTGCTCTCATGGCGCTGGGTGCGATGAACTGTGGGGTGTTTGAGCAGGGGCTGATCGGCCATGCGCCGCGCAGCGGCGCGCCCCATGACCACGCATTCCAGCAGCGAGTTGCTGGCCAGCCGGTTGGCGCCATGCAGGCCGGTGCGTGCCACTTCTCCAATCGCCCACAGTCCGGCCACGCTGGTGCGCCCATCCACATGGGCCTGCACGCCGCCGCAGGTGTAGTGGGCGCAGGGCGCGACGGGAATGGGCTGGGTGGCAATGTCAATGCCGTGGGCCGCGCACAAGGCCATGACGCCGGGGAAATGCTGAGCCAGCCAGTCGCGGCTCTGATGGGTAATGTCCAGCAGCACATGGGGCAGTTGGTGTGCCCGCATTTCGGTATCGATGGCGCGGGCCACGATGTCGCGCGGTGCCAGTTCGGCCCGCGAGTCGTGGCGCAGCATGAAGCGTTCGCCAGGGTTGCCGTTTTTGCCGGGCAGGCGCAGCAGCGCGCCTTCGCCGCGCAGGGCTTCAGACACCAGACCCACCGCCTTGCCATTGAGGTGCAGCGCCGTGGGATGGAACTGCATGAACTCCAGGTCACGCACTGCGCAGCCTGCGCGCCAGGCCATGACAATCCCATCGCCCGTTGTCGTGGCGGGGTTGGTGGTGCTGGGATAGATCTGCCCCATGCCGCCCGTGGCCAGTACGGTATGGCTGGCCAGCATGCGCTGGTGGCGGCCATCGGCATTGCGCACGCTGGCGCCCACGCAGCGGCGCTGGGCATCTTGCAGCAACTCCATGGCGGTGCAGTGCTGCAGCAGGGTGATGTGGCCACGATTCTGGCAGGCCTGCAGCAGGCGCTGGTGCACGGCCAGCCCGGTGCGGTCTGTGGCGTGGACGATGCGCCGCGCGCGGTGGCCGCCTTCACGGGTCAGGTGCAGCTGCCCATTGGCCTGAGTGCTGAAAGGCACGCCATGCTGCTGGAGCCAGGCAATGGCGTCCGGTCCTTGCTCCAGAATGCGGCGCACGGCGGTTTCATCGCACAGGCCTGCGCCGGCGATCAGCGTGTCTTGTACATGGGCCTCAAGGCTATCGCTGGCGTCCAGCACGGCGGCAATGCCGCCCTGAGCCCAGGCGCTGGCGCATTCATCGGCGCGGCCTTTGCTGAGCAGGGTGATGCGCAGCGTGGCGGGCAGACTCAGAGCCAGAGACATGCCGGCCAGTCCGCTGCCGATGATGAGCACATCGGTGCACGTTTTGGAGTGGGGCATGGGGGCTTTCAGGCGGGGCCGAAGTTCTGGAACAGGGCGGTGTCTTGCACCATGTCGCCGCTGGCTTGCACGCGCTGGCGCTGGGCGGCGGCGAAGTCGAGCATGCGCTGAATGGGTTTGCGGGCGGCAAGTCCCAGGGCCGCATCCAGCTCAATCACGCCTTGGCGGTGCAGCAGGGCTTGCTCTACACCGAGCAGGCTGTTCATGGCCATCCACGGGCAAAAGGCGCAGCTTTTGCAGCTGCCGCCCGTGCCTGCGGTGGGCGCGGCCAGAAAGGTCTTGCCGGGGTAGCGCAGGCGCATGTCGTGAAGAATGCCCAGATCGGTGGCGACGATAAAGGTGCTGGTGGGCAGGCGGCCCACGGCGGCAATCAGCTGGGTGGTGGAGCCCACCACATCGGCCAGTGCAGTGACTTCGGCAGGCGATTCGGGGTGGACCAGAATCGCGGCCTCGGGATGGGCGTCGGCCAGCGCCTGCAGTTCATCGGCCTTGAATTCATCGTGCACCACGCAGCTGCCTTGCCACAGCAGCATGTCGGCCCCGGTCTGCTTCTGGATATGGCTGCCCAGATGCCGGTCTGGGGCCCAGAGGATTTTTTCGCCGCGTGCATGCAGGGCGGCAACGATGTCTTGCCCCACCGAGGAGGTGACGACCCAGTCAGCCCGCGCCTTCACGGCAGCGCTGGTATTGGCGTAGACAACCACGGTGCGGTCGGGGTGGGCATCGCAGAACTGGCTGAATTCATCGGCCGGGCAACCCAGATCAAGAGAGCAAGTGGCGTCCCCATCGGGCATGAGTACGGTTTTTTCAGGGCTCAGGATTTTGGCGGTCTCGCCCATGAAGCGCACGCCTG
This sequence comes from Comamonas suwonensis, assembly GCF_012844455.2. Lineage (GTDB taxonomy): Bacteria > Pseudomonadota > Gammaproteobacteria > Burkholderiales > Burkholderiaceae_C > Comamonas > Comamonas suwonensis. Next base: position 67,998 of record NZ_JABBCQ020000017.1, on the reverse strand, counting down.
CCACTATCAGGGTGGTAGCGGGGTGCTCGGCGCCAAAGCGTGCCATCTCCAGCGAGTCGCCCACGCAGCCCCCGGTTTCGCGGGCCAGATCTTGCAGTGCACCATCCACGTAATAGTGGGCCACCATGACGGCATTGCGCTCCTTGAGCAGGGCTTTGATGCGCTGGGCAGTCTGGCGCTGCTGCGCCTGATCTTGCTCGGGCAGCACTCTGGCCCAGGCCTGACCGATGCTGCACTGGGCGCTGCCATTGGCATTGGTGCCCAGGGCGGGCTGATCGAATTCCACGGTCTTGATTGGCATTGTCTCCATCCTGAGTTGTTCTGTTAAATATTTATACTCAATTTGAGTATTATTAAAACTGGTTTTTCAGAGTTTGTCATCTGCGCTGAAAGTCAGAGCTGATTTGACTGGTTGACGATGCCGCCGTGTGAGAGGTGATATTTCAATGAAAAGTGGATTTGGCGCTTATGCATAAAGCGTTAGATGCTTCTGAAACAGGAGCGTTTCCCCAAGCCGCTTCAGTGTTTATGCCACTTGCGCAGACTGATGCTGTCGCAGGGCCAGGCGTGTGGCAGCCAGGTCCCACCCGCCCCAGCCGCAGGATTTGAAGAGCACAGGGCCCGTGGCCCGCGCCCAGTTTTGCTGCATCACGCTGGCCAGATTGGGCAGGGCGGTGACATCAATACCGGCTTGCAGCAGGTCGCCCGCTTCGTGCTCGGCATCTTTGGTGTCGACCACGATCTGGCCCTGCTGCAAAAAGCGCCAGCACAGTTCAGGGGCCAGCTCCACCATCTGCGGCGTAAAAGCGCCCACGGCGCAGACAAAGGCATCGGGGCGGGGCGCTTCATGTAAGACCACGGCCTGTGCGGGTGTGCAGGTCACGATCAGAGGGCAGTGGCGTGCGGCCAGAGCCAGATCATCGGTAATCTGCGCACGCAGGCCCATTGCCTGTGCCTGCGTCAGCAGGTTTTGCGCACTGCTGTGGCTGCGCGAGTGAATCCAGACCTCTTGCGTGCCCAGCCCTTGGGTAAAAGCCTGTAAATGGGCGCTGCCCTGCACACCTGCGCCGATGATGAGCAGAGGCCCATCCGGCTGCGCGGCCAGCTTGCGCGCGGCCAGTAAAGAAACGGCGGCGGTGCGGCGAGCGGTGATGGTGGGGCCATCCAGAATCAGCTGGCGCTCTCCCGTCGCAGCATCAAAGACGACGATATCGCCCTGAATGGTGGGCCTGCCCGCCTGTGCGTTGCCGGGCGTGAAGCTGATGAGCTTGGTCATGACCACCTGTCCATCGGTGGCAGGCATGCAGAACAGGCAGTTGCCGGGCGCAGTCGGCATGACGATGCGTGGCGGAACCGACACATTGGAGCTGCTTTGCATCTGACGCAAAAGTGTTTCTACCTCGTCGGCCAGAGCCGTCCACGGCAGTAGTGCTGCAGTGGCCTTGGCATCGAGAAATGCAGAGCGGGGCTGGGAGTGAGTGTTCATGGTCATGCGGGCCAGTGGCCAAAGACGGGACAGAGGTAGAGGCAGAGCTTACAAAAATGAAAGCCGGGCCCGGTGTTCGCCGACAAGAGATCACTGAATCAGCGCTTTGGGACGGGGTGAGCTGCGCGCACAATATCGTCTGTTTTATTGATTGATTTTTTGCACATATGTTTGGCTCATCTTCTCGAACAGAACAGCGCAAAGACCCCTCCTGGACGCAGGCGCCTTCGAGCCACGGACAGTCCGAGCCAGTCTGGCGAGAGGGCGGCGCTGCCCAGGCCTACGAGCCGACTCAGCAGCAAGCGGCTGCAGTGCGCAAGTCTTCGTCCGGCAAATTATGGATTTCTGTCATCCTCGCCATCGTCGGTCTGCTGGCCGTGGCCTATCTGCTGCTAAGCATGGTCAATGTGGTGGAAGAGCAGATGGCGCGCAACCAGCCAGACGCCGCGCAAATTCCTTCGGGTATGACACTGGTTTCAAGCCCGGCTGGGCGTTGAATAGCGCGCCAAAGGTAAACAATGGTGGGCAAAGTTTTTTCAGGTGACAAAAGCACAGCCTGATACGTCAAATATGAACGGGAGCCCTTAATATCGCCACCCGGCGCAGGCCATGTGCAAGACAACAAAGGAGTAAGCACCATGAAGTGGGAAGGCAACCGCGAGTCAGATAACGTCGAAGACCGCCGTGGTGACGGTGGTGGTCGTGGCGGTGGTGGTTTTCCCATAGGCGGCCGAAGCATTGGCATCGGCACCGTGGTTCTGGCGCTGGTCGGTTGGGGTGTTTTTGGCATCAACCCGCTGACAACGATTGGCATCCTCTCTGGCGATGGCTCACCCCAGGTGCAGCAGCAAGCGCCTGCGCAGCGCCCGGCAGCGGATGATCAAGGAGCCAAGTTTGTCTCTACCGTGCTGGCTTCAACTGAAGATGTATGGAGCCAGGTTTTTCGTGATGGCGGTGCCAACTACCAGAGCCCAAGGCTGGTACTATTTACGGGTGTGACGCGCACGGCCTGCGGCACAGGGCAGTCGGCCATGGGCCCGTTTTACTGTCCCGGTGACTCCAAGGTCTATCTGGATATGGACTTTTTCAACACCATGAGCCGCCAATTGGGTGCTCCTGGCGAATTTGCCCGTGCCTATGTGATTGCCCATGAGGTGGGGCACCATGTACAGAACCTGCTGGGTATCTCGGGCAAGGTCGATGCCATGCGCGGCCGCGTGAGTGAGCGTGAGCAAAACGCCATGTCCGTGCGCCTTGAGCTTCAGGCGGACTGCCTGGCGGGCATCTGGGCCAACAAGTCCCAGCAGGCCAAGAGCTGGCTGGAGCAAGGCGATATCGAATCGGCCATGAATGCCGCCCAGCAGATTGGCGATGACAAGCTGCAGCGCGAAGCCACTGGCACCGTGCGTCCTGACAGCTTTACCCACGGCTCCAGTGCTCAGCGTGTGCGCTGGTTCACACAGGGCTATAAAACTGGCAGCGTCAAGGCCTGTGACACCTTTGCGGCTCAGTCGCTTTAAACTTTGTGTTTGTCTGGCAAAGGCGTGTGTTGAGTCACACGCCTTTCTTTTTTGGGAGTTACCCTGCTGAAATCCGGGTTATCCCGGTAGATTACACGGGGTATTGAATGGCCTGCGTGTCTCTGTAAACACAGGGCGCAAAGCCGATCGAACGCCAAAAAATCACAAAGCCAACGCGAAAAACCCACTCGGTGCGACAATAACGCCCTCAATGACAAGCTCTTTCTCCAATCTTCACTTGGCTGAGCCCCTGGCTCGCGCTGTTGCCGACATGGGCTATGAGTCCATGACTCCGATTCAGGCGCAGGCCATTCCGGTTGTATTGACCGGAAAGGACGTCATGGGCGCTGCCCAGACGGGTACAGGCAAGACAGCGGCGTTCTCTCTGCCTTTGCTGCAGCGGCTGATGCGCCACGAAAATGCTTCGGCGTCCCCTGCTCGCCATCCGGTGCGTGCGCTGGTGTTGTTGCCTACGCGTGAGCTGGCCGATCAGGTGGCGCAGCAAATTGCGCTGTACGCCAAGCACACCAAGCTGCGCAGCACCGTGGTGTTTGGCGGCATGGACATGAAGCCTCAGACTATCGAGCTCAAGAAGGGCGTCGAAGTACTGGTGGCAACACCGGGTCGTTTGCTGGATCACATCGAAGCCAAGAATGTGGTGCTCAATCAGGTGGAATATGTGGTGCTGGATGAAGCCGACCGCATGCTGGACATCGGCTTTCTGCCCGATCTGCAGCGAATCCTGTCGCACTTGCCCAAGACGCGTACCACGCTGCTGTTCTCGGCGACTTTCTCGCCAGAGATCAAGCGCCTTGCAAGTAGCTACCTGCAAGACCCCGTCACGATTGAAGTGGCTCGCCCCAATGAAACCGCTTCCACTGTGGAGCAGCGTTTTTATAAGGTGACGGACGACGACAAGCGTTACGCAATTCGCTCTGTGCTGAAAGAGCGAGAGATTCGTCAGGCCTTCATCTTCTCCAACAGCAAGCTCGGTTGTGCCCGCCTGACTCGCGCCCTGGAACGTGATGGTTTGCGCGCCGCTGCCCTGCATGGCGATAAGAGCCAGGACGAGCGTCTGAAGGCGCTCGAAGCGTTTAAGGCCGGTGAAGTCGATCTGTTGGTCTGTACCGATGTGGCAGCTCGCGGTCTGGACATCAAGGATGTGCCAGCGGTCTTTAACTACGACGTGCCTTTCAATGCCGAAGACTATGTGCACCGCATTGGCCGCACCGGTCGTGCCGGCGCATCGGGTCTGGCGGTAACGCTGGTCACCGACCATGACAGCCGTCAGGTCGCCGAGATTGAAAAGCTCATCAAAAAGAAGATTCCGGTGGAGCCAGCGCCTATGGCTGACTTCCGCCCTGCGCGCCAAAGCCGTAGTGCTGAGGAGTTCCGCCCCCGTCGTGAGCGCGAGTTTGACGGTGCTCCCCGCACCAGTCATCCCCACCGCCCATCGCGTATGGCCCCTCGTGCATCCGCTGATCCGTTCTTCGACAAGCCTTATGAAGCCAGTGCTGCTGCTGAAGCGGCTGCCTGGGACAGCCGCACGGCTCCCGTCAAGAGTGCTGGCATCAAGCCCAAGCGCAAGATTGCGGCCTTGTTCAAGGCTCCGGTGCAAACAGCCCTCTCTTAAGAAAGAGCTGCATTAAAGAACGCCTGCTGACTGCAGGCGTTTTTGTTGGCATTGGCCGTTTTTAGCCCTTGCCGCCCGGCACTTGCATCTGAGGGCATTGCAGTTGAATCAGCTCGCGTTCATTCATGCGCTCGCCAATGCGCATCATGCTCAGGCAGCCTCCCCAGATACAGCCGGTATCCATGGCCATCAGATCAGGGCGATTGATATGCCCCAGTGTGGACCAGTGGCCAAATGCGACGGGCGTGTCGGCGGTGGCCCGCCCGGGAATATCAAACCAGGGTGTTAACCCCTCGGGGGCTTGATCGGCAGATTCTGAACTCTCAAAGTCCATCACGCCTTCCGCACTGCAAAAGCGCAGCCGGGTAAAGGCGTTGACGATGCAGCGCAGGCGATCATCGCCTTGCAAGTTGGCTGACCAGCGATCCGGCAGATTGCCGTACATGTTCTGCAAAAAGCGCGCAAAGTCAGCGCCTTGCAAAACGGCTTGCACCTCTGCATTCAATGCTATGCAGTCTTGCAGACTCCATTGGGGCAGCACACCGGCATGTACCATTAGGAGGTTCTCTCCGCTGGCATTGGTGTGCAGGCGACTCAGAGGCTGGTGGCGCAGCCAGCTCAGCAGGGCATCACGGTCAGGTGCATCCAGCACCTGAGCCAGGGTATCGCGCTTGCTCTGGCGGCGCAGGCCTTGGGCAGCGGCAAGCAGGTGCAGGTCATGGTTGCCCAACAGGGCGCGCATGGAGTCTCCGGCCTGCATGCAGCGGCGCAATACTTCGGCAGACTTGGGGCCGCGATTTACCAGATCACCCAGCACATAAAGCGTATCCCGGCTGACGGAGAAATCCACGGTTTGCAGCAGTTGCTCGAAGGCATCGTCGCAGCCCTGAATATCACCGATACAGTAAAGAGCCATGGTCTTCTTTCTTATGAACGATTCATGGATTTTCTGCTGATCGCAGGGCTTACGCTGCCGAGCGGTGTTTTTCGATGCCTAGCTTGACATCGGTATCCAGTTGCGAGGCTTGTCTGTGGGCGTAAGCCGGTGACAAAAGTGCGCAGGCCTTGCATGAAAATTTGAGCTATCCCTTCTTTTGCTTCAACTGGTAATTATTTTGTGCTTCTCCTTGGTGGCATTTTGACTAGCCGGCCATGATTGACTTTTCTGAAAATATCTGAAGAGGCTGCCTCTATTTCAGTTGCCGCTATTGTTGTGACTGCTATTGCATTTATAACGATTAATCGAGGGGGATGCTTCAGTGCGAGTGGGATAACTCTAGCCGACGCTGTTTTCGAGCTTTCTGCATAACCAATGACCTTGGTTGAATTCATCGCTCACTCCTTTTCCATTTGCTGGAGTCGCAATGAATGCCATTTTTGCCTTGATGAAAACGAATGAATCAACACGATGAACTATGCTCGAAAGGAAATGGTTACGAGCTTTTAGACGTGTGCAAGCGGATTCGATTGAGGGCAGTAAACACAAGACGCTGCAGAACGTATTTCGTTTGGACGAAAGATCTTCGACATCTTTAGTGGTGCCACACTCTGATGTGCAATCACTGGATGTCGAAATGACGTTAGTCCAGGCTTTTTAGCTCTGCGCTGAAGGGTGTGAGATGGGCAGCTATTCCTGGTACCTCGCTAGTCAATGATTGCCGGTTGAGCTTCTGGGCTTGATCAAAGGTTCTGAAATTCTGGAAGTGGACTCAGACTCACACGAGTTTTCTGAGAGCATGTGCTTGCTTCTTTGGATTTTTCTCTGAGCCTTGAGGGCACTAAAGTTGTGGCTACGATGCGCTCCCAAACAGGCGCAATCATGTTTGTGATTGATCAGTGCGGCGTCGTTCAGGGCGAACATAACATCGCATGATCTTTAGGAATACAGCGCCGGAGAACTGCAATCGATCGAAGCAAGCCAAGCCTGACCGATCCATCTGGATGGCGCTTCCTGGCGGCTTGATAGCCGCCCGGGAGTTGAAAGAACTTTGGGAGTTCTCGCTTTCCCGGATGAAGATCGAGGGCCCGATAACAAGCTCGTTGGATTATTTCTGGCGGACAGCAGGCATTTTCCTGTTCCCCTGAGAAGGTCTTTTCGGCGAATCGATATTTTTGCTGATGGGTTTTGATGACCTGTGTATCTCCAGGATATTTGAAATTCAAGATCAAGAAACATTAAATTATTAACATGAAGTTACATTTCATAAGCATCTTTAATTGTGGTTATTGCTTACTCGTTAATTCATGCATTTGAGATTCAAGCATTTATAATGATTTCACTTTAATCAACCAAGAAGCGCAAATCATGAGCACTTACAAGGAACTCCTGAAGCAGAGAGAAGACCTGGAGCAGCAAATCAACGAAGCCCGTACGCGAGAACTCGCTGATGCGGTGGGCAAGGTTCGTAGCCTGATTGCTGAATACGGTTTGACTGCTGAAGATGTATTTCCTCCTGCTCGTGCGCGTGCTTCCGCTAATGCGGGTGCCAAGGTCGCTCCCAAGTACCGTGATCCAGTCACGGGTCAGACTTGGACTGGCCGCGGCAAGCCGCCAAAGTGGATTGCAGACCAGGATCGCGAACAATTCGTTATCTAAGCTGTGGATTGCGCACGTTGAAAAAGCCCGCCTTTGCGGGCTTTTTTCATGGTGACTGTTTTGCGCCAGCGCAAATCAAAGTTCTCTTTCATTACGGTATTGAAGCGGCACAATCAGAACCCATGAATAAGCAGGTGTTGATTGCGGGGGGCGGTATCGGTGGTCTGGCGGCGGCTATTGCGGCGGCACGGGCAGACTGGGATGTGCGCCTTTTTGAGCGAGCCACAGAATTCTCTGAAGTCGGGGCTGGTATTCAACTCGGCCCTAATGTAGTGCGCAGGCTCCAGGCCTGGGGGTTGCAGCGGCCTTTGCAGCAGGTGGTGGCTTCACCTTCCGCCTTGCGTGCTTGTAGCGCTGTGACGGGAAAAGAGTTGGCCCGTTTGCCGCTGGGTCGCGATATGGTGCAACGCTATGGCGCAAGCTACGTCACCATTCATCGTGCCGACATGCACGAGATCTTGCTACAGGCTGCGCAAAATTTGCCAGAGGTGCACCTCAACCTCAATCAGTCGGTTAACAGCTACACCGAGCAAGATAGCGTGGTCACGATTCGAACCAGTGCCAATAAGCTGATTGAAGGTGATGCGCTGATTGGCGCGGATGGTGTGCGCAGCGCTGTGCGCTCCCAGATGCTGGGCGATGGTCCGCCGCGTGTGACCGGGCATCTGGCGTACCGCGCCATGGTGCATCAGGCCCAGTTGCCCAAACGCCTGCGCACCAGCGAGGTGACGGCCTGGCTGGGGCCGCACCTGCATGCCATTCAATACCCCGTGCGCCGGGGTGAGTTACAGAATCTGGTGGTGATTGTGCAAGGCCCGCCGCCCGCCGATCTGGATCATTGGGATCATTCCGCCAACTTGCCTGACTTGATGCAGCACCTGAAAGGCACTTGCAGCTATCTGCAGGACCTGGTGCAGCATGTGCCTGACTTGGGTGGCGAATGGCGTTTGTGGCCAGTGGCTGACCGGGTGCCTGTGGCCTCTGAGGCGCAGATGGCGCAGGGCATGGTGGCTTTGCTGGGTGACGCGGCCCATCCCATGCGGCCTTATCTGGCCCAAGGGGCTGGCATGGCGATTGAAGATGCTGCAGAGCTGCAGAGCGCGTTGTCCATGCATGATCTGGATGTCAGCCTGCGGCTGCGTCGCTATGCCCTGAACCGCTGGCAGCGCAATGCACGCGTGCAGGAAAGGTCGCTGCGCAATGGACGCATCTTCCACGCCACAGGGGTGGTGCGCTGGGGGCGGGATCTGTCGCTGCGCGCTCTGGGCGGGCGCATCATGGATGTGCCCTGGCTTTATGAAGGTGCGCTGTAGAGAAAGACTAAGCTCTAGTCACTATCTAAACAATAGCTGCTAACGCATATAGAAATTGCGCTAGAGCCGATTTTTAATGCATGACCTTCTGCAGCAGCGGCGAGGGTTTGATGACCCGGTAGGCCAGTACACCCATGCCCAGCATGGAGGCCACCATCAGCATCACGGCCTGATAAATGTCCGAACCCTGACGCTCCGCAATGCCGGCCACAATGCCTGACAGCCATTGCATGAGCGCCGCCCCCAGGAACATGGCCATGGTGAAGATGGACAGTGCACGTCCAGTGGTGGCGGGCGGGTAGGACGAGCGTACATCCGCATAGATCAGCGTGCCGTAGCCCGAGAGCGTGCTCATGACCAGCAGCAGAACCACGCTCCATACCGGGTGGTGAACCAGAGCCAGACCTACAAAAGTGGCCGCCATGAGCAGCGCAAAGCGTGCGATGCGCTGGCGGCGCAAGGCGGGGCCGGGGTCGAGGCGGCCGAACATGGACGGCACGAACAGCGAAATGATGGAGGAGGCCAGCGCCACATTGCCAGTGGTGACCAGCGAGAACTGGTATCGGTCCATCAACATGGGGCTGAGCCAGAGGCCGCGCACCGTCAGAAACGATGCATAGCTGACCATACCCAACAGCACAATGCCCCAGGTGTGGGGCAGCAGCAGCAGGCTGCCAAAGCCTTGTAGCGCTTCGATAAAGCCGGGCTTGGGCTGGGAGTCGCTGGCGATCTCGGGCTCATGCACCTTGAAGAAAATCAGCAGCCAGGACAGCACGCTCAGCACCGCCAGCAGCGCAAACCCCGCGCGCCAGCCCATGTGCTGCACCAGCCATGCCATGGGGGTTCCGGTAAACAGCAGCCCCAGCCCGCCCAGACCCAGGCCAATGCCGGACATGTAGGCAAACTTGTCTGCCGGGAAGTGGCGAGCAATAAACATGGTGCTGGCCAGAAAGGCGGGCGAGCAGCCAATGCCGATCAGCAACTGCCCCAGCATCAGCCAGGAATAGCTGGGTGCCATGGCCGACAGTACAGCGCCAGCAATTGACAGCGGAAAAGTCATCAGCACGGTGCGGCGCAAGCCGTAGATATCCATGCCAATGCCCATGATCAACTGGGCCACGCCGAAGGACAGTGCAAACAGCCCGGCAAACGAGCCCAGAGACTGGGCGGACAGTCCAAAGTCGCTGCGCAGACCATCGGCAATGATGGAGGTGACGGTGCGAAACGCCTGACTGAGTGCAAAGCCGGTTAGCAGGCAGACCAGCATGGCCCAGACGGCGGAAGAGGGTTCTGGTTTGCTGGCAGGGGGGACGGGAGAGGCGCTCTGAACGGAAGGCATGGGGGATTTTGTTGCGATGTTAGGTTTTTCCCTCAGCCTAAAGAATTCAGGCTGCCCGCGCTGTCACTTAAGAGCAGCAGGGACAGCCTGATCGGCGATGGCGGGAGGGCTGCTTACAGCTCGGTGCGCAGGCTCCAGATTTCGGGGAACAGCACCACATCCAGCATCTTCTTCAGATAACTCACGCCGCCAGTGCCGCCGGTGCCGCGCTTGAAGCCGATCACGCGCTCCACCGTGGTCAGGTGGCGGAAGCGCCACAGGCGGAAAGCATCCTCTATATCGGCCAGCTTCTCGCCCAGCTGATACAGATCCCAGTGTTTGTGCGGGTCGCGGTACACGGTAATCCAGGCCTGTTTCACGCCTTCGCAGGCCTCATACGGCTGGGTCCAGTCGCGCTGCAGCTTGTTGGCGGGAACCTCAATGCCTTCCCGGGCCAGCAGTTGCAGGGAGACGTCATACAAAGAAGGTGACTCGTATGCAGCTTGCACCTGGGCCAGCAGATCGCTGCGATGCTCGTGGGGCTTGAGCATGGCGGCATTCTTGTTACCCAGCGAAAACTCGATGCTGCGGTATTGGTAGCTTTGAAACCCGCTGGAGTTCGCAAGATAGGGGCGCATGGCCGTGTACTCGGGTGGCGTCATGGTCGAAAGCACGGTCCAGGCGCTGACCAGCTGCTCCATGATGCGGCTCACCCGGGCCAGCATCTTGAATGCATCGGGGCGGGTCTCGCCCGAGGCATTGGCAATCGCCGCTATGGCCGCGCGTACCTCGTGCAGCATCAGCTTCATCCACAGCTCGCTGGTCTGGTGCTGGATGATGAACAGCATTTCGTCATGCGCGGGCGACAGCGGGTGCTGGGCCGTCAGAATCTGGTCCAGATGCAAATAGTCGCCATAGCTCATGTCGCGGCTGAAGTCGAGCTGTGCCTTCTCGTCGCGGACGATGGATTCGCCGCCATGCATGGGGCAGCCAGAGGATTCGGTGGTCATGGTGGAATTTTTCTGAAGAGGTCAGTGTAGTCAGCGTAACCGAATCCAGACGCATAAAGACTGCAAGAACGTGGATGCAAGATGCAAAAGCTTTGCGTAAAGTCATTCCTGTTATTGACGCCAAGCCCTTGCCCAGATTCATGCCATGCCCAGTCCTTCGCCCTCCCACTCTGCTGCCGACCTTCAAATAGATGAGCGCATCACGCAATGCTGCCGCTGGCTAGAGGCCGAAGAGCCCGTGCCTGCGCTGGAGGTGCTGGCGCAGCGCCTGGGGCTCAGCCCCTGGCAGCTGCACCGCAGCTTCAAGCGCGTGACGGGGCTCACGCCCAAGGCCTACGCCAAGGCGCATCGCGGCAAGTATTTGCGTGCGGCGATGACGCCGGAGTCCAGCCAGTCGGTCACCGATGCCGCATACCTGAGTGGCTATGAGGCCAGCAGCAGTTTCTATAAAGATGCCCCCGCCATGCTGGGCATGGCACCCAAAACCTATCGCCAGCGCGGGCAGCATCAGACGATCCGGTTCGCACTGGCCGAATGCTCGCTGGGCAGCCTGCTGGTGGCCAGCACGGCGCAGGGCGTGTGCTGCGTGCTCTTGGGCGATGATCCGCAACGGCTGGTTGAGGATTTGCAGCAGCGCTTCGCGGCAGCGGAACTGATTGGAGCGGACAGCCAGTACGAGCAGACCGTGGCCCAGGTGGTGAGCCTGATCGAGCAGCCCAGGCTGGGTTTGGCCCTGCCGCTGGATATTCAAGGCACAGCGTTTCAGCAGCGGGTCTGGCAGGCTTTGCAGAAGATTCCGGCGGGTCAGACCCTTAGCTATTCAGAGCTGGCACGGCAAATGGGCATGCCCCAGTCTGCCCGCGCCGTTGCCAGCGCTGTGGCGGCCAACCCGATAGCGGTGGCCGTGCCCTGCCACCGCGTGCTGCGCAATGATGGAAGCATCTCGGGTTACCGCTGGGGCGTGGAACGCAAGCGTGCGCTGCTGCTGCGGGAAGCACAGCAGTGCAGCCCCGTTTGATTTGAAAAGCATAGCTGGCAGCGCCTGATATATATGTATTTTAGAGTGATTTGAGTTCAATATCTATGAATATCAAGCGCTGGAAGTTCTCAAAATCATAGGACCGGCATGCAGATCATTGAATGCCAACAAAGCCTGCCTCAGCCCTATCGCTGGCATGAGTTTCTGGCCTTTCACGCACGGGATGTGCAGCAGCGCTCCGAGCGGCTGCAGCCCCAGTCGCGGCGATTGTTCAAGGCCTTGATCTGGCATGGCCAGCCTGCCTTGATGGTGCTGCAGTGGAATGAGCGCCAGGTCCAGGCGCGGCTGCACTGGCCAGGGGATGTGGTGCAGGACACGGATATGCACAGTCAGCACCAGCAGCAGTTTCAAGCCCTGTTGCTGCGCATGCTGGGTCTGGCCTGGCCGCCCAGCGCATTGGTGCAGGCCCTTGGCTGTCATGCCGAGCTGGGGCCGCTGCTGGATCGACAACGCGGACTGCATGTGCCCGCATCGCCCACGCCGTTTGAGGCGCTGAGCTGGGCCATCATGGGTCAGCAGATATCGGTGGCTGTCGCTGTCAGCCTGCGGCGAAAGCTGATCGAGGCGGCAGGTTTGCCATTGCATTCATCAACCCAGCAGCAGGTGCCCGAGGCTGCGCATTTGCGGGCCAGCCCGGATGCGGAACAAGTCCTGCAGCTGGGTGAGGGCGCGCTGCGGGATCTGGGCTTTTCTCAGGCCAAGGCCCGGACTTTGCTGTGCGTGGCGCGGGCGGTACAAGAGGGCTTGCTGCCGCTGGATGACTGGGCACAGCAAAGCGCGCGGGGGCTGTGGAATGAGTCAACCGTCGAGGTCATGGCCCAGCAGTTGCTGGCTGTCAAAGGCATTGGCCCGTGGACGGTGAACTACTGCCTGCTGCGCGGCTACGGCTGGCCCGACGGCAGCCTGCACGGTGATGTGGCCGTGCGCCGCGCCATCGGGCTGCTGACCGGCACCGACAAGCCCGATGCCCGCGCCGCCAGCGACTGGCTGGCGCAATTCAAGCCCTGGCGCGCGCTGGTGGCCGCGCACTTGTGGGCTTCGCTGGCCGACAAGTCTTACTGATCAGGCCAGGGGCGAGAGCACCAGCAGCAGCAGGCGCGCCGTGGTGTCGCCGGCATTGGCCAGACGGTGCTCGCTGTCCACCACCAGTGTGGCCGTGTCGCCTGCGTGCAACAGCACCTGCTCTTGCGCGGTAAAGACCTCGATGCTGCCCTCCAGTACATGGAAGACTTCGCGCGTGCCAGCGCGGTGGGCCGCGAAGTGGCTGGAGACGGCGCGCGGCGGAAAACGGTAGTGCACCAAGTTCACGCCCGCGCTGGGGCTGGCCAGGGCCAGGCGTTCTACGCCGCTGGCCTCGTCGATAAAGCGAAGGTTCTCGCCGGCGCGCGTGATTTGCGCGGTCGGCGTGCTTTGCACCAGCTCGCCCAGCTCGCAGCCCAGGCCGCGTGCAATGGCCATGGCATTGCGCAAGCTGGTGGCCAGCAGGCCGCGCTCCACACGTGAAAGGGCTCCCGGCGAGACACCGCTGGCCTGCGCCAGTTGGTCCAGCGTGATGCCCAGCTGCGCGCGGCGCGCACGCACGGCGGCGCCGAAAAGCGCATCTTGCTCTGATGCTTCCGATGCGGTGGTGGAGTTCAAGCCTGGCTCCTTGTCTTGCGTCTGTGATTGCGTTAATAAATTTCCTATGAGAAAATTATTTTTCTGATAGGAAATTATTTTTCAGGGATGAATGCAATGTACATGCTTCTGAGCGCCTTGCCCGTGGTCAGCGTCATTGCCGCGCTGCTGGCGGGATGGCGGTCGCTTTATGCCGCCCTGGTGGGGGTGGCGGCGGCACTTCTGGCGATTGCCATGGCATTTTCCCAGCCTGCGTCGATCTGGGTGGCGGCTGCCATTCACTGGGCACCGGTGTTGCTGGAGGTGGTGCTGATTGTGGGCGGCGGCTTGCTGCTGTCCGAGGTGCTGCGCCAGTCGGGTGCACAAAAGGCCCTGGCAGACTGGTTGCTGGTGCGCGCGGGCAGCGGCACAGGGGCCGTGCTGCTGGTGGTGCATGGCATCACACCGTTTGCCGAGTCGGTCACCGGCTTTGGCGTGGGCGTGACCATCGGCATTCCGCTGCTGGCGCACTTTGGCCTTCCGGCGCGCAAAGTGGCGCTCATCGGTTTGCTGGGCCTGTGCGCCGTGCCTTGGGGCTCGATGGGGCCGGGCACCCTGGTGGCGTCCACCATGGCCGATCTGCCGTTCAAGGATCTGGGTCAGGCCTCGGCGCTGGTCAGCATGATTCCGTTTGCCATCACCGGCATGGTGGCTGCCGGGCTGTGCAGTGCACCCGGTCGTCTGAGCCTTGCATTGCTGCAAGGCCTGCTGTCCGGGCTGTTGCTGACAGCGGCGGTGGCGCTGATGAATGCCGTGGCCGGCACGGCACCTGCGGGCGCGCTGGGTGCCTTGGTGGTCGTGGGCTTTCATTTGTTGCGCATGCGCGCGCTTCAGCAGGCTCAGCCCTTGCATCCTTTGGGACGACGGGCGCTGGCGGCCTATGTGCTACTGCTGGGCGGGGTGCTGGTGGCCGGGGTGCTGGTGCGAGCCTTGGGTCTGCCCGGCCTCTGGCATGGACTGGCTTCACCAGGCTTGTGGCTGCTGCTGGCCGCTGGCTTTTTCGCGCGGGGTCTGCCGGAGCGTGAGTCGCTGCAGCGCGTCTGGCGTTCCTGGGCTCAGGTTGCTCCGGTGACGGCGCTGTTTATCACGCTGGGGGTGTTGATGGCGGTCTCGGGCATGGCCGCAGAGCTGGCGCATGCGCTGGCCCAGAGCGGGCCGCTGTACCTTCTGGCCGCTCCTTTTGTCGGGGCGCTGGGCGGTTTTGTGACCGGCTCCAACACCGGTGCCAATGCCATGTTTGCGGCCACCCAGGCCGAGATTGCCCGGGCGCTGAACGCACCACTGCTGCCCTTTATGGCCGTGCACAACGTCAGTGCCTCGCTATTGCTCATGGCTTCGCCCGGCAAGGTGGAGATGGCGGTGCAACTGGTGCCAGAGGGGGCAGCCCAGCGGCGCTGGGTGCAGCAAAGCGTGCTGGTCGTGGATCTGGTCGCTGTGGCGCTGATGGGCCTGCTCAACCTGGTCTGGGCCAGGGCTTGAGGTAGCCCGGCCTAGGCCGCCATCCGTTTGTCAAAAGGCGGCGGCGTGGCGGCTAGAGGCGTCAGGTCACCGCATTGATGGTGTTGAACTCGGGCTTCTTCCACTCGCCCGATTCCAGCACCTGGCGCAGATGCTCGACGGCATGCCAGACATCTTCAAAGCCTACATACAGAGGCGTGAAGCCGAAACGCAGAATGTCTTTGTGTTTGCCCGTGCCGCCGTCGCCCTTGCGGAAGTCGCCGATGACGCCACGCGCAATCAGGGCCTGGACAATCGCGTAGGCACCGCTGTCCTGGCCATCTACGCCCAGACCTTCGTCACGTGTGAGGCAGACTTGCGAGCCGCGCTGTGCATGGTTGCGCGGGGTGGCAAGTCCCAGGCCGTAGCCCTGGCAGCGTTCTTCAACCAGTTGGATGAACAGATCGGTCAGCGCCAGAGATTTGGTGCGCAGCGCTGCCATGCCGCCGAAAGCCTCGGCTTCGGTAAAGATGTCGATGCCGCACTGCAGCACGCTCATGCTGATCATGGGCTGAGTGCCGCACAGGTAGCGCTGAATGCCTTGGGCGGGGTGATAGTCCGGCACAAACTTGAAGGGCTCGGCATGGCCGAACCAGCCCGACAGCGGCTGCCAGAAGCGGTTGATCAGGCGTGGGTGGGCCCAGACAAAGGCGGGCGAGCCGGGGCCGCCGTTCAGGTATTTGTAGCTGCAGCCCACGGCAAAGTCGGCATCTGCACCCTTGAGGTCTATGGGCACGGCACCTGCGCTGTGGCACAGGTCCCAGACGCAAAGAATGCCCTTGGCGTGCGCGGCAGCCGTGACGGCTGCCATGTCATGCATGGCACCGGTGCGGTAGTTGACATGGGTGAGCATGGAAATTGCCACATCGGTTTGCAGCGCGTCGGCGATTTCCTCGGGCTCGAGCAGCACCAGCTCCAGGCCATATTCCTGGCAGACGGACTGGGCGATATAGAGGTCGGTGGGGAAGTTGCTGCGCTCGCTGATGAGTTTTTTGCGATTCGGCGCATCTTCACGGGCGATGCGCGCTGCGGCGCTGAGTACTTTGTAGAGGTTGATGGAGGTGGTGTCGGTAAACACCAGCTCACCTTCGCCCACGCCCAGCCAGGGGGAAAACTGGTTGCCCAGTCGCTCGGGCAGAGTGATCCAGCCGGCCTTGTTCCAGGAGGTGATGAGGTCTTGGCCCCATTGCTGCGTCACCACTTCGGCAGCGCGGGCGGCAGCGCTCTTGGGCTGGGCACCCAGAGAGTTGCCGTCCAGATAAATCACCCCCGCGGGCAGGGCAAAGCGATCGCGCAGGGGGCGCAGAGTGTCCAGATTGTCCAGGGCCTGGCAGTCTTGCAAAGTAGTCATTGTCATCCTTGTGTTTTTAATAGCTGCAAGCGCTTATTCTGATTGGGCTTGCGGGCAGTTTTTATGCAAATTCAGGCCAAGGCCCGCAAAATGGCTCTCACCGGCGATGCATCGGCTTCGGTCAGTTTGAGGGGCAGGGCGATCAGCTCGTAGTCACCTTCGGCCACTTCGTCGAGCACCAGATTTTCGAGAATGCGCAGATTGCGCTGGCGAATGACCATATGGCTGTCCAGCGTCTTGCTGCTGGCCGGGTCGATGCTGGCGGTGTCGATGCCGATGAGCTGGACGCCGAGGTCGGCCAACTTTTGCACGGTCTCTGGTGCATAGGCCGCCAGATCAGGGTCCCAGCCAGTGGGGGCCTTTTGATAGGTGCGTACCAGCACGCGCTGGGGCAGGCTGGCGTTGATGGCATGTTCAATATGCGGCCACTCGATCAGCGGCCCGCAGCCAATGGCATGAATCACGCGGCAGGGACCGAGAAAAGCATCCAGATCCACCAGGCCAATGGCAGCGCCCTGTGGGTCGTAATGCAGCGGTGCATCGGCATGTGCACCCACATGGGGCGAGAGGTGAATGGCGCTGACATTGACCGGGCAGCCCGGGCCAATGCTGGCGACCCATTCCTGGCTATACGGCGTATCGCCCGGGAAAACCGGTGCAGCAGGGTGAATGGCGGGGGAAATGTCCCAGAGTTGGCGTTTCATGGTGTGTACGAATGGGGTAATTCACTCTGGATCGATAACAGGTCTGAGTGCGGGACGGCCAGCAAGGGGCGCTCCGCAGCAACCTCCGTCGTCCCCTTTAGGGGGCAACCTTCTTCCTGTACCACAAAGCATAGACGAGGACGAGCACCATGAGGAACGGTACACCCACCAGCGTTGTCGTATGGAACTCCTTGGTAAACAGCGTGGTGACGATTACGCCCGCCATCAGCAGCGCGCCGATCAGCGTCAGCACCGGAAAGCCCCACATGCGGAATTCGAGTTTCTGGCCCGGGTGCTCGCGCTGCCAGCGGGGACGAAAGAACAGATGTGTCACAAACACCATGAACCACGCAAACATGGCGCCGAACATGGCAATGGACATCATCAGCTCCAGCGACTCCTTGGGCTTGAAGACGTTGAGCACCATGGCCACGGCCATGCCCAGACAAGATACGGCAATCGCGCCCAGTGGCACGCCGCTTTTGCTGAGCCGGCTCAGGCGCTTGGGCGCATAACCACCCCGCGAGAGGCTGAACATCATGCGCGAGGTGACATAGAGCTGGCTGTTCATGGCCGAAAGAGAGGCCAGTAGCACCACAAAGTTGAGAGCCGCCGCCGCGCCGGGGATCTGCAGAATCTCCATCACCTTCACGAACGGGCTCTTGTCTGTGCTGGCGTGGCTCCAGGGCACGATGGCCAGCATGAGCGCCAGCGACAGCAGATAGAACAGCACCAGACGCAGCACCGTGCTGCGGAAGGCGCGGGTGACGGCTTGCTTGGGGTTCTGGGCTTCACCCGCCGCAATGGCGATGGATTCCAGGCTCAGGTAACTGAAGATGGCTACGATCACGCCCACCCAGGTGCCCCACCAGCCATTGGGGAAGAAGCCGCCGTCGACAAAGTAGTTGTCAAAACCCACGCCTGCAGGGCGCGTTCCAAACACCACATAGGCGGCAATCAGGATAAATGCCACGATGGCAATGACCTTGACCATGGAGAACCAGTACTCCACCTGACCAAAGGCCTTGACGCTGGTGGCATTGACGGCGGCCAGCAGTATGGAGAACAGCAGCACCCACACCCATTGATCGACGGCAGGGAACCAGTAGGCCATGTACTTGCCCACGGCCGTCACTTCCATGCCCACGGCCAGCACCACGGCACCCCAGTAGGCGTAGCGCACCACAAAGCCGGCCAGCGGGCTGATGTAGTGCTCGGCATAGGCACCAAAGGATCCCGAGGTGGGGTGGGCCACGGTCATCTCGGCCAGGCAGCCCATGAGCAGCAAGCCAATGAAGGCACCAATGGCGTAGCTGATCAGCACGCTGGGCCCGGCAAAGCCAATGGCAAAGGCACTGCCCATGAAGAGGCCGGTGCCAATGGCACCGCCAATGGCAATCATGGTCATCTGGGCCGAGTTGAGGTGCGGCTGCAACCCGGTTTCGCGTTGCTGAATACTGTCAAAGTTGGCCATTGCTTACTTGCGGGCTCTGAAAATTGGGAGGAGCAAGTATCCCGCGAATACTCGGGCCAAGTGGTGCTTGGCCGAATGCCCTGGAGCCGGTTCTGGCTGATTAGTGCGTTGCCTGCGCGTAATTGCCGGGCGTCAGCGCGTGGTGGGCTTTGAAGGCGCGCTGCATATGGGATTGGTCGGCAAAGCCCATCTGGTGGGCGACCGCTGCCAGTGGCTGGCCCTGGGCCAGCAGGTGGCGGGCTGCATTGAGTCGAAGATTGAGCCGGTAGGCCCCTGGCGTGACGCCGGTGATGGCCGTGAAGCGGCGAATAAACCGGCTCGGGCTCATACCGCAGCGCAATGCCAGGGCCTGCACGCTGGTTTCATCTTCGGGGTTGCTGTGCAGATGCTGTAGTGCCGACAGCACCGCATGGGGCGGATCGGTGCGCGGCTGGGTAGGGCTGCCCAGCTGGCGCAAAAAATCCATCAATGACTGCGTATGACTTTGAATGTCTGAGGGAGTGCTGTCGCTGGCAAGCGGGCGGCAGAGCTGGTTGGCCCAGCGTGAAATCGCGGGCTCATTCAGCGCGTGCTTTGCAAAGTGCAGGGCGCTGACGCCGAGCTGCTCATGTACCCAGTCGGCCTGCACAAACAGCATGCGGTATGACCAGGGCTGTGAGGTCTCGGGGTTGCAAGCGTGCCAGTGCCCGGGTTCGATCAAAACCACGTTGCCGGCTTTCAGCGCTTCGGGGCCCTGGTCATGAAGAAACAGGGTCTCTCCTTCATCCACGATGCCAATGGAGTACTGGGCATGGGCATGCAGCCGGTAGCTGTAGCAGGACTGGTGGCTGATGCGCAGCTCCGTCCAGGGCGTGGCCGGGTGGCGGTGAAATTGATGACTGGGCGCAGGCATGGCGATTCATCATGCCAGCATGCTGACCACGCTGATCAGTAACAGCAGGGCCAGTGTTTGATTCAGGCGTTGCTGGCGTTTGGGAGTGCTTAACCATTGGGTAAGAGCGCGACCCAGCGCAGCCCAGAAGCCGACTCCCAGCAGGCACGCCAGCAAAGAGATGGTGCAGAACAGCAGCAGCGCCGTTTCCAGTGGCATCTGAGGGCTAGCGAGTGGCGCGACAAAAATGCCCACGCCGGACAGCGCTACCAGCCAAGCCTTGGGGTTGAGGCTCTGAATCGCTACACCTTGCACAAATGCTTTGGATAAACCCGTTTGCAACGCGGCAGAGGTATTGGTTTCCCCTGAAGAGTCGACATGGCTAGAGGCCAGCCGCCATGCCAGCCATAGCAAGTAGGCGGCGCAAATACGCGGAGCCCATCGCAGCAATTCAGGCTGCTTCAGCAACCAATGCCCACTCTGGCCCATCAGCCAGACAATGGCTGCATAACTGAGGCTGGCGCCGAGGACATACACAAAAGCAGTGATCCGGCAGCGGCCGCCACCGTGGCGCAGGGCGATCAGGTTCACGGGGCCAGGTGTGATGGCACCCGCCAGCGCAAACCCGGCCATGGCCAAGAACGAAGAAAACATGAGAAAGCCCGAAGTACAAGGCTGGCAAGTCTGGGCTTTCTGCGTCGCGAGGTATTGAACAAAATTGCGCCTTTGACCCGTGAACAACTGCAAAACGGCGTCTTTTCAGACAAGTAATAGCGGCAACTTACGTTACGCTTGGATTCCTTTTTACCCATCTGCTTACTGTTCCCGTCTTCCATGTCAACCGCTCAAGCCTCTTTTCCCTCCCGTGTCTGGCCAGCGGTGCGCATGGTTGCGTGTGCCGATATGGGTATGAAGCGCCGCAACAATGAAGACGCGGTCGGCATCCAGCCCTTGGCTGAGCCCTGGCCTGTGGCCGTGCTGGCGGATGGCATGGGTGGCTATAACGCGGGCGAGGTGGCCAGTGCCATGGCCGTTGACCTGATTACGGCCGCTGTGCGCAATGAAGCCTGGGCGGACAGCTCTGCCAAGGTAGCGCAATGCGAGCTGACCGATGCCTTTCACATGGCCAATCTGGCCATCTTCGGGGCTGCGCAATCTGCGCCTGAATGCCGTGGCATGGGCACCACGGTTGTTGCCGCGCTGGTGCTGGAGGATGAACTTCTGGTGGCTCATCTGGGCGACTCCCGTGCCTACGCCTGGCACGAGGGGCAGTTGCAGCGCCTGACGCGCGACCATTCTCTGGTGCAGCAAGAGATTGATGCGGGCCTGATCACAGCTGAAGAAGCTTTGCATTCGCGCTACAGCCATTTGGTCACCCGTGCTCTGGGCGTCACGTCGCTGGTCGAGCCAGAACTCACGCACTGGCCTCTTCATCATGGCGACCGCATCATGCTTTGCTCAGACGGGCTGACCGATATGCTGGCCGATGCCTGCCTGCAATCCTTGTTTGAGGAAAACTTGCCGCTGCAGGAGCTGCTGCTCTCGCTGATCGCTGCGGCAAATGCGGCGGGTGGCAAGGACAATATTGGTGTGGTGCTGATGGAGGAAGAGACCTGATCCTCTATCTAACTAGAGCTTAGAGCGGTCTACAGCAGTCCGCTTTCCAGTTCCGTCATGCCATGGCGGCGGCGCACGCGGTTGCAGGCGTCCGAGCCAGCAGCAAACTCGCGACAGGGCGAGGGGCGCCATTCATAAATGCCGCAACTGGCTTTCTCTCCCACTTTGCCGATCAAGGCCGCGCAACGCGGCTTGGCCCAGTCCGTGCCGCGCATGCGGCAGGTGTAGTCGGTGACTTCTTCGGACAGTCCCGAGGGAACACTGCCCCCCTGTTCCTGGGACTCATGGACGGAAAAATCCACACGAAATGATGCGCAGCAGGCACCGCAGGTCAGGCAGGGATGGGTCATGGCTGGGCCAGAAAAAGAGCTGGGCCGGAATTTTCTCTGCTGAATGCCGCGCGGCAAGGCGTTGTTTTGAAAATCCGACTGTGCTGCAAGGAAACAAAGCGCTCAAGGCTTTAGGGCAGAGCAAGCGCAGACTAATGTGCCTCTTTCGGGCTGAAAACCACATACCTGCGGCACTGCGGTGCACTGGGACTCTGAAGACGCCTGAAACATAATGAGAATTAAACTCAATAAAATAGCGCCCATGAGTATCTTGCAGTCCTTGGCCTCGGATAGCGCGGCCCCCGTTTTTGCGTCGGATGGCGCACCAGTGACCGCGCAGGCTGCGATCAGCCTCGACACGCTGGCTGTCAACACCTCTGCCCGCGTGGTGGATCTGGTCAGCGCCAGCAATGTGGAGGAGCAAGAGCTGATGCTGCGCCTCATGGAAATCGGTTTTCTGCCTGGCGAGCGTGTGCGCATTGTGGCCACCGGCTTTCCCGGCCCCGACCCACTGGCCGTGCGCGTGGGAGCCGCCACTTTTGCACTGCGCCGTTATGAAGCGTCGCGGGTCATGGTGGCGGTGGAGGCAAAGGCATGAACGCGCGTGACAACCCGAAAACAGAGCAGCTCGTGCAAAACATCTCTCTTCAGAATCTGAATGCTGGCTCTGCTACTGCGGCAGACCCGAACGCGCCCCTGCGCGCCGCCTTGCTGGGCAATCCCAACTGCGGTAAGACTGCGCTGTTCAACCTGTTGACTGGCGCACGCCAGAAGGTTGCCAACTATGCAGGCGTGACGGTAGAGCGCAAAGAAGGCTGGCTGAGCACACCGGGCAAGCGCCGCGTGCGTCTGCTGGACCTGCCCGGTACTTACAGTCTGCATGCGCACAGCGATGATGAGCGCATCACCCGCGACATCGTCAGTGGTCTGCATGGGCGCGAAGCACCGCCCGAGTTGCTGATCTGCGTGACCGATGCCACCCATCTGCGCCTGAACCTGCGCCTGGTGCTGGAAGCCCGTGCCTTGGGTCTGCCCATGCTGCTGGTGCTCAATATGAGCGATATGGCGCGCCGCCAGGGCATTGTGGTGGACAAGGCCAAGCTCAGTCAGGCGCTGGGCATGCCCGTGATTGAGAGTGTGGGTGTGCGGCTGGACGGCGGCAAGGAACTGCTGAACTGGCTGGACAGCGAGCAGGCCCATTCGCTGAAGGCTCCATCGATGGAAGGGCGCTGGCAGCCCAAGGCCGGGCTGGGGGCCAAGGAGCAATTGCTGAGTCTGCACCAGCAGGTGGCGGACATGATGCGCGACGCCGTGCGGGAGCCGCAGGTGGACAATCAGCGCGCAGACCGTATCGATGCGGTAGTGCTGCATCCCGTCTGGGGAACGCTGCTGTTGCTGGTGACGCTGTTTCTGATTTTTCAGGCGGTGTTCAGTTGGGCCGAACCGTTGATGGAAGGCATTGAAGGCGGGGTTGCCAGTTTTGGCCAGTGGGTCGGGCATGTCATGCCAGACGGCGTGCTGCGCAGCTTGCTGGTGGACGGCGTGATTGCCGGAACGGGCGCTGTGCTGGTGTTTTTGCCGCAGATTCTGATTCTGTTCTTCTTCATTCTGGTGCTGGAAGATTCGGGCTATCTGCCGCGCGCGGCTTTTCTGCTGGATCGCATCATGGGCACTGTGGGCCTGTCGGGGCGCTCGTTCATTCCGTTGCTGTCCAGCTTCGCCTGCGCCGTGCCCGGCATCATGGCCACGCGTTCCATCAGTAGCTGGCGTGACCGTTTGCTGACCATCATGATTGCGCCGCTGATGACTTGCTCGGCGCGCCTGCCCGTGTATGCGCTACTGATCGGTGCTTTCATCCCCGAGCAAACCGTGGGCGGCATGTTCAATCTGCAAGGTCTGGTGCTGTTTGCGTTATATGTGGGCGGTATCGTTAGCGCCATGGCAGTGGCCTGGGTGGCCAAGCTGTTCAGAACCAACAAGGCGCGTACACCGCTGATGATGGAGCTGCCAGCCTACCGCTGGCCCAGCATCCGCAGCCTGGCTCTGGGCCTGTATGAGCGCGCCATCATCTTCCTGCGCCGCGTGGGCGGCATCATCTTGACGGTGAGCATCGTGCTGTGGTTCCTGGCCAGCTACCCGGGTGCTCCCGAGGGCGTGACCGAAGGCGCGATCCGCTACAGCTTTGCGGGCCAGATCGGTCGCTGGCTGGAAGTGGTGCTGGCACCGATTGGTTTCAACTGGCAGATCGCCATTGCGCTGGTGCCCGGCATGGCAGCGCGCGAAGTGGCCGTGGGTGCGCTGGGTACGGTGTATGCACTGTCGGCCTCCAGCGATGACGCCATGGCCCAGCAACTGGGCCCGTTGATTGCGCATACATGGTCGCTGGCCACGGCCTTGTCGTTGCTGATGTGGTTTGTCTTCGCGCCCCAGTGCATCTCTACGCTGGCCATCGTCAAGCGGGAAACCAATGGCTGGCGCTACCCGTTGATCATGACCAGCTATATGTTTGGTCTGGCCTATTTGTGCAGCTTTATTACCTACCGTGTGGCCGTGGCCTTCGGTGCGGGTTAAGCCGGGCCTGAAGAAAGGAAACAGCCAATGCAGGAAATCATTGTGGGACTGATTGTGGCGCTGGCCGCCGTGGCTTTGGTCTGGAGGCTCATGCCTTCGGCCCTGAAGCGCAAGCTGGCGCAGTCGCACCCCGCGCTGGCGGGCGTCAACAAGGACAGCGGCTGCGGTGGTTGCAGCGCCTGTGGCGGTGACAGCTGCGCGCCCAGCGCTAAAAAGCCTTGAGGCTTGTAGAGCCGTCAACGCGGGTAGATCAGGCCTGAGGCGCTTTGCGGTGCCTCAGGCCTTTTTATTTTTTTGCGCGTTCTCCAGCGCGTAGTGGCTTTGCACCAGGCCAAAGTCCCAGCTGCGCGTGCTCAGGTGACGCAGCTGGACTGCGGTTTGCCCGGGGCCCAGCGGGCCAAACAGCGGCAAGCCTTCGCCCAGCAACACGGGGATGCGGGTAAGGGTGATTTCGTCGAGCAAGCCAGTGGCAATAAAAGACTGCAGGGTCATGCCTCCATCCACATACAGGCGCGGCTGACCCTGTGCCGCGGCATGAGCGACGAGTTCGGCCGGTGTGCCACTGAAGAGCTGCACGCCTGCAGGCGCGTCGGGCAACTCCTTTAAGGTGCGGCTCAGCACATAGACCGGCTTGTCATACGGCCACGGTGTGAAACCACGCACTTTTTCATAGGTGTTGCGTCCCATGACCAGGGCATCAATGCCTTGCATGAAGTCGGCATAGCCGCAGTCTTCGGGCGGGGTGATGCGGGCCTGGGCGGCATCCAGCCAGTCGAGACCGCCATCGGGGCGGGCGATAAAACCGTCAAGGCTGGTGGCGATATAGGCGTAGCAGGGCATGGGGTGATTCCATTAGAACAGGAGCTGATTACGCATGGTTATAGCTAACTTCAGAGCTTAATAAGGCTGAAATGCAAGATAAAAAAGCGCAGTCAGCTATCAAAATATGTAGCCATCCCTTGAACGCCCTAGCTGTCTCGAACGGCTCACGCGGCTTCCTGCCACCGCTCCACTTCCTGCTCTTGCAGCACAGGCAGACCAAATTTCTCGCGCGTGTCGTGGCAGCCATACGATGCAAACGGAAAGTCGCGGCAGGGCTTGGAGCGCTGCTCGTAGATGCCGCAGCCCATGCAGCCTTCGCCCACCTCGGGCAACTCGCGCAGGGCCACGCAGCGCACGGGGTGGCGCTCCGTGCCATTCATGCGGGCACGGTTGCCTTTGCCGGGGACTTCATGAGCTAGCTCGTCAGGTACGGTGCCGCCCATGGATTGCAGCTCGTAGATAGAGAATTCAACGCGGTAGTTCTGGCAACAAACGCCGCAGGTCAGGCAGGGGTGAACGGATTCGGTCATCAGGTTTCTTCGATTTTTCAGGCATCAGCAATGACAGCCCTTGCTTTCCTTGAGGGAAGGGGCTGTGCTTGGTCAAGGATGAGAGGAGGGTTCTGCGCAAGCGCAAAATCCGGTGCCTGAGCCACTAGGTGTGGCCTTGAAGAAACTTCAGATAGAAGGTGTGAATGCGCACATAAAGCGCGCGCACCCGGGCCGCAAAGCGTTTGCGCGGTCCGTAGCAGCAGGGCACCCTCCAGTGGCGTGCCACGTGGGGCTGGCGCAGGGCGCTGGCACCAAAGCTGTGCCTGAACCCCGAGGCTGCGCGGTGCACAAACGCAAACACCGCCTGCGGGTGCGGTACCAGCAGGCGGTGTTTGAATGGGGTATGGCTCAGGTGCATGGGTGTGTCTGTATGCAAATGAGCCAGGGCGTGGGGTATCAGCCTGGCTGGCGGCCCAGCAGCAGGTACTCCATGAGTGCTTTTTGCACATGCATGCGATTTTCCGCCTCGTCCCAGACTACGGATTGCGGGCCGTCGATGACGTCGGCTTCCACTTCCTCGCCGCGGTGGGCGGGCAGGCAGTGCATGAACAAGGCGTTGCCTTGAGCGGCAGCCATCATTTCGGCATCTACGCACCAGTCGGCAAAGGCTTTCTTGCGTGCTTCGTTCTCTGCTTCATAGCCCATGCTGGTCCACACATCGGTGGTGACCAGATCGGCGCCCTTGCAGGCTTCGAGCGGGTCTTTGAAGACTTTGTAGCAGCCGGGGTTGACGGGCTTGCCGTTGAAGGCCAGTTGTTCATCTACCTCGTAGCCGCCGGGTGTGCTGACATGGACGGTGAAGCCCAGCAGGTCAGCCGCCTGAAGCCAGGTGTTGGCCATGTTGTTGCCGTCGCCCACCCAGGCGACAACCTTGCCCTTGATGGAGCCGCGGTGCTCGATGAAGGTAAAGATGTCGGCCAGAATCTGACAAGGGTGGAACTCATTGGTCAGGCCGTTGATGACGGGGACGCGCGAGTATTCGGCAAAGCGCACAATCTTGTCCTGGCCGAAGGTGCGAATCATCACCAGATCGGTCATGCGGCTGATGACGCGGGCGCTGTCTTCGATGGGTTCGGAGCGGCCCAGCTGGCTGTCGCCCGTGGTCAGGTGAACCACGGAGCCGCCCAGCTGGTACATGCCGGCTTCAAAGCTGACGCGCGTGCGCGTGCTGGCCTTCTCGAAGATCATGGCCATGGTGCGGTCGCTCAGCGTATGGTGCTTCTCGTAACCCTTGAACTTTTTCTTGATCAAGGCAGCGCGTTCCAGCAGGTAGTCGTATTCATCTGCCGTGAAGTCGCTAAATTGCAGGTAGTGCTTCATGCGAAATTCCTTGAGAGATCAGGCAGCCAGTACGGCTTGAACCAATGGCTTGAGCTTAGCGACGATTTCATCGGCTTCGGCCTTGCTCAAAATCAGTGGGGGCACCAGACGGATCACGGTGTCGGCGGTCACGCTCAGCAGCAGGCCGGCTTCGGCGGCTTGGCCAATCAGCTGGCCGCAGGGCTTGGTCAGCTCCACGCCAATCATCAGGCCCTGGCCGCGCACTTCTACATAGCCTTCAAGGCTGCTCAGCGCTGCGTGGAGCTGGGCCTTCAGGTACTCGCCCACTTCCGTGGTGTGAGCCAGCAGGCCATCTTCTTCCATGATGCGGATGGTTTCAACACCAGCGCGCATGGACAAGGGGTTGCCACCAAAGGTGGAACCATGGTTGCCGGCAGTCAGCACCTTGGCGGCGGCATTGTGCGCCACCACAGCGCCCACGGGCACGCCAGAGCCCAGACCCTTGGCCAGGGTCATCACATCGGGCGTAATACCGGCCCACTGGTGGGCAAACCACTTGCCAGTGCGGCCCATGCCGGCTTGCACTTCGTCCATCATCAGCAGCCAGCCCTTGGCGTCGCACAGCTCGCGCACCTTCTTCAGGTAGTCGGCACGCATGGGGTGCAGGCCGCCTTCGCCCTGAATGGGCTCCATCAGGATGGCGACGATGTTGGGGTTACCTTCGGTGGCGTCGATCAGGGCTTCGTAGTCATTGGGGGCAATGCGGGTGAAGCCGTCGAGCAGATCGCCAAAGCCGTTGCGAACCTTGGGGTTGGCGGTGGCGCTCATGGTGGCGATGGAGCGACCGTGGAAGGCGTGGTCATAGACCACGATTTCAGGTTTGGCAATGCCCTTGTCGACGCCGTACTTGCGGGCGATCTTGATGGCGGCTTCGTTGGCTTCCAGGCCCGTGTTGCAGAAGAACACATTGGTCATGCCCGAACGCTCGGTCAGCAGCTTGGCCAGCGTTTCCTGACCGGGGATATGGTAGTAGTTGCTGGTGTGGATCAGCTTGGCCACCTGGTCTTGCAGGGCAGGCACCAGTTTGGGATGGTTATGGCCCAGCGTGTTGACGGCAATGCCGCCCAGCGCATCCAGATATTCTTTGCCGTTCACATCCCATACGCGGCAGCCCTGGCCTCGCTCCAGCGCGATAGGGACGCGGCCGTAGGTGGGCATAACGTGGGGCGAAGCTGCCTCGATGAAAGCGGTCATTGCAAGAATCTCCTGGAAAAGGAAGGTCAATGGTGCGCACTGGCACCTTAAAAATGCGAGGCTTGATTTTAGAGTGCCCTGATAACCCCAACATTGCGGATTACGCATCGTTGCCATGCAATGAGCCTAGGTCATTGTGGGGTTGACAGCACGTCTCTTATACAAGAGTTAGAATGATTCTTTGGGTATGTTGGTGGAGATCCCGCCCGGTTGCCCGGTTTTATTTAGCGAATATTTGATGGTTACCCCTTCCAGCAAAGAACTGTTCATCATGGGTATGACCCATGCCGGCAAAACTTTTCGACCCAGCGACTGGGCCGAGCGTCTGGCTGGGGTCATGAGCCAGTTTCGCCCCGGTGGAGCCTGCGCAGGCAGTCATCTGAGCTATTCGCCCTGGTGCGTGCCCACAGTGATGAACGGAACCAAATGCGTGGTGATTAACCGAGATCTGCGCGACTATGAGCCCATGGCTTGGGACTTCTGCTTGAACTTCGCCAAGGACAACGATCTGCAAGTCGCGGAAGCCTGTCTGTTGCCAGACAAGGCGTCGTCCGAAAAGGGGTGATTCTTTCTGGTGCCCAGAGGTGCCGCGCAAACGACAAAGGCTTCCATGAGAAGCTTTTTTTGTATCCGCCTGACAGCGATGGAGGCTCAGTGGGAGGCGGTGGCTGGGTCCAGCAGATGTGCCTGGTGCCATGATCCCCAGCAGTAATAGGCCAGCGACAGCAGCATGGATGCCAGGGCGCTGAGCGGAAAACTCCACCATAGCGCATCAATCCCCAAAATGGGCTGCAGCCCCCAGGCCAAGGGGAGGCGCACCCACCACAGCGCTGCGACCATGATGGCCAAAGGCACCAGCACTGCACCTGTGGAGCGCATGACTCCGGCCAACACGTTACTCACGCCCAGCAGCATGAACGAGCCCAGCACAATGCGGTTGAGGTGGCGTGCGGGCTCCAGGGCCGCGCTGCCCTCGGGCAGAAACAGGGCCAGTACTGGACGTTCGAAGACCAGAACCAGGGCCGCACAGGCGCCGGTCAACAGCAGCTGCAAGGCCACGCCGGTACGGGCCGTGCGCGCTACGCGCGACCAGTGGCCGGCGCCCAGGTTCTGAGCTGCGATGGTGGAGCAGGCCGAGGCCACGGCAATGGCTGGCATCTGCACATAGGCCCACAGTTGCAGGGCTGCGCTGTAGGCTGCGGAGGTTTGAGTGCCATAGGCGTTGACCAGGCTCAACATCAGCATCAGGGAGAGTGAGACCACCAGCATCTGTAGGCCCATGGGGAGTCCCTTGGTGAGCAGGCAGCGCAGCAGGGCTGGCTTGGGCCATAGGTGGCGGCGCTGGCGCCAGCCTATCCAGAGCGGCAGGCGCTGCCAGTGCAGCCAAGCCAGCAGGCCCAGCAGGCCCACGCTATTTGCCACGAGGGTGGCAAGGGCCGAGCCGGCCATGCCCATACCCGGCAAGGGGCCTGTGCCGAAGATGAATAGGGGGTTGAGTGCGGCATCTCCCAGAGCCACGGCCAAGAGGACTAAAAAAGGCGTGCGGCTGTCGCCGGTGCCGCGCAGCACAGCGGCCACGAAGATCAGCAGCAGCATGGGCGGAAGTGCTAAAAACAATACACGAAGATAGTCCACGGCCAGAGCTGAAGTGGCAGGCTCAGCCCCCAGAATGTGCAGTAGCGGCGCGGCCAGAGGCCAGCCCAGGGCGGCGATGAGCAGGGAGAAGCACAAAAACAGGCTGGCGCTGGTGCCCGTGATACGGCGCGCCAGCGCCCAGCGGTTTGCACCCACGGCGCGTGCCACCAGCAAATTGGTGGCCTGGCTGATGCCGAAGACCAGAGCGATCAGTACAAACAGGAGGTTGTTGGCATGTACGGCCGCAGACAGGGCGGCCTCGCCCAGGTGGCGCCCGATCCAGAACGCATTGACCGAGGTGTTCAGCGATTGCAGCACATACCCACCCCACAAGGGCAGGGAAAAGTGAACCAATGTTCGGCCAATGGGGGCGTGGGTCAGAGGGCGGAGCATGAGAATGGGAAGGCCGACACAGCCGAGGGACAGGGAGTGATGCTCCAAGAAAAAACCCCGCGCGGCACGGGCCGGCGGGGTGGACACCAGCAGGGCCGGTGCGGCAGGAGCAGGGCTTAGAGCGCCTGCATTTCCTTGTTCAGCTGGGTGGGGTTCTGGGGCGCAGCGGCAGGGGCGGGAGTGGGAGCCACTTCGGCCTTCTTGCCCAGGTCGGCAGGTACATCCACATAAGGCAGCTTCAGGGCCGAGCTGGTCATGCGGCGGATCTCGTTGGTGTAAGTCGCGTCTTCATTGATCTTGCGGCCATACGAGGGGACGATTTGCTGGATGTGGCTCTTCCAGTCGGCGCTGGCCATCTGATCGGGGAAGGACTTCTTGAGCAGGTTCAGCATGATGTGGGGAGCGGTCGACGCACCGGGCGAGGCACCTAGCAAGGCGGCGATGCTGCCGTCTTCGGAGCCTACGATTTCGGTGCCGAACTGCAGCACAGCACCCTTTTCGGGATCGCGCTTGATGATCTGAACACGTTGGCCTGCTGTGACCAGCTTCCAGTCCTCGCGCTTGGCGTGGGGGAAGTACTGGGCCAGCACGGCCTGGCGGTCTTCGTCGCTCAGCTCGGCCTGTTGCATCAGGTACTGGACCAGGTCCAGGTTGTGGATGCCCACGTGCAGCATGCCCATCAGGTTGTCATGATTGACCGAGGAGAACAGATCCCACCAAGAGCCGTGCTTGAGGAACTTGGTCGTTGCGAGCGCAAATGGGCCAAACAGCACCACGGGCTTGCCGTCGAGCTGGCGGGCATCCAGGTGAGGCACCGACATGGGAGGGGAGCCGGTAGAGGCGATGCCATAAGCTTTCACGTCATGGCGGGCTGCCAGCTCGGGGTTCTCGATGGCCAGGAACTGACCACCCACTGGGAAACCGGCGTAGTTCTTGGATTCGGGGATGCCGGAGGCCTGCAGCAACTTGAGCGCGGCACCGCCGGCGCCCACGAACACAAACTTGGTCTTGACAGTCTTTTCCTTGCGGCCGTTGGCCAGATCGGCCACGGTCACGTTCCAGGTCTTATCGGCATTCTGGCGCAGGGCCGTGACTTCGCTTTGCAGGTGCAGGCTGAAATTAGGGCTCTTCTGCAGAGAAGCCATGAGCTGCTCGGTCCAGACGCCGTGGTTCACATCGGTGCCCAAGGGCATGTAGGTGGCGGCGATTTTCTGGCTTGGATCGCGGCCTTCAATCATCAGTGGGGCCCACTTCTTGATCTGTGCCTGGTCCTCGGAATACTGCATGCCGTAGAACAAGGGGTTCTGGATCAGGGCCTGCTGACGCTTCTTTAGGAAAGCGATATTGTCATCACCCCAGACGAAGCTCATGTGAGGTGTGGCATTCACGAAGGTTTCGGGTGATTGCAGGAAACCGCGGCCGACCTGATGAGCCCAGAACTGGCGCGTCACTTCAAACTGCTCGGCAATGCCCACTGCACGTTTGGTTTCCACGCTGCCGTCAGGCAACTGGGGGGTGTAATTCAATTCGGCAAAGCCCGAGTGACCCGTGCCTGCGTTGTTCCAGCCATTGGAGCTTTCCAGGGCGACACCGTCCAGGCGCTCGAAGACCTCGATCTTCCAGTCGGGCTGCAGCTCCTGCAGGTAGGTCGCCAGCGTAGTGCTCATCACGCCGGCACCAACCATCACCACATCCACAGGTTGCTCGTTCTCGGCCTTGGGGACCGAGCGGGGGAACAGTGGCCAAAATAAAAATAATAGCGTGACCAGAACCAGGGCCGCGACGGCACCCAGTCCTGCTTTGATCGACTTTTTCATGACTTCTTCTAGGCTTGACTAAAGAAAAAGCCTGCAGGCAGGCAGCAGGCTTTTTGCGGCGGAGTGGAGAGTAAGTCCTGTAGAAGACATAAGACTCCCCGAGCTAGTGATTGTCCTAGGGAAGTCGAAAATTGACGCTAATCAATTGGTGTTAGAGGGGGCAGTCAGGAGCGAGGCGGAGAATGATGACTGCATCTGAAAAGCCGAAAAATTGCAGGCAACAAAAAAACCGCCCGAAGGCGGTTTTGATGTTTTTGCTGACAGCGCACCCATTACAAACGGCAGATGACCAAAGTCATCCGTGCTTGAGGGAGGCTGGTATTAAGCAGCCAGAGCCAGGGTCTTGACCTTGGCGGACAGGCGGCTCTTATCGCGAGCTGCCTTGTTCTTATGGAAGATGCCCTTGTCGGCGATCAGGTCGATCACGGACTGAGCCTTGGCAAACAGTTCAGCTGCCTTGGTCTTGTCGCCGGCCACAACAGCCTTTTCGACATTCTTGACAGCAGTACGGTACTTGGAACGCAGCGAAGTGTTAGCAGCGTTCAGCTTGACTGTCTGGCGGGCGCGCTTGCGGCCAGAAGCCAGGCGGGGGTTCTTTTTGGCTTTAGTTGCCATGATTTATTTCCTTGTGTCTGAGGATGATGTCAGCAAAAAAATAGATTGTACCACCCTCTTCGCCGCATCGAGGCTTCCCACTCTCTCGCTTCACGGGAAGGGCAATGCCCTCGCTGCGGGGCAGCTTTTGCTTGGCATCAATAGCTTGCGGCATGCCTGACTGACGCGATACCGTCTGCATCGGCTCTGCATGTTTGCTACAGAGTGAAAAGCACCACCAATCGGCCTGCAGTCGCAGGCGTGAACGCATACACTTCGCTGCGTGTCACTGTTCAAAGCCGCCTCCACCGTATCCCTGATGACGCTGGCCTCCCGTATTTCGGGGCTGGTGCGTGATCTGCTCATGGCCTCCATGTTCGGAGCCAATGCGCTCACAGACGCGTTCAATGTCGCCTTCAGAATTCCCAATCTATTCCGGCGTCTGTTCGCCGAAGGTGCTTTCAGTCAGGCCTTTGTGCCGGTACTGGCTGCCAGCAAGACCAAAAATGGTGAGGAGGCCACGCGCCAGCTGATTGGGCATGTAGCCACGATTTTGTTCTGGTCGCTGATCGTTGTCTGCGTGCTTGGCGTGGTGGGTGCTCCACTGCTGGTGTGGCTGTTGGCCAGCGGTATGCGTCAGACCCCTGATGGTTATCACGCTGCCGTGGTGATGACGCGCTGGATGTTCCCCTATATCGGCTTTATGTCGCTGGTGGCCCTTTCTGCGGGCATTCTTAATACCTGGAAGAAATTTGCCGTGCCTGCGGCTACCCCTGTGTTGCTGAATCTGAGCATGATTGTGGCAGCGTTGATTGGTGCACCCTGGCTGCAAAAGCAAGGCATTGAGCCGATTTATGCGATGGCTGGCGGTGTGATGCTGGGTGGTGTGCTGCAACTAGCGGTGCAAATTCCTGCGCTGCGCGCCATGTCGCTCATGCCGCGCATTGGTTTTTCGCCTGCTGCTATTCGTGCTGCATGGGATGAGGCCGGTGTGCGCCGCATTCTGGCGCTGATGGGCCCGGCTTTGCTGGGGGTGGGCGTGGCGCAAATTTCGCTGATGATCAACACCCAGATTGCTTCTTATATGGCACCGGGCAGCGTGACCTGGCTGTTCTACGCGGACCGCTTGATGGAATTTCCCACGGCCTTGCTGGGCGTGGCGCTGGGGGTGGTGCTGACGCCGCAGCTGGCCTCTGCCAAAGCTGCGGGCGATGACGAGCGTTACTCCAATATGCTGGACTGGGGTCTGCGTCTGGTCGTGCTGCTGGCTGTGCCTTGTGCCGTGGGCTTGCTCACGTTTGCAACACCGCTAGTGGCCACGTTGTTCCATCGCGGAGCGCTGCATGACAGCGATGTGGGGCAGATTGCGCTGGCCTTGATGGGCTATGGCGCGGGCCTGCTGGGTTTGGTCGCCATCAAGGTACTGGCACCTGGTTATTACGCCAGTCAGGACATTCGCACTCCTGTGAAAATTGCGGTTGTGGTGCTGATCATCACCCAGCTGCTGAATTTGGCGCTGGTGCCCTGGCTCAAGCACACGGGGTTGGCTCTGTCCATTGGCCTTGCGGCGTTGATCAACGCCACCTGGCTGCTGATCGGCCTGCTGCGCCGCGGCGCCTACAGGCCCAAGCCCGGCTGGCTGAAGTTTATTGCGCAGGTGATCGCTGCCAGTGTGCTGCTGGCCGTGCTGCTGCTCTGGGGCAGCCAGCATTTTGACTGGGTGGGTCTGCGCAGCAATGGCTTGCTGCGTGCTGGCCTGCTGGCCGCCATGATGGCTGGAGCTGCCGTGCTGTACTTTGGTGTGCTGATGCTGTCGGGGCTGAATCTGCGTCAGTTGCTGCGCCGGTAAAGGCTTAGCTGCTCATGGAAATGTGAGCGGCTTGTGCGCGGTTTATCTGCGTATCAAGGGAATTTTGCTTGCAACTCGCTCATAAGCGGCTTACAAAGCCGCTTATGAGCTGGACGATTGACGAGTACCCCACTGCCCTGAATTATTTTGCGTCTCTGGTGCAAAGCGACGAGAACTTTGCATTGATGGAGGCGGCCATCAGCATTGCGCAAGATGCCGAGCCTGATCTGGATTTGCAATCTGCGCAGGCAGAACTGGACCGCCTGCAGGTGCGGCTGGTGCAGCGCCTGGCGGGCGAGGATGACGGCTTGCGCAAGCTCAGTGCGCTCAACAAATTCTTTTATGGCGATCTGGGCTTTGCGGGCAACCTCAACAACTATTACGACCCCGCCAACAGCTATATCCACCATGTGCTGCAAACGCGGCGCGGCATTCCCATCAGCGTGGCACTGATCTGGCTGGAGCTGGCGAACAGCATTGATTTGCCGGTGGAAGGCATCAGCTTTCCCGGACACTTTCTGGTCAAGGTGCGCTTGCCCCAGGGGCAGGTGGTGCAAGACCCGCTGACAGGCGACTCCTATTCAGCCAATGCGCTGGCAGAGCGGCTGCAGCCTTTTCTGGATCAAACAGGCATTACGTCTGAAGATGCGCCGCCGCTGGGGCTGTACCTGCAGGCAGCCCATCCGCGCGATGTGGTGGGGCGCATGCTGCGCAATTTGCAGGAAATTCACCATGCCCAAAAAAACTGGGCCATGCTGGTGGCCGTGCTCAATCGTCTGATTCTGCTGCAGCCTGAGCGTGATGAGCTGTACCGAGACCGCGGTATGGCTTACGCCCAGTGGGGGGTGCCTGCAAGAGCGCTATTAGATCTGGAGCGCTATTCCAATGTTGCGCATGGGCTAGAGGCTGATTTGATAGCCAAGGCTATCGCCAGACTACGTCAGGCCGATTGAGGGCTGAATTCGAAGCTTAGACCAGCTGCGCGGCTTCCAGCTCTTTCTTGAGGTAGGCGTAAAACAGCGGGGCAGCCACCAGACCTGCGGGGCCAAAAACGGATTCAGCCACAAACATCACGGCCAGCAGTTCCCACACGCCCATGTGGGTGCGAGTGCCTACTACTTTGGCGTTGATGACGTATTCGGCCTTGTGAATCAGAATCAGAAAGCCCAGGCATGCTGCTGCAGCCACGGGCGAGACCGACAGACCCACCAGCGTCAGCACGGCGTTGCACAGCAGATTGCCGACGATGGGAATGAGTCCGGCCACAAACGTCAGGGTGATCAGGGCCGGGGTGTAGGGCAGTTGCAGGTCCCAGATCGGCAAAATGACCAGCAGAAAGACGGAGGTCAGCAAGGTGTTGAAGGCCGCAATCCAGAACTGGGCCGCCACGATTTGCTTGAAGGCCAGCGCGAAGTGGCTGATGCGCTGTTGCAGGGCGCAGACCAGTGGGGGGCGACGGGCGGTAATGGGGCGCACGGCGGCCAGCGCGCCAATGATTAGACCCACATAGGCGTAGAGCAGGCCGGTCAGCCAGGCGCGGCCTGCATTGGCCAGTACGCCGGCTTTGGCGGCGAGGTAAGTGGCCAGCTTGCGCTGAATGTCCTGGGCGCCGTCAGGCAGTTGATCGGCAATGTCTGAAGGCAGCTTTTCGCGCAGCTCCAGCACCGTGGTTGCCAGGTAGTCCAGTAGTTCTTTGTACTGGGCCGGGGCTTCGGTGATGTAGGTGCGGGTGTGTGACAGGGCGCCACTAAGCAAGGCTAGTGGCGCCAGAATCACGATGGTGGTTGCGACCACCTGGGTCCAGCGAGGCAGCTGGTTGCTGTGAAAGGCGCGATGATTTGCCCGTGACAGCAGGCGAGACAGTGCGCGGGTGAGCATGAAGCCCACGCACACGCACAGCAGGCCGGGGAGTATCCCCTGATGCATGACGAGCAGCAGTGCCGCTCCCATCAACAAGTAACTGGCCAATATGACCTTGGGCGAAGGACCCGGTTGCGTCGCGATGGGGGCTGGCAAATGCTGCGTCATTCAAGCTCGGGATAGAGGGCTGTATTGAAGATGTGCTTAGCGTACTTCAACCGGTTTGCCAGCGCCAATTTCTGTGATGGCTCCGATGGTGTAGACCTTCTCGCCCAGCTCTGCCAGAGTGGCTTCGGTAGCGGTTGCATCTTCTGCGGCCACCACAACCACCATGCCGATACCGTTGTTGAACGTGCGGTTCATTTCGATATCGTCAATGCCCGCTGTCTTTTGTAGCCAGGCAAACAGCTCAGTCTGGGGCCAGCTACCGGCGGTCAGGTGGGCAGCAGTGCCTTCGGGCAACACGCGGGGAATGTTTTCCAGCAGACCGCCGCCGGTAATGTGGGCCAGCGCCTTGATGGGGTGCTTGTCCAGCGCAGCCAGCACGTTCTTTACGTACAGGCGGGTAGGCTCCATGATGGCGGCCTTGAAGGGCTTGCCGTCCAGCGTCTCGGGCACGGAGCCTTGCGTTTCAGCGCGCTCAATGCACTTGCGCACCAGCGAGAAACCGTTGGAATGCACGCCGTGCGAAGCCAAGCCCAGGACCACGTCGCCGGGCTTGACGCTCTGGCCGGTCAGAATTTTGGATTTCTCGACAGCGCCGACGGCAAAGCCTGCCAGGTCGTATTCGCCATCGGGGTACATGCCGGGCATTTCAGCGGTTTCGCCGCCGATCAGTGCGCAGCCAGACAGCTCGCAGCCCTTGGCGATACCGCCGACCACGGCCGCAGCCGTATCCACATTCAGCTTGCCGCAGGCAAAGTAGTCGAGGAAGAACAAGGGCTCCGCGCCTTGCACCAGCACGTCGTTCACACTCATGGCCACCAGATCGATGCCCACGGTGTCGTGCATATTCCACTCGAAGGCCAGCTTGAGCTTGGTGCCCACGCCGTCGGTGCCGGAGACCAGCACGGGCTCCTTGTAGCGCTTGGGCACTTCAAACAGCGCGCCGAAGCCGCCGATGCCAGCCATCACGCCTTCGCGCATGGTTTTCTTGGCCAGAGGCTTGATGCGCTCAATCAGTGCGTCGCCAGCGTCGATATCAACGCCTGCGTCTTTGTAGGAAATGGGGGTAGAGGAGGATGCGGAAGAGCTCATCGATGGGTCCGGTGCGGGGAGCGCCCTGCATGGGCGGGAAACCCCGGGATTCTACGGCGCTTACCTTGTTCTCGGGTGCGGGCCGACAT
The DNA here is from genome assembly GCF_012844455.2 of Comamonas suwonensis. Classification (GTDB taxonomy): domain Bacteria; phylum Pseudomonadota; class Gammaproteobacteria; order Burkholderiales; family Burkholderiaceae_C; genus Comamonas; species Comamonas suwonensis. The sequence goes on along the minus strand of NZ_JABBCQ020000017.1, from coordinate 30,611 downwards.
GCGCCAAAGGGTTTTGCTGGAGCATTCATGGCCTGACTACAACATCGGCAGTAGGCAAAATCAGCCTGAACCGGCTCAGGGCCTGTCAGTGCAGACTAAAATTAGTGCTTTTGTTACCGCGCGATCGAGTCAATGCATTTTTGCAGGGCTTGATCGGAGTGCATATCCCAGGTCACCGTCTCCTTCACATTGATGCTGATAAATCTCCTGTCAGATTTCGCCGCATGGGCTGTTGAATGCCCAGGAAAGGGGGCGCTGCGCGTATGTCGCAGATGAAGCAACTGGCTCTGGATATCAGCACGGCACCCGGCCCGACCTTGTCGCGCTTTTTTGTGGGTCCCAACGCTGCCCTGATTGACCATCTGCGTCATTGGGTGGGCGATGGACAGCTTCAAAAAGCAAGAACGCCAGTGCCTACTTACCTTTGGGGCGAGGCGGGGTCAGGCAAGAGTCATTTGCTCAAGGCCGTGCGTGAAGCGCTGCGCGAGCAGGGCGCCATGGTGGGCTGGATGGATGCCTCCACTCCATTTCCTCCTGCGTTTGATGAGCGCTGGGTCGCCGTCCTCATGGACGATGTGGACATTTACACCCCTTTTCAGCAGGCGCGGGCCTTCAACTGGTTTGTGAATGCCACAAGCCCTGCGACCGGCTTGCCGCGCTGGGTGCTGGGTGCCGGACAGTTGCCTGTTGCTGACCTCAAACTGCGCGAAGACCTGCGCACCCGCCTTGGCTGGGGCCATGTCTATCAGCTGCATTTGCTCGATGAACCTGCACGCCGCGCCGTGCTGCGACAGGAGGCTGATGCCCGCGGTGTGTTTCTGAGTGACGAAGTGATGGATTACATGCTCAGGCGCTTCTCACGCGATCTGGGTTCTTTGATGCAACTGCTGGACATGCTGGACGGCTTTGCATTGCGCAGCAAGCGCGCCATCACCATCCCGCTGCTCAAAACCATGCTGGAAACTGAGTGAAGTCACGCACCCTGTTGCTTGCCTTACTCCCCGCTTTGGCCCTGCCACGGCACTTTTTGTTGGATTTGCATGTCGACTGCTTCTGAATTGCCGAACAAGCCAAAGCTGGCCCTTTTTGATCTGGACCACACCCTGCTGCCGCTGGATTCTGACCACGGCTGGGGCGAGTTCTCCATCGCCATTGGCTGGTGCGATCAGGAGGCCTTTGGCCGCCAGAACGACGCTTTCTTTGAAGACTATCAGGCCGGGCAGCTCAATATTCCCGACTATGTGCGCTTTGCCACGGCAGCCGTGGTCGAGCGTGGCGAGGCGGAGTCGACTGCGGCTCATCAGCGCTTTATGGACGAAGTGATCCGTCCAGCCATGAAGCCTGCGGCCATTGAATTGGTGCAACAACACCTGAATGCGGGTGATACCGTGGTCATTACCTCGGCCACCAATGAATTTGTGACGGGCCCGATTGCCAGGGCTTTTGGCGTCCAGCATCTGCTTGCCACCGAGCTGGTGCGGGATGCCAAGGGCTGGTTTACGGGCGAAATTGCGGGCATTCCAAATATGCGCGAAGGTAAGGTCGTGCGCATGACCGAATGGCTGGCAGAGAGAAACCTGCGCTGGGAAGACGTGGAAGCGACCTTCTACAGCGACTCCATGAACGATGTGCCCCTGCTTGAAAAAGTGGATCACCCTGTGGCCACCAACCCCGATGCGCGCTTGCGTTCCCTGGCCGAGGAACGCGGCTGGCGCATCGTGGACCTATTTAGCGAAGCACCATGATCAAGACCATTATTGACAAGCTCCTGGGTAAAGCCCCAGCGGCCCCCCGCGCGCGCAAGCCCAAGTTCGGCAAACGTGATGAAGTGCCGGTGCAAGTGCACGGCATTGACCCGAACCTGGTGGATCGCCGCGCCATTGATGTGGTGCAGACCCTCAAGAGCGCGGGTTTTGAGGCCTATATCGTCGGCGGCGCCGTGCGTGACTTGCTGCTGGGTCTGCGTCCCAAGGACTTTGATGTGGCGACCAACGCCACGCCCGAGCAGGTCAAAAACCTGTTTCGCCGTGCTTTCATCATCGGCAAGCGTTTTCGCATCGTGCACGTGGTCTATGGCCGTGGCCGCGAAAACGAGGTCATCGAAGTCTCGACCTTCCGCGCCTTTCTGGATAACAGCGCGGCTGAGCAAGTCAGCGGCAATGAACGTACCAGCAAAAACGAGCTGGCCGGCATGAAGCATGCCGTGGACGCCAGCGGCCGCGTACTGCGCGACAACGTCTGGGGCCCGCAGGACCAAGATGCTACGCGCCGCGACTTCACTATTAACGCCATGTATTACGACCCCGAGACACAAATCGTGGTCGACTATCACGGCGGTATTGCAGACGCCAAGAAGAAGGTGCTGCGCATGATTGGCGACCCGGCGACGCGTTACCGCGAAGACCCGGTGCGCATCATCCGCGCCGTGCGTTTTGCCGCCAAGCTGAGCAGCAAGGACTTCAAGCTCGAAGCCAAGACGGCCAAGCCGCTGGTTGAATGCGAGCCGCTGCTGCAGGAAGTGCCGCAAAGCCGCTTGTTCGACGAAATGCTCAAGCTGCTGCAGACCGGCCACGCCATTGCATCGGTGGAGCAGCTCAAGGCGCTGGGCCTGTCGCGCGGCATTTACCCGCTGCTGGATGTGGTGATGGAGCGTGCTGACCACCCGTTTGTGCAAGCCGCGTTGATGGATACCGATCGCCGTGTCGCCGAAGGCAAGCCCGTGGCCCCCAGCTTCTTGCTGGCCTGCGTGCTTTGGCAAGACGTCAAGCAAGGCTGGGAAAAGCGATTGGGCAAGGGCTATCACCCCTTCCCCGCGCTGCAGGAGTCGATTGACGAAGTCTTTGACCAGCGCATTGGCGACGTGTCGGGCCGTGGCAAGCTGGCTGCGGACATGCGTGAAATCTGGGTCATGCAGCCCCGCTTTGACAAGCGCACGGGTGCAACGCCTAACTCCATGGTGGCACAGCCGCGCTTTCGCGCCGGTTTTGACTTTATGCGTCTGCGTGCTGACATTGGCGAGGTGGAAGAGAGCCTGGCCAGCTGGTGGCAGGAATTCCAGCATGCGGACGATACCCGCCGTGCGGACCTGATCGCTCAGGCGCGCGATGAGCAGCGTGCCCGTCAGCGTACCCAGCAGCAGGCAGCGCCCAAGGTGCACCGCGTGGCCAAGAAAAAAGCCGAAGGCGAGGCCGCGAGCAGCCCGCTGGAGGAAGTCGCTAATGAAGTCAATGAGGGCGATGCGCCTAAAAAGCGCCGCCGTCGCCGCCGCAAGCCCGCAGCAGGCAGCGCGACCACCGGTGGTGATGAATAAGCCTGACACTGCTTTGGCGACCTTGGCTGCGGATACGGTGGCCATTGGCCTGGGAGCCAATCTGGGGGATGCGCAGCAAACGCTGCGCTGGGCCGTGCAAGCCCTTGCCCAGCTGGCGCAGACGCAGTTGCTGTCCGTTTCTTCGCTCTACAGCACCAAGCCTATTGATTCGTCAGGGCCGGATTATCTGAACGCTGTGGCGTTGGTGCGTACCCAGCAGGCACCACTGGCGTTTTTGCAGGCGCTGCAAGCACTTGAGTTGCAGGCCGGGCGCGAGCGCCCTTACCGTAATGCACCACGCACGCTGGATCTGGATATCGAGCTTTGGGGTGAATGGCGCTCGGAGGATCCGGTGCTGATCGTGCCCCACCCTCGCATGTGGGAGCGCGCTTTTGTACTCGTGCCGCTGGCCGAAATTGCGCCCCAATGTGTGAGTGCCAAGCTGCTGCAGGCCGTGGTCGATCAGAGTATTGAACGCAGTCAGTCGCAAGGCTGGTGGCAACAATAAACTACTATTTTGATAGCTGCTCGCGCTTATTTATAAAGCGCTAGAGGCCTTAAACATCAAAGCCCCGGAGCATCGCTGCTGCCGGGGCTATGGGTATCAGCGTATCGCTAGATTGGCTCAGTCCACCTTGGCACCAGAGGCCTTGACGATGGGCTGGTACTTGGCGCGCTCTGCAGCCATGAATTTGTCGAATTCGGCAGGCGTCGAGCCCACGGGTTCAGCCATGAGTGTGCTGAAGCGCGTCTTGGTCTCTGGTGCCTGCAGGGCGTCGTTGAAGGCCTTGCTCAGCTTGTCCAGCACGGGCTTGGGTGTGCCTGCGGGGGCGACCAGACCCCACCAGGTATCAATCGCAAAACCGGGATAGGTCTTGGACAGAGCGGGTACGCCGGGCAGCAGGGGCGAGGCGTTGAGCGATGTCACAGCCAGCGCCACCAGCTTGCCGCTCTTGATATTGGGGGCGGCGGCAGCCAGGTTGTCGATATTGAAGTCCACCTCGCCTGACAGCAAGGCCAGCTGGGCAGGGTTGGCACCGCGATAAGGCACGTGCAGGGCGAAAATGCCGGCCTTTTGCTTGAGCATTTCACCAGCCAGGTGGCCTGCAGAGCCATTGCCGCCGCTGCCGTAATTCAGTTTGCCAGGGTTGCTCTTGGCGTAGCTGATGAGGTCAGCCATGTTGTGAATGTTGAGCTGGGTGGCCTTGGCGGCATTCATCACCAGCACATTGGGAACACGCACCATCTGGGTGATGCCGGCAAAGTCCTTGCCTGCATCGTAGGGCATCTTGGCATAGAGCCAGGGGTTGACGGCATGGGTGGCGGTTGCTGCCAGACCGATGGTCAGACCATCAGGCAGGGCCTTGGCAATCGCGTCGGCACCGATGTTGCCGCCCGCGCCAGCCTTGTTGTCGATGACGACAACGCCCAGTGAATCACGCACGCGCTCCGCCAGAGCGCGAGAGGTGATGTCCAGCGGACCACCGGGCGCATAGGGCACGATCAGACGAATGGTTTCTTGGGCCTGAGAGAGGGGGGAGGCCAGGGCAGCAACAGCCGCCATGACCGAGAGAAGGCTGTTTCTACGGTTCATAGCTCACTATTGTGCAAAAAATTGCAACCCTGTCAGACAAGGTAGTTATTCAAACAGGAATTTTGCGCGTAAACCCCGATGATTGATGGAAAGCATCGGGGTTCGCACTAATAAAGGTATTTACTTGTCGGCTTCGGAGGTGAATGCGTCCGCGTAGAACTCTTCGGCAGGCAGGGCGCGTTCGCTGGTATAAGCGGCACGGGCCGAATCCACCACGATGGGGGCACCACAGGCGTAGACTTGATAGCCGGACAGATCGGCAAAGTCGGCCATCACGGCCTGATGCACAAAGCCGGTGCGGCCCGTCCAGGCGTCTTCAGGCAGAGCGTCCGAGATGACGGGTATGTACTTGAACTGCGGCATGGAGGCAGTGTGCTCGGCAATCCATGCCGCGTCATACAGGTCTGCAGGGCGGCGACCACCCCAGTACAGCGTGGTGGGACGGTTGATGCCCTTGTGGCGCATGTGCTCGATCAGAGCCTTGATGGGGGCAAAGCCGGTGCCAGAGACAAGCAAGATGATGGGCTTGTCCGAATCTTCACGCAGGAAGAAGCTGCCGAACGGGCCTTCCACGCGCAGAATTTCTTTTTCCTTCATGCCGCCGAAGACGTGGTCGGTGAACTTGCCGCCTTCCATGTGACGAATGTGCAGCTCAAGGCCGGGTGTGGTTTCCTGCACATGAGGGGCGGTGGCCATCGAGTAGGCGCGGCGGGCGCCGTCGCGCAGAATGAATTCCACATATTGACCGGCGTGGTACTGGAACTTTTCGCTGGCGGGCAGTTGCAGGCGAACCTGCATCACGTCGTGCGATTTTTTCTCCAGCGCGGCCACGCGCACGGGCATTTTCTTGATGGGGAATGAGCTGGCATCGGTCACCTGGCGCGACTCCAGCACCACATCGCTGTGGGGCGTGGCGCAACAGGTCAGCACATAGCCGCTGGCTTCTTCATCGGCGCTCAGAGCCTTGTCCGAATGCGTGCCGTGGCTCACATCGCCACTGATCTTCTTGCATTTGCAGGAGCCGCAGGCACCGTCTTTGCAGCCGTAAGGCAGGCCGACGCCGGTGCGGATCGCTGCGGCCAGAATGGTTTCAGCGCCTTGAGTGGCAAAAGAACGTCCGCTGGGCTGGACGGTAATTTCAAACGAAGCGTTGGCAATCTCGGTCATGGCTTTTTCTAGGTATCCTTGAAGGCGTAACTGGCAGTCATTGCCCCGCGTTGCTGCAGTCGCAGCAGCGTGGATGACCCTCTATTCGTGTACGCAGCAGGCCCCGATTTTGCCCTCAAACCAAAGCCCATTGGGTGCGCTACCAGCGCGCTTTCGTCGTGAACGTGTATTGATCGTTGGCTATGGCGATGTCGGCCAGCGGGCGGCCCGGCTGCTTGGCAGCAGAGTCAAGGCGTTGGTGTTGAGCCGCAATCCAGAACGTGCAGTTCAGTTGCGGGCGCAGTGTGTGTTGCCTCTGTGGGGTGATCTGGATGACATGAGTAGCTTGCGTCGGCTGGCGGGTATCTCTACGCGGGTGCTGCATCTGGCTCCTCCGCCTGCGCTGTCGGAGGCTGAGGAGGGGTGGTGGCTGGATGGGCGTACCACGGCGCTGATGCAGGCCCTGCGCTTGCGCAGCCTGCCGCACAGTTTGGTCTATGCATCGACTTCCGGTGTGTATGGGGACTGTCAGGGGCAATGGGTGACTGAGACCCGGGCCGTCGCACCGACTACAGGCCGGGCGCAACGACGCGTGAACGCTGAGCGGGCTGTGCGCTTTGCCGGGCGCTCAGGCCTGCGGGCCAGCATCTTGCGCATTCCCGGCATCTATGCGCCCAATCGCGAGGGCGGTACGCCACGCCCGCGCCTGCTGCGTGGCACGCCGGTGTTGTTGGCGGCCGATGATGTCTACACCAACCACATTCATGCCGATGATCTGGCCCGCGCCTGCCTGCGGGCACTGTGGTGCGGCAAGCCGCAACGCATCTATCACGCCAGTGACGATACGCAGTTGAAGATGGGTGATTACTTTGATCTTGCGGCTGACCTGTACGGTATGGCCAGGCCACCACGTATTTCGCGTGAGCTGGCGAAGACCGAGCTGCCAGCCAGCTTGCTCAGCTTCATGAGCGAGTCACGGCGGTTGTCGAATCAGCGACTCAAGCAGGAGCTCAAGCTCAAGCTGCGTTATCCCACGGTGACCGAGGGCCTGCAAAGCTAGGCACAGCAAAGAGCACGATTCTTAAAAATTGGCTTGGCCCAGGCAAGGGGCAGCAAGCAAGCGCCGCATCGCAGCGAAGCTGTCGTCCCCTGGGGGAAGGCGCAAAGCGCCGCAGGGGAATCAAGGAATGGGATGAACACCGCCGCGGTTGTCGTAGCAGCGAAAGACATTGCAGTTGACGATCTTGGCCGGTGGCTGCGATGGCGTCGGGCGTACAGGCGGATATCCATGGGGTGGGCGGCCATAGCCCCACTGTGGGCGGTTGATGGCATTGGGCTGCAGCGCGCGGCTTTGCTGCAGCTGCTGATAGGCGGCAGCGCCCAGGCAGCTCATTTCCATCTGGGCTTGGGCGGCCTGGCTGCGCTCACCCCAGGTGGCGGGGTCGGGATTGGGTTCGGCCAGGATGGCGTTGTAGCGTTCACGGGCCTGGCGGCAGGCAGGGGAGTTTTCCAGATTGCCACCGGCACGGGCCTGCGCTTTCTCGGCGGCTTCGCGTTCCTTGCGCTCCTGCGCTTCACGCTGGCGGCGCTGTGCCTCATCACGGGCTATCTCGGCTTTGCTGCGCTCTCGGGCCTTGTTGGCGCGGGCGCGTTCGGCCTCAATTTCTTCGGCGCTTTGTGGCGGCTGAATCAGAGTAGTCGATTCGCCTGAAACACAGCGGCCGTTGGTATAGGTCACCTCGCCGGTCTTGGCGTCTATGCAGCGCAGAACCTGGGCTTGGGCCGTGCTGGCCAGTGCCGCCCAACCCAGCAGCAAGGCTAGCGAAAGCGTGCGCATGACCGGTTGCAGGGAGTTGAGCTTCGGCATGACCAATCCTTTGATGGCTGTGAACGCCTGCAAATTATGAGGGGCGGCAAGAAAAAATTGAAGCGCAGCTCTGCTGCGACAACAGAAGATTAGCGCCAGTCGCCGCGTGGAGGAAAGCCCTGCTGCTGACCTTCACGCTGGCGTTGTTGCTGGCGCTGATCACGGTCTCGATCACGTTCTTGCTGCTGCCTGTCTCGGGCTTGTTGCTGGCGGTCACGCTCGGCCTGCATGCGGTCACGGTCGCGTTGCTGTGCCTGCTGCTGCATTTGCTGTTGTTGATCGCGCTCCTGCTGGCGGCGATTCTGGTCTTGGTCTCGGCGGTTTTGAGACTGCTGGCGCTCCCAGTCGCGGCGCTGCTGCTCTTGCTGGCGCTGCTGATCGCGTTGCCATTGCTGGCGTTCACGGTCTTGCTGCTGATGTTCACGCATGTGTTGGGCACGGTCGCGTTCCTGCTCACGCTGGCGCTCCCACTGGCGACGCTCGCGCTCTCGAATCGCCCATTCGTTGCGGTCTTGACCTTGATAAACGGGATAAGCCGGGTAGACGGGCTGGCTGCTGTAAATGGTGGTCGAGCCGTAACTGCCACCACCGCCATAGCCGCCGCCGTAACTGCCGCTGTAGCCAGAGTCATATTCACCAGGAATCGCGACGCAGGCCGTACTCAGCGCCGCCAGCGCACCGATGGTGGCCCAGCGTGTGGAGGTTGACAGCAATGCCTGCAGGGACTGTTTCATGACTCGCCTTGTGAGGTGACCGTCAACGCAAAGGGCACTGACTGATCTTGTGATGTTTAACGTGTGGCTGCCAGTCGAGGTTGACTTACGCGCCATTCACTTCAATTTGATAGCCGCTGGCGATTTATTTATATGGGGTACAAGCCATTTTTCCTTGAGTTTTAGAAGTGACGCAAGAGTGACCCTTTTGGCAAAAGCAGCACCAAAGCGTCGCTAGAATGGCTTTGTCTTGTGGTGAAACCATTCGCCGCAAAGCAGCGTTCTCAGGGCGGGGTGTAATTCCCCACCGGCGGTATTTGCAGCCAGACCACAGGGTCCGGACTGCAGCAGCCCGCGAGCGCCTGTGGTCTCGTCAGAGATTTCAGGGTCAGCAGATCTGGTGAGATGCCAGAGCCGACGGTCATAGTCCGGATGAAAGAGATCGCGCAGCATTTGCCTTTGTTGCAGCCATCGCTGCGGCATGGGTGGGTGTCTTTGCGCACGCCCTGATTCATTGGAGATTTTGGAAATACCACCATGAATCAGACCCCCAGCACCATGAACTTTGAAACCCATGCCACTTCCGCAGGTACGCCCTGGAAGGCTACGGCGGGTCGTAGCCGCATTGCCATCATCAGCGCCAGCTGGCACACCGAAGTGGTGTACCAGGCCCGTGATGCAGCGCAGGCTGAACTGCAGGCGCAAGGTGTGCAGGCCGGCAACATCCAGCACTTTAGCGTCCCCGGTGCTTTTGAAATCCCTCTTATGGCCAAGAAGCTGGTGCAAAGCGGCCGCTTTGATGCGGTGATTGCCTGCGCGCTCATCGTCAACGGTGGCATCTACCGCCACGAGTTTGTGACGACGGCCGTGATCGACGGCCTGATGCGTGTGCAGATGGATTCTGAGGTCCCCGTGTTCTCTGCCGTGCTGACACCGCGTGACTTCCACGAGCATGGCGACCATGTGGAATTCTTCCGTCAGCACTTTGTGAAAAAGGGCGCAGAAGTGGCCCACGCCTGTCTGAACACGCTGGATCAGCACGCCAAGCTGGACGCCTTGCTGCAGGCCAAGGCCGCCTGAACTGCACTGAGATAGTGCACGCCATGCCCAGCTTCGGGCATGGCGTTGGCAGAAAGTATCCCCACTTCCTGCATCTGTTTTCTTGCAGTTTTTACAGCACAGCTGGGCGGTCTTGCCGATCCCTGAAAACACTGATTGTTGTACCGGTGTAGCACTCCTTGCACCTATGTGATTGCCTCATTGCCAACTGCCTGTGGCGAGGCATAAGGTAGCGCCTTGTCTCAACCGAGTGGAGTGCGCAATGAAGAATTTTGGCAAGTTGTGTATCGCGGCAGCAGTAACAGCCATGGCGGGGGGCGCCATGGCCCAGGAGCAGGTCATCAAGATCGGCCACATTGGCCCGACCTCTGGACCTCAGGCGCACTTCGGCAAGGATGATGAAAATGGCGTGCGCATGGCCATTGAAGACCTGAATGCCAAGGGCATGGAAATTGCCGGCAAGAAGGTCAAGTTCGTACTGGTGGCAGAAGACGATGTGGCGGACCCCAAGCAGGGCACGGCTGCTTCGCAGAAACTGTGCGATGACAAAGTGGCTGGCGCTGTGGCGTTTGTGAACTCCGGCGTGGCGATTCCCTCGTCCAAGGTGTTCAATGACTGCGGTATTCCCATGATTACCGGCGCCGCGACCAACCCTGATCTGACCAAGCCCGGCTGGAACACCACCTACCGCGTCATCGCCAACGACAACGCCCTGGGTGCGGCGCTGGCCACCTATGCGGCCAAGACGCTGAAGCTCAAGAACATTGCCGTCATCGACGACCGCACGGCCTATGGTCAGGGTTTGGCCAACGTGTTCAAAAAGGATGCCGAGAAGCAGGGCATCAAGATCGTTGCCAACGAGTTCACCAACGACAAGGCCACGGACTTCATGGCCATTCTGACCTCCATCAAGGCCAAGAAGCCGGATGCCATCTTCTACGGCGGCATGTACGGTCAGGCTGGTCCCATGCTGCGTCAGATGGCTCAGTTGGGCATGAATGACGTCAAGATGTTTGGCGGCGACGGCATCTGCGTGACCGAACTGGCCAAGGTGGCCGCAGGTGCGAAGCCGCTGGACAATGTGGTCTGCGCCGACGGTGGTGCATCGCTGGCCAAGATGCCTGGCGGAGTCGAGTGGAAGAAGCGCTACGACGCCAAGTATCCCGGTCAGTTCCAGGTCTACAGCCCGTACTTCTATGACGGCACCATGCTGTTGGCCGACGCCATGAAGCGCGCCAACTCCTGGGACCCCAAGGTCTATATCCCCTTCCTGCAGAAGTCGGATTTCTCGGGTGTGACCTCCAAGATCGCTTTCGAGAAGAACGGCGAAATGAAGAACCCCAGCTACACACTGAGTCGATACATCGGTGGCAACAAGACGCCTATCGATCTGAAGTGATCTGAATGTTTGAGTGCGTCCGGACTGGTTGCCTGATTGGGTAGTCCGGAATTTCAAAGCCTGCTGATGCGACTGCATTGGCAGGCTTTTTTGTTTGAGTAAAAACAGCTTCTTGCGCTTGTCTGCATTACGCAGGCAGCTATGGAATTGATAGTTTTATGTCAGGGCTACCGTGCTCTGCACCCCATCAAGCTGGGCAAAGTACTGGCGCAGCACGTTGATGGCTTCGCGGACCTTGGCGGGCAGCGTGTCGCGGCTGGCGGTGACGGCCCAAATGTCCAGCATGCCCATGTCCCACTCGGGTAGCAGGCGCACCAGCATGCCGCTTTTCAGGCTGGCAGCCACGTCATGGGCAGAGAGCAGGGCGATGCCCAGACCCGCTTCGCAAAACTGCTGAACGGCGCTTCTGTGATTGCTGACCATTCGCGGTAGCAACTGCAGTCGGTACTCTTGCCCAGTGCTGTGGTGATGCCACAGAAAGTCGGTCTGCACCTCCTCATTGCGGCTTAGCTCCAGCCAGGGTATCTGCGCCAGCTCTGCGGGGTGTTGTGGCGTGCTTCCGTGCGCCTGCAGCCACTGGGGTGATGCGCACAGCACGGTGGCACTGCGACCCAGGTGGCGAGCGACCCAGCTGGAGTCCTGCAGATTGCCAAAGCGTAGTGCCAGGTCCACCCGGGCCTGAATCAGATCAATGGGCGTGTCATCCATCAGCAGGCGCAGCCGCAATGAAGGGTGTGCGGCCAGCCATTGGCCCAGCGCAGGCGCGGCATGTTGGGTAAAGCCTGCGGGGGTGGCCAAGCGCAGCTCGCCACTGGGTAATTGCAACTCGGCAGCCAGCTCGGCCCGCGCGCGGCTGGCGGCTTCACACATGGCGGCGCACTGGGCATAAAAGCGCTGGCCAGCGTCGGTCAGCGTCAGCTGCCGGGTCGATCGATGCAGCAGCGTCACGCCCGCATCCTGCTCCAGTTGGCGAATGTGCTGGCTGACGGCCGAGGGCGACATATCCAGCTGGCGCGCAGCCGCGCTCATGCTGCTGCGCTCGACCACCGTCGCAAAAATGGCCATGCGTTTGAAATCTTCCATGCCTCTATTTTGAAGCTGTGCTTCAAGGTCATGGTGGCTAAAGGGGGTTTTTCTGCGGATTAATGCCGATTAATCTTCAGTCCTGTTGAACACACAAGGAGTTGGAAAATGAAAGTTGCATTGATTGGCGCTACGGGATTTGTGGGTGCAGGCGTGCTGGAAGAGCTGCTGCACCGTGGTCACGAGGTGGTGGTGCTGGTGCGCAAGCCCGAGGCGTTTGCCGTTCGTGAACATGTACAGGTCGTTCAGGCCGATGTAATGAATGCCGACGAGGTTCAGCGCGCTGTGGCGGGCTGCGGCGCCGTGCTCAGTGCCTACAACGCGGGCTGGACCAACCCCCATATCTACGACGACTTCATGAAAGGCTCGCGTGCCATTGTTCAGGGGGTGAAGGCCGCGGGCATCAAACGCTATCTGGTGGTGGGCGGCGCGGGCAGCCTGTATGTGAATGGCCAGCAACTGGTGGATTCGCCCGACTTCCCGGCCTTCATCAAGCCAGGTGCATCGGCAGCGCGCGACATGTTGAAGGAGTTGGAGAAAGAAACGGATCTGGACTGGACGCTGCTGAGCCCTGCTGTGGGATTTCATGGTGGCTCGGCTGCGCAGCCCAAGGGCCGCACCGGCCAGTACCGCACCGGCAAGGATGAGCCCCTGATGCAGGCCGATGGCCAGCCTGGCGATATCTCGGTGCAGGATCTGGCCGTGGCGTTGGTGGATGCCCTGGACAAGAACGAGCATATCCGGGCCCGCTTTACCGTGGCGTATTGAGTGGCTGACTAGCGGATCCAACCCCGGCGTTTGCCGGGGAAAGGCGGTGCTGTCTGCGTACTGTCTTGGTGCACGCGCACAATTCTGGGTTTTGCGGCGCAGGGCGCCGGCACGCTTTTTTTGCATGACAGAACCTTCTACAGACCCCATTGCTTTGGCATCCACCTCAACCCGAACCCCGACCCAGGCCTGGCTCAGCGTGATTGCGCTGGCGCTGGGCGCTTTTGTTTTCAACACCAGCGAGTTTGTGCCTGTGGGCCTGCTCAGCAGCATTGGTGCCAGCTTTGACCTGCGTGTCGAGCAAGTGGGGCTGATGCTCACCATCTACGCGTGGGTGGTGGCGCTGGCGTCGCTGCCCTTCATGCTGCTCACGCGCAAGGTGGAGCGGCGCAAGCTGCTCATGGGCGTGTTTGCGGTGTTTGTGGTCAGCCATCTGCTGTCGGGCGTGGCGTGGAGCTACGCCTCGCTGGTCATTAGCCGCATCGGTATTGCGCTGTCACATGCCATATTCTGGGCCATCACTGCCTCACTGGCCGTGCGCGTGGCTCCACCGGGGCGAAAGGCCATGGCGCTGAGCCTGCTGGCCACGGGCACTTCGATGGCCATGGTGCTGGGCATTCCCCTGGGACGCATCGTGGGTGAATGGCTGGGCTGGCGCATGACGTTTCTTGCGATTGGCGGTGTGGCTGCCGTGGTGATGGTGACGCTGGGCAAGTTGCTGCCGTTGCTGCCGAGCGAGAACGCCGGTTCGCTCCAAAGCGTGCCCATGCTGTTCAAGCGCCCGGCGCTGGTGGGCATTTATGTGCTGCTGGTGCTGGTGATTACCGGCCAGTTCACGGCTTACAGCTATATCGAGCCCTTTGTGCAGAACATTGCCGGTCACGCCGCTGGTGTGACCACGGCCGTGTTGTTGCTGTACGGCGGCATGGGCATTGTGGGCAGTGTGCTGTTTAGCTGGCTGGGCCTGCGCTTTCCACGCGGCTTTTTGCTGGCGGCCATTGCCGTGCTGGCGCTGAGCCTGCTGCTGCTGGCAACGAGCAGCGTGCATGAGTGGAGCCTGTATCTGCAAAGCTCTATCTGGGGCATTGCCATGATCAGCTTTGCGCTGACCATGCAGTCCAAGGTGTTGAACCTGGCCCCTGATGCGACGGATGTGGCCATGTCCATGTTCTCGGGTATTTTCAACATCGGCATTGGCGGCGGCGCGCTGCTGGGCAGCATTGTCAGTCAGCAATGGGGCATGAGATATATCGGGCTGGCGGGCGGTCTGCTGATTGCCGTGGGCGGTGCGCTGTGGCTGTTCATGATGCTGAAGCTGGCCGACAGCTTTCGACGCAAGCCTTAGCTTTGTATACAAAACTGGCCTGACTTTTGCATGGATGGTTTGTCTCAAATTTTTAAGAGAGGAAATCATCCATGAAAGCGTTTGCCGCAACCCTTACCACTATTGCCCTGGCCGTAGCCAGTCTGTCGGCCCAGGCCCAAAGCTCGGTGCAGCTCACCGGTACCGTCGATACCTATGTGGGCTCCATGAAGATGGCTGGGCAGGAGCGCGTGGCCTCGGTCGGCTCCGGCGGCCTGACCACCTCGTGGTGGGGCGTGAAAGGAGTGGAAGATCTGGGCGGCGGGCTCAAGGCCGACTTCAATATCACCAGCTTTTTCCGCGCCGATACGGGCACTCCCGGCCGTTTTGATGCAGACCCCTTTTTCTCGCGTGATGCCAATGTGGGCCTGGCTGGCAGCTTTGGTCGTGTGAGTCTAGGCCGTGGGCTGGCGCCGAACTTTCTGCCCACCGTGCTGACCAACCCGTTTGGCGACTCCTTCACGCTCTCCCCTCTGGTGCTGCATGCCAATATGACGACAGCGGCCTGGGGCAATGACAGCCTGACCACGGCATCCAACACGGGTTGGAGCAATCAGGTCTTGTACACCACGCCCAGCTTTGGCGGTCTCAAGGCCAATGTGCACTACCAGTTCGGTGAACAGACGAGCAGCGGCAACAAGGGCAAGAAGAATGTGGGCCTGAACCTGATGTACTTCGGTGGCCCGCTGAGTCTGACCGCTTTCTACGAGCGCGCGCAAATCAACAATCCGGTTTCTCTGGCCGTGATGCCGACCAAGAGCAACTGGATGGTCGGCGGCAGCTATGACTTCAGCGTGGCCAAGCTCTATGCCACCTACGGTCAGGCCAAGATCAATGCGCAGAACCGTGAAAACACCACGTACTCGCTGGGTCTGGATGTCCCCGTCAGCGGCACGGCGGGAACCATCAAGGCTGCGGCAGCACGCACCAAGTCTGAAGTGGGCAGCGTCAGCGGCACAAGAACCACCGTCAGCCTGGGCTATGACCATTTCCTGTCCAAGCGCACCGATGTCTATGCCGTGGCCATGTATGACCGCGTGAGCATGGACATTCCCAACAAATCCGGCACCAGCGCAATGGTGGGTATCCGTCATCGTTTCTAAGCTGCACCAGTTTCATGCACCAGCACCTTGCTTGTGCATGAGCAGCACCACGTAAAAAGTCCTCGCCGGCATTCACACCGGTGAGGACTTTTTTGGGGGGAAGACGCTTAGTCTTCCATCTTCAGATTCTGCTTTTGCACCACGTTCTTGTAGACGACCAGCTCTTCGGCCATTTGCTTGGCAAAGGCGTCAGGTGTGTCGGCCATGATGATGGAGCCGCTTTCTTCAATGCGCTTTTTCACCGCAGGATCTTGCACGGCCTTGCGCACGGCGGCGTTGATCTTGTCCACCACTTCCTTGGGCAGGTTCTTGGGGCCGACGATGCCGTAGTAAGCCATGCGGTTGACCTGGGGCAGACCCATTTCCTTGAAGGTGGGCACATCAGGCAGCGCAGCCAGACGCTGGGGTGCTGCGACGACGAGGGCCGTCAGGCGCTTTTCCTTGACGAAGGGCAGGGTGGAGGGCAGGTTGTCAAAAATCAGAGGCACCTGGCCGGCAACTGCGTCGTTCAGCGCAGGGCCCGATCCGCGGTAAGGCACGTGGGTCATGTCGGTCTTGGTTTCCAGCTTGAACATTTCCATCATCAGATGGGTGATGGAACCTTGACCGGGCGATGCGTAAGAGTATTTGCCGGGGTTGCTCTTGACCTCAGCCAGGAAGCTCTTGTAATCCTTGCCTGCAAACTTGGGGTTGGCGGCAATGATGTTGGGCGTGGCGGCGATGTTCACGATGGGCGTGAAATCGGTGGCGACGTTGTAGGTGATCTTGGGGTTGATGGCCGGGTTGGTGGCCGTGGTGGACACAGTGGCAATGCCCAGGTTGTAGCCATCGGGCTTGGCGCGTGCCGTTTCAGCGGCGCCAATGGTGCCGCCGCCGCCGCCCTTGTTTTCCACCACAACGGACTGACCCAGCTCACGGCTCAGGGGTTCAGCGATAACGCGGGCAATCAGGTCCGTCGTGCCGCCAGCCGCAAAAGGCACTAGCAGGCGGATGGGCTTGTTAGGGTAGGCGCCTTGAGCCTGTGCTGCGCCGCAGAGCGCGAGTGTTGCCAGAACGGTGGCAGTGATTTTGAACATATTAGTCTCCTTGGAAGTGTGATGTGCAGTGCGCTTCTCTTGAAAGCTGGCTGCAGTTTTTTGGGGCTTTTGCCCTCTGATTTTGGTTGGGTTGATCGTTCAGGCCGGCAGGCTTTCAAACCATGTCTTAAACCACGTTCTGCGCATGCAGATTCGCGATGGTTTGCTCATCCAGTCCGAGCTCATGCAGCACCTCATCGGTGTGCTGGCCCAGTGCCGGGGGGGCGCGGCGGTAAGTCACTGGGGTGGCCGAAAGACGCATGGGGCTGGCAACAGTGGCAATGTGGTCAATGCCGTCGCCGGCATTGCGCGGCAAGCTTTGCTGAATGCCTCGCGCTTTGACCTGTGGGTCTTCAAACGCTTGGGCAATGGTGTTGATCGGACCGCAGGGCACGGCCTTGTCTTCCAGCAGCGCAATCCAGTCTGTGGTGCTGCGCGTCAGCATGACGGGCTTCATCAGCGTCAGCAGAGCGCTGCGGTTTTGCACGCGGGCGGTGTTGGTAGCAAAGCGCTCGTCCTGTGCCCAGCTGGCGTGGTCGATGGCGGCACAGAAGCGGGCGAACTGTCCGTCGTTGCCAATGGCCAGCAGCACATTGCCGTCCAGCGTGGGAAAGTCCTGATAGGGCGCAAGGCTGGGGTGAATATTGCCGGCGCGGCCCGGTACCTTGTCCGTGGCCAGAAAGCCTGCGGCCTGATTGGCCAGCACGGCCATGCCCACATCCAGCAGCGCCATGTCGATGTACTGGCCCTCGCCCGTCGCATGGCGCGCATTGAGCGCCGCCAAAATTGCGTTGCTGGCATACAGGCCGGTGAACACGTCGATGACGGCCACGCCCACCTTCAGCGGGCCGCCGCCGGGCTCGCCATCGGCATGGCCGGTAATGCTCATCAAGCCGGTCATGGCCTGCACCATCAGGTCGTAACCGGCGCGCTCGGCGTAAGGGCCGTCTTGGCCGAAGCCGGTGATGGAGCAGTAGACCAAGCGCGGGTTCAACGCCTTCAGGCTGGCATAGTCCAGCCCGTATTGCTTAAGGCCGCCGGTCTTGAAGTTCTCAACCACCACATCGGCTTCCTGCGCCATGCGCAGCAGCAGGGCGCGGCCTTCGGGGTGTGCCATGTCTACGGTGATGGAGCGCTTGTTGCGGTTGCAGGCCGTGAAGTAACTGGCCTCGCGCGTGTCATTGCCCGCATCGTCCTTCAAGAACGGAGGTCCCCAATGGCGTGTATCGTCGCCCGCCACAGGGCGCTCGACCTTGACCACATCAGCCCCCAGATCGGCCAGCATCTGTGTGGCCCAGGGGCCTGCCAGCACGCGGGACAGATCCAGCACCTTGATGCCTGCCAGTGCGCCGGTGGGAATGGTTGTGGATGCGTTCATGTCGAGTAGCCCGATCAAGCGAAACAATGAAATAAGTAGCTGTTTGCGCTTTATTTGTCTGGGTTCTGAGCTGAAAACTAATCAGAACCCAGACAAATCAAGCGGTACCAGCTCATTAATAGATAGTGAGCAGAAAGTGCTGGTGACGGCAATTTTTGCCATCGCTCCGAGGTGAGGGTGGCCAGCAAGAGCCGTCTCGCGGCGAAGCTGCCGTCCCCCTCCCGAAGAGAGAGGGGGAAGCGGCGCAGCCGCTCAGGGGAAGCTATCAGTTCGCAAATGCAGCGATGCCGGTCTGGGCGCGGCCCAGAATCAGCGCGTGCACATCGTGCGTGCCTTCATAGGTGTTCACCACTTCCAGGTTCACCAGATGGCGGGCCACACCGAACTCGTCGGAGATGCCGTTGCCGCCCAGCATGTCGCGGGCCATACGGGCAATGTCCAGCGACTTGCCGCAGTTGTTGCGCTTGACCAGCGAGGTGATCTCGATCACGTTCTGGTGCTCGTCCTTCATGCGGCCCACGCGCAGCACTGCTTGCAGGCCCAGCGTGATCTCGGTCTGCATGTCGGCCAGTTTCTTCTGGATCAGCTGGTTGGCGGCCAGAGGGCGGCCGAACTGCTTGCGGTCCAGCGTGTACTGGCGAGCGGTGTGCCAGCAGTCTTCGGCCGCACCCAGCGCGCCCCAGGCAATGCCGAAGCGGGCGCTGTTCAGGCAGGTGAATGGGCCCTTGAGGCCGCGCACATCGGGGAAGGCGTTTTCTTCAGGGCAGAACACGTCTTCCATCACGATTTCGCCGGTGATGGAGGCGCGCAGACCTACCTTGCCGTGGATGGCGGGGGCGGACAGGCCCTTCATGCCCTTGTCCAGGATGAAGCCGCGAATCTGGCCCACGGTGCCGTCTTCGGCCACTTCCTTGGCCCAGACCACAAACACGTCCGCCACGGGGCTGTTGGTGATCCACATCTTGTTGCCCTTGAGCTTGTAGCCACCATCGACCTTGTAGGCGCGGGTGGACATGGAGCCGGGGTCCGAGCCGTGGTCGGGCTCGGTCAGGCCGAAGCAACCGATGAACTCGCCCGAGGCCAGCTTGGGCAGGTACTTCATCTTCTGCGCTTCGGTGCCGAATTCGTTGATGGGCACCATCACCAGCGAAGACTGGACGGAGGCCATGGAACGGTAGCCCGAATCCACGCGCTCGATTTCGCGGGCCACCAGGCCGTAGCTCACATAGTTCAGGCCGGCACCGCCGTACTGGGTAGGGATGGTGGGGCCCAGCAGGCCCAGCTCGCCCATCTCGCGGAAGATGGACAGGTCCACCGACTCGTTGCGGAACATGGCTTGCACGCGGGGCTTGAGCTTGTCCTGGCAGTAGTCGCGTGCCGCGTCGCGGATCATGCGTTCGTCTTCGGTCAGCTGTTGATCGAGCTGGAGGCAGTCGTCCCACTGGTAGCCATTGGCCATGTTCATCTCCTGAATACAAAGTGTCGGGTGGCAGGCAGTCGCCTGAGTGCTTGCACACATATTAGTTTTGCCAAACAGCCGGTGGCAAACGATGATTAATCATCTATGGATGAGTAAAATGCATGTATAAAATGATTTATCAGGGTTTCTACCTTGATCTGAATTCTATTGATGCGCTGAAAGCATAAAACCTATGCGAAGAGTTCTTCCCTCCACCCAGGCGCTGGCCTGCTTTGAATCGGCGGCCCGCCATATCAGCTATACCAAGGCGGCGCAGGAGCTGTCGCTCACGCAAAGCGCCGTCTCGCGCCAGATCATTGCGCTGGAAGAGTTTGTGGGCGTGGCCCTGTTCAAGCGCACCCGCCACGGCGTGCTGCTGACGGATGCTGGCCAGCACTACGCCACGCAGGTCGGCCGCTGGCTTCAGGGGCTGGAGCGTGACACGCTGGATTTGATGAGCCATCAGGGCGAGGGTGGCCCTCTCAACCTTGCCGCCGTGCCCACGTTCGCCACGCGATGGCTGTTGCCGCGCCTGCCGCAACTGGCCCAGCAGCACCCGGACATCACCGTTCACATCGACGTGCAGACCCGTCCATTTCTGTTTGCCGACACGGTGTTTGATGCCGCGCTCTACGCGGGCACGCCAGAGCAGGTGGCGCGCTGGCCCGGAGTGCAGGCCCAGTGGCTGATGGATGAAGAGGTGGTGCCCGTGTGCAGCCCACAACTGCTGGCCACCGCCCAGCAGCGCGACCCGGGCCGGGCTTGGCTGCCGGTGGGCCCGGAGGTGATTGGCAGGATGCCGCTGCTGCAGCAAAGCACGCGAGCCCACGGCTGGCGGCAATGGTTTGAAGCCATGAACGTCGATGCACCGCGCGCGCTGGATGGCATGCGGCTGGAGCTTTTTTCCATGCTGGCCGTGGCCGCTCGGGAAGGACTGGGCGTGGCACTGATACCGCCCATGCTCATCGAGCAGGAAATTGCCCGTGGCGACCTCATCATTGCCTGCCCCCAGTCGCTGCGCGGCAATCGTGCCTACTATCTGGTCACGCCAGAGCTTGCGGCGGATGCGCATCCATCACCGGCGTTGCGCACCTTCAGCCATTGGTTGCAGGGATGCGCGCAAGAGGTGCGTGGCGGAAAAGCCGAGTGAGTGAAAGGGCGGCCTTATACCTTGTTCAAGGCGGAGCCTGAAGCGCTGATGAGCAGCAGCACATCCGCAGCAATCTTCTGCATCCAGTGGCTTTCGCTCTTGAGGGCGGCTTCCGTAAAGGCTTTACTGAAGGTGGGGCGCACAATCTGCGCGTAATTGAGGCTGCCCAGAATAATGGTCAGCAAGACCACGGCAGAGATATCGCTGCGTATCAGAGCTGCGGCCTGACCTTCTTCAAGCAAGGCGAGGCTCTGGAGCAAAAAGACTTCCAGTGGCCGGGCCTGGGCTTGCTCAATGCGCTCCGAGTTGTCCAGCAGCTCGCGGGTGATGAGCTTGAATCCTGCCGGGCGGGTCTGCATCCATGCAACCTGCAGCAAGACAAAGGCTTGCAGGCGATGTTGCAAGGGGTCGCCGGACTGCACGCCTTGCTCCATACGCTCCATCAGCTCGCGCGCCTGCACCTCGAGCACGGCGCGGTACAGCACTTCCTTGCTGGGAAAGTGGTGGAGCAGGCTGGGGTTGCCAATCTGGCAATCCCGGGCCATGGCCGATAGTGACGCCCCCTGAAAGCCGTGGTCGGAAAAATGCTGTTCGGCACGATCCAGGATCAGTTCTTTGCGGGAGAGCGGTTTGCTGGGCATCCAGAGATTATAGAAATGGGGGATACACAGGTGGCAGTGGCTGCCCCTGCGCCTGCGCCTGCGCCGTAGTTCGTTCAGTTGACGACCCGCTCTTGCCTTGCCCATTAGCTTGAGCAGCTTGCCTGATTTTGTGCACAGCAGGTTTGTCAGAAATTCCACGCTTTCGGACATTTGGAGTGCGCCACCTGCTCGCGCATAAAGCGGATCAGCCGTGGCCTCCGGGCGCAGCACGAGCAGGTCTTGACGGGCTCGCCTCAGACGGGGTCTGGCACGCCCCGTCTGTCTCGGCCGGGTGTTTCATCAAGGTGTACTCCAGCTCGCCGGGTAGATGTTTCCGGTGCCGGAATGATCATGTCCTTGATGCGGTCGCTGAGGAGCAGGTATCCGTAGAGGGCGTGACTCAATGACCTGCAGGGCAAGTAGTCAAGTCGCCGCGGCCTTCACAGCGTGGGACTGAAGTGAATCCAGCTGCTGCCTGAGCTGCGCATGAAAGCGTGGCGCACTGTACTCGAAGGTGCCAAAGGTGAGGTGCTCATTGGCGCCCGAGGCGAGGCCTGCCTGTATGGACTCCGCCAGTGCATAGTCTTCGGCCAGAGTCCGGCGGTAAAGATCCACATTGGCATTCCAGTAGGCGGTGGCCTTTTCTGTCGTCGGCTCGGCAGGAATCAGCGTGAGCTCATGCACGCGTGTGCGGGAGGCACTGAGCGGCTCCACGTAGCTCAGCTGTCCATGATCGGGCTGCACCAAAACCATGCTGTTCGGGAAGAAGTAATAAGTCAGGTTGCCGTACTTGCGCGGGTCGAAGTCGTCTGCTTCGGGCTGCTCTTGCGAAAAGCGGGATTTGATGAGGTACAGGCGTCGGTGCAGGCCAAAATCGTCCACCAGCTGCAAGTTGTTCATGAACATGTGGGCGATGGTCTGGCGGTGCGCCACCTTGAAGTGATAAGCCTCAAAGATGCCGTCGATCAGCAGCTTCCAGTTGGCGTTGACCTCGTATGAGCGCTGCGCGTAGGACACCGGCGAGTGGAGTCCGTTCAGCGACTCCAGGTTCTCCATGAGCGGGCCCAGGTGGGTGTCGATATCGCGAATAGGCGAGGTGGGGTCCAGCACCACCCAGATAATGCCTCCTCGCTCAACGGCGGCCAGTCTTTTGAGTCCGGAGTCTTCTTTCTTCAGGCAGGGGAAGCCAAAGGAATCGGGCACTCCCCGCAAGCCTCCATCGGGCTGGTAAGTCCAGGCGTGGTAGGGGCAGATGAACACTCGCGCTTCGGTGCCGCTGCCTTCGGGAGCGACGCGTGCGCCGCGGTGGCGGCAGACATTGATGAATGCGTGAATGACTCCGTCAGTCTGCCTGACCAGCAGCAGCGGAACGCCAAATTGCGTGAGTGACAGCCAGGCGCCGGGCGAAGGGATGGATGAGCTACCGGCCACGGGTTGGGGGAACTGACGCAGCAGGCGCAACTCCTGTGCAGTCTGCTCATCGCTGGTGTATCGCGAGACGGGGACCTGCTCGCCCATTCCATCCGCATCAGCCAGCCCGGTTTGCATGGCCAGTGCGGCCCGGCGGTGAAGCTCACCCGCAAAAGGAGTATTCATCTTTGCACCGTTCAATCAATAAGATGTTTGGGTGATTCCATGATGTAAGTCTACAAACCGACTAATCAGTCGGTCAATGGGGTTGGCGAGATACGGTTGATTTGGGCGGCTATGGTTTCCCCTTGTTCGCGAGGTTGCCGTTTGCCATTCCAACAAGGCCCTGTTTTAAAGCACACCGGAGCTGCTTTTCTATCAAGAGTTGGCCGCCTGCTGAGTCAGGAGCGTTAACGTCACGACCCTATTCAGAACACGCATCATCTTGTGGCAGCATAGCTGCGCTGCTATCTTGCTTCTGGATTGATGCCGAAGTGGGGGCATTGATGCATGCTCTGCCAAGGGCAAGTCACATCAGGCTTTGGGTCTTGCGCCAGGGAAGAATTGCTGCAGCGGTACGGCAACCGTGCCTGCGATCTGGGTGCGCCAGAGTTTGCGGCCAGCGCCCAGCCGTCCCTGGCGCGGCGCGGCTGAAGCTTAAGGCAGTAGCATCAGTGAAGGAAGTAACAGCTTTTGTAATAGACCCCCGCTACTAGGGGTTTGCTCAGCTGCTGCCATTGGTGTTGGCGCTGGCGTCGTGTTGCTGCCCAGCTGGCCTCCGCGACCGATGCCGCCACTCAACTCTTGTGCTTTGTAGCTGCGCAATGCAACCACCATTTTGTTGTAGGAGTCCACAAACGCGGCGACCGTGGCTTGTCCCTCGGGCGTGCGAGAGAAGCCCCGCAGGCTGGCAGATGCGCTATCGCCGAAGATGCTCAATGCTCCAGAGATATTCCGAGTGGTGGAGTTGCCTTCTGACATCGACAGCTGAACACCGGTGCGAATATCAAACAAAGACATGGTGACCACGGAGACTTTGGTTTCTACCTCGCCACCAATGGAGCCAGCAATACTGGACATTAAGCTCTTTTTTTCGCCCTTTGCCTTGCCTGTAAAACGGCCTACGGTCTCATCATTAATGATGATCCCAGACTCCAAGAAATAGTCACTGGCCACGCGTTGGCCAACTTCGAGATTCGAGTCTTCTCGGTAGTCTTCAGACCGGCGCTGCTGATGGCTAATGCGACCAATTTTTTCGCCTGTTTTTCCGACACCGGAGGCTGTGATAACAAAACAGTTGGACTGCATGACGGTGAGGCGAATCAGAGGCTCAATTGTTGTAATTTTGGTTCTTCTATTGAAGTCACCATACCAGCCCCTTTCGCGGTCATCATCAATAACCAAGGTTCCCAAAGGAACTTCGCACCGCTCCAAGCCGTTATTGGAGCCAACCACAGTGGACCCGGCTACAGCACCGCTGGCTGCCGTAGGATTTTTTCCTGTGGTGACGCAACCACTTAATGCCAGCGTTGCGGTGAGTCCTAAAATAGTCAATGATTGATTAGAGAAAAGCATTTCTTTTAATTCAAGTGAAATTAATAAAGTTTAAAAAGTAGCGTCAATATTTTTTTAATTGTACATTGGATTGATACAATTTGTATCAATCCAATGTAATCGTTAACTCTCTGTTTTCTTTGAGTGTGAGTACTTAGTTTTAATTTCTATGATTTTTTTATTGTGATGCTTGAAAAAATGTTTGAATGTTTTTCAAACATATATCAAATGGAATTTTAAAATATTTCAAAAAAATAGATTTTTAATAAAATGATTTTCTGAAATATTCAGATTAATGTGCCGAGGCACGAGAAATTTTCTCAATGAAGGAGTTGTAATGTCTACCCGCATATCTTTTAGCCAAAGCCTCTGGGATGCCAATCAGGCCCTGTTCCAAAGCACGCTGGAGCTGCCCTTCAACCAAGAACTGGCCGCCGGCACGCTGAGTCAGGAGCGCTTTCGTCACTACATGATTCAGGATGCGCATTACCTCGTCGCCTACGGTCGTGCGCTGGCGGTGACGGCTGCCAAGTCCGACAACGCCGAGGGCGTTGTGCAGTTTGCCAATGCAGCCAATGAAGCCGTGGTGGTGGAGCGCGCCCTGCATGGCGGCTTTATGCGTGATTTTGGTGTGAGTGCTGAGCAGTTCGCTGCCACGCCGCTCACCCCTGCCTGCCACCACTACACCAGCTTTCTGGTCTCTACCGCCTGGAGCGCGACATATCCCGTGGCCGTGGCCGCGCTGTTGCCATGCTTCTGGATTTACGCCGAAGTGGGGCGCGATATTCATGCGCGATCGGCGTCGGACAACCCGTATCAGGCCTGGGTCGATACCTATGCCAGCGAAGAATTCCACGCTGCCGTGCGCGGTGTCTGCGCCACGGTCGATCGCTTGGCAGAAGATGCCACGGAATCCACCCGCGCCGCCATGCATGTGGCTTACCGTGATGCGGCAAGGCTGGAGTGGATGTTCTGGGACGGTGCTTATCAGCTGGCTGACTGGCCCAAGTCGCTGCGTTAAGCGCTTTACTGCCTGAATTTTCACCTGAAGAGGGTGTTGCTTAAAAAATAAGCGGAGCCCTCTTTTTTGTTGTATGACAAAGAGTTAGATGTCTTGTTCAGCCGCTTGCTGGGGTTTGTCCACAAGCTTGTAGCGATTTTTTGGGGAGAACTAGCCTCTAGCCCAAGTCCATGGCGCGCTAGCTGCTATGAATTGCGGAGTTCTTGCCACAATTCTGTGTAGTCAGTGGTTGCACACTGCGGGGGTGCCCAAGGCGCTCTCTGGTGTTTTTCCTTCCCCGTGCAACTGGGGCATTGCTTTAAGGTGTTGTTGATTAAAAAATAGTCATCTCTTACTTTGTTGTTGTCTGACAAAGAGTTAGCTTGCTTATCAAGGGTCTTGGAGAGGTTTGTCCACAAGCTTGTAGTGATTCTGTGGGGAGAACTGACCGCCAGCCCATGTCCAGAGCACGCAGGTTGCTATGAATTGCGTAGTTTGAAGACTGGCAGGCCTGTATGGAGTGCTTTGCCTAAAAAATAAGCGGCTGCAAAGAAGTCTTTTGATAACAATGGCTTGAGTCGCTTATCCAGCGACCCGGAGTGCTTTGTCCACAAGCTTGTAGAGGTTTGACGGGGAGAACTCGTTGTGGGTACTTAAGTTGTCTTTCCGGCTGCGATCAGGTGATTAATGAGTGCTCTGACCTTGAGGGGGGGAAGTGGCGCTATGGCGCATAAACGTCATCGGCGATACCTGGGGCGTCGTTGTCGGTAAGGCTCCGCTGGGGCAGTACTTGAATTGAACCAGTGCGCCGCTTTGCAGCGCAGCGTGGGCAGCAAAGCCAGGTTGCTCCAACTACCGTGGTCACAGTCAGTCTCACCGTGCCGCGCGGCACGCCGCTGTAGTGTCTGGCAGTGGCGTGGATGTCGCTGGCGGTCTGGAACAGCTGGCTGCAGGCGGCGTAGACCTCGGCACCCAACTCAACAGTGTCTTGTTGGCGGGTGACGGCGCATCCATCAGGCATCGTGTGGCAAGGGATTGGCCTAGCACTGCTGGCCGCCAAGCTGTATGCATGTGGTAATGCTGACTATCTAGCGTTTCAAGCACATTGCCCCGGCGCAGATTGCCATGCTGCAAATGGGAGTCGGGGCTCTGGCTTTGCTGCCGTTCGTGTGGGAGCTGAGAGGCGATGCGGTTTCCAGCATCAAGGCGTTGGCTGCCTTGTTGGTGTTGCGGCTATTGCACACAGCTTGGATGTATACGCTGATGCACAAAGCGTTCAAACGGCTCAAGGCTCAGCCCATTGCCGGCCTGTCTTTTATCTACCCCGTGATGGGCTTGTGGTGGACTTGCTATGGTTCAGTGCTAAACACAACCCGCACCGCGGCTGATCCTGGGCTTCGTCTGGGCCTACCGGCGCGGCGAGGAAAAAATAGCTAAAACTGCCGCTAGCGCTTATAGATAAATCGCTAGCAGCTATCTTTTTAAACCCAAGGGGTGATGGCTAGCACGAGCGGCATCAGCACCGCCGTAGCGACACCGTTCAACCCCATAGCCAGCGCCGAGAAAGCGCCTGCTGTGGGGTTGAGCTGAATGGCGCGCGCCGTGCCAATGGCGTGGGCGGTCAGGCCAAGGGCAAAGCCTTCAACGGCCGGATCTTTGAGGCGCAGAAAGCGGCACAGCAGTGGTGCCATCATGGTGCCGCTGATGCCGGTGATGGCGACTGCTACCGCAGCCAGAGAGGGCTTGCCGCCAAAACGCTCGGCCATGGGTAGGGCGATGGGGATGGTGGCCGATTTGGGTGCCACGGCAATCAGCGTTGCTTCAGAGCCGCCGAACAACCAAGCAATACCCAGCGCAGAAAACAACGCCACCAGGCAACCCACAAACAGTGCCACGCTGATGGGCAGCCACAGCTCCTTGATGCGCTCACGCTGGGCATAGAGCGGAATCGCCAGTGCCACTGTGGCCGGGCCAATCATCAGCCCTAGAAGCGACACGCCACTGCGATAGGTTTCGTACGGCGTGCCGGTCACCATCAGAATGCCGACGATGACAACCACTCCGGTAAAAACGGGAATCAGTGTGGGCCGGTTACCGCTTTTTTTGTAGACCGCCATGGCGGCAAGGTAGACGATCAGCGTCAACACCAGCCAAGGCAGGGGCGAGCCTTGGGCAAGGCTCAGCCAGGTGGTGTGCAGCCGGTCAAGCAAAGGCGTGCTCATGCGGGCTGCTCCTGCTCTGGCGTGCGCTCATCGTTATCTTTATTGCTGCTCTGAAGAGTGCGCTGGCGTTGCAGAAAAAAGCGGAAAGTGAGGGCGGTGGCTGTAAACGTGATCGCCGCACCTGCCACGCAAGCCAGTACAAACGGCAACCATTCGCGGCGCAGGTGGCCAAACTCCAGCATCACGCCCGCGATGACGGGGATAAAAAGCAGCATCATGTTCTGCAGCAGTACCTGTGCGGTGTCTTCCAGCGGCTTGGGCAGGCGCTTGTAAAACAGCAGTCCAATCAGCAGCAGCAAAGTCCCAACGAGTGCTCCGGGCAGTGGCAGGCCGCTGACGCGCACCAGAAACTCGCCCAGCAACTGAAAGGCGAAAAGAACAGCAATCGCATACAACATGGGGGTGGCTAGCTCCTGAAATAAGAGTGGCGGACTGGCGCTGGGTGTGGTGCTGAGCGGTGTCTGAGGGCTTGGTGAATTTAGGTAAAGCCGCCAATCAGCTATTGCGCGTGGCAAATGAGAGGTTTATCTTGGGTTTCAGGCGCTTCGAGGCCGGAGCGTCCAGTCTACTCAGACTAGCTTAGGAGAAATCACCATGCAAACAGCAGTCTATCGTGCACCTGTGTATGAACCTACGGTCGATGAATTGGAAACGCTTAAAAAACTGGAGCTGGGCGAAGATGTTTCACTCGGTGCGGCCGTCAAGGAATACCTGTCCAGGCGCCTGCTGGAGCGTGGCTTTGTTGTGCAGGACGAGGAAAAGCATTGGCACATCACCGATACCGGCCGTTTGCTGATCCGGCGTACCCTCTAAAAGGGTAAGGGTTAACCCTTTGCTAGGCATCTGCCTGATTTGAAGGCAATCAACCGGTAAAGGCGTTATTACAAGGGCGTAGAAGCCTTTTTTAACTAGATTTCACTGGATTTCCACAGAATTATCAACAGGATCTGTGGAAAAAAGCGCCGCGAAAATCGGCGCTTTTTTTATGGCTGGAACGGAAGCAGGATTGCTCTGATTGACAGTCGACTTTGGCTTCGACAGTACGCCAGCGTTGACGTCGCAAAGACATTTTTCAGAGGAGGCAGCTGTGTAGTCACTGCCTTGAGTAGCTTTTCTTGCGTGTAGAGCTTGTCAGCTGCAGCGGCGTAGAGGTGCCGTGTTAAAGCAAGAAGCTGCATATTCCCATGCGCTTATAAGGGCCTGAGTGGAAAAAGTTATGCACAGTTGCTGCACTATTTCTGAAAAGTGAGCAGATAAGGCAGATCTTGCCTAAGCCCTGCAATGGGAAGACTTGGATAAAGAGATGAGGCGATGTACCCGATTCGCCGTTTTTCTGGAGTCAGAGAACAGAAAAGCCGAGAAAGTAAATTACTTTTTCGGCTTGGGTATCTGGTGCCGGGGCCGGAATCGAACCGGCACACCTTTCGGTGGGGGATTTTGAGTCTTGGCACTAACCCTTGAGGGGTGCTGATTGTAGTCTGTTTTTTGGCGCAAAAAAATGACGAATCGTCACTCTGACAAAAAAGGTTTGCGCCAATGGGATTGGCGATCAGGCAGAGCATGGGCGTTAGGGGGTTGAGGTATCGCCTCCATGCTTGCCTTAATTCGCCGTTCCCTCCAAGAATAGATGCCTTACCTAGTCAAAATCAATGCATTTGGATACGTAATATTTGCTTTGGTAGCAAAAATAGGCGTCGAGCCCAGCTCGCCTGTTTCTGGATTAATGAAAAACACTAATGCGTTATTAAACCCTGGCTGCAGCATGTTGTTTGTGGTGCTCACATATGCAAACTGGCCGGTAGGATCAATGGTGATTAATTCAGGGTAGAAATATGAAGGCGTTTGTGAAGCGCTCAAGAGAGTGAGCGATCCATCCGTGCTATCAACACTGTAGCTTGACACCTTGAGTGAGATTGGGTTAGTCGCATAGGCAAATCGACCGTTTGGATGAAAACCGATTTTCAACGGATCGAGGCCCAAGACTGGTGGGGGGGCGTTAACTGCACTTATCTCGCCCTTGGTGTCAATAGTAGCTATTGTTATTTGGCCGTTGCCTTGGTGCGCGAAGTAGGCAAATCGAGCGCTTGGATCTATAACAAAGTCTGTGTAATGCTGCTGAGATATGTAAGGTGATTGGCTGATGGGGCTAGGCAAACCCGTTTTAGTATCAATAGAGAAGCTTAAAGTAGATTGATTATCTCCGATGTAGAGATATTTACCCAAGGGGTCGATTTTTATATATTCGTATCTGTAAGATGGCAAAGAATGGATGATATTGTAGCCTTGGCCAATCTTGCTCAATTTCCCGCTTTCGGGGTCAATTGCGTAAGTTTCTAATAAATGGTTGGGATAGGTATGTTGATTTACGAAATAGGCGAAGCGGCCTGTAGGATCAATGATCAATCTTGATGAGTAGATGTCAGGCACGGAGCTGGTTGTAGTGAGTGCACCCGTCTCCTTGTCGATGTCCGAGACAATGAGTTCAGCCGTTATCAAGTTATACGAGTATGCAAAGCGACCCGATGGGTGAGCTGCCAAGAAACTATTTTGACCAGTAAGTGATGATACGAAATTTAGTTCGCCCGTCTTTTCATCGATTTTAAAGATTGATAATTCATCGTTGCTACTGGAAAATGAATATGCAAATCGTGCATTAGGAGCCGAGCATATGATTTTAATATTGCTGACTTCTGCATTGGCGATTGCTCCACTACCTTGGGCTACAGAGCAAGTGCGAGTAAGGTTTGTGGGTTGATTTTTAATAGAAATTTCATAGGCCTCCTCGCTTTTCAACGCTTTAGCAAACTGAAATTTTCCATCTTCCGCTATTTCTAGAATTTCTCCGAAATTGCTTTGTAGAACCAAGCCTGTACCAAGCAGGCCAGTGACTTCGCCGCTGACGGTATAGGTCTTAGCAATAGGCTCCGATACTTCGGGCTGCTTGCCTTCTTCGCTGCCGCTGCCGCCGCCGCCGCCGCATCCAGTCATTGCGATAGCAGATGCCAGCAAAAATGCATAGCCTATTTTTGAGTAGGGAAGTGCTGTTTCATTGATGCCAGTGGATTTTCTGAAATCCATTTTTTTCTATGAATCATTGAAATTAAACCGATGTATTGACAAAGAAGAAAAATGCAGTCATATCTAATTGTTATGTGTTGGTATTTTTATGATGCAAGCTAATATTGCGTCGTCTTAGAAAGAGAAACGACATAAATATTGTTACATGATAAGAATAAAAATATTACTAATTATTTCAGATTTATGTTTTTCAGTTTTTCAGTTTTTGACTTTGGTTAATTTTTATCGCACAGCCTTT
>NZ_JABBCQ020000016.1 GCF_012844455.2 Comamonas suwonensis | reverse complement strand
ACATGGCGCGCCACGCGCGGCAGCCAGGGCTTCGACGCCCGCACCTTCGAGGTGCGCGCCCGCCCGGCCTCGCCCATCGAAGGCGCCCGCCCGGGCATGAGCGTGATCGTCGAGGACCGGCGGTGAGCCCTTTCGCGGCCAGCCTGCGGCGCGAATGGCGCCTGTTGCGCTCGCGCCCGCGCGACTGGGCCATGGTCAGCTGGGTACCGCTGCTGGCCATGGCGCTGATGTGCTGGATCTTCTCCGCCGGCCAGCCGCAGCGCCTGCCCATCGCCGTGTGGAACGAGGACGGCGCCTCGCCCCTGTCGCGCCAGCTGGTGCGCATGCTGGAGGCCACGCCGGGCTTTGCGCGCGACGTGCAGCGCGGCGCGGGTGCCAGCGTCGCGCTGCTGCACAACGCGCAGCTGGCCACGCACTCCAGCCTGCTGCAGCGCGACGTGCGCCAGGTGGTGGGCACTCTGTCGGCGGGTGTGGAGATGCAGGCCCTGGCCAAGCGCGGCACACCGGCCCGGGCGCTGCAGTTGCGCGTGGAGCCCATCCGCACGCAGCTGGTGGCGCTGTTCAACGTGTCCACCAATTACGAGCAGTTCCTGGCCACCACTTTGGTGCCGGCGCTGGTGCACATCCTGGCTATGACGGCCGGGGCCTGGTCGGTCGGGCGCGAGCTGCGCGACCGCACTCTGGGCCAGTGGCTGCACGGCGCCGGCGGGGCCGCGGCGGTGCTGGCCGCGCTGCTGGGCAAGCTGCTGGCGCCCCTGGCGCTGCTGTGGGCCAGCGCCCTGGCCTGTCTGCTGTACCTGTCGCAGCTGCGCGGCTGGGCGGTGGCCGGCTCCCTGGCCTGGATCGCGCTGGGGCTGGCGCTGCTGGTGGCCGTCAGCCTGGCGGCGGGCGCGGCGCTGGCGGGCCTCACGCTGTCGCTGCGCACGGCCATGTCGGGCGCGGGGCTGCTGTCGGCGCCGGCCTTCGCGTTCAGCGGCGTGGGCTTTCCGCTGCTGGCCATGAGCGGCTCGGCCCGCACCTGGGCCGAGGCCATGCCCTACACCCACTACGCGCGGCTTCAGATCGAGCAGTGGCAGATGAGCGCGCCGCCCGCGCAAAGCCTGCCCGTGGTGGCCGGCCTGCTGCTGGCCACGCTGGCGTTGCTGGCGCTGGCCACGGTGGGCCTGCTGCGCGGCCTGCGCCGGCCCGAGCGCTGGGGGGCGCGCTAGGTGCGCCGGCCCGGCTTTGCCGCCCTGTGGCTGGCCAGCCTGGCCGCCATGCTGCGCGACAAGGGCGCGGCGTTGCTGCTGCTGGGCGCGCCGGTGCTGTACGGCTTCTTCTACCCCTGGTTCTACGCGCCCCAGGTGGTGCAGCGCGTGCCGGTGGCGCTGGTGGTGCAGGACGCCTCCGGCCTGTCGCGGCAGATGCTGCGCTTCGCCCAGGCCAGCCCGCGCATCGATCCGCGCCTGGTGACGGCCGACGAGGGCCTGGCGCGCGCGGCGCTGATGCGCGGCGAGGTGCAGGGCTATGCGCTGATCGCCCCGGACTTCAAGCGCGACGTGGTGCGCGGCGCCGCCGTGGTGGTGCCCGTGTACGCCAACGGCGCCTATCCGCTGGCGGCCAAGCAGGTGCAGTACGGCTTTGCCGAGGCCTTCGGCACCGTGTCGGCCGGGGTGGAGATCAAGCGGCTGCAGGCCGGCGGGCAAAGCGCGCAGCAAGCGGCGGCCAGCCGTTCGCCGGTGAACCTGCAGGCGGTGGCGCTGTTCAACCCGACCGAGGGCTACGGCAGCTTCGTGGTGGCGGCCGTGGCCCTGCTGATCCTGCAGCAGACCCTGCTGATGGGCGGCGCGCTGCTGGTGGGCACTTGGCGCGAGCAGGGCCTGGCGCACGCCGGCGCGCGCGACTGGCTGGCGCGGCTGCTGGCGCTGTGCGTGCCGGGCTGGCTGGCTGGGCTGTTCTACTTCGGCTGGATCTTCGTGCTGCAGGATTACCCGCGCGGCGGCAACCCGCTGGGCGCGCTGGCGCTGCTGGGCGTGTTCACGCCGGCCGTGGCCGGCTGCGCCTGCCTGCTGGGCTGGTGGCTGGCCGAGCGCGAGCGGGCGCTGCAGGTGGCCCTGTTCACGTCCATCCCGCTGGCCTTTTTGGCAGGCTTCACCTGGCCGGCCGAGGCCTTGCCCGAGCCGCTGCAGTGGCTGCGCTGGCTGTCGCCCAGTACGGCCGCCATCCAGGCATCGCTGCGGCTGAACCAGGCGGGCGCGCCCATCGCGGCGGTGCTGCCGCACCTGGCCTGGCTGGGGCTGCTGGCGCTGGCCAGCTGGGCGGCGGTGCTGGCCCTGGGGCGCGGGCGCCGCGCCACGATTTGAAGCTAAATGGCATCTGGCGCTTGCCAGACAAGCGCTGGAAGCTATGAAAAAAGGAGCATCTCAGCGTTTTGCACACTCGCGCCCGCTCACTCATCTATTCATTCAGTACGCCAGCCGCTCCGGCCGCACCTCCTGCAGGATGGTGGTGGCGATCTCCTCGATGCTCTTGGTGATGGAGGAGAGCCAGCGTATGCCTGAGCGGCGCATCATGGCCTCGGCCTCGGAAACCTCGTAGCGGCAATTGGCCAGGTCGGCGTACTTCGAGCCCGGGCGGCGCTCGTTGCGGATCTGCGACAGGCGCTGCGGGTCGATGGTCAGGCCGAAGATCTTCTTGCGGTGCGGCACCAGCGCGGGAGGGAGCTGGCGGCGCTCGAAGTCCTCGGGGATCAGCGGGTAGTTGGCCACCTTCAGCCCGTGCTGCATGGCCAGGTACAGGCTGGTGGGCGTCTTGCCGCTGCGCGACACGCCGACCAGGATCACGTCCGCGCCGGTCAGGTCGCGGTGGCTCTGGCCGTCGTCGTGGTCCAGGCTGAAGTTGATGGCCTCGATGCGGTCGCTGTACTCCTTGGACATGCTGATGTCCGAGAAGCGCCCCACGCGGTGGTGCGACTTGGTGCCCACGGATAGGAAATTCAACCGCATGAGGCCAAGTATGGCACGAGTTTTGGGCCTCGAAACACGTTCGGCCAAGGAAGGTTGAGCGCTCGCTTGCCGCTCAATGGCAAGAGCTTGGGAGGCAGTATGCATTTGGGCCTGGCGCGCGCGCAGCTGCTTCCCCGCAGCGATGGATACCGCCGCTTCACTGGGTCACCAATTGACGCGCTGGTCTACCTCGTCGGGTTGAGCTGCCAGATCCCAATCCGGCTCGCCTTGCGCACCATCATCCACCGGCGCGTCGCAGCCCTCCCACAGCGGTGGCCCGCGTGCCGGGGAGATGCGGGGTGGCTCTGAATCTGCCCCGATGTGGTCCAGGATGTGCCGGATGTCAGCGCTGTGCGTAATGAACGCGATGATGCGCATATGCCCGCCACACAGCGGACACAAGAGGGGGAACACCTCGTAGATGCGGGCGATCAGCACCGCCCACAGGTAGTGCGCTGCACGCTTGGGCAGCACCGGCTCGCTCTGGGATGGCAGCGCGCTGCTCATCGGTACCACACCAGGCGCGCACTCCCCCGTGCTGATCGACGCGCCCAGCACGGGAGCGGCTTGCGCCGGTGTCGCCAGCGCCGTCACCGCAGCCCTGAGCGGCGAGTTGGGTGCCAACACGCCAAAATAGCGGTGCCGGTGGGTGCGTGGCGGGGGAACCAGCGCGGCAATGCGGTCGATCAGCTCCAGCGGTGTGAGGTGCAGCTCATCAACCTTGGCACCGCGCTTGTCGCTGGTGGGTTCGCTGCGCTGCTTGCCGCAGCGGTACACCAGTTTGCTTCCCTCTTTGCGCAGCCTGTCCATCGCAAAGGGTGGGCGGGCGCAATAGCGCAAGAGCCGCTCAAGGCCTGGACGGTCGTGGGATTCAATGCACACCCCGGCATCCACCGAGAAACCGCTGTGTTTGTACCCCAGCATCTCTTTTGCCTCGAAGTTCTCCAGCAGCCCACGGCCCACAAAGGCGCGCAGGATACGTTTTTGCAGTGTGGTCTGCACTGGGGCCACGGTAGCCGCATCGATGCCGGTGGCCGCGTGAAAGATGACACCCGGCGATGAGATTCGAGGGGTCGCATCAGCATCGCCCTCGCCCTCCACTTCCTCAAACACCCCGTCCACCACACAAACGTGGAAGTGGACGTGTTCATTGAGGCTGGAGCCGAATCGGTGAATGAAGGCGATGGCACCGATGTGCAGGCCTGCCTTGTCCATATGGGCCGCACCGGGGCTGTGGGTCTGCAGAGTTTGTGCGATCACCCGCAGAAAGATGCGCAGCACCATGCTCAGCACCGCTCCGTCGCGTTGCATGAAGTACCGCAACCTCTTGGGCACGGAGAGCACCCACTGGCGCACCGGCAGGCGGGGGAATACGTGATCGTTCAGGTGCGCTGCTGTCTCCACCATGCGCCGGGTGGTGCACGAGGGGCAGACTCCCCGGCCTTTGCAGGAGAAGGCTACAAAGTAGTCGTGCCCACAGTCGCCGCAGCGGCGCGACCCGCTGACCATCGCCCAGGCCGTGGAAGGCGCCCAGCCGCTGACCAAGGCCACGCGCGAGCAATTCGACAAGCAGGCCGCGCAGATGCGCATCGAACTGGCCGCCGGCCGCGAGTCCCTCGCCCTGGCCAGCGCGCGCTGAGCTTCCGCTACACCATGAAAAAGGCTGCTCCGGCAGCCTTTTTCATCCCCACCTCTTTGCCACCATGACCATCGCCACCCACTCCGTGCTTTCCGGAACCGCGCAGCGGCCGCTGTACATCGGGCTGATGTCGGGCACCTCGCTTGACGGCGTCGATGGCGTGCTCGCCGACTACGCCACGGGCGCGGGTCAGGTACTCGCCCATGCCAGCTGCGGTTTCGATGCGCCGCTGCGCGCCGAACTGCTGGCGCTCAACAGCCCGGGCGGCACCGACGAGCTGCACCGCGCCGCGCTGGCCGCCAATGCGCTGGCGCGCAGCTATGCCACGGTCGTGGCGCAGTTGCTGGCACAGGCCCGGGTGCCGGCCACCGCGGTGGCCGCCATCGGCGCCCACGGGCAAACCGTGCGGCACCGGCCGCAGCTATTCGACGGCACGGGCTATACGCTGCAGCTGGGCAACCCAGCACTGCTGGCCGAGCTGACCGGCATCACGGTCGTGGCCGACCTGCGCAGCCGCGACGTGGCCGCCGGCGGCCAGGGCGCGCCGCTGGTGCCGGCCTTTCACCAGGG
Source organism: Comamonas suwonensis (assembly GCF_012844455.2). GTDB lineage: Bacteria > Pseudomonadota > Gammaproteobacteria > Burkholderiales > Burkholderiaceae_C > Comamonas > Comamonas suwonensis. The sequence continues at coordinate 123,422 of NZ_JABBCQ020000016.1, read as the reverse complement.
CGTGTTCGGCCGCGGCGGCCAGACCGTGCTGGCGCTCAACCTGGGCGGCATCGCCAACCTCAGCGTGCTGAGGGCCGATGGCTCGGTGCTGGGCTTCGACTGCGGGCCGGGCAACGCGCTCATGGACGGCTGGTGCCAGCAGCACCTGGGCCTGGATTTCGACGAGAACGGGCGCTGGGCCGCCTCGGGCCGGGTACTGCCGGCCCTGCTGGCCGCGCTGCTGGACGAGCCCTTTCTGCGCCAGCCGCCGCCCAAGAGCACCGGCCGCGACCTGTTCCATCGCGCCTGGCTGGATGCGCATCTGCAGAGCTTTGCCGGTGCGCGGCGCGAGGACGTGCAGGCAACCCTGGCCGAATTCACCGCCGCAGCCTGCGCCAATGCCGCACGCGCCTTCGGTGGCGCGGCGCAGGAGCTGCTGGTTTGCGGCGGCGGCGCCCTGAACGGACACCTGCTCGACCGCCTGGGCGCGCTGCTGCCCGGCATCGCCGTCACCACCACCGCCGGGCGCGGCCTGCCGCCGCAACAGGTGGAGGCGGCGGCCTTTGCCTGGCTGGCGCGCCAGTGCCTGCTTGGGCTGCCGGGCAACCTGGCCAGCGTCACCGGCGCGCACGGGCCGCGCATCCTGGGAGCGATCTACCCGGCCTGAAAATCCGTCCTGGCGGCAATCAGTGGCAGAACCAGGCCATGTCCAGCTCGTGCTCTATGCAGAACGCGAGATTGGCCTGCAGATTGCGCACATGCTCGGCCGCGCAGGCCTTCTCCTCGCCAAGTTCTCCACCGTCCTCATCGTCGTCTTCGGTGCCTTCCCCGTTTTCCCATGCCGCGATCTGGTCGTTGGTGATCTGCACGCCGGCCAGCCGCTGCTGCAGCGTCCTCAGGTACTCGAGCGGCAGGTAGACGCCGCTGGGCCAGTCCTCGACCTCGGGCAACTGCGGAATCACCTCGCTCCATTCGCATGCGTCGGGGAACAGCTGATCCGTGATGTCGAAGTCATCCAGGCCGAACTCTCCGCGCAGCAGCGCGTCGATGAACTCGGTCTCGACGTACATCTTGAAATCGCTGCCCTCGGGCAGTTCGTACCCCAGCGCATGGCTCAGGCAGATCAGCGCATAGCCGTAGACGAAGCCCGCGTCGGGCCGGCTGATGCGCCCCGCGATCAACTCCTGCAGGGCCTTGTCCAGGGTGAACTTGCCGTCGTCGGTGACCACGTCCTCGTAGTTTGAAAAATACTCGCCCAGGCGCACGCGCTCCAGCAGCCGCTGGTCATTGCTGCCGATCGCGGCCTGCAGCTCCTTGATCCTCACGCCTACGGCAAAGGTGTAGTAGCCCATGGCGACGACCTCCATGCGTTGTGACGAGCAACATCATATCGGACGGGCTAGCGGGCGGGTTCATCAAAAAAAGTAGCTGCTTGAGCCTGATTAAAGCCAATTTCAGATTATTTTCTATCTGAATTTGGCTTTAATCAGGCTCAAGCAGCTATGAATTCAGCAGCATTCGCCGCCAATGCTGGTACTACCGCTGCCGCCAAAGCACGGCGCGGGACAGCGGTTTTCCGCCAAAGTTGATGGGGCCCAACTGGGATGCGCCCGGGGCTGCCGGGGCATTGGTTCCGGGCAGGCCGATGATGCCGTTTTTGGAGCCGTGCAAGCTCGGCGTCAGCGGCGAGCCTGCACCCAGGGAAATCAGGCCATTGCTGACGATGAGTCCCTTATAGGTCACGGGGATCTTGGGATCCGAGCCAGAAGCCAGGTCAAAGAGTTGGTAGTAGCCAGTTCCCACACCGCAGGTATTAGCCGGCGGCGGCACGAAGACCGGCACGACCAGCACTCCATTGGCGAGTACCGGCGCTGCCGATACCAGGCCATTGAGTTGCAACGGCCTGACCACGGTGCTGGCAACGGCGCTGCCGTTGCGATAGCCCTGGGGAGAGGCGCCGCCTTTGCTTGCCCAGGCGGCAGAACTGGTGCCGCCCGTCTGCGCGAACATGGTGATCTTGTCGCTCGTGGCCGCCCAGATGTAGGGCAGGCCGCCCGATTCGCCGTAACCGACGTAATTCACGGGCTGGGCCGGGCTGGTGGTGCCAAGTTTCAGGGCAGTGGCAGTATCCAGCGTCGGCATGCCGCTGATGTTGAGCGACCAGACGCCACCGGCAGCGTCGCCCAGCCATAGCGTGCCGGTCATGGCGTCGAAGCTCATGGCGCTGTTGGCGACGAAGGGCAGCGAAGCCGACAGCGTGGCCGAAGGCATGGGCTTGCCCGTGGCCACGTTGACCTCGTACAGCGAGCTGGTAGTGGTGGTGCCGGACGTCGTATTGACCACGAACAGCGCGTACTGCTGCGTGCCGATGTTGACCACCAGCGGCTCTTGCATCTGCGGTGAGGAGCCGCCGGGGATGCTGATGCCCCAGGCTTGCTCCGCCGGGCGCGGCGGCGTGGTGGCAGAGCCGCTGGCATTGCTGCTGAGCTTGAGCGCATAGTGGTACGCGCCGCCCTGGGCCGTGCCCACCACGTAGCTGGCCCAATTGCTGGCCGTGGCCGTGGCCAGCGGCGTGTCCACGGCATCGACCACGCGGAATCCGCCATCAAACAATTGCTTGGAGATGAGCGTTGTGTATTGGCTCAACTGCGAGACGAACGGGCGCGGCATCCAGCCCCAGTCCATGTCGCCCGTGCTGGCGTCGAGGCCGTAGAGAATGCCGTCGTTGCTGGTGGCCAGCACCACGCCGGCGCGCCCCTTGTTGTTGGCCGCGAAGGCGGTATAGCCGGGCAGGCTCAGCAGCGAGGCGCTGCCGGGCGCGCCCAGATAGTGGACATCGTTATTGGGACTCATGGAACCCATCATCCAGTTCGGCTCACGCCCCGCCAGATAGGAGCAGCCGCCAATGGCGGTGGGAAAGCTCATGCCGCCACTGCCCGTGTCCCCCAGGGTGCCATAGGTGGGGTTGAAGGTGTAGGCCAGCAGATGCCGGAGAGTTGGCACACAGGTACTGGCGGTCCAGGCGAAGGCTGCTGCGTCATAGTCGGCGCTGGTGGCCGTACCCATGTCGGCCAGCTTGGCCAGCGCTCCGGAGCCGGCGGGGGCACTGGCCGGCGTGGATTGGGTTGACCAGAGATTGTCCCTGCGCACGGCAGCACTCATCAGGGAGGGGCTGCCTGCGTCCCACAGCGAGGAGCCGGTGGCCTGGCCCGAGGCATCGCTCGTGTAGGCGTCGATGTGGCCGCCGATGCCTCCCGACTGGTTCTTGCTGGTGGCGATGTAGACCTTGCTGCCCGAACTCACCGAGCCGGGAGCGACTGGCGCGGATACCTGAACGCTGGTGTAGATCTGCTGGGCAATGGCGGCCAGCGCGGCCTGGAATGAAGGAATGTCGCTGGCCGGATATTGCTGGGCGGTGCCGCCGGCAATGGCCATGGCGTTGAGCGTTGCGTTGGCTGCCGGATTCTGGGTCGCGTCCACGCCAGCGCCGAGGCCGACCACATAGGTCTTGATGCCCCTGGTGTGGAGGTCGGTGATTTTGGCGATGGTGTCGATCAGCGCCTGATTGTTGCTGCCGCCCGGCACAAAGCTGCCGGCAGGCAATGTCGAGCTGGAGCCGTCCCGCAGGCCGTAGCTGGCGTTGGCAGGCATGCCCGCGAAGGTGGCGTAGACGCCATAGCCGGAGCCCGACTCGCTGCCCAGCGGCGGCCAGGCTTTGCTGTCCAGGCTCATGGTGGGCAGGCCGTCGGTCAGCAAAATGACGTACTGCCCGGCACAGGTTGCCGGCAGGCCCGCCAGGGCATTGCCCGCCCCCACCATCAGGCCCGCCGTGGCCGCCTGGCCGGCAATGGCCTTGATTTCACCAGTGGCCAGGACATTGGTCTCAGGCTCCAGCAAGGGCTTGAATTGGTTGTAGGCCGTAGTGATTTGCGCCGTCGTCGGGTTGGCGCTCAGGCCGGTCATGGCCACGGCTGTCGTGCCTGTCGTGGCCGACTGGCTGCCGCCATAGCCAAAACCGCGCTGCACATACATCACCTGCGACGAAAAGGGCACGTAGCCCGCGTTCGTGGGGCTGGTGCCGCCGATGCCACTGGGCAACGAGTTGCTGTAGCTCACGAGCACACCCCCGTTGTTGTAGTTGCCCAGGCCATAGGCCGTGTAGGGCGTATTGGTGTTGGGCGGAGTGACGGTGATGCCGTTTCCGGTTTTCACGGTGCCATAGCTCACCCACAGGGCACTGAGGTTGCTGGCATACAGCACGTCATTGACGCTGGCATCGTCGGCGCTGGAGGAAACTTGAATGTACCTGTTGGCATAGATTCCACCGGGCGCTGCCGCCGCGTTGTACAGACTCGCGAAGGCAGTGCAATTGCTGGCCACGGTGGCGGACAGCCCCGCCGACGTAGAAGTGCCGGTGTAGCACGGATTGGCGACGTAGCGCAGGGGCGGCACCTGGGTGTTGGTGAACTTGAAGCCGCCCACAGGCGACATGTGGTAAGCCCAGGTGGTGTACAGGCTGCTCCCGCTGGTCTGATAGGTGACCAGTGAAAAATCCATGGTGGGCAGGTATTTGTTCAGCGTGTCAGCAATCCCCGCCTTGGCGACGTTCAGACGGCTGGCACCGTTGTCATACCACGTGCCGCCGACCTTGACCGTATAAGGCGCCTGGCCCGCAACGGCAGCTTGCTTTGGCGGCACGAAGCCGGCCGGCACGGCATAGTTGACCGGCGAGGAGGAGGCGGACAGGGACTTGAGGCTGGTATCGCTGTCGAGCATGCCCGAGCCCGTCATGATGGCGCCGGAAAGCGTACCGTCCAAGGACTCCGAATTGCCCAGGGCGAAGACGATCTGCGGCCTGGCCGAAACGGCGGCGGCATCCGCGACGGGTACATGCAACACCATCGTGGCAAGAAACAGGGCGGATGCGCAGGCGCTGGCCGTTGTGCGCGGCTTGTGCGGGGATGGATTCATGGCGAAGACCTTTTGAAAGTACATGGCATGCTTCAAAAATCACGGACACATTGCTTGAATACGTCTTCGACATTGGCCGAGGTGACGCCATTGGCCTCGCGCACATTCACGAAGACGTTGTAGTAGATGGCGACGTAGCCGGTGGTACCGCAAGCCTGGGAGTCGGTGGGCAGATTGGTGGGCACGACTACCATCCGCGCGGTATAGCCGGCGGGCAGTGCGGACATGCTGGGCAGCGTCGAAATATCGGGACACGGCACGGCAGCGCTTGCTGCAGCGCACTGCGCCCAGAAGCCAAGATTGCCCCCGGTGCCCGGCGCCTCCCAAGCCGCCGTGCCGGACGGGATGTACAACCAGCTTGCGCCATGGGCCGCGATCTGCAGGGCGACGCTGCCATCGGTGCCGTCCAGCGTGTCGGTAATGACCTTCATGGCCTGGGCCAGCGCGGCGTCCCCCATTTGCACGTTCTTCTGCCGCTGGGCTGCGTTGCCGGCGATCACCGTATCCCCGATCAGGCCGCGCATGGTGTAAAGCCCTGCCAGCAAAAGCACGAGCACGCTGAACAGCACGAACAGCAGCACATCGCCCCGCTGACGCCCGTGCCCTGGGCGCTGCGCCAGGCACTGGCGTGTACCCGATCTTCCGTGTGTCATCAATTCCCCCAGATTTGATTGCGCAGCGCGACTTCGGCGACGTGAACCGTGTAGCGGTCGCGTTGCTCGTCCGTGGTTCGCGGATAGAACGGCGTGAATGTCGGGTCTCCCGTGCCGAGATTCGGGCTGGGTATGGGCACGGCGTTCACCACGGGGTTGCGAGCATCGGTCTGCAAGGTACGGGTGACAACCGCATAGAGCACGGAGCGCACTCGCCCCGCGATCTGGGCGCTCACCACCTGGCTCCAGGTGCGGTAGTTAGTGATGCCGCCGGTGGCCGCAGTGGCGTTGCTGACGCCGTCCACGCCGAACAGCGCCTGTAGCCCGACGACGCCGACGGCAACCGGCGCGGGCTGCGCGTCCAACGTACCGTCTGCGTTGATGACGGCCCTGGCCAGCACCGGTACCGTGCCCGAAGCGCCGTTGGAGATGGTGGCTACGTAATAGGTGATGAGCTGTGCAGCAGCGCCCGCGGCGGGCGGGCCTTCGTTCTTGAGCTTGGCGGCGACCAATTGGCTGTCGGTCAGCACCTGCGTGCTGCCAAGCAGGCCGGCATCGCGCAGCGGCTGGGTAAAGTCGCCGAACTTGCCCGGCGACGGCATCGTGATGTAGGCGGGAAAGGTGGGCGAGACGGCGGTCGGGCTGGCCGCCGAAAAGCGCAGGCAGGCCAGGCCGCTCAAAGGGCCGCCGGACATGGGCACCATCAGCGTGACGGCATCGCCCGCGGCCATGCCGTCGATGTTGCTCAACGGCAACACGCCATTGGCCACGGCCTGCTGACCGCCGGGAGCCGTCTGCACCCGGTTGTGCACGACCTTGTAGGGTGCGCTCTGCACACCAGCTGCCGGCGGCGCCCGCAGCGCGGTCGGCACCATGTTGATGGTGAGCATGTGGCTGACGTTGGCGCTGCTCAAGGAGGCCGTCACATAGGCGTCGGGCTTCATCAGCGCATCTACCACGGTTGTGCTCGAAGGCAGGGCACGGGGTTGCGGCAAAGCCTCCACGGCGCTGACGGAAATGACCGGCGTGCCGGTCGAGCCTGTGTACTGGACGGTAGCGGCGCACAGTGGCGACGTGCCGTTGACCATGTACAGCGCGTTGCTCAAGTCTCGCTGGAGCGTGTCGATGGCCGACCGCGCCTGATCGTTGCGTTGGCCGGCATCGGACAGTTGCATGTTGGTGCGCGTCAACTGCCCCTGGATGACCATCACGGCCAGCGTCAGCAGCAGACCGATCAGGACTGCAACGAACAACTCGACGAGGGTGAAGCCGGCTTGGCGGCGGTACAGCGGCGGCATCTCAAAACCCCCCGACCTGGAATGCAAACACCTGACGACGGGCAGGGCCACCGCCAGGCGCGGTCCAAGTCAGGCTCAGCGTCACCCCACAAATCGTGGTGCTGGGCGTGGCCGTATTGCAGGCAGTGCCCAGAGCATCATTGCCCGTGGCGATAGTGACACTGGCACCGGGCAGGTTCACGTATTGGCTGCTGAAAACATCGCGCAACAAGGGCTGCAGCACGGCGGGCGCGCTGGTGACATTGGCCGACGTATAGGTCGCGCTCGAGCCTATGGCTCCCAGCATCGCGGGCTGGGCCTGCAGCAGCGCCCAGAAGCGGTTGCCGATGGTCTGTGTGCTGGTTGTCAACTCATTGCCGAGTTGGGCCGAAACCAGCCGGGTATACAAACCCGCCAGCGCCAGCAGGCTGAAGGCGAAAATTAGCAGGGCAACCAGCACGCTGATGAGCGTCATTCCGCCCTCATGGCGAGCGCCGGGCGCTGTTTGCGCGGGGATGTGCGAATTCATCATGAGCTTGTCTTGGCGTTGAGCAGCACGAAACCCGACAGCAGCACCTGCATGACCCAGGTTTGCCCGTTGGCGCTGGTAATGGTGACCTGGGGCGCCGTGCCATTGGAAATCTGGCCTCGGCTGTCGAAGTCAATGGTTTGCGATGAAGCCCCGCTGAGCGCGCAGCTTGCGCCGGGATAGGCGCTGGCGGCCTCTGTCGTCGTGATGGAGCGGGCCTGGGTTTGCGCATTCGTCGTCCACGAAGGTGTGGCGCCCGACAGATCGGCAAGCTCAATCTTCCATTGGCAGCCACTTCCAAGCGTGATGCGATACAGCGCCGGCGTGGTGGCCGATTGATTACGCGCCCAGGCCACGTCCTGCGGCAGGCGATGCACGAGCGTCGATGTACGCGCGTTCTGGATCGCACGCAGCACCGCAGGCACGGCGATCATCAGCAGCATCACCAAAATCGTGAGCGTGACCATCAGCTCCACCAGCGTGAAGCCGCGCTGCATCGCAACCTGGCCAGGGCGCGCGGCGTTCATGAGCAGCTCCCGCCCTGCTCACGCACCCAGCAGGCGCCGCTGTTCGCTGTCCATCCGCTGGGTACGCTCGTGGTGGCGCGAACGCCGTTCTGGTTCAGCGTGAAGGTGATGGTGCTCAGGTCCGCCGAGATGCCGGAGGCCTGCATCGTGATGGTGGTGGCCGTGACGTTCGTGCAGGAAAAATTGAAATTCTTGCTGGAGCCGTTAGCCAGGCCCACGCCCGGCGGGCAGCCCCCGATGCCGCCAGCGCCCACATAGCTGCGGTTGTCCTGAAAGTACTGCTGCGCGGAAAGCCCCATTCCAGAGAGCAGCGAAAACGCCTCCGGCAGCTTGGCGCGTGTCACGTAGCGGCTGTAGGACGGCAGGGCCACAGCGGCCAGAATGCCGATGATGGCCACCACGATCATGAGCTCGATCAGCGTGAAACCGCCCGCCAGCGCTGAGCGGGAGGTTCCGGGAGCGTAACGCCCCCAAAGGCAGGTTCTAGACCTTGGGTTCTTTATGCTGTGCGCTGTGCGCTGTGCGCTGTGCGCTGTGCGCTGTGCGCTGTGCGCTGTCAATTCCCCGGGTGTTGTGCGTCTCATATTGTTTTGAGCATTCAAATTCAGCCCAGTGAATCTAAATGCAACAGCTTCGATCACCACCACGACAAATGTTAAAGAATGTCGAGGACGAAATTTCAATTTCCCATTGTATGAGCTTCCACCAGAAAGCTAACAAAAAGAAGCAAACGGATAGGCGTTTTAACCACATGAGGCCAAGTATCGCACCGCGGAAGCGCCATCAAGCCGGCTGAGACACTCGATTTTCCCGCCCAGGTGTCAGGTTCACCACCAGGGTTTGGCGTTCAGGAGAGTGATTTGCGGCGCTCGGCGTGTACCGGGCGCAGAGCCAGTTCGCGGCAAGTCAAAATCGCCGCTTTGTTCATTCACCAACTGATGCGCTGATCGACCTCAAAGTCCGGTGCCGGTTGCGCCGCCAGGTCCCAGTCTGCTGGCTCGGTTTGCGCCCCGTCATCCATCTGCGCATCACTACAGTCATCCCACAGCGGTGGCCCGCGTGCCGGGGAGATGCGGGGTGGCTCTGAATCTGCCCCGATGTGGTCCAGGATGTGCCGGATGTCAGCGCTGTGCGTAATGAACGCGATGATGCGCATATGCCCGCCACACAGCGGACACAAGAGGGGGAACACCTCGTAGATGCGGGCGATCAGCACCGCCCACAGGTAGTGCGCTGCACGCTTGGGCAGCACCGGCTCGCTCTGGGATGGCAGCGCGCTGCTCATCGGTACCACACCAGGCGCGCACTCCCCCGTGCTGATCGACGCGCCCAGCACGGGAGCGGCTTGCGCCGGTGTCGCCAGCGCCGTCACCGCAGCCCTGAGCGGCGAGTTGGGTGCCAACACGCCAAAATAGCGGTGCCGGTGGGTGCGTGGCGGGGGAACCAGCGCGGCAATGCGGTCGATCAGCTCCAGCGGTGTGAGGTGCAGCTCATCAACCTTGGCACCGCGCTTGTCGCTGGTGGGTTCGCTGCGCTGCTTGCCGCAGCGGTACACCAGTTTGCTTCCCTCTTTGCGCAGCCTGTCCATCGCAAAGGGTGGGCGGGCGCAATAGCGCAAGAGCCGCTCAAGGCCTGGACGGTCGTGGGATTCAATGCACACCCCGGCATCCACCGAGAAACCGCTGTGTTTGTACCCCAGCATCTCTTTTGCCTCGAAGTTCTCCAGCAGCCCACGGCCCACAAAGGCGCGCAGGATACGTTTTTGCAGTGTGGTCTGCACTGGGGCCACGGTAGCCGCATCGATGCCGGTGGCCGCGTGAAAGATGACACCCGGCGATGAGATTCGAGGGGTCGCATCAGCATCGCCCTCGCCCTCCACTTCCTCAAACACCCCGTCCACCACACAAACGTGGAAGTGGACGTGTTCATTGAGGCTGGAGCCGAATCGGTGAATGAAGGCGATGGCACCGATGTGCAGGCCTGCCTTGTCCATATGGGCCGCACCGGGGCTGTGGGTCTGCAGAGTTTGTGCGATCACCCGCAGAAAGATGCGCAGCACCATGCTCAGCACCGCTCCGTCGCGTTGCATGAAGTACCGCAACCTCTTGGGCACGGAGAGCACCCACTGGCGCACCGGCAGGCGGGGGAATACGTGATCGTTCAGGTGCGCTGCTGTCTCCACCATGCGCCGGGTGGTGCACGAGGGGCAGACTCCCCGGCCTTTGCAGGAGAAGGCTACAAAGTAGTCGTGCCCACAGTCGCCGCAGCGAGCGCGGGCAAAGCCATGGGCAAAGATGCCGCACTCAAGATACTTGGCAAACGCTTTGCGCACGAAGGGCTTGGGGGTGTGGTGGTCGCCCTGGCCGTCGAACTGACCCGCGCTGACCAACTCTAGCAGGCCGTTGAAAAAATCCCCCGTCGACGCTGGCCTCGGCCAGTATGATCTGAAACGATCGGCGAACGACGCGGACGAGGACGATGAGAGGCAACCAAGACTTCCAGGGGGCGATGTTGGGGACGTCTAAGAAAACGGAAAATAAAGTACGTTAAGCCATTGGCATGGCCACCGCTCTCGCAAACGATCATTTTCAAGAAGCCACCGTGAGAATGCGGGCCGCGCCAGTGCTGGCCTTGTCCGTCCCGTTCTCGAAAACCGCTCTCGAATCGAGCCGCCGAGACTGCCGAGTTTCGAGAACAGCCGAAACGCCGCTTCCAGCGGCAGACGCCACACGCAAAGCCGCGCCGTTGCTGGATCGAGCATTCCTTAGCGTGCTTTAAATTCCGTTTTCTGAATCGACCCCAAACTGGGCCGAAAAAGGCCTGGCAAAAGTGTCAGTTCCGCCACCAGCCGGAAACGGCACGATCAGGTTCACCGGTCTGGCGGGCCAGTCAGCGGCGTAAGCAAGACTTACCCAGCCCGCCGCACTGGCTGCAGCCAGCGCCCCTGCCGATTGAAGCAGCGTGCGGCGCTGCAAACCCAAGCTCTTTGTCGAAAAGTCCTGCATGCTCTGTCTCCTTGGCGTGCCCGGTCGGCAGCAAAGCGGCAGCCGGGCTTGTGGTTAGGCGACGCAGGACGGCAAAGGCAGGCACAACAAACGCTATGCGCTCATCCCTTGCACAGCGATTCAATCTCCGAGGAAACGGGAATCTTGCCCTGCGCCAGCAGGCTACGGTGCTTGTCCAGGCGCTTGAGGTCATAGAGGTAGTTGACCATCAGCCCCATGGATTGCTTGAGGCCTTTGGTCGACAGATCTGCCGCCCAGTTCAGACGCTCCACTCGTGCACCGTTGCCCAGGTGAAAGCGTGCCACGGCATCGAGCGGGCGACCCTTGGCAGTTTCCCGCCCCAGATAGCGGGCTGCGCAAAACATGGCGGCCCCACGCACCACCGACTTTTCAGGCAGCGATCCCGGATCATCCAGCGCGCTCAGCAATTGCGCAGCACTCACTCCGCCGGCGACCTTTTCCAGCGCTGCCTTTTGCTTGTCGTCCAGCCCAGCCAGCACAGCATCGCCATTCTTGACCAGCCAGCTGCGCAGACCCGGAATGGGCGACAGCGTGGCGAATTGCTTGAGCTTTGGGAATTCCTGCGTCAGTGTCTCCACCACATGCTTGATAAGCGAGTCGCCAAAACTCACGCCCTTCAGACCGGTCTGCGTGTTGCTAATGGAATAAAAAATAGCGGTGTTCGCTTTGGAGAGGTCGGCGGCAGCCGCCGACTCATCCAGCAGCGGCGCCATGCTGCCCGCCATCTTGTCCAGCAGCGCCACCTCCACAAAGATCAGCGGCACATTGGGCATGCGCGGGTGGAAAAAGCCGTAGCAGCGACGGTCGCTGTCCAGACGGTTCTTCAGATCGGCCCAGCTGCGAATATCGTGCACCGCCTCGTACTGAATCAGCTTTTCCAGCAGCGATGCGGGCGAGTCCCAGTTAATGCTTTTGAGCTCCAGCAGCGCCACATCGAACCAGCTGGAGAACAGATGCTCCAGCTCCGCATCCAGCGCCACATAACGCTGTTCGGCTTTGGGCAAGGCCAGCAGATCGGCACGCATATTGACGAGAAAACGCATTCCCCCTTGCGGCTGAGCAAAGCGCTGCAGCAGCCGCGTGCGCGATGAGATCAGCGCACGGCGCAGAGCCATTTCGGCTTCGCTGCGCTCGACATCGCTGGTGGCCTTGTCATAACGATCACGCGCGGCCTGCAAGGCCTTGGCATCGGGGCCGAATTTTTCAATGGCCAGCAGCCAGAAGTCCTTGCGCGCTGGCAGCTCGGCTTTGGCGTACCAGTCCATCAGCACCTGAGCGTAACGACCGCCCTCCACATCGCTGAGCGAGGCATCGGCCACCTGCTGCATGTCTTGCAGCAAGCGGCGCAGCTCACGCGGCGACAGCGATTCCTGCCCGCGCCGCAAGGTGGCTTCCAGCCGCTGCGCCAGCGGGCGGTGCAGGGCATCACCCTTCTCGCCTTCAGCACCGCGCACCCATAGTTTGGTTTGCTCAATCCAGTCTGCTGCCCAACCCATATGGCTCTCCTTGTTCTTGCACCTTGCCGCTCTCATTCACGAAGCAAGTACCGCTGACGCAGTAACGCTTTCCAGCATTATGAGCAAAGTTTTATGCGAATCAGTGCCTGAATAAAAAACGCAGACCGAAGTCTGCGTTGGGTGAGAAATGCTCAGAAGCGTGTTCAGGCAGCGGTGCGCTGCACATCGTATGCAGGGCGCTTACCGCACACGGCCCACATGAAAATACCGGCCGCAATCATGGGGATGCACAGCCACTGGCCCATGCTCATGCCCAGCGACAGAATGCCCAGAAAATCATCGGGCTGGCGGAAGTACTCGGCAATAAAGCGGAAGGCGCCATAGCCCACGAGGAAGACGGCCGCCACCTGACCGGGCTTGTGCTCCTTGCGGGCATACAGCCAGAGGATGATGAACAGCAGCAGGCCTTCCATCAGGAACTGATAAATCTGCGACGGGTGACGCGGCAGGGTGGAACCGCTTTGCGGAAACACCATGGCCCAGGGCAAGTCTGCGCTGGCAAAACGGCCCCAGAGTTCGCCGTTGATAAAGTTGCCAATTCGGCCTGCAGCCAGCCCGGTGGGTACGCAGGGTGCGACAAAATCTGCCACTTCCAACCAGTTGCGCTTGCGCGAGCGGGCAAACCAGATCATGGCGACGATCACACCCAGAAGCCCGCCGTGAAAGGCCATGCCGCCTTGCCAGACCGCAAAAATCTCCAGGGGGTGCGAGAGGTAGTAGCCGGGCTTGTAGAACAGGCAGTAGCCAATACGCCCACCAACCACCACGCCCACCACGCCAAGGAAGAGGATGTCTTCCACATCTCTGCGCGACCAGGCTCTATCACCAGTCATGTATTTGAACGGCGGATGGAGCAAGCGTCTTGTTCCGAGAAACAGGAACAGGCCAAACGCCATCAGATAAGTCAGGCCATACCAGTGCACGGCCAGTGGACCAACTTGCAAGGCAACGGGATCGATTTGCGGATACATCAGCATGACAGGCATTGTGCCGCAGGCTGGTGACTTTTCGGCGAAACCGCTCAGGCGGATAGCCCCGCAGAAGCAGTTTGAAGCAATATCAGCCTTTAGCCCTTGTTAAATAAGCGCAAGCAGCTATGTTTTTTACAAATCAAGCCCTCTCAAGGGCTGATCATTCAGCGCACCGCTGCCGGTTGCAAGCCGAACCGTCTGACGCACGGTAAGACTGGTCTCGTCGATCAGGCTACTGAGCCGCTGCGGTGCCCCACCCAAGGCCTGCACACCCATGGTTTGCAGCCGCTCCTGCACCGCCGCATCTTGCAAAGCAGCGTTGGCGGCGCTGTTGAGCTTGTGCACCACGGCCGGCGGTGTGCCCACGGGCGCGACAATGCCGAACCAGGTGATCGCCAGATCATTGAGCGCGGGATAGCCCAGTTCCTTGAAAGTCGGCACCTGCGGCAAGGCCGGCAAGCGCTCTTGGGCGGCCACCGCAAATGGAGTCAGTCGACCCGCAGCCACATGCGGGGCTGATGAGGGGTATTGATCGCTGAGCACATGGGTCTCGCCCGAGAGCGCACTACTGACCACCGGGCCTTGGCCCTTGTAAGGGATGTGGTGCAGCTTGATCTTGAGGTCGGCATTGATGCGCTCAGCGATCAGATGGCCTATGGAGCCCACACCCGCAGAGCCAATATTGAGCTGCCCCGGCTTGCTGCGTGCCAGCGCGATGATCTGCCCATAGTGGTGCACACCCAGATTGGGGTGCACCGAAAACACCGAGGGGATAGACGCCAGCGCCACCACGGGCACAAAGGCTTTGGCCTGGTCAAGCCTTGCAGGCTGCGGCAGCATGACCGGGTTCACAACCAATGTGCTGATGGTGCCCAGGCCAATGGTGTAGCCATCCGGCGCGGCATTGGCCACGGCTTCTGCTCCGATCAGGCCACTGGCACCCGAGCGGTTGTCAACCACCACGGGCTGACCGAGACTGGCGTGCATGGCATCTGCAATGACACGCGCCACGAGATCGGTGGAGCCTCCAGCTGTGAAAGGCACCACCAGCCTGACGGGCCGCTGAGGATAGCGGGCATCAGCGGCATGCACCGCGCCCGCACTCATCAGCGCCAGCAAGCCCCCACCGCAGACTTTGCACCCCAGACCAGCGGTCTTCACGATGAAGGAACGACGGGATGGAGCAGGCATGGAGATCACTTTCTGGCGAGACAATAAAAACAGCCGCGCGATTTGCATCGAGCGGCTCCGTGATTGTCCGTCAGCACGGATGCCCGTACTGCGGTCGATGACGAAACACTCGTAACCGAGCGTCGATTTGATTTAGTCGAGCAACGTCAGGTCACGCACGGCGCCGGTGTCGGCGCTGGTCACCAGCATGGCATAGGCCTTGAGCGCAGCGGAGATCTTGCGAGGACGGGCCTCCACAGGCTTCCAGCCCTTGGCGTTCTGCGCTTCGCGGCGCTTCGCCAGCTCTTCGTCGCTGACCAACATGTTGATGGTGCGATTGGGAATGTCGATACGGATGATGTCGCCGTTTTGCACCAGCCCAATCGCGCCGCCAGCGGCCGCTTCGGGCGAGCAGTGGCCAATCGACAGACCCGAGGTGCCGCCCGAGAAGCGACCATCCGTCAACAACGCGCAGGCCTTGCCCAGACCCTTGGATTTGATGTAGCTGGTGGGGTAGAGCATTTCCTGCATGCCGGGACCGCCCTTGGGGCCTTCATAGCGCACGATGACCACGTCGCCGGCCTTGACCTTGTCGGCCAGGATATTGGCCACGGCTTCGTCCTGCGACTCAACCACATGGGCCGGACCTTCGAACACCAGAATGGATTCATCCACACCGGCGGACTTCACCACGCAACCGTCCAAGGCGATATTGCCGCGCAGCACGGCCAGGCCGCCTTCTTTGCTGAAGGCGTGCTCATAGCTGCGGATGCAGCCTTCGGCACGGTCCAGGTCCAGGCTGGGCCAGCGGGTGTTCTGGCTGAAGGCCACCTGCGTGGGAATGCCTGCGGGGCCGGCCCTGTAGAAGTGGCGCACGGCTTCATCTTGCGTGACGGTGATGTCCCACTGGGCCAGTGCGTCAGCCATGGTTTTGGCGTGTACGGTGGGGACGTCGGTGTGCAGCTTGCCAGCGCGGGCCAGCTCGCCCAGGATCGCCATGATGCCGCCTGCGCGGTGCACGTCTTCGATGTGGTACTTGGGCGTATTGGGCGCGACCTTGCACAGCTGTGGCACGACCCGCGAGAGGCGGTCGATATCGGCCATGGTGAAGTCGATTTCGGCTTCCTTGGCAATGGCCAGCAGGTGCAGGATGGTGTTGGTGGAGCCGCCCATGGCGATGTCCAGCGTGATGCAGTTCTCAAACGCTTTGAAACCCACAGAGCGTGGCAGCACGCTGTAGTCGTCCTGTTCATAGTGCTGGCGAGCCAATTCCACAATGCGACGGCCGGCGCGCAGGAACAGCTCTTCGCGGTCAGCGTGTGTGGCCACCACGGTGCCATTGCCCGGCAAGGACAGACCCAGCGCCTCGGTCAAGCAGTTCATGGAGTTGGCCGTGAACATGCCCGAGCAGGAACCGCAGGTGGGGCAGGCAGAACGCTCTACCTGCGCGACCTCTTCATCCGAATAGCGGTCATCGGCCGCAATCACCATGGCATCGACCAAATCGAGCTTCTTGAACTCGATGACCTTGGTATCGGGGTTGGCCAGCTTGGTCTTGCCCGCCTCCATGGGGCCGCCGGAGACAAAGATCACCGGAATGTTCAGGCGCATGGCGGCCATCAGCATGCCGGGAGTGATCTTGTCGCAGTTCGAGATGCACACCAGCGCATCAGCGCAGTGAGCATTGACCATGTACTCCACCGAGTCAGCGATCAGATCGCGGCTGGGCAACGAATACAGCATGCCGTCGTGCCCCATGGCGATGCCATCGTCCACGGCGATGGTATTGAATTCCTTGGCCACGCCGCCGGCCTTTTCAATCTCGCGGGCAACCAACTGACCCAGGTCCTTCAGGTGTACGTGGCCGGGTACGAACTGGGTGAAGGAGTTAGCAATGGCGATGATGGGCTTTTCAAAGTCGCCATCTTTCATACCGGTGGCACGCCACAGGGCGCGCGCACCGGCCATGTTGCGGCCGCCAGTGGAGGTTTTGGAACGGTATGCGGGCATGGGGATTCGCTATAAGACGTTATCGAGGAATGAGCCTCCGATTATGGCCCAGCACCGCTGCAAGACCTAAGGCTGTCCATGACGGGCTATTGGGCAAAACACCCGCAAGACATCGTCAATCACGATACCTACTCATTCACTCAGCGACGGCGCTGACCAGGTGTCATCGCCTGCTTCTGGCGCTCAAGACGATCTTTCTTGCGCTGATCCATTTTCTCCATGGCTTTGCGCTTGGTGTAGCCAGAGGCATCTGCCCACGCCCACCAGGCAACGGCAGCTCCGTAAACGCTCAAGATGATCCACCAGCTCCAGCCCGCCACAGGGCCAATTTCAGCCACTTTCAGCAACGTCAAAACAATTGCCAAGCCTAACAAATACATACGTCCGCCCTCTCTCAAATTGTCAAAATAGCGTGCATACCAAAGAGTACACAATGCACGCTCTACAATGCGCTAAAACTTGAACTTTAAATCCCTCCCCGGAAACTCATGATGAAGCAAACACTGATCGCTATCGCTCTGTCAACTGCGGCTATCGCCCCTGCAATGGCAGACCAGGCTTTGGCCCAGTCCAAGAACTGCATGGCCTGCCACGCAGTCGACAAGAAGCTGGTGGGTCCCGCATTCAAGGATGTTGCAGCCAAGTATGCAGGTCAAAAGGATGCCACTGACAAGCTGGCTGCCAAGATCATCAAGGGTGGCTCCGGCGTGTGGGGTCCTATCCCCATGCCTGCCAACGCTCAGGTCAACGATGCCGAAGCCAAGAAGCTGGCCGCATGGGTGCTGGCACAGAAGTAATCTGCTGCCGCTCAAGGGGGTGAAAGCGCCCACATCAAAAAAACCGCATCGGCTTGCCATGCGGTTTTTTGTATTACCAAGCAGGAAATTGAATTCTGCCTGAGCGTGCCTTACTTCAGGCTGCCAGACAGGAACTTGGCTAACCGCTCACTTTGCGGATTGCGCAACACTTCACGCGGATCGCCCTGTTCCTCCACCAGTCCTTGGTGCAAAAAGATCACGTGATTGGAAACTTCGCGGGCAAAGGCAATTTCATGGGTCACGACCACCATGGTTCGCCCCTCCTCCGCCAGCAGTCGCATGACGCGAAGTACTTCACCGACCAGTTCCGGGTCCAGCGCGCTGGTGGGCTCATCAAACAGCATCACTTCAGGTTCTACCGCCAGCGCTCGCGCAATAGCAACGCGCTGCTGCTGACCACCGCTCATATGGTTGGGCCAGGTATCTTCGCGGCCCTCCAGCCCCACCAGTTTAAGATATTTGCGCGCCCGCTGGACAGCCTCGTCCTTGCCAAGGCCTAGAACATGCACGGGGGCCTCAATAACGTTCTGCAGCACCGTCTTATGTGCCCACAGATTGAAATGCTGAAATACCATGGCCAGCTTGGTGCGCAATTGTTGCAGCTGTCTCGGATCGACCGGCTCCAGTTCTCCATTGCGTCCCGCCTTGAGCTTCAGCTCTTCGCCCGCCACAAGAATTCGCCCTTGCTGGGGCTTTTCCAGCAAGTTGATACATCGCAGCAATGTGGACTTACCAGACCCTGAGCTACCGATCAGGCTGATCACATCACCAGCTTTGGCGGTCAGCGTAACGCCTCTGAGCACATGGTTGCTACCATAGCTCTTGTGAATGCCTTCTGCTTGCAGTTTGTATGCGGTGGGTGTCATGGATTCGAACAGGTACTCAGTTATTGCGTACGAGGTGCCAGATAGGCCAGAAAGCGCTTTTCCAGCAGGCGAAAAGTACCAATCAGAGCAAACGTCACACAGAGATAAATCACTGCAGCGGCAAGATAGGCTTCAAACGGCAGGTAAAAATCGGAGTAGATACGACTGGCCACGGCCGTCACATCGGTGAGGGTTGGTACCACACTGGCGAGACTCGTGGAGTGAAGCATCTGCACCACCTCGTTGCTATAGGGGGGCAGCGTGCGCCGCATGGCACTGGGCAACACGATGCGGCGCATGATCTGAAAGCGGCTCATGCCCATGGCCCGCGCCGCCTCTACTTCGCCAGGAGATGTCTCACGAATAGCGCCAGCCAGCATTTCGGCGGTATAGCCTGCATTGTTGAGTGAAAACGCCAGCAAGGCGCAAAAGAACGGTTGCTTGAAATAGGTCCAGGGCCAGACCTCATCCCAGCGCGCCTGAATCCACTCCAGCTGCCCCAGCCCGTAATAAATCAGATAGACCTGAATGAGCAGCGGCGTGCCGCGCACAAAATAGGTAAAGGAGCCTGCCAACTTGGTCAGCAGCCAGCTGCGACTGGTCAGCGCAAGAGCCGTGATCATGGCCAGCACAAAACCAATCAAGAGACAGGACAGCAGCAGCCACAGCGTAGTGATCAGCCCCTGCCCGTACATGGCCAGATGCTCGGGCTGAAAGATAATCTCCCAGCTCATAACTGCACCTTTTCAGTGCCCAGGCTGTAGCGTGCATTCAGACGCTTGAGCACCCATAAGGACATGCTGGTGAACACCAGATACAAGGCAGCTGCAAACAGCAAAAAAGCAAAGGGTTGACGCGTCGCTGCACTGGCCTGCTTGGCGAGATAGGTCATATCGTGCAAGCCAATCAGACTGACCAAAGCCGTCGCCTTGATGAGCACCAGCCAGTTGTTGGTATAGCCCGGCAAGGCATAACGCACCATCTGCGGTAGCGTAATGCGCAGAAATGTCTGCAGCGGGCTCATGCCAAACGCCCATGCCGCTTCCATCTGCCCACGCGGAATGGCAAGAATCGCGGCGCGAAATGTCTCGGTCATATACGCGCCATAAATAAAGCCCAGTGTGGCAACGCCCGCGACAAAGGGGTTCAGATCCAGCACAAAGTCGGAGCCCATGGCCTCGAACAGGCTGTTGAGCCCAATCGCAGCCCCATAAAAAACCAGCAGCATAAGCACCAGCTCAGGAATGCCGCGAATCACCGTCGTATAAAGCGTCGCCACCCAGACCAGAGGTCGCTTACTCGAGAGCTTGGCTGTCGCTCCCAGCAAACCCAGCACCGTAGAGACGCACAAGGAGGCGATAGATGCCGCCACAGTCAGCAAGGCTCCGTGCAAGATAGATAAGTAGTATTCACTCATGCGCGAAAAAGCTTGATGAAACAGAGCCCGCAGCTGTTAAAGCCGCACTGCGGGCAGCCAGGCTTCAGGGCTCAGTTCCCGTACGGGTCGAAGTCAAAGTACTTCTTGGCAATCTGGTTGTAAGTACCGTTGCTGCGAATCGTCTTGATGGCCTTGTTAATCTGATCTTTCAGGTCTTTTTGCCCCTTGCGCATGCCAATGCCAATGCCATCGCCGTAATACTTGGTCTCATACTGATCGGGACCCACATAGGCGTAGTCTTTGCCTTCAGGCTTACGCAGGAAGCCACCATGTACTTCAACCTTGTCGGCCACCGTGCCATCCAGACGGCCCGCCTTGATATCCAGATAGACCTGATCTTGTGCTTCATACGGCACGACCGTCACGCCTGCAGGTTTGAGCTCTCCCATGGCCCATTTCTCTTGCGTGCTGCCCTTCAGCACGCCAATACGCTTGCCTTTGAGAGAGGCTGGATTGGCATATACCGTACCCTTTTTCACGACAATCGCGCTCGGGGTCTTGTAATAGCGATCCGAGAAGTCAATCACGCGCTTGCGCTCTTCCGTGATCGACAAGGAACTGACGACCACATCGTATTTGCGTGCCTGTAGGCCCGGAATCATGCTGTCCCAGACCTGCTCCACAAACACGCAATTGCGCTTCATTTCTGCGCAAATGGCATTGGCAATGTCTACATCAAACCCCGTGGGCTTACCGTCGGCCGTCTTATACGTAAAGGGTTCGTAGGTGGGGTCAATGGCCACCTTCAAATCCGCGGCTTGGACCGTCAACGCCAGTGTGCTGCCAACAGCAATCAAGGCCATGTTCAACATTCTTAGTGTCATACCGTTCCTAGAGTTAATGCAAACCTGCTGAAACGCAGGATGCGTGCCACTTTGTGACGATGATTCTAGAAACCAACTCCCGCAGAACAAGGCCGATTACCCTTGGTCTGCCAGTCATGCGACACACCAGACACACTGCCCCACCGTTGCAACAGGCAATAAAAAAGGCCCCGAAGGGCCTTTTTTATTGCACAAAGCAAATCAATCGCGCGAAGCACGCTTGCGGTCATGTTCCTTCAGGTGACGCTTGCGCACGCGCAGGCTCACAGGAGTGATTTCCAGCAGTTCGTCGTCTTCGATGAATTCCACACCGTATTCCAGCGACAGCTCGATAGGAGGCGTGATCTTGATCGCGTCTTCCTTACCGCTCACGCGGAAGTTGGTCAGCTGCTTGGTACGCGTAGCATTCACCACCAGGTCGTTGTCACGGCTGTGGATACCCACAATCATGCCTTCGTACACGGGATCGTTAGGCTTCACGAACATACGACCACGATCATCCAGCTTGCCCAGGGCATAGGTGAAAATTTCACCATCATCCATGGAGATCAGCACGCCGTTCTTGCGGCCACCGATGTCGCCCTTATGGGGTTCGTAGCTGTCAAAGATGTTGGCGATCAGACCGGAACCACGTGTCAAGTTCAGGAATTCGTTGGTGAAACCGATCAGGCCACGGGCAGGAATACGGTATTCCAGACGGACGCGACCGCGGCCATCGGGTTCCATGTTGACCAGCTCGCCCTTGCGCTCGCCCAGGGCTTGCATCACGCCGCCTTGGTGGGCTTCTTCGATGTCGGCAGTCACCAGTTCGATAGGCTCGTGCTTCACGCCGTCGATCATCTGCATCACCACGCGAGGCTTGGACACAGCCAGCTCGTAACCTTCGCGGCGCATTTCTTCCAGCAGAATCGTCAGGTGCAGTTCACCACGGCCGGCCACTTCAAAGATACCGTCTTCGTCGGTTTCCTTGACGCGCAGAGCCACGTTGGAGCGCAGTTCCTTTTGCAGGCGGTCCCAGATTTGACGGCTGGTCACAAACTTGCCTTCACGACCTGCCAAAGGCGAGGTGTTCACGCAGAAGTTCATGGTCAGTGTAGGCTCGTCAATCTTCAGCATCGGCAGAGGCTGGGGATTGGCCACGTCGGTGATGGTTTCACCGATACCGATGTTTTCGATACCGCTGACCAGCACGATTTCCGAAGGACCGGCTTCGGTGGCTTGCACGCGATCGATACCCTGGAAAGTGTGAACCTGGTTGATCTTGCCGGTGTAAGGCTTGCCATCAGGGCCAGCCATCACAGCGACTTGCTGACCGGGCTTCAACGTACCTTGCGTGATACGGCCCACGGCGATACGACCCACGAACGTGGAGTAGTCCAGTGCGGAGACTTGCATCTGCAAAGGTGCAGTCGCATCGCCTTCCACGGCAGGCACGTGTTCCAGAATGGTATTGAACAGGGCCGACATGTCGGGACCCCATTGCGCACCAGCTTCGCCTTCTTCCTTGGAAGACCAGCCGTTGATGCCCGAGGCATACACCACGGGGAAGTCCAGCTGCTCATCAGTAGCGCCCAGCTTGTCGAACAGATCGAAAGCAGCGTTGATGACCTTGTCGGGGTTGGCACCAGGCTTGTCCACCTTGTTCACAACCACGATAGGACGCAGGCCCAGAGCCAGTGCCTTCTTGGTCACGAAACGCGTTTGAGGCATGGGGCCTTCTTGCGCATCGATCAGCAACACCACGCCGTCAACCATGGACAGGGCACGTTCGACTTCACCACCGAAGTCCGCATGACCGGGTGTGTCGAGAATGTTGATGTGGGTGTCATTCCAAGACACAGCACAGTTCTTGGCCAGAATGGTAATGCCACGTTCACGTTCGATGGCATGGTTGTCCATCACTGTGTCCACGACTTTTTCGTGTTCTGCGAAAGTACCCGACTGGCGCAGCAGCTGGTCAACCATGGTGGTCTTGCCATGGTCAACGTGCGCGATGATCGCAATGTTGCGGATTTGTTTGCTCATAAAGTTTCCAAACTGCCGCTTACTTGTGGACGCGGCTTTCCTTCCAAAATTTGTTGAATTTCTAGCGGACTGAGCAGACGCTCGGGAATCAACTCCCCGCTCATCACACGGCCAACCCCCAAAAGGGCATGCGGGCGCTCACCATACACCGCGACAGCCGGGGCATCATCCCATGACCCTCGACGGCGCAAGCCTGATAAATAGCGTCCTGCATCCTCTTCACCCAAGGTGATGACGGCATGACGATGCAGCAAGGCATCCACAGGCTCAACCTGCGCAACGCGCTCTTCATCATTCATGGCCTCAAGCGCCTCCAGTGTCACGCAGCGCGAAACATCAAGCCCCCCCGTTTCCACCCGGCGCAGAAAACGCAAATGGGCGCCACAGCCAAAGGCCTCGCCCACGTCTTCACCCAAGGTACGGATATAAGTGCCTTTGCTGCAGGTCACTCTCATCTTGATAGCTGGATACCCTTGCTCGTCCTGCGTTAGAGACAAATTCAATGCATGAATTGTGACATCGCGCGCTGGACGCTCCACTTCAATGCCCGCGCGGGCATATTCATAGAGAGCCTTACCGTCTTTTTTCAAAGCACTGTGCATGGGTGGCACTTGCTTGATCTCGCCTGTGAATTGAGCCTGCACCTCGGCCAGTCTCTCTGGCGTGATAGAGGCCAGATCCACCGCACGCTCCAGCACCACATCCCCTTCGGCGTCCGCCGTGGTGGTGGTCTGCCCCAGACGGGCGATGGCTTCATAGGTCTTTTCAGCTTCCAGTTGAAGCTGACTGAATTTGGTTGCAGCGCCAAAGCACAATGGCAAGACGCCACTGGCCAGCGGATCGAGCGTGCCTGTATGCCCGGCCTTTTCGGCGCGCAGCAGCCACTTGACCTTCTGCAAGATATCGTTGCTGGACCATCCCAGCGGTTTGTCGAGCAGCAACACCCCATGCACGGGGCGCCGCTGCACCCGTGTGCGAGGGGCGTTCATTGCTTACTCTTCTTCAGGACCGCGCGATGCAACCGCCTTGGCGATCAAGGCGTTCATATCGGATGCGCGCTCGGTTGTGCGGTCATAGACGAAATGCAGCGTAGGCACGGTATGAATGTGCAGACGCTTAAACAGGCCGTTGCGCAGAAAGCCTGCGGCCTGATTGAGTGCAGTCAGCGTCACTTCCGGATCGCCTACCAGCACGCTGAAGAACACCTTCGCATGGGCATAGTCTGGAGTCACCTCCACGCCTTGCAGCGTGACCATACCGATGCGCGGATCCTTCAACTCGCGGGCGATCAGCTCCGACAGATCACGCTGGATCTGGTCGGAGACTTTGAAGCTGCGGTTTGGCGCAGCAGTTTTCTTACGAGTTGCCATTAGAAATTACAGCGCTCACAGAGTGCGGGCGATTTCCTTGATCTCGAAGACTTCCAGCATGTCGCCTTCTTTGATGTCGTTGTAGTTGCGCAGCTTGATACCGCACTCGAAGCCTTCCTTGACTTCCTTAACGTCATCCTTCATGCGACGCAGGGACTCAATCTCACCCGTGTAGATAACCACGTTGTCGCGCAGCAGACGGAAGTGCGAACCGCGGGTGACATGACCTTGAGTGATGTACGAACCTGCAATTGTGCCGATCTTCGTGGCCACGAACACGGTACGGATTTCAGCCATACCAATGATCTCTTCACGCTTCTCGGGAGCCAGCATGCCGGACATCGCAGCCTTCACTTCATCTACAGCGTCGTAAATGATGTTGTAGTAGCGAAGATCCACGCCATTGCCTTCGGCTGTTTTACGAGCCTGGGCATCTGCACGCACGTTGAAGCCGATGATGATGGCCTTGGAAGCCAGCGCCAGGTTGACGTCGGATTCGGAGATACCACCCACGCCGGAGTACACCAGCTGGACCTTGATTTCGTCGGTCGAAAGCTTGAGCAGCGATGCTGCCAGTGCTTCCTGCGAGCCTTGCATGTCGGCCTTGATGATGATGGGCAGTGTCTGCACATCGCCAGCAGTCATTTCGGCGAACATGTTTTCCAGCTTGGCGGCTTGTTGCTTGGCCAGCTTGGTATGACGGAACTTGCCAGCACGGTAAGTGGCGATTTCACGGGCACGACGTTCGTCGCTCAGCACCATGAAGTCATCACCAGCCATAGGCACTTCGTTCAGGCCCTGGATTTCCACAGGAATGGAAGGACCCGCCGCCTTGGTTTGCTTGCCGTCTTCATCCAGCATGGCGCGAACGCGGCCGTAGGTCTGGCCAGCCAGCACCACATCGCCCACCTTCAGCGTACCGGACTGCACCAGCACCGTGGCCACGGTACCGCGGCCCTTGTCCAGCTGAGCTTCGATCACGATACCCTTGGCAGCTGCATCCACAGGTGCCTTGAGTTCCAGTACTTCGGCCTGCAGCAGCACTTGCTCCAGCAGCTCGTCGATGCCTTGACCAGTCTTGGAGGACACTGCGATGAACGGAGAATCACCACCGTATTCTTCTGGCAACACCTCTTCAACCACCAGTTCTTGCTTGACGCGATCGGGGTTGGCATCGGGCTTGTCAGCCTTGGTGATGGCCACAACGATAGGAACACCCGCAGCCTTGGCATGCTTGATAGCTTCCTTGGTCTGAGGCATCACGCCGTCGTCGGCAGCCGCGACCAGAATCACGATATCGGTCGACTTGGCGCCGCGAGCACGCATGGCCGTGAAGGCCTCGTGACCGGGGGTATCCAGGAAGGTAACGATGCCGCGAGGCGTCTTCACGTGGTAAGCACCAATGTGCTGGGTAATACCACCGGCTTCGCCCGACGCAACCTTGGTGCGACGAATGTAGTCCAGCAGCGAAGTCTTGCCGTGGTCCACGTGGCCCATGACGGTCACTACAGGAGCGCGAGACAGCAACTCGGCTTCTTGATTGGACACTTCTTCGGTCGTGAAGACTTCCAGATCATCCAGCGCTGCCACCTTGGCGGTGTGACCCATTTCTTCCACCACGATCATGGCGGTGTCTTGATCCAGAGGCTGGTTGATGGTGACCATCTGGCCCATCTTCATCAGAACCTTGATCAGCTCAGATGCCTTGATGGCCATCTTGTGTGCCAGTTCGGCCACAGTGATGGTCTCGGGCACCGAGATTTCAAGCTGACGGAACTCAGGAGCCTGTTGCTGCTGGTGCTGTTCGTTACGATCACTACCGCGACGACCGCCACGAGGACCACCGCGCCAGTTGGAACGGCCCACTCCACCCGAGCTGTCGCCACGGGTTTTGATTTCCTTCTTCTTGCCTGCGTCGTTAGACCAGCTTGAAGACAGCTTTGCGGACTTGACTTCCTTGCCTGGACGGGCAGCGCTGTTAGCGCCAGCACCGGCAGTACCTGCGGGCTTGGCACCATCCTTGGCAACAGGCTTCTTGGCATCCGCAGCAGCCGGAGCAACCTTCTTAGGCTCTTCCGGCTTCTTGGCGACCAGCACTTTCTTGGGCGCAGCCATCATGGCGCGAATAGCTTCAGCTTCTGCCAGAGCCTTGCGACGGCGCTCGTCCAGATCCTTGGCACGAGAAGCTTCTTCGTCAGCCTTGGCCTTGGATTCAGCTTCTGCCTTGACTCGGGCTTCAACCTGCGCAGCTGCACGAGCAGCAGCACCGGCCACATGTCCGCGCTTTTCTTCTTCCTTTGCCGCCTTGGCTTCAGCTACTTTGGCTGCTTCGGCTGCTGCATAAGCAACAGCGCGTTCCTCGGCTTCACGCTCACGGCGCTCGCGCTCTTCGCGCTCTAGACGTTCCTTGGCCAATTCTTCTTCCTGGTGACTCAACTGCTCAACCTCGCGGCGAGCGTCTTCTTCACGGCGCACCAACTCTTGAGTAGCAGCACGCACCTGCACGGCCTTGGCCATGCTTTCCGCATTGGCCTGAACCTCTGCGGGTGTATCTTCACGCTTCACAAAAGTGCGCTTCTTGCGCACTTCCACTTGAATCGTACGAGCGCGACCCGAGGAATCCGCCTGCTTGATTTCGCTGGTGGATTTCTTCGTTAGCGTAATTTTTTTGGCTCCGCTGCCATGGCTAACCTGGAGGTGGCTCAGCAAACGCTGCTTGTCACCCTCGGTCAACACATCAGCCGCATTCGCCTTATCAACCCCGGCTGCCTTGAGCTGCTGCAGCAAGGAATCAGGGGTCGTGTTGCGCTCTTCCGCAAATTCTGCAACCGTATTACTCGACATAAATGCTCTGAACCTCCCTGACCTTACTCTTGCCCATCGGTAAACCAGTGCTCACGCGCCTTCATGATCAAAGCCTTGGCTTCTTCAGCGGTCTGACCAGTAATTTCGGTCAGCTCGTCGATTGCCAGATCGGCCAGTTCATCACGGGTGTGCACATCAGCTTGCGCCAGCTTGTCCAGCAGTTCGGACGTAATACCGTCCAGGGACAGCAGATCCTCAGATGCCTTGCTCACATTTTCTTCGCGAGCGATTTCTTGACTCAGCAGTGCATCTTTAGCGCGGCTACGCAGCTCGTTTACCGTCTCTTCGTCGAAGGATTCAATTTCGAGCATTTCCTGCAGAGGCACATAGGCCACTTCTTCCAGAGTCTCGAAACCTTCTTCGATCAGGATGTTGGCGATTTCCTCGTCGACATCCAGCTTCTCCATGAACAGCTTGCGCGAGCCAGCTGACTCGTCAGCCTGCTTTTGAGCAGACTCGACAGCGTCCATGATGTTGATTTTCCAGCCAGTCAGCTCGGAGGCCAGACGCACGTTCTGACCGCCACGACCGATGGCGATGGCAAGATTTTCTTCATCCACCACCACGTCCATGGCATGCTTTTCCTCATCCACCACGATGGAAGAGACATTGGCAGGAGCCAGGGCGCCGATCACGAACTGGGCGGGGTCTTCAGACCACAGCACGATATCCACGCGTTCGCCAGCCAATTCATTGGTCACGGCATTCACACGGGTACCACGAACGCCCACGCAGGTGCCGATAGGGTCCACGCGCTTGTCATGGCTCAGCACGGCAATTTTCGCACGGCTGCCAGGATCACGAGCGCAGCTCTTGATTTCCAGCAAACCTTGCTCGATTTCGGGGACTTCATTGCGGAACAGTTCCACCATGAATTCAGGGGCAGAGCGCGACAGGATGATGGGAGCACCGCGCAGGGTGGCATCCACTTCCATGATCATGGCTCGCACACGGTCACCGTTGCGCAGATTTTCCTTGGGGATCATCTCGCCGCGCTTGAGGCGGCCTTCCACGCGACCGGATTCGACAATGATGTCGCCCTTGTCCATGCGCTTGACAGTGCCTGTGAAAATCTTGTCGCCACGAGCCAAGAACTCGTTGAGCAGCATTTCACGCTCGGCGTCACGGATTTTTTGCAGAATGACCTGCTTGGCCGCCATGGCACCAATACGGCCAATCGGCACAGACTCAATCTGCTCTTCGATGAACTCACCGACTTCAATACCGGGGACGCGGTCTTCCGCATCCATCAGCATTTCTTCGGCTTCCGGGTTTTGCAGACCGGCATCGTCAGCCACCACCACCCAGCGGCGGAAGGTGTCGTAGTCGCCGCTTTCGCGATCGATGGACACGCGGATGTCTACTTCACCTTGGTACAGCTTCTTGGTGGCTTGTGCCAGTGCGGATTCCACGGCACCAAAAACCAGATCGCGCTCAACGTTCTTCTCGCGCGAAATGGCTTCAACCAACATCAACAGTTCGCGATTCATGCGACGACTCTCCTATTTCAATCACACAAAGAGGAAATTGCTTACAGCCTCTTTGCCCCAAAAAATTCAACGCTCCAGCCGTCTTATTAGGACTTGGCGGCGCGCCCTTTGAAATTCACAATCGGTGCCAGACGCACGTCACGCAGCTCATCCAGCGTGAAGCCCATCACGTTCATCGGTGCAGGCTCACGCTTTTTGCTAACGCGCACGCCCGGCTTGGGAGGGGGCTCATCACTCCAGACGAGCTGCCAGCCACCTTCTTCAGAACGCTCCAGCGTGCCACGAAATTTCTTGCGGTTTGCATTGATCTTTTCACCGCCAGCCGCCCCAATGGGTGCCTTGAGCGTCAAGTCCACTTCAGAGCCTTCAAAACGGATGAAGTCCTGCTCATGGCGCAATAAACGATCAATTCCTGGAGATGAAACCTCCAGACGGGCGTAATCCGCGCCATCGACTTCCAGTGCGAACTGGAGCTGACGCGTGACCTTTTCGCAGTCTTCCACTGTCACGAACTGATCGGGCAGCTCAGGCGCACCGTCCTCCGGCGCCTGCCAAGGCAAATCAATCGTGATGCGCAGCAAGCCACCTGCTGTGCGTTCAATTTCGACCAAGTCATAACCTAGACCTGTCACGGTTTGTTCAACGATTTGCTGTAGTGCCACGTGTATTCAGTTCAATCCCGAAAAAATTCGTCAAATCATGGACTTAGCTCTGCTTCAAACAGACCCCGCCATGAATTGCCCAAAAAAAACGGGCGGTATGTACCCGCCCGTTTGGTCGTGAAGCCGTAATTGTAGCCGCAAACCATTGTTTTCGCACAAACTAGCTCGCATAAAACAGCTGTCAGCGCAAGACTTCCTGCAAGTCATCAGCGCGTAACAAGCGCTGCAGTAAATCTTGCGCCTCCTGCACATCGGCAGGTCTAGCTGCTGCATCCTGCGGCAGCGACTGCAACATGCGAGCCAGCACGCCCGTTTGAGGCAGCACAGGCCCTAGAAACTTGGCCTGACTTCCCTGCCCTACCAGAATCGACGGAAAAGTCTCTATCTCCAGATCACCGGCCACATCGTCGCGGTCTTCGACGTCGAGCCAGACAAAGCGCATTTGCGGAAACTGAGCGGCCAGCGCCTCAAAGGACTGCTGGTATTGCTTGCAGGTACCGCACCAGGCGGCACAGAGACAGACCACCAGCCATTCATCGGCTTTTGTATTTTTTTGTGTCATTTCAACAAACTCTGGGCCAGCATTGGCTCACCCCTTTAATCAGTCACCGTAATGGTAGCGGCTTATCAATCACTTGATCGCCGTATCAGGCATCGCTGCGGCCTTGAAGCATGCTTACTCTTGAATCCATTGCGTTCAGCCCCTATGATTTTTAACAACGGATAAATGGCGCACTGCCCAAATCTTGGCTTTGCGCCCATTCGATCTTTCTTTAGAGGACTGGTGACTCCATGGATTACAAGGACTATTACAAGATACTTGGCGTGGATAAAAAAGCCTCCGCCGACGAAATCAAAAAAGCCTACCGAAAACTCGCACGTAAATATCACCCCGACATCAGCAAAGAAAAAGATGCAGCTGTGCGCATGGCCGAAGTGAACGAAGCCAATACCGTGCTCTCGGACGCCGAGAAACGCGCCGCTTATGACGCCATGGGAGACGAGATGCACTTTGCTCAAAACTCAAGAGCACAAGGCAGCGGCGGTTTTCGCCCACCACCCAACTGGGATCAGCAAGACTTTCATTTCAGCAGCGAGTCTGATCCAGCCAGCGACGCCGATTTCAGCGACTTTTTTTCGCAAATGTTCGGCCAAGCTGCACGCACCCGACGCCATCAAAGCCAGCAAGGCACCCGCAGCACGCCCGATCTGCGCGGGCAGGATCAGCACGCCAGCATCGAACTGGATTTACAGGACAGCTACAGCGGCGCCGTTCGTTCCCTGCACCTGAGGACTACCGTGCTTGACGAGCAAGGCATACCCACCATCAAGGACAAGGAGCTTCAGGTCAGCATTCCCAAGGGGGTCCGTGAAGGTCAGATGATTCGGCTGGCCCGCCAAGGCAACCCTGGCCTGGGCAAGGGTGAGCCCGGGGATTTGTTGCTGGAAGTGCATTTTCGCAACGACCCGCGCTGGTGGTCGGAAGGCAAGGATGTCTATCAGCGCGTGCCACTAGCACCTTGGGAGGCCGAGCTGGGCGGCCCCATCCCCTTCAAAACCTTAGCCGGAGAACTGGAGGTCACCGTGCCGGCCGGATATCGCTCTGGGCGCAAGCTGCGCATCAAAGGCAAGGGGCTACCAGCGGCCACTCCCGGTGATCTCTATCTGGTGCTGGAAGTGGTGTTCCCACCCGCCGTAACGCCTGCACAAAAACAGGCCTATGCGGACTTCGCCAAAGCTTTCCCGCTGTTTGATGCGCGCAGCCTGAATTGAAAGGTTTCTCATGAACACCTCACTTACGCCTTTCTCTGAGCCTGCAGAACTGCTGGACCAGACCATGCTGAGCCTGCATGAACTGGCCCGCCACTGCCGCACCAGCCCGCAATGGGTGATTGAGCATGTGCAGACCGGCATCATCGGCTATGACAACGACGGCAGCACCGCCGCAATCAGCCATGAGCAGTGGCGTTTCAGCAGCCAGTCGCTGGTGCGGGCGCGCCGCATTGCACAGCTGGAGCACAGCTTTGAGGCAGACCCGCAGCTCGCAGCGATGACCGCCGACCTGATCGAAGAAGTGCAATGGTTGCGCCGCAAACTGCTCCATCTGCAGCGCTAAACTGCAGCGCCATAAAACAAAAAGCCCTCGCACGTAAGTGACGAGGGCTTTTCTGCAGGGCCACGCAAGCGCAGCCTGCTGCAGCAATTAACCGTGGCGCTTGCCAGCTTGCTTCTTGCTGCGAGTGTGCGAACCACGCTCCAGGCTCACGCGCTGACCACGGCCTGGTGTAGGCAGTGTCACGCCGTTAGGCGCTTGGGGACGAGGAGTGGCCTTGCGGTCTGCTTCGGTAACGATCTT
The DNA here is from genome assembly GCF_012844455.2 of Comamonas suwonensis. Lineage (GTDB taxonomy): Bacteria > Pseudomonadota > Gammaproteobacteria > Burkholderiales > Burkholderiaceae_C > Comamonas > Comamonas suwonensis. Next base: position 92,078 of record NZ_JABBCQ020000016.1, on the reverse strand, counting down.
ATTGCCCATGTCGAATTCTCAATTGGTCGGTTGAAAAACGCTAATTAGGCCACAGCCAGAGAATTCGCGCCAAATAAATACAAATTTTCGAGTACAGATTCAATGTTTTTCAACTCTGACGCCGTATGTGAAACGAAAAATCCTCCTAAATTTCAAGCATTTAGCGCCACAACCATTACCCAAAAAGCGTTGCCTGCTACTAATTTTATAGAGCCAGTACTGGCTGAACCTCGCCCGCAGCCTCTACCAATTTACGGGTATAGGCCTCTTGCGGCGCCAGCAACACTTGCTGTACCGCGCCCTGCTCCACAATCTGGCCGTCCTTCATCACCAGCACATCATGGGCCATGGCGCGAATCACATCCACGTCGTGAGTGATGAGCAAATAGGCCAGCCCGCGCTCTTTTTGCAACCGCTGCAGCAGCGCCAGCACCTGCTGCTGAATGGTCACATCAAGCGCGCTGGTAGGCTCGTCAAGCACCAGCACCTCGGGCTCCATGATGAGCGCCCGCGAAATAGCCAGCCGCTGCCGCTGCCCGCCCGAGAACTCATGCGGATAGCGCTGCAGCAAGCCGGGGAACTGCGCGTCGCTCATTCCCACCTCGGCCAGCATCTGCACTACACGCTCGCGGCGCTGGTCGGCGCTCAACTCCGGGGCGTGGATTTGCAGGCCTTCGCCCACGATTTCCTCCACCGTCATGCGTGGCGACAGCGAGGAAAACGGGTCTTGAAACACCACCTGAATTTTGCGGCGCAAAGCCAGATTAGCCGTGCTGTTGCGAATGGTCGGTGGCTGCCATTGCTGGCCCGCCACCTGCAGCTCGCCCCCATGGGGAAGCAGCCCCAGCACGGCCTGCGCCAGCGTGGATTTGCCTGAACCCGACTCGCCAATCACCCCCAGAGTTCGAGCGGGTTTGAGTGCCATATCCGCACCCTTGACCGCAACAAACGCCCCTTTCTTGAACCAGCCACGAATACCGGGCAGCGGCGTCGCATAGCTCACCTGCAGCGACTTGGCCTGTACCACAGCTAGAGCATCAGAAGGCACCGGCCCATCATTCACATCGCGCACGGGCTTGCTAGCCAGCAGCTTGCGGGTATAGGCATGCTGGGGGTTTTGCATGACAGCGGCCACAGCGCCCTGCTCGACCAGCACGCCTTTTTCCATCACCGCCACCCGATCGGCAAAGCGGCGCACCAAATTCAGGTCATGCGTAATCATCAGCACGGCCATGCCGGTCTGGCGCTGCAGATCAGCCAGCAGATCCAGAATCTGGCCACGCAGCGTCACATCCAGCGCCGTGGTGGGCTCATCGGCCAATAACAAGCGTGGGCGGCTAGCCAGCGCCATGGCAATCATGGCGCGCTGGCGTTGGCCGCCGCTGAGCTGGTGCGGAAAGCTTTGCGCACGGCGCTCTGGCTCTGGAATGCCGGTGGTGGCCAGCAGCTCTATCGCCTGCTTTTGCGCCTGCGCCTTGCTCAACGCCTGTTTGAGCTGCAGCACCTCGGCCACTTGGTCGCCCACCGTCATCAGCGGGTTCAGCGCCGTCATGGGCTCCTGAAAAATCATGGCGATATCACCACCGCGCACGGCCTGCATCTCTCGCTCTGAAAGACGTAGCAGGTCGCGCCCGCCCAGAAAGGCTTGCCCGCTTAATTGAGCATCACCCACCAGTCGCAGCAAAGACAGCGCTGTGACGGACTTGCCCGAGCCCGATTCACCCACCAGTGCAAGCTTTTCACCGGCTGCCATTTCAAAACTCACGCCCTGCACCACGGGCTTGCCCGCAAAAGACACACCCAGGTCGCGCACCGAAAGCAGCTTGCCTGTCGTATTCACCTTAAATTCTTCTCGGCTCATGGCTTGCCTCCCGCACTTTTGACCGCAGCGCTGCGCGCCTGCTTGCGCGGGTCCAGTGCATCGCGCAGGGCATCGCCCATAAAAGTCAGCAGCAGCAAGCTGATGACCAGCACCGCAAAGGTGGACAGCGAAATCCACCATGCATCAATATTGTTTTTTCCCTGACTCAGCAACTCACCCAGGCTGGGCGTGCCGGGCGGGACACCCAGCCCCAGAAAGTCCAGCGATGTCAGCGCAAGAATGGCGCCGCTCATGCGAAACGGCAGAAAGGTGATCACCGGCGTCATGCTGTTGGGCAGGATGTGGCGAAAGATGATGGAGCGGTTGCTGGCACCCAGCGCCTGCGCAGACTTTACGTAATCCAGCTGACGGTTGCGGAAAAATTCGGCACGCACATAGTCGGCCAGTCCCATCCAGCCAAACAGGCTGAGCAAAACCAGCAGCAGCGACACGCTGGGCGCAAACAGCGCGCTGAAGATGATGAGCAGGTACAACTCGGGCATGGAGCCCCAGATTTCTGTAAAACGCTGAAAGGCCAGATCCGTCTTGCCGCCAAAAAAACCCTGCACTGCCCCGGCCAGCACGCCCAGTAGTACACCCACCACCGTCAGCGCCAGCCCGAACAGCACGCTGACGCGAAAGCCGTAAATGAGCTGCGCCAGCAGATCGCGCCCCCGGTCGTCCGTGCCCAGCCAGTTATCGGCCGATGGGGCCGATGGGTTGGGCTGCTTGGCAAAGTAGTTGATAGTGGCCTTGCCATAGCGGTTGACGGGGAAAATAGCCCAGTTGCTGCCCTCGCTCAGCTTTTGCTGAATAAAGGGATCGAGATAGTCAGTCGGCGTATGAAAGTCGCCGCCAAAGGTGGTCTCGGGGTAGTCATTGAGCAGCGGCAGATAGGTCTGCCCTTCATAGCGCACGAGGAGAGGCTTGTCGTTGGAGAGCACCTCCGCAAACAAGCTAAGCACGAGCAGCACGGCAAAAATCACCAGACTGACAAAGCCCAGACGGTTGGATTTAAAGCGCCGCCAGGCTCTGCGCCCCGGTGACTCGGACTGGACAGCAGGTGCTGGCAACACGGTTTTCACTCCTGCGTTCATAGCTGCTTGCGCTTGTGCCATCTGGGCTTGAGGTTCATTTTTCATGAAATCAGTCAAACTTGACGCGGGGATCAACCCAGACATAGCAAAGATCGCTGATGAGCTTGGTCACCAGCCCGATCAGGGTGAACAGGTACAGCGTGCCCAGCACCACGGGAAAGTCGCGACGAATCACGCTTTCGTAGCTGAGCAGGCCCAGCCCGTCGAGCGAGAACAAGGTCTCAATCAGCAGCGCCCCGGCGAAGAAGGCACCAATAAAGGCAGACGGAAAGCCGGTGACGATGGGAATCAGCGCATTGCGAAACACATGTTTGTAGAGCACCTGCCGCTCGCTCAAACCTTTGGCGCGCGCCGTCAGCACATATTGCTTGCGGATTTCTTCCAGAAAAGAGTTCTTGGTCAGCATGGCCGTGACGGCAAAACTGCCCGCCACCATAGCCGTGACTGGCAGCGCGATATGCCAGAGGTAATCCACCACCTTGCCTAGGGTGCTGAGTTCATCAAAGTTCGATGAGGTCAGCCCCCTCAGCGGGAACCATTGCAGCTGACCGCCAAAAACCACCAGCAGGGCCACGCCCAGCACAAAGCCAGGGATGGCATAGCCCACCAAGATCAGCACCGTGGTGGCCAGGTCAAAGCGCGAGCCGGCGCGCACGGCCTTGGCAATACCCAGCGGCACGGCGACCAGATAGCTGATAAAAAACGTCCACAAGCCCAGGCTGATGGAGACAGGCAGTTTTTCCTTGACCAAGGCCCAGACGCTTTTGTTCTGAAAGAAGCTGGTACCCAGATCAAAGCGCGCAAACTGGCCCAGCATCTGCACAAAGCGCTCTACGGGTGGTTTGTCAAAGCCATACAGAGCCTTGATTTCTTCAAGCCGCTTGGGGTCCACCCCTTGCCCGCCGCGGTAGCTCATGGATGCGCCTTCAACCCCGCGACCCGCGCCGGCCTTGGCTTCTGCCAGATATTGCTCTACGGGGCCACCGGGCACAAACTGAATGACGATGAAGGTCAGCAGCAGCACACCCAGCAGCGTGGGGATCATCAACAAGATGCGTTTGAGAATATAGGCAAACATGGCGTCGTCAGATCAGTGCTTGATGGGGCGGAAGGCGCGGTCTGCGCTGGCTGCTTAGCCCAGGCGGCATAGACCACCCACAACTCTCCCGGCGAATAAGGCGGAATCTTCCCCGGCAAGGCCAGTCTCCAGTCGTCATACACCATGCGGTGCTTGCCAGAGAAATACTGCGGAATCAGGTAATGGCCGTGCACGATGATGCGCTCCAGCGCGTGGCAGGCTGGCAGCATCTGCTGCTCGGACTTGGCCGACGCCATCCGAGCGATGATGGTGTCAACCGCCTTGCTTTTCAGGCCCACATAGTTCGATCCACCCTCGACATCGGCGGCGGCGCTGCCGAACAGCTCCGCATATTCCTGCCCCGGGTTGTGCGTGCCGGGCACGTTCAGCGTCACGATGTCGAAGTCGTATTTGTCCATGCGCTGCTGATAGAGGGCGTAGTCCACATTACGCACCTTGAGCGTGATGCCCAGCTTTTCCAGATTGCGCATCCAGCTGCTCACAATCTTGACGCTGCTTTCGCCGCTATCCAGGTACTCGATCTCCATAGGCTCGCCAGCAGCGTTGCGCAGTGCTCCGTCCTTGACGTTCCAGCCGGCGTCGGCCAGTAGCTTCTGCGCGCGGCGCAGGTTTCCACGCAAGCCGTCGCCAGTATCGGTGCGCGGCGGCTCGGCCATGGGACCCAAGGTGTCAGGCGGCAAACTGGCCTTGTAAGGCAGCAGCAGCGCCAGCTCTTGCTCAGTCGGCTCACCCGTGGTTTCGCAGGCCGTGTTGCCAAACAGGCCATGCACGCGCTGGTAGGCGCCGTAGAACATCTGGCGGTTCATCCACTCATAGTCGTAGGCCAGACCCAGCGCTTCGCGCACGCGCACATCCTTGAGCTGATCGCGCCGTGTATTCAGGAAAAAACTCTGAAAACCCGAGGGCAGCTTGTTCTCAAACTCCCCCTTGACCAGTTCGCCCGAGTTAAAGCGCTTGCCCGTCAACCGCCGCGCCCAGTCGCCTGCGCTGTTGATGCGCATCAGGTCAAACTCGCCCGCCTTCAGAGCCTCCAGCCGTGCCGTTCCATCTTTGTAGATCTTGATGGTGATGCGGTCAAAGTTGGCCTGCCCCACACGCACTGGCAGTGCAGCGCCCCAGTAAGCGGGGTCACGCACATAGGTAATGTCTTTGCCAAACTTAACCGGGCCGATCTTGTAGGGGCCACTGCCAATGGGTATATCCGTCACCACTTGATCAAAAGGCTTGGGCTTGCCATTCGCATCCAGCCCCCAGTCGCGGCTGAACACCGGCAGGGCAGCGCCCACGGTCAGCGGAAGATCGCGGTTGGGCTTTTTGAAGCGAAAGCGCACCGTACGCTCATTCAGCACATCGCAGCCCTCCACCTCGGCAAACAAGGTCTTGTAGCCGGGCGAGGCGTATTTGCTCAACAGCATCTCGTAGCTGTGCTTGACATCCTGCGCCAGCACAGGCTTGCCGTTGTGAAAGCGCGCCTGCTTGCGCAGCCTGAAAGTGGCAGACAGGCCATCGGCGGCCACCTCCACATCTTCAGCCAGCAGGCCGTAGCCCGTGGCGGTTTCATCGAGGCTGGGGCTAAGCAGGGTCTCCAGCAGCATGTCCCCCACGTAGGCGGGCGGCGAGCCTTTGATGGTGAAGGGGTTGTACTTATCAAAGGTGGAGTAACGCAGATTACTCACCATGCGCAACTCGCCGCCCTTGGGGGCTGCGGGGTTCACATAATCAAAGTGTTTGAAGTCCGCCGCATACCGCGGCGCGCCCCATAGTGCATAGGCATGTGCGGCCAGAGCTGGCGTGGCAACTTGGCTGCAGGCAATCAGGGCTGAACAAATCATCCAATGGCGCATGCGACAATTCTGCCCTACCCCGACTGATTCGCACCCAGTTCGAGCGGATACGTTTTCAAAGATGGCGCGTCTGCCACAGATGCAGCCATCCTCTCTTTCAATTTTCTCTGGAGATCAACAATGGGTTTTCTCGCCGGTAAAAAGCTGCTGATCACGGGCGTTCTGTCCAACCGTTCCATCGCCTACGGCATCGCCAAGGCCTGCCACGCACAAGGCGCAGAGCTGGCATTCAGCTATGTAGGCGAACGCTTCAAGGACCGTATCACCGAGTTCGCAGCCGACTTTGACTCCAAGCTGGTCTTTGACTGCGACGTGGGCAGCGACGAGCAAATCGACAAGATGTTTGCCGACCTGGGCGCTGTCTGGGGCAAGTTCGACGGTTTCGTGCACTCCATCGGTTTTGCACCCCGCGAAGCCATTGCAGGCAACTTCCTCGATGGTCTGTCACGCGAATCTTTCAAAATCGCGCACGACATCAGCGCCTACAGCTTCCCCGCAATGGCCAAGGCCGCCATGCCGTTCCTGAACGACAAGTCTTCGCTGCTGACCCTGTCGTACCTGGGTGCCCTGCGCTCCATCCCCAACTACAACACCATGGGCCTGGCCAAGGCATCGCTGGAAGCCTCCGTGCGCTACCTGGCAGAAGCCGTGGGCCGCACCGAAGACGGCCGCGCCATCCGCGCCAACGGCATCTCGGCCGGCCCTATCAAGACCTTGGCCGCCTCGGGCATCAAGGACTTTGGCAAGCTGCTCGGCCGCGTGGCCGATGCATCGCCCCTGCGCCGCAACGTGACCATTGAAGACGTGGGCAATGTCGCCGCCTTCCTGCTGTCCGATCTGGCATCTGGCGTGACCGCTGAAATCACCTATGTGGACGGCGGTTTCAGCCAGACGGCTGGCCTGTCTTCCGATCAGGTCTAAGCCCCCAAAGCTGACGCTTCAAAGCCCCGCAGGTTGCAAAGCCTGCGGGGCTTTGTGCTTGGCACATGTACTTTTCGTTGGAGTTTTCGCAACGCGCAGACGAGATCTTCGCCCTCGCCCTACAAGCAGCAGCGGGCGCAGCCGCTATGGTTTCAAGGTATTTCCACCACTACTTTAAGAGGATTGCCATGCCATATCGCTTTCTGCTTCTCGCCCTCTCCACCGCGGCACTGGCTGCCTGCAGCACCCCCGCACCCCAGCCCGCACAGGCCATTGCCAAGCTTCAGCCCACCTCGGGCAGCAAAGTCAGCGGTGATGTGAAGTTCACCCAAAAAGAAGGCCAGCAGGTCATGATCAGTGCCGTGATTTATGGTCTCAAGCCCAATTCGGAGCACGGCTTTCACATCCACGACAAGGGCGATTGCGGTGACAACGGCAATGCCGCAGCGGGTCACTTCAATCCCATGGGCAACCCGCATGGCAAATATGACACCACCCAGCACCATATGGGCGACCTGCCCAGCCTGAAGGCCGACTCCAACGGCGTCGCCAGCGTCAATGTGCAGTCGCGTGACATCACCTTGCTGGCCGGCCCCGGGAATGTCATTGACCGCGCCGTCATCGTCCACGCCCAGCCCGATGACTACACCACCCAGCCCACAGGCAATGCCGGCGCACGCATTGCCTGTGCCGTGATCGCGCGCAACTGAGGCCGCTAACTCTCGAAAAGCCGCTGCCGCCGTGCGGCGGCTTTTTTATACCCAATCGGCCTCAACCGCTTTCGCAGAAAGAACAAACAGCTATTCTTTTGATATCAAAGCGGACATCTCATCGACAGCCGGCACCCACCGCCCTGGCATGGGTTGCCCACCCACCAGGAGATCGCCATGCCTGTTTTGCCGTCCGCTCTGTGGCCCCAGTCACTGAACTGGCTTTGGCGTTGCCTTCTTTGTGCCTGCCTTTTTCTGAGTTTACCGGTACTCGCTCAATCGGCAGCACAGCCGCCACCGCTGATGCTGGCCCATATCTGGCGCAGCAACCTGCCATTGCAGGACTACTGGGTCAGCGAAAAGCTGGACGGCGTGCGCGGTTACTGGAATGGGCGTCAGCTCATCAGCCGTGGCGGGCAGGTGATCACAGCGCCAAGCTGGTTTACCCAAGGCTGGCCTGCCACGCCAATGGATGGCGAGCTCTGGGCCGGGCACGGCCATTTCTCTCATGCCCAGGCCACCACGGCACAGATCCAGCCCAGCGATACGGCATGGCGGCGCATGCAGTTCATGGTGTTTGACCTGCCTGCCGCCCCTGGCAGCTTTGACCAACGCCTGCCGCAGCTCAAGCAGACCGTGGACAAAATCAAGCAGCCCTGGGTGCAAATAGTGGCCCAGCAAAAATTGAGTAGCGAAGCGCAACTGCAGGCCTTGCTGAATCAAGTCGTCAAAGATGGCGGCGAAGGTCTGATGCTGCACAAAGGCAGCGCGCCCTATCGCAGTGGTCGCAGCGATGATCTGCTCAAGCTCAAACCGTTTGACGATGCCGAAGCCAAAGTCATTGGCTACAAGCCCGGGCGCGGCCAATGGCTGGGCATGACCGGGGCACTTATCGTGCAAAGCCCGCAGGGGCTGCAGTTTGCGCTGGGCACGGGACTGAGTGCCGAGCAGCGCAAAAACCCGCCGCCGCTGGGAAGCTGGGTCACCTACCGCTATCAGGGACTGCATGAAAAAAGCGGCCTGCCGCGCTTTGCACGCTTTATGCGAGTACGCGACGAACCTGGCTTTCAGCCTGAAGCGATCACGCCATAAATTCATAGCTGCTCGCGCTTGCTAGTAAAGCGGTACAGCCATTTTTACTGAGAACCGCTAACACGCCCCAGTCAACCGAAGCTTGACGGTAGGGACGATGCGCGAAGCCACAGGCAATACAACAGGTAGGGCCAGGCTTCGCGCCGACATATCAAGAATTTTTTTAGAGGGCCTTGACCCTCAAACCAGCTGTGCCCCCAGCTCTCGCGCCGCCTGCAGCACGTTTTTGACGTAATGCTCCTCATAACGGTGCGCAGGCATGGTCAGCGTCAAGGCTGCGGCCAGCTCCCCGCTCTGGCGGAACACAGGGGCAGAGATGCCGGCAATCTCGCTGTGCCTGTCACCCACCAAGGCCTCGTAGCCATCGGCCCGCACCCGCGCATAGTGGTTGCGGTTTTTCTTCTGCCAGTCGCCCAGCTCCGGATCAAAAGCCACCAGCACCCGCCCGCCTGCACCCTTGTCCAGCGGCAGCAAATCACCCGCGCGCGCATGGTCACGCACGGGGTGTGGTGAATCCACGCGGTACAGGCAGAGCCGCTCGCGCCCTTGGCGCACATGGTAGGCGGCGCTCTCGCCCGTGGCCTGCACCAGTGCTTTGAGCACCGGCATGACCACGCTGTCCAGCGAAAAATTCTGCGCATACACCCTGTGCAAGCGCGCCACGGCCGCCCCCACCGCATAGCGCCCATCGTCCAGCCTGGTGATCCAGCCACCGTGCTCCAGTGATGCCAGCAGGCGCAGCACCGTGCTTTTGTACATGCGCGTGCGTTCGGCCAACTGGGACAGGCTCAAGCCGTCATCGCGATCACCAAAAGCCGCCAGCAGGCTCAAGGCCCGGTCAACTGCGGCCACGCCACCGGGTGCCGCGTTTTCATCGGCAAGGGATTCAGTTTGAGATTTACGCGGCATGAAAACTCCAACCCTGCCGCTTGACAGGACATCAAGACGCAGGGCAATATTTCAACAGAGAGAACTTTATTCTATTAGATAGAACTCATTACAACACTGCCTTTGCTGCAAAGCAAGCATTGAATTCAGGTCAGGCACCCCATGTCATCCCCATCTCGTTTCGACGTCTTGATCAGTGAAGTCGGTCCCCGTGACGGTCTGCAATCGATTTCCACCACCATGAGCACCGCCCACAAATGCGCATGGATTGACGGCCTGGTTGCCTCAGGTGTGCAGGAGATCGAGGTCGGCTCCTTTGTCTCGCCCAAACTCTTGCCGCAAATGGCCGATGCTGCGCAAATCGTCACCCATGCCATCCAGCACAGCGGCGTCACCGTCATGGCTCTGGTGCCCAATATCAAGGGCGCAGAAGCGGCCATGCGCGCTGGCGTGCACAAGATCACCTTGCCCGTGTCGGCCAGCCCCGCGCATTCCATGGCCAATGTGCGCAAGACACACCAGCAGATGGTGGAGGAAGTGCGTGCCATTGCCCAATTACGTGACGACCTTGCGCCGCAGGTGCATATCGAGGCGGGCATCTCCACCGCTTTTGGCTGCACTCTGCAAGGTCTGGTCCCTGAAGATGATGTGATTGCGCTGTCCGTGGCCTGCGTGGCGGCGGGCGCGAATGAATCGGGCCTGTCTGACACCACGGGCATGGCGAACCCGGCTCAGGTCAAGCGCCTGTTCACGCGGCTGCGCAGCGAACTCGGTGATCACGCAGGTGCTGCGCATATGCACAACACGCGTGGACTGGGTCTGGCCAATTGCCTGGCTGCCTATGAAGCCGGTGTGCGCACCTTTGATGCATCGCAGGCCGGCCTGGGCGGCTGCCCTTACGCACCCGGCGCATCCGGAAATGTGGTGACAGAAGATCTGGTCTTTATGTTCGAAGCCATGGGCATACGTACCGGTATTGATATTGAGCGACTGCTTGCTGCGCGAAATGCGCTGGCCGCTGGTCTGCCGGGCGAGGCGCTTTACGGCATGCTGCCACCTGCAGGCCTGCCCAAAGGCTTTGTACCTCATCCGTATTCCACGCACTGACCCCCACAACAACAAACGAGACGCACATGCACTCCTCCAGCAATCCCCCAAGCCCCGCCAGCTCCCTGCCCTACGCCGGCATTCGCGTGGTCGAATTCACCCACATGGTCATGGGCCCCAGCTGCGGCCTGATGCTGGCTGACATGGGCGCCGAAGTCATCAAGGTTGAGCCCGTGGGTCATGGCCGCAATGGTGACGCCACGCGCAAGCTGCTGGGCTCAGGCTCCGGTTTCTTCCCGCTATTCAACCGCAACAAGAAAAGCCTGACCCTGGATTTGCAGACCCCCGAAGGCAAGGAAGCCGCCCTCAAACTGATTGCCACCGCCGATGTGGTGACCGAGAACTTCAAGCCCGGCACCATGCAAAAGCTGGGGCTGGACTATGAAAGCCTCAAAGCGCAGTTTCCCCGCCTGATCTATGTGAGCCACAAAGGTTTTCTGCCCGGCCCTTACGAGCACCGCACGGCACTCGATGAAGTCGTGCAAATGATGGGCGGACTGGCCTATATGACGGGTCGCACCGGCGATCCGCTGCGCGCAGGCACCAGCGTCAACGACATCATGGGCGGCATGTTTGGCGCCATGGGGGCCATGGCGGCCTTGGCTCAGCGTGAGAAAACCGGCAAAGGCCAGGAGGTGCAAAGCGCACTATTCGAGAACAATGTGTTCCTGATTGCCCAGCACATGATGCAGTATGCCGTCACCGGCAAGCCCGCTGCGCCCATGCCGGCACGCATCTCAGCCTGGGCCATTTACGACGTGTTCGAAGTCAAGGACGGCGAGCAGATCTTTCTGGCCGTGGTCAGCGACGGCGCGTGGCGCGAGTTCTGCAATGCCTTTGACCTGGGCGAGCTGCACGGTGATCCTCGCCTGGGCAGCAACAACGACCGCGTTCAGGCCCGCAGCTGGCTAATGCCGCTGCTGCGCGAAAAAATGTCGGCCTACAGCGGCGCACATATTGCCCAGGTCTTCGAGGAAAAAGGCCTGCCTTTTGCCCCCATTGTTCGCCCCCACGATCTGCTGGACGACCCGCACCTGAACGCCACGGGCGCACTGGCACCCATCCAGCTACCCGATGGCCGCGAGAGCAAAACCGTGCTGCTGCCGCTGACCCTGGACGGCAAACACCTGGAGGTGCGCCTGTCACCACCCAAGCTGGGAGAGCACAGCCTGGAGATTCTGACCGCCCTGGGCTATAGCCCAGAACAAGCCCGCACCCTGGCACAAGGTCAGGCCGCCTGAGCCAACACCGGCCATGAAAAGCCGGTAGCTGACGCTCCCGCGTCACTGAACACCGCGCGAACCTATCGCGCTACCCCAATCCAACCCTGGAGCAGGACGCTTGCCGTGCCTGCAGGGATGGCTATTACCCAAAATTTCTACATCTCAGGAGACAAGACCATGAAGCACCAGCCCTTATTTCACCCCACCAAACCTGGCATCAGCCGCCGCAAGGCACTTGCTGCCACGGCCTTGATGGCCATGACCGCAGGCTCCGCACTGGCTCAGCCTGCGCCATGGCCTGCCAAAGCACTTCGCATGGTCGTTCCCTTTACCCCGGGTGGTGGCACCGATGCGGTGGCCCGCCTGATCAGCGAGCGCGTGAGCACCGCCAACCATTGGACGATGGTGGTGGAGAACAAGCCCGGCGCGGGCGGCAATATCGGCCTGGACACGGTGGCCAAGGCAGCGCCCGACGGCTATACCTTCGGCCTAGGCCAGACGGCCAACCTGGCCATCAACCCTGCCCTGCTGCCCAGCATGCCCTTCAACCCCAAGACGGATCTACTGCCTGTCGCCCTGGTCGCGGCCCAGCCCGTGGTGTTGGTCGTGCCCGCCGATTCACCATGGAAATCCATCCAGGATTTAATCAAAGCCGCCAAAGCCGAGCCCGGCAATATCAAGCAAGGCCTGGCTTCCACCGGCACCGTGGGCCATCTGGCGGGCGAAATGCTGTCCTTCAAGGCCGGCATCAAGGTGCTCAATATTCCCTACAAAGGCGCAGCGCCTGCCATCACGGACTTGCTGGGCAAGCAAACGCATTACATGTTCGGGACGCCGCAAGCGGTCTACCCCATGCTCAAGGGCAAACGCCTGCGTGCGCTGGCCGTCAGCTCGGCCAAACGCCTGACCATATTGCCCGAAGTACCCACCGTGGCCGAATCCGGCTTTCCCGGATTTGAAGCCGTGGACTGGAAGCTGATCGTCGCCCCCAAGAACACGAATGCCGAGATTGCCAAAAAGCTCAATACTGCGGTCAACAAGGCCTTGCAGGATCCTGCGGTGCTCAAACAGCTGCAGGACGAAGGCAGCACCCCCCTGGGTGGCAGCATGCAGGACGCCGCGAACTATCTGCAAAAAGAACAAAACAGCTGGGCAACGCTGATTCGAGACGCCAAGATTCAGCTGGAATAAGCGCTTTTCACTCATGAATCCATAGCTTCTTGCGACTGCTTCCATTGGGCTTCAAAGCTTTTAGGTACTGAAACCCATTGATCACATGCGCTAGCTGCTATCCTTTTTGATAGAGCAACACCGAAGCCACGCACCGAGCAGACAAGAAAAAAGCCCGAAGCTTTGAAACTTCGGGCTTGATCTGCTGTGCCGACCGCAAGCGGCCAGCGTGCTTACTTGCTGGGCTTTTTGACTGCAGCTTTGACGGCGGGCTTGGCTGTCGATTTAGCGGCAGGCTTGGCTGCAACTTTCACCGCGGTTTTAGCTGGCGTCTTGACTGGTGCTTTGGCTGGCGCTTTGGCGGCCGGCTTTGCAGCGACTTTCTTGGCTGCAGGCTTTTTCGCCGCTACAACCTTCTTCACAGGCTCGGGGTGAACGCTGGACTCCGCCACGCAGTCGGCGTAGTAGCGCACTTCGCCGTCTTCACCTTCCAGCTCGACCAGACCGTGAATATCGGTCTCAAAGCCAGGGGCCATCTTCGCGAATTCGCGGGCGAACAAAAGATAGTCCACGATCTTCTTGTTGAAGACTTCACCAGGAATCAACAGCGGAATGCCCGGTGGGTATGGCGTGACCAGACCCACGGTGGTGCGGCCTACCAGATTGTCGATTTCCACACGCTCGGTCTTGCGCTGGGCAATGTGGGCGTAGGCGTCCGAGGGCTTCATCGTGGGCTTGAGGTCCGACAGATACATCTCGGTCGTCAGGCGCGCAATGTCGTACTTGGCGTACAGCTCGTGCACGTGCTGGCACAAGTCCTTCAGGCCCATGCGCTCGTAACGGCGGTGCTGCTGAATAAACTCGGGCAGGATGCGTGCCAGCGGCTGGTTGCGGTCGTAGTCGTCCTTGAACTGCTGCAGCGCCGTCAGCATGGTGTTCCAGCGGCCCTTGGTGATGCCGATGGTGAACATGATGAAGAACGAATACAGGCCGGTCTTCTCAACCACCACGCCGTGCTCAGCCAGATACTTGGTAACGATGGACGCAGGAATGCCCGTGTCATCAAAATCGCCGTCCAGATCCAGACCCGGTGTGACGATGGTGGACTTGATGGGGTCCAGCATGTTGAAGCCGTCAGCCAGATCGCCAAAGCCGTGCCAGTTGTCAAACTCTTTGCCGCTCTTCTTGGCCTTGGTCTTGGTCGATGCGTGCTTGCCGCGGATGATCCAGTCCTGGGCCAGGCCCACGCCTTCTTCGGCCAGAGCCTCGGGACCCCAGACCTCAAACCACCAGTCGTCGTCGCCAAACTCGTCTTCCACCTTGCGCATGGCGCGGCGGAAGTTCAGCGCTTCCAGAATCGACTCTTCCACTAGCGCCGTGCCGCCGGGCGGCTCCATCATGGCGGCAGCCACGTCGCAGCTGGCAATGATGCTGTACTGGGGGCTGGTCGAGGTGTGCATCAGGTACGCCTCGTTGAACAGCGGGTGATCCAGCTTTTCGGTCTGCGAATCCTGCACCAGCACATGCGATGCCTGGCTGATACCAGCCAGCAGCTTGTGGATGGACTGGGTGGCATAGACCACCGAGTGCACCGGGCGCTTGCGCTTCTTGCCCATGGCGTGGTAGCTGCCATAGAAGGGGTGGAAAGCCGCGTGAGGCAACCATGCCTCGTCAAAGTGCAGGTTGGCCACATAGCCGTCCAGCATGCTCTTGATGGTTTCGGTGTTGTAGAGAACGCCGTCGTAAGTGGACTGCGTCAGCGTCAGCACACGGGGTTTGACGGTCTTGGCATCCACACCCTTGAGCAACGGGTTGGCTGCAATCTTGGCCTGAATGGACTCGATCGAGAACTCGCTTTGCGGGATGGGGCCGATGATGCCGAAATGGTTGCGCGTGGGCTTGAGGAACACCGGAATCGCACCCGTCATGATGATGGAGTGCAGGATGGACTTGTGGCAGTTGCGGTCCACCACCACCACGTCGCCCGGGGCCACAGTGTGGTGCCAGACGATCTTGTTGGACGTCGATGTGCCGTTGGTCACAAAGTAGCAGTGATCGGCATTGAAGATGCGCGCAGCGTTGCGCTCGGACTCGCCGATGGCACCGTTGTGGTCCAGCAGCTGGCCCAGCTCTTCCACGGCATTGCAGACGTCGGCACGCAGCATGTTTTCACCGTAGAACTGGTGGTACATCTGGCCCACAGGGCTCTTCAAAAACGCCACGCCGCCCGAGTGACCGGGGCAGTGCCAGCTGTAGGAGCCGTCTTCGGCGTAGTCCAGCAGCGCTTTGAAGAACGGGGGTTGCACGCCTTCCAGGTAGCCCTTGGCTTCGCGGATGATGTGCTTGGCCACGAACTCAGGGGTGTCCTCGAACATGTGAATGAAGCCGTGCAGCTCACGCAGAATGTCGTTGGGCAGGTGGCGACTGGTCTTGGTCTCACCGTAGATGTAGATGGGCACATCTTCATTCTTGCGACGCACTTCACCGATGAAGCTGCGCAGGCTGTGAATGATGGGATCTTTGTCGCCGCCGAGCTGGAATTCCTCGTCGTCAATCGACAAAATAAAGGCACTGGCGCGGCTTTGCTGCTGAGCGAACTGCGAGAGATCTCCGTAGCTGGTCACACCCAGAACTTCAAAGCCCTCTTCTTCAATAGCTTGAGCAAGGGCGCGAATGCCCAGTCCCGAGGTGTTCTCGGAACGGTAGTCTTCGTCGATGATGACAATGGGAAAGCGAAACTTCATGGACAGCCTCCGTACCAATCAGGCCTAAAAAACGAAACAGCCGCGAAGTGTAAGGAATATCCTTATTGCGGCTTTGAAACAGGCTGTTTTTAACCCAGAATGTGGTGCACTAAATACAAGCCACAAACAGGAGCTCAGGTATGGATCATTCCACCGCGTGGTGGTTGCTTGCAGGTTTACTAGTCATTGCAGAGCTTTTGACCGGTACTTTTTACCTCCTCATGCTGGCCCTGGGTGCCATGGTCGGCGCGCTATGTGCCCACTTTGGTCAGGGCACCAGCACCCAGATTGTGGCTGCAGCACTGCTGGGCGCTGGCGCCGTCTTCGTCTGCTATCTGCTGCGCAAGCGCAGTCCACGCAGACAGCCCGCCTCCAGCAATCGTGATGTCAACATGGATGTGGGTGAAACCGTGGTCGTAGAACAGTGGAACTCCGACGGCACGGCACAGGTTCGCTACCGCGGTGCCACCTGGACCGTGATCTGCCGCACGGGCGCACTGACCATGCCCGGCCCGCACCGCGTGGCCGAAGTGGTGGGCAACCGCCTTCTTGTTGACAAAGTCTGAGCCCCAATCAGCACATTTCTCAGCCCCGGCATGGCTATGCTGAGGGCTGAAAATTTCACCCTCTTCTTCACATCAACGCCCCCACAAGGGCTGGAGACAATATGGATTACGCAGTTCCTCTCGCCATCGCCATCATTGCCGTCATCTTTATCGTGCGTTCGATCAAGGTCGTGCCCCAGCAGCATGCATGGGTCAAAGAGCGTCTGGGCAAGTACGCAGGCACCCTCACCCCCGGTCTGAATTTTCTGATCCCCTTTGTCGACCGCGTAGCGTACAAGCACAGCCTGAAGGAAATCCCGCTGGATGTGCCCAGCCAAGTCTGTATTACGCGCGACAACACGCAGCTGACCGTGGATGGCATTCTGTACTTCCAGGTCACAGACCCCATGCGCGCCAGCTACGGTTCGTCCAACTACATCATGGCCGTGACCCAGCTGGCCCAAACCTCGCTGCGCAGTGTGATCGGCAAGCTGGAACTGGATAAGACCTTTGAAGAGCGCGACATGATCAACGCTCAGGTCGTCAACGCTATTGACGAAGCTGCGCTGAACTGGGGCGTCAAGGTGCTGCGTTATGAAATCAAGGACCTGACACCGCCCGCTGAAATTCTGCGCGCCATGCAAGCGCAGATCACCGCCGAGCGTGAAAAGCGCGCCCTGATCGCGGCCTCCGAAGGCCGCCGCCAGGAACAGATCAACATCGCCACCGGCGAGCGTGAAGCCTTCATCGCCCGCTCTGAGGGTGAAAAGCAGGCCGCCATCAACAAAGCCCAAGGCGAAGCCTCTGCGATTACGACCGTGGCCGAAGCGACCGGTCAGGCTCTGGAACGCGTGGCAACGGCCATTCGCCAGCCAGGCGGTGAACAGGCCGTTCAGCTCAAGGTCGCAGAAAGCGCTGTGGAAGCCTATAGCAAGGTGGCCGCTGACTCCAATACCACGCTGGTCATCCCTGCCAACATGACCGAGGTTTCTGGCCTGATCACTTCCGCCATGAAGATGATGCAAGTGGGCAAGAGCGTCTGATCACACACCTTGATGAAGCGTGCAGAAAATAACTTGCTGCACTTTCATTTTGACGCCGGAATTTCTGGTTAGAATAGCGGCTTCAAACACGGAGCGGTGGATGAGTGGTTTAAGTCGCACGCCTGGAAAGCGTGTGTGGGTTAATAGCCCACCGCGGGTTCGAATCCCGCCTGCTCCGCCAAGTTTTAAAATCAAGTTGATCACACTTGATTTTTTACTTCAGAAATGAAGTATTCCGGTATCGCGTGGAGCGGTGGATGAGTGGTTTAAGTCGCACGCCTGGAAAGCGTGTGTGGGTTAATAGCCCACCGCGGGTTCGAATCCCGCCTGCTCCGCCAAAAACAAAAAGGCCTTGAAGAAATTCAAGGCCTTTTTTGTTTTTCGATTCATACCCCGCATTAGCGAGGCATCAGAATTAAAGACCCATGCCCAGAATCGAATTGTCGGCATGCAGCTCGCTGCCGCTCATGACACTGGATTCATCGCTGGCCAAGAACAGCACGAGCTGCGCGATGCGCTCAGGCATATAAGCGCGGCCACCACGATTGCGCTTGGCGTCATGCAGCACCATTTCCTTTGACACGCCCTTGGGCAAAGACGCCTGCATCATTGGCGTATAAATTCCGTCAGGGTGAATGGAGTTCACGCGAATTGCATAGCCCTGCTTGCGGCAGTTCAACGCAGCAGCGCGCGTCAGAGCCGAAACTGCGGCCTTGCTAGCGCTGTAGCCCGCATATTGCTCAACCGGCAACCAACTCGACACTGATGCCATATTGATGATGGAGCCGCCGGCCTCCTTCATTGCAATAATTCCTTGCTGGCAACCGAGGAAGACCGATTCGGTGTTGATCTTGAGTAAGCGGCTAAAGTCCTCGACTCGCCCAGTCTCTATATCACCAGGCAGCAAAATACCTGCGTTATTGACCAGCACGTTGAGCGTGCCCATGCGCTGCTGCACGGCAGCCATAACGCTCGTCCACTCCACTTCACTGCTCACGTCGTGGCGGACAAACATGGAGCGCTCACCCAGTTCCGCGGCCAGCTGCTGACCCACGGCTTCATTGATATCGCTGAATGCCACTTTGGCACCTTCACCCAGCAGCAGCTTCACGACTTCCAGACCCACACCACTGGCTCCACCTGTGACCAAGGCCACCTTACCCTGCAAACGATTTGCCATTACCTGTCTCCTCTTGATTTTTTCTCAGCCCTCGACGAGCTATTTTTCAGACCATAAAAAAGGAGGCGCAAGCGCCTCCTACCTTGAAAAACCAATAGCTCGCAGCCACTTCAAGGCATGCCAAAAGCTATTAACCATCTTCATGCTTGATCAGTTACCTGCATTACGAGCCGCCTGAGGCGTGAACATGGATGCATCCAGATTGCCCTTGTTCAAGATCGGACCCAGCGGACGCTCCTGGAACAAGTTGTAAGCCACATAGGCGCCCGAATTCAGGTCGTGATAGAAGCTGGTGCCGGCATGCCAGACATTCGCGTCAAACGCGTAGTAATAGTTAACCAGACCGTACTGCCACAGCTGCCCACGTGCATCGTAGAAATCGCTCATGACAGCTTGGCCTGTATCCTCATCAAGGAACAAGACGCGCTTGCCGTACATATGGCGGTAGCCGGATTTCAGAGTGGCTTCCAGCACCCAGACGCGGCGCAGTTCGTAGCGCAGGAAATCTGGACTCGCATGGCCGGGCTTGAGCAAGTCAACATACTTCACGGTATTGGCGTGAACCTTGTACGCATTGGCAGGAACGTAGACCTCCTTCTTGCCCAACGACTTCCAGTTGTAGCGCTCCGGTGAGCCATTGAACAAACGATCAGAGTCAATCGTCAGCTTGCCACCGGTGCCAGACAAAGGCTGGTCAAAACCGTATTCGGGCAACTGGCGTACGCGGCGGGTGCCGGGGTCGTAGCTCCAACCCAGTCGTTTGTCCTTGCCAAAGTCCAGAGGCTCGGCAATCACGCTCACACTGCCTTTTTCGCGCTCAGGCAGCTTGGTGATATTGATGGTCTGAGACATCGCACCCACCAGCGGCTGACCCGCTACATCGACCGCCTGAACAGGGCTGAGGGCCTTGTTATCGGCACGCCCGTAAACAATGCTTTTATCGGCAAAAACAATGCCGTTATCGCGCAACGTTTCTTCGGTGTAGGCACGCGAAGGCAGCAAATTATTGAATGCCAGCTCTAGACCATTCTTTGGAATGGGAAACGGCAGCGCACCCTTGACGGCACCAGTCACACCCAAACCATCGGAGTTGACCACAGCATCCTGAGCATTCTTCTTGGCAGAAGCGCAGGTCGCATCTGTAAAGCGGAAGTCCCGGTGACCGGTGTACACAGGGATACGGAAAGTCTGAGGATACCTGGCAAACATCGCCTTCTGACCTTCAGTCAAGCGCTCTGCATACTGGCTCAAATTTTCAGCCGTAATCGTGAACAACGGCTTTTCATTCGCATACGGATCTACCGGGTGCTGCCCCGTATGCGGCGTGTACTTTACACCCGCTGGCACACCCAGCCATTTACCAGTGAACTCCGGCACCCCACTGGCCGTCCCTGCTTTTTCGCCGCCCGTGCAATTGAGCGACTTACCCAGTTTTGCAACCTCATCCGCCGTTGCTTTGGCCCACACTGAACCTGTGGCCAACACTCCCACTGTCAAGGCCGCCAACAAACGGGGCGCCATACCAACCTTCATGCCTAGTCTCCTTGAATGCATTGCTTGCATTTGTTGTTGCTCAAACTCTCATCGCGCACACTCACCTCTACGTACTACGTACTTCGGAAGCGCCGAAATCATTGTTCGATTGACAGCACGCACAGGCATCGTCAATTGGGACTAGCGCATCCAGACCTCTTGCCGCCCCACCACAGCGAAACAAAGCAGGCACAAAAAAGCGGGCCATTTGGCCCGCCTCTTAAAAACCCCAATTCAGCGTTCAGCGCTTGATACCAAACACACCCAGCATCTGCTCCGTCTGCTTTTGCATCTGCTCCTGCATTTGCGTGAGCACCGTCTGCGACTGCTCCATATAGTTGCCCATCATGGCTTGCATGGCTGGGGGCTGCATGCTCATGAACTGCTTCCAGGCCTCGGGAGCTGCTGCTTGCGACTGGCCAGACAGTTGGGTCTGCAAGTCCGTGAACATCTGCACGTTTTTCTCGATATACGTACCCATAAAGCCCTGCATGGCGTGGCCGTAAAAGCGAATAATGTTGGCCAGCATCGCTTCGGAAAACATGGGAGCACCGCCCGCTTCCTCTTCCAGAATGATCTGCAGCAAGATAGAACGCGTCAGTTCTTCATTGGTCTTGGCATCCCGAATCACCACATCTTCGCTATCCATCACGAGTTGCTTAACCTCAGCCAGCGTGATGTAGGAAGAAGTTTTCGTGTCATACAGACGCCGATTGGGGTATTTCTTGATGAGCCGCTGCTTTGCCGCATGAGCTTCGCCCTCTGTGTTCTCTTGCATCGCAAGTCCTTTTTAATTGGGGATCGGCCCCGTTATCCATTGAGCTATTGCAGTGCAACAGATTTTAGGCAGTGCATGGAGCAGCAACGGCAAGCAGTAACCCTGACGGGCTGCGCTGTATCAACAGCAACAAAGATGTACCGTTTTCACCTACACAAACCCATCTTTGCCATTTATTCACAAAAAACAGGCTCCGGTCTTGCAAAGAAACCCTTGCAGAAGGTTTACAGTGCCTGCGTTGTTTGACGAAAGGTTAACGAATGAGTTTCACAAAAACACGTCACGCTCTTTGCCTGAGCACCTTGCTGGCCACTGCTGGCTTCATGACCGGCGCACAGGCACAGGCACAGACCGACGCACCCGCAGCCGACAACGCCAAGGCTGCCGCCCCCACCGCAGCACCAGCTGCCCCTGCCAACGTCGATGCACAAGCCGCAGATGCGGCGCTGCGCAAGCGTCTGCAAGCGGTGGTGACAGCCATTGAAGGCAAGTCCAAGCTGGCCGCCAGCAACTTCAATGAAGAGTTCCTGAAACAGTCGCCCATCGACAATGTGCAAAAAGCACTGGAATCGATTCGCACGGGTGTCGGCAGCTGCCAGGCAGCAGGCCGCATGGAAAGCACTACGCCTCTGGCCACCAGCGTTTTGCTGAATTGCACCAAGGGCTTTGTGCCTATGGAACTGGCTGTGGAGCCTAAGCCCCCCTACCGTATTTCTGGTATTTTACTGCGCCCAGCCTTCTGGAAATAAGCGCTAATAGCTATCAAAAAAGGAGCTAACAGCTCCTTTTTTCTTGTGCGCAATGGCTTAAATCACCACCGGCTCTGGCTCTAGCCGAATGCCAAAGCGCTCATAAACACTGGTCTGAATAGCACCTGCCAGCGTCATCACCTCTCCGCCGCTCACGCTACCCTCAGCGCTATGGCGGTCGCCACGGTTGACCAGCACCAGCGCCTGCTTGTCATAGACGCCCGCCCGCCCCATGGTCTTGCCTTTCCAGCCACAGGCATCAATCAGCCAGCCAGCAGCCAGCTTGATCGAGCCGTCATCCATGGGGTAGTGCACGATTTTTGGCTCGCGCGCGATGATGTCCGCGCACTGCTCGACCGTTACTGTGGGGTTTTTGAAGAAGCTGCCCGCATTGCCAATGACATCGGGGTCGGGCAGCTTGGCGCTGCGAATTTCGCAAACCCATTCAAAAATCTGCTGAGCCGTGGGCTGCGCAATCCCTTTTTCCGTCTGTTTTCGCTGCAAGTCCAGATAACCCAGATCAGGCTGCCACACCTTGGGCAAGGCCAGTCGCACATGCGTAATCACGGCCCGTCCTTTGAGACCCAGACCACGCGGCACAGCCGCAGAGCCCGTTACCGGCCAGTACTTGGGCTGTGCAGGTGCATGCTTGAACACGGAATCGCGATAACCAAAAGCACACTGACCAGCGTTCAGACTGAACTGTTCACCGGTGACCAAGTCAACCGCATCCAGCGAATCAAAGCGATCCTGCAACTCCATCCCATAAGCGCCAATGTTTTGCACCGGTGCGGCACCTACCGTACCGGGGATCAGAGCCATGTTCTCCAGCCCTGTGTAGCCCTGAGCCAGCGTCCAGGCCACCATGTCGTGCCAGCGCTCGCCCGCGCCGATCTCGACAACCCAGTGTTTGTCTGTCTCATGCAGCAGCCGCATGCCCATGATTTCCATCTTGAGCACGACTGGAGCCACATCACCCGTCAATACGACATTGCTACCGCCGCCAAGGACAAAAACCGGCTGCCGCCCCCAGAGGGGATGGGCCAAAAACTGGCGAATATCATCCTGGCTACGAATACGCACCAAGGTTTCAGCGCGCGCGGCAATGCCAAAGGTGTTGCAATGCTGCAGGGGAACATTTTTCTCGACTAACATCCATCCAATTGTCGCACTGCGCCCACCTCGCTGCTGGAAACCAGCGCATCACAGGCTGGCGCTCTGTGGCTGTTTACTGCTCTGATACTGATAGGAATAAAACCATGCCTTCTTTTGACACTGTTTGCGAAGCCGACTTCGTCGAAGTAAAGAACGCTGTCGACAACGCCTCCAAGGAAATTGGCACCCGCTTTGACTTCAAGGGTACATCGGCCGCCGTCGAGCTCAAGGACAAGGAAATCACCATGTATGGCGATGCCGAGTTTCAGCTCCAGCAAGTCGAAGACCTGCTGCGCAACAAGCTGACCAAGCGCAATGTGGACGTGCGCTTCCTGGACATTCAGAAGGCCCAAAAAATCGGCGGCGACAAGGTCAAGCAGGTCATCAAGGTCAAAAACGGTATCGAGTCCGATCTGGCCAAGCAACTGCAGAAGCTGATGAAGGAAAGCAAGCTCAAGGTGCAGGCGGCCATTCAGGAAGACAAAGTCCGCATCACCGGTGCCAAGCGCGACGACCTGCAGGCTGCCATGGCATTAATTCGCAAGGACCTGGCTGACCACCCCCTGTCGTTCAACAACTTCCGCGACTAAACAATGATCCGCCCCCTGCGCAGCTTTGCTGCTTTCCCCTCTCTCGCTTCGCGGGAAGGGAACGACACCTGCGCTGCGGGGCAGCCCTTGCAGAGTGCCTCTCACCGGCGTCACGCGGGGCTCATGCTTATCGCCACGCTGGCAGTCAGCAGTGCCTGGGGGCAATCCGTCGCATTGACCGGCGTACTGGGCAGCAAGGCCCTGCTGGTGGTGGATGGCAGCACGCCCAAAGCCATTGCAGTCAATGAAAGCCACAAGGGCGTTCGTCTGCTGCAAATCAATGGTGACGCCGCCGTAGTGGACGTCAAAGGCCAGCGCCAGAACCTGCGACTGGGCGAGGCACCTGTCAGCGTGGGCAGTCGGGGCGGCCAGGGCGGTGGCTCACGCTCAGGCAAGCTGGTGTTGATTGCCGATTCCCGGGGTCACTTCATAGACCGGGGAATGATCAACGGTAAAACCATGCAATACATGGTGGACACCGGTGCCAGCACGATTGCCATTGGCCGAGCCGATGCAGAACGCCTCGAACTGCCTTTCCTCAAAGGCGCACCCATGCTGATGCGCACAGCCAACGGCACCGCGCAAGGCTGGCGAATCAAACTCGACAGCGTCAAACTGGGCGACATAGAGCTCCGCGACGTCGATGCCATCGTCGCCCCTGAATCCATGCCCTATGTGTTGCTTGGCAACAATCTGCTGGCCCAGTTTCATATGACTCGCAAGGGCAGCGAAATGGTGCTGGAAAAAAACTAAGATCCGCCCAAGTCCCTCTTCATGCACGCACGCTACGACGAACCTTATGAGGACCTGCTGGGTCTGTGGTCAGACCTGGAGTCCGCCCTCTCCGTTCTGCTGACCGATCCGCTGCGCATTCCGGGTTTCGCCATCAAGCTGCATCAGATTGATCTCTGGCTACAGGACCTCATCACACAAGACACCGACGCTGCGCTCTACCTGATGTTTCAGCGCGCCAGCTCAACCACCGTGGGTTACAGCTCCTCGCATGCTGTGGTCTGCGCAGGCCTGTGCCATATTCTGGCGAAGGCGCTGAACCTGCCTCAGTCAGAGCGCGATACGCTGATTCATGCCTCGCTGACCATGAACATCAGCATGACGTTGCTGCAAAACCAGCTGGCCGAGCAACGCGCCCCGCTCAGCAGCACGCAAGCCGAAGCCGTCAAGCAGCACCCGCAAGAAAGCCGTCAGGTCCTTGAGCGCCTGATGGTGCGCGACACCCTCTGGCTGGAGACCGTTCAGCACCACCATGTCGTGCTGCCGCCCGCCCCGCTGGCGCAGTTGCCGCCGCTGGCGCGTCTGGTTCGCATTCTGGGCACGGTTGATCGCTATGCCGCGCTGATCAGCCCCCGTAAAACCCGTAGCGGCCGCTCGGCCCTCGAATCGCTGCAAATCCTGCAGCAAGGCCAGCAATATGCCGATGAGGTCAAACAGGCGCTGATCGATGTCGTCGGCCTTTATCCGCCGGGCACCTATGTGCAGCTCGATAACGGCGAGGTGGCCGTGGTTCTGCGCCGAGGCAAAACCGCAGACGAGCCCCAGATTGCCAGCGTGATTGACCGCGATGGCTCAAGCCTGTACCCGCCCATCTGGCACCTTGATGGGCGCAGACCCGCCATTCAGTCCGCCTTGGCGCGCTCATCGCTGACGCTGGATCTGGACCTGCGTTCCATGGCGCAGCTAGGCGGACACAGCTCTCGCGGCAACGCGGCGCTCAATCGCGTCATCAAGCTCCCCGGCAGCCAGCCTAGATAACTCAGGTCACGCCATCAAAAGCGCTTTTAGCCTTGCGCCGCCAGCAGCCCAGCGTGGTGACCCCGGGTAAAGGCTTCTTCCAGCACCGAATAGCCCGCCCAGTCAGAGTGCGCAAAGCTGAGCCTGGCCGTACTAGGGGTTGGGAGGCCTTGCACTTGCTCCCCATTCAATAGCTGCTTGCGCTTATTAATATTGGATTTGAGAGCAATTTCACTCAAAATTTTCTGATCACCAGGGCGCGGAATCGCCATGGCATGACCATAGCGGGTGATCTCCATGCGCGTAGCGCGTAGCAGCAAATCGGCGTGCGGCTCGCTCAGGGTGTTCACAATCCGGTCGCGCCAAAAGGCGAAGGGCTGCGCCATCAACTGCTTGCGCCCATCCGCCCAGTCGCCCAGCGCCTGGTAGTAGCTCAGCACCGTGGGCTGGCGGCTGACGCGGTCCAGCCGCTGATTACCCGCATCCACATAACCCAGGCCACCCTGATTGCCGTCCTGGTACAGCACGTTGTCCCAGGCAGGCTCCGCGCCGGGGTAGTCGGCCAGCGGACTGGCTATATGAATATTGGCCACCAGCCAGGGCGCCCAGTGCAGCCGGCCCGCCACCGTTCGCAAGAAATCAGGAGGGTTGCGCAACACGCGGGCCGCGATAAACGTGGGCAACGCCACCACGCAATGCCCCGTTAGCCAGCGCTCATGCTGCTGACGACCGTGGTGATAGGTGTCGATCTGCACGCCGCGGGCATCTTCAGTTATCGCCAGCACGCTGCAATCCGTCTGCTGCTGCGTGCTTTTCAGCCCTGCGACCAGTTGCTGGGCCAGCCAGCCATTGCCCTGCGGCCAGGTCAGCACCTGCTCGCCCAGCTCCTCGGCTTCATGTTCAGACTCTTGGCGCGGTGCATGAAAGCCGTGACGGCTGGCAAAGTAATGAATGCCGGCCCAGGCCGAGACCTGGGCCAGCCCCGCCCCAAAATCATCACGGCAGCAATATCCCAGATACCAGAGCAGGCGCTCGTCATCCAGCCCCTGCTCTGCCAGCCATTGCTCAAAACGCTGCGCATCCAGCCTGGCATGCGCCGCTGGCAACTGCCCTGCGCGCTGCCAGACGCGAATCGAAGGCATGGCAAAGGCGGCGAGGCTCATGGCCTCGCTCACCCGCTTTTCAAACAGCGCATATTGGTCCAGCGTGCGCTGGCTTACCCCGTGCACGGGTAGCAAGCCCTCATGCCATGTACCTTGCCAGAACAAGCGTTCCTGCGGGCTGTGGCATAGATAGCGCTCGTCATAACGCCAGCGGCCAGAGACGCGCTGGCGCACGCCCAGCTGCTCCAGCCAGTCCTGCACCTCATGGGCATCATCACCGGGCACGGGCAGGTAGTGCGCACCCAGCGGGCAGGCGATGCCTTTGATCTGCCCGCCCTGACTATTGCCGCCCATGGCAGCTTGTGTATCCAGCAAGGCTGCGCCCTGCACACCGGCCAGCTCCAGCGCCCGTGCGGCTGCAAGCCCGGCCATGCCGCCGCCCGCAATCACCACCGGAGCGCGGTGCACTACGGTAGGCGCAGGCAAATCCAGCCCCTGCGCCAAGCGCTGCCAGAAGGGGCGCAGGCTGTGGCCGCGCTCAAGCGCCGTGCCGGTAAAGCCGCCTGGCAAATCATCAAGTTGGGGGGGCACAGGCTTGCAGCCCGACAGACCCAGGGCCGCAGCACCCGCCCACTGCAAAGACTGGCGGCGATTGATGGCAAACCCCGCCATCAATGCTCTACCTTGCCCCACTCGCGCTCATAGGTGTTGACCAGCACCTGATTGGACAGGCGGTTCACCTCGGCAGGCACGCGTGCCATATCGAGCGGAAAGTCAAACATCAGGCGCAGAGTGGGCATAGTCAGGTAACGCATGCCTTCGGGCAGGCCGGGCGGTTCGCGCCAGGGACGATGACTGGCCAGCACAAAGCCCCACTCGCCAAAACTGGGCACATGGGCGTGATAAGGCTTGGCCGTCAGTCCCACGGATTCAATGGTCTGCACCACCGTCCAGAAGCTGTGCCGCGCAATCAGCGGCGATGTGGTCTGCACCACGGCATAACCACTGGCCGCAAGGCGCTTGTCCAGCAGCGAATAAAAGCTGTTGGTAAACAGCTTGCCAATCGCAAAATTGGTGGGGTCGGGGAAGTCCACCACGATCACATCAAAGCTGTCCTTGCTCTCCTGCAGCCAGTGAAAAGCATCGGTGTTGACGGTGCTGACTCGTGGATCATTGAGCGCATTACCGTTGAGCGCCGTCATCATGGCGTTGGTACGAAACAGATCGGTCATGGCCGGGTCCAGCTCCACCAGCGTGACGGCTTCTACGCTGGGGTACTTGAGCACCTCGCGCACAGCCATACCGTCGCCACCGCCCAGCACTGCTACTTTCTTGGGCGCACCATGCGCTGCCATGGCAGGGTGTACCAGCGCTTCGTGATAGCGATATTCATCACTCTGGGCAAACTGCAGATTGCCGTTCAGATACAGGCGCGCGCCCTGTCGACCCTGCGTCACCACAATGCGCTGATAGGGCGAGCTGCTGCTCAGCACAATGCGGTCTTGATAGAAATGGTCATCGGCCAGCTTGGTCAGCTGGTCGGCCCCAGCAATGCCGCCGCCCAGCGCCAGCAGCACCAGCGCGCAGGCCCAGACATGGGCACGCAGATTACGCAGTTCGTGCTTGAACAGCACCAGCGCCCACACGGCAATCGCCGCATTCATAAAGCCAAACAGCAAGCCCGTGCGCACCAGCCCCAGCTTGGGCACCAGCACAATCGGAAAAGCCAGCGACACGGCCAGTGCGCCCAGATAGTCAAAGGTCAGCACCTTGGACACCAGATCCTTGAGCGAGGCATTGCGCTTCAAAATGCGCATGACCAGCGGAATCTCCAGCCCCACCAGCGTGCCCACCACCAGCACCATGCCGTAGAGCAGAAAGCGGAAGGCGCCCGGCGCATAGGCATTGGCCAGAAACAGCACCGCAGGCAGTGCGCCGCCCACTAGCGCCACCATCAGCTCCACCCGCAAAAAATGCGCCGGCAGCTGGTCTTCAAAATAACGCGACAGCCATGAGCCAATGCCCATGGCAAACAGATAAGTACCGATGATGGTGGAGAACTGCAGCACCGAATCGCCCAGCAGATAGGACGCCAGTGCGCCCGCTGCCAGCTCATAGAGCAGACCACAGGCCGCAATCACAAACACACTGGCCAGCAGCGCCACATCAATAGGCCGCGGCCCCAGCTCCTGCGGAGCGCCGCCCGGCTCTGCCTGCGTCGAAGTCATCAAACGTACTTTCTGTCTAAATCAACCATCCAAAAAACTGGGCGCACAACTCCCAAGGGACAGCAAGCAAGGGCCGCCCCGCAGCAATGCTGTCGTCCCCCTCCGCGAAGCAGAGAGGGGGAAGCGGCAAAGCCGCTCAGGGGGTGCTATCAATGAATAGCCGCAGCCACAATGATGCTGATCCCCAGACACATGGCGGCCACCACCATGGCCAGCGCCTTGTTGTGCTTTTCCACAATTTCGGCCCACATGTCCACGGGCGTGATCTTGTCAATGATGATGAAACACAGCCAGAACACCACCACACCCACCAGAGCGTAGAGGATGGAGCCGAAGAAGTTCTGGGCGCTGAACCAGTCAAAATTCATGATGTCTCTCCTGAAATAAGGTTTGGGGCTGCCACGCTTATTTATGGCTGCCGCCCGAGGTGTAACCGCCGTAGGAGCCGCTGCTGGAGCGGCTATAGCTGCAATTGGGATCTGTGCGCGGGTCGCAGTTGGGGCTGGACATGCAGGCCCGCAAAAACGGCAAGGTGAACAACAGGATGAACAGCCAGAACAAGATCGTGCCCCAGCTGAAGCCGCTGCCCGAGACGGGGCTGACCTGAGAGCGATCCTTGAGCTTGCCTATGCCAAACGCCTGTGCGATGGACTCTGCCGACACACGCTGTCCATGGGTCCAGGTCGTTTCCTGATTCGCTGTTTCCAGCGCCAGCGTGTTTTGCTTGCCGCCATGGGCATAGTCCACATTGCTGGACTTGGCGCCCTTGAACACCGGCCAGTAAAATTCGCCCTCGGCGTATTCGGTCACAGACAGATAAGCGTAGTCGCGCTGGTATTTGCGCTGCAGATACGTGGCCGTGGCGCCGTTCTTGCTGAGCTTGGGCGCGCCGTTGATGACGCGGGCCGTGCTCCAGCCATCTTCTGAATCGACGATGAACGAAAAACCGGCTTTCTGGTTGTAGAGCAGGTACTCGTCCCACATGAAGCTGTCGTCTTCATCTTCACCCATGCCCCGGCCGCTGCGGCGTTGAAAGCCTACCACCTGCCACTTCAGGCCATCCAGCTTGCCCTGACTGCCCAGCGCTATCAGCGGACGTATTTTCTTGCGCTGCTCGGCAAAGCTCAGCTCGCCGCCCATGCCCTGAGACATGTCAATCAAGCTGCCACAACTCGGGCAGCTCATGGCCTTGGTGGTGTCAAAGCGCACCGGAACCACTGCACCGCACTTGGGGCAGTTGAAGTGGCGGCCTTCTTCCTTCTTGTTGGCGCTGCTGCGCAGACCCTGCATCTGCAAACTATCCAGTGCAATCGCAGCACCCAGACTGAATGCGGGTGCCTTGCCGCTGAAGTCGATGGAGAGAATCTGGTCTTTCTCGTTGCGCAGCTCTACCAGCTTGAAGCTTTTTCCCAGCTCCGGCAGTTGGGCCAGTTCGCCCTGCGCGGCCAGCAACTGGGCGTCTTGAATGCTGGTGACGGTAAAGGCATCCGCCCCCACCTTCATCTCGCGCCCCATGCGCCATTCGCGCGCATTGAAGGTCGTCACATTCCAGCCCGGTGGCTGCCAGGGTACTGAGAAAACAAAACTTCCACTGTCTTCACTCAGCCAGGCCAGATCCCCGTTGCTGAGCCTGGCCACCCATTCAGACCAGTTGCCGGCCCCACTCTTGTACTGAGTACGGCCTACCAGGGTAAACGGCTCGGGCTTGCCGTTGCGCTTGACCATGCCCGAAGCCCCCAGCTTGAGCGGGCTGTAGTCCTCAAACACCTCAGCCATGGAGCCAATGCGCTTGAGCGTCTCGCCATCGCGCACCACGGTGCTGCGGCAAAACTCGCAGACGGCAAAACTCGATTGCGCACTGGTGAAGTGAACCGGTGCGCCACAACCAGGACAGGGCGCGCTGTAATCACGCTGCGATGGGCTGGACGCCATAAGGGAGTGCTTTGCTTGGTGCTATTGAATAGGGAGCTGCTTGCGCCCCGTCTGCCTTGGGTTTCTTGATAAAACCCTTGATTCTTCAAGAGCCAGCGCCTTAGCGGCGCTTGCCCTTGCCTGCTTTTTTACCCGCCGTCTCGGCAGGCTTGGATTCCTCGGCTTTTTTCTTGCCCAGCCGGGATTCCTTGCCAGCGATCAGGCGCTGAATGTTTTCACGGTGGCGCCAGACCAGCAAAATTGCCATCACCACAATCGCGGTCGTAATGGGCGGCTCGGCGTCCCAGACAATGCCGCTGCACAGCACGTAGTACACCGGCGCAAAAATCGATGCGATCAGCGCCGCCAACGACGAGTAGCGGAAGAACACCGCCACGATCACCCAGGTCAGCGCCGTCGCCAGACCCAGCCAGCCGCTGATGCCCAGCAACACGCCCAGTGCAGTCGCCACGCCCTTACCGCCCTTGAAGCCAAAGAACACGGGGTAGAGATGACCCAGAAATGCGGCCAGACCGACCAGGGCCAGGGTGTTATCACCCAGACCGAACTGCTCGCCAAACACCTTGACCAGCAGCACGGGCACAAAGCCCTTGAGCGCATCCAGCAGCAGCGTCATGACCGCGGCCGGTTTGCTGCCAGAGCGCAGCACATTGGTCGCTCCGGGGTTGCCGCTGCCGTAAGTGCGCGGATCATGCAGCCCCATGACGCGGCTGACGATGACGGCAAAGGACAGGGAGCCGATCAGATAAGCCGCAACAACGGCAATCACAGGATAGAGGGCGTTCAACGAAATTCCTCGGCCAGAGTCTGGCACTGAGAGCCGCAGCTTCAAAAATGATGCGACTCTTGTTGTTGTTTGAGTTTTTACCTACCGGGCCCATTGCCCGCCAAGCCGGCCCCTATTCTGCCAGCGCGCAGTGCACCGGCTGGGCATTGAGTAGCCGGGTACAAACCTCAGGGGCCAGTTGCAGCAGATAACCGCGCCGCCCGCCATTGATGGCAATGCGGGGCAGCTCCAGAATGGTGTCCTCGATATAGACCGGCATGTCGCGCTTGGTGCCAAAGGGCGATGTGCCGCCCACCAGATAACCACTGTGGCGGTTGGCTACTTCGGGCTTGCAGGGCTCCACGCTTTTGGCACCAATCTGGCGGGCCAGATTCTTGGTGGACACCTTGCAGTCGCCATGCATGAGAACAATCAGCGGCTTGGCGTCCTGGTCTTGCATCACCAGCGTTTTGACCACCATGTGCTCGGTCAGCCCCAGCTGCTTTGCCGACTCTTCGGTACCGCCATGCTCAACGTACTCGTAGGGGTGCTCGGAAAACTCCACCTTGTGGGCCTTGAGCATTTGCGTGGCGGGGGTTTCGCTCACATGGGCGTTTTTGTCTTTTTTGGCCATGATTCAAATTTGATAGCTGCTAGCGCTTATTGGATTTACGCTAGCAGACATTCTTACTCAAAACTGCACCGTCTCAAACCGCCGGATCACGCATCTCCCAGCGGATGGCGTCAATCTCGGCCAGCAGCTCTGGCGAGAGCTGGGTGCCCCATGCGTTCAAGTCCTCATCCAGCTGCGCTACCGAGGTCACGCCGATGATGGTGCTGGCCACCTGCCATTTGGTATAGCAAAACGCCAGCGCCATTTGCACCGGCGTCATGCCATGTTTGCGGGCCAGCGCGTTGTAGCGGCGGGCGGCAGCCAGCGCATCGGGGCGGCCCCAGCGCTGCTTTTGTACCGATTCATATTTGCCAATGCGTGAATCCTTGGGCGCACCCGCGTCTGCCGGGGCAAACTCATCAAACTTGCCCGTCAGCAGACCAAAGGCCAGTGGCGAATAGGCCAGCAGCGACACATTCAGACGATGGCAGGTTTCGTCCAGGCCGTTTTCATAGCTGCGGTTGACCAGGCAATACGGGTTCTGCGTGCTCGCCACACGCGGCAGGCCATGCTGCTCGGCCAGTCGCACAAATTCATGCACGCCATAAGGGCTCTCGTTCGAGAGGCCGATATGGCGAATCTTGCCCTGCTTGACCAGACCGGCCAGCGCCGCCAGCTGCTCATGGATGGGGGTGGCCGAGGTTTCCTTCGTGGGGTCGTAATACATGGCACCGAAGGCGGGTACGTGACGTTCGGGCCAGTGAATCTGGTAGAGGTCAATCACCTCCGTCTGCAGGCGCTGCAGGCTGGCATCGCAAGAGCGAACAATGTCTGCGGCCGTCATGCCCGTGCCTTCGCGAACCCAGGGCATGCCGCGCGTCGGGCCGGCCACCTTGGTGGCCAGCGTGAGCTGCTCGCGCATTCCCGGGCGGGCCTTGAGCCAGCGTCCGATGATGGCCTCTGTCGCGCCAAAGGTGGCGGCGCGGGCGGGCACGGAATACATTTCGGCGGTGTCGAAAAAGTCCACGCCGCGCTCCACCGCGCGGTCCATGATGCGATGGGCCTCGGCCTCATCCACCTGCTCGCCAAACGTCATGGTGCCCAGACAGATGGGGCTGACGCGCAAGTCACTCTGCCCCAGAGCGACAGGATTCATGGAAAGGCGATGGTTTTGAGCTGCAGAAGTCATAGCCATCAGTTTATGGCCTGAGCCTGCATAACCACGGCAGCCCCCGTGTTTTTGCTGACGCCCCTCTGTCCCGTCTGTGTCCCATGAACGACGGCGCTGGCGGCCACAACCGCAATAATCAAAACAACGGAGACATCATGACAACGCACAACCCCATCGATCAGAGCACCGCCACCACGCAAACGCCCTACCAGCCCCGCCGTCAGTGGCAGTCGCAGATGCTGCCGGTACGCAATATGCATTACCACCTGCGTCACTGGGAGCCCGCTCAGATCAACCCCGATCTGCCCGTGCTGGTGCTGGCCCATGGCTGGATGGATGTGGCCGCCTCGTACCAGTTTGTGGTGGATGCCTTCAGCGAAGCCTTTGCGCAGGGCCGTCGCATCGTCGCCCACGACTGGCGCGGTTTTGGCCTCAGCCGCACGGCCCAGCCTTGCGACAGTTATTACTTCACCGACTATCTGGCCGATCTGGACATGCTGCTGGAGCAAATCTCGCCAGACCGCCCCGTGGATCTGGTGGGTCACAGCATGGGCGGCAATATCTCCTGCATGTACGCAGGCGCGCGGGCTGAGCGGATTCGCCGCTTTGTCAATCTCGAAGGGTTTGGCATGCCCGAAACCGCTGCCAGCCAGGCCCCAAAGCGGCTGGCTCAATGGATGGATGAGTTGCGCGAGCAACGCGCGGGCGGCATGACCCTGGCCCCTTATGCGAGCGTGGAGGCCGTGGCCGACCGTCTGCAAAAAACCAACCGCCGCCTGCCGCGCGACAAGGCGCTGTGGCTGGCCCACCACTGGGCTGCGCCTGATGAACAGGGCCACTGGCGCATTCTGGGTGATGCATCGCACAAGATCACCAACCCCTATCTGTACCGAGTGGATGAGGCCCTGGCCTGCCTGGCCTCCATCACCGCGCCCACTTTGTCGGTAGAGGCGTCTGACGACAGCCTGGGCCAGTGGCACAAGGGCCGCTATTCGCTGGCCGAGTATCACGAGCGCCTGACGCATATTCCGCAGTGCGAAATAGCCGTGGTACATGATGCAGGCCACATGCTGCACCACGACCAGCCAAAGGCCGTTGCCAAGCTGATTGAAGATTTTTTGCGCTGAAGTTTTGCTATAGCTACATGAGCTTTTAGCGCCTGTATTGAATGGGTTTCAGACTATTTATGAGCTGAAACCCATGAATATCTGGTGCTAACAGCTCATATCTTCATAGCAACACACTTCAATGCTTTGCCAGCTTTTGCGGCTGCAGCTCCAGCACATGGCGCCAGCGCGCGGGCTGCATCTGCAGTTGACGATAGCGGCCATCGGCCCATTCCTGGCTCATATCGCCATAACGTCCTGACAGCGCCAGCCCGCTCTGCCCCGTCTGGTAAATGAACTGCGACGACTCCAGATCGCCCAGGTCATAAATGGCGCGCAACGACGGCGCATGGCGGCTGACAAAGCGCCCGCCCAGCAGCTTCTTGGCACCCGCAGCTTTCACATCCGCAGGCAAAGGGTTGGCGTTGTACTGACCGACGTTGACCGTATAACTATCCCCGCCCGATGGCACGCTGACATTGAAGATGCCCGCCAGTGCCGCCACCGACCCGAAGGGCTTGTGTGCGCTCAGCGCCGGGTGCGCATCGCCCCAACGCCACTGGCCTGGATCGCTGCCGTAAGCAGCCTGCAGCTTGTTCAATGTGCGGGTCAGCGCCTCGCTTGCCTGCTGCTCGCAGCTCAGCGGTGCGCACCACCACGCATCGTTGCGCGCCAGAATGCCTTCCAGGCCGGCGCGAAAATCGCGCTTGCCATAGGTCATGGCAAAGCGCTGCTCGCCAATGCGGGGGATGACGATGCCGCGCGTCAGCTCATCCACCCAGACCGAGAAAATCAGCGGCTCGGGGCGTGCCTTGTCCATCTGCCCCTCAAAACCGGCCAGCAACTGCTGAGCCTGCGCGGCCAGTGGGTGGCTGGATTGTGCGTTGCGCAGCGCGGGCAGCAGCGCTTGCGTGGCCAGCGACTGTACGTCTCCCTGCAACGCCGCCATGCTGGCTGTGTCATGCTGGTTGCTGGCCGCCAGCGCCTGCTCTATGCGTTGGTAGCGGTAGGGCAGGCTCCAATCCTGCGTCAAAAAATGCGCATAGCCGGGCTCGGTCACACGCTGGTTAGCGGTGGCCACAAAGCCGCGCGCGCTGCCGTCATCCTGAGGGGTCTGGTCGTAACTCAGCCAGCCCTGCCAGTCATAGCGCGCATCCCAGCCGGGGGCCGGGGGCCGGGGCCACGCCGCGCAAGTCATGCGCGCTTGATCGCACCGGCACCTTGCCTGCGGCCTTGAAGCCGATATGGCCCTGCACATCAGCCGCCACAATGCTTTGCATGGGTGAGTGGTAACCCGAAAATGCCGCCAGCAGCTGCGCCACCGTCTGCGCGCCATTGGCCTTAAGACCAGCCTCGACCGTGCGGTTGTCTGTATCCAGCGCCGC
The DNA here is from genome assembly GCF_012844455.2 of Comamonas suwonensis. Lineage (GTDB taxonomy): Bacteria > Pseudomonadota > Gammaproteobacteria > Burkholderiales > Burkholderiaceae_C > Comamonas > Comamonas suwonensis. The sequence continues at coordinate 56,696 of NZ_JABBCQ020000016.1, read as the reverse complement.
CCAGCGCAGTGCCAGCGCGTATTTATCGGTGTTGATGACCTTGCCGTATTGCTGCTGCGCATCGCTGACCACCGGGCCATGGCGCGTGCTGCGCAGCGTCACTTTCACATCGCTCTGGCCTTTGACCTTGAAGACCTCCTCACGCATGCCAAATTTTTCCCAGCCCGTAGGGGTGCGGTACTGGCTGGCATCTGCGGGGTTGATCTGTTCAAGATACAAATCTTGGACATCGGGATTGGTGTTGGTAAAGCCCCAGGCCACATGAGCCGTTCGACCCAGCACCACAAAAGGCATGCCGGGCAAGGTAGCACCCGTCACATCCAATGCGCTCAGGGAGCTGCCGTCAGCCGCCTTGCCGCCCGGCGACTGCAGGCGGGCAAAGTACCAGATAGCCGGCGCGCTCAGGCCCAGATGCGGGTCGTTGGCCAGCAGCGGTTTACCGCTTTTGGTTTTGCTGCCTGCGACCACCCAGTTATTGCTGCCCAGCCCATCATTGGTGCCCATGTCTCGCACCGCTGCGCCAGCCCATTGCTGCAGGGCCGATTGAATCTGCTGCGCTGGGACGGAGACTTTTTGTGGTGCATCCGCGTTGCGGTACACGCCCAGCTGCCGATAAAGCTGGGCCAGATCAACCGCCGTCGCCGGCGACTCACCCGGGTAAGCGGGCATCAGTTGCCACAGCTGCTCGGTGCTCAAGACTTGAAGCAAATTGAGCCGCGCAAATTCATTGCCCCAGTTGCCTCCCAGATCCAATGCCATCATCAACGCCCAGCCGACGGTGTCTTCAGGGTCCCAGGCCGATGGCCCACCCGCCCCGGCCTTGGTGCCCAGCAGAAAAAATTCAGGTGCCATGGCCTGCGAAGGTCTGGCGTAGAACGCAGCAATGCCGTGGCTGTAAACCTGCAGCGACTCCTGCACCGATGGCGGCAGAGCCTGGTACTGGCGGCGGGCGGTGCCGCGAATATCCAGAGCGCGCATGAGTTGGTCCAGCTCCAGCGTGGCAGGTCCCAGAATTTCAGACAAGCGCCCCTGCATCAGCCGCCGGTTGAATTCGAGCTGCCAGCCGCGCTCCTGCGCGTGCACAAAACCCAGCGCGCGCCACACATCCTGAGGAGATTGCGCGCTGATATGCGTGACATCCGCCTCATCTCGGCGTACCCACACCTTGCTTGCCAAGCCGGCCAAGGCCATTTGGCCATCCATGCGCGGCTGGGCACGCACGCCATAGACGGAAGCAGCAGCGCCCGCCAGCAAGGCCAGTCCAGTCAATGCGGCCCCGGCGTGAAGTACGCGCCGAGTCCATGGAGCAGATGAAGCCTTGCCCCCTGAGTTTTTGTCTGCCGCCATGTCTCCCATATGCACCTCTTTTACTGGTCTTCTTGCTGATCTGTGCGCAACAACCACATGGCCGCGGCCACAAAGCATGGGTGACAATACCTGTTTGGGCACAGGCCCGGTGTTAGGAATTCAACGCATGTGGCCATTCAGCCTGTTCAAGAAACTCAGCCAAGATCCCCCTGTGGGTCAACCCCGCGGCGACTATATGGGCTGCTATCTTCTGGGCACGCACACCTCTGGCCGTGACGACGACATCAGCTATATCTCGCTGGCTACCACCCGCGAGCAGCTGGGAATAGACGCACGCAAGTATCTGCAGGAATTTTTGCAGCAGCACCCACAGCTCAAAGATTCTGAGCGCGTGGCCCTGCAAGACCTGCTGGAGCATTGGGAAGAGCGCGCTGACGCGCATCTGACCGCAGCCACTGGCAAGCCCCTGGCCGTGCAAGGCGGCAGCGATCTTTTTTTGCGCACCGGCATGCGAGCACGCAAAAAAGAAAAAGGCATTTATCTGGAGTAAGAGCGCTAAAGTCCGCCAGGCCGGCGGATTAAAGCAGTTCTTACTGGTTGAAGTTCAAATCAAATCCGGCATCCGTCAACTGAACCGCACCATCAGCGCCCATCTGCAGCCACCCTTTCCTCACTGCCAGGTCCAGCCCTGCACGTTGGTCACCATCGCTGAGGCCATGCCTTTGCAAATCCGCCGCCAGCGCCTTGGCACTCATGCTCTCTTGCGTGCGCAAGCTCTGCTCCACCACCAGGATGTAGAGAATTTTGTGGGCCGCTGCCTCAATCGTTTGCTCTGCCATGCTCAAGACTCCTGCTATGGGCTTATTGCCCGGTGATTTAGAAATGCGCCGCTGATAGAACTCAGCGCCCAGCAACAGCGTAGTGGCGAGTCACTTTGTGACGCACATCGCATACCCACGCTGGCAGTGAGCATGTCCATGCCGCTCTAATATTTCCCGCACTGTCAGTCAGGTTGCTGGCGCCGCCAATGCGGTGTCGGTGTTCGAGTTGCAGGTCTAAGTATCAGGGAGGTCATCATGGCTCGCCACACCCCTATAGAGCGCTATCGCAATATCGGCATTTCCGCGCACATTGATGCCGGCAAGACCACGACAACCGAGCGCATCCTGTTCTACACCGGGGTGAACCACAAACTGGGTGAGGTGCATGACGGCGCAGCCACCATGGACTGGATGGAGCAGGAACAAGAACGCGGCATCACCATCACCTCGGCGGCAACCACGGCGTTCTGGTCGGGCATGGAGCACAATTTCCAGCCCCATCGCATCAACATCATCGACACCCCCGGCCACGTGGACTTCACCATCGAGGTCGAGCGCTCCATGCGCGTGCTGGATGGCGCCGTCATGGTCTATGACTCCGTGGGCGGCGTGCAGCCGCAGTCTGAAACCGTCTGGCGCCAGGCCAACAAGTACAAGGTTCCGCGCCTGGCCTTTGTCAACAAAATGGACCGCGTAGGTGCCGACTTCTTTCGCGTGCGCCAGATGATGATGGACCGGCTCAAGGCCCATCCCGTGCCCGTCGTCATCCCCATCGGGGCTGAAGCCGATTTTCATGGCGTGGTCGATCTCATCAAGATGAAAGCCATTTTCTGGGACGATGAATCACAGGGCGTGAAATTTGAATATCAGGACATTCCTGAAGCCTTGCAATCCAGCGCCAGCGAGTGGCGGCAGAAGATGGTAGAAGCCGCGGCCGAAGCCACGGAAGCCTTGACCGAAAAATACCTGAACACCGGCGACCTGAACGCGCAAGACATCATCACGGGCCTGCGCCTGCGCACGATAGCGACCGAGATTCAGCCCATGCTCTGCGGCTCCGCCTTCAAGAACCGAGGCGTGCAACGGCTGCTGGATGCCATCGTCGAACTCATGCCCTCGCCGCTGGATGTACCGCCCGTAGAGGGACACAGCGAAGACGACGATGCCAGCGCCACACTGGTGCGCCATGCCAGCGACGATGAAAAATTCGCAGCCCTGGCCTTCAAGCTCATGACCGACCCGTTTGTCGGGCAGCTGACCTTTGTGCGCGTGTACTCCGGCGTGCTGTCCAAGGGTGATCTGGTTTACAACCCGATTCGCAGCAAAAAGGAGCGCATTGGCCGCATCGTGCAGATGCATGCCAACGCCCGCCAGGAAATCGAAGAAATCCGCGCAGGCGATATTGCGGCTTGCGTAGGCCTGAAGGACGTGAGCACGGGCGAGACCCTGTGCGACCCGCATGCCCCGATTGTTCTGGAGAAAATTGCCTTCCCCGACCCCGTGATTGCTCAAGCGGTAGAACCCAAAACCAAGGCCGATCAGGAAAAAATGGGACTGGCACTGGCCCGTCTTGCCGCTGAAGACCCGTCCTTCCGAGTCAGTACCGACGAAGAATCGGGCCAGACCATCATCGCGGGCATGGGCGAGCTGCACCTTGAAATCATCGTGGACCGCATGAAGCGCGAGTTCAACGTAGCGGCCAATGTGGGCAAGCCACAGGTGGCCTACCGTGAAACGATTCGCAAACCCGTAGCCGATGTCGACGGCAAGTTTGTGCGCCAGTCCGGCGGCAAAGGCCAGTACGGCCATGTCGTGCTGACAGTAGAGCCGCTTGAATCAGGCAAAGGCTTTGAGTTTGTGGACGAGATCAAGGGCGGCGTCATTCCACGTGAGTTCATTCCTGCCGTGGAAAAAGGCCTGCGCGAAGCCATGACTTCGGGCGTACTCTCGGGCTACCCCGTGGTGGATGTGCGCGTGCGCCTGACCTTCGGCTCCTACCACGATGTGGACTCGTCGGAACAGGCCTTCAAGATGGCAGCCATTCTGGGCTTCAAGGAAGCCTGCAAGAAAGCCAGCCCGGTGATTCTGGAGCCCATCATGGCTGTGGAAGTAGAGACTCCCGAGGACTATGCGGGCACCGTCATGGGCAATCTATCTTCACGCCGTGGTGCGGTTCAGGGCATGGACGATATCGCCGGTGGCGGCAAGACCATCAAGGCCGAAGTACCGCTGTCGGAGATGTTTGGTTATGCCACACATTTGCGCTCCATGACCCAAGGCCGTGCCACCTACAGCATGGAATTCAAGCGCTATGCGCAAGCGCCATCGCAGGCTGTCAGCGGTGCAGCTACAGCGCAAGCCAGCCGAAAACAAGGTTAGGCAGCACCGCCATCTCTTCCGCTAAAAATGCGGGAGAGATGGCGCGCCGTTCAGACAGAACTCAAGCCGAATGCAGCCACTGCATGGCCTTGGCATCTTCGGTAAACGGAAAATGCCTAACCTCGGCCCCCGAGAAATGCTTGCCCATGAACTCGGCCATACCGGCCAGATGGCTGTCTGTGACCAGAGCCACCTGCTCCACCTGCTTGCGGTGGTCACGCACAAAGTTCATATGAGCACTGAACCCGGCCCAGTTTTCCCAACCGGGAAAGTCCTTGGCCTGAACCATCACACCGTGCAGCTTGGGGTGATCTTCCAGAAATGCGTCTACATCCTGGCTGACGCCGTCGAAATCCTGCTCGGTCAAAGGCCCATGGGGCTCCAGCAGCAAGATTCCTTCAGGTTTCATAAGGGAGTAATTGAGCATGTTCAACTCCTGCAATGAATCATCACTGTACGACTTTGCAGGCACGCTCGCAGCCCTAGACAGTACCCGCGTCGCAGGTTTTTTGACCCGGTCATGGGCAGCCCATGACCTGACTCACTGCCTGAAGCTGCTCTTTCAGCGCCGTGCACAAATCCTCGCGCATGGCGTCCCGGGTCAGCAGCTCCTCGGCGTATAGCGCAGCCCAGTCAATGCCCACACCCAGCAAGGCACCTGCCACGGCTCCGGCAACTGCCCCCGCAGCTGTACCAATGCCAGGCACCACCGATCCCACAGCCGCACCGGCCACCGCAGCGCCTGCCTTGCCCAGCCCCTGCTTGGCGGCGGCTTTGGCCAGCACCTTGCTTGCGGCTTTCATAGAGGTTTTGGCCATGGCCTTGCCTGCGACCACCGCCGCAAAAGCGCCAGCCCCTGTGCCTGCTACTGCACTGGCCGTCAGGCGCTGGCGAGCATTGCCCAGCAAATCCAGTGCGGGCAGTTGAGGCACATCGGCCCGCACCCGGCATTGGTTCGCATCCAGCGCCAGATGGTGGCGAGCCAGCGTTTCCTGAATCTGTTGCTGGCCTTGTGAAAGGACTGCTCCACTTGTCTGGGCCTGCTGCTGCAAGTTCCGCATCCAGCCCTCAAGCCCGGGCGTCGCGCCTAATGTCTCGGTCAGTTTGCTCTGCAAGAACTGACTGACATCGCCCGTCAGCAGGCTGAAGATACGCCCCCACTCTGCACCCAGACTGAAGTACCAGTCCAGATAACGCTCCACTGCCGCATCCAGTTGCTGATTGATGGCCGGAATGCTCTGGCACAGCGCCTTGGCGACTTGCGCCTGCCCTAGTATTTCCAAGGCCTGCTTGCATGTCGCCTCCAGCGTCCCAAGGGTGTAGAGCTGCTGGCCAATGCGCTCGCATTCGATCAGCGGTTTGAGCGCCAGCGGGCTCTCGTGCTGGCGTGCCAGTCCATCCACACTGGCGGTGGTCTGAACCAGAATGCCCAGAACCAGCACCGCCACCAGTGCCAGCAACGGAGCGCTATGCACTGCAGAGCCAGCAGCCTGCGGCGGCCTGGCCTGCCGAAGAATAGCCGCCGATCCTGACGCCCCCTGCATGGCGCTGCCCATGCACAGCAACACACCCACCGGCCCCAACAACGCCAGCAACAGCCAGCGCAGCGCAGGTGTTTGCGGTAAATCGGCCAGCGCACCGCCAGCGATCTGCACAGCCAGCAAAGCATCCAGCCCCCAGCGCACCAGTCCCGAAGGCGCCGCGTGAATTTGACTCAAAGCCACATTCAATACCGCAGGCTCCGTGCCGGTAGAAAGCACACGGCCAAAGTCTTGCTGGCGGGCCATGCCATACAACCAGGCGCTACCCAGAATCCCCAGCAGCAGCCATTGAGCCATGCGCTGGCTCCACGCCCACGCAAAGGCTGAAGAGGAAAATTCAAGGGCCAGCTTGCGCTGCGCCCACCCAGCCCAGGCGACATACAGCAAAGGGGCGCAAGCCAGCAGCGCCCACTCCCAAAATGCCAGAAACCATGATTGCCAGAGCGTTGCCGTGCACAGCAGCAAGGCCAGCACCAATGCCTTGCAGGCTGGCCACCAGCCGCCTGAAAACCAGCGCGCGATGCGCCCCTGTGGTGAAAATTGAAAGTGCAGCAGCTTTTTGCGCAGCATGAAGGCCAGCCACAGGCCCCATGCAGGCAACAGTGCCAGCAGCAATACGGCAAACAGCCAGCCCCATGGCGGCAGCCTTGTCAGAAAGTGAGAAAAACCGGCCAACGCGGCCAACCAGAGCAAGCCCAGAAGCACCGTACGCACTGCCCACAAGGGCATGGCGCGCATCCATTTGGCATCTGGCTGGCGGCTTGCACTCATGGCTGGCTGGTAAGGTCTTCCGCCGATGAGCCTGTGCCGCCTCTGCCCGCTGCCGCAATGCCTCGGGCCATGCGGGCGTTGTAGACGGTCAGGCGGCTCAGGCCCAGCTGCAGGGCCACTTTGGCATCCGATGCGGTGCCGAGCAAGGCGACCGCAGCATCGCTCCAGTCAAAAGCGCCGATGCCTGCAGCGGTTACAGAAGCAATACCCAGCTCACCGCGCTTGGCCACTACGCTGGCTTTGCTGATGCCCAGTTGCCTGGCCAGCTCGGCATCTGACTCGCTGCCCAGCAACGCAATGGCCTCAGGCGTCCACTGAAAGTGTCCAAAAGCCGCAATCCCCATCGCATTGCGCTTGAGGTTCACAGTCTTGGCCGATGTGCCCCAGCGCTCGGCCAACACAGCATCTTTTTCGCGGCCCAGCTGGGCCAGCATCTCATCGGTCCATTGCAATGCAGCTTTGCCCATGCCAGCCCATTCCTTCTCTATTTCATTAAAAACAGGCCGCAGCGCTTATTCAGCAAGCGCTAGCAGCTATCAATTAATGAGTATGACCCCAGTAGATCAGAGCGTCACGACCCTCTACGGACAAAGACACTTGCGCGCCCACGGGCAGCAGTACCTTGGTCGGCACATGACCAAACGGCAGGCCTTGCAGCACGGGGCGCTTGATCTGCATGCGCAGCCAGTCGATGACGGTCTGCAGCTTGAAGCCCTTGTCGTGCGTGGTGAGCTTGAACTCGGTGAACTGGCCAAACACGATGGCCTTTTGCTTTTGCAGCACGCCAGCCAGCAGCAACTGGGTCAGCATGCGCTCAATCTTGTAGGGGTGCTCGCCCACGTCTTCAATAAACAGAATACCGCCATCAATCTGCGGGAAGTACGGTGTTCCCAGCAGGGACACCAGCACCGCCAGATTACCCCCCCACAGCGTGGCAGCGCCGGGCACATAGAAGTCCTTGAGTTGTGGCTTGCCGTTGGGCAGCTCGCCAATCTTGGGCATTTGCCAGCCTGCGCCCTCGCCCTGACCGCTGAGCAAATCCTCAAAACAGTCGAGCATGATGTCGTCCACGGGCTCACCCGTTTTCTTGGCGTCCACACCAAAATCGGCGTTGAGAGCGGGACCCGCCCAGGTGGTCGCACCCGTCTGGGCCAGCATGGCCAACTGGAAGGCGGTGAAGTCGCTTAGACCCACAAACTTGGTGCCGTTGGCGATGGCCTTGGCCACGGTCTTGTACTTGATGCCGGGCAGGATACGCGTGAGGCCGTAACCGCCGCGCGAGATCAGCGCCACATCGGCGCCGCTGGCGGCTGCGCGGTGAATCGCGGCCAGCCGCGTGGCATCGTCACCCGCAAAGCGCTGGCTGCTGGTCAGTGCGTCAACGTCCACTTCCACCTCATGGCCCAGAGCCTCCAGCTGCTTGATACCGCGCTTGAAGGCGGCCTTGTCGCGCACCGCACCCGAGGGCGAGTAGATATAGATGTGCCTGGAGCCATGGCTGTGATCATGGCCGCAGCAGCTGCCGTCGACGCTGTGCACATGATCGTGATGGCCGTGGTGCGCGTGGTGTTCATGGCCGCAATGCTCGTCGTGCACATGTTCTTCATGGCCGTTTTCGTGCGAGTGCTGGTGTGCGTGATCGTGGCTGGATGCCGGGGATTTGCGCGAGGTTGCCAAAGCCTTTTCATGCAACCGCTGGTTGCATGCTCCGTGAAAGGGTGGTGAATCCGCAGATTCAAGAGTTCAGATCAATGATCTGCAGCATGGACTGCAGACTACGGCGCAAAGTATTCCACAGCCGCTGCGGCGCTGCCCTGCTGTGGCGCAGGAACCGGAGAGCCATGCTGGGTTTGCCGCCAGACTTCAGACAATTGCGGCATCTGCGACAGTTGCGGCGCAGCTTGCTGCCATGCGGCCTGCCACTGCGCGACCGATACCAGCTGCTCAGAGGCTGGCGGTTGCAGCCACAGCTTGCGGGCCTGTGCCCATTGCTGCAAAAGAGACTCAGGCACGGCGGGCAGTTCAGCCTGCACACGCGGCCAGGCCTTGAGGGCGGCGCGGTGACCACTTTGCGCAAAAGGGGCGCTCCATGCGTGGGCTTCATCTGCCTCTGCACCGACCTGGATCTGCGCCATCGCCTTGGCCACATTCCATGAAGGCTTGCGCGCGGCCTGTTCGAACCACTGCTGGCGGCGCTCGGGCTGCGGGGTCAGCGGCCAGACATCGATCAGCCATGCGCCTGCAAAACGCTCAGGCATGGCTTGCGCAGCCGCCAGCCCCAGCCGCCCACCATCGCCATGGCCCAGCAAAATCACCTGCTGCAGATCCAGCGCCTGCACCAGCTCAGTAATGATTTGCTGATGCCATTGAGCGCTGTGCTGCCTGTCTTTCTTGGGCTGGTCGCTGCAGCCAAAGCCGGGAAGATCGGGCACCACCACTCTGTGCCCAGCCGCCAGCAGGCCCGGCAGCAGATGCCTGAATTCATAGCCCCAGCCGGGGCTGGTATGCAGGCACAACCAGGTCAACGGTGCGCTAGCTGGACCTTCATCCACCACGGCCAGGCGCAGCCCGTTAAGCGCAGGCAGATCACTGCGCCAGCGCGGCTGCCATGGCCAGTGGGGTAAATCAGCCAAGGCTTCTTGAGAGTTGCGCAGCGCCCAGTCTTTGAGCGGGTGCGGCTCGAGTGCCTTTTTCTCCTTGCGGCGCTGCTGAAAAAAGTCGGCCATCAAGGCAGTGCATTCCTCGGCCAGCACGCCGCGCAGCACCTGGGTCTGGTGGTTGATTTCAGAGTAACCAAACACATTGAGCACCGAGCCTGCCGCACCCGTCTTGGGTTCGGCCGCGCCATAGACCACTGTATCCACGCGCGCATGCAGCATGGCGCCACTGCACATGGCGCAGGGCTCCAGCGTCACGTACAGGGTGCAGCCGTCCAGCCGGTAATTGCCCAGCGCCTGCGCCGCTTCGCGCAGCGCAAGCACTTCAGCGTGGGCCGTAGGGTCGAGGGCAGACAGCGGACTATTACGGCCACGGCCAATGATCTGACCGTTTCTGACCACCACCGCACCGACCGGCACCTCGCCACAAGCCGCAGCCGCACGGGCCTGCTCCAGCGCCTGGCGCATGTAGTGTGGGTGCACGGAATTATCAAAATCCATAGCTGTATGCGCTTTATGCGAAAGGGCTAGAGGGTGATTTCTTCAAAAAAACTAGTTTCAACGGCCCGGCACCACCAGCTCTTTGCGTTCGCCCGAGGCATAGCCGTAAAGCGTGACGCGCGGGTTCTCCAGCTCGCCTTGCGAATCAAATGCAATCGTGCCGGTCACACCTTCGTAATGCGTCTGGCGCAGGCGGGGAAGATAGGCTTCGGGGTGAACAGAATCCGCGCTGATCATGGCATGCGCCAGCACCATGGTGGCGTCATACGCATAAGGGCTGTAAACCTGATATTGGCCGGGGAAGCGCTGGTCATATTTCTGCTTCCACGCCGGGCCCCCGGGCATGCCGGCCAGCGAGTTGCCGCTCATCACGCAGACCACACTCTTGAGTGCGGGGGCCTTGTCGGCCATTACCGGCAGGCGCTCGGAACATTGGGCGTCGCCGCCCAGAAATTTGACCTGATTCATCGCCAACTGCGACATCTGGCGCAGGATGGGGCCCGCCTGTGCATCGAGCCCCGCAAAGAAAATCGCATCGGGCTTATGGCGCTTGATGGCCGTGAGGATGGACGAGAACTGCGTCGCCTTGTCGCTGGTGTACTGCTTATCCACAATCTGCACATCGCGCTCGGCAGCGGCCGTTTCAAACAGCTTGACGATGCCCTGTCCATAGGCAGTGCGATCATCAATGATGGCTACGCGCTTGACACCCTGATGCTTGACGGCGTAATCCAGCAAGGCGTCGACCATAGCTCTGTCGCTAGCGATGACACGGAAGGTATCGTCATAACCCACGTCAGTAATGGCGGGGTTGGTGGCTGCGGGCGTGATGTTGGGGATGCCGCATTCGTTGTAAATCTTGGCGGCAGGCAGCGTGGTGCCGGACTGCAGGTGGCCAACCACTGCGGCCACCTTCTTGTCGCAGAACATGCGTGCCAGTGAAGTGGCCTGACCGGGATCACCGGCATCGTCACCGGCTTCCAGCTTCCACTGCACATTGCGGCCGCCCAGCTGCAGCTTGCGGGCATTGAGATCTTCAATCGCCATGCGCACGCCGTTTTCTTCATCCTTGCCTAAAGCAGCGATAGGGCCAGAGACCGGGCCGCCATGGGCAATTCGCACCACCAGAGGCTTGTTCGCATCGGCCGCACCTGCTGCATACGCCATAGGCATCAGTGGCAGGCCTGTTGCAGCCAGTGCCAGAACGGATGGGATATGGATACAACGGCTCAGGGCCGCACGAACAGTCATGGACATGCTTTCTCCTAGGATGAAACAAGAGGCTGGCACACCGGCCTGAGCGCTGCAGGCTTGGCGGTGAGATCAGGGTGCCCGGTCAGGCATGGGACGCTGCGCATTGAGCGCGGACTCAAGCTGCTGGCGATATTGCTGCTGGACCTGCTGACTGTGCTCACGCACATTTGCGGCCTCAGAGCCTTGATTGTGCCCTGCGGGCAAAGACGGGGTCTGGCGGGCCAGACTTTCCTGGCTGCTTTGCCAGCTTTTCTGGGCCAGCACTCCCACCACCGCCAGCACGATGACAAGGCTGAGCACCCCAAAGACAGCTCTCATGATGGAATCCGGCAGTTGCGACCTGGGGATTTGAACATGTCTTGATCACCGTGTGTTGACAGGCCATGCCCCACCGCAGCGCTGCAACTGTGCCTTCCTGAGATAATCCCGCCCCTATGTCTCTCCTGCCCCACCAGCTCGAACTCCTGTCCCCGGCCCGCGATGCCGATATCGGCATTGAAGCCATCAACCACGGAGCAGACGCCGTCTATATCGGCGGCCCGGCCTTTGGTGCGCGTGCCACGGCGGGCAATGACATCCGTGATATGGAGCGGCTCATCAAGCACGCCCACCGCTTTGGCAGCCGTATCTTCATCACGCTCAACACCATCTTGCGTGACGACGAGCTGGAAGGCGCGCGCCAGATGGCCTGGGATATGTACAACCTGGGCGCCGATGCACTGATCATTCAGGACATGGGTCTGCTGGAGCTCGATCTGCCCCCCATCCAGCTGCACGCCTCCACCCAGACCGACATCCGCACGCCCGAAAAAGCGCGTTTTCTGCAAGATGCAGGCCTGTCGCAAATCGTGCTGGCGCGCGAGCTGGATCTGCAGCAAATCAAGGCCATCCACAAGACCTTGTCGCCCAGCACCTCGATTGAATTCTTTATCCACGGCGCGCTGTGCGTCGCCTACTCAGGCCAGTGCTACATCACCCACGCCCACACCGGCCGCAGCGCCAACCGCGGCGACTGCAACCAGGCCTGCCGCCTGCCTTATGAGGTGATGGACGACAAGGGCCGCATCATTGCCCACGAAAAGCATGTGCTGTCCATGAAGGACAACAACCAGAGCGACAACCTGCGCGCCCTGATTGATGCCGGTGTACGCAGCTTCAAGATCGAAGGCCGCTACAAGGACATGGGCTATGTGAAGAACATCACGGCCCACTACCGCAAGCTGCTCGACGAAATCATTGAAGAGCGCGAGTTCTCCGAGCAGCCACTGGCGCGCTCATCGTCGGGCACGACCACCTTCAACTTTGAACCCGATCCCGATCAGAACTTCAACCGCGAGTTCACCGACTACTTCGTCAACGGCCGCAAGGATGACATCGGTGCCTTCGACACGCCCAAGACCCCTGGCCGCGCCATTGGCTGGGTCACTCAAGTGGGGGATAAATGGTTAGAGATCGAAACCAGCGACAAGGCCGCTGAGCTGCACAACGGCGACGGTCTGTGCTACTACGACCTGCAAAAAGAACTGGTGGGCGTACACATCAATCGCGCGGAATGCGTGCATGCCAAAAAAGGCATCTGGCGCCTGTTTCCCCGCAGCGAGATGACCGAGTTCAAGGACTTGCGCAAGGGCATGGAGATCAACCGCAACCGCGATATGGACTGGGTGCGCTCGCTGGAGAAAAAATCCAGCGAACGCCGCATTGGCCTGTGGGCCGAGTTCAAGGAAGCGGCCAATGGTTTCACCCTGACGCTGACCGATGAAGACGGCTTTGCCGCCACGGCCAGCATTGAGCAAGAACACCAAGCCGCGACCGACGCCGCCAAGGCCGAGGCCACGCTGCGCGAGCAACTGAGCCGCTTTGGCGCCAGCATCTTCTCGGTCAACGACATCAGCCTGACGCTGTCGCAGCCCTGGTTTGTGCCCGCCTCTGCGCTGAACCAGCTGCGCCGAGAGGCACTGGCTGCGCTGGAGACCACCCGCGCTGACGGTCTGGTGCGCCTGCCCCGCGCCCTGCCTGTAGAGCCACCAGCCCCCTTCCCTGAAGACACGCTGACTTATCTGGCCAACGTCTACAACCAGAAGGCGCATGACTTCTATATGAAGCACGGCGTGAAGGTGATCGATGCGGCTTACGAGAGCAAGGAAGAAGAAGGCGAAGTGAGCCTGATGATCACCAAGCACTGCGTGCGCTTCTCGATGAGCCTGTGCCCCAAACAGGCCAAGGGCGTGATCGGCGTCAAGGGCACCATCAAGGCCGAGCCGCTGCAGCTCATCAACGGCAAAGAAAAGCTGACCCTGAGCTTTGACTGCAAGCCCTGCGAAATGCATGTGGTGGGCAAGATGAAGAAGTCGGTGATGAACCAGCATGCCAAGGAAATGCAAGAGCACCCGATGCAATTTTTCCGCACACGCCCCACGCCTCAAAAGCCCGCGTAAGCAGGTATTAATGGCATCAAAAAAGCCCGCAACCGGCAACGGTTGGCGGGCTTTTTGATGCCTGATACCCACTAGAGAAAACCCTTGGTTCACCTCTTTCACACGAATCGTCTATTTTTTAAGCAATCCGTGCAAAGCACCAGCTGGCGCGGGTTTCAGCGTATTAAAGCGGAGTTTTCCACAAAAGCGTCCACATGATGCGGGGATAAAATCTGCAGCATCCTGCAAACACCGCTGTACGCATTCACAGTTGCAAAAATCGGACTCAGCCCACAGTCCTGCCGCTGTGATTTCGCAGCCTGCTGCAGGCAGCTTCCAGCAAACGGGCCACTGTCGGCACCAAGGTACTGAAGTTGGCAAAACCATGCAGCATTCCTTCTGCGCGCATGGTTGAAACCGGCACCCCCACCTGCTGCAAGCGCTTGGCAAAGTCTTCGCCTTCATCGCGCAGAATGTCCAGCTCGGCCGTTACCAGCACGGCAGGTGGAAGACCTGCAACATCGGGGTACTGCATGATCGATGCGAGCGGGTGTGCTGGCGCGCTGGGGTGGTAATGACGCCACATGGCGGCCATGGCCTCACGTGTGAGGATCGGCATTTGCGCATACAGCCCATGCGATGGCGCATCCATGCGCGAATCACAGACCGGGTAGAACAACAGCTGCTGTGTGATGCCCTTCCAGCCATCCTCCTTGGCGCGCAGGCAGGTCGCTATCGCCAGATTGCCGCCGGCACTGTCACCCGCCACCATCAACTGGCTGGCATCGCAGTTCAGCTCGGCCCCATGGTCTGCCACCCAGCGCGTGGCAGCATAGGCATCATCTAGCGCAGCAGGGAACACATGCTCGGGTGCCAGCCGGTAATCAACCGATACCACATTCATGCCGGTAATGCGCGCCAGGTGGCGGCACAGGTTGTCATGCGTATCCAGCGTACCAATGCACCAGCCGCCGCCATGAAAATAAACCATGACGGGTGCTGACTGCGCGGTGCTGGGGCGGTACAGGCGCAGCTTCATGCCCTGTCCATCGCCACCGGGAATACCGAGCTCACGCACCTCATGCATGGGCAGGTTGCCGGGTGGAAACGCCATGTGGTCCATGAGCTTGCGGATTTCAGGCACGGGCGTATTCACAAAATCCATGGGTGGAGCATCTTTGAATTGCTCAAGCACAGTGGCCATTTCGGGGTGTATCTGCATCGTCAGTCCTTGTTTTTACAGGGGCTGTCCGCAGCTTTCTGACTGCGGACCATTCAAACGGAAACTCAGGCCACGGCCTCTTCAGTCTGGTGGTGGGTGTAGTCCTGCCACACGGGTGCGAGCATTTCCTGCCTGAAGCGCGACTGCGACCAAGGCCAGGTGTTGGGTACCCCGTTCTTGTCCAGATACCAGCTATGGCAACCCGAACCAAAGACCGATCCCTTGGCCGCCTGCTTGCGATCATGGTCGTACTGCGCCAGCGCCTCGGGCTTGGCTGACAGACCTGCCACGCCCGCCTGCTCACCACGCTCGATCAGTTGGGAGATATAGCCCCACTGCATCTCGGATGTATCGATCAACGAGAAGTTGCCCACGGGCGATGTGGGCCCGTTCATGAAATAGAAGTTGGGGAAGTCCGGCACCGAGATTGACTTGTAGGCCGTGGGCACATCACTCCATGCCTGCTCCAGCGTCTTGCCCTGCAGACCCGTCACATCCATGGGTCGCACATAGCGATCGGTCTTGAAGCCGGTGGCCAAAACAATGATGTCCACTTCATGCAGCACACCATCGCTGGTGCGCACGCCGCTTTTCTCGATCTGGCTAATGCCATCGGTAATCAGCTCAGAGCCGGGCTGCTGAATCGCCTTGTAATAGTCCGGAGAATAAATCAGACGCTTGCAGCCCGCGCGGTAATGGGGCTGCAGCTTCTGGCGCAGAACCGGATCCTGAATGGAGCCATCCAGGTTATCTTGGCAAAGTTTCTGAATTTCCCGGATTTGCTCGGAGTTTGGATCCAATATCGCCTCGGTAAACCGCTCAACATTGGCCAGATAAGTCGGCTCACGCTGCAAATAGGTCAACAAATCACGGTTGCTGCGAAACTCGGCACGCTGCTCTTCGGTGAAGGCTGGATTTTCGACGGGAAATATCCACTGCGCCGTGCGCTGGAAATGGCGTACTTTGCTGCGAGCAGCCAGTGCCGAAACAATTTGAACGCCTGTCGATCCGGTGCCGATAATGGCAATTTTCTTAGCGTCCAGTGGGACCGAATGGTCCCAGCGTGCGCTGTGAATCACATGGCCAGCGAAGTCCTCCAAGCCTTTGATCTGTGGATAGTTGGGGTGATGCAGCACCCCCGTCGCCGCCACCACCACACGACCTTGGTAGCTCTGGCCACGCTGATCCTTCAGCTCCCAGGCGTCGCCCTTCCATACAGCGCCGGCGATTTCGGTACCGAAACGCACATACTCGGCGATACCATATTTATCAAATACCGCCTGAAAATACTGTTGAATCTCACCGCCAGGCGGTAGGACACGCGACCACTCCGGATTGGGCTCAAAAGAATAGGTATATGCGTGGGATGGGACATCGCAGGTCAAGCCTGGATATGTATTATCCCGCCAGGTCCCACCCAGAGTTCCTGCCTTTTCCAGAATAATGAATTTCTTGCCGCTATTCTTCAGATGAATGCCAGCCAGAATCCCAGACATTCCACAACCAATCACAATCGCATCATATTTCATGGAATTCACCCCTTAATACATTTCAATTACTTTGGCTGCTGAAAATCCGCCATCCACGGGGATATTGGTACCGGTTATAAAAGACGACATATCGGAGAGAAGGAATGCGATGGCATTGCCCACTTCATGGGCTTGACCCGCCCGGTGCAGCAAATGCTGTTTGACAAACCCGTTATAGGCTGGGCTTTGATCCAGGCCGGCGGTCATGGGCGTGTGAATCAGGCCCGGGCTGATGGCATTGATCCGTACACCATGCGGCCCCAGATCTGCCGCCAGACTGCGCACCATCTGAATGACTGCCCCCTTGGAAGTGCAATACGCAAGATTGCTGGGGTTGCCGAGAATGCCATTGATGCTGGCAAGGGTCACTATCGACCCCTGCTTGCGCTGCTTCATAAGGTTTGCCACGGCTCTAATACTGAGCATGGTTCCCGTGAGATTGACCTGCAGTACCTGATCCCACTCCTGCAGGGTCATGCTTTCCAGATCACCCACACGTGATAGGCCAGCCGATGTCACCAGACCATCGATGCGACCGTGGCGGGCCAGCACATCGGCCACCAGCTCATTCGTCATCGACTCGCTGGAGACATCCAGCTTGCGAAACTCGCAGCTCTGCGGCAAATCCTGGGTCTGCTGCAGATCAGCACACACCACCTGGGCTCCACTGGCGGCCAATGCCTGCGCACAAGCCAGACCAATCCCGGATGCACCACCGGTGATCAAAACCACCTTGTCATTCAAACCACTGATTAATGGATTCATTCTCAAACCTCAATACTTACTGATCACCGCAACCGCGCAGTGATTAATAAGATTTTCTGTTTATTTCATTTTCGAATCACTGTGAATTTTCCTCTTTACAAAATCAGAATGTGTTTACAGGACCTAGTAAAAACCATTAATCAAATCAGACACACTGTGCCCACGATTTTTTTATGTCAATAAGGGATTTTATTTAATAGATATTCAAATACTGCAAACACATGCAATCACTGTCAATCGGGAATTCATGAAAGCCTTTAATAATCAACCCCTGCTTTAATCAATCCACATTATTCAAATGAGGAAATCATGAAAGTAGCAGTCATCACTGGCGCTGCCAGCGGCATTGGAGCCGGCCTTGCCAAGCAGGCCGTCGCATTGGGAATGAAAGTCGTACTGGCGGACCGCGACCAGGCAGGCCTGGAAAAAATCGCTCAGGAACTCGGTGACCAAGCGCTGGCAGTGGTGACCGATGTCACCAGTCAGGCCTCGCTAGACGCTCTGGCCGACAAGGCCTATGCGGCTTTTGGTCAAGTAGACATGCTGTTCAACAACGCGGGCGTACTCACCACCGGAAACTGCTGGGAAATCAGCGATGCCCAATGGCAGAAGTCCTGGCAAGTCAACGTCAATGGCATCGTCAACGGCCTGCGCACCTTCGTGCCACGCCTGCTCAAGGCAGACCGTCCTGCACGCATCATCAACACCGCATCGGTGGGCGGCTTTTTGCCCAGCCCTCTGATGAGCCCTTACTCGGCGACCAAATTTGCCGTGGTGGCGCTGACCGAAAGCCTGGTCAATGAACTTGCCACGTTGAACCCACAGATCAAGGTCTCGCTTCTGGCACCGGGCCCTGTCAAATCCGCTATCTTTAGAGAAGCGCCATCCGAGGCATCTGCGCAGTTCCACAGCCTGATGACCCATATGCTTGATGAAAATGGGTTGGATGCAGATGAATTTGCCCGACTGGTTTTTGAAGCCATTAATCGCGGTGAGTACTGGATCGTTCCGCAGCCGAAAATGCTGGACCCTTTGCTGGAAGCTCGCAACAAGATCATTGCCAACCGAGCCAACCCCGTCTTTGCCTGGGCACCCGAAGCCGTGAATTGATCGAAAAAGCCAGCGGCAAGCTGGCTTTTTGACGAAGCGCCGAGGATCTCAACCGCCCCAGAGTTCCTTGGCAACCTGCTCAAACTGACGGCGCATCACATTTTTTTGCACCTTCCCCGTCGCCGTGGCGGGAAAGGCGTCCACAAAATGCACGAGCTTGGGCATCTCAAACCCGCTCAGATGATTGCGGCAATGGGCCAGCACCGACTCCTCATCCACCTCGGTACCGGGCTTGCGCATGACAAAAGCGCAGACCGCCTCACTCCAGTGCGGGTGTGGCAGACCAAAAACAGCCGCAGCCGCTACATCCGGGTGAGCGAGCACCACCGCCTCGACCTTCACGCTGGCCACGTTCTCGCCACCGGTCTTGATCATGTCTTTTTTGCGATCAATGAACTCCATACGGCCCTGGGCATCCCACATGCCTAGATCACCCGTGTGATGCCAACCAAATTTTTGCGCCTCTGCTGTGGCCTTGGGATCCTTGAAGTAGCCCAGCATGACATTGGGGCCGCGATGCACGATTTCACCCAGTTGATTTGCTCCCAGTAAATGGCCGCTGTCATCCATCACAGCTGTCTCGCAGGTCGTCAGCGATCGGCCCCAGAAATTGGCATCGCACTCCGGGTTGTTCAGCGGGTAGAAGGTCATGGTCGCCGGGTAGATCTCCGTCTGTCCCGTGGCCAGTGAAATATTGCGGCACATGCGCTTGGCGATCTGCGCAATCAGCGGCTTGGGAATGGGCGCCATGGCATAGATGCATTGCCTGATTGTGGTGGGTGCAAACCCGGGATCTGCCAGCACGGCCGCATACATCAAAGGCAGACCCACAAAAATCGTGACGCTCTCACGGATCACAAGCTGACTCACCTCAGCCGGTACAAACTGCCGCGTAAACACCGTGCAGGCGCCTGTAGCCAGCGCTGTCTGAACCAGGGCGTGCTGTGCGCAGTGAAACAATGGCAACCAGCCACTGAGCACATCCGTCTCGGTATATTTCATTTCATCAATATTGCCCTTGACGGCGGTGTAGACCGACAGATGCGAGTGCACCACGCCCTTGGGGTTGCCGGTCGTGCCGCTGGTGTACATCAGCAAGGCTGCCTGGTTGTCGTCGATATCAACCTCAGGCAAAGCATCCGACTGCGCCGCCTCTGCCTGCTGCAAAGACACGCCCGGCAGGCCTGAACCGCCTTGCGCCTGCAACCGCGTAATGATGAGCGGCAACTGCAAGCTCTGCAAAAGCTCTGGCATGCCAGGCAAGCCCAGCAGCTCCTGATCAACCACCACGGCTGAAACCTCAGCGTGCCGCAAGATGTAGTCAATGGCAGACACCTCCAACTTGATGTTCACCGGCACCCACACCTGAGAAGCTTTGTGAATGCCATTGCAAGCCACCACCATGTCAATGGAGTTGGCGCACAGCATGCCAATCTGTTTACCCGCGCCAAAATTTGACAGCAGATAGTGTGCAAAGCGTGAACTGCGCGCATCCAGCTCGGCGTAGCGCAGGCGCTGATCGCCATCAACCAGCGCCGTACGCTCGCCAAATTTCAGCGCCGTGCGATGCAGCAGGTCGCCCAGTGCAATGCGCCTGATACGGCGCGCTTCTTTCGTCAGACTCATCTCGATCATGGTTGTCCCCTTGATTGTGTGTGACTCCAAACCCCAGTGCTCACGCTTTTTTTTGTTGTGTCCCTATGTTTTCTCTCGCATACCTGTGGCCGCAGCAGTGATCATGGAAGACAGTTGCCCCTGCGCGCCACCATCGCAGGCGATCACAGTGCCCGAGATGTAGCTGGCCGCATCGCTGCCCAAAAACATGGCCAGCCGGGCAATGTCATCCGTTGTGCCCATACGCCCCAGCGGCACCATGCTGCGCACCATCGCATCACCTTCTTCGCCCTGCGGTGCCAGCCGGCGCATACCTTCCGTGCCTTCAATCGGGCCGGGAGAAATCGCATTCACCCGCACGCCTTTAGCACCCCATTCCAGCGCCAGCACGCGCGACAACTGATCCACGCCGGCCTTCGCCGCGCACACATGTGCCTGATACATCATCGGCACGGTGGACTGTGGTGCCGTGATGAAAATCAGGCTCGCACCCGGCTGACGCAAATGCACCAGCGCCTGCCTGGCTACGTGAAAACTGCCCAGCAAATCAATATCTAGCACCACCTTGAAGGCGTTGGAAGACATCTGATCCGCAGGTGCCAGAAAATTCCCTGCCGCGCCGGACACCAGTACATCCAGCGCTCCATGACGCTCCACGGCCTGCTCAAGCGCAGCCGCTACTGCCTGCTCATCGCGCACATCGGCCACCACGCCTAACGCGCCCGCACCCAGCGTGGCAACCGCCGCATCCACATTCGCCTGCTTGCGACTGACGACCGACACCCTGGCACCGGCGTTGGCATAGGCCTGCGCAATACCCAGATTGATGCCCGTGGTGCCGCCAAATACCATCACATGGCGGCCTGTGAAATCGAATTGCACATTCATGATGTTTCAGCCCTCTGCGCGCAACAGCGCTTTTTGAATCTTGCCCGCCGGAGTCAGCGGCAGCTCCGCCCGCAGCATCAGCTGGCGCGGTACTTTGTAGTCTGCCAAGTGCTGGCAGCAATGCGCCAGCAACTCGGCCTCCTTCAAAACCACACCTGGCCTGCCCACCACGTAATAGCGCCCCACCTCGCCCAGCACCGGGTCGGCCACGCCAATGCCCGCGACCATCATCACGCCCGGGTAGCTGGCGATGACGCCCTCCACTTCGCTGGGATAGACGTTGAAGCCGCCCTGAATAAACATGTCTTTCTGCCTCCCCTTCAGGTAGATCAGGCCTTGCTCATCCACAAAGCCCAGATCTCCTGAATGCAGCCAGTCACCGGCAAAAGCATTCACGTCTTGTTGCTGCCCCACATAGCCCGCAATCACCCCTGCGCCGCGAAACCACAGCTCACCCACTTCACCGGTTGGCAATGCTGCGCCATCCAAGCCTGCCACGCGCATTTCTGCGCCCGCCAGCGGCTTTCCAATACTCTGGAGCAACGCCTCCTGACTGGCCTGCCAGGGCGTCATCACAATCGCCCCCGAAGTCTCAGACAAGCCATAAAGATTCATGATGGCTACGCCCGGGAACAGCTGCTGAATACGGCTGAGCAATGCAGGTTCCACATTCGAGCCACCCACCACAATCAGGCGCAGCTGGCTCAAATCTGTTTCTGACAGCAGCGGATGCATGAGCAGCAAAGTCAGCATCGTGGGTACTCCCACCAACCACGTCGGGGGGTGGCGCTGGGCCATCTGCAGCACGGCTTCGGGGCTGAACATGGGCACCAGCTCACAGGTGCCGCCCGCCAGCAACATGATCAACAAGCCGCAGGTGATGCCGCCCACATGATTGAGCGGCATGGCCAGTTGCACCCAATCATCCTCACTGGCACGCACATGATTGCGCTGCGCCAGCGCAGAGCCCAGTTGCGAGCGATGCGTGAGACCCGCCGCCTTGGGCCTGCCTGTGGTGCCGGAGGTGTAAATAATCATCAGCAGGTCATCGGGCTGCGGGCCTACGTCATAGCCCGCTGCTTCTACCGATACGCCTGCCGTTGTCTGTAGCCGCTTCTCAAACCCTGCATCCACCCACAGCAAATGCTGCAATGACTCAAAACGCTTTCTGGCTTGATCCAGATAAGCCACATAGTCAAAGCCCGCCATCTCACGTGGCGCTAGCACGGCATTGATAGCACTGTCTTGCAACATGAAGTCCAACTCGCTGCTGCGATAGCGAACACTGAGCCCCACCACGACCGCGCCCATTTTGGCGGCGGCCAGATACGTCAAAATCCACGGCAAGCCATTGGGCAGGATGATGCCAATGCGGTCACCGCGTCGCAGACCTTGGGCAAACAAAGAATGCGCCCACGCCTCCGCCATGGCATAGACCTGCTGCCAGCTGTAGCGTCGGCCTTGGTCGATATAAGCCGTTTTATCGGGATATGCGGCCACCGTCTGCGCCAAAGCCTGCGCAACGGTTTGAGGATAGGTCTGGGGTGTCATCTGCTGCGTAGAAAGAGCGTTCATATACAGCTCCTCAGACTCAAGCGGCCAGATGCAGCATTTTTCGCGCTTCCTGCGGCGTCGCCACTTCGCGCCCCACATCCCGGGCATAGCGCGCCAATTGCTCAATCAGCGGCGCATTCGAAGTGACCTTGCGGCCATCGGGCAGGTAGAAGGTGTCTTCCAGACCGCTGCGCAGATGACCTCCCAGTTCAGCGGTGCGCAAATGCGCAGGCCAGATTTCACTGCGGCCAATCAAGGTGGTCTGCCAAGGCGCATCCTTGATCTTGAGCTTGAGCAAAATGGGCAGCAAATCCGGGTCGGCAGGCATGCCGGACTCCACACCCATCACAAAGTTGTACTCGGGCAAGCCTTTGTACATGCCGGTTTCCACATACATGCCGACACAGCGAACAATGCCCACGTCAAAGCATTCAAACTCGGGCAGCGTATTCGTTTCGGCCATCACATCCAGAAAATCCTGCACCTTGGCAGGCTGGTTGTCGAACAGCATCGGTGGCCAGGCCCAGCTGCCGTTGCTGCGCGTTTTCAGGTAATTGAGCGAGCCCGCATTGCAAGCCGCCATCTCGGGGCGCGTAGCACGCAGGCAGTCCAGCGGCCCTTGATAATCAGGTCCGACCACGCCCGTGGTCTGGTTGATGATGATGTCCGGGCAAGCATCGCGCATGGCATCCACACAGGCCTTGGCGACTACGGGGTCCCAGCTTGGGAGATGGCCCTTGCCCTCTTCCTGCTTGCGAAAGTGCACATGCACCACCGATGCACCGGCGTCATAAGCCCGGCGGGCTTCTTGCGCCAGTTGCTCTGGCGTCACAGGTACATGGTGCTGCTCAGGGTCAGTAAGAACACCTGTGATGGAACAGGTGATGATGGCTTTATCGGACATTCTTGCTCCTTAAATAGAAGCTGATAGCGCTTGATAGATAAGCGCTTCAGGCTAATTTCTCTTTAAATTCGCCACTGGCTTGCGGCCAGTTCCTTCATAATTTCCTCAGTGCCGCCACCTATGGTCAGCACCTTGACCTCGCGATAAATACGCTCGCTCACGGTGCCGCGCATAAATCCCATGCCGCCCAGAATCTGCACTGCGGTATCGGCGCAAAACTGCATGGTCTGCGTGGCGTGGTTCTTCAGCACGCAGACCTCACCCACCCAGTCAGCGCCGGTGTCACCGTCATCGGCCCGCGTGGCTACGATGTGGAGCCAGGCCTCGGTGCTGCGTATGCGCTGCTGCATATCCACCAGCTTGTGGCGCATGACCTGATGCTGATTCAGCGTGACGCCAAAGGTCTTGCGCTGCTGCGCCCAGCCCAGTGCTTCGTCGTAGCAAGCCTGGGCAAAGCCCAGTGCCGCGCAGGCAATTCCCAGCCGCTCGCCGTTGAAGTTCTGCATGATGGCGCGAAAGCCCTGGCCTTCTGCGCCCAGCAAATGACTGGCGGGCACGCGAACTCCGTCAAAGAACAAATGCGCCGTGTCTGAGCATTGCCAGCCCATCTTGTGCAGCGGGCTGCGCGACAGACCCGCGCTGTCGCCTGGCACCAGCAACAGTGAAATGCCCGAAGCGCCCTTTTCCTCACCCGTGCGCACCGCCACCGTCAGCCAGTCCGCCCGCACACCCGAGGTGATAAAGGTCTTCTCGCCATCAATCACAT
This sequence comes from Comamonas suwonensis, assembly GCF_012844455.2. Classification (GTDB taxonomy): domain Bacteria; phylum Pseudomonadota; class Gammaproteobacteria; order Burkholderiales; family Burkholderiaceae_C; genus Comamonas; species Comamonas suwonensis. The sequence goes on along the minus strand of NZ_JABBCQ020000016.1, from coordinate 32,695 downwards.
AGTCATCACCATCGCGACGCGCCCTGGTACGCAGTGCCGCCACATCCGATCCGCCACCGGGCTCGGTAATGGCCAGCGCCGCAATCTTGCGACCTGCCAGCACATCAGGCACCACCTGCTGATTCAAGGCTTGGCTGCCCAGCAGCACCACAGGCGGCAGGCCGATGTTGTGAGACAGCAAGCTGGCCAGTACCCCGCCGCTGCCGCCATACCGGCACAGCGCTATCCAAAGCGCAGCACGCAGGCTATGCGTGGCAGGCGTACCGCCGAGCTCCTGCGGGTAGCCAATACCCAGCAGGCCCAACTTGGCAGCTTGCCGGTACAGCTGGCGCGGAAACTCGCCCGCGTCATCCCAGGCCGTGACATGGGGCGCAATGTGCTCAGTCGCAAAGCGGCGCACCATGTCGTAGAGCATGTCCCGTTCAGACATTTCAGAGGCATCAAACGCATTAGTCATGCCAGGCCTCCGGCAGGGGAGCCAGTCGCAGCAGGACCTGCCCCGGCGATACCTGCTGGCCGCTGCTGACCAGCACGGCCTCCACCACGCAAGCGGCCTTGACGCTCAGGCTGTGTTCCAGCTTCATGGATTCAATGACGATGGCCACCGCACCACCCGCCAGCGCCTGCCCCAGTTCAGCGTTCAGCAGCACCACGCGTCCGTTGAACGGGGCTCTCAGCTCGGTGGCCTGAGCGGCTCCGCCAGCGTTCTCGGGCGGCTGATAGCTCACATCCTGCACCCACCAGTCCACCGCACCGGCCTGCAAATGCCAGCGAGAGCTGCCCTCTTCTGCATCCAGTGCCACGGCGTTCACGGTTTGAGTCAAACCACCCCGCCGTGCTCTCCAGGCATGCGGCAGCAGCTCATCAATCTGTAGCAAAACAGGTTCATCATCTTTCGCTTGCAGCGACCAGCTGTGCGCCGTTTGGGGCTGCAGTTGCAGCTCTTGCGTCTCGCCGCGATGGCGCAGTTTGCGCAGCTGCGGGTAGCTGCAGGCCAGCGGCCCGGGCATTTGGCCCACAGCGCATAGCGCGCTCCATTGCTGGTGTGCCTGTCCTTCACGCAGGCGCAACTGCTGCTGCATACGCGGCGCGTCGCCAGCCAGATAGGAGATCAGTGCCTGCCCTTGCCGGAACACCGAGTCATTCAGGCATTCCATTAAAAAGGCTCGATTGGTAGGCAGGCCCAAAACCTTGAGCTGACCCAGCGCATGAATCAACTGGTTGATGGCCTGCTCTCGCGTATCGGCATGAACAATCAGTTTGCCCAGCATGGCGTCGTAGTAGGGCGTGACCTCGCTGCCATTGCGCACGGCATGGTCAAAACGCAGCGGCGCACGGGTGAAGGCACTGGCTTGCGGCGCAGAGAAATAGCGCACAACGCCGGTATGGGGCTGAAAGCTTTCGTCCTCCGCGCACAGCCTCACTTCAATGGCATGACCGCTAAACCGAACCTGCTCCTGGGTTAGCGGCAAGGCCTCGCCACGCGCAACACGAATCTGCCACTCCACCAGGTCAAGCCCGGTCAGTGCCTCTGTCACCGGGTGCTCCACCTGCAGGCGGGTGTTCATCTCCATCAGATAGAACTGCTGGCCTTCGACCAGAAACTCCACAGTTCCGGCCCCCACATAACCAGCAGCAGCGGCCAGCGCCGTGGCGCATTGGCCCATGCGCGCCCGCAATTCCGCATTGACGGCGGGGCTGGGCGCTTCTTCAATGATTTTTTGATGACGGCGCTGCACCGAGCAGTCCCTCTCCCCCAGATGAATCACATGGCCATGCACATCGGCAAACACCTGCAGCTCAACATGGCGCGGATTCATCACCGCTCGCTCCACCAGCAAAGCACCATTACCAAAGCCTGCCAGTGCCTCCGACCGGGCACTGGCCAAAGCGGCGGCCAACTGGTCTGGCTTTTCGACCAGACGCATACCCCGCCCACCGCCACCGGCCACGGCCTTGACCATGACGGGATAGCCAACCCTCTCGGACTCTGCGAAAAATCGGGCATCAGACTGATCATCACCTTCGTAACCGGGCAAGCAGGGCACGCCATGCGCCTTGGCCAGTTGCTTGGCCTCGGCCTTGCTGCCCAGTTGGCGAATCGCCTCGGGCGGCGGGCCAATCCAGATCAGACCTGCGTCTTGCACGGCCTGTGCAAAGCCAGCGTCCTCACTCAAAAAACCATAACCGGGGTGCACGGCATCGGCCCCTGTGGCCTGCGCTGCGGTCAGCAGCTTCTGAATATCCAGATAGCTTTGCGCTGATGTCAAACCGCCCAGTGCATAAGCCTGCGTGGCCTGCTGCACATGGACGCTACCTGCATCCGCATCGGAATAAACCGCGACCGTGTCTATGCCCATGCGCTGGGCCGTGGCCATGACACGCAGCGCAATCTCGCCGCGATTGGCAATCAGAATGCGCTTCATGCGATGCCCTCCTGATTCGGTGAAACAACCCAAGGCGCAGGCTGCTTGTGTGAGAAAGCTCTGAGCCCTGCGCCCGCTTCTGCACCGCGCAGCGCACTGGCAAAGGCTTGCGCTCCCTGCTTCAGTGATGCATCCAGACTCTGTGCGGGAATGTCTGCCAGCAGTTTTTTGGTGGCGGCCACGGCAGCTGGCGCTGCCTGCGCACAGAGATCAATCTGGCGCTGCAACTGGCTTTGCCAATCTGCCCCATCACAGGCATTGACCAGGATTTGCACCAAGCCTGCCTCATATGCCTGCGCTGCAGACCAGCGCTGACCGCACAGCAGCCATTGCCGTGCACGCGCCTCACCCAATCGGCGCAGCACAAAAGGCGCGATCTGTGCAGGAACAATGCCCAACGTGACCTCTGGCGTGCCAAACACGGCTGCCTTGTCTGCCACCACCACATCGGCCACGCAGACCAGCCCCACACCGCCGCCCATGGCTGCGCCCTGCACGGCAGCGATCAGCAACTGCGGCAAGCCCGCCAGTTGCTGCAGCAAACGGCCATATTCGCGATTCACCTTCACCAGTGGGTCAAATGCCTGCGCGCTTTCCAGCGGTTTGCCAATGCTGCTGGCAAAGCCGCCCAGACTGCCACCGGCACAGAAATGTCCACCATTGCCGCTCAGCACCACCACGCGCAACTGGGCATCTTGAGCCGCGCGTTGGCAGTTTTGCAGCAAGGCCTGCACCACCTCGTCCGTCAGCGCATTACGGGTCTGGGGTGAGTTCAGTCGCCACCACTCCACAAAGCCATTGCCCAACGGCTGGCGTTCTACTTCAAGCACCTGAGTCATGCCCGGCTCCTCACTGCGCAGGGCGCTTGATCATTCCCATGGTCTTGCCGATGATGCCCAGCATCACTTCGTCAGCACCGCCGCCGATGGAACCCAGACGCCCATCCCGATACAGGCGCGAGACGCGGTTCTCCCAGGTAAAGCCCATGCCGCCCCAGAACTGCAGGCAGGTATCGGCCACCTCACGCGTCAGCCGCCCTGTCTTGAGTTTGGCCATGCTGGCCAGTTGCAGCGCATCCTGCCCGGCCATGTACAGATCAGCAGCGCGATAGGTCAGTGCGCGCAGCGCTTCCACCTCGGTCTGCAACTCGGCCAGTTTGAACTGCACCCACTGCTGATCGATCAGCGTGCTGCCAAACATGCGCCGCTGCTGCGCCCATTCGATGGTCTCTTGAATGCACTCATCCATGGCCACCAGTCCACTGGCTGCGCACCACAGCCGCTCCTCCTGGAACTGCTGCATCTGGTAGATAAAGCCCTGCCCTTCCTGCCCGATCAGATAGCGCTGCGGCACACGCACTTCATCAAAATAAATCAGGCCCGTATCGGAAGAATTCATGCCGATCTTGCGCAACTTCTTGGCTACTTCAATGCCCTGGGTCAGCCTGCCATTCGGCCCGTCACGCATGGGCACCATGATGAGGCTCTTGTTCTTGTGCACCGGCCCATCGCTGGTGTTGACCAGCATGCACATCCAGTCCGCCTGAATGCTGTTGGTGATCCACATTTTCTGGCCCGTGATGACGTAATCGTCGCCATCTTTGCGCGCATGGCTCTTGATGCCCGATACATCGCTGCCCGCACCGGGCTCGCTCACACCAATACAGCCCACCATATCGCCCGCAATGGCAGGTGCCAGAAACTGCTCCCGCAGTGCATCGCTGCCAAAGCGCGCCAGCGCGGGCGTGCACATATCGGTCTGCACCCCAATGGCCATGGGCACGCCGCCGCAGCGAATATGACCCAGCGTCTCCGCCATCAGCAGGCTGTATGAGTAGTCCAGACCCGAGCCGCCATACGCTTCGGGCTTGGTCAGCCCCAGCAACCCCAGATCACCCAGCCCCTTGAACACCTTGTGGGCAGGAAAGATCTCCGCCTCCTCCCACGCATCGACATGAGGGTTGATCTGCTCTTCGATATAGCGCTTCAGGGTCTTGCGCACTTCCAGATGCTCATGGGTCCAATGCATGACTTGTCTCCGTTGATATCTCTGAAGGGAAAGGTGAAAGGCGGCTGCCCAGCTACATGCGCGCCACCCCAAACTGCATGGGGCGCAACGTGCGCTGCTGCGCTTCTTGCAAGGTAGCCAGGCAGAAGGACAGCACCTGGCGCGTGTCGCGCGGGTCGATCACGCCGTCATCCAGCAGCAAGCCGCTGGTGTAGAAGGCGTCGGCCTGCGCTTCAAACATGGCGACGATCTGGTCGTACTGCTTTTGCATCTGCTCGTCATCCACCGGCAGACCTTTGCGGGCCATGGCCGCCTCGGTCACCTGACGCATGGTGCTGGCGGCCTGCTCGCCGCCCATCACCGCCGTCTTGGCGCCGGGCCAGCTGAACAGAAAACGCGGCGCATAGCCACGGCCGCACATACCGTAGTTGCCCGCGCCAAAACTGGCGCCGCACTGGATGGTGATCTGCGGCACGGTGGCATTGGTCACGGCCTGAATCATCTTGCTGCCGTGCTTGATCATTCCGGCCTGCTCACTGTCCTTGCCCACCATATAGCCCGTGGTGTTTTGCAGATAGATGATGGGGTGACCCAGCTGGCACATCCACTGAATGAAGTGCGCCGCCTTGTTGGCACCGGCGACATCAATGGGGCCGTTGTTCGAGATCAGGCCCACGGCATGGCCGTCGATATGCGCCTGCGCACACAGCGTGGCCGCGCCATAGCTGGACTTGAATGGCAGCAATGCAGACCCGTCCACCAATCGCGCCATGACTTCACGCATATCCACCGGCTCGCGATGGTGGGATGGCATCAAGCCGAGTAACTCTTCTGAGTCATAACGCGGCTCAGTCACTCCCCTTTTGATAGCTTCTTGCACTTTCCCATATTGCGCTGCAGGCTGTTTCCACTGAGAAAGCTGTGCCACCACATCGCGCGCCAGACCCAGGGCGTGGCGGTCATCCTCGGCCAGATATTCCCCCAGACCCGAGATGCCGGTGTGCATCTCGGCCCCGCCCAACTCTTCTTCAGTCGCGATCTCACCCGTTGCGGCCTTGAGCAAGGGCGGGCCCGCCAGAAAGGCCCGTGATCGGCCACGCACCATGATGACCACATCCGATAGTCCGGGCATATACGCACCGCCGGCCGTGCCCGATCCATGCTGCACGGTGATGACCGGAATGCCAGCCGCAGACAGCCGCGCCAGGTTGCGAAACAGCGCGCCGCCCATCACAAAGCCCTCAACGCGGTAGCGCATCAGGTTCGCGCCCGCGCTTTCCACCAAATGGATAAAGGGAAGCTTGTTCTGCAGTGCGATCTCTTGCACGCGCAGCATCTTGTCCAGCCCTTTTTCCTGAATGGCGCCAGCTTCAATGCCCGAGTCACTGGCCACCACCATGCAGCGCACGCCACTGACAAAACCAATCCCGGCCAGCATGCCGCCGCCCGGCACCGACTTGGCCGGGTCATCGCGGTCTTGCATAAAGCCCGCCAGCGTGCACAGCGGCAGCCAAGGCGATCCGCTATCAAGCAGCAGCGCCACGCGCTCGCGCGGCAGCAACTGGCCGCGCTTTTCAAACTGGGGCTTGGCGCGCTGCGACGCCTGTGCCGCACGCTGCTCCAGCGCCCTCAGCGCCTCAATGCGCATCAAAGTGGCCGCGCGGCGCTGCCCTGCCTGCTCACTACCGGCATTCCATTGCGATTCGTAGACATTCATGACTGAAACACCTTCGGTGTCTGGTAAAGCGCAAAACCATCAAAGGCACGCACGGCAGCGCGTTGCTGCACTTCAGTACTGGCCGCTACCGGACCCATACCCATGCGCACCTGCGGGCGCGCACCATCGACCCGCAGCACCGTGCCGCTGATGAAGCTGGCAGCAGGGCTGAGCAAAAACACAATGCTGGCCGAGACTTCTGCTTCATTGCCAAAGCGGCCGGCGGGTACGGTGGCAGGCATCTTGCGCAACATGGCTGCGGCCTCTGGCGGGTATTGATCCATGCCACTTGAGGCGATATAGCCAGGCGCAATCGCATTGACGCGAACGCCGTGCGGGGCCCATTCCACCGCAGCCGTTTCGGTAAAGCTGACCATGCCTGCACGCGCTGCGCCGCTATGGCCCATGCCGGGCATGGAACCCCACATATCAGCCACCATGTTGACGATGGAGCCGCCATGCCTGGCCATGTGCTGCACAAAGCACTCACGCGCCATCAAAAAGCCACCGGTGAGATTGGTGTCCAGCACCGCCTGCCAGCCCTTGGCACTAATCGTTGCCAGCGGGGCGATGTACTGACCACCCGCGTTATTGACCAATGCATCAATTCGGCCGTGCAACCCAAGAATCTGGACCACCAAAGCCTTGACGCCGGCCTCATCCCGAATGTCACCACTGTGGCAGCTGACGCGTGCGGCATCCACGCCCTCCTGCGCCAGCTCTTGCTGCACAGCGCTCAGTTTGTCAGGATTGCGACCCACCAGCGCCACCGTGGCGCCCAGTCCCGCCAGCTCATGAGCCACGCAGCGACCGATGCCTGAGCCGCCACCGGTCACCACCACCACCTGCCCCGTCATCAATGCGGGACGGAAAACGGATTGGTACATCAACGCTCCCCAATGAATAAAGCCAGAGATTGATCGGTCAACTCATCAAGGCTGAGACTGCCGCTGTCCGAATACCACTGCGCCGTCCAGTTCAGCGCGCCAAAGATCAAAAGGCGCGCAATCTCAGGCCTGGCCTTGAGTTTTCCGGTGCGATACAGGGCCTGCAGCACGGGCATCCACTGCGCCTCATAAGCGTCTTTTTGCTCCGCAACATCAAGACGCTGCTCAGGACTGAGAAGCCGCCATTCGTAAAGCATGACCGGGATGAAATCGCTTTCAGGTCCCACCATGATTTGCAAGTGATTGCGGATCAACGCCTCAAGTCGCGTCACACCGCTGGCGCGCGAACCAAGCGCCTCCAGAGCAGCCGCCTGAGCCACTGCAGCCTGAGCCATTCCATCACGCATCACCGCGTGCAGAATGGCTTCTTTGCTCTCAAAAAAATAGAACAAAGAGCCCGCCTGAATACCTGCGGCCGCTGCGATATCACGGGTACTGGTGCCATGAAAACCGCGCTGCCGAAACTGTTTCGCAGCCACACACACCAGCGCCATGCGGCGCGCACTTTCATTGCGCTGATCCACCGACTTGGCAGGTCTGCCACGCTTGCGTTTGGGTACCGAAACTTCATCCACGTTTTCTTGCATGAATGGCAGCATATCGGCATTTTTTATTTTTACCAATCGATTGCTTGGTAAAAATATCTAGGGCTTTTACCCAAGGGTTTTCGGCAGCTTCAGTCCACGACAGGACGGGCGCGGTACAGACCTGGAGAGCTGCCCGTCCACGTCTTGAAGGCGCGCTGAAAAGCCGCCGCATCAGCAAAACCCAGGTCTGCCGCCAGCTCTGAAAAACTGACCTTGCTGGTCCCCAGCCTGGACACCGCAATATCGCGGCGCAGTTCATCCTTGATGGACTGAAACGAAGTGCCGACGGCCGCCAGTTTGCGCTGCAGCGTAGGTGCCGACATGTGCAGCGCCAGCGCCGTAGATTCCAGCCCCGCCCAGCCCGGGCGCGACTGCAGCAGATAAGTGTGCACTCTGGCATCCATGCCCTCACCCATGCGCGAAGGCATGATGGCCGCTGCTGGCCAACTAGCGACAAAGTTTTTCAACGCTTGCTCATCACGACTGCAGCGGCGTGGCAGCTTTCGGGCATCAAACCAAAAAGCCGATGCAGGCAGACCAAAGTGCAGTGGCGCAGGAAAGGTGTCGCCGTAATCGTTCACGTAATCAGGCTGCTCAAACGCAAAGTCAAAGCGCTGCACTTTGAGCGAGCCACCCATTAACCAGGACGTAACGCGCCACAGCACGCGCAAAGAAAATTCGTGCAGAAAATTGGGCTGCAGCTGGTGAGGCTGCGGCGTAATCACAATGCCAGCCAGAGAGCCATCTCGCACCAGCGATATGGCTACGTCATCCTGCAGCAAAGAATGCGCCTGGCACATGCGCCTGAGTGAGGCCTCCAGCGTTTCACCGGCCAGCGCATGGCGGGCAATCAGTTCCAAACTCCCTCTTCTTAACGGGCGCGAAAACTGGCACATGGCCTCATCACCCAAGGTCTCGACCACCCGCCACATCAGCGCCACATATTGGTCTGCAGTGACCCGTGCGCCCTCTTGCTCCAACAGTTCAGGCGCAATGCCTGCGCGTTGCAGCAACCGGTCGTACGCAAACCCACGCCGGTGCACACCCGCCGCAATACCGCGCACCAGCGCCATGGGCACCGTAAAGGGAATGACAGAAGAACGGGTCATGCGCACATCACTTTGAGGTCTTTTGACATACGAAAGATGCGCTCCGCAATGGGTTTGCGCATCAGTAATTTCTACGATGCGTTGTGTTGCCCCACTGTTTTCAAGGAGCTGTTCATGAGTCGTGATGTGTTTATTGCCGGTATTGGCATGATTCCCTTCGCCAAACCCGGAAAGAGCGATCCCTACTACCAGATGGCGGCTACCGCCACAGGTCTGGCGCTGACCGATGCAGGCGTCGCTTATGACGCAGTGCAGCAAGCCTATGTAGGCTATGTCTATGGCGACTCGACCTCGGGCCAGCGTGCGCTTTATGAAGTCGGCATGACGGGCATTCCCATCGTCAACGTCAACAACAACTGTTCCACGGGCTCTACCGCGCTGTACCTTGCACGCCAAGCCGTAGCCAGCGGCGCTGCAGACTGCGTGCTGGCTTTGGGCTTTGAGCAAATGACTCCTGGCGCACTGGGCTCCGTCTTTCACGACAGACCCAGCCCATTCGACCTGTTTGAAGCGGAAACCGATGCACTGGTGGGCGACAACGGCGTGCCGCTAGCTCTGCGCTACTTTGGCGGTGCGGGCAAGGCTCACATGGATCAGTACGGCACCAGGCTCTCCACATTTGCCAAAATTCGCGCCAAAGCCAGCCGCCATGCAGCACGCAACCCGCTGGCCCTGTTCCGCACCGAAGTGACAGAAGAAGAAGTCATGGCATCGCCCATGATGTGGCCTGGTGTCATGACCCGCCTCATGGCCTGCCCTCCCACCTGCGGCGCGGCGGCTGCGCTGCTCGTGTCAGAGAGCTATGCGCGCCAACATGGGTTGGATCACAGCGTGCGCATTCGCGCCCAGTCCATGACCACGGACAGCCGCAAGACTTTTGATGCCCACGATATGCGCGAAGTGGTCGGCTTCAGCATGGCGCAAGCTGCCGCCAATCAGGTGTATGAGCAGGCCGGCATCAGCCCCAAAGATTTGGATGTGGTAGAGCTGCACGACTGCTTTGCGCATAACGAGCTGCTGACCTATGAAGCGCTGGGCCTGTGCCCCGTGGGCGGCGCTGAAAAATTTGTCTGCGATGGCGGCAACACCTATGGCGGCCAGTTTGTGACCAATCCCTCGGGCGGCTTGCTATCCAAAGGCCACCCGCTGGGCGCAACCGGTCTGGCGCAATGCACGGAGCTGGTTCAGCAATTGCGCGGCCGGGCCGAGCAACGTCAAGTAGAAAACGCCCGTCTTGCCCTGCAGCACAACCTGGGGTTGGGCGGCGCGTGCGTGGTGACGCTGTACGAACGCGTCTGAAGGGCTGGCCATGATCGACAAAAAATGGATAGGTTTCAAACTCCCCGTATCCGAGCTGAATATTGACCGCAGCCGCCTGCGATTTTTTGCCAAGACCATTGGCGAAACCAGCAGCATCTATACCGATGTGGAAGCGGCTCGCGCCGCGGGCTACGCCGATCTGCCTGCGCCGCCCACTTTCTTGTTCGCCGCCGAACTGGACAGCGGTGCCAGCGACCTGCTGCTGCAAAAGCTGGAGGTACCGATTGCCAAAATTTTGCACGGCGAGCAAAGCTTTTGCTACCACGAGAGTGCCTGTGCGGGCGACACCATCACTGTGCGCTCCATAGTGGATGACATCTATGACAAGAAAAACGGAGCGCTGGAATTCATCGTGAAGTCCTCCCGCGCCACCAATCAGCACGACCAGCTTGTGGCGGAGATGCGCATCGTCATCGTGGTGCGCAATTAAGGAGCCCTGACCGCATGAGCACTCCACGTTTTGATGAGATTCAGGTGGGTGACACCCTGCCCGCGCTGAACCTCCCGCCCATCAGTCGCACGACTCTGGCCTTGTTTGCCGGGGCATCTGGCGACCACAACCCCATTCATATCGATATCGACTTTGCCCGTAAGGCAGGCATGCCTGATGTCTTTGCGCAAGGAATGCTGAGCATGGCGTGGCTGGGTCGCCTCATCACCCAATGGGCACCCCAGTCGCAGCTGCGCCACTTTGATGTGCGCTTTCTGGGCATTACCCATCTGGCCAATGCCGTTCACTGCAGCGGCCGCGTGGCCGAAAAGCGCGATGCCGACCGCAGCGTACGTATCGAGGTTCAAAGCACCAACCAGCATGGCCAGACCAAGATCGCGGGTGATGCCTGGGTCGCCCTTCCCTGAAGCCCCTGAAGAAATCAACGGAGATAAAGATGACAAAAAAACTCGAAGGCAAAGTGGCATTGGTTTCAGGTTCGGGGCGCGGTATTGGCCGCAGCATCGCGCTCAAGCTGGCCAGTGAAGGTGCAAGACTGGTCATCAACGATCTGGATACCGAACCCGCCGAAGAAACCATCGCCTTGATCCGCGAGATGGGCGGCGAGGCCGTTGCCTGCGTGGGCAATGTCACCCATACCGACTTTGCCGAGCGCTTTGTGGGCACTGCGGTGCAGGAATTTAAGGGTCTGGACATCATCATCAATAACGCAGGCTACACCTGGGACAACGTGATCCAGAAGATGACGGACGAGCAGTGGTACGCCATGCTGGACTGCCATCTGACCGCGCCATTTCGCATACTGCGGGCAGCCCAACCCGTCATCAAGGCGCTGTCCAAATCCGAAATGGATACCGGCCAGCGTGTCATGCGCAAGGTGGTCAACATCTCTTCCGTGGCCGGTCTGTTTGGCAATGCGGGCCAGGCCAATTACTCCACCGCCAAGGCCGGCATCACGGGCCTGACCATGACGCTGGCCAAGGAATGGGGACGTCTGAACGTTAACGTGAACTGCGTGGCCTTTGGCCTTATCAAGACCCGTCTCACCCACTCTGCCGCAGCAGGCGAGACCGCCAATATTGAAGGGCGAGAGATCAAAGTAGGCGTGAACCCTGGACTGATGGCGGCCATGGAACAAGCCATCCCGCTCGGCCGCGGCGGCAGCCCCGAAGAAGCTGCTGGCGCCGTTTATCTGTTTTGCCAACCCGAGTCTGACTACATCAGCGGCCAGACCCTGATGTGTACAGGCGGCCTGACAGGAGTGTGAACATGAGCATCTTGCCCAGAGTATTTCAGCATGCATGGATGGATGCCGGTATCGCGTCCTTCCGTGAGCAGGTCCGTCGCTATGTGGAACGCGAACTCACGCCCCATGTCCCCGCTTGGCGTGCACAAGGCTATATCCCGCGCGAGACCTGGCGCGGGTTTGGTGAGCATGGCTTTTTACTGCCCGAGATGAATGAGGAATGGGGCGGCGGTGGCGGCAATCTGGCCTATCAGCTGGTGGTGCAAGAAGAGCTGACCAAGGCAGAAATCCATGGCTCCACCAGCGTGCATACCATTGCATCGCACTACATCAAGACCTACGGAACCGATGAGCAAAAGCAGCGCTGGCTGCCCAAGCTGTGCAGCGGCGAACTGCTGGCTGGCATTGCCATGACAGAGCCCGGTGTGGGCTCCGATCTCAAGGCCATGACCAGCCGCGCCCAGCGTGATGGGGATCATTACGTCATCAATGGCTCCAAGACCTTTATCACCAATGGCTACACAGCCAACTTGCTGGTGGTGGCTCTGCGCACTGGCGATGCGGGCAGCGCAGGCGTCTCTTTGCTGGTACTGGAGACTGAACACCTGCCCGGCTTTCGCGTAGGTCGCAGGCTAACCAAAATTGGCCAGCATATTTCAGACACGGCAGAGCTGTTCTTTGAAGATCTGCGCATTCCTGTCACCCAGTTGCTGGGCGGTACAGAAGGTCAGGGCTTCAAGCAGTTGATGAGCCAGCTGCCTTATGAGCGCACGCTGCTGGCCGTCTCAGCCGCTACCGCGATTGAAATGGCTGTGGAATTAACGGTGGACTACACCCAGCAGCGCAAAGCCTTTGGCCAGACGATTGCCGACTTTCAGAACACGCGCTTCAAGCTGGCCGAGTGTGCAACCACCGCCCATGTGGTGCGCAGCTTTGTGAATGACTGCATACAGCGCCTGCTCGATGGCACGCTAGAAAACGAAGCCGCCTACATGGCCAAGTGGTGGTGCAGCGAACAGCAATGCAAGGTCATGGATGAATGCCTGCAGCTGTTTGGCGGCTACGGCTTCATGGAGGAGTACCCCATTGCCCGCATGTACACCGATGCCCGCATTCAGAAAATCTACGGCGGCACCAATGAAATCATGAAGGACCTGATCGCCAGGCGCCTGTTTGCCCACTGACCGGAATTCACGCAACGTCTCTCCAGCCCCTTTACCCCGAAAGGCTTGCCATGTACCTCACTCAAAGTCTGCGCCGTGCCATTCAACAGTCTCCCAATGCCACCGCCAGCATTTACAACGGACGCCAACGCAGCTTTACGCAACTGGGCGACCGCGTAGCCCGCTTTGCAGGTGCTCTGCGAACACTGGATGTGCAGCCCGGCGACCGGGTCGGCATTCTGAGCCTGAACTCTGACTGGTATCTGGAGTACTACATGGCCAGCTACTGGGCGGGGGCTGCGGTCAACCCCATCAATATTCGTTGGAGTGCTGCCGAGATCGCCTACTCTCTGGACGATTGCGAGACCCATATCCTGCTGGTGGACGATACGTTTGTGCCTCTCATTCCAGAGATCAAAAATCTCTCCCGCGCTCTGAAGACGCTGATTCATCTGGGTGATGGTCCTGCGCCGCAAGGCATGCTGTCTTATGAAGCGCTGGTTGCCGAGGCTGCCCCTGTCGAAGATGCCATGCGCAGCGGCAATGATCTGGCAGGGGTGTTCTATACCGGCGGCACCACAGGCTCTCCCAAGGGCGTGATGCTCAGTCATGGCAACCTCTACACCAACTCGATTCTGGGTGTAGCCGAAGGCACAGTGCGGCGCGGCAGCATTGGCCTGCATGCCGCCCCCATGTTCCACCTGGCCGATGGCGCTTTCATGAATGGCCTGTTTGCTGCAGGCTGCTGCCACGTCATGCTGCCGCGCTTTGACCCGATTGGTGTATTGCAGGCCATCGCCGCCCACGGCGTGACAGACATGCTGCTGGTCCCCACCATGATTCAGATGCTGGTGGATCACCCAGATATCCATCAATACGACCTGAGCTCCCTGCAGCAGATGTTGTACGGAGCCTCGCCCATCTCAGAAGGACTGCTGGACCGCGCCATGAAGGCCATCCCTCATGCTGGCTTTATTCAGGCCTACGGCATGACAGAACTCTCCCCCGTAGCCACCATTCTCAAACCCGAAATGCACCGCGAGAAAGGCCGTGCCAAGGGCTGGCATCGCAGCGCAGGCCGCGCCACGGTCTGCACCGAAGTACGCATTGTCGACACCGAAGGCAATGAGCTGCCGCGCGGCGAAGTGGGTGAAGTCGTCGTACGGGGCCCGGGTGTCATGCTCGGTTACTGGAACAAGCCGGCAGAGACTGCGGCTGCCATCCGCAACGGCTGGATGCACACCGGTGACGGTGGGCGCATGGATGAAGACGGCTATGTATTCGTCGTGGACCGTATCAAGGACATGATCGTCACCGGCGGCGAAAACGTCTACAGCATTGAAGTGGAAAGCGTGATTGCCACCCACCCTGCCGTCGCAGCCTGCGCCGTCATCGGCACGCCGCATGAGCACTGGGGCGAGCAAGTGCATGTCTTCATCGTGCGCAAACCAGGGCAGGTGCTGGAGGCCGAAGAGCTGATTGATTTTTGCAAGGCTCGCATCGCCAGCTACAAGTGCCCGCGTGAAGTATCTTTTGTCGAGACCATGCCACTGTCTGGCGCAGGCAAGATTCTCAAAACCACATTACGTGCCCCGTTCTGGGCCCACCAAGAAAGAAAGGTCGCCTGATGTCTGATCTCGTCCTCTGGAAAGAGCGCAACGGCGTGGGTCATATCCTGCTGAACCAGCCCGAGCTGGGTAATGTCATCAGCACGCCCATGGCACATGCACTGGCAGGCGTGGTGCAGCAGGCTCTCGTGGCTGACGTTGGTGCGATCCTGATTTCAGCTTCGGGCAAGCAGTTTTGCGTGGGTGGCGATATCCGCGAATTTGTGCAAAACCGGGATCGGCTGCCGCAAACCATCCATGAAATTCTGGCCGTTCTCAACCCCGCCATGCACACGCTGGCCACACTGCCCATCCCCGTCATCAGCGCCATTCAAGGCGCGCTGGGTGGCGGCGGTATTGGCATCGGTCTGTGCGCCGATATCGTGCTGGCCTCAACCACGGTGTTCTTGCGCGGCGGCTACTCCGCCATTGGTCTCAGCCCCGACCTAGGCTCGTCCTACTACCTCACGCGCCGCGCCGGTGCTTCTCGCGCCAAATATCTGCTGATGAGCAACCGCCCGGCATCGGCTCAGGAATGCCTGCGCATGGGCATCTTTGACGAGCTGCATGAGCCCGATGCACTGGCTTCTCAGGCGCTGCAACTCGCCGAGGAACTGGCGGCAGGCGCTACCGACTCGCTGGCCCACATCAAAAAGCTCTGCGACGAGGCTCACAGCCATGCTTTGCAAGCCCATCTCGAAGCGGAGCGCTACGCGATCAGCGACTGCGCCGACACAGCCAACAGCCTTGAGGGCGTCAACGCCTTTCTGGAAAAGCGGACTCCCATATTTGTTCGCCGCTGATATCGCCTATTTTTCAGGCACTCCTTTCAAAGCGTTACCAGCAAAGGCTTTGAAAGGTTTTGCCGCTATTTACCCACAGGCCAGCCCACATGTACTGGGGATAAGAAAAGCTGGTGTGTAATCACCGTCATGCACAGACTCATTGCCCCTAACAAGGACGAAAGCGCCCTGCTTCCCCAGTTTTTGGAACTGCCAGAACAGGCAATCCATATCCCCCAGACACAGGCTGAATTTGAGGCCGCGTTCCGCGCCATCAACGCCGAGCCGGTGCTGGGCTTTGATACGGAGAGCAAACCACTTTTCAACGTAGGCCAGCATGACAGCGGCCCTCACCTGGTGCAGCTCGCAACGACGCAACAAGCCTGGCTGCTGCAACTGCACCTGCCTTTGGCCCTTGAGCTGTCACGCCAGGTGCTGGTCGCCGAACATATCTGCAAGGTCGGTTTTGGACTGGACAATGACAAGCACACTCTGCCCCGCAGGCTGGGCGCACCGCTGGTGAATATTCAAGATTTGGACAGCCGCTTCAAGCAACTGGGATATGGCGCATCAGTGGGTGTGCGGGCGGCTGCAGCGCTGGTGCTCAAACAGAGCTTTCGCAAGTCCAAGCGCACCACCACCTCCAACTGGGCGGCAATAGACCTGACTCCAGCCC
The DNA here is from genome assembly GCF_012844455.2 of Comamonas suwonensis. GTDB lineage: Bacteria > Pseudomonadota > Gammaproteobacteria > Burkholderiales > Burkholderiaceae_C > Comamonas > Comamonas suwonensis. Next base: position 16,657 of record NZ_JABBCQ020000016.1, on the reverse strand, counting down.
AGCGGCGCTATGCCGCCAACGATGCCCATGCTCCGGCCGTGATTTACGCGCATCTGGCGGCCTGGGAAAGCACGGTTCCCGCTCAACCCCAACGCCGACGGCATAACCCTCAAGCTTGATTTCTGAGTCAAACAGGCCTCTAGCCTATGCAGATAAAGCGGTATCAGCTACTGATTCAATAGCTGCATGCTCATCATCGATGGGCCTAGCAACGGTCATCGCAGCCTGCACGCAGTCCCGGCCCGCCCTCTTGGCGGCATAGAGCAGAGCATCTGCCTGGCACAGTGCCTCGGCCAGTTCTTCGGCAGAGCGCACTGGCACGATGCCAAAGCTGGCCGTCATGCGGATACGCTCTGGCAGATGCTCAAACGCATGGGCACGCATCTGCATCCGCACTCGGTCAACAACGGGATGTGCCTCGCTCATCTGAACGCGGTTGAGCAGCAGGATGAATTCTTCGCCACCAAACCGGGCCACCAGATCTTTATCTCGCACCTGCTGCGGCAGCAACTGACCCAGCTGCACCAAAACCTGATCACCTGCTGCATGACCCCAGTTGTCATTGATGCGTTTGAAGTGATCGATGTCCACCGCCACCAGCGCCCAAGGAGCCAGTCTGCGGTCAGCCAACACCGACTGCCCAGCTTCCATAAAAGCGCGGCGGTTGAGCAGTCGGGTGAGCGGGTCGCGATTACGCTCATCCCGCAAATTGGTCACCATATCTCTCACCGAGCAAGCCAGCAGTCCCACCGTGAACAGCATGGCAAACACCAGAGCCATGACTTGCGCAAAAGCCCAGTAACCCGAGCGCGTCAACTCCTGCAGCTCATTCACAGGCAAAAGGCTTACGGCCAGCGGCCTGAACAAGGCATAGCCAACGCTGATCCCATAGGTCCAGCGCACCAGACTCTCCACCCAGTCCTGAGCAGGCTTGAGCTGAACAAATGCCGGTAAGGCCAGTGCCTGCATCAAAGCCATGGCGAACGCCAAACTTTGAATGCGAAGCAGCAAATTATTTTCTAGTTGCGAGTAATAGAACAGTACCGCCAGAGTGACCGAGGCAATCAACAAGCCACCGCTCACACTGACCCCCTTGCCTCGCAGGCGAAGGGACATGCCTTGCGCCAATGACCAGCAGCCCATCAGATACAGGCAAGCGGTAGCCAGTGCGAACTGCCCCAACTGGGCATTACTCATCAAGCTTTGCAGGGCCAGTGCCGTTGCCAACGACATAAAACTGCCGCTGAGCCAGAGCAGAAATACCGCCTGCGGCTGACGGCGCTGCACATACCAGCAAGTCAGCAAGGCAAACCCAAACAACACCACGCAAGCGGGCGCTATCAAAGCAAAGTACGTGATGGCTGGCTGGTTCAAGAAGGCATTCGCAATGTAAGAAATTGTGAATTATTTTGTCAGCAATTCTCTATTAAACAAAGCACTGAATATTTCAATTTCGATGTTGATGGCTTGCGCTGGCATAAGCACATAGCAATTAGGTCGTTCATTTGATGAAGCTGGCTACTCATAATCTGCGAAGCCTTGGTTTTTACTTAGGGCTTCAAATAACCAACTGAAAGAGACACATGCGCATAGAGACTCTCGCCGTACATGCCGGCTACTCGCCCGACCCCACCACCAAGGCTGTGGCTGTGCCCATCTACCAGACGGTGGCCTATGCGTTTGACAGTGCCCAGCATGGCGCGGATTTGTTTGATTTGAAGGTGCCGGGCAATATCTACACCCGCATCATGAACCCCACCACCGACGTGCTGGAAAAGCGCGTCGCTGCGCTGGAGGGCGGTATTGCCGGACTGGCCGTGGCATCGGGCATGGCAGCCATCACCGCCGCCATCCAGACACTGGCCGAAGCCGGCGACAACATCGTCAGCGCCAGCACGCTGTATGGCGGCACCTACAACCTGTTTGCCCACACCTTCCCGCAGCAAGGCATTGAAGTGCGCTTTGCCGACCCGCGCGACCCTGCCAGCTTTGGCGCGCTGATCGACGCCAAAACCAAGGCCGTGTTTATCGAATCCATCGGTAACCCGCTGGGCAATGTGACCGACATCCGCGCACTGGCCGATGTGGCCCATGCCCACGGCGTGCCGCTGATCGTGGACAACACCGTGCCATCGCCCTACCTGCTGCGCCCTATCGAGTTTGGTGCCGACATCGTGGTGCACTCGCTGACCAAATACCTGGGCGGCCACGGCACCAGCGTAGGCGGCGCGATTGTGGACAGCGGCAAATTCCCCTGGGCCGAACACAAAGCCCGCTTCAAGCGCCTGAACGAGCCCGACGTCAGCTACCACGGCGTGGTCTACACCGAAGCACTGGGCCCGGCCGCCTTTATTGGCCGCGCCCGTGTGGTGCCGCTGCGCAATATGGGCGCGGCCATCTCACCGCAAAACGCCTTCCAGATTTTGCAAGGCATTGAGACGTTGGCTCTGCGCATGGACCGCATCTGCGAAAACACGCAAAAGATTGCCGAAGTGCTGCAGAACCACTCCAAGGTGGAATGGGTGCGCTATGCCGGACTGAAGGATCACCCTGACCATGCCATTGTGCAAAAGCAGTCGGGAGGTCGCGCCTCAGGCATTTTGTCGTTCAGCCTCAAGGGCGACGAAGGCCGCGCCGCCGGTGCGCGCTTCCTGGATGCGCTGCAACTGTTCACGCGCCTGGTGAACATTGGCGACGCCAAATCGCTGGCCACCCACCCCGCATCCACCACGCACCGCCAGCTGGATGCCGCCGAGCTGGCCAAGGCGGGCGTGACCGAAGGCATGGTGCGCCTGTCGGTGGGTATTGAGCACATTGACGACCTGCTGGCCGACCTGAGTCAGGCGCTCGAACAGGTTTAAGCAAGCTCTGCAGCGCTAAGGCTGTTGAAGCGCTGGCGCGAGACGCTCACGCGTCGCGTGCCAGACGCAGCCCCGTCATCTGCCAGCGTGCTGTCGCCGGAAAGAAGTTGCGATAGCTCAGCCGAGCATGACCGGCAGGTGTCAGGCAAGAGCCACCACGCAGAACATATTGATTGACCATGAATTTGCCGTTGTATTCGCCCACGGCACCTTCGGCCACGCGAAAGCCCGGATAGGCGGCATAGGACGATTGGGTCCACTCCCAGACCCGACCTATGGCGGGTCCAGGGTCGCCTGTCATGGGTTCTGGATGCAGGCTTGGGTTGGCACCCAACAAAAGCTCAGGCCATCCATACACACCCATAGCCACTTCCCACTCCATCTCCGTGGGCAGACGTGCACCAGCCCAGCGCGCATAGGCATCGGCTTCGAAGTAGGAGAGATGGCAAACTGGCCGCTGCACATGCAAGGCAACCGCGCCATGCAAGCTGAACTCCTGCCAGCCCACTGCTCCGGCACTATTTTCCAGGGCCCGCCAATACCAGGGATGGCTCAGTTGCTGAGCCTGGCACCAGTCCCAGCCTTCAGACAGCCACCATTGCGGCTGGCTGTAGCCCCCCTCCAGCACAAAGCGCAAATACTCTCCATTACTCACCGGTCTCAGTGCAATCTGCGCCGCTTGCACATACACGCTGTGTCTTGGCATTTCATTGTCAAAAGCAAAGCCACTGCCGCCATGGCCAATGGCATAGACCCCCGCCTCAATCGATTGCCATGCGAGGTCGGCGGCGGCCCTTTCAAGGCTCGCATTCACCAAGCCGTCTGAAGCATAGGCAGGCCAGAGAGGGTGACAGGACAGCAAATGCTTGACGTCGGTCAGCAGCAGCTCCTGATGCTGCTGCTCATGCTGCAGGCCCAGGGCAATGAGCTGAGCAACGGCCGCCTGCTCTACCGTACTCCTTGCGTTCATCCCGGTCATCAGCGCCAGCATCTGCGCATCGACTGCCGCGCGGTAAGCCATCACATAAGCCAGAGGCGGCCTGGTCAGCAAGCCGCGCTGGGCTCGAGGATGGCGCGCGCCTACCTGCTGGTAGTAGGAGTTGAAGAGCATGCGAAAGCTGACGTCAAAAGGGCTATACCCTTGCTGGTGTACAGAAAGAACAAAGGTCTCGAAAAACCAGCTGCTGTGCGCCAGATGCCACTTGGCCGGGCTGGCATCGGGCATGGATTGCACACAGGCATCTTCAGCGGACAGCGGTGCGGCCAGCCTTTGCGTATGCGCGCGGACCCTCTCGTACTGAAGCGCCAATGCCGCCCAGTCGGGCCGACCGGCATGCGCAGGCCTCATGGGCTGCAGTCCTTGATCAGGCACTTCACGCATGGGCATGAATGACAGCAAACCACTGCTGCTCATCGGTCCAGACCCGGGTTGCACCAAAACCCGCAGCCCTCAGCATGGAGAGAAAATCAGACAAGGGGTACTTGTAGCTGTTTTCCGTATGAATGGTCTCGCCCTGCGCAAAGTAACGCACACCCTGTGGCCAGCACACCATGACACCATGGCGCGCACGCAAATGCATTTCTATGCGTGAATGCCGGGGATCAAAACAGGCCTCATGCTCCCAGTCCTGGGGCTTGAAATCGCTGCCCAGCAAACGATTCACATGGCTGAGCACATTAAGATTGAATTCGGCCGTAACGCCCTGTTCGTCATCGTAAGCAGCTATCAAAACAGGTAGCGACTTGGGCAAATCTATACCGATCAGCAGGCCTCCATCACCATTCAGCAGCGAATGCATATGTTTGAGCATATGCAGTGCCTGCTGCGTATCGAAATTGCCAATGGAAGAGCCCGGATAAAACAGCTCGCGTCGGCCCTGCGGCACGTCTGGCGGCAAATGCCAGTCGGCAGTGAAGTCCGCGGCAACGGCCCGTGCCGTCATCTGCGGAAAGTCCTGCCCCAGCCGTACAACGGCCTGCTGCAGAAACTCCACCGCAATATCCACGCCCACAAATTGCAGTGGTGCCACACTGCGGCACAGACGCCGCACCTTCTCGCAATTGCCAGCACCCAGCTCGATCAGCACCTGGCAGCCACTCATGGCCTCGGCCATTTCGACTTCGTGCTGCGCCATGATCGCCGCCTCGGTGCGCGTGGGGTAATACTCGCGCAGCTGCGTAATCTGTTCAAACAAGGCACAGCCGCGCGCGTCGTACAGAAACTTGGGAGAGATCTGTGCCTGCTGCTGCATCAGGCCTTGCGCAAGCTCGTGTCGCAACGCCGCCTGAGCGCCCTGGGGACGCTGCGTGGCGGCACGGACATCGTCATCCCCGCCCTGGCGCGGCGGCGGAACCTGTAAAGACGGCAGAGGCAAGGGAATGCGCCCGGCACGAGAGAGAAATTCGATAGATGCTGCCTGTCTGTCCGGTACCGCGCGCATGCTCATCCTCCTGAAAGGCTGATCGCGAGAGACCGCTCCCCCACCATCACTGCCAAGTCTGGTCGCCAGCCCGGCAGAGCGCGATCACCATCGCACACAAGCCGGGTAGTCATCAGCCTAGCGCCGCCAGCGGGCGGCCAAAGTAGGACTGAAGCCAGCACTCTTTGTACCCCATCACCATGCAACGGTGCTGACAAAAGCAATACTTGTCAGCCAATGCATCAAAGTCAAAAAAAATCGGTACCCCGCTTGCGCGGAATACCGATCTAAACATACACCCTAGCCTCTGAAGCCAGCCGGTCATGCAGACCTGCCGGCCTCAGTGCACCACAGAGCCTGCGGTGCGTGAGCCTCGCCTCCGGCAGAAGGTCCGGAGACAAGATCACTCTTTACTGTGGCTCTATCAGAAGCGATAGCCCACACCCACGCCAACCAGCCATGGGTCAACCTTGAACTTGGCGTTCTCCAGACCTGCGCCGGTGACCTTGGTGCCCAGATACACCTTCTTGATGTCGAAGTTCAGCGACCAGTTCTTGTCCAGCGCATAGTCAAAACCCACTTGCAGCGCGCCGCCAAAGCTGTTTTTCTTCACGGTCACTGCGCCATCGGCAATGTTCACGTTCGAGAAGCGTGTGTAGTTCACACCGGCACCCACATAAGGCTTGAATGCGCCGAAATTGGTGAAGTGGTACTGCGCCAGCAAAGTGGGGGGCAGGTGCTTGAGCGAGCCCACCTTGTCGCCGCCCAGACGCACATCATGCTTTTGAGGGTAGGTCAGCACCAGCTCAGCCGCGATGTTGGGTGTGAAGTAGTAGGACACGTCCACTTCAGGCATCCACTTGTTGTTGATGCTCACACCCGCATCACCAGCGGCACCGCCGTTATCGCTATTCAGATGCACAGCGCGCACGCGCACTTGCCAGGGGCTGCTGCCATCAAAGGATTGCGCAAAAGCGGTACCAGCAGTCAGTGCGCTGGCAGCGGCGGCAATCGCGATCAGAGTCTTTTTCATGGGCTTTTTCCTTGAGTAAATCGGTGGGAGCACTTGTTTGCATCCCTTGGCGTTGATTGAAGCAAAGCCACCTGCTTCCGGGTTTGTCCCAGGTCAACCCACCCACCGACTCCGCCAAAGAAAAAGCGGGCGTTGCCCAATGGCCACGCCCGCTTTGATGTCTGACGCAGCGCAAACCATTGCTGCATCAGCGGTGTTAGCTACTGCTTTTAATGAGCTATCTGAGCCGGGCGCAGCTTGCTCCACAGCTCAACGCACAGCACTACCGCACCGCCAATAGCTGCGCCCACCACCACATGTACCAGCACCGGGCCCAGTGCAGAAGCCATGCCGCCCAAGGGAATCACCACCGCCTGCACCCAATGCTCAATCGGCGCAATACCGTGCACCAGCAAGCTGCCGCCCACCATGAACATGGCGGCCGTGCCCACAATCGACAGCCCGCGCATCAGCCATGGCGTAAAGGCAATCATGCTGCGGCCCAGTGCCTTGGCGGCGCTGCTGCTCTTGGCCATCAGCCAGCCGCCCACGTCATCCATACGCACAATGGCAGCCACCAGGCCATAGACAAACACCGTAATGGCCAGAGCCACCACAACCAGCACAGCGCCCTGCTCCCAGATCGGTTTGGTGGAGACCGTGCCCAGCGCAATCGCCATGATTTCGGCCGACAAAATGAAGTCGGTACGCACCGCGCCACTGACCTTTTGCTTTTCGTACTCCATCGGGTCCATATGCTGCTCACGCGCCGCGCGCACCGATGACGGCGCCACACCCTTCAGAGCAGCCTCCTGCGCATCGACCACCACTTCTTTCTCGCTGTGCGCCTGCTTTTTGTGAAAAAGGTGCAGGATTTTTTCTACACCCTCAAAGCACAGAAAAGCCCCGCCCACCATCAAAAGCGGCGTAATCAACCAGGGTGCAAACGCACTGATCAGCAAGGCGGCAGGCACCAGAATGGCTTTGTTCCATAACGAGCCCTTGGCCACGGCCCAGACCACCGGCAACTCTCGACTGGCCTTGACACCTGTGACCTGCTCGGCATTCAGCGCCAGATCGTCACCCAGCACACCGGCGGTTTTCTGCATGGCCACCTTGGTCTGCATGGCCACATCATCCAAAATCGCCGTGCTTTTGCCCGCCGCGGTCTTGGTCATCAACGCTACGTCATCAAGCAAGGCTGCAATATCGTCAAGCAGCATCAAAAGGCCGGCACCCGCCATCGCACTCCCCTGTTGGTTTCAATGGCTGTCATCATGCCTTTAAACCGCGTCGTAACTGCGACAGGAATTTGCCATTCACATCGGCTAAAAATGTTCTTGGCGCGTTTTGCAACGACAATGGGCGCTCTTATTGAACGGACATCCTGTGACCCAACCTATTGCACACGCCGAGCTGATCGCCAGCTACCGAAAAGTCGCGGCGGAAGCCGCCAAGAAGGCGGAGCTGATCAAGGCCTCTGCTGGCAAAGGCCCGCGCACCATCGCCACCGTGACCGAAACAGCCAACAAAGCGGCTCGCCGACGCGATGTGCTGGCCAACAAACTGGCCAAGCTGGGCGTGGTTCTGGCGGACTAAGCCAGCCCATCAAAACAGCCTGCCACTGCAGGCTGTTTTTTATTTGCTGGTCTTGAAGCCCTGTGTCGCCGCCCAGGCCGCCACATCGTCGCGGCGAATGGCGGCAGCCATCAGTTGCGGGAAGGCATCTGGCGTGCAAGCAAACGATGGCACACCCAAGGCAGCCAGTTTGGCCGCCAGATCGGCGTCATAGGCCGGCGCACCCTCATCGCTGAGCGCCAGCAGCGTGATGAACTGCACGCCAGACTCCACCAGCTCATTGGCCCGGCGCAGCAGGCCGGACTCCACACCCCCTTCATACAAGTCAGAGATCAGCACCAGAATGCTGTTGCGCGGCTCGCTAATGATGCCCTGGCAGTAACCGACCGCACCGTTGATGTCCGTGCCGCCACCCAGCTGCACACCAAACAGCACATCCACCGGGTCATCCAGCTTTTCCGTCAGATCAACCACCGCTGTATCAAACACCACCAGCTTGGTCGCCACGGCGGGCAGACTGGCCATCACCGCGCCAAAGATGCTGGAGTAGACCACCGAGTTGGCCATGGAGCCGCTTTGGTCAATGCACAAAATCACCTCGCGCTGCGGACGACGCGCCTTGCGGCCGTAGCCAATCAGCGTCTCGGGAACGATGGTCTGGTAATCGGGCTGCCAGTGGCGCAGATTGGCGCGAATCGTGCGGTTCCAGTCAATCTCGGCATGGCGCGGGCGGCGATTGCGCTGGCTGCGGTCCAGCGCACCTGCCACGGCGCTGCGCATGGGTTCTTCCAGCTTTTTCATCAGCGCATCGACCACCTTGCGCACCACCAGCCGGGCCGTGGCCTTGGTGTTTTGCGGAATGACCGAGCCCAGCGAGATCAGATCGGCCACCAGATGCACATCGGGCTGCACGTTCTCCAGCATCTCGGGCTGCAGCAGCAACTCGCGCAGGTTCAGGCGCTCCATGGCATCGCGCTGCATGACCTGCACCACCTGACTGGGAAAGTACTTGCGGATATCACCCAGCCAGCGCGAGACGGACGGCGATGAATTGCCGCGCCCGCCCTTGCGGGATGAGAGCTTGCTGTCTTCCTCATACAAGGCAGCCAGCGTCTGGTCCATTTCCTGCAAGCGGCCCGTCACGCCGCCGCAACTGGCATCGGCCGGGCTGCCCAGTACCATGCGCCAGCGCTGCAAACGACTGGTGGGCTGAAATTCTTCGGTGACCTCTTGAAGTGCGTCGGTGTCGCTGTCAGCGTCGGTGTCGATATCGGTATTGGCTATCTGGTTCATCGTGACACCTTGGCAGAAGACGCATCAAAATTAGTAGCTACCAGTGCTTTATCTATAAGCGCCGGCGGCAGATTAAGACCCAAAAGTGCGTTGAGCACAGGCAGCGCCAACGCAGCGCGTTGCTCATCCCATGGAGCATCGCCTGCATCGCTGGCATTACTTGCTAGCGGTGCAGCCACGCCCGAGCCTGAAACAGGCACCCGCTTGGCCTTCTCGCCCAGGCTTTGCCGCTCATGCTTGCTGAAATTGGCAAAGCTGCGGCGCACCAGCGGCAAAATCTGTGCAAATTGCACTTCGCCAAGCCCGCTGAGCCAGGCATCAATCGCTCCCCAGATGGATTCGTCGTGCAGCAGCACCAGCGCCTGCTGGTTCAAAAAGCCATCCAGCCAGGCTGCCACATCCATGGGTGCAGCGCCCAGCGACAGATTGCGGTTGAACTGCTGCACCACCTCGGTGCTTTCCAGCAAATGCTCATCCAGCAACAGACGGCAGGCCATTCCGCGCAGCAAGGCGGCAGCCGCATCGCCCATGGCCAGACTGCGCAGGGCGGCCCGCCAGGCGTCCACGGCTTCTTGCGCTTTGCCATCCGTTCCGCGCAAACGCAAGGCATCGTGCGCGGCCAGCACCTTGGCCTTCATGGCTGCCGCTGCATCGTCATCCATGGCCATGCAGGCCACGGGCAGGCCGATAGAGGCGCGCACGATGAGTGAATCAATCACCGTGGCCAGCAAAGCGGTATCCGTCTGGCGCACGCTGCCATAGCGGTACACATTGGCCAGCGGCGGCAGAGCCTGCAGCAGCTGGGCCACATCGCCCGTGGTGGCGGCGCGCTCGGCCAAGGTTTCAATCAGGGCTTCCACCAGCTGGGGCAAATTGGCCAGCAGCGCGTCGTCAATCGCCTGGGCAATCTCAGGCAGCGCCGTGTCGGGCTTGAGACTGGCACGCAGCTTGGCCGTCGCGGCCTGCGCCACCGTAGCGCCATGCACACTGGCTTCAATGATGCGTACGGCCAGCTCAGGCTCCCACTGCAGCTGCCAGCTTTCACGGAAGGTGCCGCGATTGCGCTGCGCGTCTTGTGCGCGCGTGCCCCAGTCAATGCCCAGCAAGCGCAAGCGGTGCAAGAAGTGGCTGCGCGCCAGATCAATGTCTTTGCGCAGGTCCAGCGCCAGCAGCTTGCTTGCGGCTTCGGGCTTCATGCGCAGCGACTTTTGCTGCTGCTCCATATCCCGCTGCAGCGGCACCTGAGGCACATCGGCGGGCACGCCGCCCAGCACATGGCCCACGGTCAGTTCATCCTCTATCAGCTGCAGCGGCGCGTTCTCGCCCATGCAGATGACGGTGACGATGGATTCATTGATTTCCTCCAGCCCCGGCGTTGGCTGACCCCGCAGCGCGGCCAGACTTTCGGCCAAGCGCGTAGCTTCAATGATGTGGGCGCTGGAGCAGTCCAGGTCTTTCTCACGCAGCAAATGGGCTACACGCGTCAGCCAGCCAGCGGTGCGCAGTATGGCGGGAGTTACTCCGCCATTTGCTCTATTTTTGATAGCTGGCAGCGCTTCCTCATCCTGGATCACGACCTTTTTTGATTCAATATCTGCCTGATAACAGCGCCACAAATGCTCGTACCAGCCCGGCGAGGTCACGCCCGCACCATAGCCGCTGCGGCTGGCCAGATTGCGGTATGTCCACGGTGCCCAGGTGGCCTGCACCTTGGCCTTGGGCAAGCCCTTGAGCAGGGCTGCATCGGCCTTGGCCGTGACGCTTTGCTGCAGCGCGGGTACATGCCATGCACCGCAAACGACTGCAATGCGCTGGTAACCCGCCTTGGTGGCCTCGCGAATGCACTGGCGCATATGGGCTTCGCGCAATGCCTCGCGCTGCACATAGGCTTCGCCACGCCAGTGCTCACCATCCTTGGCCAGCTCGCTGCGCACGGCGGTCATGGCTTCGTTGATCGATTCAAACAGCGATTCGCTGTCGCCGCGCTCTTCGACCAGCCGGTTCCACCAGGTTTCACCATCTTCAAAACCAGCGGCCTGGGCCAGCCAGTCCAGCGGATCACGGTGAATCTCGACAGGCAGTTCGGCTGCGACTTCTGCATCGATGGATTCTGCTTCTGCATCTGATGCATCCTCGGCACCGGCATCTTCAAGCGCTGTATCTTCAGGCGACTCTTCCACTGCCAGCTCACCCGCTTGCGCAGCATCGTCCTCCGCGTCCGCCGCCAGTTTCAAGGCTTCGCGCCGCGCCAGCTCAATAGCCATGGCATGGGTCTGGGGCAGGTCTATAAAGCGCGTGACAACGCTGTTGCGACTGGCCCATTGCAGCGCCTGCCATTCGGGCGAGAACTCCGCAAACGGATAAAACGCCGCCTGACTGGGTGTGTCCTGCATATAGACCAGCATGGCCACGGGCGGGCGCAGCTCGGCGCTTTGCAGCATGGGCAGCAGCGACTCGCCCTCAGGTGGGCCCTCCACCAGCAAGCAGTCGGGCTGCAAAGCTTCAAGTGCCTGCAGCAGGCTGCGCGCGCAGCCTGGGCCGTGATGGCGTATGCCAAAAAAATGAATCAAATCAGCGGAAGTGGCCATGGGCTTGTCGGACTGTGAAGGGAAAAATTAACCAACTTCAAGCGGCTAAGACAGCTCAGCCCATCGCAGATGGGCGTTTGAGACGAGACGTCATCACCGAATACCGTAGCAGCGCTACGGCGAGGTGAGGCAACGAAGTATCAAGAGCTGTATTAGTCGCTCACAGACCTCACAGCTGTTCGCGGCAGGCTCGATATAGATCCTTCCACTCACTGCGTTCCTTGACCACGGTTTCCAGATACTCCTTCCACACCACGGTGTCCTGCACCGGGTCTTTGATGACAGCACCCAACAGGCCCGAGGCCACATCGCCTGCGCGCAGCACGCCATCGCCAAAGTGGCCAGCCAGTGCCATGCCGCTGTTGATGACCGAGATGGCCTCAGCCGTAGACAGCGTGGAGCTGGGCGACTTCACGCGCACGGTCTTGCCGTCTTCGGTCTGGCCGTTGCGCAGCTCGCGGAAGATTTGCACCACGCGGCGCACTTCCTGCAGCGCGGGCGGCTCGGCAGGCAGTTGCAGGGCGCGGCTTTGTTCGGCCACGCGCTTGGTGACGATCTGCACTTCTGCATCTTGCGACGCAGGCACGGGCAACACCACGGTGTTGAAACGGCGCTTGAGGGCGCTGGAGAGTTCGTTCACGCCCTTGTCGCGGTTGTTGGCCGTGGCGATGACCGAAAAGCCCTGCACGGCCTGCACTTCGCTGCTGAGTTCAGGAATGGGCAGGGTCTTTTCAGACAGCACGGTGATCAAGGTGTCCTGCACATCGGCGGGGATGCGGGTCAGCTCTTCGATGCGGGCAATCTTGCCCAGCTTCATGGCGTGAACCAGCGGGCTGGGGATCAGCGCCTTGTCGGATGGGCCGTGGGCCAGCAGTTGGGCATAGTTCCAGCCGTAGCGCAGCTGCTCTTCGCTGGTACCTGCCGTGCCCTGGATCAGCATGGTCGAATCACCGCTGACGGCAGCCGACAGATGCTCGGACACCCAGGACTTGGCCGTGCCCGGCACGCCGTACAGCAGCAGAGCGCGGTCGGTGGCCAGGGTGGAGACCGCAATCTCCATCAGGCGCGGGCTGCCAATGTATTTGGGGCTGACCTCGAAGCCGTTGCTCAGCTTGCCGCCCATGAGGTACTGCAGCACGGCCCAGGGCGAGAGCTTCCAGTTCTGTGGACGCGCGCGGTCGTCCACTTTTTGCAGGGCATCGAGTTCTTCGGCAAATTGCGTCTCGGCGTGCTGACGTAGTACTTGGCTCATGATGTGCTTCCGGTATGAATTCAGAAAATGGGGATCAGCTGCGCAGCTCGGCATGCAATGCCATGCGCAGATCGACAATGCGGTTCAGTTGCGCCAGCACCTGCGCGTCATCCCAGGGACGCAGGCGAGCGCGGTCCAGTCTGGCTTGCTGCTCTGGCGTAAGAGTGCTGACCACGACAGCGGCTGTGGCCTCTTCCACCACGGCATCGGTCTTGGAGACCAGTTTGCGCCACAGCTGGGTCAGCCGCGGCATCACCGCGGTTTCAGTGGCCGAGGCCGATTCGGAATCTTCAGCCACTTCCAGCCTGGGTTCAGGAGCTGGCACAGACTGGCGCCAGAGCTTTGCAAAGCGCGGCAACACCGCCGCATGCAAGCGGCGGGCGCAGACCAGAATGGCCTGATCGGCCTGCCAGCTATGCCAGCTGCCTGTGGCCTGCTTGCCGCCCAAAGCCTTGTCCAGCTCGTCCATCACGCGCTCGGACATGGGCAGTGAAAACTCGCCGACCACCGGCATGCCGCCTTCCAGCGTGTTGATGCGGTCAATCAGCGTGCCCTTGGCCTGCTGCAACTGGCGCAGCCAATAGGCTTCGCGCTGCTCGGGACTGAGCTGGTTGAGCATGGCGGGCAGCAAGGACTCGGCCCGCGCATCGCGGTCCATGGTCTGCAGCAGATCAATCCAGCGCACATCCGGCTGATCGCGCAAAGCCGCCAGCCACCCCTGGCGCAGCGCCGTCTTCCAGTCGCTGCGGCGGCTCCACTCCCACAGTTGCTCGGGCGTCATGCCCAGCTGCTGCATCCAGAAGTCCAGCGGTGCCAGCTCCACCATCTGCTGCAGCCACCAGGCTTTCACGCCCTTGATATAGGCCGGCGGCTGCAGCGCAATGCCATCGCGCTCCCAGTCCTTGTGGCCTTCTTCGGGCGGCTCGATCTGCCATTCGCCTTTACTTCCCTGACTCAGCATGGCTTGCAGCCAGGCGGTAATGCGCTGGCTGTGCGCGCTTTGCGGCAGACGCGACAGCAGACGGGCGGCGCTTTCACGCACCTCCTTGCTGCGATCGGTCAGCAGTTTTTCCAGCAGCGGCTCATCCTGAATGGAAAGGCTGATTTCCAGCGCCATCACCATGGGCGCACGCTCTTTGGCGCTGAGTTCTTTGAGGCTGCCTTCCAGCCGGGTACGCGCCTGGCTGGCATCGTGCGCGCGCTCATCGCGCAGCAAGGCCACGCGCTGATCGATAGAGCCTTCCTGCCAGATCTGCTCGGCGTTCGCCGTCTCCTGCACACCGCTGGCATAGGCCCACTGCGGGTTCAATGCGGCCAGCCAGCGGCCACGCTCACCCAGCACCGGCGTCAGCCATGCGCGCAGCTCCACAGACTGGCGGCCTTCATTCAAGGCCGGCACCAGCAACTCATGCGACAGGCGCATGCCGACCTCATTCAGCCGCTGAAACATGGGGGCCAGCAAGTCTCGCGGGCCATGCTCCAGCACATCCTTCATCAAGGTCAGCAACAGCACGCTTTGCGGTGCATGGCGCGACTCTGCGGCAGGCAAGGCCGGTAGCGTCAGGCTCTGGCTCAGTCTGATCTGCGCGCCGGGCGTCCAGCCCGCACGCTCCAGCACAGCGGCCACGGCACTGGCCCGCAGCACTTGCGCAGCGGTCGATGTCGCGGGCGGCTGCAGGGCACTTTCCAAAGCTTGCCGTGTCGGTGCCAGAGAGGCATCGGCACCCGAAAGCAATGCCGCAGGCACGGGCAAACGATCGACACCGACCAGGCTGGACTGCTGCAAGGCCGCCCATAAATGGGTGCTGCTCATAAAACTTCTCCCTGGTTCTGCCACAGCTTGCGCAGGACCTGACCTGATTCATCGGTCTGCCAGGCGCTGAGCAAACGCCAGCGACCCAGTTGCGGCCCCGGCTCCCATTCGCCAAACAAGGCCATGGGCGCACCGCCCGTCAGCGCCAGCAGATGCCAGGCTTGCTCATCCGCAATCACGGCCGGAACCGGAGCGTGCGACTCCTTGCCTTGCGGCCAGGCCACCAGCCATTGCCCATCGGCAAACAGCAAATGTGCCTGCGTGCACCACAACGGCTGGACGGACTGCAAAGGATTGGCGGCAATGCGCTGGCTCAATCGCTGCAAGGGCTGGGCCAAGACGGCTGGCGTCAACGGCGCGGCATCCGCAGGCGCCAATGCCTGCGCGCCGCTGGCGGCAATCGCCCGCAGCGGGGCGTTGCCGGGATAAAAACTCAAACGGCTGCGATAGGTGGAGCCCGGCACCAACGCGGTTTCAAAGCCGCGCCCACCTTGCGAATAGTCCAGCACCAACGCCATGCGGCCGGTCTGCAAACCTTGCAACCAGACTCTGCGTTCGACCAGGCGGCCTTCACGCTCCAGCATGCGCAAGCCGACCACCAGCCAGTCGTCGCTGATGGTTTCGCCCAGCGCCTGCACCTCGACCTTGTCCATGGGCCAGCCCAGCGCTGCCATGACATCGGCTTTGACTTCGGGGCTCAGCGACTCGCGGCGTTCGACCGCGTCGACCAGCAACTGCCAATGCCCCAGTTGCACCAGCAAGTCACGCGCCCAGTTGGGATGGCTATCCACCACGTCCCAAGCCTCTTTAATGCGGGCTGACATGCCAGTCGCCTGCGCATCGACCATGCGTGCAGCCATGGTGTTCCAGTGCTGGCGGGCTTGCGCATCGCTGGACTGATTGGCCAGGCCCGTGCGCACCATGTCCTGCATCCACAGCGACAGCTCCTGCATACCGGCAGCGACTTTGTCCCAGCGCTTGTCATCGCGCTTGGCCTGCTGTTTGGCAAGGACTTCAGGATCGGCCGGAGGCGCAGCGGCAATGGCTGCCGCTTTGGCTTCTTTTTTCTCAGCCTTGTCTTGTCTGCCACCCAGCCAGGCATTGACCCATTCTGGTGATTCACCACCTTCGGGCACCTGAGCTGCCGCACGCAGCAGCATCAATGCCAAGCCATGCTTGCAGGGAAATTTGCGGCTGGGGCAGCTGCACTTGAAGGCCGGGCCGCTGAGGTCGACCTGGGTTTGATAGGGCTTGCTGCCACTACCCTGGCATTCGCCCCAGACGGCAACATCGTTGCTGCCCGTGGTCGGCCATTTGTTGATGGATTGCAGCCCTTTGGCGGCTTTGGACGAAGCGGCATCCGGCGACAAGGCCAGAACTTCTGCTTCCGTTGCTAATACACGCGACACCCAAGTCTCCCGTCTCAAACTGTTGCCACATCTATTTTGATAGCTTAATGCGCTTGTATATCAAGGGCCAGCTGCAAATTATTCTAAAAATCGGCCACAGCGCCTTGCCACTGACTGATGCAAGAGGCGGTTGCTTGCCTGCTCACGGCCTGGCGCTGCGCCAAATGCGTCAGCCTATCACTGCCGTTGCAACGCGCAGATGAAAACGCATCAAAATCCGGAGCACAAAAAAGCCAGCTGATTTGCATCAACCGGCTTTGAGGCTTGCCGGCGCTGACACTTTGGGCAGCAGGCTGTCAGCACATCAGCGCTGGCGCAGATGCGAGTGCCGACTGCGCCCCAAATCAGCCTTGGCACCGGCTCTACTTTTGCTTACCAATAGTACTTAACGCTCAGGTTGGCCTCACGGTCCACACCCCGGAAAATGCCCG
>NZ_JABBCQ020000015.1 GCF_012844455.2 Comamonas suwonensis | reverse complement strand
GGCTCCTTAATGATTACTGCATTGACGTTTACGTAAACTGAATTCATTTTATGCGGCACTGCAACACTCTCCACACAAGTTTCCAGTCAATCTGACTGGAGTATGTGCTTTCGTCTTGTCAGGCGGCATGGCATAAAAAAGAACGACCGTTCAATTTTATGCACAACCAGTGTGAAATCACGGGTCTCAGACGAGTCAACCCAGGGTAAAACCTAGGTTAAATCAAGCCATAAGCCTCGTGGCAACATCCGGCAAGCCCACAAGGTAACACTGGCAAAGCCTGTGTTCGTCGTTCAAACGGACGGGCTGCGTGATTTGGCAATGCAAGCGCATACCTGCAGATGGCGAAAAGCGGCCCTCTCACTCCTCAAAAACTATCGCCACTGCGGCTTGCGCTTTTGCGCAAAAGCCTGAGCGCCCTCTTGTGCATCCGTATCCATCATGTTGATAGCCATGGTCTGCCCGGCCAGCTGGTAGGCAGGCTCCAACCCCATTTCACGCTGGCGATAAACCAGCTCCTTGCCCATCTGAATGGCAATTCGGGGCTTGGTCACAATTGCAGCCACGAGCGCTTCCACAGCGGCTTCCAGCTCATCGGGATTGGCCACACGATTGAGCAAGCCGTAGTGCATGGCAGTCTGCGCATCGATGAAGTCGCCGGTGAGCAGCATCTCCATGGATTGCTTGATGGGCATGTTGCGCACCAGCGGCACGCTGGGTGTGGAGCAGAACAGTCCGTACTGAATACCGCTGGTGGCAAATCGGGCCTCGCTGCTGGCCACCGCCAGATCGCACTGAGCCACCAACTGGCAGCCTGCAGCCGTCGCAATGCCCTGCACCCTCGCAATGACGGGAACAGGCAGCTTCTGAATCGATAGCATCATGCGGCTACACTGAGCAAACAGCTGCTGGTAGTAAGCCAGCTTTGAATGCGCCGCCATGTCTTTGAGGTTGTGCCCGGCGCAGAAAGCCTTGCCCTCCGCAGCCAGCACCACCACGCGGGCCTGCCCATTCTTGGCAACCGCATCCAGCGCCGCTTGCAGATCGGTCAGCATCTCGCTGCTCAGCGCGTTGAAGCGCTGCGGGTCGTTGAGGGTAATGCGCACCACGCCGCGCGCATCCTGAGTCATCAGCACTAACGAATCACTCATCGTTGTCACCCTGTATTCAGACTAAGAGCTGCTTTAAATATCGGCCAACACGCGCAGATGCGCCTCCACACTGCGCGCCAGCGGGTCCATCACATAGCCGCCTTCAAGGCAGGAAACAATGCGTCCCTTGGAAAAGCGCCGGGCAATGTCCTTGATACGCATGGTGATCCAGGTGAAGTCGTTTTCCGTCATGCCCAGCTGACCCATATCGTCTTCGCGGTGGGCATCAAAGCCTGCACTGATGAAGATCATTTCGGGCTTGAAGGCTTCGAGGCGCGGAATCCACATCATCTCGACGATCTCGCGGATATCCATGCCTTTGGTATAGGCCGCCACGGGCACGTTCAGCATATTGGCTGCTGGTTCCTTGTCGCCGCTGAACGGGTAGAACGGGTGCTGAAAGATGCCGCACATCAGCACACGGTCATCCCCCGCCAGAATGTCTTCGGTGCCGTTGCCGTGGTGCACATCAAAGTCAATCACAGCCACGCGTTTGAGGTGATGGCGATCCAGCGCGTACTTCACGCCCACAGCCACATTGTTGAAAAAACAAAAGCCCATGGCCTGGCTGCGCGTGGCATGGTGACCCGGCGGGCGCACGGAACAAAAAGCATTTTCCAGCTCGCCCGCAATCACCGCATCGGTCGCCGCCAGCGTCGCGCCTGCAGAGCGCAGCGCAGCCTTGAAGGTGTAGCGATTGATGGCGGTATCGGTATCGAGCTGGCGGTACTCAGGCCCGCCTGCGGCCAGCTCCTGCTCCAGTCTGTCAGTGAAACCCTGCAGGGCGGCGATGTGCATGGGGTCATGCGCCAGCTCCACCTCGGCCAGAGAGGCCAGAGGGGCCTCACGGCGCTCCAGCGCGTCGCCCACACCGGTGATGAGTAGCCGGTCTTCTATCGCGTCAAGCCGCGCAGGGCATTCAGGATGGCCTGGACCCATCTCGTGCAACCAGCAGTCCCGATGGGTGAAATAACCTGTCTTGCCCACAGTCATGTCTCCGCTATCGCTTATTTAGGATATGTTTCTGTCATGCATGCACAGAACACAATTAATGCGCTTTTGAGTCAGCTTAACACGGTGATGGAGGGTAAACCGGATCAGGTCAGAGACGGCGTGGCATGCCTGTTGGCGGGTGGTCACTTGCTGATTGAGGACGTTCCTGGCGTTGGAAAGACCACGCTGGCCCACGCTCTGGCGCACAGTTTTGGACTGCAATTTTCACGCGTGCAGTTCACCGCCGACCTCATGCCCAGCGACCTGACCGGCGTCTCCATTTACGACCGTGGACGAGAGGCTTTTGTCTTCCACCGCGGCCCGGTGTTTGCACAAGTGCTGCTGGCCGACGAAATCAACCGCGCCAGCCCCAAGACCCAGAGTGCACTGCTTGAAGCCATGGAAGAGCGCCAGGTCACCACGGAGGGAAAGACCCACAGCCTGCCCTCGCCCTTCTTTGTGATTGCTACCCAGAACCCGCTGGATCAGCTGGGCACCTTCCCCTTACCTGAAAGCCAGCTGGACCGCTTCCTCATGCGCATCAGTCTGGGCTACCCCTCACGCGACGCCGAGCGCAAGCTGCTGACGGGTAACGGCCGCCGCTCTGCCGCTGATGCGCTGCAGCCCGTCATCAATCAAGAGCAGCTGCAGCAGCTGCAAGCAGCCGCGCTGGCTGTGCATGTCAGCGATGCGCTGCTGAACTATGTACAAGACCTGATTGCCGCCACGCGCAACGGCCAATGGTTTGCACAAGGCCTGTCCCCGCGCGCAGGCATTGCGCTGCTGCGTGCCGCCAAAACCATCGCCTTGATGGAGGGCCGCGACTATGTGGCGCCTGACGATGTGCAGGCCATCTTGCCGCAGGTGATTGCCCACCGGCTGGTGCCAGTCGGCCATGCTGGCCGGGGCGCGGTGGAGCAGGTACGCGCCATGATGCAAGCCGTTCCGCTGTCTTGATGATGACGATGAAATTTCTCATGAATTTCATAGCATGAAGCGCCCTATACCAAAGGGCGAGAAGCCAAAAATACCCAATATCTTTCAACGCCTGTCTCCGCGCGCCAAATTCCGCGAATGGATGTTTGCACGCCTGCCACGCTCCGATCAGCTGACGCTGACACAGAGCAATGTCTACATCCTGCCATCGCGGGCGGGCTGGGCCATGCTGGCCACGCTGATCGTGCTGCTGGTTGCGGCCATCAACTACCAGCTCAACCTTGGCTATCTGCTCACCTTCTTGCTGGCCGGCAGCGCCGCCGCCAGCATGGTGGTCGGCCACGGTAATCTGCGCGGTCTGCAGCTCAGCCTGCAAACCGCAATGTCCGCCCGAGGTCATGGTGGCTGCTTTGCCCACGCCCCCTGCCCCCTAAATTTCAAGCTGCACAACCGCCGCCGCACGCGGCGCTGGGGCATAGGGCTGGCACTGCATCAATCGCGGCAAAGCGCCGATCATTCCAACGCTTGGAGCTGGGTGGATGTACCCGAGCAGGGCAGTACCGCCGTGCAACTGAGCTTTATGCCCCAGCAGCGCGGCCTGCACGATTTCCCCCCGGTCTCCATACTCACGCGCTACCCGCTGGGCACCTTTCGCGTCTGGGCACTGTGGCGGCCCAAAACACCGGTCTGGGTCTATCCCGCCCCTGAAGCAAATGCCCCCCCTCTGCCGCCCGCCAGCCCTGAAGCCGGTGGCCGCAGCAGTGCACAAGTGCGCAGCGGCGAAGAATTTGACGGCGTGCGCGCCTACCAGACGGGCGACCCGCTCAAGCTGGTGGTGTGGAAGAAAGCCGCTCAATCTTTTGCCACAGGCAGCCACCAACTGGTCAGCCGCGACCGGCCATTTGCCCACCATCATCGACTGTGGCTGGATATTCGCCAGACCGGCCTTGCCGACCACGAAGCCCGTCTGTCACGCCTCACAGCTTGGGTGCTGATGGCAGAACAGCAAGGCCGCACCTGGGGCCTGCGCCTGTCCGGCGGCAAAGAAGTTGCCCCCGGCAGCGGCGCGCAGCACACCACGCGCTGCCTTGAAGCATTGGCGGCTTGCCCATGACGCGTTTGAAAACTCTCAGCCAGCCTGCACACAACCACTGGCTTCAGCAACTCTCCGCCCTGCCCCGCGATGCGCGGGACACTTTGTTTTTGCTAGCCGTCATCGCCTGGATTTTGCTGCCGCAAATTCAGCAAATGCCTTGGTGGACCAGCGCCTTCGCTGCAGGCCTGCTACTGTGGCGCGCACGTCTGGCCTTGACCGGCGCGGCGCTGCCCAGCCGCTGGGTGCTGGCAGGCGCGCTAGCCCTTGCCATTGGAGCCACCTGGGCCACACACAAAACCATTGTGGGCCGCGATGCAGGCGTGACCCTGGTCATCATGCTGCTGGCCCTTAAAACCCTGGAGCTGCGCGCGCGGCGCGACGCCATGGTGGTGTTCTTTCTGGGCTTTTTTGTTCTGCTCAGCAACTTCTTCTATTCCCAGTCCCTGCCCATTGCCTTCGCCATGGTGCTGGGCCTGATGGGACTGCTCACCGCACTGGTTAACGCGCACATGACGGCAGGCAAACCGCCTTTGATGCAGGCGCTGCGCACCGCGGGCTGGCTGGCGCTCTGGGGTGCGCCAGTGATGGTCGCGCTGTTTCTGTTCTTTCCGCGGATGGCACCGCTTTGGGGCGTGCCTTCTGACGATATGGCGGGCCGCTCGGGCCTGTCTGAGAACATGCGTGTGGGCGAGGTTGCATCGCTGGCCATGGACGACAGCGTGGCGCTGCGCATTCGCTTCGATACACCGGGTGAGAAGGAACCACCGGGCAATACCCTGTACTTCCGTGGCCCGGTACTCAGCCAGTTTGATGGCCGCAACTGGCAGACCGACACCATGGCCGAAGCCATGACTGCGCCGCAGCTGCGCGTGCGCGGCGAGCCCATTCGTTACCAGATGCTGATTGAGCCCAGCAAACGCCGCTGGCTGACACTGCTGGATGCCGTCCAGACCGAACCGCAGACGCCGCCGGGTGCCTCCATCGGTCGCACGCGCATGACATCCAGTCTGCAGTGGCTGAGCTGGCGCCCCATCACCGATGTGCTGCGCGTAGATGCGCAAAGCTATCTCGACTTCAGCTACGGCCCGCTAAGGGCCACGCCAGAGCTGCAGCGCTACCTGCAACTGCCCCTCGGCAGCAACCCGCGCACACAGGCGCTGGGTGAGCAACTGCGTGCCCAGCTTGGCGCCGACGCAGACACCGGAACGCTGATTGCCGCCGCACTGCAGCGCCTGAAAACCGGTGGCTACACCTACACGCTAGAGCCCGGCGTGGTGGACAGCGTGCATACCGCCGACGACTTCTGGTTTGACAGCAAGCAAGGCTTTTGCGAGCACATTGCCTCGGCCTTTGCCGTGCTGATGCGCGGCATGGGTGTGCCTGCGCGCATCGTCACCGGCTATCAGGGCGGCGACCGCAACAGCGTGGACAACTACTGGACCGTGCGCAACAGCGACGCCCACGCATGGACCGAGGTCTGGATTGCCGGCCAAGGCTGGAGCCGCGTGGATCCCACCGGCGCGGTGTCACCTGGCCGCGTTGGCCAGTTTCAGCGGCTGAGCGCACCGCGTGGCGCGCTCGCCAGCGCCATGGGCAACTTTGTCGACAACGGCACGCTGGAGAAGCTGCGCGCCGTATGGGAAGCCGTGAACGGCCGCTGGAACCAGTGGGTCATCAACTACACGCAAAGCCGACAGCTCAATCTGCTGCAAAACCTGGGCTTTGAATCACCCAGCTGGACCGATCTGCTGCGACTGCTGGCCGGCAGCCTCAGCGCCCTTGCACTGCTGTGGCTGGTCTGGGCTCGCTTCACGCGCCCGCAACGCGACGGCTGGAGCCAGCTGATGCATACGGCGCAGCAGCGCCTGCAGCGCGCAGGCATTCAAAGCAGCGCCAGCGACTCTGCCCGCAGCTTGGCACGCAGCGTGCAAACGCAGTGGAGCGCAAATTCTCCCTTGGCTGCGACCTTATCTGACTGGCTGCTGGACATGGAGCGGCTACGCTATGCAGCGCCGTCAAAATCTGACGAAACCGCCCTCAAGACATTGCGCCAGCGCTGGCACACCATCAAGCGCCAGAGCTGGCCTACTACTCCAAAGAACTAAAAACATGAGCATCAACCCAATGAGCAAAAAGCGCTTCAACGCCAAAACACTGAGCGCTTTGGCCTTATGCCTGCTGACGGCCAGCGCCATGGCCGCACCCGCAAAAAAGACGCTCAAGAAAGCCGCACCGATAGCCGCCGCAGCGGCGGCAGCCTCTGTCGCCTATGCCAGCCGTGATGACGCCATGCAACTGGCCGCCGACATTGCCAGCCGCCGCGACCTGCCCGCCGACTGGGTGCGTGCACAGCTGAGCGAAGCGCGCAATCTGCCCGTGGTCACACGCCTGATGACGCCCGCTGGCAAGACCTTTGTGAAGAACTGGACGGTGTACCGCAGCCGCTTTATCGACCCCGTGCGCATTCGCGCTGGCGTGCAATTCTGGCAGGCCAACCGCCAGGCGCTCGCGCGTGCTGAGCAGCAGTTTGGCGTGCCCGCCGAAATCATCGTCGGTATCATTGGCGTAGAAACCATTTACGGTCGAAACATGGGCAACTTCCGCGTGATGGACGCGCTGGCCACACTGACGCTGGACTTCCCGCAATCTCACCCCCGCGCTCAGGCCCGCACCGATTACTTCCGCGGCGAGCTGGAGCAGGTTCTGGTCACCGCCAACCGCACCGGCTCTGACCCGTTTGCACTGCGCGGCAGCTACGCCGGGGCCATGGGTCTGGGCCAGTTCATGCCCAGCAGCTGGGACAAATATGCCGTCGATTTCGACGGCGATGGCCGCATCGACCTGTTCAACAGCGCGACCGACGCGATTGGCTCCGTGGCCAACTACTTCATCGGCCACGGCTGGAAGCCCGGCCTGCCCACGGCCTTCATCGTAGACATGCGCGCTCAGGGCGAGAATCTCGCCACTCTGCTGGCCCCCGACATCAACCCGACCTTCACCGCCACGCAAATGGCCGAGCGCAATGTGCGCGTGCTCGGCGCTGAAAGCTATGAGCGCCCTCTCGCGCTGATCGAGCTGAAAAACGGCAGCTCAGGCACCACCGAGTACATTGCGGGCACGGAGAACTTCTACGCCATCACGCGCTACAACTGGTCGGCGTTCTATGCGCTGTCCGTGATTGAGCTGGGACGCGAAGTGCATGAGGCTTACCTCAGCCATCAGTCCGCAAAAAATTGAGCGAAATCCCGCTGTAGAGCTTAATCAATAAGCGCTAGCAGCTATTGATTTAATAGTTTCAAGCGCTTTCAGAAACGCTTCATCTGGCACTGGCTGGGCATCTCGGCCCTGGCGGCAGCAATCTCGCGCACCACCTTGAAGCCGTAGCCCGAGCCTTCGACATCAAAGTCCACGCCAGCGCCGCCCTGCTTTTCCATCATGCCCACCACCAGCGATTGCTGAAACTGGTGGTCTGCCGCTCGCATGCTGCCGGAGCGGCCCGCGAGCTGCACCTGAGCATGCTCCATGGCGCGGGCCACGGCCACCGTGTCGGTGCTGCCCGCTTTTTCCAGACTCTGGGCCAGCGCCTCGATCATCAGCTGCATGCGCATGTGCACATAGTCATCTCGCGGATCCGGAAAGCGCTGGCGGAAAGACTGGTAAAACGCCCGGCTCTGGGCTGTTGGCACATTGGGCAGCCAGTCCGCCACGGCAAGCACCTTGCCCACGCCCGCATCGCCCAGCGCAGCGGGTGCTCCCAGCGCATTGCCGTAGAAGGTGTAAAAGCGCCCTTCGTAGCCCGCCTCTCGCGCCGCCTTGACCAGCAGCATCAAGTCATTGCCCCAGTTGCCCGTAATCACGGCTTGCGCGCCGCTTTGCTTGATCTTGACGGCATAAGGCGCAAAGTCTTTGACCCGGCCCACAGGGTGCAGCTCATCGCCCACGATACGCACATCGGGCCTCTGCGCAGCCAGCTGGCGTCTGGCCTCGCGCAGCACGGCCTGACCAAAACTGTAGTCCTGCCCTATCAGATAGGCACTGTGCACCGCCTTGTCGTCCTTGATGACTTCCATCAACGCCGCCATGCGCATGTCGGCATGGGCATCAAATCGAAAGTGCCAGAAGCTGCAGCGCTCATTGGTCAGCGCCGGGTCTACCGCCGAATAATTCAGATACAGCACACGGCGCGCCGGGTCACGGCTGTTGTGCTTTTCAATCGCGTCCAGCAGCGCCGCAGCCGTCGCCGACGAGTTGCCCTGCATGATGATGCGCGCGCCGTTGTCTATGGCTGCGCGCAGGGCCGACAGCGCTTCTTCATTCTGCCCCTTGCTGTCATAGCGTTCAATCACCAGCGCATGAAGACCGTCCGGCAGGCGCACGCCGGCGCGCGCATTCACGCGCTCGGTCGCCCACAGCAAGTTGCGAAAAACGGCTTCCCCCGTATTCGCAAACGGGCCAGAAAGACTCTCCACCAGTGCCAGCTTAATGGGTGGCAACGCCAGATTCTGAGAAGCGGCAAAAGCAGCCCCTACAACCCCCAACGGCGCGCATAGTAGTGGCAACTGCAGATATTTCAAGACATCACGGCGCAATTTATTCATCAAAAAAACCTCTTGAAATGCGCTTACCACCACCTACCTGTGAATCAAGCGGCAACAACGCAAGCCGCGCAGTTTAAAGGAGTTAAACACCATGTTCTTTGCCCCTGTGATGAGCCGTAATGCCTTTGTCTCCCCTCGCGCCGCCGACCTGGCCCTGCAGCGTTTTCTGCAAGACAGCCTGGGAGCCGCAAGCCCCGTGCAACGCCAGGTTCAAGTCAGCCGCGATGATAAATTCACGACATTGACACTCGATGTTCCAGGCCTGGCACGTGAGCAGCTCAAGCTCTCGATTGAAGGTGCGGTGGTCAAGCTCGAAAGCGTGGAAGGTGCGCCCCGCCAGGTCAAATACACCTGGGAGCTGGACCATGAAGTCGATGCTGCCAATAGCAAGGCCAAACTGGAGCATGGCGTGCTGACGCTGGCTCTGGCCAAGCTTGAACCACAGTCCAAAGCTGTGACCTTGAGCATCGAATAAGCGCTGTTTACCGCCGACCCGTCAGCCTCATCCTTTCTTCCATCTTCTCTTAGCAGGGGCTGACCGGAAAGCAAAAAGCCCGCAATGCGCAAGCACTGCGGGCTTTTTCAATGCATGCTCAGCAATCGCTCTCAGCCTGGGAACGGGAAGGACCTGATTCGGCATCCTGGCCTACAAGCGCAAACTGACAACGCAGACCGCAAGGTCACATCGGTTTTCTACACTGTGCAGTCCCCTTTGTGCACCCGTTGTGCGCGCCATCTTTCACCCCTGTTCTAGGAATTCACACCATGGCAAAAGTGCTTGTTCTCTACTATTCCATGTACGGTCATATCGAAGCCATGGCCCAGGCCGTGGCAGAAGGAGCGCGCAGCGTCACGGGTGCCGAGGTCACCATCAAGCGTGTACCCGAAACCATGCCCGAAGAAGCCTTCAAGAATGCAGGCGGCAAGGCCAATCAGGCGGCAGAGGTCGCCAGCCCGGCCGAACTGGCCGATTACGACGCCATCCTGTTTGGCGTACCCACGCGCTTTGGCAATATGCCAGGCCAGATGCGAACCTTCTTCGACCAGACCGGTGGCCTCTGGGTCAAGGGTGCGCTGATCAACAAGCTCGGCAGCGTTTTTACCTCTACCGGCACTGGCGGCGGCCAGGAAATGACGGCCACCACCACCTGGGCAACTCTGGCGCATCACGGCATGATCATTGTGCCGCTGGGCTACCCACTGCCCGAGCAGACCAATCTGAGTGCCGTCAAGGGTGGCAACTCGCCTTACGGCGCCTCGACGATTGCAGGAGCCGACGGCTCGCGACAGCCTCACCCAGACGAACTGAGCATTGCCCGCCACCAGGGACAGAATGTGGCCAAACTGGCGGTAAAGCTTGCGGGCTAAGTGTGAGCCGCTATAAAAAAAGCAGCCTTAGGGCTGCTTTTTTTGAACGTCGATGCATCGCTTACTTGAGCGAATCCAGCGGCCAGCGCGGCTTCACATCGAACGCGTATTCATGCTGAGCTTGCTCACGCCCGGCCTGTATGCGCATGGCTGCAGCCATGGCAATCATGGCTCCGTTGTCTGTACATAGATGCAGCTCGGGGTAATGCACGCGAATCTTGAGCTTGGCGCAGGCTTCGTTGAGCTGCTCGCGCAAATGCTTGTTGGCCCCCACGCCACCGGCCACGACCACGCGCTTCATATGGGTCTGCTTGAGAGCGGCCATGGTCTTCTTGACCAACACTTCCACAATCGCGGCCTGCGTGCTGGCGGCCAGATCGGCCTTGCGCTCTTCCAGTTCGTCACCCAGCTTTTTGGCCTGCGTCAGCACGGCTGTCTTCAGGCCCGCGAACGAGAAATCCAGATCACCCGAGTGCAGCAAGGGGCGCGGCAGCTTGAAGGCCTTGGGGTCACCCGCCTCGGCCAACTTGGAGAGCACGGGGCCGCCGGGATAGGGCAGGCCCATGAGCTTGGCGGATTTGTCAAACGCCTCCCCCGCCGCGTCATCAATGGTCTCGCCCAGGATTTCGTATTCGCCCACGCTGTCCACACGCATGATCTGGGTGTGACCACCCGAAACCAGCAAAGCGATAAATGGGAACTCTGGCGGGTCTTCACTCAGAAAGGGCGAGAGCAAATGCCCTTCAAGGTGATGCACGCCCAGCACGGGCTTGTCAAGCGCAGCCGCCATGGCGCAGGCTGCGCCAGACCCCACCAGCAAGGCGCCAGCAAGGCCGGGGCCGCGCGTAAAGGCGACGACATCCACGTTTTCCAGCACCACGCCGGCATCGGCCAGCACTTTCTCGGTCAGCGGCAGCACACGGCGGATATGGTCGCGGCTGGCCAGCTCTGGCACCACCCCGCCATAAGCACGGTGCATTTCAATCTGGCTGTGCAGCGCATGACTCAGCAAGGCGGGCACACCTTGACCATCGGGTGTGCGCACCAGGGCCACACCGGTTTCATCGCAAGAAGATTCGATTCCCAGGATCAGCAAACTCATGGCCGCAAGTGTAGAACTTGCGCCCTCCAGATGCAGGAAAGGCGGACATTAGCCCTGTCCGCCTTCACTATTCAAACGATAGCTGCTCGCGCTTATTTGACGTGCGGTGAGCCGGAAATATAGTGTTCCAGCTGATCGATGGTGAACTGCTGCGCCGAGATGATTTCCTTGACGATGTCGCCAATGGAGATCAGCCCCTGCAGCGCGCGGGACTCGTTGATCACGGGCAGGTGGCGCATGCGGTTGCTGGTCATCAGCGCCATGCACTCTTCGCTGGTCTGGCGCGGCAGCACGCAATGCACCTTGCGCGTCATGACCTCATCCACCCGGGTGCTGGCAGAGCTGCGGCCCTGCAGCGCGATCTTGCGGGCGTAATCACGCTCGGTCACGATGCCCGCGATCTCGCCACCTTCGAGCACCAGCAACGCGCCAATGCTTTTATCGGCCATGAGCTGCAGCGCAGTCAGCATGGTGTCGGAGGGAGAAACGCTGTGAATGGTGCTGTTGCCCTTGGCACGCAGAATTTCGGCTACGGTCGTCATCTGATTCTCCTTTCAGAATAGGCAGTCATGCACAACGCATGAGAACACAACCAGTGTGAAAGCCTTGCTGCGATGCGGCAATCAGGCGATGCCCGCATAAAAAAAAGCAGCCGAGGCTGCCTTTTTTGTGCCATGCGATGGAGCGCTTAACGACGGCCACCCAACAGGCTGCCGCCCAGCTTGACGAGATCGCCCACATCCAGCTTGCCGTCGCCGTTCTGGTCCAGCAGACCGCCCAGAATGCCACCCGCCATGCCGCCTTGCGACTGGATCTGGCTGCGTTCCTGACCCAGTGCACTGCCCAGATCATTAGCGCCCATGCCCTGCGACTGCACGCGGCTGGCCAGGAAGGACATGACCAGTGGAGCCAGCAGGGCCAGCAGTTGACCGGAGTTACCGCCCAGACCGGTAGCTTGGCCCAGCTGGGACTCCGCCTGCTGCTGCTGGCCGCCGAAGATATTGCCCAGAATCGAGCCACCTGCGCCAGAACCACCACTGGCACCACCCAGCAAGCCGCCAAGCAGACCACCCAGTCCACCGGCCGCGCCCGCTCCACCGCCTGCGCCACCGAGCAAACCGCCCAGCAGACCACCCAAGTCCATCGCACCATTGGCACTGGTGTGATCGCGCTGCAACGCACCAAAGAGATCGGCCGCCCCCTGAGGCTGCGCCGCGTTCTGACCCAGAGCACCGAACAGCATGGGCAGTGCCACGCCTACGGCTTGCTCGGTCTGCACAGAGTCCAAGCCCAACTGCTGGGCCAAGCCTTGCATGGGCGCGCCTTGCAGTTGGCCCATCAATTCGTCGGTCAAAGATGCGGTCATGTCAATTGCTCCTGAAAAAACAGCGCTCATCGTAAGCGTGTAGCGTGACCAAAAATTGTCATCAATGTTCAGCGGCTGTCAATGCCTTAAAAAACACCACGGGCTGTGCCGAGCCACTCAGTCGCCAAACTACCGTCTCAAGAAAGCCTAAGAAGGCATAGACCAATGAAAATTGATAGCGCACGAAAGATAAATGCCAAGCGACGCTATGCATGCGCTGCCGTGCCGGATGACGCTCAGTATTTGGGTTGACCGAGGCGTTTGCTTGCCCTTGATATCGCGTAGTTAACAAGACAGTAAAGCGCCGCCACAACCAGGTACACAGGCACCAGAGAGTTGTAGTTGGCAATGAGTACCTTGGCGTTCTGCATGAGTTCACCGTAGGTGACAACGTAGCCGAAGGTGGTGTCCTTGACCACGATGACCAGTTGCGCGACCAGTGCCGGGACAATGTATCGAAGGGCCTGGGGGAAAACGACGAAGAAAAAAACCTGGGTTTCGGTCAGCCCCAGACTTCGCCCGGCATCGGTCTGACCGCGGGGCACAGCCAGCACGCCCGCACGGTACACCTCGGCCACGACGGCAGCGGTACTCAGGCCAATGGGCAAGGTCAACATCCAATAGGTACTCAGCTTCAGCCCGACAGAGGGGAGCACCAGGAAACATACATAGATGAGCAGCAGCGTCGGTGTGCCGCGCAGGAACTCGATAACCGCAATACTCGGCCA
Source organism: Comamonas suwonensis (assembly GCF_012844455.2). GTDB lineage: Bacteria > Pseudomonadota > Gammaproteobacteria > Burkholderiales > Burkholderiaceae_C > Comamonas > Comamonas suwonensis. Next base: position 118,869 of record NZ_JABBCQ020000015.1, on the reverse strand, counting down.
GCGCACAAGCCGTGACCGGGCCAGTCGCCCCAGCAATAGCACCAGCCCGAGGGTCAGCGCGATGACAGCAGCCATTGCCGCCGATGCCAGCGTACCGAGTAGACCTTTGGCGAGGAAAGCCCAGGTCGTAGCCCAGGCGAAGAATTCCCAGAATGAGGCCTCAAGCTGCCCTGCCGAATAAAACTGGAGCGCAACAGCCCCAGCCAGCAAAAGCAGCACGAGGGCCAAGATCGCGCTCATCACCCGGGTGGTGAGCTTGGCCTGGGGGCTTGGGGACCCAAACAGAATGTCTTCCACAGGGCGGCTCATCGCAGTATCCGCACTTTCTTTTCCAGCGTGGCACCAGCCCAGGCGATGAGCAGACCCGTCAGCACATACATGGTTGCAGCCACCGCAAATGCGGCAATGCCGACCGCAGAATCGTTCGCGATTTTGGACACCAGCGTGGTGAGCTCCCGGCCCGGGAATGGCACCTGCGACGCCAGCGAGGTCGAAAGCATCAGCGCAATGAGCAGCGAGGTCATCGGCTGCACCACCGCGCGCAGCGCCTGCGGCAAGACCACCGCAGAGAGGATCTGCACCGGCCGCATGCCAAGGCTGAGCGCGGCTTCAATCTGGCCGCCAGGAATGGTGTTGATACCGGCGCGCAAATAGTCCGCCGTGAATGCAGAGCAGACCAGCGTCAGCGTCAGGATCACGCTGGGCTCATAGTCAATCAAGATGTTGAGATCAGGCAGCGCGAATACGATGAAGATCAGCAGCGCTACGCTGGGAATATTGCGAAAGATCTCAACATAGCCGGTCAAGACGAAGCGCAGTGGTGGCAACGGTAGAAGCCGAAGCACCGCCACAACCACGCCCAGCAAAAATCCGGGCACAAACGAGACGAGTGTGAGCTTCCATGTCAGCAAGAGGGCCTGCCCGAAGGCAGGCCCATGGTCGGCCAGCAGCCTGTAAACATCACCCATCGTTTATGGGAGTGCGGGTGGCGTCGGGACCGCCGTGCTACCGGTACGCTGCCCAATAGAAACCATCCAGAGTTTGGCCCAGGTGCCATCGGCTTCGAGCTTTTTCAGGAAGGCATTGATGAAAGCCACACCGTCAGAGCCCTTGGGCAGTCCAACGCCGTAGGGGTCCTGCGCACCAAAAGGCGCACCTGCCAGCCTTGCATTGCTCGCGCCAAGGCTCAAGGCATTGAGCAGCAATGTGTAATCGGTCACGTAGGCATCCACGCGCCCCTGGCGCATGGCATCAAGCGACTCCTGATGCGTCTGAAACTCTTGCACGACCGCCTTGCTCGCGTATTGCGCCAGGATTGCAGGCCCTGTGGAGCCGGCCTGCGTAGCGACCTTCTTGCCCGCCAGATCGCTATAAGACTGGATCGTCTTGTTGTTCGCCTTGACCAGCACCCCGGTCTGGGAGTTGTAGTAAGGGCCGGCGAACGAGATTTTTTCAGCGCGGGCGGGGGTGATGGAGTAGGTGGCGAACACCATATCCACCTGATTGTTGATGAGCACCTGCTCACGCGTGGACGAAGTCACCTGTGTGAACTGATACTTGGCTGCATCGCCCAGGATGTAGCGCGTGATGAGCTGAGCCAAACCCATGTCAAAGCCACGAATCTTGCCGTCTTTTTCGTTGAGCAGCGAGAACAGATTCGATGTTTGCGTGCTGCCAAGGCGCAACGTGCCAGCCTGCTTGATCTTGCTGGCCCAAGTGCTTGACGCAATGGTCTGAGCGCTGGCAACAGGGCCCTGGGCAACCAGCGCGTCATACGCCGCTGCATTGATGGGTGTGCCTTGTGCGAAAAGTGCCCCACTGGTGACGAGCGCCAGAGCCATCACAGTCGGTTTCAGAATTGCTTTGATCGACATGCGACCCTCTTAAATGGTGTTACTTAAATCAATATATAGCAGTTATGAGTGCGTGAGCAGTCATACGGTCAGCCGCTGCTTCTGATTTAGATATAACCAAATGGTCTGATGGAGCATGTTTTTTATGGCGACAATTACATGAATCATGAGCATCAGCCATTACATCAAGGAAATCGGCCGCGGCACCAAAGGTGCGCGTTCTCTTACGCGCGCGCAAGCCTGTGATTTGATGGGCCAGATACTGGACGGCCAAGTCAGCGATCTGGAGCTGGGCGGCTTTTGCATTGCCATGCGCTTCAAGGGCGAGAGCACCGAAGAACTGGCCGGCTTTCTCGATGCCACCCAGCAGCGCCTGCCCGCATGGCCGCAGGCGGCCACAGCCCAGCCGGTGGTCGTCATCCCCAGCTACAACGGTTCGCGCAAGCTGGCCAACCTCACGCCGCTGCTGGCAGGTTTGCTCACGAAAAAAGGCCTGCCCGTGCTGGTGCACGGCTGCGACACCGACGACAAACGCCTTGGCACGGACGAGGTGTGGCAGCAGCTGGGCTGGACCCGTGTTGAGCGCCCCACCGCACTTGAGGCTGGAGACAAGGTCTGGATGCAGACCCGTCACCTGCTGGCTCCGCTCGCACGGCTGCTGCAAATTCGCCGCCAGATGGGTCTGCGCAACCCGGCGCACAGCATCGTCAAGCTGCTGGACCCCATTCATGGACCTGATACCACCCGCTCCGGCCTGGTGCTGGCCAGTTACACCCACCCGGCCTATGCCCTGCCCATGGCCGAGACATTGGCCCTGCGCAGCACCAGCGCCCTGCTGGTGCGCGGTACCGAGGGCGAAGCCGTAGCAGCCCCCCACCGCGAACCGGCCAGCATGGGTGTGATAGCCGGTGAGATTTGTTTTGAGCGCTCTGCCATTCATAGCAGTCAGCTCATACTGGGTGAGGAAAAAAACCCACCAGAGCAAGATTTAAATGCCCAGCAAACCGCCCAGCTGACGGAAGAAATGCTGAGCGGTCAGCGCCCTGTACCCGCGCCCATTGCGCAGCAGGTCGATCAAATTGTGGCACTGCACCACGCCATGCAAAACAACAATGCGGCAGGCCGCGCTTCGCTGCACGCCTTTAACCGCAGCCCCGACTGAAAGCACCGACATGTCCGCTCACACTCCGACGACTCTCTCTCACGGCTCCTGCACACTGGTGGGCGCGGGCCCTGGCGACCCGGACCTGCTGACCATCAAGGCGGCCAAGGCCATTGCGGCAGCCAGCGTGTTGTTTGTCGATGATCTGGTCAGCGATGCCATCATGGCCCATGCCAGCGCCGAGGCGCGCGTTGTTTATGTCGGCAAGCGCGGTGGCTGCAAGAGCACGCCTCAGGCCTTTATTGAAAAGCTGATGATTGCCGCCGTGAAAGAGGGCGAGCGCGTGGTGCGCCTCAAAGGCGGCGACCCTTTCATCTTTGGCCGTGGTGGAGAAGAAGTGGAACACCTGCGCGAGGCGGGTATTGCGGTAGAAGTCATCAACGGCATCACCTCCGGCCTGGCCGGGCTGACCAGCCTGGGCGCCCCGCTGACCCACCGTGACCGCGCCCACGGCGTGCTCTTCATGACCGGTCACGCCAAACCCGGCGACAGCGGCCCCGACTGGCGTCAGATTGCCGCCACCGCCCATGCAGCCAAGCTGACGCTGGTGATCTATATGGGAGTGAGCAGCGTGGAGCACATCAGCGACGAGCTATTGACGAGCTTGCCCGGCAGCACGCCTGTGGCAATCATCCAGCACGCAAGCTTGCCCCATCAGCGCCACGCGCTCACTTTTTTGAAGGATTTACCGCAGTGCATTGCCGATGAAAAACTGGGCAGCCCCAGCATCATCGTGGTCGGCGATGTGGTGAGAGGAATTGCTGCATGGCAGGTAGAACATGGTCAGCGACTCGTCGCCTGAGCATGTACCCAGCAAAAAGGCCGCATCAAGCGGCCTTTTTCAATAGCACACTCCAGTTCAGGAAATATCTGTAGCGCCGGTTTCCACGCGAATCTGTGCAAAGCGCGCGGCCATGTCCTTGCGCAGTTCCTTGCGGATGATGGCGGCTTGCCAGCGGCGCTTTTCATCGTCCGTTTCTAGGAGCAGCTGGGGCACGGGAGCCGGCTTTTTGTCCTCATCGACCGCCACCATGGTGAAGAAGCAGCTGTTCACATGGCGCACCACCTTGTCGCGGATTTCTTCGGCAATCACCTTGATGCCGATTTCCATCGATGACTTGCCGGTGTGATTCACGCTGGCCAGGAAGGTCACCAGCTCGCCCACATGGATGGGCTGCAAAAACATGACCTGATCCACGCTCAAGGTCACCACATAGCGGCCGGCATAGCGACTGGCGCAGGCATAGGCGACCTGGTCAAGCAGCTTCAGGATGGCTCCGCCGTGCACGTTGCCGGAGAAGTTGGCCATGTCAGGGGACATGAGCACGGTCATGCTGAGCTGGTGGGAAGGTGTATTCATGGGGCGCGATTCTAGAAGTGATCCCTGACCCATGCTTGCCGCTCTCGCATACCCCAACGCCGCAACAGGCTGCAGGGTATAAATCCGGCTGACCTCAACCACCCAAAGCCTCCGCCTTCTGATGCAAGTTCTGTTTCCCAACCCTTTCGGCAGCACGCCAGCCTCCGTGCAGGAGATTCAGGCGCTGCAGGCGCATATCGGCTTTTCGGATGCCTACGCCGACTTTCTGCGCACACAAAACGGTTTTTCCGTCATGGCCATGGAAGAAGCTCAGGACGTTGCTCCCTATGTTCGCCCCGGCGAGGCCCAAAACGACACCCATGCCAATCTGCGTGTGCTCAACAGCTTTGCCGCGCAAGACCCCTATTACGACCTCGAATCGCTGCAAGCCGAGAACCTGCTGGCCGACTGGTTTCTGGAAATTGGCAGCGACCCAGCTGGCAACCCCTTTGTAGAAGTACTGCACGGCCAACACCAAGGCAAGATTGCCAGCCTTGATCACGACCTGTTTGCCGCCGCCCAGGATTTGCCAGAATTTCTGGCCGACATGGAGCTGAGCCACATCACCGTCCTGAGCCTGAGCGAACAGGCCGATGCGCTGTGCGATGCATCGCAGGGGCTGGTCTGGTTTCATGCCAAGGGCATGCGCAGCTTTGTCACCCAGTGCATTCACTGCTCGCAGACCGATGGCGATTTCTGGGGCTTTGTGGTGGACGAGCCGGGAATCTGAGCCATCTGGGACAATCTGCGCTTCCCTTTTCGTGCTCCTGCGCCCTGCCCGCCGTGTCTTCCTCCTCTCAGGTCCCCTCTCAGATTTTTGACGCCATCATCATTGGTGCCGGTGCCGCCGGCCTGTTCTGCGCTGCCCGTGCAGGCCAGCAAGGCCTGAAAGTGCTGCTCATCGACCACGCCTCCAAAGTGGCTGAAAAAATCCGCATCTCTGGCGGCGGTCGCTGCAACTTCACCAACCGCGATCTGGATGTGCGCGCACCGCACAAGCACTTTGTCGGCCAGAACCCGCAGTTCTGCCGCTCCGCCCTCTCGCGCTTCACCCCGGCAGACTTCATCGCGCTGATGGACAAGCACGGCATTGCCCACCACGAAAAGCACAAGGGCCAGTTGTTTGCCGACCGTTCGGCAGAGGACATCATCGCCATGCTGCTGGCCGAATGCAGCGCAGGCGGCGTGCAGCACTGGCAGCCTTGCCAGGTTAAAAAAATAACGTTTTCGGCCTCAACCCCAGATGAATCAAGCGCAAACAGCTATCAAATTGAGACTGATCGCGGTCTGGTAGAAGCCCGCAACCTTGTCATTGCTACGGGCGGCCTGAGCATTCCCAAGATTGGCGCGACGGACTTTGGCTATCGGCTGGCCCAGCAATTTGATCTGCCGCTGATTGAACGCGCACCGGGCCTCGTGCCCATGACCTTTGATGGCGACGGCTGGCAGCCCTATGCCGGACTTTCGGGACTGGCCCTGCCGGTGGAGATCAGCACCGGCAGCAAGAAGGAACGCGTGGCCTTCCATGAAGACCTGCTGTTCACCCACCGCGGCCTGTCTGGTCCGGCCGTGCTTCAAATCTCCAGCTACTGGAAGCCCGGCACACCGCTGCAGGTCAATCTGCTGCCCGGTGTGGACCTGCTGGAAGTACTGACCCAGGCCAAGCTCAACTCGCGCAAGCTGGTGGCCAATGAACTGGCCGCCCATTTACCCGCCCGTCTGGCCGATGCCTGGGTGAGCCGCATGCCCGAGCTGCAGCGCCCCATCAACGAAGCCAGCGACAAGGCCCTGACCAAGCTGGCCGAGCAACTGAGTCGCTGGGAAATCACGCCCACGGGCACCGAGGGCTACAAAAAGGCCGAAGTGACCTTGGGCGGCGTGGACACCAAGGTGCTTTCTCAGCAAACCATGGAATGCAAAATCCAGCCCGGCCTGTACTTCATTGGCGAGGTGGTAGATATCACCGGCTGGCTGGGTGGCTACAACTTTCAATGGGCCTGGGCCAGCGCTGCAGCCTGCGCGCAGGCCATGGCCGAGAAAAACAGCGCCTGAATGGCCTTCAGGCTTTGTGCCGAAAGCGGTAGCCGCTATGAAAAAAGGATGGCCTGGCCATCCTTTTTTCGTTCAGACCCCGAGCGGATCAGGCCGTGAACTCAGCTCCCGCATAGTTTTCCGGCACCTTGAGTGATCCCGCCACAATCGCGGCCGAGGTCTTGGCCACACGCTCGCGCACGCTGGCAGCGACATCCTTGCCCATGGTCAGCCGCACGGCTGCCGGGTCGCTGAGGCCAATCTTGTGAATGCCAGGGCCGGGTGCGCCGCGCTGCTGCATGTCCTTGACGGCCAGAAAGGCGCCAATACCCACATCGGCCCAGGCCGAGGCCACGAACACCTGCGAATCCACCGCCGTCCAGTCGATCACATTGCCGATCTGGCGCGTGCCCGCTTCACGGCAAGCTTGAGTCACGCCATTGCGGCCAGAGTTGAGCATGGTGAAGATCACATCGGCACCTGCTGCCATCTGGGCCTTGGCAATGCGATGCGACAGGGCGTTATCGTCCTGATCGCCCGAGAAATTCGTCAGCAATTTGACCTTGGGATCCGTATCGCGCACACCGGCTGCATAGGCGGCACGACCCTTGAGACCTGGCGGCACGCGAATGCCGGACATATGGCCGACCACACCGGTCTTGGTCGTGAGCGCGGCCAGCACGCCAGCCAGATAAGCCGACTCTTCCTGCAGCACGTCGTAGCTCGAAAGATTCGCGCCCTGCACCGTGCCCTGCGTCACCACAAACTGCGTCCTGGGGTTGCGCGCAGCGGCCTCCACCGCAGCCTGATTGTTCTGCCCCCCATGTGCGATCACCAGCTGCGCGCCCTGCTCGGCCAGCTGATTGAGTGCGGGCAGCAGCAGCTCTTTGCGGGGTGCCATGCCATCGAGAAAACGGGTTTGCACGCCCAGTTCTTCACGCGCCTTTTCCAAGCCGCGCCAACCGGCTTCCATGAAGCCCTTGTCACTGCGCGAGCCCGCAAACAGCCCCCCCACCACCAAAGAAGATGCCGGCGCAGCTTGTGCCGACACACCGGCTTTGCTGGCGCAAGCCGTCAACGCCAGCAAACCCGGTACGGCAACGCTTGAAGCCAGCCATTGACGACGAGAAAGAAGAGACGAATGAGAAAGACTGGACACGATTAAGGCTCCTGGACACAGAAAACCGTCCCGCACATCGAGACGGAACCACTTATTTCTTGACCTCGGTCATGAAATTCATTTCTCAAACTGTATGCACTTTTAGTGCACACATCGCTACCAAGAAACCCCAGTCCATCATCACCAGACATTGCATTTGGGCAGCACGACCTTCTTGTATTTCGTATTCGCGATAATCAGCAAATACAGCCTGCCGCATTCCGAAACGGCTCAGGGGGTACGACGAAGCCCCGCCAGAGGCTGCTACTCGGCACTGTGAAACAACGCGTCATCTACAAAAGCGAGCACCATCGCAATGCAATCCGCCAAGCGGCCAACTCTTGGTTTATAATGCTCGACTTTGCTGGCATTACCCCGTCGGCCATACTAGTTAAAAAGTGGCGGGGAAAACCGCTGTTCATGGCTCTCAGGCGCGATCTTCCCGGGAACCCTCTGTCGGCACAGATATATCTGGAAATTGAATGACTACTATCCGCGTCAAAGAAAACGAACCTCATGAAGTTGCTCTGCGCCGCTTCAAGCGCACTATCGAAAAGCTGGGTCTGCTGACCGACCTGCGCGCACGTGAGTTCTACGAAAAGCCTACAGCCGAGCGCAAGCGCAAGAAGGCTGCTGCCGTGAAGCGCCACTACAAGCGCGTTCGCAGCATGCAACTGCCTAAGAAGCTGTACTAATCGTTGATTAGGACTAGCCGGCCGTAAAAAGCCGAAAACCCGCGCTCGGGACGCCAGGCGCGGGTTTTTTGTTTTCTGGCCACTGCGGGTAATGTTGATTGCCGTGCAGTGACCTCCCAAGCCAGTGCGCAATCAAGCGTTCGCAAGAAGTGCACCGCTTGACTGCACAATGGCCCACACTAAGGAGAAAGCCATGAGCTTGAAAGCCCAGATTACCGAAGACATGAAGACCGCCATGCGCGCCAAGGACAGCGTGCGCCTTGGCACCATCCGCCTGCTGCAGGCCGCGATGAAGCAAAAGGAAGTGGACGAGCGCATTGAGCTGGACGACGCCGCCATCATCGCTATCGTCGACAAGCTGCTCAAGCAGCGCAAGGACTCCATCACCGCTTTTGAATCCGCCAACCGCCAGGATCTGGCCGATGTGGAAAAGGCCGAAATGGAAGTGCTCAAGGTCTACCTGCCCGTGCGCATGACCGAAGCCGAAATCACCGCCGCCGTGCAAGCCATCGTGGCTGATCTGGGTGCCACCGGCCCCGGCGACATGGGCAAGGTGATGGGCGCCGTCAAGACTCAGCTGGCTGGCAAGGCCGATATGGGCCTGGTGTCTGCCGCTGTGAAGGCTGCGCTGACGAAGTAATCAGCGCGCATCAAAATCAGAAGCTGCTGGCGCTGGTATTGCCCGCATTTCGGAGGAAAAACCATCTGAAATGTTTGAATATCAAGCGCCAGCAGCTTCTTTTTTGATAGTGGTATTCAATACCTGCACCGCTTGCTGGCGAAAGTATTCCTGCAGAAACTCCACGCAGACGCGCACCTTTGCTGAGCGCTCCAGCCGCGTCGGATATACAGCCCAGATACTGGCCTCTTGCCGCCATTCGGGCAGCAAAGGCAGCAGCCCCCCTGCCTGCAGATCAGAGGCCACGTCCCAGAGCGAGCGCAGCACAATGCCGTGGCCATCACGCGCCCACTGCACGGCCATTTCGCCATGATTGGTCGATAGCGGCCCGGTCACTTTCACGCTGCGCTCTTGCGCACCCGCACGCAACTTCCACACACCAAACGGGTGATCACGCTCCTTGATGACCAGGCAATCGTGACCAGCCAGCTCATCGAGCGTGCGGGGGCTGCCGCGCCGCTGCAGATAGGCCGGCGCGGCGCACAGTACGCGGTGGTTGTCGGCCAGATGCCGGGCAATCAGATGCGGCGCGATCTCGTCGCCCACGCGCACATCCAGATCAAAGCCTTCTGCCGCCACATCCACAATGCGGTCAAAGACCTCCAGCCGCAACTGCAGCGCCGGATATTGGGCAATCAGCTGCGACAGCGCGGGCGCCACCACTTTGCGGCCAAAACCAAAGCTGGTGGACACGCGCAGCAGCCCACGCGGTTGGCGGCGCGTCACATCCACCTCCTGCAACAGGTGCTCAACCTCATCCAGAATGCGCTGCGCCCAGTGGTAGACGCGCTCGCCCTGCTCCGTCACCGCCACGCGCCGCGTGGTGCGGTGCAGCAGCTTGACGCCCAGTTCTTCCTCCAGCAGCCGAATGCGTTTGCTGACATAGGCTGGGGAGGCATTGTGCGCTGCGGCCGCTTCCGCAAAGCTGGCCTTGCGCACCACGGTGGTAAAGACGCGCAGGTCTTCTGGCGAGGGCATTTTCTGCACGATGTGTAAATAATCAAACCACGATCAGGTGATTGTATTCAGTGCTGCAGGTTGCAAAATAAACCCAACGACCTGCAACGTCGCGCACAGACACCCCATCTTCGCAAAGAAACACCATGTCCACTCCTAAAAAAATCGCAGTCATCGCCGGCGACGGTATCGGCAAGGAAGTCATGCCCGAGGGCCTGCGCGCCCTTGAAGCTGCGGCCCAAAAATTCAATCTGCCGCTGGAGTTTCACCACTTTGACTGGGCCCATTGCGACTACTACGCCGAGCACGGCAAGATGATGCCCGACGACTGGAAACAGCAACTCTCAGGCATGGATGCCATCTTCTTCGGTGCCGTGGGCTGGCCGCAGACAGTACCCGACCATGTTTCGCTGTGGGGCTCACTGCTCAAGTTCCGCCGCGAGTTTGACCAGTACATCAACCTGCGCCCGGTGCGCCTGTTTGAAGGCGTGCCCTGCCCACTGGCCGGCCGCAAGCCTGGCGATATTGACTATTACGTGGTACGCGAGAACACCGAGGGCGAATACACCTCGCTGGGCGGCATCATGTTCGAAGATACAGACCGCGAGATCTGCATCCAGGAATCGGTCTATAGCAAAAAGGGCTCAGAACGTCTGTTGAAGTACGCGTTTGATCTGGCCCAGAGCCGCAGCAAGAAGCATGTGACGCTGGCCACCAAGAGCAACGGCATCGCCATCAGCATGCCCTGGTGGGACAAGCAGGCCGATGCCATGCACAAGGACTACCCAGAGATCACGCTGGACAAGCAGCACATCGACATCCTGACCGCGCGCTTTGTGCTGCAGCCGGGCCGCTTTGATGTGGTGGCCGCGACCAATCTGTTCGGCGATATCCTGAGCGACCTGGGCCCTGCCACCACCGGCACGATTGGGCTTGCGCCATCGGCCAACCTGAACCCTGAGCGAACCTTCCCCAGCCTGTTCGAGCCTGTGCACGGATCGGCCCCCGATATCTACGGCAAGAACATTGCCAACCCCATCGCCATGATCTGGTCCGCTGCGCTGATGCTGGATTTTCTGGGCCACAGCCAGGGTGAGTGGCGCGCTGCGCACGACAGCATGGTGCGCGCCATTGAGGATGTGATCAAAACAGGCCCAAAAACGCCTGACCTGGGTGGCACGGCCAGCACCACCGAAGTGGGCCAAGCCATTGCACAAGGTATTGCATTGGTTATCCGCCAGAACTGAAGTCAAGCTTCGCTATCAAAAACAAAGCTGCCTGCGCCCTATTGATGGGCACAGGTAGCTTTTTTGCCTTGAATGCGGTCGCCGCGGGTTGCGCTGATCGCTCTTGGCGAGATGCCTGAATGCTTCAATATTGCCCCGCATCATTGCCGTGCAGACCTTGAAGGCATAGGGCAAAGCGGTGCGGAGTTGCCAGGCGCGTTATCAATGATGCAACTCTGCGCACCCTTGTTGCCCCCGGACTAATGAGATTCGGCTTCAGCGCTTCACAAGCAAGACCAAGGCAAATTCAGCCCCCTGCGCCACCAAGATGACCCGATCCATTGCTTGCACCAGCCTACAAGCACACAGTTCCAGTCAACTAAAGCAACTTACCCCCGTTGCAGGAACAAATGCAGTAAGCCAGTCAGAACGCCATAAAAAAGCCCCGCATTGCAGGGCTTTTGGGGAAGGCTATTTTGCGTATCAGCGCCGACGCCAGCGTCCGCCAAACTGGTTGACCATCATACCCAGCAGCACACCCAATGTTCCCAGCCACTGCAGGCCACTTGGCACCTCGCCCAAGAGCAGCATGGCTGACAGCAGGCCAATCACCGGAACCAGCAGCGACAATGGTGCCACAGTGCTGGCGGCATAGCGCTGCAGCAGACGCGTCCATAAGCCGTAGCCCAGCAGAGTTGACAAGAATGCCAGATAGGCAATGACACCCAGTTCACGCCAGCCAATCGACTGAAGCTGGGTCACGACAGCCTCGCTGCCGTCCATCCACCAGGACAGCAGCAACAGAGGAATCGTGGGGAATACGCTGGTCCAGACAATGAAGGATGCCGGCTCATACGAGCCTTGACGGGCTGCGACTCGGGTCAGCAGATTGGAAATCGCCCACATCGCGGCAGCGCCAACCGTCAGAACAAAGCCCAGCAAAGTCATGTCTGCTGCGCCATCGCCGTGCGCCGCGCCGATCAGCACCAGTCCCGAAATGGCTATTAGCAGGCCGATCCACTGCCAGCGCTGCGGCTTCTCATGCAAAAAGACGGCCGCCAGCAGCATGGTGATGAAAGCCTGGGTCTGCAGCACCACCGAGGCCATGCCAGCGGGCATACCCAATTTCATGCCTGTGAACAGCAGGCCAAACTGCCCCACACCCTGAACCAGCCCATAGCCCGCCAAAATACCCCAGGACAGATTGGCCGGAGGCTTCACAAACAGCAGCAATGGCAACGATGCCGCCGCAAAGCGCAGTGCGCATAGCAGCAAAGGCGACAGCGTGGCCAGGCCCCATTTCATGACCACGAAATTCAGACCCCAGATCACGATAACGATGATGGCGCTGATCCAGTCAGCACGACTCATGACGGTGGCGGGGGAAGATGCGGAACTCATAAAACGGTCACAACGATGATTAACAGCAAGCGCTGAAGTATGAACGGATTGCAGCCGCAGCGCAGACTGACTTGTCGCCCAGGAAGCTACTGCAGCTCATAAGGATTGCGCCGCGCGGGCATCAGTGTCAGCACCAGTTTGGCACCGTACAGAATGATCAGCGTGCCCATCAAGTCCCCTATCACGATGACCAGCAGGCGGTCGGGGTGCAGACCACGTCCCATCAGCCAACCGCCGAGCTGGTGCAGCACGGCATTGGACAATGCATACAGCACGCTCAGAATCAGCAGCCGTGAAGCGGTGAGATTGTTCAGCGCATGGCCCAGTCCCATCCAGCGCCGGGCAATCCGGTACATGGCATAAGGTGCCAGCGCCGCCACAATGCCGCCAAGAAAAGAACGCGCCATGTCATCGGGGAAGAAGTAGAAAAAGCAGACCAGCCAGGAAGCAATCAGCAGCCCCACGCCGCCGGCGCCAGCAAAAAGCAAGGTGCACAGCAGGCGCACACCGGCAGGAAGATAAATCCAGTTGACCCCCCTCACAAACTCCAGTGAACTGAAGAGCCACTCATTCAAAGCCAGCATCACCACAAAGAACACGATGGTGACGATGACCATTGCGCAGTGCTGGCCGATATTTTTCATTCTTGTTGCCGTTCAATATTTCTCGTGAGGCAGTACTATCATCCACTCGCCTTTGGTCTGAGAGCCGATGTCTTTCTGTCCGCTACGTGCTTGTGATGAAAAACTCTTTGTCCGCCGATATCTATCTACGTTTTCTGCAACTGGCGGAATCCATACGAGGATTGCCAGCCCTGCCCCTGCTGGACCCTCTTGAGGAGCGCCTTCTGGAGCAAATCGCAAATGCTGGCACACGCCAGCAGCGGCTGTGCGTCCGTGATCTGATGGCGCAGCGCGAGATGGGGTCTCCTGCCACCATTCATTCCCGTCTCAAGTCCATGCGCCAGAAAGGCTGGATCCTGCTGGCCGATACCGAAGATGCGCGCCGCAAGCAAATTGAACTCAGCCCGGATGCCCACAAGCATTTTGAAAAACTTTCCCAATGCATTGTGGAGGCTGCAGCTGAACGCTGAGCCCTTGCTTCCTTCAAAAAGCCAGTCAGATTGATTTCTGACTGGCTTTTTTCTTTCAGTACAGCTTCGGCATCACGCCTTGCGGCGGCGCAGCAGCCAGGCAATGACGCCCAGCACGATCACCAAGCCCACCGCCATGCCCACACGGGCCAGCATCAGAAAACTACTGCTCGAACCGGCGGTGGCAGGGTCGCGCAGTTGCGCAACTTGTGGCTCTGTGACCTTGGCTGCGGGATTGCCGTAGTTGGTCAGCAGATAGTTGCCAAGCGCAGTGATCTGCTTGTCGCTCAGCTCATCGGCAAAGCCTGGCATGACGGTGTCAGCGCCGTGACGCTCAATGCCATGCAACAGAACCTGCACCAGATTGTTGCTGTTGGCGTGGCCGAGCGAAGTGTTGTGAAACAAACCGGGCAAGCCACCTCCCTCTGTCCCCTGGCCCTGAGCCTGGTGGCAGGCGGCGCAGTAAGCGTCATAGATTTGTGCGCCAGTCATGGCGTTGTAATCCTTGGGCAGATCCACACCGCGCAGGGTATCCAGCGCATCGGTCTGTTTACCAAAGCTGTCGGCTGGCTGCTTGAGGCTTCCATCGTCCACGGCCGGCACGGTCTTGATGTAAACGGCAATGGCTTTCAAGTCATCCGGGCTCAAATGCTTGAGACTGTGATCCACTGCCTCGGCCATAGGGCCTGCAGCAGGGCCTTTGCCAGGGACAGGCTTGCCGCTCATGTAAGCCACCAGCTCATCCTGCGTCCAGTCCCCAATGCCGCTGACCGCGTGCGATGTGATGTTGGGCGCATACCAGCCGCCAACGTCCCCTCCGCTCAGGTTTCGTTTGAGATCCTCGGCCATCAAGGACGTTCGCGGTGTATGGCAGGTCGTGCAGTGCGCCAGGCCTTGCGCCAGATATGCGCCGCGATTCCATTCCGGGGTTTGCGAAGCATCGGTCTTGTAAGGTGTCGCATCGAGGAACATGGCATTCCAGACACCCAGCGAAGCGCGGATGTTGAATGGAAAAGGCAAGGCGGTCTGCTTGGCCGGTGCCTCATCCACGGGTTGCACACCCTGCATGAAGTAGGTGTACATGGCGGCGATGTCTTCGTCCGTCGTCTTGGCATAGGCTGTATAAGGCATGGCCGGATACAGATTTGCTCCATCTGCACGCTTGCCGTGGCGCAGCGCATCGGTGAACTGCTGCAGCGTATAGCTGCCAATGCCGTGCGTCTTGGAAGGCGTGATGTTGGTCGAATAGATAGCCCCCAGCGGGCTGGCCAGTGGCAGGCCACCCGCCATGGATTTACCGCCAGGCGCGGTATGACAGGCCACACAGTCACCAGCCGTCGCGAGATAGCGACCACGCTCCACATCCGAATTTTCTGCAGCGAAGGCAGGAGCTGCGGCCACAAGGACAACAGCCAGCCAGGAGGATTTCATCAATGTCTTGTTCATGGTGTCTGTCCTCCTTCAGGCCTGTGGCTGCCATGCGGGCACCAGAGGCTTCCAGGTCGCTTGCGTGTTGCTGCGCGGCAGCATGGCTGGGCCGCCACTCTCCGCAAGGATGTGGGCCGCAGTGCGCATGGCTACGGCCAGCGCATTCACGGTCGAATTGCAGGTGGACGATGTGGGCAGCAGGCCGGTAGAAGCCATGTACAGGTTTTCGTGATCCCAGGCGCGGCCGAACTGGTCAACCACGCACTCCTTGGGATCCTTGCCCATGCTCAAGGTGCCGCAGATATGCTGGTTGTTGGCATAGACATGGTCCTTGGTGTAGCGCAGATTGGTGGCCCCCATCAGATCGGCAATCTTGGCGAAATCCTTTTGTGAACGCTGGTGACCCTTGAAGGTGTATTCGTCAATCTGGTAGTGCGCACGAGGCTTGGGAATGCCCATGCTGTCCTTGTCATCGGACAAAGCGATGCGGTTTTCCGGATTGGGCAGCACTTCCAGCACGTTCTTCACGCTCATTTCACGCGCCGAGATATGGCGCAGCTTTTCCTCGAACTCTTTGCCATACACGCCTTGCTTGAGCAGGCTGCTGGTGGCACCGTCAACGCGGGAGATATTGGTGAAGTCCAGGCGATAAGGCGCATGTTCCGAGCGGAACGAGCCATCGCGCATGGCATTGATGGAACTGGGGCTTTGCGGGCCACGGCCCAGCCACACATCCTCGTCGGCATCAAAAGTCAGAGAAGTACTGGGGTGGTCCATGAGATTGCGACCGACCTGATCGTGCTCATTGGTCAGGCCGTTCTTGAACTTATCGCTTTTGGACAGCAGCAGCAGGCGCGGCGACTCAATACCGTTGGATGCCAAGATGAAAGTCTTGCCGGTGACGCGGTGCACCTTCTTGTCCACGTCGTAATAGTTGGCCGCCACGATGCGACCTTTGTCGTCATGCTCAAGCTGGAACACATTGGCATGAATCTGCATCTTCACGCCTGCAGCCAGCGCCTGCTTTACGGCGATACCGCCGTGGTATTGCGCATCAATTGGACACACGGGCTGGCAGTTATTGGCACCGCAGCAAGGGGGGCGGCCATCAAAGCTGCGGCTATTGCGCGCCACGGTGTTACTGACCACGTCGAACGTGCCTTTCAAGCGATCCGTCAGACGCTGCATGGCATAAGGCACTGCCACTTCGCCCATGGGGAAAGGCTTGCTGCGGGGCGAGCCGGTCTCGGTCGAGCCGCCCACACCCATGATTTCTTCGACTTCCTGGTAGTAGGGCTCCAAATCGTCATAGTCTAGAGGCCAGTCCTTGCCCACGCCATACAGGCTGCGGATGCGGAAGTCGTTGGGCACATTGCGCCAGGCCTGAGCGGCCCAGTGCCAGCTGGTGCCGCCTACCTGGCGGATGTACTCAGCTTTATAGGGCTCGGGACCGGCCTGCTCAAAATAGTTATTGTCTTCAGGTCGGTAGATGGGGTGCGGAGCCGTGGGAATGGACGGATAAGGAGTCATCCAGTCGCCACGACGCGATGCGTTGTGAAAACGTGCGACAAAAACGCCGCGGTCCGATGGGCCGCCAGCTTCAAGCATAAGCACCGAAGCGCCGGAGCGAGCCAGCTTTGCGCCCATCATGGCGCCGACGATGCCGGCACCAACAATGACAAAGTCTGCAGATAGAGTGGAATCAGCCATGGTATTTCTCGTGGATTTTTATAAATGGGCTGTGCTTCAGGCCTTGGGCTGAGCCGTGATGAGCTGCAGCTTGAAGGTGGTCGGGTTGCTGCTCCAGCTGCCGTATGCGCCGTAAACATAGGAAGGTGGGCGCAGCCTGTCGGCCACCACATCGGCATTGAGCGCGTGCTCGTAGGCCACAACACGTGTGGCGGTGCCGCTGCCTGCAATGCCCTGGTACCAGAGCTGCATCACATTCATGGGGACATCGGCCAGATCAGGCTGCTCGGCCTTGAGGCGCTCGTTCAGATGGGCCAGCGCCACCTGGCTGGCACCAATCCATGTCCAAAGAGTTTCAAGCTTGCCTTTGAACTTGCCGTCCAGCTCGTTCTGGGCGGCAAGCAGTCTGGCACCTTGCGCCTGCGGCAAATCGCCGCGCTCGGTCAGATAACGGGACAGCGCCATGAAGCTGTCAGTACCCGTTGCAGGAGCATCAGCAGCCCAGCTGCCGGGGATCAGTTGCGCCATGCCGGCCGCCAGCGCGCCACCGAGCAGATGGCGACGGCTCAGGCCGAACGTCGGGAATTGAGGTGTGGAGGTCATGATAGGAATTGGTCAGTGTTTCAGTGCACAACATCACCTATTGAGGTGACAAAGACCGCCCCAATCAATAGGACATCGTCATCAGTTGTCAGCTGCCCAAAGCCATTTGCAGGACAGCGATTGACTACAAGCTGCTCAGAAACAAAGCTTGCTGCGGCAGCGAGGCCGGACAGCACTCTGTTGCAGGGTGTTATTTGGAGCGGGATGACCGCACTTGAGCCGTATTGCGCAAAGGCAAAAGGCTGATGTTTGCACTTGCTCTCACTGTACGTCTTGTACAAGAGTGCACCAATGCACCCTGACACAATGCTTTATTACGGCATCCGTAATAATTCCAGGCCATGTGGCTATTCGAAAATGAGGGCTTGTGCTTGATCGCTTACACACCATGACGGTGTTTCTGGCCGTCATCGATGAAGGCGGCTTCACCGCTGCTGCGCGCCGTCTGTCCATGACCGTGCCCCATGTCACACGTCATGTGACGGCACTCGAAAAGCAGCTGGACACCCGGCTTCTGCAGCGCACCACACGCAGCGTCAGCCTGACGCCTGCGGGCGAACGCTATGCCACCCGCGCGCGCGAAATTCTCAAAGCAGTGGACAGCGCCACAACCGAAGTACAAAGCAACACCAGCGCCTTGTCTGGCGTGTTGCGCATCGTCTCCACCCCGTCACTCACGGATGCACTGATTTCGCCACTGGCGGCCGACTTTTGCACGCAGTACCCGGGTATTGCCCTCGATGTGCATGTCGACTCAAACCTGGCACCCGACATGAACCGCTATGACCTGGGGTTCATGCAGGTGTTCGAGAACTTCAATGCCAGCATCGTGGCCCGCAAGCTCTCGACATCCGAAGCCATTCTTTGCGCCGCACCGTCTTACGTCCAGCGGCATGGCGCACCGCAGACCCCTCATGAGCTGGCTCAGCACAGATGCGTGCTGCGCCGCCGCGAGGGCCAGCAGCGCGACAGCTTCTCGCTGTGGCATAGCAACCAGCCCACCAGCGAGCCGCCGGTACACGACATCGTAGTGACTGCCGCCATCACCATCAGCCAGACAGCAGGCATTTTGCAAATGGTGCTCGACGGCGCAGGCATCGCCGAATTCACCCTGGATTCGGCCCGCCCGTTTCTCAACGAAGGTCTGCTGCTGCCTGTGCTGCCCGGCTGGATCACGGGCCGCCTGCATGTGCTGATGACCCTGCCCACCCACAAGCACATACCGCTGCGCACCAAGGCGTTCATGGACTTCATCGCGCAGGCCCATCAGGCCGGCAAGATTGATCGCTGCTGAGCGGGCAACTTAAAACCATAGCAGCTAGCCCCTGCTAAACATTGATTTCAGTATTAAAAGATACTGAATTCATTGATTAATCAGCACAGTCAGCTATCAAAAAATCCTGGCCGTGTCTGCAATGCCCAATAAAAAAGCCCCCACGCTTGCCCACTGGCGTGTGGCCGCTGTCCCCCCCCGAGGGGCCGCTGATTGCCTTGGGGGCGGCCCAGCGGCAATAAAAAAGGCGAAGTGCCATCGCGCTTCGCCTTGGGCTGCATCCGCCGCACAGATCAGGCCATCAGCTGCCCGCGACCTTCATGCGATTGATGAGGATGGAGCCCACGGTCTTGGCACCGTAGTTATAGGCATCGGCACCAATGGCTTCGATGCCCTTGAACATGTCCTTCATATTGCCTGCGATGGTGATTTCATCCACAGGGAAGGCGATTTCACCGTTCTCCACCCAGAAGCCGCTTGCGCCGCGCGAATAGTCACCGGTCACATAGTTCACGCCCTGACCCATCAACTCGACCACGAACAGGCCGGTGCCCAGCTTTTTCAGCATGGCATCCAGATCGTCGCCCGCCTTGGTGCGGCGCGAAGTCATGACCAGATTGTGCGAACCACCGGAATTGCCCGTGGTCTTCATACCCAGCTTGCGCGCCGAGTAGCTGGAGAGGAAGTAGCCTTCCACACGGCCGGTATCCACCACCTTGCGGGCCTGCACGCGCACGCCTTCTTCGTCGAAGGGCGAGCTGCCCTTGCCGCCCAAGATGAAGGGATCTTCTTCAATGTCGATGTGCTTGGGAAAGACGGGCTTGCCCATGGAATCCAGCAAGAAGGTGCTCTTGCGGTACAGCGCACCGCCGCTGATGGCCTGCACAAAACCACCCAGCAGGCCTGCGGCCAGAGGCGATTCAAACAGCACCGGGCATTCAGTGGTGGGAATCTTGCGGCTGCCCAGGCGGCTCAACGTGCGCTCTGCGGCGTAACGGCCCACGGCTTCTGGCGATGCCAGGTCGGCCGCATTGCGCATGGAGCTGTACCAGTAGTCGCGCTGCATCTCGCCGTTCTTGCCGGGCAGCTTGGCGATGGGTGCCACCGACAGGCTGTGGCGCGAGCTGGCATAGCCACCCCGGAAACCATTGGTGTGTGCGGTAAAGAAATGGCTTTGCTGGGCCGAGACACCCGCACCTTCGCTGTTGCTCACGCGGCGGTGGGTCTTGAAGGCTGCTTCTTCGCAGCGCAGGGCCATTTCGGCAGCGGCTTCGCTGCTGATATCCCAGGGGTGGAACAATTCCAGATCGCGGTGCGTGCCGGGCAGCGCAATATCGGCGCTGTCAGGCAGGCTGGCAAACGGGTCTTCGGCGGTGAAGCGGGCGATGTCGTAAGCCGCCTGCACGGTCTGCTGAATCGCGGCTTCAGAGAAGTCCGAGGTGCTGGCATTGCCACGGCGCTGGCCCAGGTACACGGTCACGCCCAGCGACTTGTCGCGATTGCGTTCCACCGTCTCCAGCGCGCCCTTGCGGACGCTGACCGAGAGGCCGCAGCCTTCGGAAGCCTCGGCTCCGGCGTCCGTCGCACCCAGCTTTTTGGCGTGCTTCAGAGCCTGGTCCACCAGGCCTTCAAAAAAGGATTGGCTGAAGCTGAAACCGGCTTGCGGTTCAGATTGGGCCTTTGCACTAGAAGTGCTTGTAATGCTGGAGCGAGGTTTTTTCATAGCGGCGGA
The DNA here is from genome assembly GCF_012844455.2 of Comamonas suwonensis. Classification (GTDB taxonomy): domain Bacteria; phylum Pseudomonadota; class Gammaproteobacteria; order Burkholderiales; family Burkholderiaceae_C; genus Comamonas; species Comamonas suwonensis. The sequence goes on along the minus strand of NZ_JABBCQ020000015.1, from coordinate 98,528 downwards.
TATGATAGCCGCCACTGCAGCGCCCTCTGTGCTGCCACAGATATTGCCCCCTTACCATGTCACGCAAACCTACAAAAGGCTATTTTGTTCGCGGTAAGTTCGTTGCCGAAGGCAGCGAGCTGGACGTTGAACTGAAAGCCGAACTCAAAGGCACCTACGACTCCACCAAAACGGACCTGAAGCGCGAAATGGATGCGCTGCAGGACCTCGGCAAGGAGTTGATGACGCTACGCAGCGACCTGTTCAAGCGCCTGCAAATCTCCGATCAGCTGATCGATGCTCTGGCCGAGGCCAAGCGCATCACCAACTTTGAAGGCAAGCGCCGCCAACTCCAGTACGTGGGCAAGCTCATGCGCAAGCTCACGGATGAACAGCTCAACGCCGTCAAGCAGGCGCTGGATGAGCAACGCAACGGCTCGCCCAGCGAGAAGATGTCCGTTCAGGTTTCCGAGCAATGGCGCGACCGCCTGATCGTGGAAGACGGCGCACTAGCCATCTGGCTGGAACACTTCCCCGAAACCGATGTGCAGCAACTGCGCTCGCTGATTCGCCAATCCCGCAAGGACATCGAAAAAGCCAAAGAGCAAGCCGCTGCCGCACAGGCCGCCAGCCCCGATGCCGAGCCCAAGGAAGTCAGCAAGGGCCGCGCCTACCGCGACCTGTTCCAGCTGGTGCGTGAGCAGCTGGCCAAAGCGGGCAAGTCCAGCGCCGCAGCAACTGACGACAGCGATGAGTGATCAAGCTCCGCACGATGCCGTGAAGATCGGCATTGTCTCCATCAGCGACCGCGCCAGCAGCGGCGTTTATGAAGACAAGGGTCTGCCCGCGCTGCAGGACTGGATGAGCCGCGCGCTGCAAAACCCCATCACGTTTGAGGCACGTCTGATCCCCGACGAGCAGGCCGGCATCAGTGCCGCACTGATCGAGCTGGTGGATGCAGGCTGCTCGCTGGTGCTGACCACCGGCGGCACCGGCCCTGCGCTGCGCGATGTGACGCCCGAGGCCACTCTGGCCGTAGCCGACAAGGAAATGCCCGGTTTTGGCGAGCAAATGCGCCAGATCAGCCTGAGCTTTGTGCCCACGGCCATCCTCTCGCGCCAGGTGGCGGTGATTCGCGGCAGCAGCCTGATCATCAACCTGCCCGGTCAGCCCAAGGCGATTGCCGAGACACTGGAAGGCCTGAAGGACGCGGACGGCCAGCAAAAGGTCAACGGCATTTTTTCCGCCGTGCCTTACTGCATCGACCTGATTGGCGGGCCTTATCTTGAAACCCATGACGAGGTCTGCAAAGCTTTTCGCCCCAAAAGCGCCATTCGCACGCCACGCAGTTAATAAGCTGCGTACACAACAAAAAAGCAGCTTGATGGCTGCTTTTTTGTTGGCTGGAGACTCAGTCATTGGCCCTGAATATCGACCGCACTTCTTCAGCGCAGGTCAATAAAGCGCTTGGCTGATATCCAGGCTCTCGCGGGGAAAGGTATTTTGCCAGACCGTGCTTTTGCTGAAGCGCTGGAGAATAAAGTCTCCATTGAAATCCTGAGTCAGAGGCGCATTCTGATAAGCCGCTGTGAGCTGCGCCACTTCAGTGCGGTATTTCTCGATGCCCGTCCATTTCTCCGCCACAGAGCGGCGCATCATGGCCGTGACCTTTTCTGTCGGGTTCACAGCCTTGCATGCAAAAGGCACAAGAATGCTCACCACGCCTTGTCTGACACCTTCAGTCTGGGGCTTGGCCTCGCCGGTTGTACAGACCGTACGCTTTTGCGCATCACGTACGCTTTGCAGCAAGGCCACGGTGTCTGGCAACAAAGCTTTCTGCTCTTCTACAGTCAGCTTCATATTCGCCAGAAATTTGGGGGCGAGATGATCTGCATAAATGCGATCGGTCTCCTGCATTTTTTCAATATCGATGAAATCACCGCTATTACCCGCTTCGGCACGTGCGGGCCTTTGATACTCATTCAAGGCCTTCATGGCGGTCGCATCGGTATGCACCAGCGTCTTGATAAACAAATCCGTGACTTGCTGCGGATTCAGAGGGGCCTTTACCGGCTCTTGCGAATGCACGCCCGCAGCAAAAAACAAACAAGCCATGGAGATGGGCAGAATTTTTTGGATTTTCATGAGTTTTTTGAACACTTCTGGTGATGGGCATTGAGGGCTCTGGGCAGTCTAGCAAGAGCACCCAGTCACTCGAGGCCTCTCACACTTGGCTTGCGGCAAGGCTTGCATGAGTTGCGCTGAATGCTGCCACTTGGGATTTCCCGCAAGTGCTTGCCCCGATGTAAGGGCCGTGAGCCAGTCCTAACATGCTCGATGCAATGCAGCAGTTAGCACCACAACTATCTTAAAACCAACTTGGGGTCCCACTGCTGCTGCAGCCAAGCCGCACCTGAGCAACCGCCACGCGACTTGATTTTGCTTGTCATTGACATTCACAGGAGACTTCATGCACCGCTCGTCAACGCCTGCCTCCCTTCAATCTCCGGCCATCCAGGCCAGCCGCACCACCCTTTTGGGTCTGGCCCTGGCTGCAGCCTTTGCCTCACCGGCCATGGCGCAGGACAAAGTCAAGATCGGCTTCATCACCGACATGTCCAGTCTCTATGCCGACGTGGAAGGCAAGAACGGCGGCGTCGCCATCCAGATGGCGATTGACGACTTTGGCGGCAAGGTGCTGGGCAAGCCCATTGAGCTACTGACGGCAGACCACCAGAACAAGGCCGATATCGCGGCCAGCAAGGCCCGCGAATGGATTGACACGCAAGGCATCAGCCTAGTGTTTGGCGGCACCAACTCTGCCACAGCCCTCGCCATGGCCAAGGTAGCCCAGGAAAAAAAACGCGTCTTCATCGACAACGGCGCAGGCAGTTCGGCCCTGACCAATGAGCAATGCAGCCCCTACACCGTGCACTACGCCTTTGACACTGTTGCCCTGGCCAAAGGCACGGGCGGAGCCATCGTGGATGGTGGCGGCAAGAACTGGTTTTTTGTGACAGCTGACTATGCCTTCGGCCATGCGCTGGAAGCGGACACCACCAAGATCATCGAAGCGCGCGGCGGCAAGGTACTGGGCTCGGTCAAGACACCGCTCAACGCCAGCGATTTCTCCAGCTTCATGCTGCAGGCCCAAAACAGCAAGGCACAGATTCTGGGTCTTGCCAATGCGGGCGGCGACACCATCAACTCCATCAAGGCCGCCAAAGAGTTTGGTGTGACCAAGAACATGAAGTTGGCCGGTCTGCTGGTGTTCTTCTCGGACATTCACAGCCTGGGCCTGAAGAATACCGAGGGCATGCAGTTCACTGCTCCTTGGTACTGGGATATGAATGACGGCTCGCGCAAATTTGCCGATGCCTTCATGGCCAAGACTCAGCGCCGCCCCAGCGAAATTCAGGCCGCCGACTACTCGGCCACCATGAACTACCTCAAGGCCGTGGAGAAGGCGGGAACGCTGGATGCCGACAAGGTCATGGCGACCTTGAAAAGCACCAAGATCGACGACTTCTTCGGTCAGGGCTATATCCGCGAAGACGGCCGCTATGTGCACGATATGTACCTGATGCAGGTGAAGTCACCCGCCGAATCCAAGGGTATCTGGGATTACTACAAGATCGTCAAGAAGCTGCCCGCTGAGCAAATCTGGACCACCAAGGCGGAAAGCAAGTGCCAGTACTGGCGCTAAGCCAGTACGTCACCAACGTTTCGCTCAAAACGCTCAAAAGGCTTTGCTCTACACAGGCAAGGCCTTTTTTAATGGTTTTGATATTTACTCGCCTGCACCCGAATCTCAGACTTGGAGCTGAATGAATCTGCCTGCTGCTGGTTTATGGTTGCACTATCTTGCACTCGTCCACCGTGCAGTGCGACATTGATCTGAGCGCCATATGAACATCACCATCCGCAACGAAAGCAGCGACGACATAGACGCCATCACGGCCTTGACCGCTGCGGCATTCGAACATGAAGAGCATTCAAGCCATACCGAGTCATTCATCATCAATGCATTGCGCCGCAACAAGCAGCTCACCGTCTCTCTCGTCGCAGTCGAGAACGATGAAATCGTTGGCCATGTGGCCATCTCTCCGGTCCGAATTTCCTCGGGGGCCACGGGCTGGTATGGACTGGGCCCCATCTCCGTCAGGCCTGATCGCCAGAATAAGGGCATAGGCTCGGCATTGATGAACGCCGCGCTGGCCGAGCTCAAACGACTGGGCGGCGCTGGCTGCGTACTCCTTGGTGACCCTGGCTACTACCGCCGCTTTGGCTTCAAGGTTCATCCGGGCCTTACGCTTGAAGGTGTGCCGCCGGAGTACTTTCAAGCACTGTCGCTGAACGGAGACTGTCCCGTGGGCAGCGTGCAGTATCAAACAGCCTTTGAAGCCACAGAATAGGCTGCCCCCTTTTCTGCGAGCCTGTGCTCTGCACTTGTCAATCTCTCACTGCGGTGATTGACTGCAAGTCAGGCTGCAGTTGTTGAGACCCATCCCTATCAACCACCCGTTTACTCACCATGAAGCTTGGCTACACCATCGTCTACGTTCCCAACGTAGAAGCATCCCTGCAATTTTTCACCTCCGCGTTTGGCTTTGCCGTGAAATTCCTGCATGAATCCGGCACCTACGGCGAACTCAGCACCGGCGAAACGACACTGGCCTTTGCTGCGCATGAGCTGGGCGAAGGCAACTTCCCCGGCGGCCATATCGCGGCCTCTGAATCGGCCAAGCCCCTGGGAATGGAAGTTGGACTGGTCACCGATAACGTAGAGGCCGCACATGCACGAGCTATCAGCGCTGGCGCGATGGAACTTGCCAAGCCAATCACCAAGCCCTGGGGGCAGGTCGTGTCTTATGTTCGGAGCCCTGACGGCACCTTGATAGAACTTTGCACGCCAATTGGGAGTTAATTTGCATTTAATTGGCAATAAATAGGACATCCAGGCCATTCCGGCAAATCGATTATGTGATGTAAGGTTCAATAGAAAGCACGAGCCGAACAGGCACTGTTGGATAATTCCAGTTTTGGATGAATCACTCCCAACCCCAGCCGTGGCTATGCCACGGCCACCGTCTGAGGACGGCCTAGTTCAGTAAAACGATTCAAGATAGCTACCCGGATGTGCAGCTCATTGACTTGGCGCTCAAATGTTCGAGACATCACGCACTCACCCATTCGCTTGATGCAGTGCACCTTGGTTTCCACCAAACTTCTGCGGTTGTAGCCACTCCAAACTTTCCATATTTTTCGCCCAAACCGCCTACATGCAGCTATTGCCGCGTTGCGATGCACAAGGCAGAACCTTTGCGTATCCAAGCATTCTTGCGTGGCGGAATTTTGAGGCCTCCTCGAATCTTCGCGCCACTCAAAAGTAGAGAGTCCACCCCACAGAGGTATCTGCATGAAGAAACCCAGATTCAGTGAAGCGCACATCGTCGGCATCCTCAAAGAGGCCGGGCTCCGCGCCAAAGTCGGTGACACCTGCCGCAGGCACGGCATCAGCGACGCCACGTACTACAAGTGGAAGAGGCAGTATTCAGGGGTGTCCGTGTCCCATCTGACCCAGATGCGGCCGTTGTAGGAAGAGAACGCCAAGCTCAAGCGCATGTATGCCGATTTGGCGCTCGCGCACCATGCCCTGAACGAGTGGTGCGGGCATTGGAAGAGCTTGCCGAGGTCCTCGGGGTGCCGCAGTCCACTCTCATGGACAACGGGCCGGAGTTCATCGCCCAGACCTTGAAACAATGGGCACAGAGTAAAGAGATAGAGCTGAACCACATTCAGCCGGGCAAGCCGACGCAGAACGCGTATGTCGAACGTTTCAACAGAACTCACAGAATGGAGCTGCTCGACTGCTATGTCTTTGAATCGTTGCAGGAAGTGCGCTTGATGACCGAGGACTGGCTGCATCGCTATAACCACCATCGTCCACATGAATCGCTAGGTCGTATTCCGCCGGTCGCGTTTCGTGTTAAATGTTTCCACAACCTCCGCTTTTAGGTGGCGCAGGAAACCGAGGAGGCTTCAGGTCGTCCTCAGACGGCAGCCGTGGCATAGCCACGGCTAGGGTTTAAGGTAGTTCGCTTCAAGCAGCATTTATGCAACAGCGCCGCCTAACATGGGAAACCACACCAATGAATATTCAGCAAAATCACTAAATTAAAAAACCAATTATAAATAATTGATACAAAACCAATTTTCATCATCGTCCCTTCAGACTATTTTCAGCAGATTTTTCAAAAAACATCAAAAATATTTTATAAACAAATGGAAAATTTATTCAGTTCAAACACTTGGATAAATTGCATAGAAATAGAAGGACCGCTTGAACAAGTATTTTTACAAAATTCAGTAGTACACCTTAGTCAGAAAAGACTATCGAAATTAACTTCAACTGCTAAAAAATAAAGACTGATATCCATGACGCGCATCATCAATTAGTCATTGCATAAAAAATCATTAAAGGAAGGCACTGTGATTCAACACTTCTTTCAAACAGCTGCACTCACACTGGGAATGACACTGTCCGCGCATGCGGCGGGAACGCCGGCCGATAGCGCCAAGCCAGACTCCCAAGCGGTCAAGAAATTCGAACTGCGCAAAGAGTTGATGCTGCAATACCCCAATGTGCTCAAGACACTGACCTCCAATGCCAACGCAGGCTTTGGCGGAGAGCAATCCATTGCCATTGCCAACCACATGTACAGCCGCACCAATGCAGAGGCGATTGCCGATGCGCGCGCCAAGATGACGGTCGAGCCTCATGGCAAGGGCACCTGGCTGCTGCGCATGCCGTACGTCAACATCGCCGTATTCGAGACCCGTGAAGGTCTGGTTCTGGTCGATGCAGGCTATGCCCCCGCAGGCCCCGCGCTGCTGGAGACACTGCGCAAGCTCAGCAGCAAGCCGGTCAACACCATCATCATCACCCACCACCATGCAGATCACGGCTTTGGCGCCTGGTCACTGCTGGAAGCCGGTGAAAAGCCACGCATCATCACCACCCAGGAGTACCTGGCCGAGATGGATCTGGACACGCGCACAGCGAACTACTCCATCGTGCAGCTGAACAGTCAGGACCCGCGCGATGTGCCGCGCAAGCTAACAGATGCCATTCTTCCCACCGAGACCTTCACCGGCCAGAAGACGCTGAAGATTGGTGACGACGAATTCGTCCTCACTCACGCACGCGGCGAATCTGCAGACCAGCTCTGGGTCAATGTGGCTACGCGCAAGATTGTGGTAAGCGCCGATTACTGGCAGCCATTTTTGCTCAACGCCGGTAATGGCAAGCGCCGCCAGCGCTACGTCGCTGAATGGGCTCAGGCCCTGCGTGATATGGCCGCCACAAAGCCCGACTTGCTTTTGCCCATGCATGGCCCGGCACTGACCGATGCGGCGGAAGTACAGGACAAGCTGCTGGCCTCGGCCAACATGCTCAGCTCCGCTGTGGATCAGGTGATTGCTGGCCTCAACGCCGACAAGCGTCCTGACGAAATCGTGGCCACAGTGCAGTTACCCGAGAAGCTGCGCGGCCGCAAAGACATGGCGGAGACCTATGTGCGCTTCAAGAACGTCGCCAGCATGGTGCTCAAGGAGTACGGCGGCTGGTGGAATGGCATCCCTTCGGAATGGGACCCCGCAGCTCGCGCGACTTTCAGCAAGCAGATGGTGGCCATGAGCGGCGGCGTGCAAAAGATCAACGATCAGATCAAGCGACTAAGCCAAAGCGATCCAGCTCTAGCCTGCCAGCTCGCCGATATCGCCTACTTTGCCGAGCCCACCAACCAAGATGTGCTGCAAACGGCGCTGGATGCTTATGCCTTGCGCGTACAGCCGGGCATGCCGACTCAAGAGCTGACGGTGTATATCCAGCACATGCTCACTCTCAAGAGCCAGCTCAAATCCGTCATGCAGTGATCTCCTGCGCAGTCAACGCCCCTCACATAAGGTCGTGGAAGAACTGGGGCGCTGACCACAGCCGCATAAAAAAAGGGCAAGCCAAACAGCTTGCCCTTTTTTTTGAATAGCAGGTGGCGCTTGATACACAAGCGCTACAGCACTATTTCATCTCAAATCAACGCGCCGTCGTATCGCTCGATGCGCTGATGATGGGAATGTAGAAATCACCGCCCGACTTGTTGAACTCGCCTGCCTTGGCTTGCATGCCGGCGGCAATCGCCTGATCTTCAGCCAGTCCCTTGGCAGCGGCGAATTCTCGCACTTCCTGCGTGATCTTCATGGAGCAGAACTTGGGTCCGCACATGGAGCAGAAGTGCGCCACCTTGGCGCTGTCCTTGGGCAAGGTTTCATCGTGGTAGGCCTGTGCGGTGTCGGGGTCCAGCCCCAGGTTGAACTGGTCTTGCCAGCGGAAGTCAAAGCGCGCTTGCGAGAGTGCGTCGTCACGTGAGCGGGCACCGGGATGGCCCTTGGCCACGTCGGCAGCATGAGCGGCAATCTTGTACGCGATGATGCCTTGCTTGACGTCGTCGCGGTCGGGCAGGCCCAGATGCTCCTTGGGCGTCACGTAGCACAGCATGGCCGTGCCCATCCAGCCGATCATGGCCGCACCGATGGCGCTGGCAATATGGTCGTAGCCGGGGGCGATGTCGATGGTCAGCGGGCCAAGGGTGTAAAACGGAGCCTCATGGCAGTGCTTGAGCTGCTCGGTCATATTGGCCTGAATCATGTGCATGGGCACATGGCCGGGGCCTTCGATCATGGTCTGCACATCGTGCTTCCAGGCGACTTGGGTCAGCTCACCCAGCGTGGCCAGCTCGGCAAACTGGGCTTCGTCGTTGGCGTCCGATGCGCAGCCGGGGCGTAGGCCATCGCCCAGCGAGAAGCTCACGTCGTACTGCTTCATGATGTCGCAGATGTCTTCAAAGTGCTCGTACAGGAAGCTCTCGCGGTGGTGGGCCATGCACCACTTGGCCATGATGGAGCCTCCGCGCGAGACGATGCCGGTACGGCGCTGGGCCGTGAGGTGGATGTAGGCCAGGCGCACGCCCGCGTGGATGGTGAAATAGTCCACGCCCTGCTCGGCCTGTTCCACCAGCGTATCGCGGAAGATAGGCCAGGTCAGGTCTTCGGCAATGCCGCCGACTTTTTCCAGTGCCTGGTAAATCGGCACGGTGCCGATGGGCACGGGCGAGTTGCGCACAATCCAGTCACGTGTGGTGTGAATGTTCTTGCCGGTGGACAGGTCCATGACGTTGTCCGCACCCCAGCGGATCGCCCAGACCAGTTTTTCAACCTCTTCTTCAATGCTCGACGTGACGGCGGAGTTGCCGATGTTGGCATTGATCTTGACCTTGAAATTGCGGCCAATCGCCATGGGTTCAATTTCGGGGTGGTTGATATTGGCGGGAATAATGGCGCGGCCACGGGCGATCTCGTCGCGCACAAATTCAGGGGTGATGATCTTGGGGATGGACGCCCCCATGCTGTTGCCAGCCAAGCGCAATTCACGCGCAGCGTCTTGCTGGTACTGCTCCATCCATTCGCGGCGGCCGTTTTCGCGCAGGGCCACATATTCCATCTCGGGCGTGATAATCCCGCGCTTGGCGTAATGCATCTGTGTCACGTTCTGGCCGCTCTTGGCGCGACGGGGCTGGCGTTGCAAAGCAGCGGCTTCGGCACGCAGTTGCTCCACACGCAGGTCTTCTTCACCGCGTTTGCCACCATCGTCCAGCGCCACGCGCTGGCGGCCCACGTAATACTCGCTGTCGCCACGCGCCTCAATCCACGCACCGCGCAGGCTTGGCAGGCCCTGACGCACGTCGATCTGCACAGCGGGATCGGTGTAGGGGCCCGAGGTGTCATACACGCTGACCTGCTCGCCATTGGTGAGCGCAATATCACGCACTGGCACACGCAGGTCGGGATGGACCACGCCGTTCAGATAGCTCTTGGTGGATGCCGGAAACGGCTGGCGCGACTGGGCCAGCAGCTCGGCAAAACGGGTGGCATCAGGGGCATTGCCAGCAGCTGGCGTAAAGATGGAATCAGGGGCGTTCATCGCAGTCTCCGTAAAGCGTGTGAAGTTGTCTCAACGCTCCGTGGAGTGCGGCCCTGTGCTGACTTTCCCTGCACTGGCGCTGCACCGTGTGAAGGTGTCTGGCCTGTGCCGCTGAAATACATGGATTTCAGCCTTGTCCTCTGCGCACCGGGTGCCTTTAAAAAGACAAAACCCCAGTACGCGAGAAGCGCCTGGGGTTTGCTGGGCCAAAGTATTGAGGGGTGCTGGCGTAGTGGCGCCTTGCCGTTCAATTCTCTGGCCCTGCGTCAGGGTCCCGCTCTTCTTCCGCCGGTATGAACCGGATCAAGTTCGTCGGGTTGGCCTTGACTGAGCTGTCTTTCAACAGCTCAATCTCTGGTCTCTCAGCGCTTTCGCACACCCCGGAGCAGCATTCAGTATAGGCCTGATTCGCCTCAAAAGGCGAAAGATGGCGGCAGTTTAACTGTGGTGACCGACAAGCGTCTAATCCAGCCCCTGCAGCGCCAGCCACTCACCGCTGGTCGCCCGGCTCGATCGCCACTGGTTGATGGGCGCGCTCGTATCTTCGTAACCGAGCGCAATGCCAAAAGCGATCTGGTAGCCGCCCGGCAGCGCCAGTTGCTCAATCAGCATGTCGTTGTACATGCGCCAGAAGCCCTGTGCGCAGCTGGCCAGACCCTTCTCGGCCGCCAGCAGCATGAACGATTGCAGGTAGATCCCCAGATCCACCCACTGCGCATAGCCCATGCGCTCTTCCACGGCGATAAAGATGCCCACGGGCGCGCCAAACATCTCGCCATTTTTGGCCAGTTGCGCAAGGCGAGCGCCCTTGTCTTCGCGGCCGATGTTCAGGGCCTGGTACAGCTCTTCGCCGTTTTCAAAACGGCGACTGCGATAGGGCTCCCACAGGCCGGGCGGGTAAGACAGACCTGGGCGCTGCACGGGCTCAGTGACCTTGGCCCTGGCGCTCAAGTCCTTGAGAGCCTGACCGCCCACCGCCGTCACGCGCCAGGGCTGCATATTGCCGCCGGAAGGGGCTTGAGATGCGGTTTCCAGCAAGGTACGCACCACTTCGCCGGGAACGGTCTGGGGCGTGAAAGCACGCACGGAGCGGCGTTGCTGCAAGGCTTTTTCGATGTTCATGGGTCTTTCCTGATTTGCTGCACTGCAGTGTAGAAGCTGTTGCACTTTCCACAAGTCACCACGGATACGTATCAGCCGCAACAGCCCCGTGCTTGCCCTGATGGCGCAGCGCACTGTGGCTGCGACTATGCGTTCTGCCCGTCACCATGCATGGGCGCTTACTACCTCAGGAGATGACTTTGATGAAGCCTCGCTCTGTTTCCGCTGCCACCGTTTTTTCGCCACGCACCTTGACGCTGGCGCTGGGCTGCCTGCTGGCCTCCGCAAGCGCTCAGGCGCAGGACAAGATTCGCATCGGCTTCATCACTGACATGTCCGGCCTCTACTCCGATGTAGACGGCAAGGGCGGCGCGATGGCCGTGCAGATGGCGGTGGACGACTTTGGCGGCAAGCTGCTGGGCAAGCCCATTGAAGTGCTGACGGCCGACCACCAGAACAAGGCCGATATTGCCGCCAGCAAAGCCCGCGAGTGGTTTGATACACAGGGCCTGAACATGCTCATTGGCGGCACGACCTCCAGTGCCGGGCTGGCCATGGGCAAGGTGGCCGATGAAAAAAAGAAGGTCTACATCATCAACGGCGCAGGCACATCGGCCCTGACCAACGAGCAATGCAGTCCTTACTTTGTGCACTACGCCTATGACACCGTGGCGCTGGCCAAGGGCACGGGCAAGGCCGTGGTGGAGCTGGGTGGCAAGAACTGGTTCTTTCTGACCGCAGACTATGCCTTTGGTCAGGCACTGGAGGCCGATACCACGCGCGTCATTAACGCCGCAGGTGGCAAGGTGCTGGGCAGCGTCAAGCACCCGCTGAACACGGCCGATTTTTCCTCCTTCCTGCTGCAGGCCCAGAACTCCAAGGCCCAGATTCTGGGTCTGGCCAATGCCGGTGGAGACACCATCAACGCAATCAAGTCAGCGCGTGAATTTGGCCTGACCAAGACCATGAAGCTGGCCGGCCTGCTGCTGTTCAGCTCCGACATTCACAGCCTGGGCCTGAAGGCCACCGAGGGACTGATGTTTACCGACAGCTGGCACTGGGATCTGAACCCCGAAAGCCGCAAGTTCTCGGATCGCTTCTTCGCCAAGTTCAAGAAAATGCCCACCTCGCTGCAGGCAGCCAACTACTCGGCCGCCATGCAATACCTGAAGCTGGCCGAAAAGCTGGGCACCACGGATGCCGACAAGATCATGGCTGGCTTCAAGGCCACGCCGCTGTCGGACTTCTATGCCAAGGGCGTGATCCGTCCCGATGGCCGCTATGCCCACGACATGCACCTGCTCCAGGTCAAGAGCCCGGCGGAGTCCAAAAAGGCCTGGGATTACTTCAAGGTGCTCAAGACTCTGCCCGGCGATCAGGTCTTCACCACCAAGGAAGAAAGCAAATGCGCGCTGTGGAAGTAAGCAGCTGACGCAAAAAAGAAGCCGGGCCACTGCAAAGCGGTCCGGCTTTTTGATTCAATCACTATCAAAACAAGAGCTACTTGCGCTTGATTGACAAGCGCCAGATAAGGATTCGAGCCTTATTTACCCAGAATCTGGTCGATCTTTTCTTTCTGGAAGGCCTCGGGCCGCTCGGACTCGCAAGGCATGCAGTCCTTGACCTGACCTTGAATCGACAGCTTTTCAATCGCGGCCCAAAGCAATGCAATTTGCTTTTCATGGCCTGATGCGCCTTCAGACAGGGAGCGCATGGCCTGCGCCACAGGGTCCACTTCCGTCGTCACACCATAGGCGCTGAAGCCGCTCTTGCCGCAGTCTTCATCCATCGCACCCGCTGGCTGCGCAACCACCTTGGGAGCCGCTTCGTGCTCCGTCACATCGGCGCTCTGCCCGCTCTTGCTGGCAATGATGCGCGCAGGAATGCCTACGGCCGTTGCACCCGCAGGCACGGGCTTGATGACCACGGCGTTGCTGCCGATCTTGGCACCATCGCCCACTTCAAAGCCGCCCAGCACCTTGGCACCCGCGCTGACCACCACGTTCTTGCCCAGCGTGGGGTGGCGCTTGGCGCCCTTGTAAAGCGATGTACCGCCCAGCGTGACGCCGTGATAAATGGTGCAGCCGTCGCCCACCACGGCTGTTTCGCCAATCACAACACCCATGCCGTGGTCGATGAAGACCTCTTTGCCGATAACGGCACCGGGGTGGATTTCAATACCGGTGAACCAGCGCCCCATGTGTGAGATGAAGCGACCCAGCCATTTGAAACCATGCGTCCAGCACCAGTGCGCCGGGCGTTGCAGCCAGATGGCATGCAGTCCGGGGTAACAGGTGATGACCTCCCAGGTACTGCGAGCCGCAGGGTCACGGTCGAGGATGCACTGGATGTCGGAGCGCAGGCGATCAAGCATCAAATATCGAGAAATGTTTAGCAGGTCATCGAGTCTAGCGGGTTGGCGGCTCGCACTTCAGCATGGCTTTGGCAACACCGCGAAGAATATGGATTTCTTCCTGCGTCAGCTGCGCGCGGTTGAAAAGCTGGTTAAGCCGGGGCATGAGCTTTTTGGGCGCTGCCGGGTCCAGAAAGCCGACATGGGCCAGCGCCTGCTCGAGGTGGCTCAGCATGCCCTGCACCTGAGCCATGTCGGCACGGTTGACCTCGGGCACATGTTCTTCGACCGGGAAGCCACCCAGCGCCGCGCGCCAGTCATAGGCAACGACTTGAATCGCCGAGGCCAGATTGAGCGAGCCAAACTGCGGATTGGACGGAATGGTCAGCGCCACATCGCAGCGATACACATCGTCGTTGCTCATGCCAAAGCGCTCGCAGCCAAACAAAAAGGCCACACCCTTCTGGTTGCAGACCGCGCCAGGGGTGACTGCGTTATCCGTCAAATCGCCATCTACCGCTGGTGCAGAGCGCACATCCAGCTCACCTTTCAGTAGCAACTCAAAGTGCTCGCGCGGCGTGCGGGTGGGCGGGCCAAAGTCGCGTGGCGTCATGGCCGTGGCACACATATGGCTGATGCCGTCCAGCGCTTCTTCCAGCGTGTCGACAATACGGGCCTTGTCCAGCACATCCAGTGCGCCGCTGGCACGCTGAATGGTTTCTTCCTTGCGCAGCACATTTTGGTAGCGCGGGCGCACCAGCACCAGGTCGTCAAAGCCCATGGTCTTGAGCGCGCGGGCAGCAGCGCCCACATTACCAGCGTGGCTGGTTTCAATCAGTACGAATCGGGTTTTCATCACAGCAAAAGGCCCCACTTGTGGCCTTGATAAAACAGTACAGAGACAGCACCCACACTCTTGATGGCTCATTGAAAGGCCGCAGACAAGACCCTCTGGTCTCTGGGCCACACAAGCAAAAAAAGTGCAGGCTGGGTAGAATTGCGCCTATTGTCGCCGCCCCGCATCGCCGGTCGCGGCTTTTTACGTTCTTACCCGCGTAGTTCAGCCCGCCTTTGCGCCGGGCTGAGCCGCCAAGGCACTCACAATCTATGTCGAACTCCCTGCACCCCATGCTCAACGTGGCCATCAAGGCTGCTCGCGCCGCTGGCGCCCTCATCAACCGTGCCGCACTGGATGTGGAATCGGTGCGCGTTGCGCAAAAGCAGGTGAACGACTTTGTGACCGAGGTAGACCAAGCCGCCGAGCGCGTCATCATCGAGACGCTGCTGAACGCCTACCCCCAGCACTCCATCCTGGCCGAAGAGTCGGGTGAAGAGCACGGTGCCAAGAACTCTGACCATGTCTGGATCATCGATCCTCTGGACGGCACCACCAACTTCATCCACGGCTTCCCCGTGTACTGCGTCAGCATCGCTCTGGCTTACAAGGGCAAGGTCGAGCACGCCGTGGTCTATGACCCCAGCCGTAACGACCTGTTTACCGCTACCAAGGGCCGTGGTGCTTACCTGAACGAGCGCCGCATCCGTGTCTCCAAGCGCACTCAGCTGCGTGACTGCCTGATCTCCACCGGCTTCCCATTCCGCCGTGGCGACAACTTCAAGCAATACATGCTGATGCTGGGCGAAGTCATGCAGCGCACTGCAGGCGTGCGCCGCCCCGGCTCTGCCGCTCTGGATCTGGCCTACGTGGCCGCCGGTTTTGCCGACGGTTTCTTTGAGTCCGGGCTGTCCATCTGGGACGTGGCTGCAGGCTCGCTGCTGGTCAGCGAAGCAGGTGGTCTGGTGGGCAACTTCACCGGCGAAGCCGACTTCCTGGAGCAAAAGGAAATCCTGGCCGCCGCTCCCCGCATTTATGGCGCACTGATCCCCGTGATTGGCAAGTTCAGCAAGTTCGCCTCTGCCGGTGAGAAGGCCGCCGTGCGCCAAGCTGTGAAGTCTGACAACTTTGAAGTGCCCGCTGACGAGAGCGCCGAAGCCGAATCCAAAGCCGCTGAATAAGCGCTCAATATAAAAAGGCGGTCGCCCCACGACTGCGAAAAGAGCCCGCCTCCTGTGAGTCGGGCTCTTTTTTTATCTCCACAGAATCCACAAGTTCACTGTCCAGAATCAGCCCCAACGACAAACGGGCAGATCAATATGATGGATTTTTTCAGCCAGCACTGGACTCTGGCCATTGACTGGGTTTCCCTGCATGTGGTGACGCCCGTGGTCAACGCTCTGAACATTGCCGAGGCCGCCGGAGATCCGCGCGAGATTGCGGCAGGCATCTTGATCGCGCTGCTGCAGCTGTTTCTGATCGGCGGCGTGATGCGCCCGCTGGAAAGCCTTTTGCCAGCCGAGCGCTGGGCCGATCGCCGCCACACCACGGTGGACCGCAACTACACCCTGCTCATGCTGCTGGGCCTGTTTCCTCTGTTCAGTTTTCTGATCCTCATGCCCATCGCCCACATGCTGGGCGGCGGCCCAGCCACCAAAGAAGCCAGCGGCCTCAAGGCCTGGCTACCGTGGTTTGAAGACCACCCCTACATGCTGTTTGCCGTGTACTACGTGATCTACGACCTCACGTATTACTGGATGCACCGCGCCCAGCACGTCATTCCCTGGTGGTGGGCCATGCACAGCATGCACCACAGCCAGCGCCAGATGAGCTGCTGGAGCAACGACCGCAGCAACTATCTGGACGGCATGCTGCAAAGTTTTGTGCTGGCCACCGTGGGTCTGGCCATGGGCGTGGAGCCCTCGGAGTTCGCCATGCTGGGCCTGCTCAGCGAGCTGGTGCAGAACTTCTCTCACGCCAACGTCGCCCTGCGTCTGGGCTGGGTTGGCAAGATCGGCGAGCGCCTTTTTGTTGGTCCGCGCTTTCACCGCAACCACCATATGCTGCGCGATGCGGAGCGGCCCGAGCGCCACAACTGCAACTTCGGCCAGGTCCTGCCCTGGTGGGATCAGCTGTTTGGCAGCGCCCTTTATCACGATGAAGAACTCCGCCCCACCGGCGTGAGTGACCCAGAGGTCGATGCCGACAACGAGCGCGGCCTCATCGCCATGCAGTGGTACACGCTCAGGCGCTTCTGGGGCGCAGTCACCTGCCGCGCAGGCTGGCGAATGGGCGATGTGTCTTTTGGCCCCGGCTACCGACCTGTTCATGATTCAGATGAAGCCGCTGCGCCTGATGCTGGAGGCGCTAAAAGCGGGCACAAGATCAGCTTTTGACCATCGCCGATAATGCGTAGTTTGGCGCGCGCCCTAATCAGCGCAGCGCCCCACGAATTGCACACCGCTGAAGCGATGACCCAGAAAAGCACAGAAACCCCGTCGCCGGCCTACACCCCTGACATGGCTGACCTCTCGGCACACACGCCGATGATGCAGCAATATTTCAAGCTCAAAGCAGACTACCCCGACACGCTGGTTTTCTACCGCATGGGGGACTTTTACGAGCTGTTCTTTGCCGATGCCGAAAAAGTCACGCGCCTGCTGGACATCACGCTGACCTCGCGCGGCCAGACCGCCGGTCAGCCGATTCCCATGGCGGGCGTGCCTTTTCATGCGCTGGAAAACTATCTGGCCCGCCTCATCAAGATGGGCGAATCGGCGGCAATCTGCGAGCAGGTCGGCGAAATTGGTCTGGGCAAGGGCCCTGTGGAGCGCAAGGTGGTGCGCGTGGTCACGCCCGGCACTCTGACCGACAGCGAGCTGCTTTCCGACAAGAGCGAAGCCATGCTGGTCGCCGTGCACACCGCAGGCCGCCAGCGCTGCGGCCTGGCCTGGATGGCTGTGACCCAGGGCCGCATCCACATGGCCGAATGTGCGGCCGATGAGCTGGGTGCATGGCTTTCGCGCATCAGCCCCAGTGAAGTCATTTACAGCGCCGGTGTGACCGAGCGCTTTGAACAAGCCCTGCTGGCCATCAAGCACAGCAGCGCCATTACCTGCCCGCTGTCGCCCCGCCCCGACTGGCAATTTGACTCGGGCCTGGGCGAGCGCAAGCTGCTGGAACTGCTGGGTGCCGCCAGCCTCAAGGCCTGGGAGGCCGAAAACATGCCACTGGCCCATGCGGCCAGTGCTGCCCTGCTCTCCTATACCGAGCACACGCAGGGGCGCAACCTCACCCACATCCACGCCATTCAGGTTCAGCGCGACGATGCGCTGATCGCGCTGCCGCTGGCCACGCGCCGCAATCTGGAGCTGATCAAGACGCTGCGCGGCGAGGACTCGCCCACGGTGTTTTCGCTGCTCGACACCTGCATGACCGGCATGGGCAGCCGGTTGCTCAAGACCTGGATGCTGGAGCCCGAGCGCAACCGCCAAAGCGCCATGCAGCGCCTTGAAGCCATTGGTGTGCTGCGCGGCGCAGGCGCAGGCATGACGCCCTGGCAAGCCCTGCGCGCCGAGCTGAAAGGCGTGAGCGATGTGGAGCGCATTACCGCCCGCATCGCCCTGCGCCAGGTACGCCCGCGCGAGCTGGTGGGCTTGTCCAAAACGCTACAAAAATCGCAGCTGCTTGCGCAATCCGGCAAAGCACCATCGGCCTATTTGACTCAGATTTTCACCGATTTGATTCCGCCTCAGGGCTGCGCCGAGCTGCTGGCAAGCGCCATCATGGAGGAGCCCGCCGCACTGGTGCGCGATGGTGGCGTGATTGCCACCGGTTTTGATGCCGAGCTCGATGAGCTACGTGCCATTCAGAACAACTGCGACGAGTTTCTGCTGGAGCTGGAATCCAAAGAAAAGCTGCTGACTGGCATTCCCAACCTACGCGTGCAGTTCAACAAAGTCCACGGCTTTTACATCGAAATTACCAACAGCTACAAGGATGCGGTGCCCGAGCGCTACCGCCGCCGCCAGACGCTGAAAAACGCCGAACGTTACATCACGCCAGAGCTCAAAGCCTTTGAAGACAAAGCACTGTCCGCACAAGAGCGTGCGCTGCAGCGTGAGAAATTCCTGTTCGAGCAGGTACTCGATCAGCTCCAGCCTCATGTGCCCCAGCTCACCCGTGTGGCGCAGGCCATTGCCGCGCTGGATGTGCTGTGCACGCTGGCCGAGCGCTCGCTGACGCTGAACTGGGCCGAGCCGCAATTCGTCAGCCAGCCCTGCATCGAGATCGAAGCCGGCCGCCACCCCGTGGTGGAAGCGCGCATGGCTGAAACGTCGAGCGGCAGCTTCATCGCGAACCACACGCGCATGAACCTCAACACACGCATGCAGATCATTACCGGCCCGAATATGGGCGGTAAATCGACCTATATGCGCCAGGTAGCCCTGATCACTTTGCTGGCCAGCATGGGCAGCTATGTACCCGCCGCCAGCTGCCGCCTTGGCCCCATTGACGCCATTCACACCCGCATTGGCGCTGCCGATGATTTGGCGAACGCCCAGTCCACCTTCATGATGGAGATGACCGAGGCCGCACAGATTCTGCATTCGGCCACACCGCATTCTCTGGTGCTGATGGACGAAATTGGCCGTGGCACCAGCACCTTTGACGGCCTGGCGCTGGCCAGCGGCATTGCCACGCAGCTGCATGACAAGACCAAGGCCTTCACGCTGTTTGCGACCCACTACTTTGAGCTGACCGAGCTGCCCGCCAAGGCCAAGGCCGCCGTCAACGTGCATGTGGGCGCGGCTGAATCAGGCAGCGACATCGTGTTTCTGCACGAAATTCAAGCCGGCCCTGCCAGCCGCAGCTACGGGATTCAGGTCGCCAAACTGGCGGGCATGCCCGCTGGCGTGCTCAACCATGCCCGCCATGCGCTGGAGGCACTGGAATCGCAAGCCGGTGAAAACGACACGCAGGTCAACCTGTTTGATGCGCCCGAGCTGGTAGACGATATTTCCGCCCCCAGCCCATTGCAGCAAGCGCTTGCCGCTATCAATCCTGATGCATTGAGCCCGCGTGAGGCGCTGGAAGCGCTGTACCAGCTCAAAAACATCAGCCTGGCATAAGCGGCACACCTGAGCGCTGCTGCCACTACACTTCAATTCTTACCGTACCGCTTTCCGTCATGACTTACTGCGTCGCCCTCAAGCTCAATGCCGGCCTCGTTTTCCTGTCCGATTCCCGCACCAATGCAGGGCTCGACCAGATCAGCACTTTCCGCAAGGTCATGCTTTATGAGCAGCCGGGCGAGCGCTTTATGGTGCTGCAATCTGCAGGTAATCTGTCCATTACCCAGTCGGTGCGCGAGCTGCTGGAAAGCTTTCAGCTGCACGACACGACCACGGACGAGATGCTCACCATCTGGAATGTGCGCAGCATGTTCGACGCCGCCCGCGTACTGGGCGCGGCCGTGCGCCATGTTTATGAACGCGAAGCCGCCGCTCTGCAGCGCGCGGGCGTGGACTTCAACGTGTCCATGATTTTTGGCGGCCAGATTCAGGGCGAGCAAATGCGCCTGTTTCAGGTCTATTCGGCCGGAAACTTCATCGAAGCCACGGGTGAGACGCCCTACTTCCAGATTGGCGAATCCAAATACGGCAAGCCCGTGCTCGACCGTGTCATCACCTCAGAGACCCCGCTGGACGAAGCCGCCAAATGCGCGCTGGTGTCCATGGACAGCACACTCAAGTCCAATCTTTCGGTGGGCTTGCCACTGGATTTGATCGTCTACGAAAACAACCGCTTTGCCACAGACCGCATTGTCTGCCTGGACGCCGACAATCCCTATCTGCGCATGTTGCACGACAGCTGGGGCGAGCGCCTGCGCAATGTGTTCGACAGCATTGACGACCCGGCTTGGGATGGCGGCAAGACGGACTCCCCCATCCGCATTCACAGTCCGCGTGCGCATCCGCTGGTGAAGGTGGGAACCCCCACCGCCATGAAATCCGTACTGGGCACGGGTGCCGGCAGCATCCCTCCCGCAGCCCTGCGCCAGCCGCCGGTTCCAGCGCAGGCCGGCCTCAGCACCGCCACCGAATACCAGCGCATGCAGACCAGCGAGGAGCAGGCCAGGCTGCAGCGGCAAGCATCGCTCTCTAACCGATAAGATGAACGCACCTCAGGGTGCGTTTTTCATGACAGACGCACCCGCCACCCGATTCATCATTCTGTGTCCCACAGCTCTCACACCATGGTTTCTGCCAGCGATCTGAACACCCTGCCCGTGGTGTTCGCGCACGCCAACAGCTTTCCTCTCGGCACCTACCGCCTGCTGTTTTCTCTGCTGCGCCAGCGCGGCATTGATGCCAGTGGCGTGGATCGCTTTGGCCATGACCCGGCACGCCCGGTCACCAATCACTGGCCGCATCTGGTGGAAGAGCTGATCGAATTTGTCGAGCAAAAAGTGCAGCAGCATGGCCAGCCCATCTATCTGGTGGGCCACTCGCTGGGCGGCATTCTGAGCTTTCAGGCGGCCACCAAACGACCCGATCTGGCCCGCGGGGTGCTGCTGATTGACTCGCCCCTGCTGGGCGGCTGGAAGGCCAATGCCGTGGGCTTGGCCAAACAAACGCAGATTGTGGCGTCGGTCTCGCCAGGCAAAATCAGCCAGCGCAGACGCCACACCTGGGCAAGCAATGCCGAGGCACTGGAGTACTTTCGCGGCAAAAAAGCCTTTACCCAGTGGCACCCACAGGTGCTGCAAGACTATGTGGAGCATGGCCTGCAAGACGACGATCAGGGCAGGCGCAGCCTGCTGTTCAGCCGCGAAGTGGAAACCGCCATCTACAACACCCTGCCCAGCAATCTCAACCACCAGCTCAGGCGCAACCCGCTGCACTGCCCCGTGTCTTTTATCGGTGGGCGTTCATCGGTAGAAATGCGCCAGGTTGGCATGGAGATGACACAGCGCATGACACGCGGGCGCATCATGATGCTGGACGGAGGCCACCTCTTTCCCATGGAGCGCCCACAGGCCACAGCCGCGGCCATCGAAGCGTCGCTGCTCAATATGGAGCAAAGCATTCTGCAAAAAGCGGGGACAGACGCTCACAAATAGATAGCAGGTAGCGCATTTTGATGATGGGATTCATTCATAAAACAGACTGAAACCCAATGACTAAAGGCGCTATCAGCTATGAAAAAAGCCACTTGCAATCACGCAAGTGGCTTTTTTATGAGCACAAGGAAGCGAGCTTAGTGGTGCCAGTTCACCACACCGGTATAGGCCGTCACCAGCACAATGATGCCAAAGACGATGCGGTACCAGGCAAACGGCACAAAGCTGTTGGTGGAGATGAAGCGCAGCAGCCAACGCACGCACAGCCAGGCGCTGATGAAGGAAAAAACCAGACCCACGGCGAACAGCGGCACATCGTCCATGCTCAGCAATGCGCGATCTTTGTAGAGGCTGTAGACGCCTGCGCCAATCAGCGTGGGCATGGCCAGAAAGAAGGAGAAGTCCGTCGCCGCCTTGCGCGACAGGCCCATGACCATGCCGCCGATGATGGTGGAGCCGCTGCGACTCATGCCGGGGATCAGCGCCAGACATTGCACCAGACCGACCTTGAGCGCATCGATGGGCGTCATATCGTCCACAGAATGCACGCGGGTGGCGGCAGCGGGGCGGTTTTCAGCCCACAAGATGATGAAGCCGCCGACGATGAAGGTCGTAGCCACAATCACGGGCGTAAACAGATGCTCCTGCACATATTTGCCAAACAGCAGCGCCAGGACCACGGCGGGCAGAAAGCCGATGAAGACATTGAGCGCAAACTTCTGCGCCTCACGGCTGGTGGGCAGCTCGACCAGCGTGCTGCGAATCTTTTGCCAGTACACCAACATCACGGCAAAGATGGCCCCGGTCTGAATGGCGATCTCGAACACCTTGGCCTTGCCACCGACAAAGCCCATCAGCGAGCCCGCCAGAATCAAGTGACCGGTTGAGGAAATCGGCAAGAACTCGGTCAGCCCTTCCACAACGCCCATGATGGCGGCCTTGAGCAGCAATAAAGTATCCACGCGAATCGTCCTTTGGGTGCAGGGTTGAGAGCAAAGCTGCTCATTATCCACTTGTCGTTTTCGCTATTTAGGGCACAGCTCTCTTACGCCCCCTTAATCGCTCTTCAATCGCAAACTTTTACAAACCATGGTTTGCGGCCATGGGCAAAGCCCCCGAGCTATGCTGCAATGACTGCGCGTCGGTTGTCGGCGTTTTCACAAAAATCACACCATCATGAAAAAACTCGTTGTCCTGGCTCTCGTGTCCTTGGCTTGCAGCATGAGCATGGCTGCTGACGACAAACCCAAAACCGCTCAGCAGCAACTCATGGGCACTTGCAACACCGAAGCCACCGGCAAAAAAGGCGATGATCGCAAGGAGTTCATGAAGTCCTGCCTGTCTGACGGCAAGAAGCGCCAGCAAGAACGCATGAAGAGCTGCAATGCCGACGCCACCGGCAAAAAAGGCGACGAGCGCAAGGCCTTCATGAGCGAGTGCCTGAAGAAGAACTGAGTCCCGCTCTTCTCAAAACAAAAGCGCCATGGTCAGACCATGGCGTTTTGTCTTCTGCGAGCACGGCCTTTAGCGCGCCGCCAGCTGCGCCCGCCTGCCGCGCCGCTTGCGCCACCAGATGACCACGCCGGTGATGGACAACATGGCCACCATCACGCCCACAAAGGACATGAGAACGCGTCCAAAAGTACCCAGAATGCGTCCGCTGTGCAGCGGCAGCTGCAGCTGCACGAACACATCGGCACCCGTGCCATGCCAGGGACGATAGCTGCCCAGCAACTCGCCGGTTTCAGAACTCACATAGACGTTGGACAGGCCCATGCCCATGGCTCCGGTCTCGTCATCAGGGTCGAAAAAGGACACGTTGTAGAACGGAAAATCTCCGCCGTACCAAATGCCGCCGGCTTCGGTCTTGATACCCAGCTGCAGGGCCTCCTTCTTGGCAATATCTATCGCTGAAGCAAAGCTGATCTTCGGCTCGATATAGCTGCCGAAGGGCGCCGGCTTGAGCGTCTCGTACGGGCCCGGCGTGGTGGTCGAGACCTTGCTCATCACGGGGTAGAACACCTCGCGGTAGAGATTGATCGAGAACGAGGTAAAGGCCACCACAACGATCACGCCCCAGATCCAGAGCCCGCCCGCACGATGCAGGTCAAAGTTGAGCTTGTAGGCACCAGCGCCCCAGCGCAGACGCCAGGCCGGCATCCAGCGTGACCACCAGGATTTCCCGGAATCACCTTGTACTTTGGCCGAGGCAGGCTTGCGCTTCGCAGGCAAGGTCAACACCAGCGCCCAGAAACTGTCGGCCAGCCACAGCAGCGCGAGGCCGCCCATGAACCAGTAGCCCCAGCGATCGCTGCCCGCAAACGTGGGGCTCAGCAGGCTTTCATGCAGGTGACGCAGCCAGGGCATGAGGTTGCGCCAGCTCAGGGCCAGACTCTTGGAGTCCCGGTTACCGGTGATGACACCCGTTACCGGGTCCACGAACACCGTATTGTAGCTCAGCGCATGGGGCTTGCCAGTAGCCTGATCCAGCAGCGGGCGAACCAGAAAGGAAGCCGCCTCCCCCTCGCGCAGGCCCAGAGTCATATAGGAAATTTCGACGCGTGGATCGGCCGCCTGCACGGTTTGCGCCAGCTGCAGCGGCGTCTGCAGCGGGCCACGCCCCGGCGTGTGCAGCATGTCAGCGTTCAGCCAGTCATCGATTTCATGATCCCACGAGAGCACCGCTCCCGTGAGGCCGGCCATGACCAGGAAAGCCGCGAGAAACAGACCCACCCAGCGGTGAACCACGGTCCAGAGAGCGCGCATATATCCGTTCAACCTCAAAAGTTGACCGTAGCGCTCACCGACAGGGTGCGCGGAGCCGATTGCACCAGATAGTTGGCCCCTGGATAGCCGCCCACCGACGCCCAGTAGTTCTTGTCGAACACATTGTCCAGACGGGCGCGTAACGTCAGCATACGGTCGTTGCCCAGATCAACCAGATAGCGGGCGCCGATGTCGGTGCGCGTCCAACCGGCTACTTTCATGCTGTTGGCCGCATTGGCGTACTGGCTGGAGGTATGCGTCACACGCGCATTGAGCGCCAGACCGGACACTCCGGGCACATCCCAGTCCACGCCCAGCGTGGCTTGAGTCTTGGGCACGCCGATGGCATAGCGGTCGACCTGAGAGGCATCGGCTGCCTGCTTGATCTTGGCCTGGGTCAGCGTCAGACCGCCCAGAACGCGCAGCCCCTTGGCGGCTTCGCCAAAGACGGTGAATTCCATGCCCTGGTTGCGCTGCTTGCCGTACTGACCATACATCTGATTGACGACATAGCTGCTGGGCACATCGGTGGTGTACAGCGCCGCGGTCGCCCCCATGGTGCCGCGCTGCCATTTGACGCCCAGCTCTTTCTGCTTGGACTTGTAGGGCGAGAACACCTGACCGGCGTTGAGCACGGGCAGGCTATTGGCCGTGGCCGGTGCCACAGCACCCTTGGTCAGCGCCTCGATGTAGTTAGCGTAGACGGACACATCGTCGGTGACCTTGAACACCGCGCCCAGTGCCGGTGTGGTGGCGGACTTCTTGTAACTGTCAGTCTGCAAGCCGCTGTTGTAGTCGTAGCTGGTCTGGTCTATGCGCTGACGGCGCAGCCCCAGTGTCACTTGCAGGCGATCGTCATACATCGACAGCGTGTCGCTCAAGGCCAGGCTGTCGAAGCGGGTCTCACCCACCTTATAGGGGTTGGCCATGGAGCCGCCAAAGAATGTGTTCTCAGGCATCACGCTGGCATAAGGGTTGTAGAGGTTGTTGCGCAACCCCGAAGCCATGGCCCAGGCACCGCTTTCCGTCGCTGAATAGGTGCTTGCCGAAGCCACCAGCTCATGACCGACGCTGCCCGTCTGCAGCCGGGTGCGGATGCCGGCCTCGGCCGTGCCGACGCGGTCCTTGCGCACGTTGTCGAAGCGCGTTCCCGTGGTGTCGCCATTGGCGTTGAGCACGGTCACGCCGCTGTTGATATTGTCTTCCTTGCTGCGGCGCAGGCCGCCCGCAGCCCAGGCTGTGGTGGTGGCATTGAGATCCCACTCGCCGCGCATGGTGGCAAACAGATCACGCTCCGTGGAGCGCGTCCAGCTTTGAGCGTAGTTGGTCTTGTTGTCCGGCACCGCAGGAATGAAATCCGAAGGCGTCACGCTGGGACGCCCACCACGATAGCTGTTGCGCTGATAGCCCACATCGGCCGACAGACGCACATCGCGGCTGCGCCAGTCAAGGCCCACGCCCAGCGCTGTCAAACTGCGGTCCTCGTCCTTGATGCCGGTGCCGCCATCGCGTCGCACGGCATTCAGGCGAACGCCCGTGCTCTGGTCCGGGCCGAAGCGACGCGACACATCGGCCGAAGCATAGGCCTGACCACCGGTTTGTATGCCCGTGCTGACCTGGGTGAGTGCATCGTTGCCAGCGCGCTTGGGCAGCAGGCTGATCACGCCCCCCACGCCGCTGCCGCCGGGAGCGGCACCGTTAAGAAAAGCATTGGCACCGCGCAGCACTTCCACCCGCTCGAAAAATTCTGAGGCCACATACTGGCGCGGTAGCAGCCCGTATAGCCCGTTATAGGCAATATCGTCGGAGTACACGGGCATGCCGCGCAGCATGTACAGCTCCTGGAAGTTGCCAAAGCCGCGCGCCTGGCGCACCGACGGATCGCTCAAGAGCACATCGCCCACGCTTTTGGACTGCGTGTCCTCAATCAGCTGACTGGTATAGGCCGTGGACGAAAACGAGGAGTTCTTCCAGTCCCGGGTTCCCAGAATGCCGTTGCGCGCTCCGGTGGCCACCTGCCCGCCCGCAAAAGGCTTGGCCAGACCCTGCGCCGATGCATCTGCACTGGCTTCCACGGTCACGGTCTGCAGAGCGGTTTCTGGTTCGGGCACCTGGGCAGAGCTGGCGGTCTGGGCCCAAAGAAGCTGAGGGCTGCACAGAACAATGGCAGCCAGGGAAATTCGACGAACAGGGAACATTTTTTAATGCTATTGAGAATGATTTTCAGAATCATTAGATTCTAAAGTTCAATCATTTCTGCAGCAGCAAACACCCTGATCTTTCAACGGAATCCAGTCTGGATCGATAACCCTGCGGTCGCTCCGTGCTATGTGTGCGCGCACAAACAAGCGCTACACCCGACCTCGCCCCGATGCAACTGGCTCCCGGATTTTGCCGTTTCGTCGCAAAGCGCTGGCCGGCGCCATCTCCGGCGCGCACAGTCCTGCTCATCGCAGGAGAGAACCATGCAACTGACGCCATTGATCGCTTTCCATATGAGTTCAGCCATCGCTGCCACCAGCGTCGGAGCCCTCACCCTCTGGGCGCGCCGCAGCGGCAGCCCGCGCCCTCTGCTGCATCGCATTGCCGGCTACGCCTTTGTTCTGCTGATGCTGGGTACGGCCATCTCGGCCTTGTTCATACGCAACTTCAGCCTGCCCAACTGGTCGGGCTTCACGCCCATTCATCTGCTGGTGCCCGTCACGCTGGGCGGGCTGGGGCTCTCTTTCTGGCATCTGGCGCACCGGCGCATAGACAAGCACCGCAGCATCATGCGCAAGCTCTACATCGGCAGCTGTGTTGTCGCGGGACTTTTCACCTTGGTGCCCGGACGCCTGCTGGGCGACCTTCTCTGGCAAAAATTGGTGTGACCTGAACCTTTCAAGGAGTAATACATGAACCCCATTTCATACAACGCCCTGCAGCAGCAGGCCCGCCGCCGCGCAGGCATGAAGCTGGGCTGGTATCTGCACGCCGCAGTCTATGTGCTGGTCAATCTGGGTCTGATGAGTCTGGCCCTGAGCCAGGGCCGCCACTGGGCCATCTACCCGGCCCTGGGCTGGGGTCTTGGACTGCTAATACATGGCTGCGTGGTCTGCCTGACAGCACCGGCAAGCCCTCTCTTCGGCCGCCTGGTAGAGCGCGAACTGCAATCCCTGCAGCGGCGCGAGAAAAACTAGGCGCGGGCACTGCCCTCACCTACGATGGCTTCCATGCAGCTCGCTTTTCTACCCGCCTTGCTACGCCACGGAGCCATCACCGTGACCGCCTGTCTGCTGATTGCCGGAGCCCTGACCGCACTGGGCCAAGGTCTGTGGGATGTCAACCTGGCCTACTCTGCGGCAATTGGTCTGATCAGCTGGCTGACGATTGACCTGGCCAGACTCCGCTGGCGCGAGTCCGACGCGATTGCCTGGCCGCGCGGCCTCAAAGGACTGGCCCTGGTACCGCTGGGCATTCTGCTGGGCCTGGTTCTGGGCAGTTCACTGGGAAGATTTTATGTACAGCAGCGGCACCCGGAGCTTCAGGCTGCAGCCCAGCCATCGCTATGGCTGCCCGTGCTCATCACCATCGGCACCAGCATTGCCATGTCCTGGGGCTTCTACGTGGTCGGCAAGGCGCGCCATCTTCAGGTCAAGGCCGAACAGGCCCAGCGTCAGGCGGCAGAGGCCAGGCTGAGCCAGCTGCAGGCACAGCTTGAGCCCCATATGTTGTTCAATACCCTGGCCAACCTGCGCGTGCTGATCGCCAGCGATGCCCCGCGTGCCGAGCAGATGCTGGACCATCTGATTGCCTATCTGCGGGCCACGCTGGCAGGCTCGCGCAACGGCACGCACAGCCTGCAGGCCGAGTTTTCGCTGCTGGGCGACTATCTGGCGCTCATGCAAGTGCGCATGGGCGCACGTCTGAGCTATAGACTGAATTTGCCTGCCGAGCTGCGAGATGCGCACGTACCGACCTTGCTGCTGCAGCCACTGGTAGAAAACAGCATTCGCCACGGGCTGGAGCCACAGCTGGCGGGGGGCCACATCCATGTGGCGGCAGCGCTGCGGGATGACGGGCGGCTGGAGCTGACGGTGGTTGACAACGGCTGCGGCCTGCCTGCATTCCCGCACCCTGCCAGCAATAGCACCAGCAATACCGGCAGCGGCTTTGGCCTGCAGCAAATCCGCGAACGGCTGGCCACCGGCTATGGCGATCAAGCCACTTTTAAATTAATAGCTGCCAGCGCAGGCGGGACAAGCGCCAGCCTGATATTTCCTTTCAAAATCGAGCCATGAGCCACATCCACCCACGCGCCCTGATTGCCGAGGACGAGCCCCTGCTGGCACAGGCGCTTGTACACATGCTGAGCACGCAATGGCCTGCGCTGCAGATTCAGGCTGTCGCTGGCGACGGTATCAGCGCAGCGGCGCAGGCGCTGCAGTTATTGCCCGATGTGCTGTTTCTCGATATCCGCATGCCGGGCCAGAGCGGACTGGAGGCTGCCGCAGAGATTGCCGATTCATGGCCCGAAGACAGGCCACTGCCCGCCATCATCTTTGTCACCGCTTACGACCAGTACGCACTGGCCGCGTTTGAGGCCTGCGCCATGGACTACGTGCTCAAGCCCGTGCAGCCCCTGCGGCTGGCACAGAGCGTGCAGCGCTTGCAGCACTGGTGGCAGCAGCGCCAGTCGGCGCAGGAAGCACCTCAGCCCCAGACACTGGAGCAAACACTGGAACAGTTACTGGCCTTGCAGCAGCGCATGCAGACCAGCGCAGCCGCACCACTGCAAATCATTCAGGCCAGCGTGGGCGCGCAGATTCATATGGTGCGGGTGCAGGACATCGTGTATCTGGAGGCTGCCGACAAATACCTGCGCGTGCTGACGCCGCAGCAGGAATATCTGCTGCGTACCCCGCTCAAGGATCTGCAGCCCCAGCTAGATGCCCAGCAGTTCTGGCAAATTCACCGCGGCACCGTGGTGCGCACCGACGCCATTGCCAGCGCCCAGCGCGATGAGGCCGGACGCCTGTGGCTGCAACTGCGGGGGCGCAGCGAAAAGCTGGCGGTCAGCCGCCTCTATGCCACGCGCTTCAAGGCGATGTAGCGCCTAATTCGGCAACTCCATCACATCATCCCAGTCCACGCCATGCATGGCATCCCAGTGCGCCACGATGACACTGCGCGGGCGCTTAGCGTCTTTGAGCTTGGCCGCCATGGCGGCCAAGGCCTGCTGTACATAGCGCTCTGAAGGCTTGTCCAGCGCCGCCAGGGGCTCATCGATCAGCACCAGCTCTGCACCACTGGCCCAGCCTGCCGCCATCCACAGCTTGCGCTGCGTGCCTGATGACAGCGCCAGCAACGGCTTGTTCAAATGCGGTGTCAGCCCGAAACCCTGAACATGCTGCTCAAACTGCGCAGCGGACCAGTGCGGGTAATTGCTGCGCTGCAAAGCCACCCAGCTACTGGCCGGCATATGACTGAGCTCCTCATCAAGGGGCTGGCGCGGGTCCTGCCAGAAGCAGGCTGTGGCGGGCAAGCTTGCATCTTCTGAAAACGGGTAGTGCAACACGCCACTGCCCAGATGCAGCTGCCCGGCCAGCGCTTTGAGCCAGCTGGTCTTGCCCGCGCCCTCATCGCCTTGCATCAGGCACAAGCCTGGGGGCCAGCAATGCGAGGCCTGATTCGCCACCGCGCGGCCGGGATAGCCGAAACTGACTTGCAGGGCCTGCACCATGCAAAGAGTCTCACCGCACTCATCCGTCTCAGAATTCATAGCTAGCAACGCTTTATAAGTATAGGTTTACGGCTGATTTCATCCAAAACACCTACGCACCTGCGGCAGACAAGGCGCAGGCACAATGGCGTCCCCCTCAATAGCGCGCAATATGCCATGGCTCTGGACTATTTGGAATTCGACTACAGCGAAGATGAAGAAGGCACCGGTACATGGGATGCCATGGCCAGTGTCAAAGCCGAGCGCGTGCCTGCGCTGGCCGCCGAAATCGAAGCCGTGCTGCGCTGGGCCAGCCAGAAATTTCCCGGCCGCCAGGGCGCGGTGGAAGAAGGTTTTGACTGGGACTATGACCTGCAGGCCCAGGACGATGATGGCGAACCTTTGGGCACCCGCTTTGACAAGACCGAAGGCAAGCTGACGCTACAGGTCTCGGCCACGGGCCGCACCACAGTCAATCTCTCGCTGTCCGGCTCTGCACATTTTGGTGATGCGCTGCGTGAACGATTCGATATCGAGGATTGATAAATAAGGATTGATAGCGGGGAATGAGACCCACTGGAAAGTCATGACCACCCCATGCAAAATGAGGCCGCCTGAAGTGACTTTTCAAAGGGGTTCCCCATGACTGATCGACTCTCTGCACCATTTGTGTTCGAGCAATTCGTGAATGCTCCGCGCGAGCTGGTGTACGCCGCCTTTACCGAGGCAGAGCACCTGAGCCACTGGATGCGCCCGCCCGGCATGGTGATGACGCAATGCGGGGTGGATGCCCGCGAAGGCGGCAGCTTTCACTACGCCCTGCGCGCCGAGGCCATGCCACTGGCACCTGTCATGTGGGGGAAGTGGACGTTCCGAGAACTGAAAGCGCCTGAGCGCATCGTCGCCGTCGTGCAGTTCAGCGATGCCGCTGGTGGCGTCACGCGTCACCCCATGGCGGCGCAATGGCCGCTGTACACCTTATCCACCACCACACTGGTTCAAGAGTCTGAAGGCACACGCATTCACCTCGAATGGCGGGCCCTCAATGCCGAGCAGATAGAAGAAGCGGTCTTCAACAGCTCGCACGCCGGTATGACGGTCGGCTGGAGCAGCAGCATGCAACTGCTGGCAAGCTATCTGGGCAAAATTCAGGCCGCTTAACTGAGTTAGTGATGCCGTGACGCAGTGACGTACTAACGGACCAGAAACCGTCGCCCTTCAGTTATCCATGTCCTGCTTGCGCTTGGGCGCGGCAGTGGCATTCTTGCGGCTGGCACCGGCACGGCCCGCCTTGCTCCACTGATAGTCAAAACCATCGGGTGTCTTTCCGTCTTCCACGGCAGAAACGCCCACCAGGCCGACCATGTCGCGCAGCTCTGACGAGATAACGACATGGGCGTTGCTCTGGTCTTTGCGCAACAGCTGGCACAGCGCCAGCGCCTCGCCCATCTGCGCATCGGAAAATGCCTGGCATTGCGACTGCCAGGCAGGCGTCTGGCCCTCGGGTTCGGAATTACGCAGGTAAAAAACAGCAATGCTCATGGCGTGATCTTCACAACAAAACAGGGCTAGTTGTAACCCAGAGCGCAAGCCTGTACAGCGAACTCACTCTTTCTCAGTCTTTACGTGCTGGGGCGTTCAGTGGTTCCCAGCGGCCAGCCACATTCTTGAGCAAGGTATTCACTGCCGTCAGTCTGCGGTTTTTGACGTTGTTGAGCGTGTTTTGCGCGCTCAGCACCGAAGTCTGAGCCGTCAGCACATTCAGATAGGCCACGATGCCGGCCTTGTACTGGTTGTTGGCCACAGTGAGCGACTTCTGCGCCGCCACCAGCGCTTCGGTCTGCACCTGCTCTTCCTGTGCCAGATTGACGGCCGCGACCAGGTTATCTTCCACCTCCTGCAGCGCCGTCAGCACGGTCTGCTTGTAGGTGGCGGCATTCAGGTCCAGCGTGGCGCGGGCAGACTCCACCGCCGCCGAACGCGCACCGCCATCAAAAATGCTCATGGCCAGCGCCGGGCCCAGCGACCAGAACAGATTGGGCGCATTGAGCAAATCAGAGAGGATGGAATTGCGATAACCTCCCGATGCGGACAAGGTGAGTGAAGGGAAGTACGCCGCACGCGCCACACCAATCTGTGCATTGGCCATGGCCACACGGCGCTCTGCCGCCGCAATGTCGGGGCGGCGCTCCAGCAGGGTCGATGCCAGCATTTCAGGCACCACGGGCGGCGTGGGCAGCACCGCCGTCACCGGAAGGCTGAACTGCGCCGGAGCCTTGCCCAGCAAGGCAGCCAGCGCGTGCTCGAATTGTGCGCGGGTAATCTGCGCATCCAGCAAGCTGGCCTGCGTGCTCTTGTACTGCGACTGGGCCTGCGCCACATCGGCAGACGACACCACGCCCGACTGGTAACGGTTCTGCGTCAGCTTCAGGCTTTGCGCATAGGCATCCAGACTCTCTTGCAGGAACTTCATCTGCGACTCGGCGGCACGCAGCGAGAAATAGGTCTGCGCCACCGATGCCTGAGCCGACAGGCGGGCCGCCGCCAGATCATCCGCACTGGCCTGGGCGGAGGCACGGCTGGCGTCTACCCCGCTCGACAACTTGCCCCACAAGTCCAGCTCCCAGCTGGCGCTCAGGCCCAGTGAGAAATTGTTGTTAATGCTGCCGCTGCGCGCCACGTTATCGCCATTGGTGTTGCTGTAGGTGCCGCCGCCCGTCAGCGCACGCGAGCCGCTGCCCGTGGTGCTGAGCGTGGGCAGCTGCGCAGCCCGGCTGCTGGCGACTGCGGCTTGCGCCGAGCGCAGGCGGGCCACGGCCTGCTCCACGCTGGGGTTGCCTGCGGCGGCGGCGTCTTGCAGTTGGTTGAGCACCGCATCGCCATACACCGTCCACCACTGGTCAGGCACGGTGACGACGGGGCTACCTGCCACGGTCTGCGCGGGTTGCCACACGCCAAACTGGGCCGCCTGCGGCGTGGCTTCCTTGAACTGGGCGGGAACATCCAGCTTGGGGACTTCATAAGCGGGCTGGGTGGAGCATGCCGCCAGCATGACAGCCGCAACGATAGGCAATAGACGGGGAAAGACACGAGGCAAAAAACAAGGCAGCGCCGTAGATTTTTTCTTCATAAAAGTGAGCTGCTTGCGCTTTACCTGATTGGGCTCAAGGCCGATTTGATTCAAAAACTGGGTGGACATATTCATCTCACTTCACCTCGGCCAGGGCCGCGACAACTGCTTTGTGCGGTGCCTTGGGAGCACGCGACCACAGGCGCATGACGCGATTGCGTGCACGGTCCAGCAACACATAGACCACGGGCGTGGTGTAGAGCGTGAGCAACTGACTTAGCAGCAGCCCCCCCACAATTGCAATGCCCAGCGGCTGGCGCAGCTCCGCACCATCGCCACGACCCAACGCCAGCGGCAGCGCGCCAAACAAAGCGGCCATGGTGGTCATCAAAATGGGGCGCAGACGCAGATTGCAGGCGCGATATATGGCCTGCGCAGCGCTGGCATGTCCGCCCTTTTCTCGCTCCAGCGCAAAGTCAATCATCATGATGGCGTTCTTCTTGACCAGCCCTATCAACAAGATCACGCCGATGAAGGCAATCAGCGAGAACTCGGTCTTGAACAACATCAGCGCCAGCAGCGCACCCACGCCGGCGGACGGCAGCGTGGACAGAATCGTCAGCGGGTGCACCAGGTTTTCATAGAGGATGCCCAGCACCAGATAAATGGTGATGATGGCCGCCAGAATCAACAAAGGCTGACCCGCCAGCGCCTGCTGGAAGGCACCGGCCGAGCCGCTGAAACTGCCGCGAATGGACACGGGCACGCCCAGCTCCACCATGGCATTGCGAATCGCATCGTTGGCCTGCGACAGGGACATATTCGGTGCGAGGTTGTAGCTCACGGTGCTGGCAGGCGTGCCGCTCTGGTGCTGCACGGACAGCGGCGTGGTCGATGTGGTGATCTTGGCAAACGCCGTCAGCGGAATCTGCTGGCCCGCACTGTTGACGAAGAAGAAGCCGCGCAACGATTCCGGGCTCTGCAGATACTGGGATGAGGCCGTCATCACCACCCGGTACTGGTTGAGCGGGTTGTAGATCACTCCCACCTGACGCTGACCAAAGGCATCGTTCAGGGTGTTGTCGATCTGCGAAACCGTCAGCCCCAGTCGCGTGGCCTGATCGCGGTCAATGACCAGCTTGGTCTGCACGCCGTTATCCTGGACATCGCTGTTCACATCGGCCAGCTCTGGCAAGGTGGAAAGCACCTGGCGAATGCGCGGCTCCCACAGGCGCAGCTCGGCCGTGTCATCGGCCTGTAGTGTGTACTGGTACGACGACATGCTCTGACGTCCACCAATGCGCACATCGCTCTGAGTCATCATGAACAGGCGCGCACCAGGCTCGTTCTTGAGCTTTTCACGCAGGCGGTTGATGACTTCATCGCTCGACACTTTGCGCTCAGCCATGGGCTTGAGCGACATGAACATATTGCCCGAGTTGGCCTGGCCACCACCGGTAAAGCCGGTCACATATTCCACCGCCGGGTCCTGTTGCACGACATCCAGAAAGCGCTTGATACGGCGCTCCATCGCCTGAAAGGATGTGGACTGGTCAGCACGGATAAAGCCCATGACGCGGCCTGTGTCCTCGCTGGGCATAAAGCCTTTTTCAATGGCCGTGTAGAGATAGACATTGAGACCGATGACCGCGACCAGAGCCGCCATCACCACCGGCTGGTGGCGCAGGCCCCATGCCAAAGACCTGCGGTACAGCGCGGTCAGTCTTTTCTCGAAACGATCCATGGCCTGGGAGACACGCAGCCAGAAGGCATCCCACCGGCGCGAGAACGGACGCTTGGCCCGCTCGGCGCGGCGGCGCTCTTCTTCGGCGGGCGTGCGCAGCAGAGCGGCACACATCATGGGAGTGGTGGTCAGCGAGATGATCATGGACACCAGAATGGCCGCCGACATGACCACGGCAAACTCACGGAAGAACCGGCCCACCACACCGGCCATGAACAAAATCGGCACAAACACGGCGATCAGGGACAGGCTCATGGAGACCACGGTAAAGCCAATCTCGCGGGCACCTTCAATGGCCGCCTGCATGGCGCTCTTGCCGCGCTCCATGTGGCGCATGACGTTTTCAAGCACCACGATGGCGTCATCCACCACAAAGCCTGCGGCCACTGTGAGTGCCATCAGCGAGAGGTTGTCCAGCGTATAGCCACACAGGTACATGATGCCGAAGGTACCCATCAGCGATGCGGGCACGGCCACCGCCGGAATCAGCGTGGCACGCAGGCGGCGCAGAAAGACGAACACCACCATGATGACCAGCGCTATCGAAATCAGCAGCGCGTTCTGCACTTCTTTGACCGACGCACGCAGCGTGGGCGTGCGGTCCGAGATCACGGTCACATCAATGGCTGGATTGATGGAGGCCCGGAGCTGCGGCAGCATGGCACGCACCTTGTCCACGGACTGCAAAATATTCGCATCGGGTTGTTTGAAGACTTGCAGCAACACCGCAGGCTTGCCGTTCATCACGCCGTAGTTGCGCACATCCTGCACAGAGTCGGTCACGTCTGCCACATCGGACAGGCGCACGGCGTTGCCGTTGTTCCAGCGCAGCACCAGCGGGGCATATTCAGCGGCAGTGCGTGCCTGGTCGTTGGTGGCAACTTGCCAGTAATGGTCTTCACGCTCTACTGCACCCAGCGGGCGGTTGGCGTTGGTGGCGGTGATGGCCGTGCGTACGGAATCGAGCGACACACCGTTGGCGGCCAGCCGCACCGGGTCCAGCTCCACACGCACAGCGGGCAAGGCACCGCCGTTGATCGAGGCCTGCCCCACGCCATCCACTTGCGCCAGCTTCTGCGCCAGCACCGTGCTGGCCGCGTCATACATCTGGCCACGGGTCAGCGATTCAGACGTCAGCGCCAGAATCATGATGGGCGCATCTGCCGGGTTCACCTTGCGGTAGGTCGGGTTGCCAGGCATGCCGGAGGGCAGCAGGGTGCGCGCCGCGTTGATGGCGGCCTGGACATCATGGGCCGCGCTATCGACCGTGCGCGTCAGGTCAAACTGCAGCGTAATGCGCGTGCTGCCCATGCTGGAGCTGGACGTCATCTCGTTGACGCCCGCAATCGCGCCCAGTGCCCGCTCCAACGGGGTGGCCACGGTGGCCGCCATGGTGTCAGGGGCTGCACCAGGCAAGCTGGCGGTTACGGAGATCGTCGGATAGTCCACCTGCGGCAGCGGCGCCACGGGCAGCAGAAAGTAGGCCACGCCGCCCACCAGCGCCATGCCTATGGTCAGCAAGATGGTGGCGATGGGACGAAAGATGAAAGGCGTGGAAATGCTCATGGCTTGGTTCCACCCTGCTCACCCATGACTTCCGCTTCGGAATGCGGCAGATGCTTGACGGCAGACAGGCCGCGCTTGGTGCGCCAGTTCTCGGCCCAGCGCTCAAAGGTCAGATAGATAACAGGCGTGGTGAACAGCGTCAGCAACTGGCTGACCAGCAGACCGCCCACCAAAGTTACGCCCAGCGGTTGGCGCAGCTCGCTGCCCACGCCAGAGCCCAGCATCATGGGCAGCGCACTCAGCAAGGCGGCCAGCGTGGTCATGATGATGGGTCGAAAGCGCAGCAGGCAGGCCTGATAGATGGCATCGCGCGCATTCATGCCCTCTTCACGCTGGGCATCCAGCGCGAAGTCAATCATCATGATCGCGTTCTTCTTGACGATACCAATCAGCAAGATGATGCCAATGATGGCAATGATGTCCAGATCCAGCCCCGCAACCAGCAAAGCCAGCAGAGCACCAACGCCAGCCGATGGCAGGGTCGAGAGAATCGTGATCGGGTGAATCGTACTTTCATAGAGCACGCCCAGCACGATATACATGGTGATCACCGCCGCCAGCACCAAGAGCAGGGTGTTGGACAACGACGCCTGGAACGCCAGTGCAGCGCCCTGGAACTGCGCATCCACCGACAGCGGAATCTGCCCTTCATCACGCAGGGTCTGAATGACTTGCTTGGACGCATCCACCGCATGGCCCAGCGACACGCCTTGCGCGGTGTTAAAGGAGATGGTGGCCGCAGGTAACTGGCCCACGTGGTTGACGGCCAGCGCCATGGGGCGCTCGCTCACCGTGGCAATCGACGACAGCGGCACAGGCGCGCCGGAGGAAGATGCTGCATAAATGGTCTGCAATGCCTCAGGGCCCACCTTGAACTGCGGTGCAACCTCCAACACCACACGGTACTGGTTGGACTGGGTGAAGATGGTGGAGATCAGCCGCTGTCCAAATGCGTTGTAGAGCGCCGAATCCACCGATGCCACCGTCACACCCAGACGGCTGGCCTGCGCGCGGTCAATCTGCACATAGGCCTGACGCCCCTGGTTCTGCAGATCGCTGCTCACATCCAGCAGCTCGGGCAGTTGCTGCAGCTTATCAACCAGCGCCTTGGTGCTGGCCGTCAGCTGCGCCATGTCGGGCGAGGACAGCAGCAACTGGTACTGGGTGCGTGCTTGCCGGTCTTCAATCGTCAGGTCCTGCACGGGCTGTGCGTAAAGGCGAATGCCTGGCACATGCTGCGCATCTTCGGCTAGGCGATGGAGCACTACGGGCAAAGTATCGCGCTGACTATGGGGCTTGAGGTCGATCTGAATGCGGCCAGTGTTGAGCGTGGTGTTGGTGCCATCCACGCCGATAAAGGACGAAATGGAAGCCACAGCCGGGTCTTTGAGCAACTGCTCGGCCAGCGCCTGCTGGCGCTCGGCCATGGCGGCGAAAGAGATGGACTGATCAGCCTCGGTGGTCGCGGCAATCGTGCCCGTGTCCTGCTCGGGAAAAAAGCCCTTGGGCACGACGAAATACAGCAACACCGTCACGGCCAGCGTGGCCAGGAACACCAACCAGGTCAGCTTGCTGTGGTCCAGTACCCAGGTCAGCATGCGACCGTATTCGGCAATCACCTTGTCAAAGAAACGGGCCACGGCAGCGCCTATGCCTTTGGATTCTGCGGTCTGCTCAGGCTTATGGCGCAGCAAGCGCGCGCACAGCATGGGCGTGAGCGTGAGCGAGACCACGGCAGAGATCAGAATCGCCACCGTCATGGTGATGGCAAATTCGTGGAACAGACGCCCCACCACATCGCCCATGAACAGCAATGGGATCAGCACCGCAACCAGAGAGATGGTCAGCGAGATGATGGTGAAGCCGATCTGCTTGGCACCCTTGAGCGCAGCCTGCATGGGCGGCTCGCCCTTTTCCACATAGCGGGCGATGTTCTCGATCATCACGATGGCATCGTCCACCACAAAGCCGGTGGAGATGGTCAGTGCCATCAGCGTAAGGTTGTTGATGGAATAGCCAGCCAGATACATGACACCGAAGGTGCCGATCAGGGACAACGGCACCGCCACGCTAGGAATCAGCGTGGCCGAAGCGCTGCGCAGGAACAGGAAAATCACCATCACCACCAGAGCAATGGCCAGGCCCAGTTCAAACTGCATGTCTTCGACCGAAGCGCGGATGGTCACGGTGCGATCCGTGAGTACCTGCACATCAATGGATGCAGGCAGCGTTTCCTTGAGCTGAGGCAGCAAAGCCTTGATGGCATCAACGGTGTCGATCACGTTGGCACCGGGCTGGCGGCGAATGTTCAAAATCACGGCCGATTTGGAACCCGTGTCTGGCGTGCCCGACCAGGCGGCAAGGCGGGTGTTTTCAGCGTCATCCACGGTCTGGGCCACATCGGACAGGCGCACCGGGTTGCCGTTCTTGAAGGCGATGATGAGGTTGCGATACTCGGCCGCAGACTGCATCTGGTCGTTGGCATCAATGGTGGATGCGCGGTTAGGGCCGTCAAAACTGCCCTTGGCGGTCTTGACGTTGGCCGCGGAGATGGCAGAGCGCACATCATCCAGCGTCATGCCAAAGCTGGCCAGCGCGGCAGGGTTGGCCTGAATGCGCACCGCCGGGCGGCGCGCACCGGCAATGGCCACCAAACCCACGCCCTTGACCTGCGAGAGCTTGGGCGCAAGCCGGTTTTCCACCAGGTCATTGATCTTGATGACGGGCTGCGAAGGCGAGCTGATGGCCAGCGTCAGCACCGGCGCATCGGCCGGGTTGACCTTGCTGTACAGCGGGGGCATGGGCAGGTCGCTGGGCAGCAGATTGCTGCCGGCGTTGATGGCGGCCTGCACCTGCTGCTCGGCCACGTCCATGGACATGGACAGCGAGAAGCGCAGATTAATGACCGATGCACCACCAGAGCTGGTGGACGACATCTGGTCCAGCCCCGGCATCTGTCCAAACTGCCGCTCAAGCGGTGCCGTGACGTTGGAGGTCATCACATCAGGACTGGCACCCGGATACAGCGTGGTGACCTGAATGGTGGGGTAGTCCACCTCGGGCAGGGCCGAGATGGGCAACAGTCGGTAGGCAAGAATGCCCGCAATCAGCACCGCGACCATCAGCAAGCTGGTGGCAATGGGTCTAAGAATAAAGATGCGCGAGATATTCATGATGGCCGCAGCTTCTGCCTATGCTCAGCGGCCTGCGCTGTTTGCGCCACCATTTGCGTTAGCACTGGCTCCACCATGGGCCTCACGCTCGGCACGCATTTTCTGGAAAAAGGCCTTGCGCTCTTCAGGCGACATGGCATCCAGCTTCTCGCGCTGCTCGGGCGTCAGCTGGGGACGGTCGCCCCGCCCTTCTCCTCGTCCCTCGCCTCTCCCTTCACCACCGCGCTCTCCACGTCCTTCTGCACGCTGTGCCGCAGGTGCTGCTGATTCCGTCTGCGCTTGTTGAGCCCTGGCTGGCTCTGCAGCCCCCGTCTTGTCCTGTGCCTCAGACTTACGAGGCTGATCGCCGCTGCGGCCTTCACCGGCGGGGGCTGCTCCAGGCCCCGAATTTGCGCCACTGGCACCGCGCTCGGTGCGCAGCTTCTGGAAGAAGGCCTTGCGCTCATCCGGCGTCATCTTGGAGAGTTTTTCGCGCTGCTCAGGCGTCAGATTGCGCATGCCGCGCGGCTGGCCAGCGGCGTCCTGCACGGCCTGATCGACCTTTTTGACTTTTTCAGAGTCCACCACAGTGACCTGGGCACCTTCGCGCAAGCGGTCGATACCGTCGGTCACCACCTTGTCGCCAGGCTCCAGCTCGCCGCGCACACTGACAAAGTCACCATCCGCCACGCCCACCGTGATCTTGCGCTGGGTGACGGTGTTATCGGGCTTGACCAGATACACATAGTTGTTCTGCACGGCATTGGCCGGAACGGCCAGCACTTGATCGAGCTGACGCACCTGCAGCTTGACGTTGACGAACTGGTTGGCAAACAGCCTGCGCTCTGCATTGTCAAAAGCGGCCTTGGCCTTGACGGTGCCGGTGGTCGTGTCAATGGTGTTGTCCAGCGCATTGAGCAGGCCCTTGGCCAGAATCTGCTTTTGCTCGCGGTCCCACAGCTCCACCGGCATGGGCTGGCCTGCGCTCAATTGCTGAGCCAGGGTGCTGACATGGGCTTCGGGGATGGAGAAGACGGCATCAATCGGCCGCACTTGCGAAATCGTCACCAGTCCGTTGGTATCCGAGGGGTTGACCACATTGCCCAGATCGGCCTGACGCAAACCCAGTCGACCCGAGATAGGCGCCGTAATCTTGGTATAGCTCAGTTGCAGCTTGGCGGCATCGACCTGGCCCTGGTCTGCAGCCACCGTGCCTTGCAGCTGGCGCACCAGCGCCTCTTGTGTATCGACCTGCTGGCGGGCAATGGAGTCCTGAGCCAGCAACTCCTTGTAGCGCTTCAAATCCAGCTGCGCATTCATGAGCTGCGCCTGATCACGCGCCAGCGAACCCTGTACCTGCGCCAGCGCTGCGGTAAAGCTGCGCGGATCAATCTCGGCCAGCAACTGACCCGCCTTGACCTCGTCACCTTCCTTGAAATGGAGCTTGAGCAGCTCGCCCGAGACCTTGGCCCGCACGACGGCCGTGGCCCGCGCATTCATGGTGCCAATGGCGCTGATGAGCACGCGCATATCACGTCGCTCCACCACCCCCACCGACACGGGCTGGGACTGCCCCGCACCACCTGGGCCACCCGGCCCCATACGGCCACCGCGCCCACCCGGTCCTGATTTAGGAGCCGTTTGCGCTGATGCATCCTGCCCTGCACCTTGTTTTTGCTTGTACCACCAGTAGCCCCCACCCGATGCAGCCAGCGCCAGAACGACGGCGGCCAAAATGGCGGGACTGGCTTTGCCCAGCTGTGAAGATTGAGGGGTTGGAGTCAAAGAAGGTGTGCGGGGCATGGTGTGAGCGCAGGAAGTTCGAGCCTGAATTGCCGCCAATGGTATCTATTTGCAATTCAACCTTCGGTCAGGCAGCGCCGGCTTTGCCTGCATTTACCGCCGCTTTACCTTGGGTTTACCTGTGTCACCCTGCAAAAAACAGTGCTGACTTTCATCAAACCAATGCCGTGGATTTCAGGCCTCATGCTTGACTGCTGACACTGCCACGGGTGCGCCCGCACTGCGGCAGCCACGAATCTGGCCCCAAGGAGAAACCGATATGACCACCGAACGCCTGACCAACCACCCTGAAGAAGCCGCAGTCCGTGCCCCCCTGGAGTTGTACATGCGCGGCCACGCCGAAGACAACGCCGAGCATATGCGCGCTGCCTTCATGCCCACGGCCCGCCTGGAGTCCGTACGCGAAGGCCCGCTGACCTCCTGGGATGTGGACTTCTACTGCCAGCGTTTCAAGAACACCCCCGCCGCTGATGAAGCCACGCGCCGCCGCGTGATCGACTCGCTGGACATCGTGGGCACCGCCGCCATGGCCAAGGTCACCCTCTATCACGGTGCCGTGACTTTCACCGACTACTTCCTGCTGCTCAAGACCGAGCAAGGCTGGAAGATTGCCAACAAGGCCTTCCACGCTCAGCCCCAGTAATCAGGCAACAGCAAGCCGAAACGGCTTTGACGCAAAGGCCTCTGCCCGTACGGCAGAGGCCTTTTTTGTTGGCCCACATGTTGATGCAGGACTCTTGTTCGCAAAATCGCGCAGCCCTCAAGGCTGTAGAAAAATCAGTACCGCACCTCAAGCTGACGCAGTTCAAGCCTCTCCTGATTTCCCCTAACCCCTTGCACCCCAAGCCCCTGAATGACAGCAGGCGCACACTGATTCACAGACTCAGGAAACCTGTCAAATATTCAAATAAAACAAGGCTCTAGTGCTTGATTGGATTGCGTCACCAGCTATCAAACCAGTAGTAGGCAATCGCTGACGCTCAGCCACCACATTCAGGACGATATTTGTAAAAAACTTGATACCGCCGTCCGTAGAATCTCTTCCTTGGTTAGAACACACAGATCGCCCCTTGAGGCTTACCAGCTCCAAACCGCGCGACGCAACACAGCCTACTTTTTGGAGACACCATGCAGGCTTTACTCGCCCTGTCAAAGGGCATAGACAGGCTCAATGCCTTTGTCGGCAAATATTCCATCTGGCTGATATTTGCCGCGACCTTCATCAGCGCCGCCAACGCCATCGTTCGCAAGGTCTTTGACACCAGCTCCAACGCCTTCCTGGAAGTGCAGTGGTACCTGTTTGCCTGGTCCTTTCTGATTGCCGCCGGCTACACCCTGCTGCACCGCGAGCATGTGCGTATCGACGTCATCAACTCCCGCCTGTCCAAAAAGACGCAGGTCTGGATCGACATCATCGGCTTCGCCCTGTTCCTGACGCCGCTGTGCATCACCATCCTCTGGCTGAGCACGCCCGTGGCCATTCAGATGTACCAGTCCGGCGAAGTATCGGGCAACCCAGGTGGCCTGATTCGCTGGCCGGTATGGGCAGCCATTCCCGTCGGTATCACCTTGCTGATGCTGCAGGGCTGGTCTGAGCTGATCAAGCGCATCGCATTTTTGACTGGCAACGGCCCCGACCCCATGGGCAAGCTGCAGGACAAGAGCGCCGAAGAAGAGCTGGCCGAAGCACTGCGTGCCGAAGCCGATCGCAAGCAGGCTGAGGCGCTGGCCGCTCAGGCCAAGGCATAAGAAGTAGCGGGAGACATTAATGGAATTTATCGCTACCAACTACGCCCCCATCATGTTTGCGGGGCTGATCTGTTTCTTGCTGCTGGGCTTCCCCGTGGCATT
Source organism: Comamonas suwonensis (assembly GCF_012844455.2). Classification (GTDB taxonomy): domain Bacteria; phylum Pseudomonadota; class Gammaproteobacteria; order Burkholderiales; family Burkholderiaceae_C; genus Comamonas; species Comamonas suwonensis. Next base: position 55,442 of record NZ_JABBCQ020000015.1, on the reverse strand, counting down.
CAGTCTGGGTGCTGCGGGCCTGGCCTTCGGCTTTCTGGGCATCGAGCTGGGCGTCTTTCCCTCGTCCGTAATGGCCTGGCTGCCCCAGCGCCTGATCGGCATCATGGCCAACGACACCTTGCTGGCCGTCCCCTTCTTTACCTTGATGGGCCTGATTCTTGAACGCTCGGGCATGGCAGAGGATTTGCTGGATACCGTCGGTCAGGTCTTTGGGCCTATCCGCGGCGGCCTGGCTCTGGCCGTGATCTTTGTGGGCGCGCTGCTGGCTGCCACCACCGGCGTGGTTGCCGCTTCGGTGATCTCCATGGGCCTGATCTCGCTGCCCATCATGCTGCGCTACGGCTACGACCGCCCCTTGTCTGCGGGCGTGATTGCCGCATCCGGCACGCTGGCCCAGATCATTCCACCATCGCTGGTGCTGATTCTGATGGCCGACCAGCTGGGCAAGAGCGTGGGCGATATGTACAAGGGCGCCTTCATCCCCGGCTTCATGCTGATGGGTCTGTATGTGCTGTGGGTCATGTTCCTGGCCGTGTTCAAGCCCAAGCTGGTTCCCGCACTGCCGCCTGAAGCCCGTATCTACCGCGAAGCCAATGGCAACGGCGGCTACACCTCGCTGGTCGTGGTGCTGGGTCTGTCCACCATCGTCGCCATCTTCCTGGCCAACCACATGGCTGACCTGCACACCTGGTGGCAGGGCAAGGAAGTGCTGGACGTTGCCACAGACGAAAAGATTGTCTCCGCCATGTGCGGCGGCACCTTCATGGCCTTTGTGATCGCTTCGCTGAACCGCGTGTTCAAGCTGGGCCTGCTGTCCAAGCTGGCCGAGCGCGTGACCTTTGTGCTGATCCCCCCCCTGCTGTTGATCTTCCTGGTGCTGGGCACCATCTTCCTGGGCATTGCGACCCCTACCGAAGGCGGTGCCATGGGCGCGATGGCTGCGCTCATCATGGGCTTTGCACGCGGGCGGCTGAACATGACTCTGCTCAAGCAGGCTCTGGCATCCACCACCAAGCTGGCCAGCTTTGTGATGTTCATCATGATTGGCGCCACCACCTTCAGTCTGGTCTTCCAGGCGGCTGACGGCCCCAAGTGGGTTGAGCACCTGCTCACCGGTCTGCCCGGCGGCCAAGTAGGCTTCCTGATCGTGGTCAACGTCATGATCTTTTTCCTGGCCTTCTTCCTGGACTACTTTGAGCTGTCGTTCATCGTGGTGCCGCTGCTGGGCCCCGTGGCCGAGAAGATGGGCATTGATCTGATCTGGTTCGGCGTGCTGCTTGCGGTCAATATGCAGACCTCCTTCATGCACCCGCCATTCGGCTTTGCACTGTTCTTCCTACGCTCCGTTGCACCCGATAAGCAGTATGTGGACAAGGTCACGCACAAGGTCATCGAGCCCGTGACCACCATGCAGATCTACAAGGGAGCCATTCCCTTTGTGCTGATCCAGCTGGTGATGGTGGGCACGCTGATCGCCTTCCCAGGCATCGTGACGGGCGCGCTCGACAAACCGGTCGTCGTCGACATGCAAAAGGTCGGTGACCAGATGCAGGAACAGCTGAACGACGCTGGCGGCGGCTACGGTTCAGATAACCCGTTTGGCGCACCAGAAGGTGGCGAAGAAGGCTCTGCAGCTCCCGAAGACGGCACCCAGCCTGCACCAGCGACTGATGCAGGCTATGGCTCGGACGACCCGGCCAAGGCTTTGCAAGACTCTCTGAGTGCAGCGCCTGCGGCCAAATAAACCATCAACTCGACAAAAAGCCCCGACTCACAAGAGCCGGGGCTTTTTTCATGAATGGCTCAACATTGATCGATCAGCACTTGTTCTTGAAACGCTGAAACTGCATCTCCAGCACGCAGCCATCCGCCTCGAGAAACCTCGCGTCGCCACCCGCATTGCGCAAAATCTGCCTGGTGATAGCCAGCCCCAGGCCCGCGCCCCGGCTGCTTTGCACGCCTTTGTGAAAGCGCTCAAACATCTGCTCACGCTGCTGGGTGCTCATGGCCGGGCCTTCATCAGCTACGCGCACCAGAATGTGGTCGCCCTGCGCTGTCATGTCCACGCGAATCGCGCCTTGTCCATGAAACAACGCGTTCTCCAGCACATTGCGAATCGCGGTTTGCAGCAGGCTGGCATCGCCTCTGGCTAGCACCGCGTCTTCAATGTGCACCTCAATCTGGCGCTCTTGGGCCTCCAGAAGCGGCAATAGCGACGCTACGGTTTCGCGAATCACGCGTGACAGTGGTGTGGCGGCACGTGCCATATCTGCGGCCGCATCCATACCTCGCTCCTGCCGTGCCAGCAGCATGAGCTGCCCAGTGAGTTGACGCAGATGCCCCATGTCAGTATCTATCGCCTGCCAGTCTGGCTGGGGATCCAGGCGTGCCTGCTGCAGACGCAGATCCAGCACCGTGAGTGGCGTGCGCAGCTCATGGGCCGCATCGGCGACCAACTGTTTTTCATGGGCTAACGCATGGGCTAATTTGTCCAGCGCCTGATTGGCAGCCTGCGCCAGCTGCTGCATTTCGCTGGGCAGATGGGCTGTAGGAATAGGCTGTGGGTTGTCTGAAGAGATTCGCTGCGCAAAACGCGCGGCCTGCTGCACAGGCTTCAAGGTCCAGCGCATCACCGCATACACCAGTGCAAACGCCAACAGACCGATGGGCAGCAGCAGGGCCAGACTCTGGTGCAACTTGGCACGCAGCAGCAGGCCGATGGTCTGGCGCTCCAGCACATCGCGCTTGGCCACCATCAGGGTTGCGCCATCGGCCAGCGGGGCTGCCACATTGATGACCTCGCCGCTGCGCAGCGGCAGACTGAACAAGGGCAGGTGCTCTGCAGACACAGGTTTGCGCAGACGGCGTGGTCTTTGCAGATTGTCCGAATACCAAAGTACCTGGCCTTCAGGCGAATACAAGGTGTAAGAAAGCTCGCCGCCCGCATAGCTCCTGGGCAGGCTCGCAGGGTCACTGCCCATGGTGAAGGCCGCACTGATTTCCCGCGCCTGAATGTTCATGGTCACGCGACGCAGCTGGTCGCGGGTGTCATAAAGCGACAAAGCCAATGCGCCCATGCCCGCTGCAAAAGCCAGCGTCAACCCCAGCAGTACGCGCAGCTCCAGGCTACGCGCAGGCATGAGCCTCTTGGGGCAGCACCATGCGATAGCCCACGCCGCGCACCGTATCGATCTGCACATTGGCACCGCCATCTCGAAGCTTGCGGCGCAGACGGGACACCAGGGCCTCCACCGCATTCAGCGTCACGCTCTCGCGCGAGGCGTAGAGATGCTCTTCCAGCCGTTCTTTGACGGTAATGCGCGGCCAGACTCTGAGCATTTCTTCCAGCAGCATGGCTTCGCGGCGCAGCAAATCGACCTGTTTTCCGTTCACGGTGGCAAAGCGAGATTCGGTCTCAAACGCCACATTGCCCAGACTCAGCTTTTGCTGGTGAATCCCTTGCGCCCTGCGCAGCACGGCCCGCAAGCGGGCCTCCAGCTCGGACATCTCGAAGGGCTTGAGCACATAGTCATCGGCCCCGCCATTGAGGCCTGCCAAGCGACTATCCAGCGCATCCCGTGCGGTCAACACAATGCAGGGAAGGTATTTGCCGCTCTGACGACAACTGGCCAGCACTTCCATGCCATCCATATCGGGCAAGCCCAGGTCCAGCACCAGCGCGTCGTACTGGCCAATGGCTAGCGCATGCAAAGCCTTGCGCCCTGTAGAGACGGTATCTACCGCAAAGCCCATGCGCTCCAGGTGACGGTATAGCAGCGCGCTCAACTCTTGGTGGTCTTCAACTATCAGCAGCTTCATCGGTCAGACGTTGATCAGCAATCGCAATTACAAATGAAAGTAATACGCATTTTAAATAACATTTCAGTTCGAGGATTTGATGAGAGAGCAGTTCTTAGGACACCCGTCCACCACTCTGGCTAAAACCGCTATCGCTTTGGCTCTGCCACTGGCCGCCACTCTGGCCCACGCCCAAAACACGGAAAGCAGCAGCGATGTGGCGCTGGGAACCGTGACGGTGACCGCCTCCGGGTATGAGCAGGAGGTCAGAACCGCCCCTGCCAGCATCACCATCCTCACGCGTGAGGAGCTGGAGAGCAAGCAATTCCGCTCGCTGAGCGATGCGCTGCGCAATGTACCCGGCGTAGGTGTGATGGGCGGCGACAAGGGCGAAATCTCGATTCGCGGCATGGAGTCCAGCCATGTGCTGATCATGGTGGACGGTCGCCGCCAGAACACCGGTGGCGTCACGCTCAAGGGCGGTGTCTCTGAAGGCCTGAGCAATAACTGGATTCCCCCCATTGAGGCGATTGAGCGCATCGAAGTGGTGCGTGGCCCCATGTCCACACTGTACGGTTCTGAAGCCATGGGCGGCGTAATCAATATCGTCACGCGCAAGGTCGCCAAGAGCTGGAATGGATCTCTGTCGGGCGAGCACACTTTTCAGGATGCAGGCAAGGCGGGCGACACCAATCAGGCCGACCTCTACCTGTCCGGCCCACTGATCGCCGACACGCTGGGCCTGCAGTTCTGGGGCTCAGACAAGCGCCGCCAGGAAGACGATGTGCTGGACGGCTTTGCCAAATCCAACCGCCAGACGGGCAACCTGCGCCTATGGTTCACGCCCAATAAAAATCACGAATTCATGCTGGAAGCCGGTCGCTCCAGGCAGGAATTCTGGACCACTCCGGGCCGCACGCTGGCACCCACAGCCACCCGTAACCAGAACGAATACATCCGCGAAAACTATGCGCTGAGCCACAAGGGCCGCTGGGGCTTTGGCATCTCGGACCTGAGTCTGTCGCAGGAAAGCGCGGTGCGCGAAGGCGAGTTGCAAACCGCCAAGCCCAAGACCAAGAACACGGTGCTGGACGGCAAACTGACCATGCCACTGGGCAATCACATGCTGCTGACCGGCTTTCAGATACGCCGCAATGAGCTCAAAAGCGATGGCTACTACTCCAACCCGCAAGGCCTGGGTCAGGGCATTGATGCATCGTTTACCGAAAAATCGCTGTTTGTCGAAGACGAATGGGCCATTACTGAAAAATTCAGCCTGACCGGCGGCCTGCGCCTGGATGACAACGAATACTTTGGCCGCCACTGGACGCCACGCCTGTATGGCGTGTGGAGCCTGACCAGCGCCTGGACCCTCAAAGGCGGTGTGGCCAAAGGCTTTCAGTCCCCGACCATTGCCCAGATCAACCCCAATATCGGCCTGCCCCAGCGTGGCGGCGCCCAGACCTGGGGCAACCCCGATCTCAAGCCCGAAGAAAGCCTGAACCGCGAAATCGGAGCCTACTACGATGCGGGCGGTGCCTTCCGCGGCAATGCCACCATTTTTGATACCGACTACACCAACAAAATCGTCAACACCGGCTCACGCCAGCTGGTCAGACCCGACGGCACTCCCGTGCCCAATGACCCATACACGGGCCGCGTCTTCAGCACCTACTTCAACATCACCAAGGCCAAGATTCGCGGCCTGGAGCTTTCGGGCAGCTACCAGTTCAGCCCCGCGCTCAAGCTGTCGGGCAACTACACGCTGACGGACTCCAAGGTCAAAAGCGCAGGCGTGAACATTCTGGGCTTTGGCTACCCCATGGCGGATGGCCAGCCACTGGTGGCCGTGCCCAAGCACGCCGCCAGCGCCACGCTGAACTGGAAGGCGCGTGAAAACCTTTCGGCCTTTGCCACCGTGACCTATCGCGGCAAGGAAGCCCTGATCGCCTGGGGTTCAGGCGGCGCAGTCACAGAATCCGTCGGCGCTGTCGCCACGCTGGATATTGGCACGGCCTGGTCGCCACGCAAGGACCTGACCGTCAATGTCGTGGCCTACAACCTCACCAACAACGTGCGCCCGCGCAACACCAGCTCGGCCTATTCGTATGCCGAAGATGGCCGCCGCCTGTGGGTCAAGATGGCCTACCGCTTCTAAGGTGAACACCGCCATGTCCACCAATCACTCACTGGGTCTGGCACCGTCCATGACACGTTCCATCGCTCGTTATCGCTGGGCCATTGCTTCACGCGCGCTGGCGGCTATTTTTGGCGGCTATGCGCTGTCGGCCCTGTTTTGCGCCAGCGCCGGTCTGGCACTGATGCACACCGGCGCCAGCCGTCTGGATGCCGTGATGACCGCCACCATGCTGGCCTTTGTGGTGCACTTCATCGCGGCCATCTGGGCATTTCGTGCCCCCAGCGCCAGCCGACTGTGGGTGGGCATGGTGATACTGGCCGCCCTGCTAGGCGGTCTGGCCACAGCGCTGGGGTGGAAGCCATGAGAGTCGACGGCAAACCCGAGGGACTGCGCCAGTCCATGTCATGGCTGCACACCTGGTCCGGCCTGCTGCTGGGCTGGCTGCTGTATGCAGTTTTCTTTACCGGCACGCTGAGCTACTTTGTCGACGAAATCAACGTCTGGATGAAGCCCGAGCTGCACCAGTCCGTGCCATCGGCCAGCACCGCTGAAAAAGCCATAGCAGGCATGCAACAGCTGGCGCCGGCCGCAAGCACCTGGACGCTGAACCTGCCCGGCGAGCGCCACCCTTCCGTGCAAGCCAGCTGGCGCGCCAAGGATGCGGCACCCGGCCGCGCAGGCACCCAGCGCGCTGAGCTGGATGCGGCCACGGGCGAAGCCATCCCTGTGCGTGAGACGCGCGGCGGCAGCTTTCTCTACCGCTTTCACTTTGAGCTGTACGCCATGCCCCGCATCTGGGCGCGCTGGATTGTGGGCATTGCCACCATGTTCATGCTGGTGGCCATCATCAGCGGGGTGATCACACACAAGAAAATCTTTACCGACTTCTTTGTGTTTCGCTCCGGCAAGCAGCAGCGCTCATGGCTCGATTCCCACAATATGACAGCCATTCTGGCCTTGCCCTTTCACATCATGATCACCTTCAGCGGCTTGCTGCTGCTGATGATCATGCTGATGCCCTGGGGCGCCAGCGCCGTCTATGAAGGCGATACCCGCGCCTACTTCAACGAAATGCGCGGCGGCAACCGCCCAGCCGCTGCCGAGCAACCCCGCCGCAAACGCGGTGAGCAGACTGAGTCACAAGCCGAAGACGCCGTGACCATGACCCCCATCGCCCCGCTGATGGCCGCTGCGCAGCAGCGCTGGCCCGAGCGCGGTGTGGGAGCGATCGTGGTGAACCAGCCCAATACGCCACGCGCGCGCATTGAGCTGCGCTCTCAAGGCGGCAACAGCCTCATCAACCGGGGAGGCAGCGAACGCATGGTGTTTGACGGCATCACGGGCACTCAAATGGAAGCGCCTGCAGCCAAGTCCGTCTCGACACCCACCGCCATCTACAACGTGCTGACCGCAGCACACCTGGGCCGTTTTGCCGAGCCTCTGCTGCGCTGGCTGCTGTTTCTGTCGGGTGTAGTGGGTACGCTGATGGCGGCCACCGGCATGGTGCTGTGGGTGGTCAAGCGCCTGCCAGAGCGGCGCAAGCTGGGTCGCACACCGCGCCTGCACCGACTGGTAGAGGTGCTCAACGTGGGCTCCATTGCGGGCCTGTCGATTGCCACGGCAGCTTACTTTTTTGCCAACCGCCTGATTCCAGCCGATGCTGTGCAGCGCTCTGATATGGAGATTCGCAGCTTCTTCATCGTCTGGCTGCTGTGCGCCGTGCACGGCCTGCTGCGCAGCCACCGCCGCGCTTGGGCAGAGCAACTGGCACTGGCCGCGGTGCTGTTTGGCAGCCTGCCCCTGCTGAATGCCGCTACAGGAGGCTTACCACTGCCTGCCGCCATGGGTGCAGGTCTGTGGAGCGTGGCGGGCTTTGATCTGGTCGCACTGGTGCTGGCGGCCATTCATGGCTTTGCGGCGTTCAAGCTGCTGCGTTCGCCGCGACCCAAACCTCTGCCCACCCCAAAAGCAGCCCCTGCTTCAGCCCTCGCGAATGGCGAAGGCAATGGCGCAGGCTCCACGCTGGCCCCGCAAGCGCAAGAAAGGCCAATCTGATGCCCTCCACCACGTTGATGGCTCTATCGGCTTTGCTGTTGAGCTTTTGCGGCTTTGCCGCGCTGAGCCTTGCCATGGATAGACACCAGGAAGATGTGCTGGGTCGCACCCTCGCCAGCCTTCCCAACCACCTGCTGCGCGCCGCTGGCACGGGCTTGCTGGTGCTTGCCCTGCTGGCCTGCATGGTGGGCAAAACCGCATCGGTGGCTGCCACTGACTGGCTGGGTCTGCTGACCTTTGCGGCGCTGGCCGTAGCGGCGTTGCTCAGCTACTTTCCCCGCGCCCTGCCGCCCGCAGCGGGCGCGGCCTTGCTGGTCGCTGCAGCGGCGAGCCTGTTTGCTTTTTGAATTTTGCTTATGAAACACCGCACTCTTCGCTCACTACGCAAAACCATCGCGATCGCCCCGCTGCTGTTGCTGCCGCTGATGGCTCAGGCGCACCGCTCCTTCCTCGTGCCCTCATCCACCGTGCTGTCGCAAACGGCCAATCAGTGGGTCAGCGTGGATGCTGCACGCGGCAATGATCTGTTCTTCTTCAACCACAACGCCCTGCCCCTTGAAGGGCTGCAGATCATCAGCCCATCCGGCAAAGCCACCGACCCTGCCAAGCTGGAACGCTTTCGCTACAAAGCCGTGTTTGAGTGGCAGCTGACCGAGCCCGGCACTTGGCGCGCCGCCGTGGTCAATGACGGCCTGCGCGTGCAATGGCAGGAGAACGGCCAGGCCAAGCGCTGGAATGGCCCCGCCGCAGACTTTGCCCTGCATGTGCCAGCCACGGCAGAAAAGCTTTCTGTCAACCAAGTTGCATCGCGCGTGGAGACTTTTGTCACCATGGGCAAGCCCAGCGCCGTCACCCCCACAGGCAAGGGGCTTGAGCTGCGCTTTGCCACCCACCCCAATGATCTGGCGGCCAGCGAGACCGCCACACTGACGTTTTTGCAGGATGGCAAGCCCGCACCCCAGCTCAAAGTCAGCATCATCGCGGGCGGCGCACGCTGGCACGAAAGCACCCAGCAAATGGATGGGGTGACCGATGACAACGGCAGCTTTCAAGTGCGCTGGCCCAGCGCTGGGCTGTACTGGATCAACGCCTCCACACGGGTTGCAGCCACCGTGGCGCAGGCCAAGCAAAAGTCTCTGACCTATGCGGCCACGCTAGAAGTTTTGCCTTGAAAATCGTAGCGGCTAGCGCCTGCCTACAGTTGTTTTCATATCAATAAGCACCTGAAACCCTTTAAGAGCCAGCGCAAGCTGCTCACAAACTAAAAAAGCCGCAGACATGGCCTGCGGCTTTTTTGCGGCGGGATGCAGCACCTGGCTGCACCGCGCGCTTTATCAGATCTTGGCGGTCGCCATGTACTGGTTGAAGGGGTACTCGGAGAAGCGGTTCCACAGGATCTGGTCGCGCTGGAAGGCGCGCATGTCCTGGTGAATCTTCTTGAACTCGGGCGACTTGGCTTCGTGCTCGGCAAATACTTCCATCGAGGCCTTGAAGCCAGCGTCCATCAAAGGTTTGGGGAACATCTTCAGCTGCGTCTTGTTGGCCACCAGACGCTTGATGGCCTGGGGGTTCAGCACCTGGTACTTGGAGGTCATGTCCATGGCAGCCACGCGAGTTGCGGCATCCAGAATGGCCTTGTTCTCGGGCGACAGAGCGTTGTACTTCTTGATGTTGATGAAGAACTCCAGCTCGGCAGAGCCCTCCCACCAGCCGGGGTAGTAGTAGTAAGGCGCAACCTTGTTGAAGCCCAGCTTTTCATCGTCGTAAGGGCCGACAAACTCCACGGCATCCAGCGTGCCCTTTTCCAGAGCCTGGTACACATCGCCAGCAGGCATGTTCTGTGCCACCACGCCCAACTTGGCCATGGCCTCGCCGAACACACCGCCGCCCAGACGCATCTTCAGACCCTTGAGGTCTTCCACGGTCTTGATTTCCTTGCGGTACCAGCCGCCCATCTGGGTGGTGGTGTTACCGGCAGATGCGGTCTTGAAGTTGTACTTGGCGAAGAAAGCATCCAGCAGCTTGCGGCCATTGCCATGGTCCTTCCAGCCATTCATTTGCAGCGCGGTCAGGCCAAAGGGCACGGCGCAGCTGAAGGCGAAGATGGGGTCTTTGCCGGTGAAGTAGTAGGCCGCCGTCTGCGCCATGTCGATGGTGTCGCCCTGCAGCGCATCCACCACGCCAAAAGCAGGCATCAGCTCGCCAGCGGGGTGCACGGAAATTTCAAACTTGCCGCCCGACATGGCCTTGACCACTTGCGACAGCTTTTCGGCGCTGCCGAAAATGGTGTCCAGTGACTTGGGGAAGCTGGAAGCCAGACGCCAGCGCACTGCGGCCTGAGCGTGAACAGCAGGAGCTGCACCAGCAGCCAGCACGCCAGCGATACCGGCATTTTTCAGAATAGAACGACGATCCACTTTTTAGTCTCCTTGAGGAAGTTATTGGGCTGGCACAGATGGCTGATCTAAGCCAGCTTCACTCATGCAACAGGCACAAAATGTACACGAGCCCAACGCGGAGTGCTCACTAAAAAGTGACCGTTCATTTAAGAAGTTCTACCTAGTAAGGTCGATCAAGCGCTGCTCATTCCGAGAGCCGATCTCACAGCCGCACAGCACTCATATAACTGGCATAGCGAAATTCCGAGAACCGGTCCCACAGCAGCTGATCATGCTGAAACCCGCGCATGCTGCGGTGAATCTTCTTGAACATGGCCGACTTGGCTTCGTGCTCGGCCATGGTCGCCATCACCGCCTTGAAACCCGCATCCATCAGCTCGCGCGGAAAGGCCCGCAACTGCACTCTTTCACTCAGCAGCTTCTTCAGTGCTGCAGGGTTCAGCGCCAGATATTTGGCCGTCAAATCCTTGGCTGCCAGCGCCGCCGCGGCTTCCACCATGGTCCGGTGCTCAGGTGCCAGCGCGGCATAGGCCTTGGTGTTGATGAAATAGGCCAGCTCGGCCCCACCCTCCCACCAGCCAGGGTAATAGTAGTAAGGCGCAATCTTGCCAAAGCCCAGTTTCTGATCGTCATACGGGCCGACAAACTCCACCGCATCGAGCCTGCCTTTTTCCAGCGCCTGCTGCGCATCACCAATTGGCATATTGACGGCCTGCACACCCAGCTTTTGCAGTGCATCACCCAGCAGGCCACCACCTGCACGCATGCGCAGCCCATGCAAGTCCTGCACGGTCTTGATTTCTTTGCGATACCAGCCGCCCATCTGCGTGCCGGTGTTGCCCGCGCTCAGGCTCTTGATGTTGTACTGGGCGTAGAAGTCATCCATGAGTTTGCGCCCACCGCCATACTCCATCCATGCGTCCATCTGCCGGGCCGTCAGACCAAAGGGAACGGCACAGCCCAGGGCGAAGCAGTAGTCTTTGTCGGTAAAGTAGTACGGAGCCGTCAGCGCCATCTCTACCGTCCCGTTCTGCACACCGTCCATCACGCCAAATGCGGGCATCAGCTCGCCTGCGGCGTGGATACTGACTTCGATCTGGCCTGCAGACATGACGCGCAGCGTCTGGGCAAATTTTTCTGCAGCGCCAGAGATGGCGTCCAGTGCTTTAGGAAAGCTCGTCACAAGGCGCCAGCGCAGCACCTCCTGGGCGCGCACTGCAGGTGCGACACCCGCAGCCAGCACGCCAGCCATGCCCACATGTTTGACGAGTGAGCGACGATCCATGAATATTTCTCCGCAATAAGTTTGTCAGTGACTCAACCGTTATAGCAGGCTGAGCTCAAGCCCCAGCCATTCTAGAAACGCAGATGCCGACTGTGTGGAGATTCAGGTCTGCCGTCAGTTTTCTTTGCCATGTCACAAAGAAAAAAGGCCCTTCAATGAAGGGCCTCATTTTTGCTTTTCGACTCAGGCAGCAAGACGTTTGCGAATCGAGGCTTCAATGCCTTCAGCATCCAGCCCTTGCAGCGCCAGCAGCTTGACGGGATCGCCATGCTCGATGAACTGATCGGGCAGGCCCAGTTGCAGCACGTTCTTGGTCACTCCGTGGGCGGCCATCGCTTCCATCACCGCCGTGCCAGCACCACCCATGATGCAGCTGTCTTCCAGCGTCACGATCAAATCATGCTCGGCGGCCAATTGAAACAACAGTTCTTCATCCAGCGGTTTGGCCCAGCGCATATTGGCCACGCTGGCGTCCAGTGCCTCGGCGGCTTGCAGTGCGGGGTAAAGCAGCGTACCGAAGGCCAGAATCGCCACCTTTTTAGAGGTCGATTCGCGGCGCATTTCGCCCTTGCCGAAGGGCAAAGCGTCCAGGCTTTCCAGCGGGGCCACGCCCACACCAGCGCCACGCGGGTAGCGCACGCAGACAGGGTGATTTTGCGCGTAAGCCGTGCTCAGCAACTGCCGCGTTTCGCGCTCGTCGGCCGGGCAAGCCATGCTCATATTCGGAATGCAGCGCACAAAGGCCACATCGTAGGCACCGGCGTGCGTAGCGCCATCAGCGCCCACCAGACCTGCACGGTCCAGTGCAAAGACCACCGGCAGGTTTTGCAGGGCTACGTCGTGAATCAGCTGGTCGTAGCCGCGCTGCAAGAAGGTCGAATAGATGGCAACCACGGGCTTGAGCCCTTCGCAAGCCATGCCACCCGCAAAGGTGACGGCATGTTGCTCGGCAATGCCCACGTCATAGTAGCGGCCGGGGAAACGCTTGTGAAACTCCACCATGCCCGAGCCTTCGCGCATGGCAGGCGTGATACCCACCAACCGCTGATCCTTGGCCGCCATATCGCACAGCCAGGTGCCAAAGACTTGCGTAAAAGTCTGCTTGGCCGGTGTAGCGGACTTGACCAAACCCACAGCAGGATCGAACTTTCCGGGGCCGTGATAAGCAATCGGGTCTGCCTCGGCCATCTTGTAGCCTTGGCCTTTTTTGGTCACCACATGCAGGAACTGCGGGCCTTTCAGGCCTTTGATGTTCTCCAGCGTAGGAATCAGCGAATCCAGATCGTGACCATCAATCGGGCCGATGTAGTTGAAGCCAAACTGTTCAAACATGGTGGCAGGCACGACCATACCCTTGGCCTGCTGCTCAAGGCGCTTGGCCAGCTCCAGCAGCGGCGGCACCTGTTTGAGAACGCTCTTGCCCACATCACGGGCCTTGGCGTAGAACTGGCCGCTCATCAACTGGGCCAGATAACGGTTCAGAGCACCCACGGGCGGGCTGATGCTCATATCGTTGTCGTTGAGGATGACCAGTAGATTGGCATCGGTCACACCGCCGTTGTTCAGTGCCTCAAAGGCCATGCCGGCCGTCATCGCTCCGTCACCAATCACGGCGATGGCACGGCGGTCTTCGCCCTTTTGCTTGGCTGCCATGGCCATGCCTAAAGCGGCAGAAATGCTGGTGGACGAGTGCGCCGTGCCAAAGGTGTCGTATTCGCTCTCGGTGCGCTGAGGAAACCCCGACAGCCCCCCCATCTGGCGCAGCGTGGACATGCGGTCGCGGCGACCCGTCAAAATTTTGTGCGGATAGGTCTGGTGACCCACATCCCAGACGATGCGGTCATGCGGCGTGTTGAACACCGCGTGCAGCGCCACCGTCAGCTCCACGGTTCCCAGGTTGGAGCTGAGGTGCCCGCCTGTCTTGGAGACACTGTCGATCACATAGCCGCGCAGCTCGGCGGCCAGCGTCTTAAGCTGCGCACGCGGCAGGCGGCGCATCTCTGCGGGATCATTGATGCTCTGCAGCAAAGGGTATGTGTTCGTGGACATGATCTATATTTTTTGATAGCTGCTAGCGCTTGCCAATACTGGATTACAGGGCTTTTTTATTCTTGTTTTTTAGTGTGTGCGCTGCACCACCATATCAGCTAGCGCCGCCAGCGCCTGCGTATCTGCCAGACCGCTGCGGGCCAGCGCGGCATGGGCCTGCAGGCGCAGCTCTTCAGCATGCGCACGCGCAGTCTCCAGCCCCAGCAGGGACACATAGGTAGGCTTGTCATTGGCCGCATCCTTGCCCGCCGTCTTGCCCAGCGTGGCCGAATCGGCAACCACATCCAGAATGTCATCAACGACCTGGAAGGCTACGCCCAGCGCCTGACCATAGTCCGTCAGCGCAGCCAGAGCCACCCCATCGGTTTTTTCATTGCAGGCAGCACCCATGAGCACGCTGCCCAGCAGCAGGGCACCGGTCTTGAGGCGGTGCATTTCGCGCAGCTGCGCTTCATCGAGCTGTTTGCCCACGCTGGCCAGATCAATCGCCTGACCGCCAGCCATGCCCTGACCGCCCGCGGCAGCGCCCAGCAAACGGCAAAGCTTGGCCTGCATGGAGCAGGGAATGCCTTCATCCTCGGGCAGCAGCAGTTCAAAGGCCAGCGCCTGCAGCGCATCACCGGCCAGCAGGGCCGAGGCTTCGCCAAACTGCACATGCACGGTGGGCTTGCCACGACGCATGATGTCGTTGTCCATGCAGGGCATGTCATCGTGCACCAGCGAGTAAGCGTGAATCAGCTCCACCGCGCAACCGGCACGCAGCATGGCAGCCGCTTGCCCGCTCACGGCTTCGGCAGCGGCCCAGACCAGCAAGGGCCGCAGACGCTTGCCGCCATCGAGCACGGCGTAGCGCATGGCTTCACCCAGACCTGCTGGCGTGTTGATGCCCACCCAGCGCGACAGCGCGTACTCGGTGCGAGCCAGTCGCTCCTGCATCCAGACAGAGAAATCCAGGGCAGGCTTGCCCGCGTTCAGAGAAGTCGACGGTTCAGCAATCATTGATTCATTCATGGGCGGCATATTCAAGGCGGTGGTCTCTGGGTCTGAATCTGGCTCGGGCATGGGTCTCAGTCCTGAGTCCAAGCGGACAACTTGCCTTCATCGAGCACCTTGACTTGCTCCTGCACGGCATCCAGCTGCCCACGGCAAAAGCCCAGCAGTTCAGCGGCTCGCTGATAGCCACTGAGCATCTGCTCCAGCGGCAGCTGACCGGATTCGATCTGTGCAATCAGTTGCTCCAGCTCCTGCAACGCAGCTTCGTAGCTGGCAGGCTGTTCAGATTTTTTCGCAGCGGCGGCCTTGGGCATGGATGGTGTGGGTTTGTGTTGGACGGAAACGACGATTTTAGGCGTCCCCGCCCTCCCAGCGTCCAATGACCGCAAAGCAGGCCCACGCTTTGTGTCCTAGCTGTGACTTCTGCACGACTTCTGCCTTTCTGAGCGCCATGCCTGAGGCGGCAGAACCTTTGCCCACGCAGGTTTTCAGGCAACTGGCAGTTGGCTGACAGATATCAGCACCAAGCGGCACGCATCGCCAATACACGTACCAGAAGAACGGCAATAACCCCACAGCCTATAATCCCATTCCTGTCAAGCCGGCCCCGTCTCTAGTCATCCTGCTTGGGCGCTCTGGTGGCTGTATTTTCAAGTTCTGCCTCTTACCGCCTGAAATTCATGTCCAGACAAGGCCGGTTTCGTTATTTACCGCGTGCGTACGTGCACCCTCCCTGTGGGGAGTCTTTAGGTCAGGTCACCCATGACTGATTTAAGTCTTCAACTGCAGCAGGCCGCAAGCCAACTACCAGTTTCAAGTTATTTCGACCCCGCGCTGTTCCAGCGCGAGTTGGAATCCATTTTCAAGCGCGGCCCTCGTTATGTCGGCCACCAGCTCGCCGTACCCGAAATCGGCGACTACTACGCCTTGCCTCAGGAAAACGAAGGCCGGGCGCTGGTGCGCAACAGCAAGGGTGAGATCGAGCTGATCTCCAACGTCTGCCGCCACCGTCAGGCCGTGATGCTCAAGGGCCGGGGCAATCTGAGCTCCGAAGGCAAAGGCCATGCCGGAGGCAACATCGTCTGTCCGCTGCACCGCTGGACCTACAACACCAGCGGCGAGCTGCTGGGCGCGCCCCATTTTGGCCATGACCCCTGCCTGAACCTCAACAACTACCAGCTGCGCGAGTGGAATGGCCTGCTGTTTGAGGACAACGGCCGCGATGTCGAGACCGATCTTGCAGGCATGAAGCTGCGCGACCAGCTCCAATTCGATGGCTTTGTGCTCCACCACGTAGAAATGCACGAGTGCAACTACAACTGGAAGACCTTTATCGAGGTCTATCTGGAGGACTACCACGTCGGCCCCTTCCACCCCGGCTTGGGCAACTTCGTCACCTGCGACGACCTGAAGTGGGAATTTTCCAGCGAGTACTCGGTGCAGACCGTGGGCGTGGCACCCAGCTTTGGCAACCCCGGCTCGGACATCTACAAAACCTGGCATGACGTGCTGCTGGCCTATCGCAATGGCGAGTTGCCTGATCGCGGTGCCATCTGGCTGACCTATTACCCCCACATCATGGTGGAGTGGTACCCGCATGTGCTGACGGTCTCGACCCTGCATCCTCTGGCCGTGGACAAGACGCTGAACGTGGTGGAATTCTTCTACCCTGAAGAAATCGCGGCCTTCGAGCCCGAGTTCGTTCAGGCCCAAAAAGCGGCCTACATGGAAACCTGCATTGAGGACGACGAAATTGCCGAGCGCATGGATGCAGGCCGCAAGGCTTTGTATATGCGCGGCGACAACGAAGTCGGCCCCTACCAGAGCCCCATGGAGGACGGTATGCAACATTTCCATGAGTGGTACCGCCGCATCATGGGTGACAGCGTCCCCCAACGCTGAACGAGGCACGCCTCAAAATCGATAGCTGCTATCGCTTACCCCATAAGCGCAGCAGCTATTTTTTATGCTGAATTGAGTGAGATATGCAAGCCCTGTGGATGGTGCTGGCCGCGTTGATTTTTGCGGTCATGAGTGTGTGTGTGAAGTTTGCCTCCCAAGACTTCAATACTGCAGAGATTATTTTTTACCGTGGCCTGATCAGCATGGCTCTGCTGGCCTGGCTGGCCAAACGCAGCGGCGTGACACTGGCGACCCGCTACCCGCGTGAGCACGGCTGGCGCAGTTTTGTCGGCGTTGTCTCCATGGGTGCCTGGTTTTATGCCATTGGTCATCTGCCACTGGCCACCGCCACCACGCTCAACTCCATGAGCAGCATCTGGATGGCCGTATTCCTCATCACCCAGGGTTTGTGGATGCGCCACACCCTGCGCAAGTCCTATGCCGCGCAGCCCGAGACCCGTCTCGCCATTCCGCCCTTTCCCTGGGGACTGGTCTCCACCGTCTTGGCCGGCTTTGTCGGCGTGCTGCTGGTGCT
Source organism: Comamonas suwonensis (assembly GCF_012844455.2). Taxonomy (GTDB): domain Bacteria; phylum Pseudomonadota; class Gammaproteobacteria; order Burkholderiales; family Burkholderiaceae_C; genus Comamonas; species Comamonas suwonensis. Next base: position 38,286 of record NZ_JABBCQ020000015.1, on the reverse strand, counting down.
GCGCCCCACAAGCGCCCCGGCCAGCGAATGGGTGGCCGCACTGGGTGGGCTATTTGGCGGCATGTTTGCGGCCATGGCTTATATGCAGGTGGCCACGCTCTCGCGCATGGGGGAGCCTGAAACCCGCGTGGTCTTTTACTTCTCTCTGGGCTCGGCCATTGCTGGCGGCATCACCATGCTGTTTATCGGTATCTCCCCCTTCCCGGGCTGGAGCGCTCTGTGGCTGCTGCCCGTGGGCGTGCTCGCCGCCGTCGCCCAGGTCTGCATGACCAAGGCCTACGCTTCCGCCGGCAGCAAGCGCAACACGCTGGTGGTGGCCAATCTGCAGTACACCGGCATTGTGTTTGCCGCACTGCTCAGCCTGATGCTGTTTGGCGAGAGCATTCCCATGATCGGCTGGGTGGGCATTGTGCTGATCGTGGCCAGTGGTGCAGCGGCGACGGCACTCCGCTCCAGAAGCTGACCCTTGAGGCGCCATCCCCTCTCTCGCTTCGCGGGAGGGGGCGATGCCATCGCGGCAAGGCGGCCCTTGCCAGCTTGCCATCCCGGACTGCTCCATGCGCCTGTTCAACGCTATCCGACAGCGCAGACACACCTGTCCAAACGATAGCTCGCCAGACCTCTGAGTCAGCCCCCCCCCATCGCATAATGGTTTGCATCCCGCAGGTCAGCACCCATGCATGGCCTGCATCAGCTACATTTTTTGGAGCAGCAAGCCATGACTACATCTGCACCCGGGCGCTATAACACCCTGATTTCCGTCGAGCAACTGGCCCAGCTCAAGGCCAGCGGCAAGCCCGTGATGGCGTTTGACTGCAGCTTCGATCTCATGAACCCGCCGGCCGGTCATGCGCAGTATCTGCAGTCGCATATTCCAGAGGCGGTGTTTGCCGATCTGGACAAAAATCTCAGCGCCCCGCACGGCGCACCGGGTGAAGATGGTCAGGTTGCGACCAGCGTTCAGGCCGCATCGGGCGGTCGCCACCCGCTTCCCACGCGCGAGCGTTTCTCGGTCTGGCTGTCGTCCATCGGTTTTGCCAACGATATGCAGGCCGTGGTCTATGACCGCAACGGTGCCAACTACTGCGGCCGCCTGTGGTGGATGCTGCGCTGGGCCGGCCATGACGCCGTGGCCGTGCTCGACGGTGGGCTGCAAGCCTGGCAGGCCGCTGGTCAGGCCGTGAATGCGGGTGAAGAGCCCGGCCACTTCCAGTCCAACTTCGAGCTGGGCGAGCCGCTGGAGACGCTGAAAACAGTCGATCAGGTTGAGGCCGATCTGGGCCAAACCACCCAGACGCTGATTGATGCCCGTGCCCCCGCCCGCTATCGCGGTGAGGTTGAACCTCTGGACCCCGTGGCGGGCCATATCCCCGGCGCCCTCAACCGGCCGTTCAGCAGCAATATTGCCGCCGATGGCCGCTTCAAGCCTGCAGCCCTGCTCAAGGCGGAGTTTGATGAGCTGCTGGCAGGGCGCGACCCGGCCAGCGTGGTGCACCAGTGCGGCAGCGGCGTCAGCGCTACGCCCAATGTGCTGGCCATGCGCATTGCAGGCTTTGCGCCTACGGCCTTGTTTGCAGGTAGCTGGAGTGAGTGGTGCAACCAGCCCAGTCGTCCGGCCGAGCGGGGCTGAACTTGCTGCGCGCAGGAGCCAGACCAGGTACTGGCTTCTGCCTGGCCCACTCCACCCGGTTGCGGCCCCGGTGCTTGGCCTCATACAAGGCAGCATCGGTGCGCTCCAGCAATGTCACCGCGCTTTCGCCCTCCTCAAGCAGCGCGGCCCCGATGGAAACCGTATAGGGGACGTGAATGCCCGAGGACAGCACCGCAGGCGTTGCGGCAATCCTCGCTCTCACAGACTCCAGCAGCTGAGCGCCGTCATCCTGTGATGTGTTGACCATCAGCAGCACAAACTCCTCCCCGCCCCAGCGCGCCCAAATATCCGAACCTCGGACGTAGGCCGCCACCTGACCGGCAAAATTCTGCAAAACCTGATCGCCTGCAGCATGGCCGTGGCTGTCGTTAATCGCTTTGAAGAAATCCAGATCAAACTGAGCCACCAGCAAAGGCTGGCCACTGTGCCGGGCTCGCATCTCTTCAAGACGCAGCATGTCCTGCATATAGCGGCGATTAGGAAGTCCGGTCAGTTCATCGTGCGTGGCCAGCTCGTGAATATGCTGCACCGCTTCGGCCAGCTCGCTCTTTTGCACTTGCAGACGCACCCGCATGGCATTGGCATGCAGACCCAGCGCAGCCGTCATCGTCAGCACCATGGTCACGATCAGCAGATAGACCGCCGCCAGAGAGGCCGGCATGGGCTCGCCAGGCAGCCCCCACTGCACCACCACTGCCGCCGCGCCATAGGCGAACAGCCCATAGAACATCAAGCCCTTGATCTGCTTGGGTTTCAGGCCGAAGACCGCGAACATCATGATCGCCGCCAGGATGGGCGGCGTAATACCCCTGGCCATACCGGCAATCACATAGGCTGCGGCGTTGCTGGTGATGGCGTAGAGCATCTGCACGCTGGTAAACGCCGGGTCATGCCAGTCACGCGTCACCCCGCTGCGGATCAAGGCAAAGCTGATCAGCACGCAAGCTCCACTGGCAAACGACCACCAGCGCACCCACTGCCTGTCAGCCAGCCCTGCGGCGGCAACCAGCTCCATGGCCAGAATGCAGAACGCCATGAACAAACAGGCAAATCCTGTCGTAATCAATGACACACGCTGGCGCGAATTCGTCGTCAGCAGCGCATCCAGCAAGCTGGAGCACCTTGTGCCTTGAGAGTTCACGAATTTCTGACTCATACGCACTCCTGATGAAGTGGACCCGCCCAACCAAGGAGGATTCACACAACTATCACAGCCGGCTGCGGATTTCCTATTTCAAAGGCACTTAGATACAACGAAAAAGCTGTCTATTTCGTCGCTTGGCTTTTTTGCACCTCATTCACAATAGCGAACAGCAGCAGGAGACTTCCCTGCATCAATGCAGTCCCAGCGCAGGCTCATTGAGTCATCCATATGGATGGCAGTCAAGTAAGGGAAATCTTACAAAGGTACTGGCGCAACCGGTCATGCCAGACATCCCTACCCCGACTTCAGTTCAGTCGCGGTCTGAAACACAATTCACTCCAACAGATCGAAACACTTTTAACGTCTTGTTTGTGTAAGCCGTTGCGGTCTGTCGGGATTGAAAGGACCAGACCCATGAACAACGAACAATTGCTTGCCGAGATCCGCGAAGCCAACCTCACTTATTTGATGCTGGCCCAGACCCTGATCCGCCAGGACAAGGCTGAAGCCGTGTTCCGCCTGGGTCTGAATGAAGAAGCCTGCGACTTGCTGGGCTCGCTTTCCTCGGCACAGGTGCTCAAGCTGGCATCGCGCAACACGCTGCTGGCCAGCTTCCGCGCTGACGATGAAATGGTCTGGAGTCTGCTGACCAACCACAGCAGCAACAAAATTGGCAACGCCGCCACCAACACGCTGCACGCCAACATCCTGATGGCCAGCCGTGTCTCCGAAGTGCTTTAAGCACTCGTTAATACCTACCTGGTTTTAAGGAAAGACACATGCCTGCTACCAAGACTGCCGTGAAAAGCGTTCTCAACGAATCCAAGCAAATCGAGCGCGCCGCCATGCTCATCGAGATGGGCGCCCGCATGCAGGTGCTGGAATCCGAGACCACTTTGTCTTACGAACGCCTGATCCGGCTGTACAAGGAAATTTCGGGTAAATCTCCTTCCAAGGGCCAGTTGCCGTTCTCCACGGACTGGTTTCTGACCTGGCAGGAAAACGTGCACAGCTCGCTGTTTCTCAACATCTACGAATACCTGTCCAAGGGCGTGGAGCTGGATACCGCCGAGCAGCTGACCAAGGCTTATCGCCTCTACGCCGAACAAATCAAGGCGGCCGAGCTGGATGTGCTGCTGTCCTTCACGCGCGCTTGGCGTCTGGTGAAGTTTGTCGATGCGCAGATGCTGACGCGCACCCCCTGCTCCGTCTGCAAGGGCCAATTCGTGACCGAGCCCTATGAGAATGCCCGCCACTATCAGTGCGGCCTGTGCAATCCTCCGGCCCGTGCCGGCAAGAGCAAGGCAGCCGGTTCCTTGATGCTGCACTGAAATTGACTCCCCTGAGCCGCTTTGCGGCTTCAACCGGAGGGGGGACGACATCCTTACTGCAAGGCGGCGCTTGCTTGATGTCTCGCTCTTGGAGCATGCTTTTTAGGCGCTATCAACTTTCATAGCTGATAGCGCAATAAAACAAAGGGTTTGAAGCATTTAAATGCCTCAAACCCTTTATGCATTAGCGCAAGCAGCTCCTGTTTCAAGAGCCGCCGCGATTGGCCTCAACCCGTATTGCGCACGCCCGCCGCAATGCCGTTGATGGACAGGTGAATACCGTTTTTCACTTTATCGTCCGTCTGGCCCGCACGCCAGCGGCGCACCAGCTCGACCTGCAAATGGTGCAGCGGGTCGATATAGGGGAAACGGTGACGAATGGAGCGGGCCAGCGCCGAGTTGTGCTCCAGCCGCTGTTTGTCACCCGTGATCTGGTTCAGGGCGTCCACCGTGCTGTGCCATTCGGCTTCAATCACGCTGAAGATGCGGCGACGCAGGCGGGTGTCAGTCACCAGTTCGCTGTAGCGCGACGCGAGGTTCAGGTCGCTCTTGGCCAGCACCATGTCCATATTCGACAGCAGCGTTTTAAAGAACGGCCACTGACGGTACATCTTCTGCAGCAGCGCCAGTTGCGCCTTGGCATCTTTACCGGGGCGGTGAATAAAGGCCTGAATCGCTGAGCCAAAACCGTACCAGCCGGGCAGCGTCAAACGGCACTGACCCCAGCTAAAACCCCAGGGGATGGCACGCAGGTCTTCAATCGCCTGCGTGGCCTTGCGCGATGCGGGGCGCGAGCCGATATTGAGTTCGGCGATCTCACGAATCGGCGTGCTGCTGAAGAAATAATTGGTGAAGCCCGGTGTCTCGTACACCAGCTCGCGATAGGCCTTCATGCTGGCTTCAGACAAAAAGGCCGCCGCATCCAGAAATGCCTTGGTGGCCGGTTTGGTCGGCTGCAGCAGCGTGGCCTCCAGCGTGGCGGCCACCAATGTCTCAAGGTTTCTCCGGCCAATTTCGGGGTTGGAATATTTGGAGGCAATGACTTCGCCCTGCTCGGTCAGGCGAATCTGCCCACGCACCGTCCCCGGTGGCTGGGCCAGAATGGCCTGATAGCTAGGGCCACCACCACGCCCCACCGTGCCGCCCCGGCCGTGGAACATGCGCAGCTGAATGTCAAAGCGGCCTGCCAGATCATCAAACAGATCGACCAGCGCAATCTCGGCGCGGTACAGCTCCCAGTTGCTGGTGAAGATGCCTCCATCCTTGTTGCTGTCGCTATAGCCCAGCATGATGTCCTGCTCGCTACCGCTTTTTTTCACCAGCTCGGCAATGCCGGGCAGCTGGTAGTAGCGACGCATGATGGGAGCGGCGTTGCGCAGGTCTTCAATGGTCTCGAACAGCGGCACCACAATCAGGTCGCACTGCGCTCCATCTTGCAAGGTGCCGCGCAGCAGGCCCACTTCTTTTTGCAGCAGCAGCACCTCCAGCAAGTCACTCACCGTTTCGGTGTGGCTGATGATGCAGTGGCGAATGGCCTCGGCGCCCAGTCGCTCGCGCAGCTGCTTGGCGGCTTCAAAAATCGCCAGCTCACTGCGGGTGTGATCGCCATAGTCGGCGCCCATTACGCGCAGCGGGCGGGCGTCTTCCAGCAGGCGCACCAGCAGTGCGCATTTGGCGTCTTCCTCTAGGGCGCTGTAATCGCCCTCCACCTTGGCCACGGCCAGCAGCTCGCGCACCACTTCTTCATGTTTGTCCGAGCTTTGACGCAAATCGACGGTGGCCAGATAAAAGCCAAACACCTGCACAGCACGCATCAGCGGGCGCAGGCGCTGGGGTGCCAGCGCATCACCGTGATAGCGGGAGAGCGAATCGTCGATGACCTTCAGCTCGGCCAGAAACTCAGCCGCCGACGCATAAGCGTTCTGCGGCGCCACGGCATGACGGGCCGCCTCACCACCCGTCAGTTGCTTGAGTGTGGCCGCCAAGCGCGCATAAATACCGGTCAGCGCACGGCGATAAGGCTCATCGCTGCGGTGCACGTTGTGGTCAGGCGATGCGTCAGCCAGCGCCTGCATTTCGGGCGTGATGTCCACCAGATTGGCCGACAGCGACAGCTCGCCGCCCAGGTAGTGCACCTCGCGCAGATAGTGACGCAGCGCCACATCGGCCTGGCGCGAGAGGGCCAGATTCAGGCTCTCGGCCGTCACAAAGGGATTGCCGTCGCGGTCGCCTCCAATCCACTGGCCCATGCGCAAAAAGCTTTGCTCGGGCAGTTTCTCGCCCAGCTCCTGCTCCAGCTGCTCGTAGATTTTAGGAATCTCTTGCAAAAACGTCGCTTCGTAATAAGACAGCGCGTTTTCAATCTCATCAGCCACCGTCAGCTTGGAGTGGCGCAGCAGGCGCGTCTGCCACAGCTGGGCCACAAAGGCACGCAACTGCGCCTCAACCCGTGCCAGCTCGCGAGGAGTCAGCGCATCTTTGGCGCTGTTGTAGAGCTGGGCACGAACCAGAATATCGTCGCGCTCGGCCAGCAAGTGCGCAATGCGGCGCTCGGCCGTCAGAATGCTCTGGCGCTGCACCTCGGTGGGGTGAGCGGTGAGCACGGGCGAGATAAAGCTCTTGGCCAGCGTCTTGGCTACCGCACCCGGTGAAATACCCGCCCAGCGCAGGCGGGCCAGCGCCACTTCGATGCTGCCTTCCTGCGTATTGCCAGCACGCTCGTGCACGGCGCGGCGGCGAATGTGATGGCGGTCTTCGGCCAGATTGGCCAGGTGCGAGAAATACGTAAAGGCGCGAATCACGCTCACTGTCTGGTCGCTGGACAGGCCCTTGAGCAGCTTTTTCAGCGCTTTGTCAGCGGCCTCATCGGCATCGCGGCGAAAGGCTACGGAAAGCTGGCGCACCTGTTCAACCAGCGCAAAAGCGGCCTCCCCCTCCTGCTCGCGAATCACATCGCCCAGAATGCGGCCCAGCAGGCGAATGTCTTCAATCAGCGGCAAATCCTTGTCAGTCTTGCGCACCGGCTTGTCTGCATGTTTGTCTGTAGCTGCGGCGCTTTTGGGACGGGCGGAAGGCATCGACTATTCTCCTTGGGCACTGTGTAAGACAACTTGCCATGCTAGCATTCCCTGTTACCTGTCAGCTACCTGCGCCTGCTATGAATTCCCAATCGTCCACACCCGCATCCATCGTCATTGCCACCCGCGAAAGCCAGCTGGCCATGTGGCAGGCCGAGCATGTGCAGGCGATCTTGCGCAGCCGTGGCCACGCGGTTGACCTGCTGGGCATGACCACCAAGGGCGACCAGATTCTGGATCGCGCCCTGTCCAAAGTCGGCGGCAAAGGTCTGTTCGTGAAAGAGCTGGAAGTCGCTCTGGAAGAAGGCCGCGCCGATCTGGCCGTGCACTCCTTGAAGGATGTGCCCATGGAGCTGCCTGAAGGTTTTGTCCTGGCCTGCGTGATGACCCGTGAAGACCCGCGCGACGCCTTTGTCTCCAACCAATACGCATCGCTGGCCGAGCTGCCACAGGGTGCCGTGGTCGGCACCTCCAGCCTGCGCCGTCAGGCTCTGCTGCAAGCCCTGCGCCCCGACCTCCACATCGAGCCACTGCGCGGCAATGTCAACACCCGCCTGCGCAAGCTGGACGAAGGCCAGTACGACGCGATCGTGCTGGCCGCTGCCGGCCTGATGCGTCTGGAGATGAGCGACCGCATTCGCGCCAAGTTCGACCCCGCCCACATGCTGCCCGCAGCCGGTCAAGGCGCGCTGGGTATTGAGGTCCGCGCCGACCGCCAGGACATCATTGACGCCCTGGCCCCGCTGGCCCACATGCCCACCTGGCTGACCGTGACGGCTGAGCGCGCCGTCAGCCGCTGCATGGGCGGCAGCTGCTCCATGCCGCTAGCTGCCTTTGGCCGCTTTGAAGGCGACACTCTGCATATGGATGCGGCTTGGGGCGATATGGAAGGCCAAAAGGGCCTGATCCGCGTGCAGGCCAGCGCCATCGTCACCGACTTTGCCACCGCCAACGCTCTGGGCGAGCAACTGGCCGCACGTCTGCAAGCAGCAGGTGCTGTGCCTGCCGCCCCCAAGCAAGACTAAGTCCTCAAGCCCTCAAGCAAGTAAGCAAGCCATGCGCCGCATCCTTGTCACCCGCCCCTTGCACGATGCAATGCCCTGGGTGGAGGCTTTTCGCGCCCGTGGCCTGCTGGCCGAGGCCTTGCCGTTGCTGGCCATTGGCCCCTGCGCTGATGAAGCATCCCGCCACGCATTAATAGCTGCCCGCCAGCGCGCACAGCTTGGCTATTACCGGGCAGTGATGTTTGTCAGCGGCAATGCCGTACAACATTTTTTTGAACAAAATCAGCCTCTAGCGCTTGATGAACAAGCGCTGCTAGCTACGGAAACAAGAGCATGGACCCCCGGCCCGGGGACAGAGCGCGCCTTGCTGGAAGCCAACCTTCCCGCCCACCAGATTGATGGCCCATCACCCGATGCCGCGCAGTTCGAGTCTGAATCGCTGTGGCAAAACGTGCACCGGCAAATTCGCCTCGGCGATCGCGTGCTGATTGTGCGCGGCGCAAGCCCACCAGCAACGACTCAAAACACCGCCAGCCAGCCTTCTACCCAGGGCGCAGGCCGCGACTGGCTGGCGGCCAAGCTGCGTGACGCCGGTGCCGAGATGGAGTTTCTGGCAGTTTATGAGCGCCAACTTCCACTATGGAGCGCGCAGCAGATGGATTTGGCGGAGCAGTCTGCGTCTGACGGTAGCCTGTGGCTGTTCAGCAGCTCTGAAGCTGTTGCCAACCTGCAACAACTCTTGCCTGCACAGAACTGGCGGTCTGGGTTAGCGCTTACCACCCACAATCGCATTGCCAGCAAAGCATTTGCTGCCGGCTTTGGCCGTGTTTTGCAAAGTCGGCCAAGTCTGGACGACGTGGTGGCGTCTATAGAATCAGGGGTATGAGCTCTAATGCCATCCCCACTACCGATAACAAGCCCGCAGATCTACCGCCCAGTCAGGACAATCCAGCGCCCGTAAACACCGGCCCTGGAAAGCCCATGGCCGTGGTGCTGACGCTGGGGGCGGTAGCCGTCGCAGCCCTCATTGCCTGCGGCATGCTATGGCAGCGCGTGGGCAATATGCAAGAGCAGCTGGCACGCCAGTCAGCCCAGTCTGGCGCTCAATCGGTAGAGGCTCGCACGCTAGCCAAAGATGCACAAGACCTGGCGCGCGACAGCGCGGCCCGCGTCTCCGTCATGGAAGCGCGCGTGGGCGAGCTGAGCCTGCAGCGCAATCAGCTCGAAGAGCTGATGCAGAGCATGTCCCGCTCGCGTGATGAAAATCTGTTGGCTGATATTGAGTCATCGGTGCGTCTGGCTCAGCAACAGGCCGAGCTCTCAGGCAGCCTGCAGCCGCTGGTGACCACCCTCAAATCCGCCAAAAAACGCGTGGAAAGCACGGCTCAGCCGCGCCTTGCGCCCGTGGTGCGCGCTTTGGATCTGGATCTGGACAAGCTCTCACGCATGAGCGTGACCGATACCACAGGCGTTCTCAGCCGCATTGAGGACTTGATTCGTCAGGTCGATGACCTGCCCCTGATCAACGATGTGGGTCGTGCCCGCAGTCGCGGCACGCCGCAAGACAAAAACACCGCCGCAGACCATGCCGCAGCCGATGTCGCCAACCTGTCCGCCACCCAGTGGGCCTGGTGGCAGGGGCAGAGCCAGCGCGTGTGGGATTCCTTCAAGAATGGCGCATCCGATCTGGTTCGCGTGCGCCGTATCGACCACCCCGAAGTCGCCCTGCTCGCCCCCGAGCAAGGCTATTTTCTGCGTGAGAACCTCAAGCTGCAGTTGCTCAACGCCCGCCTTGCCCTGCTGTCTCGCCAATGGGAATCAGCCCGCGCTGACCTGAGTGCATCGGGCGCGCTGCTGCACAAATACTTCGACAACCGCTCGCGTCGCACCCAGATTTCGCAGGCGCAGTTGCAGCAGATTCAGTCCAATCTCCACACTGGTGGACCACTGCAACTGGACGACACGCTCAACGCGCTGGCCACTGCGGCAGCTGGCCGCTAACCCAAGGAGGAGACAGAAATGCGCGCCGCCTTGTGGTTAATGGGTTTGTTTGCCATGGCTGTAGCCTTGGCCTTGTTTGCAGGCAATAACCAGAGCTCGATCACCTGGTTCTGGTCACCCTACCGGGTGGACATGTCGCTGAATCTGGCCATCGTTCTGCTCTTTCTGGGCTTTGCGCTGGTCTATGCTGCGCTGCGCGCCCTGGCTGCGCTGCTGCAAATGCCGCATCAGGCACGCCGCTGGCGCATGCAGCAAAAGGAACGCGCCATGAACCAGAGCCTGCTGGAAGCGCTCTCGCATCTGCAGGCCGGTCGCTTTGTGCGTGCCCGCAAGGCAGCGTTGACAGCCTTGTCCACCGAGCTGTCGCTGCGTGAAGGCGGCGCTGCACTGCCCTACGGCGAGCGCCTGAGTGCCACCGCCCATCTGATTGCCGCCGACGCATCGCATGCCCTGCAAGATGCCCCCCTGCGTGACAAGCACTGGCAGCAAGCCATAGACACGCTTCCCATCCCCGGCAACACGCAGGACGACGAAATCCGCGAAGGCGCGCAAATGCGTGCCGCCCGCTGGGCGCTGGATGACCGCGATGCCGCCGAATCCATGCGCCGCCTTGGCGAGCTACCACTGGGCGCGGGCCGCCGCACCATCGCCCTGCGCATCAAACTCAAGGCCGCGCGCCTCGCAGGCGATACGCATATTGCGCTGGATACCGCCCGCCTGCTGGCCAAGCACCGCGCCTTCTCGCCCGCCGCATCGGCCAGCGTGGTGCGCGGCCTGCTGCTGGCCAGCATTCGCGATGCACGCGACACTTCATCGCTGCAGCAGTTCTGGCTGTCGCTGGACGAAGACGAACGCGCCATGCCCGAAGTGGCCATTCCCGCCACCGAGCGCCTAATCGAGCTGGGCGGCGAAGCCCAGCAAGCCCGCACCTGGCTGCTGCCCGTGTGGGAGCATTTGCTGGGCCACCCCAGCCCGCGCACCGAAGCCCATCTGCCCAAACTGGTGCAAGTGTTGCAGTCCTGCCTGAGCAAGCTCGATGGCGCATGGCTGGCCCGTATTGAAGCGGCGTCCAACGCCCATCCTCGCGAGCCGCGCCTGCAATACCTGGCCGGCATGGCCTGTGTGCAACGCGAGCTCTGGGGCAAAGCACAGCAACTGCTGACCCGCGCCGCGCCCCTGCTGCAAGACCCGCTGCTGCGCACCCGTGCCTGGCAGCGACTGGCGCTGATGGCCGAGCACCGCGGCGACATGGAAGCCTCCGCCATCGCCTGGAAGCTGGCGGCACAGGCCATGGTGGTGCTGCCGGAAAACCCGGCACGCGAGGCGTAAAAAGCCCCATCCAACCAGCCCCTAGCTTGTAAAAGCTCGGGGCTTTTTCATTTCAGCGCCGCCATCATTCAGCTTTTTTGAATTGTTTACTCAAACCCGCTGAACCTTTTTGCACAGCTCGCTTCATACACTGCATGGCTAGCGCGATGGTCGCACTTTCTTTTTTTGCAGCAACATGAACAACGCCTCTTCTTTCGCCAAGCGCTACAGCACCACAGCCATTGCCCTTCACTGGCTGTTGGCCCTGGCGCTGATCGGCATCTTTGCCTTTGGTCTCTATATGACAGGCCTGCCCTTCTCGCCCACACGCCTGAAGTACTTCAACTGGCACAAATGGGCGGGCATGACGATTCTGATGCTGTCGGCACTGCGCCTTATCTGGCGCATCACCCATCGCCCGCCAGAGCTGCCTGACGCAGTCACCCGCACCATGCCAGCCTGGCAGCGCGTGGCCCACCACGGCACGCACCACCTGATGTATGCGCTGTTTTTTGCGATTCCGCTGGTGGGCTGGATGTACAGCTCGGCAGCCGGCTTTCCCATCGTGCTGTTTGGCCAATTGCCCCTGCCCGATCTGGTGAGCAAAAGCTCCGAGCTGGCCGAAGCCCTCAAGCCCTGGCATGGCTATCTGGCTTATGCCCTGGCCGCGCTGGTGGTGCTGCATGTCGCAGCCGTCATCAAGCACCAGATCATCGACCGCGACGGTCTCCTCTGCCGCATGCTGCCCGGCAGCCGCTAACCCTTGTTTTCCAGAAAACCACGGAGTCTGTTTCCATGAAGCATTTGTTCAAAACCACTGCTGTCGCCGCCGCGTTGGGCGTTGCCGCAATCTCCAACCAGGCTCTGGCCGATCAGGCTCTGGTGCCAGCACAAAGCGCCGTCAACTTTGAGGCCAAGCAGATGGGCGTGCCGCTCAAGGGCCACTTCAAGAAATTCGACGCCAAGATTGCCTTTGACGCCGCCAAGCCCGAGGCAAGCAAGATTCACTTCTCCATCGATACCGGCAGCGCCACCATGGGTGCCAAGGAAACCGATGCCGAGCTGCCCAAGGCGGACTGGTTCAATGTCGCCAAGTTCCCTCAGGCCACGTTTGACTCCAGCGCCGTCAAGGCTCTGGGCGGCGGCAAGTTCCAGGTCGACGGCACGCTGACCGTCAAGGGCAATGCGCAAAAGGTGAGCCTGCCCGTGACGCTGACCCAGTCCGGCGCCACCACCACGGCCACCGGCACCCTGCCGCTCAAGCGCCTGACCTTCAAGATTGGCGACGGCGACTGGAAGGACACCTCCATGGTGGCCGACGAGGTCACAGTGCAGTTCAAGCTGGCCCTGACTGGCTTCGGCAAGATTTAAGTCTTTTTAGCCTCTAGCGCTTGATAGATAAGCGCTAGCAGCTCATGTTTTGATAGTTCCAACCCCTCAAGGATTTTTCACCATGCGTTCTGCATTGTTCGCCCTGGCCGCTGCTTCCGTATTTGCTTCGGCCGCCCAGGCTGCCCCCGCGACTTACGCGATCGACCCTACCCATACATTCGCGACGTTCGAGATCGACCACTTCGGTGCCTCGACCAACCGCGCGCGCTTTGACAAGAAGAGTGGCTCCGTGCAGTTCGACAAGGCCGCCAAGACAGGCAAGGTCGAGATCGAGCTGGACATGACATCGGTGAACTCTGGCACGCCCGCTTTCAACAAGCACCTGCAAAGCGCCGACATCTTCAACGTGGAGAAATTCCCCACCTCCAAGTTTGTCTCCGACAAGTTTGTGTTTGACGGCGACAAGCTCAAGGAAGTCACCGGCCATCTGACCATGCTGGGCAAGACTGCTCCCATCACCATCAAGGCCAACAAGTTCACCTGCTACGAAAGCCCCATGCTGCAAAAGCGTGAGGTCTGCGGCGGCGACTTTGAAGCCACCATCGACCGCACCCAGTGGGGCGTGGACTACGGCATCTCCTACGGCTTCCCCAAGCAAGTGCGTCTGGTCATGAGCATTGAAGCGGTGAAGCAATAAGCGGAATCAGCGGCTTCATTGCCTTCAAAAGCCCAGCCCGTGAAAGCGGCCTGGGCTTTTTTGTGCACATTGGATTCCATGCCCGTGAATTCCCTGATTAAAATTTACTTTAGGTTAATCAATTACGAATAGTAGAATTCCAGCATTCTCAAAAAATCCAAGGAGACATCCATGAGCCAGTCCGCCCCGACACCGGTTTACTCCCAGCCCCAGCGCGTAGACATGAGTCAGCTGCCCGCTCCCGCCAGCGTGCAGCAGCTGCATCACTACGCCTACAAGGCCAAAGATGCCGAAGAGACCCGCCACTTCTACGAAGACATCCTGGGCCTGCCGCTCTATCACATCATTCAGAGCGACTACGTCCCCTCCACCGGTGAATACTGCCCGTACACCCACTTCTTCTTTCGCCTGAAGGATGGCTCCTTCATCGCCTTCTTTGACATTGGCGATGACGAAGCGGCCCTACCCTCACCCAACAGCCCCATCTGGATCAACCACATCTCGTTTCGCGTCGACACCGTGGAAGAGTTGGAGAACACCAAGGCCCGCCTGCAGGCCTGCGGCGTGGAAGTGCTGGGCGTGACGGACCACCACATCTTCAAAAGCATTTACTTCTTCGACCCCAATGGCATTCGTCTGGAGCTGACCGCACAGTTGGCCGATGCCATGCAAATGCAAAAAGAAAGCACCACGGCCCACGCCCGTCTGGCGGAGTGGACAGCCCGCAAGGAGCAGTGGCGCAGGGAGCGTGCAGAGGGAAAGACCGCTGAGGCGCTCAAGCCTCAGGGCAATGACCGGCCGGAATTTGTCCCTGGGAAATAACTCCCCCATGAGGCGCTACGCGCCTCCCCCCAAGGGGGACGGCAGCTTCGTGTCGCGGCGGCGCTTGCTTGGCGTCTCGTTGCAGACATATGGCGGTTTTGAGCTTTTAAATTTTGATAGCAGCTTGCGCTTGATAGATAAGCGCCAAGCGCTGAAATAAGGCCTACTGTCCCCATCAGCGGATCGGATCGCTAAAATCATTGGCAATCCGTCCTAATTTCTATGCAGACGGCATCCCCTCCACGGATGCCGTTTTCATTTTCAGAACTTTTTGCACCGCAGCCATGAGCGACACCATTCAACAGCCCGGCCTCGACAGCCTCACCAAGTCTTTTGAACCCGCTTCCATCGAAGCCCATTGGGGCCCCGAGTGGGAAAAGCGCGGCTACGGCAACGCCGGCTATCGCGGCACGGGCCTGCCCGGTGCCGAGGCTACCGCTGCTGGCAACAACTTCTCCATACAGCTGCCCCCACCCAATGTGACTGGTACGTTGCATATGGGCCACGCGTTCAACCAGACCATCATGGATTCGTTGACGCGCTACCACCGCATGAAGGGCTACAACACCGCCTGGATTCCCGGTACCGACCACGCAGGCATCGCCACGCAAATCGTGGTGGAGCGTCAGTTGCAGACACAAGGCGTGAGCCGCTACGACCTGGGCCGTGACGAATTCACCAAGAAAGTCTGGGAGTGGAAGGAAAAGTCCGGCAACACCATCACCACGCAAATGCGCCGCATGGGCGACACCGTGGACTGGAGCCGCGAATACTTCACCATGGACGACAAGCTGTCCAAGGTGGTGACTGAGACTTTCGTCAAGCTGTACCAGCAAGGCCTGATCTACCGTGGCAAGCGCCTGGTGAATTGGGACCCCGTGCTGCAATCCGCCGTGTCCGACCTGGAAGTGGAAAACCAGGAAAAGGACGGTTCGCTCTGGCACATCGCCTACCCTCTGACCAGCGGCGAAGGCAATCTGGTGGTGGCAACAACTCGCCCCGAAACCATGCTGGGCGACGTGGCCGTGATGGTCCACCCCGAAGACGAGCGCTACAAGCACCTGATCGGCCAGACCGTGACCCTGCCTTTGGTGGGCCGCCAAATCCCCATCATTGCCGACGACTATGTGGACCTGGCATTCGGCACCGGCGTGGTCAAGGTCACGCCTGCGCACGACCAGAACGACTACCAGGTTGGTATTCGCCACAACCTGCCCATGATCACGGTGCTGACGCTGACCGCCAAGATCAACGACGAAGCGCCTGAAAAGTACCGCGGCATGGACCGCTTCGTGGCCCGCAAGGCCATCGTGGCTGATCTGGAAGAACTCGGCCTGATGGTCGAGATCAAAAAGCACAAGCTGATGGTGCCGATCTGCGACCGTACCGGACAGGTGATCGAGCCCATGCTGACCGACCAGTGGTTCATTGCCATGAGCAAGACCGCCAACGAAGGCACTGGCGATGACACCGGCAAGTCGATAGCCCAGAAGGCCATCGACGCTGTTGCCAATGGCGACGTGGAATTCGTGCCCGAAAACTGGGTCAACACCTACAACCAGTGGATGAACAACATCCAGGACTGGTGCATTTCACGCCAGCTGTGGTGGGGCCACCAGATTCCGGCCTGGTACGACGAAGACGGCAAGATCTACGTCGCCAAGAACGAAGCCGAAGCGCAAGCCCAGGCCCCCGGCAAGACACTGCGCCGCGACCCTGACGTGCTGGACACCTGGTACTCCTCGGCCATGGTTCCGTTCAGCACCATGGGCTGGCCAGAGCAAGGCACTGCCGCTGACGATGACTACAACCTGTACCTGCCCTCTTCGGTGCTGGTGACCGGCTACGACATCATCTTCTTCTGGGTGGCGCGCATGATCATGATGACCACGCACTTCACCGGGCGCGTGCCATTCAAGCATGTCTACATCCATGGCCTGGTGCGTGACTCGCAGGGCAAGAAGATGTCCAAGTCCGAAGGCAATGTGCTGGACCCGGTCGATTTGATCGACGGCATCTCGCTGGAGCCTCTGCTGGACAAGCGCACCACCGGCCTGCGCAAGCCAGAGACCGCGCCCACCGTGCGCAAGAACACGCAAAAAGAGTTCCCCGAAGGCATTCCCGCCTACGGTGCAGACGCACTGCGCTTTACCTTTGCCGCGCTGGCATCGCTAGGCCGATCCATCAACTTCGACAGCAAGCGCTGCGAGGGTTACCGCAACTTCTGCAACAAGCTGTGGAACGCATCGCGCTTTGTGCTGATGAACTGCGAAGGCTATGACTGCGGTCTGGCAGAGCACACCAAGGAGCAATGCCAGCCCGGCGGCGAGTTCGAAGGCTATATGCACTTCAGCCAGCCTGACCGCTGGATTTCCTCGCAGCTGCAAAAAGTCGAGGCCGAAGTGGCCAAGGGCTTTGCCGAGTTCCGCCTGGACAACGTCGCCAACACAATTTACGACTTTGTCTGGAACGAGTTCTGCGACTGGTATCTGGAAATCGCCAAGGTGCAAATCCAGACTGGAAGTGTTGCCCAGCAGCGCGCCACCCGCCGCACGCTGATCCGCACGCTGGAAGCGATTCTGCGTCTGGCCCACCCCATCATTCCGTTTGTGACGGAAGAGCTGTGGCAGCAAGTGGCGCCTGTGGCAGGTCTTAAGGGCGAATCCATCGCCGTGGCCCGCTACCCCGAAGCCCAGCCTGCCAAGATCGATGAAGCATCGATTGCCTACGTAGGCCGCATCAAGCAAATGGTGGACGCCTGCCGCGCTCTACGTGGCGAGATGGGTGTATCGCCTGCCCAGCGCCTGCCGCTGCTGGCGGTGGCAGGCTCGGCCGAAGGCACGGAATTCCTGCGTGCCAATGCCGATGTGCTCAAGAACCTGGCCAAGCTCAGCGAAGTCAAAATCTTTGATGATGAAGCTGCCTGGGCGACTGAAGCGCAGAACGCCCCGGTATCCGTCGTGGGCGATGCCCGTCTGGCGTTGTTCGTGGAAGTCGACGTTGCGGCTGAAAAAATTCGCCTGACCAAGGAAGTGACCCGCTTGGAAACCGAGATTGCCAGCTCGCAAAAAAAGCTCAGCAACGAAGCCTTTGTGGCCAAGGCACCTGCCGCCGTTCTGGAGCAAGAGCGCGCACGTGTTACAGAAAAGAGCGCCACCGTGGCCCGCATTCAAGAGCAATTGGCCCGTCTGGGTTGATATGCTGAGCGAGTGATAGGAAAAAGGCGCAGGCAACTGCGCCTTTTGTTCATCTTTATCCCAAAGTACATCTCATGAACAATCAAACCCGCGTTCGCAAAGCCGTGTTTCCCGTTGCGGGTCTAGGCACCCGCTTTCTGCCTGCCACCAAAGCCTCTCCCAAAGAGATGCTGCCCGTGGTGGACAAGCCCCTGATCCAGTACGCCGTCGAAGAAGCCTATGAAGCAGGCATCCGCGACATGATTTTTGTGACCGGCCGCAGCAAGCGCGCCATTGAAGACCATTTCGACACGGCCTACGAGCTGGAGAACGAGCTGGAACGCGCAGGCAAGCACGCCATGCTGGATCTGGTGCGCAGCATCAGCCCAGCCGACATGAATTGCCTGTTTGTACGTCAGCCCCGCTCTCTGGGCCTGGGCCACGCCGTGCTGTGCGCAGAGCCTCTGGTAGGCGATGAGCCGTTTGCCGTCATTCTGGCCGATGACTTGATGACCGGTGACAACGGTGGCCCCGGCGTGATGGCGCAGATGACGGCCGCCTTCCAGAAACAAGGCCGCTCGCTGCTGGCCGTGCAGGAAGTGCCCCTGGAACAAACCAAGCGCTACGGCATCGTCAAGGGAGAGCCTGCTGGTGGCCCACTGATGCGTATTGATGAAATCGTGGAAAAGCCCGCACCAGAAGTCGCCCCATCGCGCATGGGTGTTGCAGGCCGCTACGTGCTGACGCCCCGGATTTTTGATGAAATCCGCAACCAGCCCAAGGGCGTTGGCGGCGAAATTCAGCTGACCGATGCCATTGAGCGCCTGATGCAGCACGAAACCATCTACGCCTTCCAGTACGCTGGGAAGCGCTATGACTGCGGCAGCAAGGAAGGCTTTTTGCAAGCCACCGTGGAGCTCGCATTGCAGCACGCTGACGTGGGCAGCAGCTTCCGTGATTACCTCAAGACTTTGAGCCTGTAAAAGCACTCTCCCCAAAGAAAAAGGCCTGCAATCGCAGGCCTTTTTTCGTCATCTGCTCTTAAGTTGAAGGCAATATTCAGCGGCGCTTGAGAATGTGAATGAATTCATCACCCACGGTCTGTTGCTCAACCAGCTCATTGCCCGTCTGTTTGGCAAACGCCTGAAAGTCACGGATGGAGCCGGTATCGGTCGCCACGACTTTCAGCAGTTGACCGCTTTGCATGGCAGCCAATGCCTTCTTGGCTTTGAGAATGGGCAGCGGACAGTTCAGGCCGCGGGTATCAACTTCTTGGTCTACTTGCATGGGCGTGGTTTCCTCGTCAGTCCCGATTGTAGAAAGACCGGTCGCTAACCGTACCTGCACGGTCTTTATTACTCAGACCCGCAAACACAAGCCTTGAGCAAACCTTTAGACGTCGGCGCGGTGCCTTGTCGTATTTGGTACGACCTCATGCATCGTGTCTCGTCTCAACCGCAAATCTTCGGTTTACTGGGCTGTTTCCACGGCTCTTAATCAATCACAGGGGCAACTGTAAAACGCTGATCTTCATCCCATAAGCGCACAGGCCATTTGGCAGGGTCGGGCTCGGGATTCTGACCAGGGCGAAATGCCCCAAAACGCGGCTCAAAGCCTTTTTGCTTAATCCACTCAGCCAAGGCATAACCCGTGCCTGCAGGCCAGCACAGAGACTCCTCAGCCGTCTGCCAGCGGTATTCCAGCAGCTCGGGCGAAAGTCTCACATCTTCAGCGCAGCCCTCCACCAGCACGTGATAGGCAATCAGCACCTGGTTCATGCGCAGAAACTCCGAGCAGCACAAAAGGCGCAGAGCCTTAACACGCAAGCCGGTCTCTTCCATCACTTCGCGGCAAATACCCGCTTCAGGCGATTCTCCGGCTTCCATGAAACCAGTGATCAGGCCAAACACCCCCTCTTGCCACAGCGCATTACGCGCCAGCAGAACGCGGCCATCAGCCCCCTCAACCACAGCCGCCAGCACGGGGGTCGGGTTGCCCCAATGCGTAAACCCGCAGCTCGGGCAACGCAGGCGCTGCACCTCGCCGCTGTCTTCATTGGCAACAATCCACTGCAGCTCGGTAGAGCAGTTGGAGCAAAAACGAACTTCATAGGCCATCCAGCTCTCTCCTTATTCTTTGTTTTGATAGCAGCCAGCGATTATTAGATAAGCGCTAGCAGCCATTTAGAGCTTGCTTCATCGCCGAGGCAATCGCCTCCGCGACAAAGATCAGGCAGGGAACACACCTGTAGAGAGGTAACGGTCACCACGGTCACACACCACAAAAACAATGGTGGCGTTTTCTTCGCGCTTGGCAATTTCCTGCGCAACCCACAGCGCTCCGGCGGCCGAGATTCCGGCAAAAATACCTTCCTCGCTCGCCAAGCGGCGGGCCATGTCCTCGGCATCATCCTGGGTCACGGAGACCTCTTCATCCACCAAGCTGGCATCAAAGATCTTGGGCATATATTCCGCAGGCCATTTGCGAATACCCGGAATACGCGAGCCTTCGGCAGGCTGGGCGCCGATGATCTTGATATGGGGATTCTTTTCTTTGAGGAACTTGGCCACGCCGGTAATGGTGCCCGTGGTGCCCATGGCGCTTACAAAGTGCGTGATCTCGCCACCCGTCTGCTCCCACAGCTCAGGGCCCGTGGTTTCATAGTGGGCGCGTGGATTGTCGGGGTTGGCAAACTGATCCAGCACCACGCCCTTGCCCTGCTTGACCATTTGCTCGGCCAGATCGCGGGCATATTCCATGCCGCCGCTCTTGGGCGTCAGAATCAGCTCGGCGCCATAAGCCTTCATGGTCTGAGCGCGCTCAATGGACAGGTCTTCGGGCATGATCAAAATCATGCGATAGCCCTTTATGGCCGCCGCCATGGCCAAGGCAATGCCGGTGTTGCCTGACGTCGCCTCAATCAATGAGTCGCCCGGCTTGATCTCACCACGCTCTTCCGCGCGCTGAATCATGGACAACGCAGGCCGGTCCTTGACAGAGCCAGCCGGATTGTTGCCCTCAAGCTTGCCCAGCACCACATTTCCGCGCTCGCGATTTGCATCCGCGCCAATGCGTTGCAATGCCACCAGCGGCGTGTGACCGATAGCATGTTCGATGGTCATATAAGTTTTCATGTCCAATACTGTGCCATAATTCATGTCTGCGCTAAGCAAGCCCGGGTGGTGAAATTGGTAGACGCAGGGGACTCAAAATCCCCCACCGAAAGGTGTGCCGGTTCGATTCCGGCCCCGGGCACCAAACATTAAAAGCCGTTAAGTTCCAAAGACTTAGCGGCTTTTTCTATGCCTGCTTGAAACTACCTTCCTCATTGAATAGGCGCAAAAATAAAATTGCGTTTGGCGCAAAAACCATCTTGGTAGCAATTGCTTGTGGTCTCTCCAGCCCTGAGTCGGTCGTAGTGCAATCTCTCGCATATTCACAAAACCCGGCATTTCCCGTCACTTTTATTCACCTCAAATCTATAGAACTGACCAGTACTGGCGCCGTTGCAACACTAACCGGCAGGCCCGTCGAAACCGCTCCATTTAGAGCGCGGGCGCGGCGGGGTCTCGACCGCGCGCTGAGGGGGTTGATGACAGGCTCCCGGATTGGTTACAAATGCCGCATGACTGGGCACCCATACAGCCCCGTCAGTACCCGCCCCAGGGGACATGAGCGCCTGCCCACGGCCTGCCCCCACCTCATCGCCCAAGCAAAAGGCCCCGCATTGCGGGGCCTTGTCGTATCCGTCGAAGCTCGGCTGCTACTTCACCAGGCCGCCAGGCTGAATCTCCTCCACTCCCGGCAACCGGTAGGGCTCGAGGGCGCAGACCGTATCCCCCATGAAGTCATTGATTGCATGGCTGAACATCTCCTGCAGCGGCTGAATCTCATTGCGCGCAAACACCCGGGCAGCATTCACCACATCTCCAAAGCCTGAAGCATTCGTGGGCACCAACCCCATCAGCTGCGGCGGCACCCGGTGCGCGGCCAGCTGGTCATCGCGGCTTACGTTCTTGATGTTGAAGAACTCATCCTTAGCTGCCGCCTCGCCAATCGGAATCAACTGAATACCCTTCTCCTTGCCATTAGGGCTGTGAAAGAACAGGTTCTTAAAGTTGCCCAGCCCCTTACTAGACTTCAGCGCATCCCTGAGCTTGTCCACATCACCCTGATTCGTATCCGGGTCCGTCAGGTACAGGATGTACCCCGCATGGCTGCCATTCGTGTAATACCGGCGCCTGAACAAAGTCGCGCTCTCATTGAGCAAGGCCGATTGCAGCGCAGCCAGATACTGTGGCAGCCCATACACCTCCTGGTGCACATCCGGCTCCATCATGTGGCAAACGCTCCCGCGCCTGAACTCATGCGCCTCCTGCCAGTTGCGCACAAACACAAACCGCTCCAGATCCCGATGCCGGCGCACATACTTGCCCAGCGCATGCCGCAGCTGCATCCCCTCACCCAGCACATTGCGAGGCCGCTCCAGGTAACCATTGCCAAACACCAGATAGTCCAGCACCAGCTTATGCACCGTCTGCGTACTCAGCAGCTTGTGCGGCTTGAACGTGCTGGCCAGCACCTGCGCCTTGAAGCCCGTGCAAAGTTTTATGGCCCATGAAGATGCCATGCTGGGCATTGCACGCCAGGTTCCGGGTGCACGAGATAGCTCTGGGCAGCTGACATCGGTGTACAGCGATATTGAGACCCAAGTGCGTGACCTGAGCACCCGTGTGCCCTTGGCAACCACGCAGATTGCGGAGATGTTCACCGCTGCGGCCCGCATGGAGGTGCCGACGGACAAGCTCAGTGAGTTCGTTCTGATAACTTCTGAAATGGCAACCGCCTTTGATGCTGTCCCCGATGAAATCGCGGACAGCATGGGCAAGACTGCCAATAACCTGAAAATTCCGGTCACGGGCATGCGTGGCATGGCCGACGCCATCAACTACCTTGACGACAACGCCATCAGCAAGGGCAGCGACATCATCGGGTTTCTGAATCGTGTCGGCGGGGTGGCTGGTGTGGTCAGCATCAAAGGCCAGGACATGGCCGCCTTAGGCAGCACGCTGCTGACGTCCGGCGAAACGGAAGAAACCGCTGGCACAGCAGTCAAAGCCATTTTTACCAACTTCGCAGCCGCAACGAAGGGAACCAAAAAGTTTCAGAAAGCGCTTGGGGAAATAGGGCTCACAGCCAAGGGGGTGCAAGGTGGCATGGCAAATGACGCAGTGGGCACCCTGCTGAAAATTTCTGAAGCCATCAAGAAGCTGCCCAAAAAGGATCAGTTGGGCGTCATGGCCGAACTGGCAGGCAAAGAACATGTGGGGCGCCTGGCCAAACTGGTCACCAACACGGAAGAGCTTCGCCGCCAGCTTGGCCTTGCCAACAGCGAAGAGGCCAAAGGCTCCATGGCGCGGGAAGCTGCGGCAAGAAACTCGACCATGAGCGCCCAAGACCAGATGACGGAAAACCGCGTCTTCAACCTCAAAGCCATCGTGGGCGAGAGCCTCAAGTCTGAAATTCAGGACTTGCTGGCCGTCGTCAATCCGCTGCTGGATCGCATTACTGCATGGACTCAGGCCAATCCTGCTCTGGTGGGTGGGTTGCTCAAAGCGGTGATTGTGTTCGGCACACTGCTGGCAGGCGTGTCGGCCCTGCTGATCCCGCTGGGTCTGTTGATCGCCAAGGGCTTTCTGGTGCGGCTGATGATGGCCAAGCTGGCGGGCACGGCGGCAGGGGGTGGCTTTGGTGCCATGGCCACGGGTGCGGGCCGTCTGCTGCCTTTGCTCGCGCGACTTGCTCTGGGCTTCTTGCGCATGCTCGGCCCTGTAGGCCTGCTCACCACCTCGGGCTGGATGGTGTACAGCAACTGGAAAGACATCTGCGGCGGCGCCAAGCTGCTGTGGGAAGACCTGAGCAACTGGATAGTCGGCATCTGGAACACCATGACCAGCACCGGCACCCTGCTATGGCAAGCCTTCACTGGCCTGCTGGGCGGAATCTGGGCCATGCTGACCACCCTATTCACGGCGGCCATGCAGCTGATGGCCGCCACGTCTGACGCCATCTGGCAAGGCATCATCACCCGCATCACCGGGTTGTGGACAGGCTTCGTGGCCACACTCTCCGGCATCTGGGCGCTAATTCAAACAACTGCCAGCACCGCCTGGACGGCCATGGCCACCCTGTTCACCGGCTTTGGCGGCTGGATCATTGACGGCCTGATTGGCGGCATCACCAGCAAACTGGGTGCCCTGCGCGATACGGTAGTCAACGCGGCCACCAGTGCGGCGGGCTGGTTCAAGGAAAAGCTGGGTATCAACTCCCCCAGCCGGGTGTTCACCCAATACGGCGGCTGGATCAGCGAAGGCGCAGCTCTGGGCATCGAAGGTGGGCAGTCCGCCGTGAGGGCCGCAGCTCTGGCCATGGCCGCCACCGCCATGGCGCCCATGGGCGCAGGTGCTGCAGAAGTAGGCACCGCCATGAGCCCCTTGGTCGGCGGCGGCACGCCCATTGCGCCGCGTGCGGTGGCGGCACCCGCCGCTGCAGGCGGCAGCAGCTACACCATCACCATTCAGGCTGCGCCGGGCATGGACCCCCAAGCCATCGCTCGCGCAGTCGCGGCAGAGATTGACAAGCGCGAACTGGCCAGCGGTGCCCGACACCGTAGCCGTCTCTCCGATTAAAGGCCAGCCCATGAACAGCACTTTGATGGCCCTGGGCCAATTCATCTTCGGCCTGCAGACGCTGGCCTATGAAGAGCTCAAGCGCAGCAACAGCTGGCGTCACCCCAGCAACAGCCGTGTGGGCGCACGGGCGGCCCGCCAGTTTGTGGGCGTAGGCGATGACACCATCACCCTCAGCGGCTGGGTGGCGCCAGAGCTCACAGGCACCTACTACAGCGTGGCAGAGCTGCGTGCCATGGGCGACATTGGCAAGCCCTATGCCCTCGTCTCCGGTAGCGGTGAAGTGTTTGGCCAGTACGTGATCGAGAGCCTCAACGAAACCGGCACCCTGCACTACCAGGACGGCACGCCTCGCCGCATTGCCTTTGACCTTCAGCTCACCCGCGTAGACAACGACCTGGGCGGCGAGCGCATCACCGTCGATGAGCAGGGCCAGTTCTCTGGTGACCAGACACAGCCCAGCACTGCCCGTCGACGCCCTACGCTGGATGATCTTCTGTAGCCATGGCCTATCCAGAAAACACCCAAGACCAGCTGCTGCGCGAGCGCGGGCAAAACGCGGCCTACCAGAGCGGCAATCACCAGGTGCCCACCT
Source organism: Comamonas suwonensis (assembly GCF_012844455.2). Lineage (GTDB taxonomy): Bacteria > Pseudomonadota > Gammaproteobacteria > Burkholderiales > Burkholderiaceae_C > Comamonas > Comamonas suwonensis. The sequence goes on along the minus strand of NZ_JABBCQ020000015.1, from coordinate 13,459 downwards.
ACCGGCTGGTGGTGTCAGGCAAGGACATCACCCCCAAGGTCGATGCCCGCCTGATCAGCCTGACGCTGACCGAAGGCCGGGAAAACCAGGCCGACCAGCTCGACATGGTGCTCAGCGACCACGATGGCCAGCTCTCCATCCCGCGAAAAGAAGCCGAGATTGAACTGCAGCTGGGCTGGCTGGGCCAACAGCTCATCGACAAAGGCACGTTTGTGGTCGATGAGGCCGAGCACAGCGGCACACCAGACACCATCACCATCCGCGCCCGCGCTGCCGACCTGGGCGGCGAGATCCGCAAACGCAACGAAAAAAGCTGGCACGACACCACACTGGCAGCCATCCTTGCCACGCTGGCCAAGCGCAACCAACTCACCCACAAGGTCGATGCCAAGCTGGGCACCACCAAGGTGCAGCACATTGACCAGACCAATGAAAGCGATATGCACTTCATCACCCGCCTCGCGCGCAAATATGACGCCGTGGCCACAGTGAAGAAAAAGCACCTGCTCTTCATGCCCATCAACGGCACCAAAACCAGCAAGGGCCAGCGCCTGCCCACCATTGAAATCACCCGGCAAGACGGCGACCAGCACCGCTGGGCCAGCAGCACCCGCGATGCCTATGACGGCGTCAAGGCTCTATGGAACGACCGAAAGTTTGGCAAGCGCAAGGAAGCCATTGCCGGCAAGAAAGACGGCAACCTCAAGACCATGAAAGAAACCTTTGGCAGCGAGGCCGATGCGCTGGCCGCTGCCAAAAGCGAGCTGCAGCGCATCAATCGGGGTATGGCTATGTTCGATCTGAATCTAGCCATTGGCGTACCAGAACTGATGCCCCAGACCCCTGTGCGCGTGACGGGGTTCAAGCCCGAGATCGATGGCCAGAACTGGCTGGTCAAAGAAGTCACCCACACGCTGGGGGATGGTGGGCTGACGAGCAAGGTACAGATGGAGCGGGAGGGTGGCGAGGACAAGAACACCAAGTAGCCTGGACCGACGTAATGACAGCCCGCCACAGCGCGGGCTTTTTTGAGCCTGCACGCTGGCCATGTGCCAGGCCATCTAGATCGCGCTACAGCAGGCGCACGGGCCTGAACACCAAAGCACACCTGCGACCCCAAGCCACCGCTCCTGCCACCGCGCAGCGCAGCAGGGAAGGCTCCGCACCCGCCCCACCCCGCCGACGACATCAGCAACCACCCTCCTCCCCCCCGCAGCACGCAGTCGAGACCCCGCCGCGCCTGCGCGCTAAAAGAGCGTCTTTCTTCGGGGGTGTCGATCGGAATAAGAAATAGGCCTGGTGCGAGGTTCTGGCCGGTTTGGTCAAAGCCTCTAACGTCGGGAAATGTCGAGAAAACCGAAATTTCGTACTGCGCTCTGAGCAGCAGCGGCTACACCAGCCAGTTCACGCTGGAAACTCAGCAAAGCGAAGGGGTGGATGGCGGCGATGAAGCCAAGGACAAATAACCGTTTACGGACAACTTCATCGGCTGCAAATTCTTGGCACACGAGTTAGTTATTGCTACCCAACAAAAAATGCAGCGATACTACGGCCGCACAAATTACAAAATAATACATTCAGCGAATAAGTGCCAGTCGGAAATGACGCGCCATCCGCGGGGAATGCTTCCAGTTTGCTGCCCAACAGAAACTTAGAGACAGTTTTAACGAAACATTAGCGCAGGAAAAAATGAAAATAAAGAAGATCACGAACAAAGGAATTGCTCAAATCGCAGCAGGCGCAATTATTGCTTCCGTACTCGCAGCCTGCGGCGGCGGCGGCGGTAACAGCTCCGACGCGGGTAACTCTGGCAGTGACGGCTCAACACAACAACCAGCTCCTACTGCAACCACGGCCAGTGGCGTGGCAGCTGTGGGCGCTCCGATTGCGGGAGGCACAGTCACTCTGAAATGTGCTTCAGGGACATCGACATCGGCAACAACAGGCGCCGATGGCTCCTGGAAGACTTCCCTCAAGAGCAGTGACTATCCATGTGTAATCCGAGTTGAAGGCGGTCAGGCTGGTGTGCAAGCCCTGAGTACGCCCTTGCACTCGGTAGTTGCAGGCGCTGGTATCGCCAACATCACACCACTGACCGACCTGATGGTCGGGATCCTCAGCAACAACAAGCCCAATGCATGGTTTGACTCTGCCAACAATGGTGATCTGGGTAGCAAAATCTCCGCCGCAGCGTTGGCCAGTGCGCAGGACAAGCTCAAAGAGATCCTGGCCAGCCTGCCTGGAAAGCCAGTGCTTCCTGATGGTTTCAACCCCGTAACCAGCGCATTCAATGCTCAAAAGGGCGATGCAGCTGATGATCTGCTGGAGATCTACGTCACAGCACTGGCCTCCACTGGGCTCACACAAACAGAAGCGGCTGCAAGCGCTTCTGCAGGCAAGCCTCTGACTCAGGGTGCATTTGCGGGCTCCATGTTCACCACGCGCAATATGCTGACATTCCGCGCAGGTGGTGCTCTCACCCACGGAGGGGACTATGTGCTGTCCATCCCAGACCCCAAGCGCGGGTCCTTTACTGCGAAAATCACCATGAATGCCGACGGCAATGTGGCTCAGGTTGGTCAACCTTTGCGCAACGCCATCAGCTTGCTAAGCAATCGCTTTGCGCAATATTGCCAAAGCGAGCCCTATCCAGTCCACTACGCCTACATTTCTGATGACTGGACGCCCGTGACTGACAGCAATGAGCTGGTCGGCAAACTTTTCCGAGAATATGAGTATTGCCAGGACACTGGCATCACTCAGTTCCACTCCGACGGTTCCCTCACGTACACCCCATATGGCCCGAACGCTCAGCCAAATTCAATGCCTGGCTTCTCCAAGGCATTTTCGGGTGAGGGCATGGAAGACCCAGATGAGGATGCTCTAGTCAAGGCCAAGGCCTTCAAAATCACAATCAATGGCAAGACAACGTATGCCTATGTTGCAGTCTCAACATCCAAAAACTCGCAACTTGATTTTGGTGCTGGCAACTATGTAACCATGGGCCTGTCTGAAGACCTGAACTAAAAGCGATAAGCGGCATAAAAAAGCGAGGAGACTCCACAGTCGAATCGCTTTTTTTGTTTTTGCCGTCGCCAATCCCGGGTTGCAGCTTCTCGAAAGAAATCGGCACTTTTGCGGATGCGCCGACGCCCTGGCCGCCGCCCGCGCGGAATGGCTGCGCATCCAGCGCGGCATCTACTCCTTTGGCATCACCCTGGCCTACGGCCGTGCCGACGTCATGCCCCAGCGCCCCGTGATCGTCAGTGGCTGGAAAAAGCAGATCGATGAAACCGTTTGGATGGTCACTGCCGTGCGCCACTCCTTAAGCAGCAGCGGCTACACCAGCCAGCTCACGCTGGAAACCCAGCAAAGCGAGGGAGTAGATGGTGGGGATGAGGCGATGGAAAATGAAAGTTTCAAGAAATTTAACAATTACCACCATCAGAAGTTAAGCACCTCTGCAACACTGCGTCGGCTTGGACTTGCACAAGTAAGCCGGGTAAGGCAGCATCCGACCCCAGATGGCACTTAGTTATTGGCCTGAACCAATTTGCGCAGAAGGCACAACCTCCAGCTCAATTCCTCGACTCAACAACGAGTCTTCTCTTCAGATACTTCCATGACCGAGCCCCATCTGTTCACGGCCAGCCAATACCAGTCCATCTGTAATAGCTTGCCTGACCCCACCTTCATCTTGACGGAGTCGGGGCGATACGTAGCCATTCTTGGAGGAAAAGACAAGCGCTACTACCACGATGGCAGTTCACTGCTTGGCAAGCGCGTATCGGATGTTCTCACCGCAAACAAGGCGCAATGGTTTGTGCAAAAAATCCAGGATGCAATAGCCAGCCAGAAAATGCTGGTCGTTGAATATGAATTGAGCGCAAGCGATGTACTGGGACTGACAGCCGACGGGCCGGTGGAACCGATTTGGTTTGAAGGCCGCATCAGCGCCTTGGAGCAACCTTATTGCGACGAAAAAGCAGTGGTCTGGGTGGCAAGCAATATCACCGCCAACAAGCGCATGCAGCAATTGCTCCAGCGACAAGCCATGAGTGATGAGCTGACAGGTCTGTATAACCGCCGGCGACTCATGCAGGTACTGGAACAGGCTTATATCGACTTTAAAAAGCACGCAAAGCCAGCATCTCTGTTGAGCTTTGATGTGGACAACTTCAAAGCCATCAATGATGGCCTGGGCCATCCCGCTGGCGATCAGGCCTTGCTGGAGCTGGCCAATGCAGTGCGCAAGCTCGCATCGCCCGGTGATTGCGTGTGCCGCTTGGGTGGGGATGAATTTTCCATCCTGTGCCAAGGACGAACCATGTCTGACATCACCGCATTTGCGTCGCAACTTTTGCAGACCGGACGCGAAGTGCTGCAGCCCTATGCAACCCAAGGCTCAATGCCAGGCTTGAGCCTGGGCATCGCACATTTCTGCCCTGAAGACACCAGCATGGAAGCCATCATGCGCCGCGCAGACCAAGCCTTGTACCTCTCGAAAACGCAAGGCGGGCATCAGATGAACGTCACCGATGGATGCGGAAAAACGGCAGCGGCTAGTGTGAAAAACATGCCGTCTGCGTCATAGAGCAAGCGAGTCTAATCACAGGCTGGAAACGACCCAAAGCGATAGCTCGCAGCTCAGCTATTCCATCAAATTGAGTTCCAACCAGAGAGTCGTAAAGGGGCGAGACGCTACTTATTTTCCTGCAGCACCTCAGGCACCACATCTGCCGGAGCTACCTCGGTCACTGACGCTTTACGCTGAACCTTCTCGGCCTTTTTCTTCTTTTTCTCTAGTTCACGTTGTCGTTTTTCAAATTGATAATTTGGCTTTGGCATGGGATGCTTCCTTTTTATGGTTTGAGCCGTTCACCATAACTGATGTGCTGCTTTCCCTGCGGCCTACTGCCAATAGACACTTCTGGCCTGTTTCGGCTATCGCTGACCGACCCACTGCGGTCATCCGCCTCGCTCCAAAGCCGTCGCTCGGCAGACCTGCCCGGTAGCTGTCTGACACTGCTCGCATCGACGGTTCCTCGCCCCATCATTTCTGTGCAATTACCAGTTTTCAGTGATATACAAAACGGCATACGACCACTAGGCTCGGACGCATTCACATTTTGTTGCGCTTACCGGTTCGTCGTTCTATGTACAAGTCTTTTATGTATCGCCCGCGTGCGGCTGCGCATTATTCTTTCTTGTGCTCAAGACGCATTGGCTTGGCCTTCGTTGCGAGCATGGCTCTGACACTCGTGGCTTGCGGTGGAGGAGGAAACGAGTCATCGCCGCCTCCCACATCGGCAGTACCACCTGCTGACCCTCTGGTGCCCGCTACCCCTGTAGCAAGCTACACCGTGAGCGGCACGGTCAGCGGCCTGCTCGGCACCGGCCTGGTGCTGCAGAACAATGCCGGGGAAGATCTGCCCATTGCCTCCAACGGAGTCTTCAGTTTCGCCACCGCGCTGGTCACCGGCGCCAACTATGCGGTCACGGTCAAAAGCCAGTCCAACATCCTGAGCCGGGTCTGCACTGTCAGCAACGGCAGCGGCACGATTGCCAATGCGGCTGTCACCGACGTGGTGGTGAACTGTGCCGCACCTGCAGCACGCTTTGCCTACGTGGCGAACTACAATGACAACAACGTATCGGCCTACACCATCGATACCACCACTGGCGCTCTCAGCCCGATGACCGGGACGCCCGTGCCCACGGGGGGGCAACCCGGAGACATCACTGTGGAACCCACAGGTCGGTTTGCCTACGTGGCGAATCGCGCGTCCAACAACGTGTCGGCCTACACCATCGATGCCACCACTGGCGCCCTCACCCCAATGACCGGGACGCCCGCGCCCACGGGGCTCTACCCCTACTCCGTCACTGTGGACCCCACGGGCCGGTTTGCCTACGTGGTGAATCAAAAATCCCACAACGTATCGGCCTATACCATCGATGCCACCACCGGCGCCCTCAGCCCGATGACCGGGATGCCCGTGCCCACGGGGCACATCCCCTGGTCCGTCACTGTGGACCCCACGGGCCGTTTTGCCTACGTGGCGAATAGCGGCTCCAATAATGTCTCGACGTACACCATCGATGCCACCACCGGTGCCCTCAGCTCGATGACCGGGACGCCCGTGCCCACGGGGGGCGAACCCACAGACATCACTGTGGACCCTACAGGTCGGTTTGCCTACGTGGCGAATCGCTGGTCCAGCAACGTGTCGGCCTATACCATCGATGCCACCACGGGCGCCCTCAGCCCGATGACCGGGAAGCCCGTGCCCACGGAGACCACCCCCGAGAGCATCACTGTGGACCCCACAGGCCGGTTTGCCTACGTAGGAAATGCACACTCCGACACCGTGTCGGCCTACACCATCGATGCCACTACCGGCGCCCTCAGCCCGATGAACGGGTTGCCCGTGGCCACGGGGAGCAGCCCCTACGCCGTCGCTGTGGACCCGACGGGCCGGTTTGCCTACGTTGCGAACTACGGTAATAACAACGTGTCGGCCTACTCGATCGATGCCACCACCGGCGCACTCAGTCAGATGACTGGAACGCCGGTAGCCACGAGGCGGGGCCCCTATCGTCTGGTCTTATCCAGGTAGTCACTTCTAGTGCCCACATCCGATTCGCCAGCTGTGCGTAGGGCGAGCGTCTGATTCGATGGCAAATCTAGGGCGACACGCGTAGGCCTGCGCTTGAGCGATTTCTGCGCCAGTCTCAAGTGGCTGCTCATGGCCGTACGCAGCCATTAAAACTAGCCCAGATTTCGACTAAACAATCTCACCGCCGCACATAACTCTTCCGTCCGGAATCCGAATAGCAGTACTGCCCACCACGGGGGCCGGTGCAAATATTGCCGCTGCGGCAGCTGCAATCACCGCTGGCGGATGGGGAAGGTTTTGGTTGTGACATCAGGCTCAGCGCGCGGCTGGCACCGCCGCCCATCTCTGCGCTGCAGCTGCGTTTGGAGCCGCTGATCGATCCGTCATTGCAGACAAATTGCTCACCTGCGCAATGAGCCACCCCACCCTTTTTGCCAGAGCATGGGTAGTTGGCAGAATAAGCATTAAAACTGCTCGCAACCAATATCAGTAAAGCGCAAGCAGCTATTGTTTTTGAAATCACGCCTTCACCTGAATATTCTTTTTCTTCTAAAGCCGCTGCCATCTCGTCCGTACATTGGTTCGTGATGTACAAGCCCACCCCACAAGCGCACCTGCTAGCACTTGCAATCGATGTTTTGCAGCATGGTCAACATGCACCAACCAACGCACTGCAAAGTCATCTACAAAACCCGCTCGATAGGGATCACCGGTCTATTTGCGAGACAAAGTTTTTTCCAAAAAATAGCTTTCGATGTCTGCCCGCTCCCGCCCAATGCGATCGTACTTGCGTGTGCTCTCGGGAGTCAGCTTGATCACCCCCAATTGATCAGGTGGTCGATACGCGATACATCAATGCACATTGCGGGCGATGTAGAAAACGATGCCAGATAGCAAAGTGCCAAAGGTGATAAACGTCCCGATGATCTTCCAAGTCTGGTCATGAATCGACTTGTGAAGCTCCGCACGCAGCCCGCCAATTTCTTTGTGCAGTTCTGTGCGCAATGCTCCAACCTCCTGCGTCACATGCTCGCGCGTTGCCAAAACTTGCTCGCGGGTGGCAAGCGTTGGCAGTGTGGATTCGATTTTGATGATGCGTTCGAGCAGTTCCATGGGGGGCTCTCCACCGCCGCCAGAATCCTTGATGAGAGGCACACCGGCAGATGGGTCAATTAGACGAAGTTTGCTCATTGTCTTTCTCTGCGGCTTGTTCTGCACGCACTTTATTCAAGATCGCAAAGTAGTTAAAGGCTTCAAGGTGATGACAATCCATGCACTCTGCCATTGCGACTACCAGCGCTTCATTGGTGCCCAATGAAACAGTCCCGCGAAGACCTGCAGCATCTTGGGTCAAATGAATCCTAGGAAAACTGCGCAGACCGGTTTCCTTGGTGTCGTCATCACTGTGCATGCCCCAATTTTTGCTACCGCACCAAGCGCAAGGTGACTTACGCATTTTGAGCAGAAAGGCATCAACCTCATCAGATGTCAATAACAGCTTTGGGTTCTCATCCATATCGCTACCTTTCAAAACCGCCGACCATTCCACCCATACACCACGCGGCCCTTGATGCAGATTTGCTCTGAGCCGTCGAGGATGTCGGAGGTCTTGATGGCTTCGTTATCGCTGCTCACTTCAAAGCGGCCATCGAGGCGCTGACGCACGCGCTTGATGAACAGGCGGCTGTGCGCTTCGAGCACATACACGCCGTCAATCAGCACCTCGATCACATCGGTATCCACCAGCGCGAAATCACCGCTTTCCAGCGTGCCGTGCATGCTGTCGCCGTATGCGTGAATCAGCTTGATGGCGGCAGGCCTGCAGCGCGGCAGATGCGTGGCCAGCCAGCGGCGCGAAAACGGCACGTCATTCAGGATGACGTCTTCGGTCATCAGTTCATTGCCCGGACCCATGCTGCCGGTGGCACTGAGCAACGGTACATAGATCGTGTCTTCGTTGCTGGCGGGAGCTGGTGCTGAACCAGATAAAGCGTGCTTGCCAGCGAGAGGGGAAGCGCCAACCGATTCACGTACCCCCGTCAGCGCATACACCACATCAACGCCTGCAGCTGCAACAGCCTGCAAGTACGCAACCGTAGGGCTGTTCTCTCCCTTTTCGTACTTGTGTTGAGCGAGCTTTTTAACTCCTCCGGCCTCTGCAAGCGCCTCTTGGTTTAAGCCAAGACGCTCTCGTTCCTCACGTAGCCTCGATGGAAAGTTATCTTTTTCCATTACTTATGCTTGACCGTTATGTTTTTTCATAACACAATGCCTTCAACTCTTAACAAACATCCACCGAGATAGCAGCCAACGCGGTCCATTGCACAAGCTGCCATCAGGGTGAGAGAGCTGCACAGGTGCAGACATTTCTTAACAAGGATTGATGATACATGCGCTCCCATCAAGCCCCAGCCCCAGCCGCAACCCAGCAGGCCACGCCCAAGCCTGAAGACCTTGTCTATTTCCGTTTTGGGAAACAGGGTGCCGAGAACCACCGCAAGGTGCGCGAAATCGTTGCCGCCCGTGGTGGCAGCAGCAGCATCGCCGGAGTCATCCGCGAGCTGATCGGCAGAGGCCTTGCCGATCTCGAAACAGAGCAAGCCATCATCGCGGCCCACAAGGGCGGCGGTGCTTCGGCAGCAGTCAATGCAGGCTGAGAAGTTCATGCCCTGCATCTTGCGCAAGCACACACGCAAGCACACGCAATTTGTTTTGCGCGTGCTTGCGCAGGTTTGCGCGCTGAGCCCCCAACCCTGAGAGCACAAAAATGAATACGCGAATCACCCACGGTGCGGGAACGATTGAGAGGGCGTTGCGCCAATCTCTGAGCCAGCCCGGCAGCGCCGTGGCCGAGGCTGCAGGCTGGGATACCTCCAACGTGAGCCGCGTGCTGAGCGGCCAGCAGGGTGTGCCCATCAACAAGCTGGACGCTGTGGTCAGCGCCGCGGGCTATGTGATGGTGAGCCGTGAGTATCTGGACGCCATTGGTGTGCTGAGCCGAGTGGGCGCGTATTGCCACTTCCAGTTTTCGGGAGTGGCTGCGCCACATGCCCAAGCCTGCGCATGTCCAGCAGCACTTGGCGCGAATCATCGATTCAGCACCCCGCGAGTGGCAGAACGCCATCCGTGCGCGCTTCATCAAGTCTGCGCCGCTGCCGCCTGCGGGCGTGGCCATGGATTCGCAGGCCTATGCGCGCTGGGAGCTGGGACTGCCCAGCGAGAACGAACAGGCGTGGGCAGAGCTGCAAGAGCTGGCCGACTACGAAGACCGCTACGGTGATGCGCTGCGCCTGAATATCGGGGATGAAGAGATCTGCGCCTGGGCCCAAAAACTGGCCGATGACGTCGAGGAGTTTGACAACCGCATCGTGGTGCATGCGCGCACGACACTCAGCTTTCCCAAACTGCAGAGCGCATCACCCGAGGTCATTCTGCAGACCCGCATTGATGCGGTGCGCCGCATCGTGGACATGCTGGGTGTGGAGGTCAGCAAGCCCATCAAGGGCGAGTCCGATATTGCCCGCGCCAAGTGCGCCCGCTGGTGGCGTCGCCGCCTGCGCCGCCACATTGCCCGCGTGGTGGAGGCCGGTGCTATCAACATGGGGCTGGTGCACCTGAACAGTGGTGGCTATGTGAGCCATAGCGGCCTGCACCGCCGCAAGGGCCAGCTGGCACGCAATGCCGAGGCGCTGGGCCGCACCTTCTACAAAAATGAGGCCAACCAGATTTACAACCTGGCCGAGCTATCGGCACTCAGCCCCTCCAACCCGGCCATTCGTGGCGGTGAGTTGATGACGCGCATTCGCGGTACCGAAGAGTACGCCGATGCCCATGGCCATTTCGGCCAGTTCCTGACGCTGACCGCCCCCAGCAAATACCACGCCATGCGCCTGGTGAACCGTGGCGCCCGGCGCTGGGCCGAGCGCAATCCCAAGTTCAACGGAGCAGACCCCCGCGAATGCCAGCAGATGATGCTGGCCCTGTGGAAGCGTGTGCTGTCCAAGCTGGATCGCAAGAAGATCAAGCGCTATGGCCTGCGTGTGGTGGAGCCACACCACGATGGCACGCCCCATTGGCACATGCTGGTGTGGACGGAGACCGAAGAGGCTGCCCTCGCCCTGGTGGAAATCATCCGCGAATACTGGCTGAGCGAAGACGGCAATGAGCGCGGCGCCAAAGAAAACCGTGTTGATGTGAAGCGCATGGAGGCCGGGGGTGCTGCGGGCTATGTGGCCAAGAACGTGGGCCATATCGCACTGGCCGAGCACTTGGATGTGGTGCAGGGCCAAGAGATTCAGATGCGTCTGGGTCTGGATCACCCTGACCAGCCCAAACCCCAGGACAACAGCGAGATGGCCGCCCAGCGCCGCGTGGATGTATGGGCTGCCACATGGGGCATTCGCCAGTTTCAAGCCTTTGGCACGCCCAGTGTGACGGTCTGGCGCGAGCTGCGCCGCGTGAGCAAGGACCAGCCACAGCAGCTGGACCTGTTCTGCCCTGACACCCAGCGCAATATTCAACGCGCTTATCAGGCCTGCCACCGCCATGGCGAGATTCGCGCCGACTGGCGCATGTTCATGGAAAGCATGGGCGGCCACAGCTGCAAGCGCCAGGATTGGCTGCTGCGCCCTGCCCGCCGCGCCGCCAAGGATGGCGCTACCAATATGTATGGCGATGCGCTGACGGCTGGGCCGGTGCGCGGCGTGGAGATTCAGCGCGGCCGTGCACGCGGCCACTGGCTGGTGAGCCGCCGCATTGCGTGGTCGCACTGCACAGAAAAGCCCATGGCAGCCCATGCCGAAGGCGTGGCTGCAGATGCCGATGGCGTCATCAATACCGCAGGCCAAGCGGCGCAGACACGGCAGGCTCTGCCTGCCGCTTGGACTGGTTTCAATAACTTCAGGGGCCGCCTTCCGGGCGCAGCCGCTGAACAGATTTCCATCAGCGGCAACCGTGAATCAGAGGCCCAAACCAGCCGCCTCGACCCAGATTCAGCGGCCTACCAGCGCCAAGCACTGGCCAACCGCTTTCAGCAAGCCGCTCACTTCTTCAAAAACGCCCACTAATCCATCAAAGGAGGACTCGCCATGCCCGCAAAACGCACCGAACCCAGCCGCAGCGCCGTCAACCAGGCGGCGGGTTTCAAGTACACGCCCGCAGTCGGCACCGATCTGGCCAAAAGTTTTGCTGCAATCCGCCGCCGACAAGCCCAGATCGAGCGCAATGCAGCCGCACTCGAAGCCACCAAAGCCCAGCAGTCGCTGGAGCTGGAGCAAACCGCGCAGGTTCTCTCTCTTTTCAAGCAAGCCATCTGATCGAAGACCAACGGAGCCGCACCATGGACCAAACCATCACCGCGCTGCACAGCTACCGCGCCATCCTCATTCCGGCCAACGCCAACCCCAGCAGCCTTGAAGACTTGGCCGACGCGGGCCTGCTACCAACGATGCGACTCAAAGCCAGCAACGCCACACAAGCAGAGGCGCGCGCCCATCTTGCCAGCGGCAAGGGCGTGCTGCGCGTTGAGCGTGTAGAAGAAGCCGGGGCTTAATTCAATGAATAACGAATACCTGAGCAACCAGGAGCTGAGCCGTCTCACTGGCGGCTGCGAGAACTCGCATAAGTCCAGCTGGCTCAAGCAGCGCAGCATTCCGCATCAGCAGGATGGCAAGCGCATCATCGTCTCGCGCGAGCATGTGCGGGACTGGCTGGCGGGCAAGGTCACGCTGACACGCAGCGGCATGAACTTGAGCGCCATTCGATAAGGGGAAGAGCATGCCAAAGATCACCATGTACCCGCGCCTGCGCACCAAGGTCTACAAGGGCAAGGGCAAGGGCAAGGGCAAGGGCAAGGGCAAGGGCAAGGGCAAGGGCAAGGGCGGCAAAGCTTATGTCTATTACGTGTACGACATGCGCAAAGACGGAAAGCCCGACATTCGCCTGGGCACCGACCATGCCAAGGCCTTGCTGAAGTGGGATGAGCTGCACAACCAGCGGCCACAGACCGTAGGCCGTATCGAGGAAGCCTTTGCCCGCTGGGAAGAGCGCGAGCTGCCCAAGTACAGCGGCGACACGTATGCGGGTTACCTCAAAAACCTGCGCACCATACGGCCCGTGTTTGGCCAGATGGTCTGGGATGAGGTGGATCTGCCCACGTTGCGCCAGTATCTGGATCTGCGCACGGCCAAGACTCAGGGCAACCGCGAGATGTCGCTGCTGCGTCTGATCTGGGGCAAGGCCAAGCTCTGGGGCATGACCCGCTGCCCATGGCCAGCCGAGGGCATACGCGGCTGGAAGAATGAGGAGAACGCACGGACTTTCGAGGTCACGCCCGAGCTGTTCCGACTCGTTTACGCTCAGGCTGATCAGGTGCTGCGCGATGGCATGGACATGGCATCAGCCACCGGCATGCGCCTGAAGGATGTGATTGAGGTGGAGCTGCCCAGGAACGGCCTGCTCAAGCGCATTGCCAACAAGACCCAGAAAGTCAAAGGAGCTATCGAGTTCGACATCACCGAATCGCCAGTCCTTACCCGCATCGTCCAGCGCCGTGAGCAGGTAGATACGCTCTGCCCGAATCTGCTGGTGCTGCACGATGGTCGGCCAGTCACCTACCGAATGATCTCCCGCCGCTGGGAAGATGCCCGCGACGCAGCGGCCTACCGCGCCGAAGTCACCGGCGATGAAGAACTGGGCAAACGCATCCGCGCCATGTACCTGCGCGATATGCGCAGCTTCGCGGCCAACCTGGCTGAAGACATTGAAGAGGCATCAAAGCTGCTGGACCACAGCAGTGTGGGCGTGACGTGCAAGCATTACCGGACGCTGGCACGCGATTA
>NZ_JABBCQ020000014.1 GCF_012844455.2 Comamonas suwonensis | reverse complement strand
CAGGGCATGCAGGCGAAAGCTTTGATACTGAAGCCAAAAGGGAAATCCCTGAGCTACATGCCGATACGAAACTTTAACGCAGCGACGTCTCAAGGCTTGTGCTAACGGAAGCCGGGGCGCCTGAGGTGGCTGTGAGGTCGTGGTATCTTTGCCCTCTGTTTTTAGATACACCGAGACTCGTCCATGCTTGCCAAACGCATCATTCCTTGCCTTGACGTCACCGGCGGCCGCGTGGTCAAGGGCGTTAATTTTATGGAGCTGCGCGATGCGGGCGACCCGGTGGAAATCGCCGCGCGCTACAACGCGCAGGGCGCGGACGAGCTGACGTTTCTGGATATCACCGCCACTAGCGATGGCCGCGATCTGATCTTGCCCATCATCGAAGCCGTGGCTTCGCAAGTCTTTATCCCGCTGACGGTGGGCGGCGGCGTGCGCACGGTGGAAGATGTGCGCCGCCTGCTCAATGCCGGTGCAGACAAGACCAGCTTTAACTCCGCCGCCATTGCCAACCCCGACACCATCAACGCCTGCAGCGACAAATACGGCGCGCAGTGCATTGTGGTGGCCATTGATGCCAAGCGCCGCACACCTGAAGACGAGCTGCGCATGGGCCCGGGCGGCACACCCATGGGCCCGGGCTGGGATGTGTACAGCCACGGTGGCCGCAAGAATGTGGGCCTGGATGTGGTGCGCTGGGCTGCTGAAATGGCACAACGTGGTGCGGGCGAGATTTTGCTGACCAGCATGGACCGCGATGGCACCAAAAGCGGCTTTGATCTGAAACTTACCCGTGCCGTGGCCGATGCCGTGGGTGTGCCTGTGATTGCATCGGGCGGCGTGGGCAACCTGGACGATCTGGCCGATGGCGTGACCATTGGCGGCGCGGATGCGGTGCTAGCTGCCAGCATCTTCCACTACGGTGAATACACGGTGCAGCAGGCCAAGGAATGCATGCGCGCACGCGGTATTCCCGTACGCCTGTAAATCAATTTGAGAGCGGCTTGCGCAGGTTACTAGCGGCTTTTGATGTGTTTTGTGTTTAAGGTTGGCTGCTGGCCTGCGCTGGCAGCTATACAAAACAAAGGTCTGCTATGAGCTGGCTCGATCAAGTCAAATGGGATGCGCAAGGGCTGGTGCCAGTGATTGCGCAGGAGCAAGGCAGTGGCGATGTCGTCATGTTTGCCTGGATGAACCGTGAGGCGCTGGAGAAAACGGCCGAGCTCAAGCGCGCTGTGTACTTCAGCCGCTCACGCAACAAGCTGTGGTTCAAGGGTGAAGAGTCTGGCCATGTGCAGACCGTGCATGAGATCCGCATCGACTGCGACAACGACGTGGTTTTGCTCAAAATTACGCAAGAGGGGCATGATCCCGGAATCGCCTGCCATACCGGTCGCCACTCTTGCTTCTACAGCGTTTTCAAGGATGGGCAATGGCTTGCTGTTGATCCGGTCTTGAAAGATCCCGCTTCCATCTACAAATAAAGCCATGTCTGAACAAAACACCGCCTCGGTTGAAGGCGCACTAGCCCGTCTGGCCGCTGTCATCGAAAGCCGCAAAACCATCAATGGTGGCGACCCCGAGAAAAGCTATGTCGCCCGCCTGCTGCACAAAGGCCCCGACGCCTTTTTGAAGAAAATTGGCGAGGAGGCGACAGAAGTCGTCATGGCCGCCAAGGATGTGGATGCCGGGGCCGACAAGGGGAAAATCCTCTACGAGGTTGCGGACTTGTGGTTTCACACCATGATTGCGCTGTCGCACTATGGGCTGACGCCCGCCGAAGTGGTGGCCGAGCTGGAGCGCCGTGAAGGCACCAGCGGTCTTGAAGAAAAAGCCTTGCGCAAGGCGACCGAACGCGCCGCGCAGGAGAAAGGAAGCACCTGATGACTGACGATCGCGACATCATTGACGTACACAGCAGCAGCTCTGCCGAGATTGAAGGCCTCAAGGCCTGGGGCTGGGTCAGCTATCTGCTGCATCTGGTGGTGGCCGTAGCCGCCGTTCTGCCGGGCGCGCAGGTCAGTGTGTTTTTGCTGATCGTTGCGGTCATCATTGATCTGGTCAAGCGCGGTGATGCGCGCGGCACCTGGCAGGAGAGTCACTTCTCATGGCGCCTGCGCAGCGTTCTCTGGGCGGCGGTGCTGTATGCCATCACCTTCCCGTTCTTCCTGCTGGGGCTGTTTATCTTCAACCCGGCATGGGTGGTAGTGTCCATCTGGTTCCTCTACCGCATTGTTAGCGGCATGATCGCCATGAACAAAAATCGCGCTATTCAGCCCTGATTGGCGCTGATTCAATACCAAGCCCCTGCTTTCTGGCAGGGGCTTTTTTGTTTTTGCAGGGAATTTTGCTGCACTGCAACAGATTCAGGCTGACATGCAGATAGGCCGCCCGCGTCTATGCGATGCTACAGAGGCTGAATAAGCTCGCGACATGGGTTATCAACGCTTCACAGGATTGTTCAATGGCTTCAGAAACCTCTCACACTATCAACCTCGCTTTGCAAGGAGGCGGCTCGCATGGCGCGTTGACCTGGGGGATTCTGGATGCGCTGCTGGAAGACGATAACCTGATCTTCGAGGGCATCAGCGGCACCAGCGCCGGCGCGATGAATGCTGTGGTGCTGGCCCACGGCTTTGCCCAGGCTGCCGCGCAGGAAAAGAAGGTGGACGACGCCCGGCACTTAGGTCGCCAACTGGCTCGCCAAGCCCTGAAGCAGCTCTGGGAAGGTGTGGGCACCATGGGCAGCGTGGGCAAGATGTTCTGGGCAGCGCCGCTGCCTGGCAGCAAGCAGTTTCTGGGCATCCTCAATCAGTTTTTGTCGCCCTATCAGACCAATCCGCTCAATATCAACCCGCTGCGGCAGTTGCTGACCGGGTTGGTGGATTTTGAGACGCTGGCTAACCCCGCGCACCCCACGGCGGTGCCCAAGCTCTTTGTTTGCGCCACCAATGTGCGTACAGGGCGGGGGAAAATTTTCTCGGGCGAGGAAGTGACGGCAGACGCCATCATGGCCTCGGCCTGCTTGCCGCAGATGTTCAAAGCGGTGGAGATTAATGGCGAGCGCTACTGGGATGGCGGTTTTTCAGGCAACCCGGCCCTGTACCCGCTGATCTACGAGACCAAGAGTCGCGATATCTTGCTGGTGCAGATCAATCCCAAAGAGTCTGATGTGTCGCCCGACACGGCCCGCGACATCATGGACCGCATGAACGAAATCACCTTCAATGCCTGCCTGCTGGCCGAGCTGCGGGCCATCGGGTTTGTGGTGCGCCTGCTGGAGCAAAAGCGGCTGGATGCCGACCGCTACAAGCATGTGCTCATGCATCGCATTGATGGCGGTGAGGTGCTCAAGCCTTTTGGAGCATCCAGCAAGGTGCGTGCAGACATGGTCATGGTGCGCAAGCTGTTTGATCTGGGGCGCGAGCGTGGCCAGCATTGGCTGCAGGAGAACCGAGAGCATTTGGGTGTGAAGCAGACGCTGCGCTTCACCGAAAATGTAGGATAAGCCCCGAGGCGCTTTGCGCCTTCCTCCAAGGGGGACGACACCTCGCTGTGAGACGGCACTTGCCCGGTTTTCCTGATCAAGGTGTGCGAGAGCATCAGCTGCTTGCTGTGCAGGTGTTCCCTTACTGAATATAAGATTGACCATGCATAACCACGATTACGATTCCAGCTGCATTTTTTGCCGTATCGCCAAGGGCGAGATCCCTTCGCGCAAGGTCTATGAAGACGAAGAAGTGTTCGCCTTCCACGACATCAACCCTGCAGCGCCTGTGCACTTTTTGATGATTCCCAAGAAGCACATCGCCTCGATGGCGCATCTAAGCGCTGAAGACTCGCCTTTGCTGGGCCGCATGATGGCGCTGGCCCCCAGGCTGGCGCTGGAGCAGGGCTGCAATCCTTATCCTGATGGAGGCTTTCGCATCGTGGTCAATACCGGTGCCGAAGGCGGTCAGGAAGTGCATCACCTGCACCTGCATGTCATGGGCGGTGCGCGCCCCTGGCTCAAAGGCTGAGAAACTGCGTAACTTTCGCATCTTGGACGATGCGTTCCGGGCGGCTATAGAGTTGCCAGCAGCAGGCTTTTTGGGTGATTGTGACGAATCTGTCAAAAGCCCCGTCTAAAATGGTTTGCAATTCTTAGGAGATTCTCATGGGCTCTTTTTCTATCTGGCACTGGGCGATCGTGCTGCTCATCGTGGTTCTGGTGTTCGGCACCAAGAAGCTCAAGAACATCGGCTCCGACCTGGGTGGCGCCGTCAAGGGCTTTAAGGACGGCATGAAGGAAGGCGGCACGAACGCTGATTCCAGCGCCGCCGCTGGCCAAGTGGCCAACCAGCAAGCCACTGACAAGGCC
Organism: Comamonas suwonensis; assembly: GCF_012844455.2. Lineage (GTDB taxonomy): Bacteria > Pseudomonadota > Gammaproteobacteria > Burkholderiales > Burkholderiaceae_C > Comamonas > Comamonas suwonensis. Next base: position 128,430 of record NZ_JABBCQ020000014.1, on the reverse strand, counting down.
ACCATTGACGTGGAAGCCAAGCAAAAAAGCTGAACGCTGCAGGACTGACATCTAGATGTTTGATATTGGCCTGTCCAAAATGGCGCTGATCGGTGCCGTGGCCTTGGTGGTCATCGGCCCCGAGAAACTGCCGCGCGTGGCCCGTATGGTGGGAACCATGCTTGGGCGGGCGCAGCGTTATGTGTCCGACGTCAAGGCAGAAGTCAACCGCTCCATGGAGCTGGATGAGCTGCGCAAGATGAAGGAAACGGTCGAGACTGCGGCACGCGATGTGGAATCTGGCGTTCGCAATCAGGCCTCGGACCTTGAAAAGGACTGGGGCGATGCGACCAAGGATCTGCGTGACGATGCGCACATGACTTCGGCTTCGTCGTTTGATTCCTATGACTCGGACGGCGGCTATACCGGTTTTGATACGAATAGCGCCGTAGTGCCCAGCTACAGCCATCCGCGCAAGAACTGGCGCCTCAAGCGCGGTGCCGTGCCCCAGTGGTACAAGGCGCGCGCTGGAGTGCGTAACAAAGTTCAGTCGGGTGCGGCGCGCGTGGCGCGTTTTCGCCCCAAGAAGTTCCATTGAGCATGCTCAGCTGCAGCCTGCCGGCCATGAGGCCGTTGCCCGTTTCGGGCGCAGGTTTGCCTCTGGTATGTAGCCCCTTGCCCGTGTCTGCGGGCGTTGTTGTTTCAAGCGTGCAGAGCTGTTCAGGCTCTGGCGCGGTTTTGCACCATGTCCGAACCCTCTAAAGAAGACGAACTCTCAGGCACGGAGCAGCCATTTGTGCAGCACTTGATGGAGCTGCGCGATCGCGTGCTCTACAGCCTCTATGGCGTTCTGATCTGTGTTGCACTGCTGATGTTCTGGCCCGGCCCGGATGGCCTGATCGACTTCATCGCCATACCCATCAAAGAACACATGCCCCCCGGCGCAAAGCTGATTGCGGTGGGCGTTTTTTCGCCATTCTTTGTGCCGCTCAAGGTGCTGATGATGGTTGCGGTGCTGATGGCGCTGCCTTGGCTCATGTATCAGGTCTGGGCCTTTGTGGCCCCCGGTCTGTATAGCCACGAGAAGAAGTTTGCCCTGCCGCTGATTCTGTTTGGCAGCTTGCTGGCCTATGTCGGCATTGGCTTTGTGCAGTTCTTTGTGCTTGGCAATATGTTCAAGTTCATTCAGCACTTCACGCCTGCCAGCGTGGCGGCTACGCCTGATATTGCTTCGTATGTCGAAGCGATTTTGTCGCTCTATATCGCCTTTGCCGCAGCTTTCCAGGTGCCGATTGTGGTGATGCTGTTGGTGCGACTGGGTCTGGTCGAGATTGAAAAGCTCAAAGCCTTTCGCGGCTACTTTGTGGTGCTGTCCTTTGTGATTGCCGCCATCATCACGCCACCCGATGTGATCTCGCAGCTGGCGCTGGCCATTCCCATGTGCCTGCTCTATGAGATTGGCATTCTGGGTGCGGGCTGGTTCAGCAAGGCATCGCGTGCCCCGGAGGCAGAAGGCGAAACAGGCGCGGCAGCCGATAAGCCCACAGACGGTAATTGATCGTTTTCGACCCTTCATGAAAAAGCCCTTGAAGTAATTCAAGGGCTTTTGTTTTGATAGCTATTAGCGCTTTATGCATAAGCGCTTGGGGCATATTTGATGCATGAAAGTCCAAAGAAAAAAGCCAGCGAAAGAGGCTGGCTTTTGTCGTTTGAGGCAGTCTTTTAGCGGCGGCGACCTTGCTGCTGCAAAGTGTTGGCCGCAGGGCGGATGCCGGGGGTGATCTCCAGCATGACTTCGCTGTCTGCACGGCGCACATCAAACTTGGCAGCTTCACCGGGCTTGAGGGAGGCAACTGCGGTCAGCAACTCAGAGACATTGCGGGTGGCCGTATCACCCACTTTCACAATCACGTCGCCGGGGCGCATACCTGCTTGAGCGGCGGGACCGGCTTGCAGCACGCCGGTAATGATGACGCCTGCATCGGCCTTGACGCCAAAGGTCTCGGCCAGCTCGGGCGAGAGTTCATTGGGCTCCACGCCAATCCAGCCGCGGGTCACCTTGCCATCTTTGACGATGCCGTCCAGCACCATCTTGGCGGTAGAGACAGGAATGGCAAAGCCAATGCCCATGCTGCCGCCAGAGCGTGAATAGATGGCGGTGTTGATGCCCAGCAGATTGCCGTTGGCATCCACCAGCGCACCGCCCGAGTTGCCGGGGTTGATAGCGGCATCGGTTTGAATGAAGTTCTCAAACGTGTTGATGCCCAGTTGGCTGCGACCTAGCGCACTGATGATGCCGCTGGTCACTGTCTGGCCCACGCCAAAGGGGTTGCCGATAGCCAGCACGCGGTCGCCCACGGCGACCTGGTCAGAGTTGCCCAGAACGATGACGGGCAGCTTATCCATCTCGATTTTGAGAATGGCCAGATCGGTTTCCGGATCGGTGCCAATCACCTTGGCCTTGGCCTGGCGGCTGTCGGTCAGCGTGACTTCAATGTCGTCTGCACCCTCCACCACATGGTTGTTGGTGAGGATGTAGCCATCTTGACTAATGATGACGCCGCTACCCAAACCAGATTGCTCCTGTGGACCTTGCTCGCCAAAGAAGAACTGGAACCACGGATCGTTGGCGCGCGGGTGCCGCACTGCCTTGCTGGTATTGATGCTGACCACGGCCGGTGATGCCTTGCGTGCAGCTGGCGCGAAGCTGCCGGGAGCGACTTCACCTGCCGGAGCCGATGGAGCCTGTAGCAGCGCAATGCCAGCATTGCTACGGATGCTTCCGCGCTGAAGCCAGCTGGGCTGTAGGGTGGATACTACAAAATAGATAGCAACTAGGGCGGTGACTACCTGCGAAAACAGCAACCAGGTGCGTTTCATGTAATGGGTCTGGAGAGTGAGAGGAGTAATCCACATTGTGCGGCATGGCTCGTCGTAGGAGTGCAGCGATTGCGCTTGAACTTGTTGATTTGCTTACTCCAAAGCGTCAGGTGTTGCACGAAGCCAGTACATAGGGGTACTGCTGTCTAAAGTTTTGCCTCAGCGGTCGATGTGCGTGTAAACCCTAGAATGAATTTCGACTGCGCTTACGTCGCCGTTTCTGAAGTGATTGCCCACAAGGCGTTCGTGCCAGATGGGTGTGGCTCCGTATCAGGAATCCACCTCAATCGGTTTGCCTCTGCACGTTGACCCGTGTTGCGGCCTTATCTGCGCTGTCCTGCTGTTCGATCTAGGAAACACCATGACTACGCTTGACCACGCTGCCCCGGCTACCGCGCCGGCTGCTGCGAAGAATCGTCCCCTGAACCGGGAGGACTACAAGACCCTGGGCCTATCAGCTCTGGGCGGAACGCTGGAGTTTTATGACTTCGTGGTGTTCGTCTTTTTTGCCAACGTGATTGGCCGCCTGTTCTTTCCGGCTGAAATGCCGGAATGGATGCGCCAGCTACAGACGCTGGGCATTTTTGCGGCCGGCTATCTGGCTCGTCCCATTGGCGGCATTTTGATTGCCCACTATGGCGACATTCTGGGTCGCAAGAAGATGTTCACGCTGTCCGTCTTCCTGATGGCTGTGCCTACGCTCATTATTGGTCTGCTGCCCACCTATGCCTCTATTGGCATTGCCGCTCCTATTTTGCTGCTGCTCATGCGCGTGCTGCAGGGCGCAGCCATCGGCGGCGAAATGCCCGGTGCCTGGATTTTTGTGGCTGAGCACGCGCCTGAAAAGCGCTATGGTTTTGCGATTGGCGCGCTGACGTCTGGCATTACCGGCGGCATTTTCCTGGGCTCCATCATCGGTGTGTGGCTCAACAGCACTTATAGCCAGAGCGAAATTCACGATTGGGCTTGGCGCATCCCCTTTATTCTGGGCGGCGTGTTTGGTCTGGTCTCGGTCTACATGCGCAAGTTTCTGCATGAAACGCCTATCTTCAAGGAGTTGCAGGCGCGCAAGGCGGCTGACCGCGAACTGCCACTCAAAACCATCTTGCGTGACCACCGCGAAGCCTGCGCTGTCGTTGCACTGATGACCTGGATTCTCTCCACCGCGGTGGTAGTGGTGGTTCTGATGACCCCTAGTTATCTGCAAAAGAACTTCCATATTGAACCGGCAATGGCACTCAAGGCCAATGCCGTGGCCACTGTGACGCTGACCATTGGCTGCGTGTTCTGGGGTTGGCTGTCTGACAAACTGGGCACCAGGCTCACCATGATTCTGGGATGGGGCGGCATGGCGGCAACGGCCTATCTGTTCTATCTGAACCTGCCCGGTACTGAAGCCTCGCTGATCTGCACCTATGCCACCGTGGGCTTCTTTGTCGGTTCCATCTCGCTGTTGCCTGTGGTGGGCGTGCGCGCCTTCCCTGCGGATGTGCGCTTTACCGGCCTGTCTTTCGCCTACAACATGGCTTATGCGGTATTTGGTGGCCTGACTCCCATGCTGGTGTCTGTGTGGCAGCAACGCGATGTGATGGCACCTGCGCACTATGTGGCAGCCATGGGCGTGCTGGGTGTGCTCATGGCCTTCTGGCCGCTGGCCTGCAAGGGCTGGCAAGCCAAGAAGGCATAAAGCCGTACGGCAACTTGCAAGAGGGCAGCTTTAGCTGCCCTTTTTTGTGCCTGGCGGGCGGACTCAGGGCCATGCTCTGTCAGTCACAATCGCAGCATGAGCATTGAGCGAAACCACCTGCTATCCGTCTTCAATGGGCTGCTGCAGCCCGAGCGCTTCAAAGACTACGGGCCCAACGGCCTGCAGGTTGAAGGCAAGAGCGAAATTCGCCGCATTGTCAGTGGCGTGACGGCCAGTCGTGCCTTGATTGAGGCGGCGATTGACGCCAAGGCAGACGCGATCTTTGTGCACCACGGCCTGTTCTGGAAGGGCATGGATGGGCGTATCACTGGCTGGCTCAAAGAGCGCATCCGTCTGTTGATGGCCCATGACATCAATCTGTTTGCCTATCATTTGCCGCTGGACGCGCACTCCGAACTGGGCAATAACGCACAACTGGGCGTAAAGCTTGGCGTGCAAGGCCAAGCCGCATTTGGCGAGCAAAATCTGGGCTGGCTCGCTGATGTGGACTTTGCCAATGCCACAGCGCTGAACGAGCATGTGCAGGCGGTGCTGGGGCGCAAGGCCACCCTGGTGAGTGGTGATGTGCAAAAGCCTGTTCGCAAGCTGGCCTGGTGCACGGGTGGGGCGCAAGGCTTTTTTGAATCCGCCATTGCAGCGGGAGCGGATGCCTACATAACGGGCGAAATTTCAGAGCCCCAGATGCATCTGGCCCGCGAGATGGGCGTGAGCTTTATCGCCGCAGGCCACCATGCCACCGAGCGCTATGGTGCACCGGCTGTGGTCGCGCATGTGGCCCGCGAGTGCGGGCTGGAGCACCAGTTCATTGAAATTGAGAACCCTGCATAAGCACTGTTTTTCATCATTTCTGATAGCGGCTTGCGCTTATCCATAATTGGTTTCAAGCAATTTTGATCTATATGTCTGCTTCTGAATCAACAACTGCCAAAGCCATCGCCATCACCCAGGGTGACTGCGCAGGCATTGGCCCGGAAATCATTGCCAAGGCTTTTAAAGCAGCACCTCAGGCCATGCGCGGCTGTTTTGTGGTGGGCGAGTTGCAGACGCTGCGCCGCGCCACCGCACTGGCAGCCAGAGATGCCCAAGGTGAGCCAGGCTTGGCCCAGCCCGTGGCGGTGATTGATGCACCGGCCGATGTCTGGTCTATCCCCGAAGGCACTATCCCTTTGTTGAACCTGCCGGGGCTGGCCGGGCCGCAGCCTTACGGCCAGATCTCCGCAGAGGCAGGGCAGGCGGCAGCGCAATGCGTGGTCTGGGCTGCGCAAGCGGCGTTGCGGGGCGATATTGCAGCGCTGGTGACAGCGCCTTTGCACAAAGAGGCGCTGCATCTGGCCGGCGTGACTTTCCCTGGTCATACCGAGCTGCTGCAGGCTGAGGCGGCAGCCCATGCGAGCGTGGGTCTTGAGCAGATGCCCGTGCGCATGATGCTGGCCAATGATGAACTGCGCACCGTGCTGGTCAGCATCCATGTCTCACTGCGCGATGCCATCAATGCCGTGACCCAGCCTCAGGTTTTACAAACTCTGCGCATCACACATCAGGCGCTGAGCAAAAGTCTGGGCCGTGCTCCTCGCATTGCCGTGGCCGGGCTCAACCCGCACGCAGGCGAGGGCGGTATTTTTGGCCGTGAAGAAATCGAGATCATCGTCCCGGCCATTGAGCAGGCGCAGGCCGAAGGTATGGATGTGGCTGGCCCTTTTGCGCCCGATACCGTGTTCATGCGAGCCCGTAGCACTGCGGCCAAAACCGGTGAATTTGACGTTGTGTTGGCGATGTACCACGACCAAGGGTTGATCCCAGTCAAATATTTGGGTGTGGAAAAAGGGGTCAACGTGACTCTCGGATTGCCGCTGGTTCGTACCAGTCCAGATCATGGAACGGCTTTTGATATTGCCGGGCAGGGCGTGGCCGATGAAGCCAGTTTGCTCGAAGCCGTGCATATGGCGCGCAGTCTTGGCCGCTAGCAGCTCGCCGTTGTAGCTCAGCCGTTTTCCAGACCATCCCAAACATGAAAAAAGCCTGCCGAAGTCACTTCGGCAGGCTTTTTTCATGGGCGCTGGCGTCTATTGCTTTCGGTTCAGACTATCGCGGATTTCGCGCAGCAGTTGAATGTCTTCAGGAGTAGTTGGCGCTGCTTCTGGCGCAGCAGGTGCTTCGCGCTTGAGGCGGTTGACTTGCTTGATCATCATGAAAATGATGAAAGCCAGAATGAGGAAGTTGACGGCCACGGTGATGAAGTTGCCATAGGCAAAGACAGGGATTCCGGCTTTCTTGAGCGCATCCAGAGTGCGCGGAATTCCGTCCGGTATCGTGCCCAAGACGACAAACAGATTGGAAAAATCCAGCTTGCCAAAGACCAATCCCACCAGAGGCATGATGAGATCGCTGACAACGGAGTCCACAATCTTTCCGAATGCACCGCCGATGATCACACCCACGGCCAGATCCATCACGTTTCCCTTGATTGCGAATTCGCGGAATTCTTGCATCATGCCCATAAGCAGGTCCAGTCACTGAGAGTTTGAGATAGCGCAGTATTGCGTGACTTTGGCACTTGTCAACGTCGGACTGGGACTGGAATAACCATGATCCCGCCGCTAGAATTCTCAGTTGACCCCAAATCAAGCGATGTACTTCGAGGAAATCCATGAGTGACTCTCCAGTCGACTCCAGCAAGCGCACGTGGATCATCACGTCAGCCTGTGCTGGTGCCGTGGGCGGTGTGGCGACAGCCGTCCCTTTTGTGAGCTCCTTTCAGCCTTCTGAAAAAGCCAAAGCGGCAGGCGCTGCTGTCGAGGTTGATATTTCAGCCCTCAAGGAGGGTGAGAAGCTCACTGTTGAGTGGCGAGGCAAGCCAGTGTGGATCATCAAGCGCACACCCGAGCAGCTCAAGGAGTTGCCGACTCTGGACGCTGAGCTGGCGGATCCAAAATCTGCACGCCACCCAGATGAGTTCACCCCGCCTTATGCGATGAACGAAGCACGCTCCATCAAACCAGAGGTTCTGGTGGTGGTCGGTATCTGCACCCATCTGGGTTGCTCTCCGACCGATAAGTTTGTAGCCGGCCCTCAGCCATCGCTGCCAGCTGACTGGAAGGGCGGCTTCCTGTGCCCCTGCCATGGCTCGACTTTCGACATGGCCGGCCGGGTGTTCAAGAACAAGCCAGCACCTGACAACCTGCAAGTGCCGCCGCATATGTATCTGTCCGACACCAAGCTGCTGATTGGTGAAGACACCAAGGCTGCCTGAGGGAGACAAGAACAATGGCCCACGAATTCAAGCAAATTGACCCGAACTCCACCACTGGAGCGAAGGCTATGAACTGGATGGAGAACCGTTTTCCGACAGCGTTCGACGCCTACCGCGTCCACATGTCGGAGTACTACGCTCCTAAAAACTTCAACTTCTGGTACATCTTCGGCTCACTGGCGCTGCTGGTGCTGGTGATCCAGATCGTCACCGGGATCTTTCTGGTGATGCACTACAAGCCAGACGCTGATAAAGCGTTCGCTTCGGTCGAGTACATCATGCGAGATGTGCCCTGGGGTTGGCTGATTCGCTATATGCATTCGACAGGCGCCTCAGCGTTCTTTGTCGTTGTCTATCTGCACATGTTCCGCGGGCTTCTGTACGGTTCTTACCGTAAGCCGCGAGAGCTGGTCTGGATCTTTGGCTGTGCAATCTTCCTGGTGCTGATGGCTGAAGCCTTCATGGGCTACCTGCTGCCATGGGGCCAGATGTCGTACTGGGGCGCCCAAGTGATCGTGAACCTGTTCTCGGCCATTCCATTTGTTGGCCCTGATCTGGCTTTGCTGATCCGCGGTGACTATGTGGTGGGTGATGCGACGCTAAACCGCTTCTTCAGTTTCCACGTGATTGCCGTGCCTCTGGTGCTGCTGGGGCTGGTGGTTGCGCACTTGCTGGCGCTGCACGATGTGGGCTCCAACAACCCTGATGGCATTGAAATCAAGGGCCCCAACGCGCCCAAGGATGCCAAGGGTAATCCGCTGGATGGCATTCCTTTCCATCCCTACTACACCGTGCACGACATTTTTGGCGTGACTGTGTTCCTGTTCCTGTTCTCGGCCGTGGTGTTCTTTGCGCCTGAGTTCGGTGGTTACTTCCTGGAGTACAACAACTTCATTCCCGCCGACTCGCTCAAGACGCCTAACCACATTGCGCCTGTCTGGTACTTCACGCCCTTCTACTCGATGTTGCGTGCCATTACTGGCGAGATGATGTACGTTTTGATCGCTTGCGTGGTTCTGGGTGCTGGCTTCGGTGTGCTGAAGTCGCGTTTGCCAGGCTTTGCCAAGGGCGCTGTCACCGTGGTTGCGCTGGGCGCGATTGCGATGATGCTGTCCATTGATGCCAAGTTCTGGGGCGTCGTGGTCATGGGTGGTGCGGTCATCATCCTGTTTGCCTTGCCATGGCTCGATTGCAGCCCGGTCAAGTCGATCCGCTACCGTCCAAGCTGGCACAAGTATGTGTACGCAGTGTTCGTGGTGAACTTTGTGGTCCTGGCTTACCTGGGCGTTCAGCCTCCATCGCCCATTGGCGAGAAGGTGTCTCAGGTCGGAACACTGTTCTACTTTGGCTTCTTCCTGCTCATGCCCTGGTGGAGCCGCTTGGGTGAACCCAAGCCGGTGCCTGATCGCGTGACTTTCAAGCCACACTGAAGCGGGAGAGAACAAGAATGAAGAAACTGATTCTGACCCTGGTTGCGGCTCTGGGTATCGTGGGGGGCGCTCACGCCTCCGAGGGTGGCATTCACTGGGACAAGGCTCCGGTCAACACCACCGACATGGCGTCTTTGCAAAATGGCGCCAAGATCTTTGTTAACTACTGCCTGAGCTGTCACTCTGCCGCCTTCATGCGCTTTAACCGCCTGAAGGACATTGGCCTGACCGAGCAGGAAATCAAGGACAACCTTCTGTTTACGACCACCAAAGTGGGCGAAACCATGAAGGCTGCTATTGATCCCAAGGAAGCCAAGGAGTGGTTTGGTGCCAATCCACCCGATCTGACCGTGATTGCGCGCTCGCGTGCAGGCTCGGGTGGTTCAGGTGCAGATTACCTGTACACCTTCTTGCGTACTTTCTATAAAGATGACACCAAGGCCACAGGCTGGAATAATCTCGCCTTTCCAAGCGTAGGCATGCCGCATGCCTTGTGGGAGCTGCAAGGCGAGCGCCGCGCCATCTTTGAAGAGCATGACGACCATGGCACTAAGACCCAAGTCTTTAAGGGTTGGGAGCAGGTGTCCCCTGGCAAGATGAGCGCAGTGCAGTACGATCAGGCCGTTGGCGATCTGGTCAATTACCTGCAATGGATGGGAGAACCAGCCCAAAACACTCGTACCCGTATCGGCGTGGGTGTTCTGATTTTCCTGGGCCTCTTCATCTTTGTGGCCTGGCGCCTGAATGCCGCGTTCTGGAAAGACGTGAAGTAAGTTTTGCTGCCGTGCAGATACCATCTGCACCAAACCGTGTTAGTGCAGAGTGGGGTGCCGTGGGCAACCCACTCTTTTTGATTTTTAGGAGTCTCCACCATGATGGTGCTTTATTCGGGAACGACTTGCCCCTTCTCACACCGCTGCCGCTTTGTGCTGTTTGAAAAAGGCATGGATTTCGAGATCCGCGATGTGGACTTGTTCAGCAAGCCCGAAGAAATCGCCGTGATGAACCCCTATGGTCAAGTGCCAATTCTGGTCGAACGCGACCTGATTTTGTACGAGTCCAACATCATCAATGAGTACATTGACGAGCGCTTCCCACATCCCCAGCTGATGCCTGGTGACCCAGTGGACCGTGCCCGCGTGCGCCTGTTCCTGCTGAACTTTGAAAAAGAGCTTTTCGTTCACGTGAACACTCTGGAAGAGCGCAACGTCAAGGGTAATGAGAAGGCTCTGGAGAAGGCTCGCGCCCATATCCGTGACCGCCTGACTCAGATGGCCCCTATCTTCTTGAAGAACAAGTTCATCATGGGCGAGAACTTCTCAATGCTGGACGTGGCGATCGCTCCTCTGCTGTGGCGCCTGGATTACTACGGTATCGAGCTGTCCAAGAACGCTGCTCCTCTGCTCAAGTACGCCGAGCGCATCTTCTCGCGCCCCGCTTACATTGAAGCGCTGACACCTTCTGAAAAGGTCATGCGCAAGTAATTGCACATGAGCGCCGAGCGGGCATGCTGAAGGAAGCTCCTTCATCTGCCCGCTTTTTTGTCTTCGCAATCTTTTGGAATTGACTCGTCAGGAAACGATATGACAGCCCCTGAAACGACTTCAACCCGTCCGTATCTGCTGCGGGCCCTGTTCGAGTGGTGTAACGACAATGGACTCACACCGCACATTGCCGTGCGCGTGGATCGCACGACCCAGGTACCCATGGAGTTTGTGCGCGACGGACAAATCGTGCTCAACATCAGCTATGACGCCACCAGCGGCATGCTGATCGGCAACGAATACGTGGAATTCAAGGCTCGTTTCGGCGGCAAGCCCAGAGACATCATGGTTCCCGTGGCGAACGTGATGGCCATCTATGCACGCGAGACCGGCCAAGGCATGGCTTTCCAGCCCGAAGGTGATGAGCTGGAAGACGATGCGGATGCAGAAGTCACTAATGCTTCGGAACAAGATGCTGAGCAGATCACTGAGGCTGCTGAAGAGCACACAGCTGATGAACGTGTGGTGCAGCTGGTTCCCGTCAAGGTAGATGCCGATGGGGCGGACGGCGATAACACGCCTCGTACTCCTCCACCCGCAGGTGGTCGCCCCACGCTGACGCGTGTGAAGTAAAGAAATGTGTGAGATCCGGGATTTCTAGTTTTTGCAGCCAAATTCAAGATTTTTCGGGTTTCTTCTTTTAGGTCTGTTTTTCTACGTTAGAATTCAGTCTTCGCCGGTTTAGCTCAGTTGGTAGAGCACCCGCCTTGTAAGCGGTAGGTCGTCAGTTCGATTCCGACAACCGGCACCAAATAGATAAGCCCACATGTGTAAGCATGTGGGCTTTTTCTTTGCGTAAAACAATAGAAAAGGTCTCTATGGAGACCTTTTGCGTTTTCCTGCTTCTAAAACAGCCTTATTGGGTCTGTACTTTGATGCGGATAGTGCTCACGTCCCAGCCTTTGGTGCGCAGATGGGCTGCCATTGCTGGCAGCAGTTGGCGCACTTTAGCGGCAGCGGCATTGTTTTTCACGATCACACACCAGCTGTCACCATCAATAGGGCCGGCCTGCAAGCTCACGCGAAGCATAGGCGGGATCAGTGGGAGCACGGCCTTGAGCCGGTTGCTGGAGTCCTGCGTCAGCGCAGCCAAGCGCGCCAATGTGGGAGAGGACTCCATGGCATTTAGGGCGGTAACAGCGTGATGGCGGCGAACAATGGTCATGCGAAGGGCTGACGGTTGGGGTGGCAGTTGGAGCAACGAGTGGTTCCAAGCTTATCCCAGCCCCGAATGAATTCTGTGGGGCTGGCTATTCCCATGTTCCAGCGCAATCCCTTAGCAGACGCTAAAACAGCGAAAAACCAAGGCAGGCTTGCGCGGTTAGAATCATTTTTTGGTCCTGTTCCTGTATTTGGCGTGCCAAGAGGTTTTCAACACTTTTTGTGTGTGGCTCTTGACTGTCTCTGGGACGGCCCCATCTGAGACCAACAATCAAGGGATTCTGGACACATTGCTTGTTGCATTTGAAGCAAGAAGTAATGTGCCTACGTACGCATGGCCACCAATTTCCTCACCAAACTGTTCGGCAGCCGCAATGACCGGTTGCTCAAGCAATACCGTAAAACAGTCGCTCGCATCAACGCGATGGAGCCTGAGTACGAAAAGCTCAGCGATGAGGCATTGCGCGCCAAGACGCAGGAGTTCAAAGACCGCGTTGCCAAGGGCGAAGCGCTGGATGATTTGCTGCCAGAGGCATTTGCCGTGGTGCGCGAGGGCTCCAAGCGCGTCATGAAGATGCGTCACTTTGACGTGCAGATGCTGGGTGCCATGGCGCTGCATTACGGCAAGATTGCTGAAATGCGTACCGGTGAAGGCAAGACGCTGACCGCCACGCTGCCCGTGTACCTGAACGCTCTGGCGGGCGAAGGCGTGCACGTGGTGACCGTCAACGATTACCTGGCCAGCCGCGATGCCCGGACCATGGCGCGTCTGTATAACTTCCTGGGTCTGTCGGTTGGTATCAACCTGCCTAACCTGTCGCGTGAAGACAAGCAGCAGGCGTACAACTCCGACATTACCTACGGCACCAACAACGAGTACGGCTTCGACTATCTGCGCGACAACATGGTCTATGAGCCCAATGATCGTGTGCAGCGCGTGCTGAACTACGCCATCGTCGACGAGGTGGACTCCATCCTGATCGACGAAGCGCGTACGCCACTGATCATCTCCGGCCCTGCCGAAGATCACACGGCCATGTATGTGGCCATGAACAAGATTGTGCCCAATCTGGTGCGCCAGGAAGGTGAAGCCGACCCCCGCACGGGCGAAGGTGTGACCAAGCCCGGTGACTTCACCGTGGATGAGAAGTCGCATCAGGTTTACCTGACCGATCAGGGATACGAAGCGGCTGAGCGCTTGCTGAGCCATGCCGGCCTGATTTCCGAAGGTTCGTCGCTCTACGACCCCTCCAATATTTCTCTGGTGCACCACCTGTACGCAGCGCTGCGGGCCAACCAGCTGTACTTCCGTGATCAGCACTATGTGGTGCAGAACGATGAAATCGTGATCGTGGATGAGTTCACAGGTCGCCTGATGGCTGGCCGTCGCTGGAGCGATGGTCTGCATCAGGCCGTGGAAGCCAAGGAAGGTGTGGTCATTCAGGCCGAGAACCAGACCATGGCCTCGATCACCTTCCAGAACTACTTCCGTCTGTACAAGAAGCTGTCGGGCATGACCGGTACGGCCGATACCGAAGCCTACGAATTCCAGGAAATCTATGGTCTGGAGACCATGGTGATTCCACCCAATCGCCCCAGCAAACGTCAAGATCAGCTCGACCGCGTCTACAAGACCACCAAGGAAAAGTACGCTGCCGCAATCATGGATATCCGTGAGTGCTACGAGCGCGGCCAGCCCGTGCTGGTGGGTACCACGTCGATCGAGAACTCCGAAATCATCGACGAGCTGCTCACAAAGGAAGGTCTGCCGCACCAGGTGCTGAATGCCAAGCAGCATGACCGCGAAGCGGACATCATTGCCCAGGCTGGCAGCGAAGGCATGATCACCATCGCCACCAATATGGCGGGCCGCGGTACCGACATCGTGCTGGGTGGCAATATCGACAAGGAAGTCGCGGCCATTGAAAACGATGAGTCGCTGAGCGAGTCTGAGCGTCAGCGCAAGCTGGAAGAGCTGCGTGCCGACTGGCAAGTAGCCCACGACAAGGTTGTGGCTCTGGGCGGTCTGCGCATCATTGCCACCGAGCGCCATGAGTCGCGCCGTATCGACAACCAGTTGCGTGGTCGTTCGGGCCGCCAGGGTGACCCCGGTTCTTCGCGCTTCTATCTGAGCCTGGATGACCAACTGATGCGCATTTTCGCGGGTGACCGCGTCAAGGCCATCATGGATCGCCTGAAGATGCCCGAGGGTGAAGCGATTGAAGCGGGTATCGTGACTCGCTCTATCGAATCGGCTCAGCGCAAGGTGGAAGCCCGTAACTTCGACATGCGCAAGCAATTGCTGGAGTACGACGACGTTTCCAACGATCAGCGCAAGGTCATCTACCAGCAGCGCAACGACATTCTGGATTCGACCGACCTGAGCGGCATGCTGGCCGCCATGCGCGAAGACGTGATCACCGATCTGGTGCGTCACTACGTGCCTGCCGAGTCCATGGAAGAGCAGTGGGATATCCCCGGCCTCGAAAAGGTACTGGCCAGCGAGTGGCAGATTGAGCTGCCGCTGCAGCAAGAAGTCTCGGCCTCTGAATCCATCACTGACGAAGAGATTCTGGAAAAGGTCGTCAAGGCTGCACACGACATGTTCGAAGCCAAGGTGGCTGTGATCGGTCAGGAAAACTTCACGCAATTCCAGCGTGCTGTGCTGCTGCAGAGCTTTGACACCAACTGGCGTGACCACCTGGCGGCGCTGGACTATCTGCGCCAGGGCATTCACCTGCGCGGCTATGCCCAGAAGCAGCCCAAGCAGGAATACAAGCGCGAAGCGTTCGAGCTGTTCCGTCAGCTCATTGATCAGGTCAAGACCGAAGTCACGCGCGTGCTGATGACCGTGCAGGTGCGCTCACCCGAAGAGATGGACGAAGCCGCTGTAGCCATGAACGAGCGCGGTGCGCAAAGTCTGGGACACATGAGCTATGCCTCGCCTTCGGAAACCGAAGCCATGAGCATCGAGGACGATGTAACGCTGGCTGAACCTCTGGCCTTGCCAGAAGGCGTGCACGTGGGCCGCAACGACCCTTGCCCTTGCGGTAGCGGTCAGAAGTTCAAGCTCTGCCACGGCAAGCTGTCCTGATCACTCCTGAGGCGCTTTGCGCCTTCCCACTCTCTCGCTACGCGGGAGGGTGACGACAGCTTCGCTGCAGTGCGGCCCTTGCTTGGCGCCTCTGGCCTGGGCCTGTGGTTGATCAAGGGGGCAGGCGACACTCACAACACGGGCTCAGGCCCGTGTTTGTATTTGTGCCGTGGCTTTTTACATAGGCAATGCGAATAAAGCCCGGCGCGCCCTCGATTGTTCCGATAATGGAGCGCGTTTTTTCTCAATCACAAGGACTATTGCAATGCCCGTGAATCTCTCCGCCCCTGTTGCTGCTGATCTGCTGGCGATCAATGGCGTTCGCATCGGCATTACCGAAGCTGGTGTGCGCAAGGCCAATCGCAAGGACCTGACGGTGTTCTTGTTGGATGAAGGTGCATCGGTCGCTGGTGTGTTCACGCAGAACCGCTTTTGCGCGGCTCCCGTGCAGATTTGTCAGGAGCATCTGGCTGCGACTACCGCCGTCCGCGCCATGGTGATCAACACCGGTAATGCCAACGCGGGCACGGGCGCTGCAGGTCTGGCCAATGCGCGCGCTACCTGCGATGCGCTGGCTAAGGAGCTGAGCCTGAAGGCGGGCGAGATTCTGCCTTTTTCCACCGGCGTGATCATGGAGGAGCTGCCTGTGGACCGCATCGTCGCCGGTCTGCCCAAGGCCATCGCTGCCGCCAAGGCCGATAACTGGGGCACGGCTGCCGAAGGCATCATGACCACCGACACACTGCCCAAGGCCTTCAGCCGCAGTGTGAGCATTGGTGGCAAGACCATCTCCATCACCGGCATCAGCAAGGGCGCGGGCATGATTCGCCCCAACATGGCCACCATGCTGGGCTTTTTGGCGACAGATGCCGCCATTGTCCCTGAGTTGCTGCAGCCGCTGGTCAAGCAACTGGCCGATGGCTCCTTCAACCGCGTGACCATTGATGGCGATACCTCCACCAATGATTCGTTTGTGCTGATCGCCACGCATAAGGCTGGCAATGCGCAGATCATGTCGCTGACCAGCGCCGAAGGCGAACAGCTCAAGGCTGCGCTGCTGGAAGTCGCACAAAAACTGGCTCAAGCCATTGTGCGTGATGGGGAAGGTGCTACGAAATTCATTACGGTGAAGGTTGAAGGCGGTAAGAACGAAGAGGAATGTCGACTGGCTGCGTATTCCATTGCTCATTCGCCTTTGGTTAAGACCGCGTTCTTTGCTTCTGACCCTAATCTGGGCCGCATTCTGGCCGCAGTAGGTTATGCCGGCATTGCCGATCTGGATCAGACCAAAATTGATCTGCATCTGGACGATGTGCATGTGGTCGTCAACGGTGGCCGCAACCCTTCGTACAAGGAAGAAGATGGCCAGCGTGTGATGAAGCAGCAGGAAATCCTGGTGCGTGTGTCGCTGGGCCGTGGCGAGGCGGTGCAGACCGTGTGGACTTGCGATCTGAGTCACGAGTACGTGACTATCAACGCTGATTATCGGTCGTAAACACCCCCTGAGCGGCTGCGCCGCTTCCCCCTCTCTGCTTCGCGGAGGGGGACGATAGCCTCTCTGCGCGGCGGCGCTTGCTCGCTGTCCCTTGTGTGGGGCGTGCCAGTTTTAAGCGCTTTGGGTGCTGCAATTTGAGAAGCTGCTAGCGCCTGTGTTTATTAGGTTTCAGACACTTTTTTGGCTGAAACCAAATAATGCCAAGTGCTGGCAGCTATAAAAATAGAGATGGAGATTGAGCCGTGCAAGATGTAATGAACCCTTTGGAGCGCTTGGTTGAACGTGCCGAGCAGCTGATGCAGCGTATCGAGTCTGTGCTGCCCCAGCCCTTGCAAGCGCCAGCAAACTGGAACGACGCCATCGCCTGGCGCTACCGCAAGCGCGCCAATGGCTGCGGCGTGCTGGAGCCTGTGCGCCATGTGGGTGCCATGCAACTGTCCGATTTGCAGAATATTGACGTGCAAAAGGAGAAAATTGCACGCAATACGGAGCAGTTTGTCAGCGGCCGCACGGCCAATAACGTGCTGCTGACGGGCGCGCGCGGTACAGGCAAGTCCTCGCTGATTCGCGCCTGCCTGCACAGCTATGCGCCGCAAGGCTTGCGCCTGATTGAGGTGGACAAGGCTGATCTGACCGATCTGCCCGATATCGTCGACGTAGTGGCCAGCCGCCCCGAGAAGTTCATCATCTACTGTGATGACCTGAGCTTTGAAGAAGGGGAGCCCGGCTACAAGGCCATGAAGTCCATGCTGGATGGCTCGGTCTCCGCCGCTACGGCCAATGTGCTGGTCTATGCCACCAGCAACCGCCGCCACCTGTTGCCCGAGTACATGACGGACAACCTGGCGCAGCAAAAAAGCGAAAACGGCGAAATTCACCCCGGCGAGGTGGTGGAAGAGAAGATTTCTCTGTCTGAGCGCTTTGGCCTGTGGGTCAGCTTCTATCCCTTCAGCCAGGACGAATACCTGCGCGTAGTGGCGCAGTGGCTGTCGGCGCTGGGCATGGATGCGACGACGATTGAATCAGCCCGGCCCGAAGCACTGGTCTGGGCGCTAGAGCGCGGCTCGCGCAGCGGTCGTGTCGCTCATCAGTTTGCACGCGACTACGCGGGCCGCAATGAGCGCCCTGTGGTTGTGAATAAGCGCATCGCAGATGTCGATGGTCTGGCTGAAGAAGCAGATCTTGAGTAAAGAAAGAGTTTGAAGTGACTGCTGAAACACAGGTGCAACGCAAGCACACAGAAGTGGCTGTGGGCGTGCTGCTGCGCGAATCCGATGGCGCGTTGCTGATTACCAGTCGCCCTGCTGGCAAGCCGTATGCGGGCTACTGGGAGTTTCCGGGTGGCAAGCTGGAAGAGGGCGAGACCGTAGAGCAGGCCCTGCGCCGCGAGCTGATTGAGGAGCTAGGCGTGACCATTGGCACGGCCCATGCATGGAAGGTGACCGAGCATGATTACCCGCATGCGCTGGTGCGACTGCACTGGTGTAAGGTGATGCAGTGGTCAGGTGAGTTTGAGATGCGTGAAGGTCAGCAAATGGCATGGCAGAAATTGCCGCTGGATGTAGCGCCGGTCTTGCCCGGCTCTTACCCCGTGCTGCAATGGCTGAGCGAAGAGCGTGGCCTGTTGTTCGATCAGAGCTATTACGAGGCCAGTCAGCCCAAAGCTTGACGTAGGTTGCAGCAATAAAAAAGAGCGCTTTGCGCTCTTTTTTATAGGCTCAGGCTTCGGTGCGCGGGTCGCCAAACGGCGCATCTTCGGGAGGAGTCTGGGCGGGTACCCGGAACTCTTCATTGCCCCAGGCACCCAGATCGATGTTGCGGCAGCGCTCGCTACAGAAAGGCCGGAACTTGTTGGTCGGCATAAAAACGCTGGGGCCACCGCAGGTGGGGCATTTCACCATGGTGGGGGATTGGTTGTCAGTGCTCATGGTGCAGGTGTATCACAGCTGGAAAAAACGGGTGGGCTGACCCTGAAAGCAATTGAGCCGCAATCAGCGGCCCAACGAGTGTGAAAGCAGGCGAGGCTCAGGCGCAGAGCGTCAGCTCAAAAGAAGCATCGTCGTTGCTGGGCTGGGGCTTGCAGCCGCTGGCCAGCTTGAGCAGGCGCACGGACACCAGCAAGCGGTTGCCGCTGATCTCTGGCACCAGATTGAGGTGAGGGTCTATGCGCAGGCGCAGCAATTGAAAGCTGCGGCCTGCAGGCATGGCCTGCTGGAACACGCCTTGCTCGGCGGCTACGCGCTGGGGGATGCCGGTTTCGCGCAGCAACTGCAGTATCAGCTCCAGCGACTGGCCTAGCGGGGTCAGCTCGGAAGCCCAGTCTTCCAGGTCACGCTGGCGAAAGCGTGGGTCCAGGCTCAGCCAGGCGTGATAGGCCGGCAGGTCAAAACTGCAGGTGCCGCCTGGAATACCCACGCGGCTGCGTATGGACATCAGCCAGTCGTTTTCAGTCAGGGCCTGACCAGCCTTGCCGCTTTGCGCATTGATAGCGGTAAAGCAACTTTCGACCTGGCGCGCCACCTGATGCAGCATGTGCTGGGAAATATCGGGGTTGTCGCGCAGAACGTCGAGCAGGTTCTTCTGGCGCTCCAGATCCTTGAGGACATCGGCGCGCAGATCGCTGCGCGAGGCCACATCCATGATCTCGAAGATGGTGATCAGCACGAAGTGATGATCAACAGCATGCGCGCGGGTCAGCAACTCGCT
This sequence comes from Comamonas suwonensis, assembly GCF_012844455.2. Taxonomy (GTDB): domain Bacteria; phylum Pseudomonadota; class Gammaproteobacteria; order Burkholderiales; family Burkholderiaceae_C; genus Comamonas; species Comamonas suwonensis. Next base: position 109,183 of record NZ_JABBCQ020000014.1, on the reverse strand, counting down.
CAGTCGGCGATACAACTGCTCAAGGCGCAGATAGGTTCTCAGACGCTCGTTAAAAGGATATTCGTACAGGATCACGTTTGCTGGGCTCCTAGGGGCGCACAGGAATCAGCGGTTAACGTGCACATGCGGCGATCACACGCACAGGCCAAGCCCCATGACGCGCATCATAGCCCGAACCATGCAGCGATTTGATCGGTATATGCGTTGAGAGAATTGATTGTGATGCCTTCGTCGTTGTAGAGCACCCAATCAGCGGCAGCCAGCCGTTGCATACGCGTGGCCTGAGCGGCAATGATGTTTTGCACAGCATCTTGCGTCAGGCCGCTACGGGCCATGACGCGCTCAACTTGAGTGCTTTCGCGGCAATCCACAACGAGCACGCCATCAAGCTTGCTGCGCCAGTGTCCGGACTCCACCAGCAAAGGAATGTCGTGAACAACGAGTTTGCTGCCCGCAGCAATGGCTGCTTCATGTTGCTGGTAGGTTTGCTCGGCAATCAGGGGGTGAAGAATGCCTTCGAGTTGCTGGCGAGCGTTGGGGTCTGCAAAAACCAGCTCGCGCATGCGTGCGCGGTTGAGGGCGCCTTGGGTATCAATCAGGTCTGCACCAAAGGAGTGCGCAATGCTGGGCAGAGCGGCACCGCCAATGGCTGTCAGGCTGCGTGAGATAAAGTCTGCATCAATTAGCGTGGCACCGCGCTCTTGCAAGCGCTGGGCGATCGTACTTTTACCGCTGCCAATACCGCCAGTCAGGCCCAGTCGGAAAGGAGAGGCAGAAGGTGCAGCATGCATGGATTTTACAGGCCCACAAAGCTCAAGATGGCCTGAGGACCCCAGATCAGACTCACAAAGCCGCCGCCTGCCAGGAAGGGACCAAACGGGACATAGCCGCCTTCACGTAGCTTGCTATTGATCTTGAGGGCGATGCCGATGACGGCGCCCACGACTGACGCCATGAGAATGATGGGTACCAGTGCCTGCCAGCCAAACCAGGCGCCTAATGCGGCAAAGAGCTTGAAGTCGCCGTAGCCCATGCCTTCTTTGCCTGTTGCCAGCTTGAAGGCCCAGAAGATCAGCCATAGCGACATATAGCCTGCGACAGCGCCCCAGAAGGAGTTGAGCAGTGGCACGGAAGTCCATTGCAGAGCAGATGCAAGCAGTCCACCCCAAAGCAGTGGCAGAGTGATGGAGTCAGGTAAAAAGGTGGTGTCCCAGTCAATCATTGCCAGAGCCAGCAGCGCAGCGCTGAACCCGCACCAGGCAAAGCCTGTCGGCGTGAGGCCATCGCGGGCGATGCAGAAGGCGAACAGTGCTGCGCAGATCAGTTCTATGGTCGGATAGCGCAGGCTGATGGTTTTTTTGCATTCAGCGCAGCGACCGCGCAGAAAGAGGTAACTGAGGACAGGGATATTTTCGTACCACGTAATCTGATGCCCGCAATGGGGGCATCGCGATCGCGGCTTGCTGAGTGTGATGGGGCTCTGAGCAGGTGCAAGCTCAATCTTGGCGCCTTTTTCTTTTTGCTCCTCAGCCCATTGCACGCATTCGCCATGCCACTCCTGCTCCATCATGCGCGGAATGCGGTGAATCACGACGTTCAAAAAACTGCCAATCAGCAGGCCCAGTATGCCGCCTGCTGCAGCATTCAATGCAATTTCGGAAATCATCAGACCACTTGACCCAACTTGAAGATAGGCAGATACATAGACACCACAATGCCGCCAATCAGTGTGCCCAGGAAGACGATGATGATGGGTTCCATCAGGCTGGAGAGGCCTGCGACCATTTCGTCGACTTCACTTTCGTAGAAGTCAGCAGCTTTGCCCAGCATGTGGTCGATGGAGCCAGATTCTTCACCGATGGCGCACATCTGAATCACCATGGAGGGGAAGATGTTGGCATTGGCCATGGCTGATGTCAGGCTCGTGCCGGTGGATACTTCCTGCTGAATTTTGTCCGTGGCTTGCTGGTAGAGGTAATTGCCCGATGCGCCGCCTACGGAGTCCAGAGCCTCGACCAGAGGAACGCCAGCCGCAAACATGGTGGAGAGTGTACGAGTCCAGCGGGCCACACAGGATTTTTCGATCAAAACCCCGAAGATGGGCATTTTGAGCATGGCTCTATCCATGAACTGCTGTACCCGTTCATTACGCTGCCAAGCTTGCATAAAGAAGTAACCACCGCCGCCGATCACGCCAAAAATCAGCCACCAGTACTGAACAAAGTACTCACTGATGCCCATCACAATCAGCGTTGGTGCAGGAAGATCGGCTCCGAACGAGGTAAAGACTTCCTTGAAGGCTGGGATCACGAAAATCATGATGACCGCTACCACGACAAACGCCACGATCACGACTGAGGTGGGGTACATCAGCGCGGATTTGATTTTGGACTTGATGGCCTCGGTCTTTTCCATATAGGTGGCAAGCCGGTCCAGCAGCGCCTCTAAAATACCGGCGGCCTCGCCGGCTTCAACCAGGTTGCAGTAGAGGCTGTCGAAGTACAGAGGGAACTTGCGAAAGGCCGTACTCAGTGAGGTGCCAGTCTCTACATCCAGGCGGATGTCGTTGAGCAGCTTGGTGACGTTGGGGTTGGTATTGCCACGGCCCACAATGTCAAAAGACTGCAGCAGCGGGACGCCAGCCTTCATCATGGTCGCCAGCTGGCGGGTAAACAGGGCAATATCCTTCGGCTTGATCTTTTTACCGCCACGCGTTCGGCGCTTTTTGATCTTGGAGGGTGTCACGCCTTGGCGGCGGAGCATGGCCTGAATCTGGTTTTCTCCGCCGGCACGTGTTTCGCCACGGACGATTTTCCCGTTACGGTCTTTGCCCTCCCATTCAAAGAGAAACTCCTTGATTCCCTTGGACGCTGCGGTTGCCATGGCGTTCCCTCGCTGGTATTGGTTTTACTCGTTGGTCACAGCCAGCACTTCTTCGAGTGAGGTCTGTCCTAATTTAACTTTATGCAGGCCAGAGGCACGCAGTGAGCGGACGCCTTCCGCCTTGGATTGGGCTGCGATTTCCAATGCACTGCCATCACGCAAGATGATGCGCTGCATCTCTTCGCTGATGGGCATGACCTGATAGATGCCAACGCGACCTTTGTAGCCGTTATTGCAGGCGGGGCAGCCGACGGGCTTGTAGCTGGTCCAGCTGCCGTCCAGTTCATCTTCGTTGTAGCCGGCTTCAAGCAAAGCCTCATGCGGAATATCTGCAGGCTCTTTGCATTGAGGGCACAGGCGGCGCGCAAGTCGCTGCGCGGTAATCAGAATCACGCTGGAGGCAATATTGAAGGGCGCAATCCCCATATTGCGCATGCGCGTCAGCGTGGTCGGTGCATCATTCGTATGCAGCGTAGATAGCACCAAGTGCCCGGTTTGCGCGGCCTTGATGGATATGTCCGCTGTTTCCAGGTCGCGGATTTCGCCCACCATAATGATGTCCGGATCCTGGCGCAGAAAGGACTTCAGAGCTGCCGCAAAGGTCAGGCCCGCCTTCTCGTTCACATTGACCTGATTGACGCCAGGCATGTTGATTTCGGAGGGATCTTCAGCTGTGGCAATGTTGACGCCTGGCTGGTTGAGCAGGTTCAGGCAGGTGTAGAGTGAAACCGTTTTTCCCGAACCCGTAGGGCCGGTTACCAGAATCATTCCATAAGGGCGCTTGATGGCCTTGAGGAGGCGCTCTTTTTCTTCGGGCTCGTAGCCCAGTGCCTCGATGCCCATCTTGGCGGAGCTCGGGTCCAGAATACGGATCACGATCTTCTCGCCAAACAAAGTGGGGAGTGTGCTCACGCGAAAGTCGATAACTCGGTCAGGCCCGACTTTGAGCTTCATGCGGCCATCTTGCGGGATGCGCTTTTCCGAAATATCCAGTCGTGAGATCACCTTGATGCGTGAGGCCAGCTTGTCCTTGATCGCGATAGGAGGGGATGCGATCTCGCGCAATTCGCCATCCACGCGAAATCGCACACGGTAGTTGTGCTCGTAGGGCTCAAAGTGCAAGTCCGAGGCGCGCATGTTGAAGGCGTCCAGCAGCATCTTGTGCAGGAACTTGACGACGGGCGCATCTTCAACGTCTGCGCCAATGTTGTCTTTTTCTTCAGGGGTGTCTTCGATTTTGACGTCATCAAAGTCGAAATCACCCGAGTTGGAGTAGCTGTCCAGAGATTCGCTGACGCTTTTGCCTGTCTGGTCGATCAGTTTTTGAAGCTTGTCTGCTTCGACGACAACCCAGTCAACCAGTAGCTGAGTCGTGAACTTGATCTGCTCAGCGGCCTCTTGCTGTGTTGGGTCTGCTGTCGCGACAGTGATCCGGTTTCCGCGCTTGGTCAGCGCCAGTACGCGGTAGGTGGTGCTGATCTTTGGGTCCAGCAGTTCGCGAGGGAGCTGCTGCGAATCAATGGCATTCAGGTCCAGCAACGGTGTGCTGAACATGGTGGAGATGGTTTCCGCGATTTCCAGTGCACTGATTTCGCCGGACTGGCTGAGTTCAGTGATGAAAGGTGTGCGGCTTGTCGCGGCCTTCTTGACTGCTGCCTCGGCTGCTTGCTGGGAAACTTTGCCTGCTGAAATCAGAGCTCTGCCCAGGCCGGGGATGGCAAAGGGGGCAGCAGAGGGTTTTTGCAGGTTATCGGCAGCAGCCATGTATCCGGTTCTGAGAGGGTAAGGGGAAGACTTATCCTACCATTCTTGTGGTTGCTCAAGGTATGAGGCGAAGGCACATGCAAGCGACAAAGCAACGCATATGAATGTGGCTCAAGAAAACGTGATAAAGCCGTGGTTGATTGAGATCAAGAGGTCCGTCTTGAATCCCTTGTTGCGAATAACGCACTTGTCAGCGAAATGGACACTCTAAGCGTGCTGCTCAGCTGCTGAGTCAGGTTCGGCGTTCCAGCAGCTGAGAGGCCAGCTCAAGCAAGCTGGCAGTGTGCGCATTGCTTGGTAGTGCGGCTAGGGCATCGATGGCGCGCAGGGCTTCGCTGTGAGCGGCAGCTCTGGCAATGTCCAGCGCACCTGTGTTACGCACGATTTCAACAACAGTATCCAGTTGGTCGGTTGAGCCTTGTTCAATGGCATTGCGAACAATGGCTGCCTGCTCAGGTGTGCCGCGTTGCATGGCTGCAATCAGTGGCAGGGTGCATTTGCCTTCGCGCAAGTCATCGCCCAAGTTTTTGCCCATCTCCTGCGTGTTGCCTGTGTAGTCCAGTACATCGTCAATGATCTGGAAGGCGGTGCCCAGGGCCTGACCGTAGGCGGCGCAGGCTTGTTCAACTTCGGCAGGTGCATCCGCCAGAACAGCGGCCAATTGGGCGCTGGCTTCAAAGAGCTGTGCAGTCTTGGAGCGAATGACGTGCAGATAGCCTGCCTCATCCAGAGATGCATCATGGGTGTTGATGAGCTGCTGAACTTCACCTTCAGCAATCACATTGGTGGCGTCCGACAGGATTTGCAGCACGCGCATGCTGCCCACTTCCACCATCATTTGGAAGGAGCGTGTGTGCAGGAAGTCACCCACCAGGACACTGGCAGGGTTGCCAAAGGTTTCGTTGGCCGTCGCACGGCCGCGGCGCAGCGTGGACTCATCCACCACATCGTCATGCAGCAAGGTGGCGGTATGGATCAGCTCCACCACCGCTGCCAGGGTGTACTTGTTCTTGCCTTGGTAACCAAGAGCGCCACTGATCAAGAGCAGCAGCGCAGGGCGCAAACGTTTGCCGCCCGCCGCTATGATGTACTGGGAGATCTGTGCAATCAGAGGAACGCTGGTTGTCAATCGCTGCGCAATGACAATATCCACTTCACGCATGTCATCTGCGATCAGGGCAAGCGGATTGGATGTGGAAATTTCTGTAGTCAAGGTGATTGAACCGCCAAGTGGATCAATGATTATAGAAATAGAGTGTTGCTCTTTTTTCATTGATGGCTTGCGCGGGGCTTGCTTGCGGTCTCTGTGGGGTTGATCTAAGCGTGATTTTTAAGTGCGTGTTAGAATCGTCGGCTCTGTGGAAATTCGTCTGCAGAACTCTCAAAGTAAAGAGGTTTACATGTACGCGGTCATAAAAACCGGCGGCAAGCAATATCGTGTTGCTGCTGGCGAAAAAATTAAAGTAGAACAGATTGCTGCGGACGTAGGCCAGGAAATTGTGATCGATCAAGTTTTGGCAGTCGGCAACGGCTCCGAAATCAAGATCGGCGCTCCCCTGGTGTCCGGCGCAACTGTGAAGGCAACTGTTGTTGCTCACGGTAAGCACGACAAAGTGCACATCTTCAAGATGCGTCGTCGTAAGCACTATCAAAAACGTCAAGGCCACCGTCAACAGTTCACCGAACTGCAAATCGTGGCAATTGCTGCTTAAATAGGAGCTGAGTCATGGCACAGAAAAAAGGCGGCGGCTCTACGCGCAATGGACGTGATTCCAAGCCAAAAATGCTGGGTGTGAAGGCCTTTGGTGGCGAGCTGGTGACAGCTGGTTCCATCATCGTGCGTCAGCGCGGCACCAAATTCCACCCCGGTGAGAACGTGGGCGTGGGCAAGGATCACACCCTGTTTGCACTCGTTGACGGCCACGTGTCGTTCGCAGTGAAGGGCGCTCTGTCCAAGCAAACAGTCAACATCTCGGCTGCATAAGTCGTATTTGACTCCAACAAAGCCCCGACTTGTCGGGGCTTTGTTGTTTGAAACGGCTCCAGTTGACAGATGGGGCATGGAATTGATCACGTAAAAGTGTGACCTGAAGCTTCTGGTGCACACTGATTTTGTAGACTGGATGCCTCATGAAGTTCGTTGACGAAGCTTTTATCGACATTTCCGCTGGTGACGGTGGCAATGGATGCGTGTCTTTCCGGCACGAAAAATACAAAGAATTTGGCGGCCCCGACGGTGGAGACGGTGGCCGTGGCGGTCATGTGTATGCCGTGGCCGATGAGAACCTGAACACACTGGTCGACTACCGCTACTCGCGTCGCCACGATGCCAAGCGTGGTCAGCACGGTATGGGTTCCGATATGTTTGGCGCTGCGGGCGACGACATTACGCTGAACATGCCCGTGGGAACCATCATCAGCGATGCCGATACCGGCGAAGTGCTGTTTGAGCTGCTGGAGGCTGGTCAGGTCATCACCATTGCCAAGGGTGGCGACGGTGGTTTTGGCAACCTGCGCTTCAAAAGTGCTATCAACCGCGCTCCACGCCAGAAGACCCCCGGCTTTCCCGGCGAGCGTCGCAATCTGAAGCTGGAGCTGAAGGTGCTGGCCGACGTGGGCCTGCTGGGTATGCCCAATGCGGGCAAGTCCACCTTTATCACGGCCGTGTCCAATGCGCGGCCCAAGATTGCGGACTATCCTTTCACCACCTTGCACCCCAATCTGGGTGTGGTGCGTGTGGCTCCGGAGCAGAGCTTTGTGGTGGCCGATATTCCGGGTCTGATCGAAGGCGCTTCAGAAGGTGCGGGTCTGGGGCACCTGTTCCTGCGTCATTTGCAGCGCACGCGCTTGTTGCTGCATGTTGTGGATATTGCACCGTTCGACGAAGGCGTGGATCCTGTCGAGCAAGCTAAGGCCATTGTGAGTGAGCTGAAGAAGTACGACGCCGACCTCTACAACAAGCCGCGCTGGGTGGTGCTCAACAAGCTGGACATGGTTCCTGTGGAAGAGCGGGAAGCCAAGGTCAAGGACTTCGTCAAGCGCTTCAAGTGGAAGGGCCCGGTCTATGAGATCTCGGCGCTGACCCGCGAAGGCTGCGAACCGCTGATCCGCAAGATCTACGAGCATGTGCACAACCAGCAACTGTCTGAACAGGCGCCCAAGGAAGTGGATCCCCGTTTTGTGGGAGGCGAGGATTCTGAGTTGGATATGACCGATCCGCGTTTCGCTTCCTACGATCCGGAATAAGCTATAGGGTGTAACCCAGCAGCGCACTAGGTGCGCTGTTTTGCTTTTAATTTCATAGCTTCTAGTGCTTTTCCAATAAAGGCTAGAGGCTTAAAACACTGTAAATCCTCATGTCTTCCAATGTGTTGCGTGATGCACATCGCATCGTGGTCAAGGTCGGCTCCAGTCTGGTGACCAATGAAGGTCGAGGGCTGGATGAGGCGGCCATTGAGGAGTGGAGCCGTCAGCTGGCGGCTCTGGTGCAAGGCAAAGATGGCGTCAAGCGCGAAGTCATCATGGTCTCTAGCGGTGCGATTGCCGAAGGCATGAAGCGCCTGGGCTGGGCCACGCGCCCGACCGTCGTGCATGAGTTGCAAGCCGCTGCAGCTGTTGGGCAGATGGGCTTGGCCCAGATGTACGAGACCAAGCTGCGCGAAGAAGGCGTGCCCAGTGCGCAGGTGCTGCTGACCCATGCAGACCTGGCTGACCGTGAACGCTATCTGAATGCGCGCACCACGTTGCTCACGCTGCTGCAGCTGGGCGTGGTGCCCGTCATCAACGAGAACGACACGGTCGTTGTCGATGAAATCCGCTTTGGTGACAACGACACTCTGGGCGCGCTGGTCGCCAATCTGGTCGAGGCGGATGCACTGGTGATCTTGACTGACCAGCGCGGCCTTTACAGCGCTGACCCGCGCAAGAACCCCGATGCCAAGTTCATCGATGTGGCCGAAGCCGGTAATCCCGAGCTGGAGGCTATGGCGGGCGGTGCGGGCCTTTCCATCGGTACCGGCGGCATGATCACCAAGATTCTGGCGGCCAAGCGCGCCGCGGGCTCCGGTGCATCCACGGTGATTGCTTGGGGGCGCGAGAAAGACGTGCTGCTGCGTCTGACGCGTGGTGAATCCATTGGCACGTTGCTGATGACGCATACGCACAAGACGCAGGCGCGCAAGCAGTGGATTGCAGACCATCTGCAGCTGCGCGGCTCGGTGACGGTGGATGCAGGCGCTGCGCTCAAGCTGCGTGATGAAGGCAAGAGCCTGCTGCCCATCGGTATGATTGCCGTGGAGGGGGACTTCTCTCGCGGTGAAGTGATTGCCGTGCGCGATGAGGGCGGTGTTGAGATTGCCCGTGGTTTGGCCAGCTATGCCAGCGCCGAGGCAAGGCTGCTGTGCCGTAAGAGCTCCTCAGAGATTGAATCGCTGCTTGGCTATTCGGCCGGCCCAGAGATAATGCACCGGGACAATATGGTGGTGGCGGGGCACTGAGCGCCTGTTGCTTCAGCAAAAAAGCCGTAATGCAGGTGATGCATTACGGCTTTTTTCATTGCACAGGCTTGTTGTCCTGCTGATTGCTGATATTTGTCTGCGGATCCGGGTCAAAACTGGCACCAGGCGGCAGCTCGATTCCAGGATTGATACGAAAGCTTCCAGTCCGTGCCGGATACAGAGCCGGTGCCTGGTGCGCAGATGGCACTGCTCCCGGCTGGCCTGTCTCCTGCTCGCGTGGTCGCATGCCACTGCGAAGATAACGATTGCGCTGCTGCTCGCTGCGCGGCAGAAACCGCGCCAGCTCGGTCAGAGCCATCTCATATACACCGCGTTTGAACTCTACGACTACATCGAGTGGAACCCAGTAATCGTTCCAGCGCCAGGCATCGAACTCGGGGTGGTCCGTCGCACGAAGGTTTAAATCCCAGTCGTGCCCGACCAATTGAAGCAAAAACCATATTTGCTTCTGGCCTTTGTAATGCCCGCGAGCGTCGCGGCGGATATACCTGTCTGGCACCTCATAGCGCAACCAGTCCCTAGTGCGGGCAACCACGCGAACGTGATTGGGCTTCAGCCCCACTTCCTCGTGCAGTTCACGGAACATGGCCTGCTCGGGCGTCTCGCCCCGGTCAATACCACCTTGCGGAAACTGCCAGCTGTGGGTGCGAATGCGTTTTCCCCAGAACACCTGGTTTCTTTGGTTGAGCAGGATGATGCCGACGTTCGGGCGAAAACCGTCCCGGTCAAGCATAATCAAACCCCAAATTTTTGAATTGTGTTCATTATGCATGGCCCCTTGTGATCGACAAGCGGGCCATGCCTATTTCCACTGAATTGCCAGTTCCATGAAAGCCTCCCAATTTCTCATCTCCACCCTCAAAGAAGCTCCGGCCGACGCTGAAGTGGTCAGCCACAAGCTCATGACACGGGCTGGCATGATCAAAAAGCTGGGTGCCGGCATCTACAACTACATGCCCATGGGCTTGCGCGTGATTCGCAAGGTCGAGGCCATCGTGCGCGAGGAAATGAACCGTGCCGGTGCCATTGAAACCACCATGCCTGTGGTGCAGCCTGCTGAGCTGTGGCAGGAGACCGGTCGTTTCGAGAAGATGGGTCCTGAGCTGTTGCGCATTCAGGATCGCCATGGCCGCGATTTCATCGTTCAGCCCACTTCTGAAGAAGTGGTGACCGATATCGCCCGCCAGGAGTTCAAGAGCTACAAGCAGCTGCCCAAGAACCTGTACCAGATTCAGACCAAGTTCCGCGACGAGCGCCGCCCCCGCTTTGGCCTGATGCGCGGCCGCGAGTTCATCATGAAGGACGCCTACTCCTTCGATAAGGATCGCGATACCGCCCAGATCAGCTACCAGACCATGCGCGAAGCCTACAAGCGCATCTTTGATCGTTTTGGCCTGCAGTACCGCGCTGTGCGTGCGGATTCTGGCGCCATTGGCGGCGATCTGAGCGAAGAATTCCAGGTGATTGCTTCGACGGGTGAAGACGCCATTGTCTACTGCCCACAGAGCGACTACGCGGCCAACATCGAAAAGGCCGAGTCTCTGGCTCCTGCCCAGGCTCGCCCTGCCGCCGCCAAGGCGATGGAAAAGATCGCGACCCCTGGTAACAGCACCTGCGAAGCCGTGGCGGCTCAGCTGGGTCTGCCATTGAGCCAAACCGTCAAGTCACTGGTGCTGGCCACCGACGAACTGGACGACAAGGGTCTGATCGTCAAGACGCAAGTCTGGCTGCTGCTGCTGCGCGGCGACCACGAGATGAACGAGATCAAGGTCGGAAAGGTTGAAGGCCTGGCTGGCTTCCGCTTTGCCTCTGTTCCAGAGATCGAAGACCACTTCGGCAGCAAGCCTGGTTATCTGGGTCCCATTGGCTTGAAGAAGCCTGTGAATATCGTGGTGGACCGCGACGTGGCCGTGATGGCCGACTGGGTCTGTGGTGCCAACGAAGAAGACTTCCACATCACCGGCGTGAACTTTGGTCGTGATCTGCCCGAGCCAGCCGTGATTGCCGACCTGCGTAACGTGGTGGCTGGCGACCAATCGCCCGACGGCGCAGGCGAGCTGGCGATTGAGCGCGGCATTGAAATCGGCCACGTGTTCTACCTGGGCACCAAGTACTCGCAAGCCATGAATGCCACCTTCCTGGGTGACAACGGCAAGCCACAGCACTTCGAAATGGGTTGCTACGGCATTGGCGTGACCCGCCTGCCTGCCGCAGCCATTGAGCAAAATCACGACGAGCGCGGCATCATCTGGCCCGACGCGATTGCGCCGTTCACCGTGGTGATCTGCCCCATCGGAATGGGCCGCAGCGAAGCGGTGAAGGAAGAAGCCTTCAAGCTGTACGACGCCTTGCTGGCTCTGGGTGTGGACGTGATTCTGGATGATCGCGACGAACGCCCCGGCGCCATGCTGGCCGACTGGGAGCTGATTGGCGTGCCCCACCGCGTGGTGCTGGGCGACCGTGGCCTGAAGGAAGGCGTGGTCGAGTACCAGCAGCGCCGTGACACAGAAGCTACAAAGCTGGCGACGAATGAGGTGCTGAGTCACCTCAAGAGCCGTCTTGGCTTGTAAGCTGCTGTATCAATGCCAGAAAGCCTTCTCAGCCGCCGCTCCTGCATGACTGCCGCAGCCTCGCTTGCCGTTCCATCGGCAGGCTGGCTGCTGCCGCAAACCGCATGGGCGGGTGGGCAACTGGAAGAGCCTCTGGCGGATTCAGTGCGTACCGCTTTGAGTTCGGCGGTGGCTGGCTCGGGCGCACCGCCCGAGCTGGAGTTCACCTCGACGGAGGCGCGCATGAGCTATCTGCGCTGGCTGGTGGCTTGCAGCGACAAGCTGGTCAAGCGCAAGGCCGACCCGCAGGTGCGGCGTGAATTTTTGCAGACCGTCTGGTACGAATCCAAGCGCGCTGGGCTGGATGTGTCCATGGTCATGGGCCTGATTCAAGTGGAGAGTGGCTACCGCAAGTTCGCCATCTCCAGCGTCGGAGCGCGTGGCTATATGCAGATCATGCCGTTCTGGATGCGATTGATTGGCGATGGCGACATTGGAAAATTGTTCCATATGCAGACCAATCTGCGATTTGGCTGCGTGATCTTGCGTCACTACATGGACCGTGAAAAAGGCGATGCCTATATGGCGCTGGGCCGCTACAACGGCAGCCGCGGCCAGCCCCAGTACCCGAACGCCGTCTTTGGCGCGCAGCGGCGCTGGCTCGTTGATGAGCCTAAGGCGGTCTGATCAAATTCAGATTGCACTATGAAAAAGAGAGCATTTACCGCTCTCTTTTTATTTGCTTCAGCTACAAATTATATCTATACCGTTTAAAGACGTTCGCTGGCAGCTCCTGATTCAGGAGTGATTGCTCTTCGCTGCCTGTGCCGCGCTGCTTTGCACTTTGGCGGCAGCGGCGGCTGATGGGGCTGCAGACTCTGGCGTGTTGACGGGTAGCTGCGTGACCATGACTTGGTCAATGCGGTAGCTGTCCACGTCCAGCACTTCAAACTTGTAGCCGCCCCAGGTCACGACATCGGTGCGTCGGGGCACGCGGCGCAGCATGACCATGAGGAAGCCAGCCAGCGTTTCGTACTCGTCGTCGTGCGGCATTTCGTCGAGCTGCAGCACGCGCATCACATCTTCGATGGGCGCGACGCCGTCGATCAGCCAGGAATGCTCATCGCGGCGGATGATCTGCTCTTCCTCTTCAGAGGCGCTGACCAGGTCACCCATGACCGTGCTCATCACATCGTTGAGGGTGACGACGCCGACGACGCGGCTGTACTCGTTGACGATGACGGCAAAGTCTTCATGGACCTGGCGAAACTGCTCCAGCACCTCGGCCAGACTCAGGCGGTCGGGCACGATGAGGACCTTGTGAATCAGCGTTTCATCCATCAGCGACAGTGGCTGGTTGTTGAGCGCGCGCTGAAACAGATCTTTGGCATCCACATAGCCAATCACACGGTCAATATCGCCGTCGCACACCGGGTAGGTGGAGAAAGGCTCTTCGGCAATGCGGGCGCGGATGACGTTGTTGTCATCGTCCTTGTAGAAAAAGGCAACCCGTTCGCGCAGTGTCATGGCCGAGGCTACGGCGCGAGAATCCAGCTCGAATACATTGGCAATCACCTGCTGTTCGCGGGCCTCCAGCACGCCAGCTTTGGTACCCGCTTCGGTCATGGCGAGGATATCTTCGGAGGTGATGCGCTCGTCGCGCGTGGCGGGCAGGCCCAGCAGGCGAAACAGAGTGTCGGTGACGAGGTTGTAAAACCAGATGATGGGCTTGAAGATCAACACAAACCAGCGCATGGGTGCCAGCACGCGCACGATGTAGCGCTCGGGCTCGTTCATGCTGATGCGGCGCGGCAGCAGGTCGGCCAGCAGGATGAAGGCCGAGGTGATTATCAGGAATGAGAGCAGAAAGCCCAGGGTGGAAGCCAGCTCAGGCGAAAACCAGAGCGAGAAAAACTTGGTGGCCGAGGGGCTGAAAGCGCCTTCACCCACGATACCGCCAAGGATGGCGACCGCGTTTTGTCCCACTTGCACCACGGTGAAGTACTCGCCTGGCTGCTCTTGCACACGCAAGGCGCGCTCTGCGCGTTCATCTCCATCGTCGGCCAGCTGGCGCAGCCGCAGTCGGCGTGATGCGGCCAGAGAAATCTCTGCCATGGAAAAGAAGGCGCTGAGCAAAATCAGCAGGGCTATCACCAGAAGGCTTTGGAACACACTCATAGGCAGGGTGGCTGCGGATTTTTAAGGGGCCCGCAGCCTGTAATCGAAGACTTCCCATTCGACCACATAAAGCATGGCGTAGGGAAAGGGGCGGCTCTATGGGCTTCTTCAGGCTTGGGTGTGTGCGGCTCTGGCCAATGCATCGGCCTCGGTATTGCGGTGTCTGGGTATCCACTGCAGCACCAGTTCGTCAAACCCCTGCATCTGCTGGCGGGCGTCCTCAAACAGATGGTTGAGCCTGGCGATAGGGCGGGCAGGCTTGGCCATGGGCGGGCCAAGCTGCTCCAGCAGCACATGGGAGTCGGTGCGAATGGTCAGGCAGCGGGCGCCCAGTTCATGGGCCAGCGTCAAGGCGGCCATCAAGGCCAGTAGCTCGGCTTCGTTGTTGCAGCCGCTTTGGTGCAAGGCTTTTGAGAGGCTGTGCTGTGTGCCATCGGGCAGGCGCAGCACGGCACCCAGACTCATGGGGCCGGGGTTGGGCAAAGAGCTGCCATCGATATGAATGCAGCAATGGTGGGCGGGGGCGGGTTTGGGAGGCGGCATGAAAAAAGCCACCGGGCAACGGTGGCTTGGGGTGTGCAGTGGCTTATTCGGCAGCCAGCATTTGCTTGAGCTCACCCGATTCGTACATTTCCATCATGATGTCCGAGCCGCCCACGAATTCGCCCTTGATGTAGAGCTGAGGGATGGTGGGCCACTGGCTGTATTCCTTGATGCCCTGACGGATTTCCTGATCTTCCAGCACGTTCACGGTGGCAATGGACTTGGCGTCCACACCGCAGGCCTTCAGGATCTGGATGGCACGGCCAGAGAAGCCGCACTGAGGGAAGCTGGCGTTGCCCTTCATGAACAGCAGGATGTCGTTGTTCTTGACCAGGTCGTCGATGCGTTGTTGAGTGTTGCTCATAGTGGGCTCCGGATTCTAGGGGTGGCGGCCACAGCCGCGATGTTTGCAATTATTTCACCGACCGCAATGAATGCGGTGCTGTGAGGAAATCTTGTTGTAGTTCAGCACACAGATATTTGGGGGCAATCGTGGCTAAATCAAGCCCGGCCAGCAGCCGCCGGTGCAGCGGGCAATGCCTGCCAGGTCGCTGCGGTGTTGCACCTGCTCAAAGCCTGCGGTCTGCATCAGCTGCGCGACATCGTGGGCCTGATCCCAGCCATGCTCGAAAAGCAGCCAGCCGCCTGCTTTCATCTGTGTGGGGGCTTGGGTAATGATGCTGCGAATATCTTCCAGACCGTCCGTACCGCTGGCCAGTGCCGACAGTGGCTCGTGCGTCAGCGCCGCCAGATGCGGGTCATCTGCGCGAATATAGGGTGGGTTGCTGACGATCAGGTCGGCAGGCGGCTGGCCCGCCAAAGGTTCCAGCCAGTTGCCGTGGGCAAACTGCACGGGCAGGTTCAGATGCTGGGCATTGGCTTGCGCCACGGCCAGTGCGTCGGCACTGGCATCTACGGCCACTATCTGCGCGGCAGGGCGCTGGCTTTGCAGGGCCAGCGCAATCGCGCCGCTGCCGGTGCCCAGGTCCACCACGCGGTGAGCAGTGCCTTCTGGTAGCAGCTCCAGTGCCCAATCCACCAGTGTTTCGGTATCGGGGCGGGGGTCGAGCACGCGGGCATCTACGGCCAGATCCAGCCCGTAGAACTCCTTGCGGCCGGTGAGGTAGGCCACGGGTGCACCTTGCTGGCGCTGGGCGCACAGATCGCTCCAGCGCGCTTGCTGCTCGGCGCTCAGAATATCGGTGTCATGGGTGATAAGCCAAGCACGGGCATGCGCTGGCTGCTGCATTAAATGTAGCAACAGCATTTGCGCATCCACGCGCGGCAGGCCTTGCTGGGCGGCTTGCGTGAGGGCTTGCGCCACGGTCAGGCAGCTGGTGGGAGAGATCTCTGTCATTGTGCTTAGCGCCCGGGCGCTGAAATAAAGGGCCGTGCCTGCAGGATGATGATTTGATCGCCCTGCACGGCCCACTCAATATCTTGTTCCTTGCCGCCAAAGCGCTGCTTGATGGCTGCGCCCGCACGAGCCAGCCGCTGCACCAGTGCATCGCTGAGCACGGCACGGCCAGTGGCAACGGCGACTTCGCGTACGCCGCCGTTGGCATCTAGCTGCAGCGCCACATCGTCCTGAGAGCGGTTGAGCACCTGCACGGCCTTGCTGCGGCTGGAGTAGAGGATTTGCTCGGCCACGCGCTGGCCTTCCACCACGCGGATGCCAATGCCGCGCTTGGCCGCGATATAGCTCATGTGGCGGCGCGATGCATCAAACGGGTCGCGCGTAATCATCACGCCAGAGGCGGTGGAGTCCACGGCTTTTTGCACCAGCACGGACATCATGACCTGCTGGTCATCAAGGCCGGCGGCCTGCCTGGCCTCCCATGCCTCGAAGTTATAGACCGAGGCCCAGACTTTGCGCACGGCGGCGGCCAGATCGGCACTGCTGCGTACGTTGGGCACCGTGGTGTACAGGCCTGCACCACTGAAGTTGGGCAGGTCCTCAGAGCTGGAGGAGCTGCGCACAAAAACGCCCTGGCTGCCGAGTTGGCTGGCCCAGCGCTGACTCCAGGTATCAGTCACAGACTGCGGAATAGGCCATTGCATCATTTCGGCCTGTAGCGCAGACAGTGCTTGCCTGCGAACTCCTGAATCCGTAGCAAATCCGGGCAACTGGCGCATGCGGGCAATGCGCTCGTTCAAGCCATTGCCGCGCATGAAGTCGGCATAGGCGGCGAACGGAATGCAAAAGCCATCGGGCACGAGCACATCAGCGAACTGGGCGGATTGAATTTCGCCCAGATTGGCCGCCTTGGCACCGCAGCGCTTGCGGTCTGCGTTGCGCAGGCTGGCCAGCGGTGCGAGTTCGCTGCGGCGCAGGTCGGGCTGTATGAGGATTTTTTTGCTGCTGGTAGGCCTGGGGCGAGCCAGCTTTTCGGCGGCTTGCCGCTCCGCATCGGTTGCGGCGCGCAGGGAAAAGCCGGTAGGCTGCACCTCGATATGCACCCAGCGCTGGTTGAAGGCTGCGTACTGGTCGGCTGCTTTTTGCACATAGGCATTGGGCACCCCCCAGCCACGCGCCAGCAGGTTGACATGGGAGAGCAGGGTGGATGGCCGCTCTGTGACGACACCTGCCACGGGTGGCAGGCTGATGGGCACTTCCCGCAGCAGGGCGATGTCCTGGGGTTGCAGCTCACTCACACGATCTGCCGACGCCACAATCCGCAGCCGCCCTGTGGCCTGCCCCAGGTTCAGTGGCAAAAAGGTCTGCGCGCCCAGCAACTGGGCCTGCGTAATGGCTTCAATGCCTGCTGCCTGGGCCACGGCTTCCTGGGCGCTGACATTGGCTTTGAAGCGCACCGGGGCGAAGAAGCCGGTCTTTAACGCTCTGGCCGTGGTTTGCAGCAGTTCGGGTGTGAGCTGATCACCTTCCCAGAATTCGTAGCTGTAGGCTTTAAGGCTGGGTTGCCAGCTCAGTGTGCCGAGGATGAAGCGTCGGTCTGCTGCCCGGTAATTGCGGTTGAGAGTCGCTTTATCGCCTCGCAGCAAGCCTTTGGCGCGCAGAAAGTCTTCGTGAAATGCGTAGCGCGGCGTGTTGATGAAGTGCAGGGGAGTGCTCTTGCTCTGGCGATCAATCACGAACAGCACATGGGGCATGGCGCTGGCGCTGTTGGCGTCAAAGACACGGGCTACCCGGTCAAAGTCTGCTTGAGTGGGCAGCGCCGCCAAATCAGAGGGAGCGGTGCGGTTGGCGCTGGCGTTGACAGGGCTGCCCGCGCCCGATTCATAGGCCGAAGGTTTGCGCACCATCTGAGCCTGGGCGGCTGTAGCGGCAAGCAAGGTGCAGGCCAGCAGCGTTTGCCAGAGTCTGGGGACGTGAAGCGAAGTCATTACCGTAGCACCACCTGGTTGTTCGACGTTGGCTGCAGCCGTGCGGCTTGGCTTAGTCCGCTTGCAGTTCTGCCAGCAGCTCGGCCTCGCGCGCATGTTGCAGGGCCTGAATTACATCGCCGAGGTCACCTTCCATGATGGCGAGCAGCTTGTACAGCGTAAGGTTGATGCGGTGGTCGGTCAGGCGGCCCTGCGGGAAGTTGTAAGTGCGAATGCGATCACTGCGGTCGCCCGAGCCAATCAGGCCCTTGCGCATGGCGGCTTCCTTGGCGGCGCGTTCGCTGCGCTCTTTTTCCTGAATGCGGGCTTGCAGTACTTGCAGGGCCTTGGCCTTGTTGCTGTGCTGGCTGCGGCCATCCTGACATTCGGCCACGATGCCGGTGGGCAAGTGCACCACGCGTACGGCGGAGTCGGTTTTGTTGATGTGCTGACCACCGGCGCCGCTGGCGCGGAAGGTGTCGATACGCAGGTCGGCGGGGTTGAGGGTGATGGCTTCGGCCTCGTCGGGCTCAGGCATCACGGCCACGGTGCAGGCGCTGGTGTGGATGCGACCCTGCGTTTCGGTAGCGGGCACGCGCTGCACGCGGTGGCCGCCTGATTCAAAACGCAGCGCGCCATAGGCGTTGTCGCCTTCGATACGCAGCACCACTTCCTTGTAGCCGCCAATTTCGGCTTCGTTGGCGCTCATGACCTCGACCTTCCAGCCCACGGTAGTGGCGTAGCGGGTGTACATGCGGGCCAGATCACCGGCAAACAGAGCCGATTCATCGCCGCCCGTGCCGGCGCGAATTTCCATAAAGGCCGGGCGGGCGTCATCGGGGTCTTTGGGTAGCAGCAGGCGCTGCAGCTCGTCTTCAAGCTTGATCAGCTCGGCTTCGCCGTTGGTGATTTCTTCCTGCGCCATTTCGGCCATGTCAGGGTCGTCCAGCATTTCGCGGGCGGCAGCGATATCGGCGGAAGTTTGCTGGTGGCGGGCGTAGCGGCTGGCAATGGCGGTCACGTCAGCATGCTCGCGCGAAATGGCGCGGTACTGCTTCATGTCGCCCATGATGTCTTCGCGCGAAAGCAGAAAGTCCAGCTCCTGCAGGCGTTGGGCGAAGCGTTCGAGCTGGTTGCGCAAAAAGTCTTGCATGGTGTGTACCGTGGGCTTGAGAAGGGCGACGCGCAGGACGCCTTCGTTGTGTCAGAGGGAAGAGGGGTCAGGGCTGGCCGCAGTGGGGCCTATGCGCTGCGGGCAGACGCAGCGCGAAAGCGGGCGAGCGCCGCTAAAGCTTGCTGGAGTTGTTGCGGCTGGCGCGCAGGAACAGACGGCTGACAGTGTCTGCCGTCTGGGCGCGCTCGTCGGCGTCGCCCTTGTGCAGCGCGGCCATGGTGCCGTGCAGCATTTTTTGTGTGATGCCGCGCGAGAGCGCTTCCAGCACGGTGTCGATGTCCTCGCCCTTGGCGATCAGCTTCTTGGCGCGGGCAATTTCTAGCGCGCGCCATTCGTCGGCCTGTGCGTTAACCTGCTGAATCAGCGAAACAGAGCCTCCTACCGGGTTGCGCTGGTCCATCCACTGCATAAAGTTCTGCACGCCGGTGTCGATGATGACTTCGGCCTGCTGCACGGCGGCCTGGCGCTGGGCCTGACCGGTGCGAACCACGGTGGCCAGATCGTCCACGGTGTAGAGGTATACGTCGTTGAGGTGTTTGACCTCGGCTTCAATATCGCGCGGAACGGCTAGATCGACCATGAAGATGGGGCGGCGCTTGCGCTTTTTGAGAGCAGACTCCACAGCACCCAGGCCGATGATGGGCAGGGTGGATGCGGTGCAACTGATGATGGCGTCGTACTCGTGCAGATGCTCGGGCAGATCGGCCAGGCGCATGGTGTTGGCGCCAAACTGGGATGCCAGCTTCTCGCCGCGCTCCATGGTGCGGTTGGCGATGGTGATCTGCTTGGGGTTGCGTGCGGCAAAGTGGGTGGAGACCAGTTCGATCATCTCGCCCGCGCCGACAAACAGCACCCGAATCTTGGTCAGGTCTTCAAACAACTGACCGGCAAGACGCACAGCGGCGGCAGCCATGGAAATGCTGTGCGCACCGATCTCAGTAGAAGAGCGCACTTCCTTGGCAACGGCAAAGCTGCGCTGGAATAACTGGTTGAGTGTGGTGCCCAGTGCGCCCGCCGTTTCTGCGGCGCGCACGGCGTTCTTCATCTGGCCGAGGATTTGCGCCTCGCCCAGCACCATGGAGTCAAGACCAGAAGCTACGCGGAAGGCGTGTCGTGCGACCAGACCGTCTTGCAGCACGTAGGAGTGCTGGCGCAGCAACTCAGGGGCGACTCCGCCGCTGTTGGCCAGCCAGTGCATGGTGTGATCCATGGCAGGGGCGTCGGCCGCGCAGTAAATCTCGGTGCGATTGCAGGTGGAAAGAATGGCGGTTTCCACCGCATTGTGGGCTTTACCGGCGCTTGTCAGGGACGCGCGCAAACCTTGCAGTGTCGGCTCGATCTGATCGAGCGCGAACGCAAAACGACCCCGCAAATCGAGCGGAGCCGTGTGGTGATTGATGCCTAAAGCCCAGACTGCCATAACCTGCGATTATAAAATTTAGTACCGGATCGGGCATCCCCCGCGCCCAAAGCCTTGGAAACGATTGCTGTCATGGATATTGTTGCGAGCGTAAATCATTTACTCAACTTCGTCGCCCCCGCTTTTTTCCTGGCTCTGGGTTTGGCGATCTGTGCCCGAATTTTTCAGTTAAACAAGGTTGGAGCCGAGTCATTTATTGCGCAGGCAGCTATCAATTTTATATTGGGCTCAGCGGTTTTATGGGCCGGTCTCTGGCTGTTTTCGCGCGATGGGAAGATGCTCAGCTATGCCGCTCTGGTGGGTATAAGTGCCTTCTGTCAGTGGGTTCTTTCAAGGGCCTGGCGCTGAGTTCTGGCTCGAATTGCTGCTTTGGGTGAAGCTGTTTTGCTGGAAAGCTTGATCTGACTCAAGATGGCTGTTGTATTTGTACCAGCGTTCGTTTTGAGATATTCCGATGAGAATCAAGCTTGCAAAAGTTGCGAGTGAGCATGCGCTGACATCCAATGACTTACCCGAAACCCTGTATCGCCGGGCTTTTTTATCGGCGCTTTAAATGTCATAAAACTGTGGCGAGGATGCTGCGATTCAGGAATTCCTTAGCAAAGCTGCTATCAGAATCAGTTACGCTCGCTGGTTAGTGTCATCGTATATCTGATGTAACAACACGCATCTAGGAATCGTACCGGAATGAAGTTCTCTCCCATCGCAGCGCTGGTCATGTCGAGTCTGGCTGTCTTTGCCCAGAGCGCATCAGCGCAAACCGGTGCGGAAGGTCGCATGAATTTTCTGCGCGATTCCCGAGCCGCCACGTCTGGCCCGCAGTTTGAGTTCAGCCGCCTGCAATATGGCCCGCTGCCGATTGCGGGCTCGCGTGTTTCGTCTACAGCCGGCCCGCTGCAAGCGGCAGAGCGGGGTGATGCCAAGGCGCAGAACCAGCTAGGTGAGATGTATGTCCACGGCCAGGGTGTGCCGCAGAACGCTGTCATGGCTGCGCAGTGGTTCCGCAAGGCTGCGGCCCAAAACCATGCCGGCGCGCAAAACAGTCTGGGTGCCCTATATGCCAATGGGCAGGGCGTGCCACAAAATTACCGCGAGGCCGCACAGTGGTACGGCCGCGCAGCCCAGCAGGGCAATGCGGTCGCGCAGTACAACCTGTCGCACCTTTATCAAGATGGTCTGGGCGTGCCCCAGAGCTTCAGCACTGCGGCGCAGTGGCTGGAAAAGTCTGCCGCTCAAGGCCATGTGACGGCTCAGTTTGAACTGGGTCAGCGCTTCCTCAAGGGCAATGGCGTGGCTGTGAATTACATGACGGCTGCCGAATGGTTCAAAAAAGCAGCAGATCAAGGTCACGCCGAGGCGCAGAACCAGCTGGGCTCCATGCTGTCTGACGGTGTGGGCGTGAAGCTGGATCCGGTGCAGGCCGCTCAGTGGCTGCAACGAGCTGCCGAGCAAGGCGATGCCCGTGCGCAAAACAGCCTGGGCCGCATGTACATGGATGGCGTGGGCGTGCAGCGGGATTACAAGCTGGCTGCCTCCTGGTTCCAGAAGAGTGCTGAGCAGTGGAATGCTGATGGTCAGAACAATCTGGGCCGTCTGTACCTCTACGGTCTGGGTGTGGAGCAAAGCCCGGCCTATGCCGCCCAATGGTTCCAGCGCGCTGCGGACCAGAACCATGCCGACGCGCAGTACAACCTGGGTACCGTGTATGCCGAAGGTCTGGGGACGCCCCAGAACTACGGCACCGCGCTGGTCTGGTACCAGAAGGCTGCCGAGCAAGGCCATGCCGCAGCCATCAACAACGTGGGTACGCTGTACGCCGAAGGCCGTGGTGTGCCGCAAAGCTATGCCAACGCCATGCAGTGGTTCCGCCGCGCAGCCGACAAGGGTGATGCATCGGCCCAGTTCAATCTGGCGCGTCTGCATGCAGACGGCCAAGGCGGCGCAGCCAGCCCCGCCATGGCTTTGAAGTGGTACACCGCAGCGGCTGAGCAAGGCCACTCTGGCGCGCAAAACCGTCTGGGTGTGATGTACGCGGAAGGTCAGGGCACAGCCCGCGATTACGGCAAGGCCGTGCAGTGGTACCAGCGTGCTGCAGAGCAGGGCGATGCCGCTGCCCAGTACAACCTGGGCATGGTGTATGCGCAGGGTCAGGGCGTGCCGCGTGACCATGGCAAGGCCTACTTCTGGTACAACCTGGCCGCGATGGAGCTGGGCGGCGATGCAGCCAAGCGCCGTGATGAGTCAGCCAACAAGCTGACGATTGCCCAAGTGGCGGAGGCACAGAACAAGGCGCTGGCCTGGCAACCCAAGCACTGATTGGGTTGCTCTGAGAGTGGCTGCTTAGCCAGTTTGTCTTGACTCCAGAACGCTTCTTTCGAGAAGCGTTTTTTCATGTCTTCTGCTCCGAATGAGGGTGTCTTTCGCATCCAAATGCCGCTACAGTTCGCGCCGGAGAAGTCGTTTTAAAAACCAAAGGAAGACAAATAATGAATAAATCCGTCCGTACCGTTCTGGCCAGCCTGATGGCTGGTGCCGGTTTGCTGATGTCTGTGGGCGTGCATGCCAACGATGCCTTCCCCACCAAGCCCATTCGCATCGTGCTGGGCTTCCCCGCAGGTGGGCCGCTGGATCAGCACGCCAGACTGCTGACGGACAAGCTGCAAAGCGTGCTGGGCCAGCCACTGGTGGTGGACTACAAGCCCGGTGCAGGTGGTTCTGTAGGCGCACAGGATGTCATGCGTTCGCCTGCGGATGGCTACACGCTGATGCTGGCCAATACCGGCGTGATGGTGATTAACCCTGCGCTCTACAGCAAGCTGCCTTACAACACGCTCAAAGACTTCACACCCATCGCCCGGACCGCCATGCAGCCGCTGGCGCTGCTGGTGAATAACAAGGTGCCTGCCAAGACGTTGGGCGAATTCACGGCCTATGCCAAGGCCAACCCCGGCCGCGTCAACTTCGGCTCGGCCGGTAACGGCGGTATCAGCCATCTGGTGCCTGAGATGTACAAGAATGCGACCGGAGCGGACTTGGTGCACATCCCCTACAAGGGCAGCGCCCCTGCGTTTACCGACCTGATTGGTGGGCAGGTGCAGTTCATGGCGGAGAGCATTCCTCAGGCCGCCGCGTATCACAAGCAAGGCAAGGTCCGCGCACTGGCGGTGACCAGCAAGGAACGCAACCCTGCTCTGCCGGAAGTGCCGACCGCTATCGAGTCCGGTCTCAAAGGCTTTGAAGTAGTGGGCTTCTACGGCTTCCTGGCACCTGCCGGCCTGTCCAAGGAAGTGACGGCCAAGCTGAGCAATGCCTTCCAGCAAGTCATGAGCTTGCCCGAGGTAAAGAGCCGCATGGTGGAGCAAGGGGCTGACCCGGCCTTCATGGGTTCGGAAGCTTTTGCCAAGTTCCTGGCCAGCGAAACACCTCGTTGGGCGGCTGCGGTGAAGGCTTCTGGAACGAAGTTGGACTAACACTCCCTGAGGCGCTTTGCGCCTTCCCCCTCTCTTTCTACGCGCTTCGCGCTATGGGAGGGGGGGCGACACCTTCGGTGCGCGGCGGCGCTTCCTTGGTGTCACAGGTCTATGGGTTGCGCCCGTTTTTGAGTACGCTTCCTATGTAAAAAGCCCGGTCACTTTGCAGTGGACGGGCTTTTTACTTGCTATCAGTACAGAAGCTGCTTGCGTTTGATTTCAAAGGGCTTCAGGTTATTAACAGTTTGAAATCGATTAATTTCAAGCGCTAGCAGCTATTGATTTAGATGTGCGCTCCGGTCTGTGCGGGGCTGAATAAGTCCACGCGGTCGGTGATGATGCCGTCCGTGCCCAGGTCGATCAGGCGCTGAGCCGCCCATTCGTCGTTCACTGTGTAGCTGCTGCAGCGCAGGCCTGCGCCATGCACCTTGGCGACCAGTGCGGGGTTCCACAGTGCGTGGTTCAGCACCATGGCGCTGCAGTCCAGGCCTTTGGCAATCTGCAGGTCGGCATCGCCCGTGCCGTCGGCAAATTGGTCTACCAGCAGGCCGCGTGGAATATGGGGTGCCACTTCCTGTGCGCCTTTGAGCGATTGTGTTTTGAACGAGGTGAACAGTGGCTGCACTACATCCTGGGGCCAGATGCGGTTCATCAGCTCACCGCAGGCGCGGCCCGTTTTCAGCTCCTGGCCGGGCGTAGGCTTGATTTCTACATTCAGGTGCAACTGGTTGGCCAGGCACCAGCGGGCCAGGGCTTCCAGCGTGGGCAGGTTTTCACCCGCGAATGCGCGGGAGTGCCAGCTGCCAGCGTCGAGCTGGGCAATTTCGCCCATGGTCAGCTCGCCGCCAATGCCGTGCCCGTTGGTGGTGCGATCCAGCGTGGCGTCGTGCATCAAGAACAGCACGCCATCTTGGCTGAGCTTGGCATCGCATTCAAAGAAGCGATAGCCGTGCTGCGCGCCCAGGCGAAAGGCGCTCATGGTATTTTCTGGTGCCAGCTTGCCGGCTCCACGATGGGCGACCCATCGGGGATAAGGCCAATTTGCCAGGGAGGTCATTCGACAGGTTCTCCAAATTTCAGCAGGTTGCCGTGTGGGTCAATCACATACAGCTCGCGCATGCCCCACTCGCGTGCTTGGGGCGGGGACAAGGGCAAGCCGTTCTGGGTGAATTCGGTATGCAGTGCGCGGGTGTCCGCGCGTACATAGCAGGAGCTGTTGCGGGGCAGCTCCGGGTTGTTGCAGGGCCAGAAGTGCAGCTCACACCCCTCGCGCGCCACGATCAGGTACTCGTCCATGCGCAGCAGCACGGCAAAGCCCAGTCGCTGGACGTAAAACGCTTCGCTCTCTGCAAGATTCAGAGAGGGAAGGACTGGAACCGTGGAGTGGATCAATGAAGGCATGAGCCTCAATGTACTGTGCTGCAAGCAAAAGGGCCGATCGCCTGAGACGTCGGCCCTTAAGGGGGTTATGCGCGTTTACCGGTTTCTGCGTTGAACCAGTGCAGGCGGTCATCGCGCGCAGCGATCTGGGTGGTTTCGCCGGGCTTGGGGAAGGGCTTGCCTTCTTCAATGCGCACGGTGACATCTTCACCATTGACCTGGCCGTACAGCAGGCGTTCAGCGCCCAGCAGTTCCACGGTTTGCACTTTGAATTCCACGCCACCGGTTTCCACCAGGTCGATGTGTTCGGGGCGAATGCCCAGAATCATGCCGGGCTTGCTGTTGGGCGCGTTCTTCAGCAGGTTCATGGGAGGCGAGCCGATGAAGCCCGCCACAAACACCGAGGCGGGCGTGTGGTAAACCTCTTCGGGGGTGCCGAACTGTTCCACATAGCCGCCGTTCATGACGATCATGCGCTGGGCCAGCGTCATGGCTTCGACCTGGTCGTGGGTCACGAACAGGCTGGTGATGCCCAGCTCGGCGTGCAGTTTCTGGATTTCCAGACGGGTCTGACCGCGCAGCTTGGCATCCAGATTGGACAGGGGCTCGTCAAACAGGAAGACCTTGGGCTGGCGCACGATGGCGCGGCCCATGGCCACGCGCTGGCGCTGGCCGCCGGACAGCTGGCGGGGCTTGCGGTCAAGCAGGTTGGTCAGTTCCAGAATCTTGGCCGCTTTGTCCACGCGGCGCTTGATTTCGTCCTCAGGCACCTTGGCGATCTTCAGGCCATAGGCCATGTTCTCGTAGTTGCTCATGTGGGGATACAGCGCGTAGTTCTGGAACACCATGGCGATGTCGCGCTTGGCGGGTTCCAGGTTGTTGACGACCTTGTCGCCAATCATCAGGTCGCCGCCGGTGATTTCTTCCAAGCCGGCAATCATGCGCAGCAGGGTGGACTTGCCGCAGCCCGAGGGGCCGACCAGTACGACGAATTCGCCGTCCTTGATTTCGGCACTCACGCCGTGAATGACGGGCACGGCGGCCTTGCCAGTGCCGTAGCGCTTGACGATGTTCTTCAGAGAGATGGATGCCATGAGAGGTATTCCAGGTATTCGTTCAATGGGTCAAAAGAAGGTGGTTGGGGCAGTGGTGGAGAGGATTACTTCTCGGTATCCACCAGGCCTTTGACAAACCACTTTTGCATCAGCATCACCACGGCCGTAGGGGGCAGCATGGCCAGAATGGCGGTCGCCATCACAATGTTCCAGTCCACAGAGGCTTCGCCACCGGCCAGCATGCGCTTGATGCCGATGACCACGGGGTACATGTCTTCCGAGGTGGTCATGAGCAGAGGCCACAGGTACTGGTTCCAGCCGTAGATGAACTGAATCACGAACAGGGCTGCGATGGAGGTCTTGGACAAGGGCACCAGAATGTCCTTGAAAAAGCGCATGGCGCTGGCGCCATCAATGCGGGCAGCTTCGACCAGTTCATCCGGCACGCTCAGGAAGAACTGGCGGAACAGGAAAGTGGCGGTGGCCGAGGCGATCAGCGGCAGGGTCAGACCCGCGTAGCTGTTGAGCATGCCCAGTTCCGCCACGACCTTGTAGGTCGGCAGAATGCGCACTTCTACGGGCAGCATCAGTGTCAAGAAGATGGCCCAGAAGCACAGCATCTTGAAGGGAAAGCGGAAGTAGACGATGGCAAAGGCCGACAGCAGCGAAATGGCGATCTTGCCCACGGTGATGATCATGGCCACGCAGAAGCTGACCCACATCATTTGGACGACGTTGGTGTTGGAGCCGAGCTTGCCGGAGCCGAGAAGCGCTTCCTTGTAGTTTTCCCACATATGGGCGCCGGGCAGCAGCGGCATGGGGGACTGCACGATGACATCGGCCGTGTGCGTCGAGGCGATAAAGGCCAGATACAGCGGGAAGGCAACAATGGCCACGCCGAGGATCAGTACGGCATGGGAGATGAAGGTGAGCCAGGGATTGCGATCAACCATGATCAGTACTGCACTTTCTTTTCAACATAGCGGAACTGGATCACGGTCAGCACGACAACGATCAACATCAGGATCACGGACTGTGCAGCCGAGCCGCCCAGGTCCAGCGCCTTGAAGCCGTCTTGATAAACCTTGTAGACCAGAATCGATGTCGACTGGCCGGGGCCGCCTTGGGTGGCTGCATCGATGATGCCGAAGGTATCAAAGAAGGCGTAGACGATGTTGATCACCAGCAGGAAGAAGGTGGTGGGCGACAGCAGCGGCAGCTGGATGTTCCAGAAACGGCGCCATGGGCCGGCACCATCAATCGACGCGGCTTCGATCAGAGCCTTGGGGATGGATTGCAGGCCCGCAAGGAAGAACAGGAAGTTATAGGAAATCTGTTTCCACACCGAGGTGATGACGATCAGAGCCATGGCCTGGTTCTCGTTCATCAGGTGGTTCCACTCGTAGCCCAGCTTGCCAAGGTAATGCGTGATCACGCCAATGGATGGCGAGAACATGAAGACCCACAGCACGCCTGCAATCACGGGTGCCACGGCGTAAGGCACGATCAACAGCGTTTTGTAGAGCATGGCAAAGCGCACAATACGGTCGGCGAAAATGGCCAGACCCAGGGACGCTGCAATGCCGACACCAGCCACCAGTACGGAGAACAGGGCGGTGCGCTTGAAGGAATTCAGGTAGGTGGGGTCACTGAACAACTGACGGAAGTTGTCCAGACCAACCCATTCGGTGCTCATGCCGAACGCGTCTTCCATCTGGAATGACTGAAGCACAGCCTGACCAGCGGGCCAGAAAAAGAAGATAACGATGATGAGCAGCTGAGGCGCAATCAGCGCCCAGGGAAGCCATCTGGATCGGAAAAGTACGCGTTTTTCCATGAGGAGTCACAAATAAAAAAACCGCCGGAGCCTGGGTTCAGTCAACGGGGCATTTAAGGGTGCTGTGCCTTGTTTGAAGGCACAGCAGGCCTGTCAGCAACCTTGCGGGTGCCGGAGGGTTTACTTCTTGTACGACTTTTCGAAACGTGCCAGCAGCTCATTGCCGCGGCTCACGATAGAGTCCAGCGCTTGCTGGCCAGTCTTCTTGCCAGCCCACACTTGTTCGAGTTCTTCGTCCTCGATGGTGCGGATCTGCACATAGTTACCCAGACGGATACCGCGTGAGTTGTTGGTGACCTTGCGGATCATCTGCGTCACCGCAGTATCAGTGCCGGGGTGCTTGGCGTAAAAGCCGGACTTGTCGGTCAGCTCGTAGGCTGCCATGGTCACGGGCAGGTAGCCTGTGCGCTGGTGGGAAGCGGCCTGCACCTTGGTCTGCGACAGGAATTCGAAGAACTTGGCCACGCCCTTGTAGCGCTCAGCCGACTTGCCAGCCATTACCCACAGCGATGCGCCACCGATCACGGTGTTCTGGGGCGCGCCCTTCACATCGGCGTAGTAGGGCAGGGGAGCTAGTGCGTAGTTGAACTTGGCGTTCTTGGCCACGTCGCCGTAGAAACCGGACGAAGTCTGGATCATGGCGCATTCACCCGCAGTGAACGAAGCCTGAGCGGTGGACGCGCGGCCCTTGTAGACAAACTCGCCAGCCTTGGCAGCGGCTGCCAGGTTGTCGATGTGCTTGACGTGCAAGGGCGAGTTCACCTTCATGCGGGCCTTGTAGCCGTTGGCGCTGAGGCCGTTTTGTTCCGTAGCGAACTCGACGTTGTGCCATGTAGAGAAGGACTCCAGCTGAGTCCAGCCCTGCCATGCCAGTGTCATGGGGCAGCTGTGGCCGCTGGCCTTGAGCTTCTTGGCAGCGTCAAATACTTCGGGCCAAGTCTTGGGGGCCACGTCAGGGTTCAGGCCGGCCTTCTTGAAGGCGTCCTTGTTGTAATAGAAGATGGTGGTCGAGCTATTGAAGGGAAAGCTCAGCATCTGACCGTTAGGGGCAGTGTAGTAACCGGCCACGGCAGGAATGTAGGCCTTGGGGTCAAATGACACGCCGGCATCGGCCATTACCTTGCCCACGGGCACAGTGGCGCCCTTGGAAGCCATCATGGTGGCGGTGCCCACTTCAAACACTTGCAGAATGTCAGGCGCATTGCCCGAGCGGAAGGCTGCAATGGCGGCTGTCATGGATTCGTCATACACACCCTTGAAGGTGGGGACGATGCGGTAGTCCTTCTGGCTTTCGTTGAACTGCTTGGCGAGGTCATTGACCCATTCGTTGTTCACGGCAGTCATGGAGTGCCACCATTGAATATCGGTGGTGGCTTGTGCCGAGAAGGCGGTTGCAGCGACAGCTGCAGCCATGGCTAGTTGTTTGAATTGCATGAGGCTCCTCTAACGATCGTTGACGAAATATGTGCTGATACACACTAAGTCATTCGTATGACATATGGATGTCATTGTTTGCATGGGCTAGGCACTCCACCATGGGCAGAACCCGCAGTCACGGCTCGTCTTATGACGAATGTGCGACAAGTAATGGTGCGCGAAGCTGCGCCATTCTAGGTCAAGGTCATTTCGTTTGTTGTTGGTAGTCTTTCGTATTGCGTTGTTTTTGATTCGTAAATGTATGGTTTTTATGGAAATCGCATAGGCGAGATATTTGAGGAATCTGCCGTCTCCAGAGTAGGAATCTGGTTTTTGCCCACAGGTGATTGAATACGGTCGTGCGATGGCTCACTTTGGGTGAGCTTCATGCTGTTTTTGCATGGGCTGATTCAGTTTGGCAGCAGGCGTCTTTGCTGCTTTTGCGATAGCTGGGCTGGTGACTCAGAACCCATAGCAAAGCATGAATGAGCGCGGGTCGCTTAAAATCAGCGTCCCACTGGCTTCGGGGCGCCACCGGGCGCCCAACACGGTCTACCCATGAATGTACCGATTGCGTTGGCTGCCGCCTTGCAGGCGCAGGCTGCTGAACCCGCACGACTGCGCGAGATTCCCTATAACTACACATCGTTCTCTGACCGTGAGATCGTGATTCGTCTGCTGGGCTCATCCATGTGGGATGTGCTCAACCAGCTGCGTCAGGAACGCCGCACTGGCCGATCTGCCCGCATGCTTTACGAGGTGCTGGGTGATATCTGGGTCGTGCAGCGCAACCCTTATCTGCAGGACGATCTGATTCACAGCCCTGATCGCCGCAAATCGCTGGTCGAGGCGCTGGCGCATCGACTCTCCGAGATCGACAAGCGCCGCGAGCCTCATGAAGACTCGGTGCGTGATCAGCTGGTGGGGCAATTGGTAGATGCTGCTCACCGTGCCGTGCATGAATTCAATGCCACTTTTGTAGAAGCCGAGCAACTGCGACGCCGCGTGCAGAAGACGCTGCGCCCCTACACGGCCAAGGACAACATCAAGTTCGACGGACTCTCGCGTGTGGCCCACGTGACCGACGCGACGGACTGGCGTGTGGAGTATCCGTTCGTCGTTCTGACTCCTGACACCGAAGCCGAAATGGCCGGACTGGTCAAGGGCTGTATCGAGCTGGGTCTGACCATCATTCCGCGTGGAGGCGGCACCGGATATACGGGTGGCGCTATTCCTTTGACATGGCGCTCGGTGGTGATCAACACCGAAAAGCTGGAAGCGCTGACTGAAGTCGAGATGCGCATGATCCCCGGTGTGGATCATGAAGTGCCCACTATTTATTCCGAAGCCGGTGTGGTAACACAGCGCGTGGCGGATGCGGCCGAGCGCGGCGGCTTTGTGTTCGCGGTGGACCCCACCTCCATCGAAGCATCTTGCATCGGTGGCAACGTGGCCATGAATGCCGGCGGCAAGAAGGCGGTGCTCTGGGGCACGGCTCTGGACAATCTCGTGTCCTGGCGCATGGTGACGCCTGATGCGCAGTGGCTGGAAGTCACGCGTCTGGATCACAACCTGGGCAAGATTCATGATGCCGAGATGGCCTGCTTCGAGCTGAAGTACTTCGAGGCCGACGGAAAGACCCATATTCGTAGCGAGCGTCTGGACATTCCTGGTAAGACTTTCCGCAAGGAAGGTCTGGGCAAAGACGTGACCGACAAGTTCCTCTCGGGCCTGCCGGGTATTCAGAAAGAGGGCACGGACGGCCTGATCACCAGCGCCCGCTGGGTGGTGCACCGCATGCCGGCCCACACCCGCACGGTGTGCATGGAGTTCTTTGGTAACGCCAAGGATGCAGTGCCTTCGATCGTCGAGATCAAGGACTATATGTTCGCCGAGCAAAAGCGCTCGGGCGTGCTGCTGGCGGGTCTGGAGCATCTGGACGACCGCTACCTCAAGGCCGTGGGTTACGCCACCAAGTCCAAAAAGGGCAATGGCGGCCTGCCCAAGATGGTGTTGCTGGGCGATATCGCCGGTGACAACGCCGATGAAGTCGCCCGCGTGACCAGCGAAGTGGTGCGTATTGCCAATTCGCGCAACGGCGAGGGCTTTATTGCCATCAGCGCTGAGGCCCGCAAGAAGTTCTGGCTGGACCGCAAGCGCACAGCCGCTATCTCGCGCCATACCAATGCCTTCAAGATCAATGAAGACGTGGTGATTCCTCTGCCTCGCATGGCCGAGTACACCGATGGCATTGAGCGCATCAACATTGAATTGAGCCTGCGCAACAAGCTCAAGCTGTGCGATGAACTGAGTCAATTCTTCAAAAATTCTGATCTGCCTCTGGGCAAGAGCGACGATGCCGGCGAGATTCCCAGCGCAGAGCTGCTGGAGGATCGCGTGCAGCAGGCGTTGGGGCTGGTTGGCGACGTGCGCGGCCTGTGGCAAGGCTGGCTGGATGGCGTGGCCACGCTGTTCCCCCAGTTGCAAGATCACACACTGCGCGCCAGCTGGAAGACGCAGCTCAAAGAGCCGCTGTCCAAGATTTTTGCAGGTGCGGCCTTCCAGCCGCTGCGTGAATCCGTCAACGAGATTCACCAGAAGGTGCTCAAGGGCCGTGTCTGGGTGGCGCTGCACATGCATGCCGGTGACGGCAATGTGCACACCAATCTGCCGGTCAACTCTGACGACTATGAAATGCTGCAGACCGCGCACGGTGCCGTGGCCCGCATCATGGATCTGGCGCGCAGTCTGGATGGCGTGATCTCGGGTGAGCATGGCATTGGCATTACCAAACTGGAATTCCTCAGTGATGAGGAGCTGGCACCGTTTGCCGCCTACAAGAAGCGCGTGGACCCTGAAGGCCGCTTCAACAAGGGCAAGCTGATTCGCAACGAAGAGTGGGATGCGTCGGCGCACCAGAGTCACGATGGCCGCTCGCCCCGTGAATCGCTGATGTTTGCTGACCTGACCAACGCCTACACGCCGTCTTTCGGCCTGATGGGCTATGAGTCCATCATCATGCAGCAGTCGGATATTGGCGCGATTGCCAACTCTGTCAAAGACTGCCTGCGCTGCGGCAAGTGCAAGCCGGTGTGTGCGACGCACGTGCCGCGTGCCAACCTGCTGTACTCGCCCCGCAACAAGATTCTGGCGACTTCGCTGTTGGTGGAGGCTTTCCTCTATGAAGAGCAGACACGCCGTGGTGTGTCGCTCAAACACTGGCAGGAATTTGAAGATGTGGCAGACCACTGCACGGTCTGCCACAAGTGTCTGAATCCTTGCCCGGTCAAGATCGACTTTGGCGACGTGACCATGAATATGCGCAATCTGCTGCGCAAGATGGACAAAAAGAGCTTCCGCCCGGGCAACAAGCTGGCCATGACCATGCTGAACGCCACGAACCCTGACACCATCAAGTTCATGCGCTCGGCCATGGTTGGTGTGGGTTTCAAGGCCCAGCGTCTGGCTGCCGATGTGCTGCAAAGCTTTGCCAAGAAGCAGACGGCGCACCCGCCGGCATCGGTGGGCACGGCTCCTATCAAGGAGCAGGTGATTCACTTCATCAACAAGAAGCTGCCCGGTGGTCTGCCCACCAAGACGGCACGCGCCTTGCTGGATATTGAAGACAAGGATTATGTGCCCATCATCCGGGATCCGCAGGCCACCAAGTCGGATACCGAGGCGGTGTTCTACTTCCCCGGCTGCGGTTCGGAGCGTCTGTTTAGCCAGGTCGGCTTGGCCACGCAGGCCATGCTGTGGCATGCCGGTGTGCAGACCGTGCTGCCGCCCGGCTACCTGTGCTGCGGCTATCCCCAGCGCGGATCGGGCCAGTTCGACAAGGCCGAGAAGATGATCACGGACAACCGCGTGCTCTTCCACCGTGTGGCCACCACGCTCAATTATCTGGACATTAAGACCGTGGTGGTGAGCTGCGGTACCTGTTATGACCAGTTGCAGGGCTACCAGTTCGACAAGATTTTCCCCGGCTGCCGCATCATCGACATCCACGAATATCTGCTGGAAAAAGGCATCACGCTGCAGAACAAGGGAACGTACCTGTACCACGACCCTTGCCACACGCCCATGAAGCAGCAAGACCCTATGAAGACCGTCAAGGCCTTGATGGGTGACCAGGTCACCAAGAGCGAGCGTTGCTGTGGTGAGTCCGGCACGCTGGGCGTGACGCGTCCTGATATCTCGACGCAGATTCGCTTCCGCAAGACCGAAGAGTTGCGCAAGAGCGAAGCCGTGCTGCGCGACAGCGGTGCTCTGGCACCCAAGGAAAACGTCAAGATCTTGACCAGCTGCCCCAGCTGTCTGCAAGGTCTGTCGCGTTACGGCAATGACATGAACAATGGTCTGCTGGAAGCCGACTACATCGTGGTCGAGATGGCTCGTGACATTCTGGGTGAGAACTGGATGCCCGAGTACGTCAAACGTGCCAACGCGGGTGGTATCGAACGCGTCCTGGTCTGAGGTAGATATGACGCATCAAGATAACTGCCCTTTGTGCACTACCGACGGTGGTGCGCTGATCTGGCGTGGTGACAAGCTGCGGGTGATTCGTGCTGCGGAAGAGGGCTTTCCAGCCTTCTATCGCGTAGTTTGGACGGATCATGCGGCCGAGTTTTCGGACTTGAGCGCGACAGACCGTGCCTTGTGCATGGATGCCGTGGCCCTGGTGGAGCGTGTGCTGCGCGAGCAGCTCTCGCCAACCAAGATCAACCTGGCGGCACTGGGTAATATGGTGGCTCATCTGCACTGGCATGTGATTGCGCGTTATGACTGGGACAGTCACTTCCCCGCATCGGTCTGGGTGCCCGCCCTGCGCGTGCGCGATGAAGCGCGTGAAGCTACGGTTGCCCAGCAACTGCCAGCGGTAGACGCTGCACTGCAAAAGGCGCTGACCCTCTGGGCGGCCTGATGTTTGTATCTCCGTTCTGGAGATTGAGTACAGAGAGACAAAGGGCAGCTCCTGGCTGCCCTTTTATGCATTGAACAGGAGAGAATCATGGCCGGATTGCAAGCCAACACTCCCACCCCTCAGGCACTGACCGTGCATGGCGCTTCGCGCGTGCTGGAGGTGTCTTACACGGATGGCAAAACCTTTCGCATCCCCTTTGAGCTGATGCGTGTCTATTCGCCATCGGCCGAAGTGCAGGGACATGGCCCGGGCCAGGAGGTCCTGCAGACTGGCAAGCGCGATGTGGGGATCAACACCATTGAGCCGGTCGGCAACTATGCGATCAAGCCGTTCTTCAGCGACGGGCACGAAAGCGGTCTCTACACCTGGGAATATCTCTACCAGCTGGGTAGTCAGCAAGATGAGCTGTGGAAGCAGTATCTGCAGCGTCTTGAAGATGCAGGCCTGAACCGCGACACGCTGATGCCCGAAAAGGGCGCTGGCGGTCATGGTTGCAGCGTGCATTGAGATTTGACTTCGAGGGGGCTTGTCTGCTGGCTGAAAGCCTGGGCGAACGTCCCTCTGGCACCACACAGGCCATGCGCCAAGCGCAGGGTTATTGATGCTGATGCTATATTTCCGATAGCTTGTAGCGCAGGTGAAATAAGCGCTTTAAGCCAATTTCTTCTAAAAACCATAGTGCTTCAAAGCCTGTAGTCATACGGGGTTGTCGCTGTACGCACAAGCACTGCTTGCTTAGCATTCTCTGTTATGAGCTCCACACACTTCGGATTCCAGACTGTTGACGAAAGCGAGAAGGCATCGCGTGTACGCGGTGTGTTCGACTCCGTGGCCTCCAAGTACGACGTCATGAATGACGTCATGTCCGGTGGTCTGCATCGCGCATGGAAGGCCTACACCCTGATGGTGGCCAACCTCAAAGAAGGCGATAAGGCGCTGGATATTGCAGGCGGCACGGGCGATTTGGCCCTGGCGTTTTCCAAGAAGGTCGGCGCATCGGGCCAAGTGGTTCACACCGATATCAACGAAGCCATGCTGCGTGTGGGGCGTGACCGCCTGACCGACAAGGGCGTGTTGCTGCCGACCTTGGTCTGTGACGCGGAAAAGCTGCCTTTCCCGGATGGCCACTTTGACTTGGTCAGCGTGGCCTTTGGTCTGCGCAATATGACGCACAAGGATGCAGCGCTCAAGGAAATGAACCGCGTTCTGCGCCCCGGTGGCAAGTTGCTGGTGCTGGAGTTCTCCAAGGTGGCCAAGCCCCTGGAGAAAGCCTATGACTTTTATTCTTTCAAGATTTTGCCGGCCATGGGGCAGATGATTGCCGGTGATGCGGAAAGCTACCGGTATCTGGCTGAATCCATTCGCATGCACCCCGGTCAAAAGGAACTAAAGGCCTTGATGCAGCAATGTGGCTTTGGCCATGTGGACTATCACAACATGACAGGTGGCATCTGTGCCTTGCATGTCGGGATCAAGTGTTAAGTGCGCCTCGTGCGCAGATTTGTAGCGACTTTCTATAAGAAGGGAGATGAGATGAAAAAACTTTGGTCAATCGCCTTGGTGGCAATGCTGGTTGTGGCGCACGGTGAGGCTGACGCGAAACGCATGGGCGGAGGCTCTTCGTTTGGCAAACAGTCTGGCAACGTCACGCAACGCGAAGCTTCTCGTGCTCCCACACAGAATACTCAGCAGGCTCCGCAGCAAAATGCGGCTCAGCAAAACCGTGCTGGTGCGCCGGCAACGCCTGCAGCAGCGCCCAAGAAGCCCTGGGGTGCCATGCTTGGCGGCCTGGCAGCGGGTCTGGGTCTGGCCTGGCTGGCTCACTCGCTGGGCTTTGGTGAAGCATTTGGCAACTTCCTGATGATGGCCTTGCTGGCCATGGTCGCCATGGCCGTGATTGGCATGATCATGCGTCGCCGCAAGGCTGCGCCTGCTCCTCAGGCCAATAACAGCCCCTTCGCCTTTCAGGGCGCAGGCAATCTGGGTGGCGATGTCAACGCTCCTCAGGCTCGTCAGTACAACCCCGAGAAAATTGGCAATGATGCGTCTGCGCGCCCCTGGGAGCAGGACTATCAGCCTGCCGCCGCAGCTGGTGGCTCCATGATTGGCTCGGCTTTGTCGGGTTCGCAGAGCTGGGGCGTGCCAGAAGGCTTTGATCAAGCCGGTTTCCTGACCGCTGCCAAGCGTAATTTCGTGACTCTGCAATCCGCCTGGGATCGCTCTGACATTACTTCACTGCGCTCGATGATGACGGACGAGATGCTGTCGGAAATTCGCTCTCAACTGTCTGAGCGTGAAGCTCAGCGCCCTGGCGAACCCAACCACACGGAAGTGCTGATGATTGATGCTCAGTTGCTGGGTATCGAAGATCTGGGTAATGGCTATATGGCCAGTGTCGAGTTCTCCGGCATGATTCGTGAAGATGCCTCGGCAGGACCAAGCCCTTTCCGCGAAGTCTGGAACATGACTAAGCCCAAGAGCGGCTCCAGCGGCTGGCTGGTGGCTGGCGTGCAAGCGCTGCAATAAGGCAGAGACAGTCCCGCAGCGAAGGCGTTGTTTCCATAGGGAAGGCGCGTAGCGACTCAGGGGGATTGATTTCATGAATAATCGGGGACTATGGCAACACAGTCCCCTTTTTCTTTTCTGAGCGGTCTCGTCGAACGCGTGATGGCTGGACCTCAAGCTCCCGAATGGCTGGTGAGTGAAATGCATCAGCGTCTGGTGCTTTTCATCAACCATGTGCTGATGCAGGAAAAAGAGGCCATGGATCGCCTCCTGCGTCAAAAAGGTCGCATTGCCCGCGTGCAATGGCGTCAGTACTCGGTAGCCTTGCTGGTCACGCCAGCGGGTCTGTTCGATGTGGCGCCTGAAGATGCTGCTCCCGACCTGATGCTGGAAGTCACTGAGACTTCGCCTCTGTCGCTGGCTCAGACCGCATTGCGCGGCGACAAGCCCAGCATCCGCATTGAAGGCGATGTGCAGTTTGCCGCCGAGATCAACTGGCTGGTCGACAACGTCAAGTGGGATGTGGAAGAAGACCTGGCACGCTTGGTCGGAGACGTGCCTGCCCACACCATTGTCAAGGTCGCACGCACAGCAGCCCAAGGCCTGCGCCAGTTCGTTGGTGCACGCATGGGTGGCAAAAAAGCCGCTGATGCAGATGTCGTCAGCCCGGCAAGCACAGCACCTGTGGCCTCCATGCCCGGTGCCGATTACACACAGCCATGAGTCGTTTCCTGCGAGGCTGGGCCATCCTCTGGGTGGTGTTTCGTTATGGTCTGGATGAGCTGGTGCTCTCCGGCATTCCTCACCCGCGCATGCGCAATCTGCGCAGCGTGCTCACATTTGGCCGCAAGCTGGACAAGCCGCGTGGCGTGCGCCTGCGTGAAGCGCTGGAGGCACTGGGTCCCATCTTTGTGAAGTTCGGTCAGGTGCTGTCTACGCGCAGCGATCTGATGCCGCCCGATGTTGCGGAAGAGCTGGCCAAGCTGCAAGACCGTGTGCCGCCGTTCGATTCGCAAATCGCGGTGGACACCATCGAGCGTTCGTTTCGCAAGCCGCTCGATCAGATTTTTGTGAGCTTTGATCGCCAGCCCGTTGCCAGTGCATCGATTGCACAGGTGCACTTTGCCGTGATTCGCGATAAAGCTGGCGTTGAGCATGAGGTGGCCGTCAAGGTGTTGCGCCCGGGCATGAAGACAGTGATCGACAAGGATCTGGCGCTCATGCACATGATGGCGGGCTGGATGGAGCGGCTGTCCAAGGACGGCAAGCGCCTCAAGCCCAAGGAAGTGGTTGGCGAGTTCGACAACTACCTGCATGACGAGCTGGACCTGATTCGAGAAGCCTCCAATGCTGCGCAGCTGCGCCGCAATATGGAAGGGCTGGATCTGGTGCTGATCCCCGAGATTCACTGGGATTACTGCCACACCGATGTGATGGTGATGGAGCGCATGAAGGGCGTGCCCATCAGTCAGGTGGAGCGTCTGCGTGACGCCGGTGTTGACATCCCCAAGCTGGCGCGTGATGGCGTGACCATTTTCTTTACCCAGGTGTTTCGTGATGGTTTCTTCCATGCGGACATGCACCCGGGAAACATCATGGTCAGCCTGGAGCCCGATAGCTTCGGGCGCTATATCTCGCTGGACTTTGGCATCGTTGGCACGCTGACCGAGTTCGACAAAGAATATCTGGCGCAGAACTTTCTGGCTTTCTTCCGCCGTGACTACAAGCGCGTTGCCGCTTTGCACGTGGAAAGCGGCTGGGTGCCTGCCACCACGCGGGTCGAAGAGTTGGAAGCCGCTATTCGATCCGTCTGTGAGCCTTACTTTGACCGCCCGCTGGCCGAGATCTCTCTGGGTATGGTGCTGATGCGCCTTTTTCAGACTTCACGCCGTTTTCAGGTTGAAATCCAGCCACAACTGGTGCTGCTGCAAAAGACGCTGCTCAATATCGAAGGTCTGGGGCGTCAGCTGGACCCCAATCTGGACCTCTGGAGCACGGCCAAGCCGTTTCTTGAAAAGTGGATGCTGGACCAGATGGGCCCGCAGCGTCTGTGGAGTGAGATTCAGGCGCAAGCCCCGCGCTACGCCAAAATCCTGCCCGATATCCCGCGCGTGCTGCACCAGTATCTGGCCAAACAAGGCGCTGGTCATCACAACGATGCCTTGTTGAAGGAGCTGCTCCAGCAGCAAAAGACAACCAACCGCTTGCTGCAGGCCATCCTCAGCGCAGGCATTGGTTTCGTTATCGGACTGGTAGTGCTGCAGATTCTGCTGCGCATCCGCTTCTGAGCTTCCTGTTTTATTTAGTCTGAGGAGTGTGAGCTTGCTGCTCTCATTGGTAATCGTCTACCTGTTGATAACCATTGGCATTGGTTTGTGGGCGGCAAAACGTGTGAAAAACACGGCGGACTTCGCTATTGCCGGGCGGCATCTGCCGCTGTACATGATCATCACCACCACCTTCGCGACCTGGTTCGGGTCCGAGCTGGTGCTGGGTGTACCTGCCAAGTTCATCGAAGGCGGTCTGCAGGCATTGGTGGAAGACCCGTTTGGCGCAGGCATGTGCCTGATTCTGGTTGGCGCTTTTTTTGCGGCCAAGCTATACCGCATGAATTTGCTGACCATCAGCGACTACTACCGTGCTCGTTATGGTCGCTCGATCGAGGTGATCTGCTCGCTGATCATCATGCTCAGTTATCTGGGCTGGGTCTCGGCCCAGGTCACAGCATTGGGGTTGGTGTTCAACCTGCTCTCGGGCGGCTCGGTCAGCATCCCCATGGGCATGACGATTGGCATTCTTTCCGTGCTCATCTATACGCTGTTCGGCGGCATGTGGTCTGTGGCGGTCACCGATTTTGTGCAGATGATCATTCTGGTTGTGGGCTTGCTGGCCCTTGCCTTCTTCGCCGGCGATATGGCGGGTGGTGCTGACAAGGTGGTGGATCTGGCCACCAGTCGCGATCTGTTCAAGTTTTTGCCTGAACCATCGTTCCATGAAATCGTGTTCTTCATCGGTGCCGCCGTGACCATGATGCTGGGCTCGATTCCGCAGCAGGACATCTTCCAGCGCGTGATGTCTGCCGACACCGAAAAATCTGCGGTGCGCGGAACCATCATCGGTGGGGCCTGCTATGTGATTTTTGCCTTTGTGCCCATGTTTCTCGTGGCCAGTGCGCTCATCATCATGCCGACTGAGGCTACTGCCCTGCTGGCTGAAGACCCGCAAAAGGTGCTGCCGACTTTGGTGATGGACAAGATGCCCTTTGCCATGCAGGTGCTTTTCTTTGGTGCACTGCTGTCGGCTATCAAATCCTGCGCATCAGCGACCTTGCTGGCACCCAGTGTCACGTTTACCGAAAATATCTGGCGCCAGTTCCGTCCGTTTACGACGGACAAAGACAACCTCAAGACCATGCGCATCAGCGTGCTGGTGTTTGCGGCCTGTGTGCTGGCTTATTCCATCGCCATGCAAGGCACTCCCATCTATGAACTGGTGGCCAGTGCTTATCAGGTGCCACTGGTGGGGGCTTTTGTGCCGCTGGTCTTTGGTTTGTACTGGAAGCGTGCCACCACGCAAGGCGCCATCAGCGCGGTGATTCTGGGGATTGGCGTCTGGCTGATCTTCATGGTGACACCGGCGCTCCATCAGGCTTTCCCGCAGCAGCTGGCTGGTCTTTTGGCGGCGGTTGTTGGCATGCTGGCAGGGTCTCTGCTGCCCCAGTGGGTCAGCAACCATCATCGCGAAATTGAGAGCTTTACCGAGGCCAAGGCCTGAAAGTGCAAATAAGCGATGCCGGGTCTTGCCTGTGCAGTGCAGCAAAACGAGGGGCGACGCCTATAATTGAGGGTTTTTGCACTTCCCTCGTTTTAGCGCTATGCCTATCTATGCATACAAGTGTGGCTCCTGTGGTCATGCCAAGGATGTGCTGCAGAAAATCTCGGACACGCCGCTGACCGTGTGCCCAGCTTGCGGTGCCGAGGCCTTTTCGAAGCAGCTTACCGCTCCGGGCTTTCAGCTCAAGGGTTCTGGCTGGTATGCCACGGACTTCAAGAACAGCGGCAGCAAGCCGACTGCAAGCACTTCGTCCACCAGTGAGAGCGCTGCTGCACCTGCAGCGGAACCCGCACCGGCTCCTGCAGCGGCTCCTGCCACTGCCAACTCCTGAGGCTCTTCGAGACTATGTTTGCATTGCGCAAGTGGCTGATTGCAGGTTTGCTGGTCATCGTTCCTCTGGTGATCACCCTCGGCGTGCTCAACTGGATCATCGGGACACTGGACCAGACGCTGGCCATTCTTCCTGAGGCATGGCAGCCAGACAAACTTCTGGGCGTTCACATTCCGGGTTTTGGTGTCATTTTGACGCTGCTTATCCTGCTGATCGTCGGTGGTATTGCCAGCAACTTTATCGGACGCAAGCTGGTCGGCTGGGGTGATGCACTGGTGCGCCGCATTCCTGTGGTGCGTTCCATCTATTCCAGTGTCAAGCAGGTCTCTGATACCGTTTTCTCTGACAGCGGTAATGCCTTTCGCACTGCCGTCATGGTGCAGTGGCCGCGTGAAGGTGTCTGGACCGTGGCCTTTGTCACGGGTCAGCCCAACGGCGAAGTAGCGGCCTTGCTGCGCGATGACTATGTCAGCGTGTTCGTTCCCACCACACCGAACCCTACGGGCGGTTACTTTGTGCTGGTGCGCAAGAGCGAGTGCGTCGAGCTGGAAATGAGTGTGGATGCCGCACTCAAATATATTGTTTCGATGGGTGTAGTGGCTCCGCCAGACCTCACCGCGATCGAAGAACCCAAACAAACAACCTTGTCGCACCCCTAAGGGTGCAGGAAGACTTTCATGGCAATGCGTACTCAATACTGCGGTCTGGTGACCGAAGCCCAAATGGGCGAAACCGTGACCCTGTGCGGCTGGGTGAATCGCCGCCGTGACCACGGTGGTGTGATCTTTATCGACCTGCGTGACCGTGAAGGCTACGTGCAGGTGGTCTGCGACCCTGACCGCGCTGAAATGTTCAAGGTGGCTGAAGACGTGCGCAATGAGTTCTGCGTGCAGGTCAAGGGCATCGTGCGTGCTCGTCCCGCTGGCACGACTAACGACAAACTGAAGAGCGGCCAGATCGAAGTGCTGTGTCATGAGCTGAACGTGCTGAACGCTTCCGTCACACCTCCCTTCCAGCTGGACGACGAGAACCTGTCGGAAACCGTGCGTTTGACCAACCGCGTGATGGACCTGCGCCGCCCCGTGATGCAGCGCAACATGATGCTGCGTTACAAGACCGCGATTCAGGTGCGTAACTTCCTGGACAAGCTGGGCTTCATCGACATCGAAACCCCCATGCTGGGTAAGTCCACGCCTGAAGGCGCACGCGACTACCTCGTGCCCTCGCGCGTGCATGACGGTGAATTCTTCGCGCTGCCCCAGTCTCCCCAGCTGTACAAGCAGATGCTGATGGTGGCTGGTTACGACCGCTACTACCAGATCACCAAGTGCTTCCGTGACGAAGACCTGCGCGCTGACCGCCAGCCTGAATTCACGCAGATCGACTGCGAAACTTCGTTCCTGAACGAGGAAGAAATTCGTGCCATCTTCCAGCAGATGATTACGGAAGTGTTCCAGACTCAACTGAACGTGGAACTGGGCGAATTCCCCATCATGACCTACCAGGATGCGGCGCACCGCTTTGGTTCGGACAAACCCGATCTGCGCGTCAAGCTCGAGTTCACAGAGCTGACCGACTGCATGGGCGATGTGGATTTCAAGGTCTTCTCGGTTCCTGCGACCACCAAGGGCGGCCGTGTGGTGGCTCTGCGCGTGCCCGGCGGCGCTGCGATCTCGCGTGGCGAAATCGACGGCTACACCGAGTTCGTCAAGATCTACGGTGCCAAGGGTCTGGCATGGATCAAGGTCAACGAAGTGGCCAAGGGTCGTGAAGGCCTGCAGTCGCCCATCGTCAAGAACCTGCACGATGCAGCGATTGCTGAAATCTTGAAGCGGACCGGTGCTCAAGACGGCGACCTGTTGTTCTTCGGCGCTGACAAGGAAAAGATCGTCAACGACTCCATCGGCGCCCTGCGTCTGAAGGTCGGCCACAGCGAGTTTGGCAAGAAGAGCGGTCTGTTCGAAAACAAGTGGGCCCCCCTGTGGGTGGTGGACTTCCCGATGTTCGAGCATGACGAAGAAAACAACCGCTGGGCGGCTGTGCACCACCCCTTCACATCGCCTAAGGATGGCCATGAAGAGCTGATGGTGAGCGACCCCGGTAAGTGCATTGCCAAGGCCTACGACATGGTGCTGAACGGCTGGGAACTGGGCGGTGGCTCGGTGCGTATCCACCGTGCGGACGTGCAGGCCAAGGTGTTTGCCGCCCTGAACATCACTCCTGAAGACCAGCGCGCCAAGTTCGGCTACCTGCTGGATGCGCTGCAATACGGTGCGCCTCCTCACGGCGGTCTGGCCTTCGGTCTGGACCGTCTGATCACGCTGATGACCGGCTCCGAGTCCATCCGTGACGTGATTGCCTTCCCCAAGACCCAGCGCGCCCAGGACTTGCTGACGCAAGCCCCTTCGCCCGTGGACGAGAAGCAACTGCGCGAGTTGCACATCAAGCTGCGCAACACGGTTGTGACGACCACCGAGGCCTGATCTCCAGCCTTTTGCAGACTGCGTTTGCCGCAGTCCGCATCAAGCGCCAGTCTGCGAAAAGCGGCTGGCGCTTTTTTATTGCTACTGCTTTAAGAGCTGCTTGTGCCTGTCAGTAGATGAATCTGACAAGTTTTTTTATCTATTTGGATGACTGGAAATCGCCAGTCGCTATGAATATTGATAGTCCTCAAGCGCAGCGCCAACTCCCATTGCGGCCATTGCCTGCGCGCTAATATGGGCTGATGGACATCAAGCCTTACAAGATTCCGCAGTCCGTGCTGGTGGTCATCTACCGTGGGGATGGCCAGGTTCTGCTGCTGCGCCGCACCATTGCTGCGCCGGGCGGTGAGCCGTTCTGGCAGTCGGTGAC
The DNA here is from genome assembly GCF_012844455.2 of Comamonas suwonensis. Lineage (GTDB taxonomy): Bacteria > Pseudomonadota > Gammaproteobacteria > Burkholderiales > Burkholderiaceae_C > Comamonas > Comamonas suwonensis. Next base: position 65,226 of record NZ_JABBCQ020000014.1, on the reverse strand, counting down.
AGGCAGCAAAGACAGCGAGGGTGAGGACTGGCGCGAAACCGCCGCCCGCGAAGTGCTGGAAGAAACCGGCATTGATGCACTCGCGCCCGGCTGCCAGCTCATCGACTGGGAGCTTGAGAACGTGTACGCCATCTATCCCGAATGGCAGCACCGCTATGCGCCGGGCGTGTGGCACAACCAGGAGCGCGTGTTCGGGCTTCGTGTGCCGTCCTACATGGCTGTGCACTTGAATCCGAGAGAGCACACCGCACATGATTGGCATGATTGGCGCGACGCAGCCCAGCGCTGCTTTTCTTCTTCCAATGCAGAAGCCATTTTGTTGCTGCCGCGCTTTGAACCGGCGTTGGCTCCAAGCCAGCAGAAGCCGTAACCGCTTTGAGAAAAATAGTGCCTATGTCTGAAGTTCAGTTGTTTACGCCGCCAGAGCCGCAGATCCTGCGCGTGGCCACCTACAACATTCACAAAGGCGTGCAGGGCCTGGGGCCGGCACGGCGGCTGGAAATCCACAATCTGGGGCTTGCCGTGGAGCAGCTCGATGCAGACATCGTCTGCCTGCAGGAAGTACGCAAGATGAACCGCAAGGAGGAGCAGTACTTCGACCACTGGCCCAATGTGCCGCAGGCCGAATATCTGGCTCCCGAAGGCTATGAGTCCGTCTACCTGACCAATGCCTATACCAAGGATGGCGAACACGGCAATGCGCTGCTCAGCCGCTGGCCGGTGATTGGCTACCAGCACGAAGACATCTCGGACCACCGCTTCGAGCAGCGCGGGCTGCTTCATGTGGAACTGGACATCAATGGCAAGCGCGTGCACTCCATCGTGGTGCATCTGGGCTTGATTCCCGGCAGCCGCATTCGCCAGATTGCGCTGCTGCAGCGCTTTATCGAACGCGAGGTGCCGCCCAATGCGCCGCTGGTCGTGGCAGGTGACTTCAACGACTGGGGCAACCAGATCAAGCGCATGCTGGCGGGCTTTGGCCTGTTCGAGTTTGATGAGACCCGGGGTATCGCCACTTACCCTGCACGTCTGCCGATTGCGCAGCTAGACCACATCTATGTGCGTGGGCTGACGCCGCTGGGGCTGCAAGTGCCCAAGGGGCGGATTTGGTGGCGCATGTCCGATCATTTGCCGCTGATTGCTGAATTCAGGCTCTGATGCTACTGAAACCATAGCTTCTGCTGCCTTGCAAACCTGCGTTTGAATGGCAAAGCCTTTGCAGCTTTGGGAAGTTGATTCGCTGGTACCATTCTTGAATGTTCAGAGAACTCGCCGATATGAATAAAGACAAACAGACTGAAGAGGGCACGCCCGTTTCGGTCAAGATCCGCGAGCGCCTGCAGGCGGCGAACAAGCGTTTTCACGCCAACGACAACATCGCCGATTTTATTGAGCCCGGCGAGCTGGAGCTGATGCTGGACGAGGTCCAGGAGAAGATGCAGACGGTGCTCGACTCCATGGTCATCGACACCACCAACGATCACAACACCCGCGCCACGGCTCGTCGTGTGGCCAAGATGTATGTGAACGAGGTCTTCCGCGGCCGCTATGTGCATCAGCCAGCGATTACCGAATTCCCCAACGCCGAGCACCTGAACGAGCTGATGATTGTCGGCCCCATCACCGTGCGCAGTGCCTGCAGCCACCACCTGTGCCCCGTCATGGGCAAGATCTGGATTGGCGTGCTGCCCAACAAGAACACCAACGTCATTGGCCTGTCCAAGTACGCCCGTCTGGTGGACTGGATCATGGGTCGCCCGCAGATCCAGGAAGAAGCCATTATTCAGCTGGCTGACCTGATCATGAACAAGACCCGCCCTGACGGCCTGGCGGTAGTGATGGAAGCCTCGCACTTTTGCATGTCCTGGCGCGGTGTGCGCGAGATGGACTCCAAGATGCTCAACTCTGTCATGCGTGGGGCCTTCCTCACCAACTCCGAGCTGCGTCGCGAATTCTTGTCGCTGATTGCTGCCCGCAAGTAAATGAATCCCCCTGAGTCGCTGCGCGCCTTCTCCCAAGGGGATGACGCCTTTGCTGCGAGGCGGCCCTTGCTCGGAGTCTCTGACTTGGGCTGTGTTCTGTACTGAAAACTGATCTTCTAAAAGGCTGCGCGTTGCGCGGCCTTTTGCATTTCTGGCGTTTCTGTCTCTCATGTCACTGCAAGCTTTTGCTCTCATCATTCTGGCCGGCCTGATTCACTCGGGCTGGAATATCGTGGCCAAGAAGGCGGGTGGCGATGCCCGCTTTTCGCTCTACACCTCGGTCTGGAACGCGGTCATCTGGCTGCCGCTGGGCTGGTGGCTGGGCAAGGATGTGGTGCCGGGCTGGGGCTGGATGGAATGGGCTTTTGTCACGGCCAGCGCGTTGCTGCATGTGGCTTATTTCGTGGTGCTGCTGCGCGGCTACCGGGTGGCGGATCTGACGGTGGTCTATCCGCTGGCGCGCGGCAGTGGGCCGCTGATGTCATCGCTGGTGGCGGTGCTGTTTCTGGGCGAGAGCATTTCCGCGCTGGGTGCAGCGGGTATTGCGGGCGTGGTGATCGGCGTGTTTTTGATTGCGGGCGGCCCGCGCATGATCATTGCCATCCGCGAAGGGAAAGACGACGAGGCACGCCAGCGCGTGCTGTCCGGTCTCTACTACGGCTTGCTGACGGGTATGTTCATCGCCAGCTATACGGTGGTGGACAGCTATGCCGTCAAGGTGCTGCTGATGTCGCCCATTCTGGTGGACTACATGGGCAATCTGATCCGACTGGTGATTCTGGCGCCGCTGGCTGTGCAGGACTGGCCCGAGACCAAGCGCCTGTGGCGTCTGCAGTGGCGCTATGCGGCCATCGTGGCTTTCTTCAGTCCTATTGCCTATGTGCTGGTGCTGTATGCCGTGCAAAGCGCACCGATCTCGCATGTCGCTCCGGCGCGAGAGGTATCCATGCTGTTTGCGGCGCTGATCGGTGGCAAGCTGCTGGGTGAGGGCGACCGAGGACTGCGTATTGCCGGTGCCATCATGATTGCCCTGGGCGTGACGGCGCTGGGGCTGGGTTGATGCAACTTCATGCATCAAAAAGGCCTGTAGCGCTTGTCAATCAAGCGCAAGCAGCTATTGTTTTTATAAAGAATTGACCATGCCGACCTGGGACGTTTTGATTGCATTCTTTGGCGTGGCCGTATTGCTGGGTCTGAGCCCTGGACCGGACAATCTGTTTGTCCTCGTGCAGTCCGCCCAGCGGGGCTGGCGTGTGGGCTTGTGCGTGGTGCTGGGGCTGAGCCTTGGTATTGTGGGCCACACCGTCGCGGTGGCTTTGGGGCTGGCGGCGGTGGTTGCTGCATCGCCCATGTTGTTTACGGTACTCAAGCTCTGCGGTGCGGCATATCTGGCGTATCTGGCATGGGGCGCATGGCGTGCACCGGTCAGTGTGACTGAAGGTGCGCAGGCACAGGCCGAGCGTGATGTGCTGACCCTGAAAACGGCCATGGGCTGGGCAGGTCGCGGAGTGGTCATGAGTCTGACCAACCCCAAGGTTCTCATTTTCTTTCTGGCCTTTTTGCCCCAGTTTACCGACCCGGCGCGCGGCAGCGTGGGTCTGCAAGTCATGGCGCTGGGTTGTGTCTTCATGCTGGCCACGTTGCTGGTGTTTGGCTCCATCGCCTGTGGCTCGGGCCTGTTTGGCCAGATTCTGCAGCGATCTGCCCGCGCCCAGCGCTTGCTCAACCGCATTGCCGCCACTGTCTTCGGCGCGCTGGCGCTAAGGCTGGTGCTGGTGCAACGCTAGGGACTGTTGCTGGCGCTGCATCTTTTGAACAGAATACGCGGCCAGTTCACACTGGGACATCCGGCAGACGCCGGAGTGTGGAGTGTCAGTTAAATCAGACGGAGAGACGCCATGAACGATGACGACCTCGATGACCTGCAACCTCGGTCGGCTGGTGAGATTGCCGAGCGTGTGCTGGGACTGATAGCGGTGATTGGAAAAGTCCAGTTTCCCAGTCAGAACGCCAAGTGGATGGCGGCCCACGATATTGCTCGCTACCTGTCTCAGGCTGAGCGGGAATTTATCGACACTCCCAGCCCGGCGCAGAGGGATATGGTGAATTTCTCATGGCGTTCCGAAGCGCTGGTGTCTTTGCTCTGGAGCCTGCATGGGCTGGAGCGCATGCCTGAGCTGCATAAGCAGTTCGACGTCTTCAGCAATGCCATGGTGCTGCAGGCTATCCAGCAGACTCCACATTTCTTGCAGCAGCCGGTCCGGCGCGCGCTGGCCGAGCTGCAGGCCCAGGAGCAGTACCTCTACCACCAGCACTGGCGTGTACGCGACCGTGACCTGGGCTTTCACAAAGATGAGCCGGGTGAGGATGATCCGGACATTGACAGCCTGATCTCTGGCCTCGTCTATGAGCGGCGCTACGCCATGAGCTGGGTCTTGGGCTACGGCGACACCTGGGACGACGTGCCTACCGATACCTGAGCAGACTTGACATGCGGGGCGCGTGGCCAAGGGTGGCCTCGCGCCCCGCAGCCGCAAGGTTCAGACTCAGCTCCAGGAAAGTGCAGACAGATCGTTCACAAACACCGGCATGTCTTTCCACAGTCCGCGCAGCTTCTTATTGGCCACGGTCACCCATTGCGGGGTGTAGATAAAGCCGTGTACCGCGTCCCGGGCCAGCAGGCGCTGAGCGTCGCCCAGCAGGCGGGCGCGGTCGGCAGGGCGGGGGGTATGCTTGATTTTCTCGAACAGCTCGTTGAACTCTTGCGAGTGGTAGCCCCAGTAATAGTCCGGCTTGGCAAAGTTGCCCAGATCAAACGGCTCCACATGGGAAATGATGGAAAGGTCGTAGTTCTTGTTGGTGTAGGTGCCCGACAGCCACTGTGCCCATTCCACGTTCTGCAGCTTGAGCTGGATACCAATCTTGGCCAGCTGTGCTGCAATCAGCTCGCCGCCCTGGCGTGAGTAAGGCGTGGGCGGCAGGGTCATGGTCAACGTCAGCGGTGTCTTGATGCCGGCTTCGGCCATGAGCGCCTTGGCCTTGTCCAGATCAAAGGGGTTGACGCCCGTGGTGTCCACATAGCCAAAGGCGGTGGGCACGTAATAGCTGCCAATGGGCACGCCATAGCCATCGGCGGCACCGGCGATGACGGCGTCGCGGTCAATGGCAGCGGCAATGGCGCGGCGTACGCGCACATCGTTCAGAGGCTTGCGTGCGTTGTTGATGGCCAGAATGGTCTTGGCGCATGAGTTGCTCACAACCACCTGAAAGCGCTGGTTGGTCTTGAACTGGGGCACGCTGCGCGGCGTAACGCGGGGGAAAACGTCCACATCGCCTGCCAGCAGGGAGGCGACCTGCGCAGCCGGGTCTGAAATAAAGCGGAACACGGCGCGTTTGATGCGAATGCTCTGTGGCGCGCGAAAGCCCGGCCATGCGGCCAGCGTGACGGATGCGCCCTTGCTCCACGACGCCAGCTGGTAAGGGCCGGTGCCTACGGGTTTGGTGGCGTTTGTGGCCGCGCTCTTGGGCTCGACGATGACGGAGGTGGCCTGACCCATCACAAACAGAAAATCGGGGTCGATATCTTTGTTGGTGATGACGATGGTGTACGGGTCCACGACCTTGGTGTTGAGGTTGGCGAAGCTGCGCTTGTCCTTGTTGGTGCTTTTCTCAGCGGCTGCGCGGTCAAACGAAAATTTGACGGCGGTGGCGTTAAAGGGCTCGCCATTCTGAAACTTGGCATCCTTGCGCAGGCGAAAGGTGTAGGTCTTGAGGTCGGAGGAGACCTCCCAGCTTTCGGCCAGCAGGGGCGAGACGCTGCCGTCCGAGTTGATCTTGGTCAGCGTCTCGAACACGTTGTAGAGCACGACTTCGGCGATCGACGAGGCCGCGCCGGCCGTGGGGTCCAGCCCCGGCGGCTCCAGCGTCATGGCCAGCGTGACACTGTCTTTTTTGTTCTGGGCCAGAGCGGGCCAGGCGGTGAACAACGGCAAGCTGGCAGCCGAGCTGACCAGCAAGGAGCGGCGATTGAGCATCAACAAAGTCTCCGAATGGGGGCAGGCCGCGCTGGGCCTGTAAAAGCGCTGCAAGTCATTGCGCACAGCGTGCTGTGCGGACTTGTTTCAGCTGTATTTTTACACCACGCAGGGGGCTGCCAAGGCCGCCGTGCTGCAGATCGCGGTCGCGAGTGTGAGCAACTGTTGGTACTGCTGCGTCAGAGCGCGCGGGGAGCGGCCTTGACCAGTGCCTGTGTGTACGGGTGCTCTGGCTCCGAGAACAGCTTTTGCGGTGTGCCGCGCTCCACGACTTCACCCTGATAGAGCACGATGACCTGATCGCAGACATGCTGCACCACGGCCAGATCGTGGCTGATGAAGAGGTATGACAGGCCTAGCTCGCGTTGCAAGTCCTGCATGAGGTTGAGCACCTGCGCCTGGACGGACACATCGAGCGCACTGACTGGTTCATCGGCCACGATGAGCTTGGGTCGGGTAATCAGCGCGCGGGCAATGGCAATGCGCTGGCGCTGGCCGCCCGAAAATTCATGCGGGTACTTGTCGGCATCTTGCGCGCGCAGCCCGACCTGATCGAGCACGGCCAGCACCTGCTGGCGCTGTGCGGCGCGGCTGGGTTTGCCGGTCAGTGTGGTCAGTGGCTCGCCGATGATGCGCTCCACCGCCATGCGTGGGTCCAGCGATCCGTAGGGGTCCTGAAATACCATCTGAAAATCACGTCGTGCCGCCCGCAGCTCTTTTTCAGGCAGCTGGTGCAGATTGCGGCCCAGCAGCTCGACAGAGCCTTCGCTGGGTGTATCCAGTGCCATGACCAGGCGGGCCAAGGTGGACTTCCCTGAGCCTGACTCACCCACCACGCCCAGACTTTGCCCGGCCTGCAATTCAAAGCTCACACCACGCAGCGCTTGCAGGGGCTCTGCCGCACGCCACAGTGAGGTGCGGGGGCGCGTGTATGAGCGTTTTAGACCGCTAGCCTTTAGCAGTATTGCGCTAGCAGCTTCCGTTTTGAGAGCGCCATGCTTAAGAATGTCCTGGATCATGCCTGCGCTCCCGCTTTCAAGGCTTGCTCATACAGGCAGCGCACCCGATGCGGTTGGCGCCATGAGGCCAGCGATGCAGGCGCAGCCACGCTGGGCTGGTGTAGCGTGCGGGGCTGGGGGCGCTCAATAAAGCAGTTGCTCTGGGTGTAGCTGCAGCGGCCTGCAAACGGGCAACCTGCGGGAAGGTCTACCAGCTCAGGTACGGCACCTGCAATGGTGGGCAGGCGGTCGGTGCAGCTGGAACCGTGCAGCTGGGGGCGTGCCGCGAACAGACCGCGTGTATAAGGGTGGGCACGCTGGGCGAAGACAGTTTCCGTCATACCGGACTCCACCACGGTACCGCCGTACATGACCAACAGCTGTTCCACATTCTGCGCAATCACGCCCAGGTCGTGGCTGATGAGTACCAGCGCCATGGAGTGCTCGGCTACCAGCTCCTGCAGCAAATCCAGAATGCGCTGCTGTACCGTGACATCCAGCGCGGTGGTGGGCTCGTCCGCCACCAGCAGGTCGGGGCCGCAAGCCAGTGCCATGGCAATCATGATGCGCTGGCGCTGCCCGCCAGAGAACTGGTGTGGGTACTCGTCCAGGCGCTGTGAGGCCTGTGCAATGCCTACGCGTTCCAGTAGCTCGGTGGCGCGGGCGCGGGCCTGTGCGCGGCTCAGGCCTTGGTGCAGGCGCAGCGGCTCTGCCACTTGCCGGCCAATGCTGTGCACGGGGTTCAGGGCGCTCATGGGTTCCTGAAACACCATGGCCATGCGATTGCCACGCAGCGCACACAGTTGGCGCTCATTCAGGTCCAGCAGCTCTTTGCCGTCCAGTTGAATGCTGCCGTCAATCTGCGCATGCCCGGGCAGCAGGCCCATCAAGGCCAGTGCTGTCAGCGATTTGCCGCAGCCCGATTCGCCGATCAGGCCCAGCGTGGCGCCGCGCTCCAGCGTAAAGCTCACGTCGCGTACTGCCTGAGCGCGGCCGCGATGGGTTTTCAGGGTGATGGAGAGGTTGGAGACTTCAAGCAAAGCCATGGTCGGTATCCCTAAGCCTTAGCGCTCGCATGTCAGTCGGGGATCGAGAAGGTCGCGCAGGCCGTCGCCCAGCAAGTTCAGGCCCAGCACTGAAAGGGCAATCGCCACGCCAGGCCAGACGGCCAGCAGAGGTGTCTGAAACATGAGTGTCTGGGCATCGCTGAGCATGCGTCCCCATGAGGGCTGGGGCGGTTGCGTGCCCAGGCCCAGATAAGACAGCGCGGCCTCGGCCAGAATGGCCAGCGCAAACTGAATAGTGGCCTGCACCACCAGTACGGAAAAAATATTGGGCAGCACATGCTGCAGCGTAATGGCGGTGTGGCTCTTGCCGCAGGCGCGTGCGGCCAGCACATAGTCCCGCGCCCAGATGGCGTTGGCCGATGCTCGGGTAATGCGTGCAAACGTGGGAATGTTGAAGATGCCTATGGCGATGATGGCATTGACCATGCCCGCGCCAAACACGGCGGTGAGCATGATGGCCGAGAGCAGGGCGGGGAAGGCAAAGGTGAAGTCTGCCAGTCGCATGATGATTTCTTCCACCCAGCCCCGGCGAGCCGCGGCAATCAACCCCAGCGCTACGCCCAGTGCCAGGCCTATGCCCACGGCAATCAGTCCCACGGCAATGGAGGCGCGTGCACCGACGAGAATTTGCGAGGCGATGTCGCGCCCAAATGCATCGGTGCCCAGCCAGTGCAGGCTGCCGCTGGCTTGCAGTGCTGCATTCATATCTATTTCGTAGGCCGAGCCAGGTGTCCAGGCAAAAGACAGCAGGGCGGCTGCAATCAGCAAAGTGCTGAGCAGGGCTCCCAGCAAAAAGCTGCGGTGCTGCAGCGCGCGCTGACCAAAGCTTTGCGGCTGCGTGCGCGTGAAGGCGCGGGTGGGGTAATCGGGCACGGGCGCGCTCATATATCGCTGGCCTTGATGCGGGGATCAATGGCGGCATACAGCACATCGACCACAAAATTAACCACCACCACCATGGTGGCCAGCAGTAGCACGCAGTTGCGCACCACAATCACATCGCGGTTGGAGATGGACTGAAAGATCAGGCGGCCGAGACCGGGCAGGTAGAAAACGTTTTCCACCACGATGGTGCCTGCCAGCAGGTTGGCAAACTGCAGACCCATGACGGTGATGACGGGAATCATGGCGTTGCGCAGTACATGGCGCCAGAGAGCCGCGCCGCGCGACAGACCCTTGGCGCGGGCGGTGCGCACAAAGTCTTCGCGCAGCACTTCTAATACGGCGGAGCGGGTGATGCGCGCCAGAATGGCGGCCTGCACCACGGCCAGAGAAACAGCGGGCAGCAGTAGCGCCTGTAGCGCGGGCCAGAAGCCGCCGCCGTCTTCCTCGCTCCAGCCCGGAAAGCCACCAGCCGAGAACCATTGCAGCTTGACTGAAAACAGCAGAATCAAAAGAATCGCAAACCAGAAGTTGGGGATGGCAATGCCGATCTGCGCCAGGCCCATCACCCCCACATCGCCCCAGCGCTTGTGGTTGGCTGCGGCAAACACGCCAGCCGCAATGGCTAGTACGGCGGTGATGCCCATGGCCACGATGGCCAGTGGCACGGTGACGATAAGGCGCTCCCATACCAGCTCGGACACTGGCGAGCCATAGGAGTAGCTGGTGCCCATATCGCCATGCAGCAGGCCGCTAATCCACTGCCAGTAGCGCGTGAGTGCGGGTTGATCAAGGCCGAGTTGCTGCGCCATGGCCTGCACGGCTTCGGGAGCTGCATCGGGGCCCATGAGCATTTGGGCGGCATCACCGGGCAAAATTTCAAGCACGGCAAACACCACGATGGATGCACCCAGCAAGGTGGCGATCAGCGTGAGCAGACGTTTGAGCAAGAAGATGCTCATGGCTTTGGGCGAAGATTCATCGTGAGGAAAACGCAGAGGTCTTTTGCGTGCTGCGCAGCATAACGGCATTGTGCCGGGGATAAGCCGTGAATGAGCGATCTTCGAGGCGTATTGGCTTTGTCCCGAGTGCCGCCATGTCTTGGCGGGCTTGGGATAATGAGCACTACTTATTCGAAGAACTGCAGAGGAGCTGGCCCATGGCATTGATGATTACGGATGAATGCATCAACTGTGATGTGTGCGAGCCCGAGTGCCCGAACGATGCCATTTACATGGGTGAGCAGTTCTATGAAATCCACCCGCATAAGTGCACAGAATGTGTGGGCCACTTTGATGAGCCCCAGTGCGTGCAGATCTGCCCTGTGGCCTGCATTCCCGTGAACCCCGAGTACGTGGAGAGCCACGAGGTGCTGTTTAAGAAGTACGAGCAGCTGACGCAGGCCAAGAAGCTGGATTAGGGTTTTTATGAGGATTTATGCCTCTTGCCCTTATGAATCAAGCGCAAATAGCTCCTGTTTCAGGAGCTATTTTTTTTGCATCAGGCGTTGTCAGCGGAGGTGGGTGCTGCATCGGGAGCAGGCTTGCGCAGTGGCTTGGGGCGTGGGGTCTTGGTGGTGTGGATGACCAGTGTGGCCTTGTCCATCTGCCCGGCCACCATCTCGGGCCAGGCCTTGAGCGAGTGTGTGATGGCATCTTCGATCAGCTTCAGCTGATCGGGAGCGGGTTTCTTGAGTACCCAGTTGGCGACTTCGCCCTTGTTGCCTGGGTGGCCGATGCCCACGCGCAGGCGCCAGTAGTTGGGTGAGCCCAGCTGAGCATGGATATCGCGCAGGCCGTTGTGGCCGCCGTGGCTGCCGCCCAGCTTGAGTTTGACCACGCCGGGCTCAAAGTCCAGCTCATCGTGCACGACCAGAATTTCTTCGGGTTGAATTTTGAAGAATCGGGCCAGAGTGCCCACGGACTTGCCAGAGAGATTCATGAAGGTCTGAGGCTCCAGTAGCCATACGTGCTGGCCGTGGATGGTAGTACGTGCCATCAGGCCCCAGTAGCTGCGCTCTGGAACCAGAGTGACCTTGAGTTCGCGCGCCAGCGCATCAATCCACCAGAAGCCGGCGTTATGCCGTGTGTCTTCGTATTCAGGGCCGGGATTGCCGAGGCCGACAAACAGTTTGATCATGGCTTGATTATCTTCTTGCTAGCAAAGGCGGGCAGGCAGGAGCAGTTCTTTCAACCCCAAAGAAAAAGCCCACCGAGGTGGGCCTTTTCTTTGAGTACAGCGACGGGCGCTGTACCGAAGTCACAAGAATTACTTCTTGCCCTTCTTAGCGGGAGCCGCCACGGGAGCGGGTGCAGCGCCTTCAGCAGGAGCCACGTCGGGCAACTTGATGGAGATCACGGAAGGGTTCTTGTTGGCGCCGCGCACCACAGCCTTCACGCCGTTAGGCAGCTTCAGACCTTGCACGCCCAGAGTGGACTTGGAAGTCAGAGCGCTCAGGTCCACCTTGATGAACTCGGGCAGGATTGCAGGTTCGCAGATCACTTGCACTGCGGTCATCAGGTGAGTGATGGTGCAGTTTTCACCCTTAACAGCTGGGGACTCTTCAGCGCCTTCGAAGTGCAGAGGCACGCTCATGTGCAGCTTGGTGGTTGCGTCCACGCGCTGGAAGTCGATGTGTTGCACCAGCTTCTTGAAGGGGTGGAACTGCACGTCGCGCAGAACAACCTTGGTCACTTGACCGGCGATTTCCATGTCCAGAACGCTGGAGTGGAAAGCTTCCTTGTGCACAGCGTGCCACAGGGCGTTGTGATCGATTTCGATCAGTTGGGTTTCACCAGCACCGTAAACGATGCCGGGAGTCTTACCCGACAGACGCAGACGGCGGCTCGCACCCGTACCTTGCTTTGCGCGCTCAGTTGCGACGAATTGCATAACTAACTCCTAGATGGGCGGACCGCGACCAGTCTCGCCCTATTGATAAAAGAACCTGTGCCTTGACAAAGGCCTTGGATTCTTGCGGTGGACTTGAAACAGTCAAACCTCCCGCAGGAGGTTTGCTTGGCTCAAGCCCGAAAAACCAGAGATTTTAAGCGCTAAACAAGCTGCTCACCGAATCGCCGGTAGAAATCCGGTGAATCGACTCGGCAAACAGACCGGCGACAGACAGTTGGCGAATTTTTCCGCACTGCTGAGCCTCGGGGCTTAATGGAATGGTGTTGGTCACAACCACTTCGTCCAGAGCCGTGCCGTTGCCGATGCGCTCAATGGCTGGGCCAGAGAAGATGGGGTGCGAGCAATAAGCGTACACATTCTTGGCGCCGCGCTGCTTGAGCACCTCGGCTGCCTTGACCAGGGTGCCTGCGGTGTCGATCATGTCGTCCATGATCACGCAGTTGCGGCCGTCGATATCGCCGATCACGTGCATGACTTCAGACACGTTTGCTTTGGGGCGACGCTTGTCGATGATGGCCAGATCGCAACCCAGTTCCTTGGCCAGGGCGCGAGCACGCACCACACCGCCAACGTCGGGGGACACAACGATCAGGTCTTCGTAGTTCTTCTGGCGCAGGTCATTGAGCAACACGGGGGTCGCATAGATGTTGTCTACGGGGATGTCGAAGAAGCCTTGAATTTGGTCGGCGTGCAGATCCATGGTCAGAACGCGCTCGACACCCACGGCTTGCAGCATGTTGGCAACCACCTTGGCGGTGATTGGCACGCGGCTGGAGCGGGGGCGGCGGTCTTGACGGGCGTAACCGAAGTACGGGATCACGGCGCAGATGCGCTCGGCGGACGCACGCTTGAGTGCATCAACCATGACCAACAACTCCATCAGGTTGTCGTTGGTGGGGGCGCATGTGGACTGAACCACAAACACGTCACGAGCGCGAACGTTTTGCTTGATCTCGACTGCAACTTCTCCATCGGAGAAACAGCCAACGTCAGCAGCACCTAGGTTGGTGCCAAGGTGCTTAACGATCTCTTGGGCCATGCCTGGATTGGCATTGCCTGTGAAGACCATGAAATCAGAATGATGTGAATGCATTGTGCGTCCCAGTGCTGTGGGTTGCTATGACGCAAGAAGATGTTTGGCAGGGGAAGAAGGACTCGAACCTTCGCATGCTGGAATCAAAATCCAGTGCCTTAACCAACTTGGCGACTCCCCTACACAGGTCTTTTGTCGAAGACAAAAAGCCTAAAACTTTTTATCCAGAAACCCAACTCAAAAGTGGATGAGATTCGAGATTTTTACAGATTTTGATTTGCCAAGTGTTTGGTGCACTATTCAAATCAATTGTCTGTGTCATTGGTGCAAAGACTGCACTTCCTGAGCCCGTCATTCTAGCATGCAGTTTGAATGACTCAAGCCAGTTTCTGACTTTCATCACTTCGGGCTGCAAGCCTTCAGCGACTGGCTGCAAGTCGTTTCGGCCAAAACCGTAGTGCTCTGCAGCGAAGTCCGCAACTATAGCAGGCTTTGTGTCGCGTTTCAGGAGATCGCTTGTGAAAATCTGCCCGGTCTCCAGTCCTTGTTCGGGCTTGATTACGATGAATTGCTGCTTTGGTAAGGCATTTCTGCCATTCAGTGGCTCAATGATTTCGCCAATTCCGCTGACCCAGGCAGAGTGACCGCAGAGGAAAAAGGGCACGTCGGCACCCAGCTTTAAACCGATTTTTTGCAGTTCCTGGCGTGAGAGCTTCAGGTTCCACAGGCGGTTGAGGGCAAGCAGCGTACTTGCCGCATCCGATGAGCCGCCGCCCATGCCAGCTTGCGCCGGTAAATTCTTCTGAATGCCGATGTGAACGCCTTGAGTGCATCCTGTGGCTTGCTGCAGGGTGCGGGCTGCGCGGGTAATCAAATCGTCTGGGGGCAGGGTCACACCGTTCAGGTCTTCGCGGCTGATCTGGCTGCTGGGGCTGCGTTCAAAGTGCAGTACATCGTGCCAGTCAATCAGCATGAAGACGGATTCAAGCAGATGGTAGCCGTCTGGCCTGCGGCCTGTGATGTGCAAAAACAGGTTGAGCTTGGCCGGAGCCGGCACGTCATAAAGCGAGTGCATGGCGAAGATAGGTGGGGAAAAAAGGCGCAACGATAGCACCAGAACCGGCCAGAAGCCGCGGATCAGCGTGATTCCTGGTCAAGCACGATGCGCAGCGATGCCTCGGGGGGCGGGCTGCTGCGGTCAGCGCGCAGGCGGCCTTCGCCGATGCGCGACAGATCGGTTTGCCAGCCGGTGACTGTGGTGTCCTTTCCTTGTAGCCAGTCAAACAACGCCGCAACGGGGATGTCGTTGCCAGTCAGGCGGGTGATGAGTTCGGGCAGAGAGTCGGATGTTGTTATCTGCTCGCCTTGCTGCAGCGTGGCACCCGCAGTCGTCCATTGCAGTCGGGCGATGATGGAGCCCAGCGGATTGAACACCAGCAGCGTGCCGTTTTCGGGTCGGCCTTGCAGTTCAAAACCGGCACTGAAGGATTGTTGCTGTGAGTCCTGTACCTGCAAGGCCATGCGGCCTGACCAGTGCTGGCTGGTCGCGGTCGCATCGGGTGTCAGCTGGCGCTCAGGAAGAGCGCAGCCAGTCAGCAAAGCCCCGCTCATCATCAGGGTCAGCCAGGTCTTGCGCAGTTGGGTCATGGGCTTCATGGCTTGGCGTTCAGGCGCTTGAGGGTTTCCAGCAGCGTGTCGTTGCTGCTGTCTTCCTTCAGGCCTTGACGCCAGACGAGCAGTGCACGGTCTTGTTTGCCTTGCGTCCACAGAACTTCGCCCAGATGGGCGGCAATTTCTGCATCTTGACGCGTGGCATAGGCTTGCTCCAGCAGCTTTTCTGCTTCAGGCAGATTGCCGCGGCGGAAATGCACCCACGCCAGGCTGTCGGTGATGAAGGGGTCGCCGGGCTGCATGTCCAGCGCTTTCTGGATCAGAGCTTGCGCTTCTTCCAGCTTGATATTGCGGTCGGCGTAGGAGTAACCCAGAGCGTTATAGGCATGCTTGAAGTCGGGCTTGCGCTGGATGATGTCGCGCAGCAGGCGCTCCATCTCATCAAACTTGCCGGCTTTCTCTGCCAACAGAGCTGTATCGTAGGCCAGCTCCACATCGTTGGGGGACTGATTTTGCAGGTCGGCCTGCAGTGTGTAGGCTTCCTGATTCAAGCCCGCGTCGCGCAGCAATTGCACTTCTGCGATTTGCTTGAGACGCTTTTGATTGGGGCCAGTGACGGGTGTGGCCTGGATGAGCGCACGGCCTTCTTGTACTTTGCCCTGACGCGCCAGCATATCGGCGCGGCGCGCTTGCACGCTCAGCAGATTGGCGGCGTCAGGAATGCGCTGCAGATAATCGTCGGCCTCGTCATAGCGTTTGCGCTTTTCGGCCAGCTCGGCTTTGAGCAGATAGAACTGGGCTTCACCGGCATTGCGGCCCACACCATCGGGCAGCTTGGGTAGCAGTGCGCCAAACTGGGCCAGCGAAGTATCTGCAGCATCCAGCTCGTTATTTTGCAGCTGCAGATTGGCCAGGATGACCCAGGCTTCTGGGAATTCCGGGGTGTCTCGGGTGATGAGTTGTAGCTGAGTCTTGGCATCTGCAGTGCGCTTTTGTCCCAGCAGCACGCGGGCATAGGTCAGGCGCAGCTGGGGCGATGCATTTTTCTCAAGATAGCGTTTAACCAGTGGCTCGACTTCGGTGGAGCCTGACTCCAGCAGTTCCATTGCCAGCAGGGCGATAGCGCCCGAGTCCGGACTCAGCTTGGCACCGTTTTGCAGCGCTTGCAGTGCAGCCTGTTTTTGATCTGCCACAAGACGCATGTGGCCGACTGCCGCCAAGGCCATAGGGCCGTTCTTGGGGTCTTTGAAATCGATTTCCAGTGCCTGCTCCACCACATCGGCGGCCAGAGACTTGTCTGAGGCATTGTTATAGAGCTGGGTGATGGCCAAAAACGTGGCGCTGCGGTTGGCGGCTGGCGTCAGCTCTACTTCGCGGCGCAGGTAGCTGGCAGAGTCGGCGATGCGATTCATGGCCACCAGAATGCGCAGCACGGCGCGGTTGGCGTCGCGTGATTCTGGATAGGCCTCCAGCCAGGCGCGGGCGTTGCGCAAAGCGCGATCGCCAGAGCGTGACTGAACTGCCAGCTCTGTAGCGCGGCGGTAGAGCTTTTCGTTGTTGCTGCTGCGCGCAGCTTCCATTATCAGGGCCTGTGCGTCGTTCAGGGCACCTTCCTGGGCGGCGAGCTCGCCCACCAGGATTTCATAGAACAGCTCGGCAGAGAGGGCGGCCTGATTGCCTTCGCGCTCCATGCTTTGCTCAAGGTCGGTCGCTTGCTCGGTCCTGTCCACTTTGGGTGGCGGATCGGCAGGTTGGGCGGATGCGATTGCCGATCCCATGACCAGAGCGGTGGCCACGGCGAGTCCCTGAATACGTAGAGGATGAACCATCGGCCCATAATAATCCAAGCTTGTTGAACACTTGGTGAAGAAGAGATTGCATGCCTGAGTTGCCCGAAGTCGAGGTTACGCGCCGTTCTTTTGCGGACCGCATTGCGGGTGCGCGCATTGATGCTGCAGCCTTGGGTAAACCCCTGCGCTGGCCGCTGGGGCTATTGCCGCAGGCCCTGGTCGGGCGCGAGGTGCTGGGCGTGCGTCGTCGCGGTAAATATTTGCTGGTGGATTTGAGTGAGGGACTGCTCCTCATTCACCTGGGCATGTCAGGCAGTCTGCGCTTTGCAGGGCTTGACGAGGTGCCGCTGGGCAGCGCCGGGCCGCATGACCATTTTGACCTGCAAACTTCTCAGGGCCTGTTGCGACTGCATGACCCGCGCCGCTTTGGCGCCGTGATTTATGTGCCCGATGAGGGCGATGCCCTGGCGCGCAAGTTACTTGACCACTTGGGCATGGAGCCGCTGAGTGGCAGTTTCACGTTTGATGCCTTCAAGGCCGGGCTGGCTGCCAGCCGCACACCTATCAAACAATTGCTGCTGAGCGGCAGCGTGGTGGTGGGGGTGGGCAATATCTATGCCTCTGAGGTGCTGTTTCACTCGCGCATTCACCCAGCCACACCGGCGCGGGATGTGGGGCCACGCAAGGTCAAAACTTTGTATGAGGCGATTCGTTCTGTGCTGGCCCTGGCGGTGGAGAAGGGCGGCACCACGCTGCGAGATTTTTCTGCGGCCAATGGCATGGAAGGGCACTTTCAGCTGCAGGCCAAGGTCTATGCCAGGGAGGGCTTGCCTTGCACGCATTGCGGCGCGCCTATCAAGCTGATGAAGCAGGGGCAGCGCAGCACCTTTTATTGCGCCCGCTGCCAGAAAGAGGCAAAAGCTCTTTGAATTTGATAGCTGCTAGCGCTTGCTTCATGGGCGCTTGAGGCTGTTTTGACTCACAATTCAGCGCTATTGTCTGATATGACACAGCACGGTGTGAGATGCGCGCGTATTTGATGCAGAGTGAGCAGACATGCGCCGATACTCGCTGTGCAGCAGTGCATGGCAGCCCTGACAATGGCCAATGCTATATTTTGATCGGGCTGGCAGTGTTCGCTGACTGGGCGACTTGCACAAACAAGAGGGGTAGACGTGACAGCTTCATTCAACGAGCAGTTTGGCCAACATGGTGCGTGGCGACGTGGTTTCGCCTCGCAGCTGCAGGAACTGCGCGAATGGCTGATGGCGCAGGATTTGCTGGACGTCTCCGTGCAGGAGCGATTGCAGCGGCTTGAAGACCAGATGCGCGGCGACAAGGTCATGGTCGCTTTTGTGGCCGAGTTCTCGCGCGGAAAATCAGAGCTGATCAACGCCATCTTCTTTGCCCACTACGGCCGTCGCCTCATGCCTGCGAGTGCCGGCCGCACCACCATGTGTCCTGCAGAGCTTGGCTGGGAGGCTGATCTGATGCCCAGCTTGCGCCTTCTGCCCATTGACACGCGTGAGTCGCCCGAGAGTCTGGGTCAGTGGCGTGTGCGCAGCGATTCATGGGTGCAGTACCCGCTGGATATTGGCAATGCGCAGCAGATTGCCGACACGCTGGTCAAGGTGGCCGAGGTGCGCAAAGTCTCCGTTGATCAGGCGAGAAGGCTTGGCTTCTGGCATGACGACGATGAAGCCGATAACCCCATGGTGGATGCCGATGGCTGGGTGGACGTGCCCATGTGGCGCCACGCGCTCATCAACATGCCGCACCCTCTTCTCAAGCAGGGGCTGGTAATTCTGGATACTCCCGGCCTGAATGCCGTGGGTGCGGAGCCCGAGTTGACGGTCAACCTCATCCCCCAGGCCCATGCTGTGGTCTTTGTGCTGGGGGCTGATACGGGCGTAACCAAGTCCGATCTTGCCATCTGGCGTGACCATGTGCTGCCTGCTGGTGCCGGTAAGGCGGGTGGAGACGATGCGCTGGCTGCATCGCGTCTGGTGGTGCTCAACAAGGTCGATACGCTGTGGGACAGCCTCAGCTCTGGCGCGCAGGTGCAGGCGCAGTTGCGCAGGCAGCAGCAGGACTCAGCCAATCTGCTGGGGGTCTCGGTCGACAAGGTGTTACCTGTTTCTGCCCAGAAGGGGCTGGTAGCCAAGGTGAATCGCAACGATGTCTTGCTGCAAGCCAGCGGCTTGCCCGCGTTTGAGGACTTGCTGGCCAACGGCATCATGGGGCAGCGCCAGAAGGTGCTGCAGGCCGCAGTACATGCCAATGTGCAGCAACTGCAGGGGCAGGTGGACCGAGTTATTAATATGCGCCGCAGAGAGCTGGACGACCAGCTGGCTGAGCTGTGCGGCTTGCGTGGCAAGAACGCCAGTGTGATTGCTGGCATGCGCTCGCGCATCGAGGGGGAGAGCCAGGAATTTGACCAGAGCTCGACCAAGGTTCAGGCCATGCGCACGGTGCACATGCGCATGCTCAAGGATATTTTTCAGCTGCTTAGCTCGGCGGCTTTGAAAAAAGAGCTGCTCGAACTAAAAGAAGCACTGGATCAGCGCGGCCTCAAGCTGGGTGTGCGCAAGATCTACGAGCAGACGTTTGAGCGACTGCATGCGGTGGCCGTCAAGGTGCTGGCGCAGGCCGAAGAAATGCAGAACTTGATGAGTACGTCATTCAGAGAGCTCAATGCTGAATTCAGCTTTTCTCTGCAGGTACCGCCAACGCTGATGCTGTCCGACTTCACTGAGGACCTGCGCAGCATCGAAGGCAGCTATACCCAGTACCTGGGCTTGAGCAGTGCCTTCAAGCTTACGAGTGCCGATTTTTCGCAGCGATTGATCAAGGCGCTGGCGCTGCGTCTGCGCACCGTGTTTGAAGCGGCATCGAACGACGTGGAAATGTGGAGCAAATCACTGACTGCGCCTGTCGATGCACAATTGCGCGAACGTAAACGCAGTTACACGCGCCGCCTGGAAGCGGTCGATCGCATCAGCGGCGCAGCCACAGACCTGGAAGAGCGTATTGCTGACATGGAAAATGCGCAGGCTCATCTGGGCTCGCTGCAGAGGCAGTTGATCAGCGCATCAGCCCAGTTGCTGGTGCCTCTATGGACTGAGCGCGCCCAGATCGCTTCCGCGTCGCTGGACATCAACCTGGTAGCTTGAAATCTTGACTTTCCCTTCGATTGCCACTGCTGTCGTGCAGTGGCAGGCCAGCCACGGCCGCAATCATTTGCCCTGGCAGCAAACCCGTGATCCTTACCGCGTCTGGCTGTCTGAAATCATGCTGCAGCAGACTCAGGTCAGCACCGTGCTGGACTACTACCAGCGCTTTCTGGATGCATTCCCGGACGTAGCCAGTCTGGCTGCTGCATCGCAAGATGCTGTGCTGGCGCTGTGGAGCGGTCTGGGCTATTACAGCCGCGCCCGCAATTTGCACAAATGCGCGCAGACCGTCATGGAGCAATGGGGCGGGGCTTTTCCCAAGACCGCCGAAGAACTGGCGACGCTGCCCGGGATTGGCCGTTCGACCGCTGGTGCAATTTCTTCGTTCTGCTTTTCTGAGTGCGTGCCGATTCTGGATGCCAATGTGCGCCGCGTGCTCACGCGCGTGCTGGGCTTTGATGGCGATCTGGCGCAGTCCAAAAATGAAAAACAGCTGTGGGTGCATGCGCAGCAGCTGTGTCCCACAGAGAATCTGCACGAGGCCATGTCGCGTTACACACAGGGCATGATGGACTTGGGTGCCAGCATTTGCACGCCGCGCAAGCCTAGCTGCCTGGTCTGCCCGCTGCACGATGAATGCCGCGCCGGGCGCGCTGGCAACCCTGAGGCCTACCCTGTGCGCACGCGCAAGGTCAAACGAACCTCTGAAGCGTGGTGGCTGCTGGTGGTCGTGGATAGCCAGCGCCGCGTGTGGCTACAAAAGCGCCCGCAAGTGGGTATCTGGGCGGGGCTTTACAGTCCACCAGTCTTTGACAGCTATGAGGCCTTGCAGCGCTTTGCCAACGCTACCTGGCTTGATAGTGCTGCGCACAGCTGGCAAGACCTGCCCGGTTTCCTGCATGTGCTGACACATAAGGATTTGCACCTTCACCCGGTGCTGGTCACTATGGATCAAGCGCAGGCAGCTATGCTTTCCGATGCAGATGAATCCTGCTGGGTCCATGCCGCAGGCTGGGCTGAACTGGGTTTGCCTGCGCCGATACGCAAGCTGCTGGACTCTGAGCTGGCCTGAGTCTTGGCTCTGCTTCAATAAAAAAAGGTGATGCATGTCACCTTTTTTTATTGGAGGTAGAGAGTTCAGAATCGCAGGCGCGGCATCAGCATGGAGCAGCGCAGGCTCATCAAGGCCAGCCACAGCGCTCTAGCCTGTGGGTTGGCGCGTTGGGCTTGCAGCAATCGACCGGCATCCGCCACATGCTGGCGAACAGTCTGCTGCGCTGCGCGATCGCCACTTCTTTGTGCTGCCAGCCAGAGCTGCAGGTATTGCTGCACGCTGCCTTCATTGAGCAGGTACTGCGATGAGATGGCCAATAGGGTTTGAACTTCGCGCGAATGCTGGGTGGTGTTCATGCCAGTTCCTTGTCTGCCACTGCCTTGGCTGGTGCATCGTTATCGCCGCGGCCAAAGGCATACCAGTCCACATGGCGGGTGCAGATCATGACCAGGGCCAAAACGGCAAACAGGGCAATGGAGCCGACGACCAGAGCGGTCTGCTCCAACTGCAGCAGCACATAGAGCAGGCCATACAGTGCCGAGATGGCGGCTGCAAACGGCAGGCCGCGTTTGATGCTGCCCAGAATATGAGTGGCGTAGAAGGCCAGCAGTGCGACGCAGGAACTGGCGGCAATGACATAGGCCGTGGCAAAACCCAGATGCTCGGACAGACTGATCAGCAGCAGGAAGAAACTGCACAGCGCAGAGCCTACCAGCAGGTATTGCACTGGGTGAACGCGCAGCTTTTTCATGACCTCAAACAGGCCTACGGCGACAAAAGTCAGAATCACAAACAGCAAGCCGTATTTGGTGGCACGGTCACTCAGCGAATAGACGTTGACGGGATTGACGAACTCCGTGTTCATGGTCTCAAGACAGGGGCCATTGCCAGATGCGGCTGCACGCGCCGCACTGGTGACGGTGTAGTCTGTTTCGCTGTCGCCATATCCGGAGCGACAAAGCCCTTGCTGGCGGGTGAAGGCGGTGCTGGCGGAGGTAGCGAGTGAGGATATTTCCCAGTTGGCGGTAAAGCCGTTGTCCGTTACCTCGCGGCGGGCGGGAAGAAAGCTGCCGCCAAACGATGGGTGCGGCCAGTCGGCGGTCAGGGTCACCTTGTTTTCAGCGCCTATAGGCGTGAAGGCAAGGCGTTCAGTGCCCAGCAACTGCAGCTTGAGGCTGATGCTCAGTGGCTCGCCTTTTTTGAGTGTGGCGGGGTTGATTTCGGACTGAATGCCTTTGCTGTAGTACTCCAGCGAGGTGCCAGACTCCACGTTCAGCTCCTTGCCATTGGCTTCAACAGTCGCGCTGCGAATGCCGCGGGGGTCGCTGAGGGCAAAGCTCAGATAGAGCTTGCCGCAACTGACGGTGGCTTTGGTGGCGCCCGTAGCGCTGGGTGGCAGGGAAAACTGATCGGCGTTGCTGAAGCTGGCCTGAATCTGGTCGTGCAGCACATAGGCATTGATCAGGTGCAGGCCGCGTGAGCGCTCCTCCATGGCTGCGTTGGCGTTGTGGCTCACGCTGTCGGGAAGCAACTGACGCTGAAATTCACGCGTGGTGTATTCGATTTTTTTTCCGTTGGGGTTGCTGGTGGTTTCCGTGCAGTTCTGCACCAGCGCCGGGCCGATAAGCGTCTGTGATCCGGCCAGGCTGGACACCACGCTTTGCACGGCGTAGTCACGGTTGCGGATGCGGTCCTTGACCACGTCCTGAATCATGGACAAGCCCAGCATGAGCATTGCCAGAACGATCAGCAGTGAGACTGTTTTGAATAGCAGTCGGTTTTTCATGCTTGCTCCTGAAATATGAGGTTTCAGGAGGCAGTGTCTTGAGCGACTGTGTGGACGAAATGAAGTCTGTGAAGCGAGTGTGAAGTCGCGCTTCATTCATGAGGTGACCTGATTTTCAGGAGCGAAGTCCAGCGTCACAGCAAGCCCTGGGTGCAGATTGCGTATCGCCATGCTGCCGCCGTGCAGGTGCATGATGCGGGTGACGATGGACAGGCCAAGGCCGGTGCCACTGCGCTCGCCATTAGGTCTGGGTGTTGTGAAGAAACGCTCGCCCAAGCGGGCCAGCATGGCGTCTGGCACGCCCGGGCCTTGATCGCTGATGGTGATGCGATGTGGGCTCAACGCAAGCGTGATGACGCGATCTTCCGGCGAAAAATCCAGCGCGTTTTGCACCAGGTTGCTGACGGCGAGGGTGACAAGGCCAGCCTCCCATGGGCCGTGGCTATCTGCGCCTTTCAGCTGCAGTGCAATGCCGTGTTGCTGGGCGGTGCCGTGCAGGGCATGCATGGCCTCTTGTGCGCACTCCATCAGGCTGCAGCTATGGGTTTTATCCAGCTGCTGGCGCTGCTCCAGTCGACTCAGTTGCAGCAGTTGGTCAATCAGGTTTTGCAGACGCAGGCTCTGGTCCACAACTTGCGTGGCAAACATGATGCGGTCTGGGGTGGGCAGATCGTCTTGCAGCAACTCGCCCGCGCCGCGTATGGCGGCGACAGGGCTTTTCAACTCATGAGTCAGGGCGCGTACGTAGCCTTCAATGTAGTCGCGTCCCTCAAGGCGCTTTCGCATGGTGTCCATGGCCTGAGCCAGCTCGCCCAGCTCGCCGGGCATATTGGGCACGGCTACAGGCTGGGGCATCTGTGCAGGGTGAGCCGATTCATTGAGGGTGGGGGCCTGAACTTGCTGCGCATAGTTGCGCAGGCGGCGCACATGCACCACAAACCACCAGGTTACGGCGCAGCCTACGCCTGCAGACAGCAGCACAAACAGCAGACCTCCACGCAAAATTTTTTGCTCTGCGCTATCCACGATTTTCTGCACTGAGCTGGAGGGTTTGGAGGCTGTGAGCACGCCGCCAATCTGGCCGTTCACCATGATGGGGGCGGAGACATACATCACGCTGCTGGACTCGTCTTCTTTGACGGCTCTTGTGGTGCGCGCACCGTATTCGCTGCGCAGCGTCAGATAGACATCGCGCCAGCGTGAATAGTCGGTGCCCTGATCTTTGCCTTGCGAGTCAAACAGCACAATGCCTTGTGCATCGGTCACTGTGATGCGCATGTCCAGCGTGGTTTTGCGGGCGTCCCAGATCCAGGCCTGAATGGGCTTTTGTGTGTAGTTCGATAGCTGAGTAGCGAAGGTGCCGCTTTGGTTCGGCTGAAACCGGTTTTGGGCTAGGTCTGCACTGGCAAGCGCTGCCAGCGCATAGGCGGTTTCGACCAGCGTGTCTTCGGTCACCTTGCGAACGCTGGGTTTAACCTCCACCATAAAGACGCGAAGCACAAAAAACGCGGCCAGCCCGTTGATGAGGAAGAAGGCAAAGAACAGACGCAGGCCCAGGCGCATCGGGCTTATCCGGGTTGGTTCAGGCTGTAGCCCAGACCGCGGTGGGTGATGATGACTTCCTGGCCCGGCAAGCGCTCGCGCAGCTTGGCGCGCAGAGTCTTGATGTGGGTGTCCACTGTACGGTCGGTGCTCTCGCTGCCCAGTCCCCAGATTTGCTCCAGCAGCGCATCGCGACTGAGGATGCGGCCTGCGCTCTGGATCAGGCTTTGCAGCAGCTGATACTCGCGGCGCGTCAAATCCATGGTTTGCGAGTGCAGCAGAATGCGCTGGCCTTGCTCATCTATTTGAAGTGCTTGCGCAGGCTGGGCCTGCGCTGCTGGCTGAAATTGCCTTGAGCGCCGTAGCAATGCACGGGTGCGGGCCAACAGCTCGCGGGGGCTGAAGGGTTTGCTCAGATAGTCATCGGCCCCCAGTTCAAGCCCCAGCACTTTGTCCATCTCTTCGCCTCGGGCGCTGAGAACCAGCACGGGAGCGATCGAGCCTGTAGAACGCAGCTCTCGGCACCAGTCCAGACCATTGCCATCGGGCAGGCCCACATCCATGAGCAAGGCATCAAAGGCGACAGATGCCCATTGCTGGCGCGCATCGGCAATCAGCAGGCTATGGGTGACGGCAATGCCTTCGCGTTCCAGCGCATAGCAGATGGTGCGCGCAATGGCGGGGTCATCTTCCAGCAGCAGTACACGCGGGGCCGGAGCCTGAGGGCTGAGCATTGGAGGTTGGATCAGTGAGAGGCAGGCGGGGTGTCAGTGGTCAAGAACTGCTGAGAAACTTGCAGAAATTTTCCACGAAAATCCAGCGAACGGTGGCGGCGCACGGTCGGCCAGGTTTTTTCGAAATGCGTGGCCAGAGCCTCTACCAGAAAGACTGAGCGGTGCTGCCCGCCCGTGCAGCCAATGCCCACGGTGACGTAGCTGCGGTGGTCTCTGGCCAGTAGCGGCAGCCAGCGCTCCAGAAACTGTTGAATGTCCAGCTGCATCTGCTGCACCTCGGGAAGGTCGCGCAGATAGTCCGCCACAGGTTGATCAAGCCCTGTCAGCGGGCGCAGATCCTTTTCGTAGTGCGGGTTAGGCAGCATGCGCACATCAAAAACATAGTCCGAGTCTGCGGGCATGTGGTGCTTAAAGCCAAAGGACTGGAACATCAGCGTCATCTGGCCCTCTGGCGCTTCAATGACTTGCTTGATATAGCTTTGCAGCTGGGATGATTTGAGGTCGCTGGTATCGACAACGACAGATCGGTCGCGCAGTGTTCCTAGCAGCTCGCGCTCTTTTTCAATGTCCTGTTCCAGCGCCTGCCGCTCAGTGGCAGCCGAGCCGGGGGACAAGGGGTGGCGTCTGCGTGTTTCAGAGAAGCGGCGCACCAGCGTGCTGTTGCCAGCATCCAGAAAAATCATACGAGGGATCAGGCCCTGCTTTTCAAGGCGCGCCAGTTGCTCAGGCAACTGCGGCAGGCCCTGGGCGCTGCGCGCATCCATGGCGATGGCTACTTTTTGCTCCTGGTGAGTGAGCTTCAGCTCCACAAAGGATTGCAGCAGCTCTGGCGGCAGGTTGTCCACGCAGTAAAAGCCTGCGTCTTCCAACGCATGCAGCGCAACAGATTTGCCCGACCCGGACATGCCGCTGATCAGAACAATCTCCATAGACATGATTTCACTCTCCCCTGACTTTGCTGGTGTTTTTGCGCGTAGTGGATGCCTTGCTGCTTTTACTTTTGGCGTTTGAGGCAGGCGATCCATTGCTGTTCAGCAGCTCGCTTGCCGACAATCTTGCCATGGTTAGCATTTCCCGGGCGTGGGCCATCGTGGCTTCAGACAGATGCTCGCCGCCCAGCATGCGGGCCATTTCCATTTCGCGTTCCTCGCCATCCAGCGGGTCCACGCTGCTGATGGTGGTGTTGGACTTGGGGCGTTTGGTGACGCGGTAATGCTGATTGGCATAGGCCGCAACCTGCGGCAAGTGCGTAACGGCCAATACCTGCCGCGAATGACCGAGAGAGCGCATGAGGCGCCCCACGGTCTCGGCCACAGCGCCACCTACACCGGAGTCGACTTCGTCAAAAATCAGTGTTCCAGCTTGCCCCAGCTCACTGGTAGTGACAGCAATGGCTAAAGAAATACGGGACAGTTCACCGCCCGATGCCACTTTGGCAATGGGTTTGGGTGTGGCCCCGGTGTGACCTGCGACGAGAAAAGTCACGCTGTCAGTGCCTGCGGGAGTCGCCGATTCGGCTTGCTCCAGCTGCACCTCAAAGCGTCCCCCTTTCATGCCCAGACTTTGCATGGACTGGGTAATGGCGCGTGACAGGCGAGGAGCTGCCAGTGCGCGCTGCTGAGAGACATGGCGTGCCTCCGCTTGATATTGCTGATAAGCGGCTTGCTCCGTGGAGCGAAGTCCATCGACATCGACAGCTGCATCAAGCTGGCGCAGCTCGTGCTTCCAGCCTTCCAGCAGCGTGGGTAGCTCTTCGGGAGTGCGTTTGTAGCGACGTGCCAGCTGCATCCACAGCGCAAGGCGCTCGTCCAGATCAGCCAGTAACTCAGGGTCCAGATCGGCGCGGCGCAGATAGGATTGCAGAGAGTGCCTTGCATCGTGCAACTGCGCCACGCAGGAAGCTAGTACATCAGAAATATTCTGAAACTCTGGCTCCAGGTGCTCTTGATCTTGTAGCAGGTGGTGCGCTTTACCCAAAGGATTGGCTGCACCAGCATCATCATCTTCAAGTAGTTGCAGGCAAGTCTGTGCAGAGTCCATCAAGGTCTGTGCATGCGACAGGCGGGTGTGCTGGGCGTTGAGCTCATCCCACTCGTCAGCGCGTGGGGAGAGCTTGTCCAGCTCCGAAATCTGCCACTGCAGGCGTTCACGCTCGCGCTGTAGATTGTCCTGGGCAGACAAAGCCTGCTCCAGTGCTTGGCTGGTCTGACGCCAGCCCTGCCATAGTGACTTGAGCGGGACGGTGTCAATGCCGCCATAGGTGTCCAGCATGGCCCGGGCTGCATCAGGGCGGGTCAGGCTTTGCCAGGCGTGCTGGCCGTGAATATCGATGAGCTGATCGCCCAGGTGGCGTAGCTGGGTGGCTGTGGCGGGAGACCCATTGATCCATGCGCGGCTTCTGCCCTGACTGTCGATCACGCGGCGAAGCAGCAGCTCTTGCTCTTGTGCAAAGCCAGCTTCTTCAAGCCAGGGGCGCAGGTTTTGAGGGCAGTCGAACTCGGCACAGATGTCGGCCTGAGTGCAGCCTTCGCGCACGACCTGTGCATCGGCACGGGCGCCCAGCACCAGCTGCAGGGCATCCAGCATGATGGATTTTCCTGCTCCGGTTTCTCCGGTCAGTACCGTAAAGCCAGCTTGCCAATCCAGATCGAGGGACTGAACAATCACAAAGTCCTGCAGGGCGATGCGCTTCAAAGCCATGATCAGGAGCCCCCTTCATTCCAGCCCAGTTTTTTGCGCAGGGTGGAGAAATAATTCCAGCCCTTGGGATGCAGAAAGTGCACGCTGTGATTGGCACGGGTGACCAGAATGCGGTCGCCGTGCTGCAGCGATGCAAGAGATTGCATGTCAAAGTTCGCGCTGACATCGCCGCGTCCGCCGACGACTTCAATCGTGATCTCCTGCGCATCGGGCAGAACAATGGGGCGGTTGGAGAGGTTGTGCGGCGCAATGGGCACCATCACCCACGCGGGGATAGAGGGGTGCAGCATGGGCCCGCCGGCAGACAGTGCATAGGCGGTAGATCCGGTGGGCGTGGCCACAATCAGACCATCGGCGCGCTGGTTGGAGACAAAGTGCCCGCCCACCTCAATGCGCAGCTCCACCATGCCAGAGGTTGAGCCACGGTTGACCACCACATCGTTCATGGCCTGGGCTTCAAATACACATTGACCATCGCGCATGACGCGGGCGTGCATCAGGGGACGTTCGTCCTCCTCGTACTCGCCTTGCAGAATGGGCGTGATAGAGGCTTCAAACTCATCCAGCGCAATATCGGTGACAAAGCCCAGGCGTCCTTGATTAATACCCACCAGTGGCGTGCCGTAGCGAGCCAGATGGCGGCAGACGCCCAGCATGGTTCCATCGCCACCGACTACCAAGCCCAGGTCGCAATACTTGCCCAGGCCGTCCACATCCATGCTGGGATAGTCAGACAGGCCTGCATAGATCGCGGACTGGGTATCCAGAATCACCTCGCAACCCAGACTACGCACATAAGACGCAATACGCAGCAAAGCTTCGCTGGCAGCGTCGGATGGGGCTCCTGCGTCGGGTGTGTGGTACTTGCCGATCAAGGCAATATGGCGGAACGTGGATGTCATCTGGGAAATTACATCATTAAAATGAAATCATGCTCGACGAACGTGCCAAGTTATTGCTGAAAGCGCTGATTGAGCGTTATATCGCTGATGGTCAACCAGTCGGCTCGCGCACTCTTTCGCGTGCATCCGGGCTTGAATTGTCGCCTGCCACCATCCGCAATGTGATGGCCGATCTGGAAGAAATGGGGTTGATCATCAGCCCGCATACCTCCGCAGGCCGCGTGCCTACCGCCAGAGGGTATCGACTGTTTGTCGACACCATGCTGACGGTGGACCGCTCCAACCTCATCACGCCAGGGCTGATCCATGAGCAGCCGCAAAAGGTGATCGCCAATGCGGCCAATCTGCTGTCCAACCTCTCCCAGTTTGTGGGCGTGGTCATGGTGCCGCGCCGCAGCTCCGTCTTCAAGCACATTGAATTTGTGCGCCTGTCGGAGCAGCGTTTTTTGGTCATCATCGTCTCGCCCGAAGGTGATGTGCAGAACCGTGTGATTTTTACCGATGTGGATTACGAGTCTTCGCAGTTAATCGAAGCCTCGAACTTCCTTAATCACCATTACGCCGGATTGACCATGGAAGAGGTCAGAACAAGGCTGCAGACCGAAGTCGAGCAGCTGCAAGGCGAAGTCGCCAGCCTCATGCAGGCCGCCGTGAATGTGGGCTCTGAAGTGATGAGCAACCATGACCAGGAAGATGTGGTGATTGCCGGCGAGCGTAACCTGCTATCGGTCAGTGATTTCTCCAGCGACATGGGCAATCTGCGTCGCGCTTTTGATCTGTTTGAGCAAAAAACGCAGATTCTGCGCCTGCTGGATTTCTCCAATCAGGCTGATGGCGTGCGAATTTACATCGGTGGCGAGAGCCAGACCGTCCCGTTTGAAGATCTCTCCGTGGTGAGTGCTCCCTATGAGCTGGACGGCAAGGTTGTGGGCACTCTGGGAGTGATCGGCCCCACGCGCATGCACTACGACAAGATGATCCAGATTGTCGACATCACATCCAAATTGGTGAGCAATGCCCTGAGCCACAAGCGTTAGGCCCTACAATGGCAGAGTTTTTCTGGTGGCAGCCACGGCTGTTGTCAGTGTTGGGGCGTTAGCTCAGTTGGTTAGAGCAGAGGACTCATAAGCTGTTGCTATCGCTATAGAAAATCATTGAAAATCAATAACTTATGAGACGTTGGTAGCCTTTAATTCTTTTAAAGGCTACAAATAGGCTACAAATGTTGTAAATTTCACCCCTGGGCCCCTAGCTCATGCTTTGGTTAGAGCAGTCGACTCATAATCGATTGGTGCTCGGTTCGACTCCGAGGGGGCCCACCAAACACCCTAGAAGCCACTCTTTGCAGTGGCTTTTTTTTTCCGCCTGCAACGCCCCCTGGCTGTCGCCGCGCCGCCGCCGCTCACGATTTGAGAAGACGGACGAGCCGTCGCCTACGGCCAAGGCTTGCGTCGGTGTCGCGCTCCCAACTGGCAACAGGCTTGAAGCCCAAGCATTCGCCCTCATGTTGAGACGCAGCAAGAGATGTCCTCTTGCCCACTCTTGAGGGAGAGTTCATGGCGTTCTACGAAGATGCAAAGGCAGTCAAGAAGACCGACAGCCCGGAAAAATATCAGAAGGAGCGAAAGCCTGGGCAGAGGCCGTCAAGTCCTGGAATTTACAAGTGCCAATCATGTGGCTACGAGGACGTGATCAACCGAGAGTGCGACACCCTCCCGCCGTGTGCGAACTGTGACAAAAAGCCCCATGCGTGGAAGCTGCTTGTGACGGCCACAGATAAATGAAAATCAGCCAGTCATTTGACTGGCTTTTTTCTGCGCTGAACACTCACCACACCTTTGGCTTGTTCTTCTTCTCGTCCTCGTCGCCCAGCTTGAACTTGGCTTCGTTCAGTTGAAGGGTCAGGGCTTCCAGCGCCAATTGCACCAAGCGCATGCGGTCGTAAAGCTCCATACGCTTCTTGCCGTAGTGGGGGTCGCCATACGGTATGCGCTCATAGGCTGTGGTCAGTTCGGTAAGCTGCGCATTGAGCATGGCAACCTGAATGACCAGTGCGCCGAGCGCGGGCACCTGCAACGGCATGGCGCTTCTGCCCAAGTTCAGCAAGGCGCTGGAATGCGCTCTGCCGGCCTTGGTCTGGGGGTTGTATAGGGCCGCTCTTGGCTTCTTGGGCTGGGCTTCGTTCTTGTTTTGCATGACGGGTTCCTCCTGTGGTTTCATGACTGGTTGTGAAGGTTGCGGCGCTTCGTCCGCTACCTTGGTTTTTTCAGGTGAAGCCAGCGGCTTGACCTGCTTGTGTTGCTGGGCTTTTTTCGGCCCATAGGTGCGCTGCTGGGCTTTGCCCAAAGGCTGCGCATAGAGCTTCTGGAAGTGCTCGGCGCGGGACTGCTTGAGGCGTTCCAGCTTCGCGCCGTTCCTGCTGAACTGGTCTTCGGTCAGTTCCTGCGCTGCGGCTTTGCCGCCGGCGTCGGCCCTGATCTGCTGATAGTCGGCGTCCTCGTGGAACATGGGGCCTTTCAAGCGAATGGCCTTCTGTTCTCCGTGCGGAACGAACGACAGGTAATCCTTCCCGGTGCGGGTGACGGTGCCGAGGTTTTGCAGCATGTCCACCACGTCGGCGCGGCTGTTGAGATCGCCGCCGACAATGGCCGCGCCAAACAGCGCTTGCAGTTCGTTCCTGACCTGCTTGTGACTGCTGGCCTGCTGGCAAATGGCGCTGGCCGCGTCCTTGAGCGGCAGCACCTTGGTTTCAAAGCGCGAGCGGGCAATCTTGAGCGGGTCGGCCACGACCTGCGCATAGCCCAAGACGTGATTGGTGTTCGCGACCCATGCGTCGTTAAATTCGTGCTGCACGTCGCCGGGCGGAAACGGGTTCAACTGCTTGCCCGTGGTCAACTCGGTGGTCGCCAGCAGGTAATTCAGTTCAAGATTGCCCTTGTCCTCATGGGCCACCCACGCGATCGCGTAGTGCCTGCCCTTCTGGAGACCTGGCAGAAAGGTTCGTTCAAAGTCGCGCATGATTTCCTTCTGCTGCGCGGCGGTGGGCTGCTCGCCGTCGCGGAAGGACAAACAGCCGCAGGCGTATTTGTGCGCCCTGTGGGTCTGGTTCGCAATGGTGGCAACCATAACGGGATCGCCGTCCAGCACGTCAGGGGCAACGCTGCGCGGCTTGCCTGCATGGTCGTGCTGGCTCAACAGGTATTGAGCTGCTTGCATGGCGTCGCCCTTGCCGTGGGGCATGCGGACGTGGATCATGACTGCTGCTCCTGCTGGCTAAAGGCAATCCGGGCCAGTTCTGCCTTGACCTCCTGCAACTGTCCAGCCAGCGCGGCGGCGCTCTTGGGGTCGTAGCGGTTCAATTGGCGGGCTATCTGGTTCACGTTGGAACCGATACGGAACAGCGCGGCCAGCACCTGCATTCGTTCCTGCTGGTCCTGGTGCTGCTGCTGCCAGAACACGGCCACGGGATCAGCCGCGCCGAACAAGCGGGCGCGGACATGGCGGGCCAGTGAGTTGCAGCCCGAAGCGGCCCACGCTTGGGCCAGTGCTTCGTATTCAATCGGGGACAAACGCACCTCAAGGCGCAAAGTGCGCTTGAAGCGGTGTTCGTCGTTGGTGCGGCCGGGTTTTTGTTTTTGTTGTGCGGTCATGCGTTTTGTTCTCCGTCTTGCAGGGTCTTAGGGCAGCGCCCTAACAAGGGATTGCGCAGCGGCTAAATTCATTTAGCCGGTGTCAGCAATTGGCCTTGCTTCTCTGCTTTTAACTTACGAAAACAAAACGGCTTGTCAACGCTGCGGGTGAAATTCGATAGCGATCACGCTGCCGAATGAACCGCGAAGACAAGCGAAGACGCGATAAAAAGCGATCAATGGGCCATGAGTTTCAAGACTGCGAAGACGTGCGCCGACATTGAAACCGGCCCGCGCCAGCGCCTTGCAAATCAGCGAAGACGTGGGAAGATTTCCGATATCGGCTGGCCCTTGTGTTCCTGTTTTCATTTCTTAAGCTCAAGAGAAACAGGAGAAAAAACCATGAGTAAGCACCTAATCAAAACCAGCCACTACATGAGCCCAGCGTCCCGCGACGAGATCCAGCGCCTGGCGCAGCAGCACGCACGCTCCGCCGCTTGGATTGTGCGCAAGTGCGTTGAATTCGGATTGGCGCACGCAGGGGAGATTGATTTTCATGCGCCATTGCAGGCAAAGCAGGTTGACCCTGAGTTCAAGAAAGCCTTGGACGACTTCTTTGGTGAGCAACAAGCGTAGCGCGGTGATTTTTTTGCCGCTGCCATTTTTGATTTACTAACGTAAATCCTTCCCTACGGGATTAGCTTTGCTGTTGTACTCTTTATCTATTCTGTACGGATGATGGTTTATCTCTGCTTTTCTTCGCATATCCGTTCTGTCGCTTCGCTCCTTCACTACTAAGCGAAGAAAAGCAAATCCCTGAGCAGTTCGAGAAAAATCGTCTGCTTAGGGGCTTTTCCTGCTAGTAGTGTCACTACATGCTTCGGCGGACTTCAATCAAGATATTCCGCTTTGAGAATTCGCAGTCTTGATACTGCTTGGAGCCGGGTTTCCCAATTGCGCCTATCCGTATGGCTTTGCTCCAATGTCCATTCTGACCTATTTACCAGTATGGTTTGCTACCTGCTGCGTTATACCTTTTCCAGTTATGGGCGTCACCCCACTATTTTTACCTGCGCATGTTTTGCAGCCATTCGCCAAGCTGATTTCCGAACCGAGAGACTTAACCGACGCGTAAAAAATCGCTTGTGCTGTTGTTCAGCAAGAATATAGATAGCAGGTCTTTTCCATTTGTCAAGAACCGCTGGCACCAATTTCAATGATAATCAAGTTTTTCATGATTCTGCCTCCAGTTCCTTTATCGTTTCAGCATGAAATACAAGTTTTTTGGGCTCGCCTTTGTTCTTATAGTGATAGTAATTTTCCACCACGTCGGCATACATAACCTTGGTTTTTTTTCGATAAGAAGATGGGTGATGTGCGTTGATAAAAACCTTGCCAGCCGCTTTGTGAATCCTAGTGCTCTCTTTTTCCATGCTCGGGAAAAGATATTTCTTTACTAAACCGAATGTCCCTCCGCAGACGATGACGTCTGGATTTATTATTTTGATCTGCTCTATTAAAAACTCCTTATAGCGCTCGGTTGCTGCCTCGATTTCTTTCGGCTTCGATTTGCTTTTTCCGCCCGTTTTTTTTAAGTTCATATGTGCACATAAGGCAAGGGCGGATTTTCTGTGTTTTTGCGCAAGCTCATAGGGGCACATGCTGATGGAATCTGTGTGGCTAAGTCCATATGCCCAACGACCTACCGTGTGAAAGGTGAGACTGCCATTCCATATTTTATGTTTACGATCTTCTGCGGCGCCTCTAAGCGTCCTGGGTGGATTTTCCCAACTACCATTGGGCTTTTTTACATTGGCCTCACGTAAAACAAAAAGAATCTTCAGTTTAGGAAACCCGCCCTCACCCGATTGACCCCAAGTAGAAAGATCAATGATGCCGTCTTTGGAAAGAATCTTTCCCGGTTCTTGCTCTGCAAGACGCATCTCCCATCTTGCATAAAGATTCTGAATTTCTATGTCATAACTCATTGCGTCTCCGTGTGATTTTCGATTGACTCAACCCAATATATTTTCTCTTGTCAAAAAAACGCGGAATACACATGAGTTTTAGTTGCTTCCGATTGGGTGTTTCTTCGGAATTTCAAGCATGAGTGCTTGCCGTAGGCGCCGTATCCGTGACTCCCCTTGACTTAACCTCACCCCATGTAACGTCCCATATAGCTGTCATAAATTTTTTGACTAGTGGCTAGCAGGAGTGGCCGGTGTGGCTGTTCGGATAGGGGCGCATGTGCTTTTAGGGAAAAATGCTATTTGATTTCGTTGGAAGCTGTGCAAACTGGAAATAACCCTGAAATAACAGGGTATTCGCATATTTCATCAATGCGTTTCCGATAAATGTCTGTCAGGCATTGATTGTTTGCGCATTTGTTGCGCTCTATGATCCACTCTTTTTGTGTCGCTTTTAGGTTCTTTCGTGCGCCATCACCAATATCAGAAGCAAGCATATATTTGTAGTTTTCTGCTAGTGCCCCATCCAATTTTCCAAGCAAGGCGTCAGTGCAAATCGCCTTCTCTGTGAGAGTTGATGCCTTCGCGCAATCAAAGCTAGGCGCCCACGTTTTTGGGGCTGAGTCTTGCGCCTCTTGTGCAACCGGGGTTGGCGCTGAATTGGTTACAAGAGCCGAGGCTGGTTGTGCGGTTGGCTTTGTTGCTGTTGCAATCTCGGCTGTCCCCTGAGCTGTTTCTTTCGTTAACCGGAGGCCATCCATGATCAAATCGCCATTGTCCAAAATGGTCAAAATAACGTCGCCTTCTTGTCCTGCCACTTTGATCTTGTTGCCTCTTACTTCGTAAGGCAAATCAAGGGGAATATCGGTGCTTCCGACGGCCATGCGTGCCGTTCCATCCTGCCTGAAAGTAAAGCTTATTTTTTGTTGCGCTACTCCAGTCATGTTGTTCGAATACGTGCCTTCGATTTTCGAGCCGCAGGCTGTTAAAAGTAACGTCAGAAAAATAGCAACGAGATATTTCACTGGATTGACTCCTTTACATTTCATAGTGGATTAAGAACTGAGATACTAAACCAGCAACTGCATTCGAAATTGTGTAATTTCCCCATTGTGGTTTCCTGCTGCAAACACTCGTGCGCCAGTTGTCCGTGGCTGACGTTGTAGAAAACCTTGCCGTTGCACATTGGAAAGCGGGAGATCAGCGGATGATCTGCTGTTTGGCCGTGTTCAGCAGCTTCACGAAATTAGTGTCGTCGTCAATCTCGTCTGTGTTCTCAATGAACGAGACGATGTCTTCGTCGGTTGCGCCCATGCCATAGAGGTGAGCCAACAGGAGGGCCGCAACGGACGGGTTCTCAAAGTCAGCATGGTGCCTGTAGGCGACACAGGCCATGACTTCCTTGGCGTCGTCGTCCTTGGAGGCGAGCCAATTGTGTTGCAGCAGTTCCGCCAGCACGGGCAAGTGTGCGTCAGTGAAGTGCAGTAGCCTCGCGGGGTCTAGTGTCTTGCCTGCCTTGACCTGTTCCAACAGACTGACAGCCGCCGGGTTGCTCAAGATGCTGTGGTATTCGTCGTTGGTGGCGTCGTGTTGATACGCATAGCCAGCCTTGGGGCCGAAGTGGTCGTCCGGGTAGTCGGGGAAGTCTTCCCGATCAACGCCGTGGAAATACATGTGCCAATCGGTCGTTGTGCTGTTGCTGCTCGTCATATTCCTCCCGTTTTCTTGCTCTCTATTTTCGCATGCGGCCTATAACACCGCTTGCGTTTGTTGTCCACGGCTGGACCTGTGGGCAACCTTGCCGTTGCCCCTTGATCGCTGTAGTGTGTGTATTGTCTGCCGACCGCCAAAAAATGACGACCCAATGAAACGTGGACACCTAACGTTTGGCGTGGGGTT
Source organism: Comamonas suwonensis (assembly GCF_012844455.2). GTDB lineage: Bacteria > Pseudomonadota > Gammaproteobacteria > Burkholderiales > Burkholderiaceae_C > Comamonas > Comamonas suwonensis. The sequence continues at coordinate 29,530 of NZ_JABBCQ020000014.1, read as the reverse complement.
GAATAAAAAAGCACCCGCCTAGGTGCTTTCTTGGTCTTGCTGGTGGTCCTGTTCTTAACTTGTGCTTGCCTTGGGCGGGAATTTCTCGGCAAACCTCAACATCATGTCCCTCTTGGTCAGGTAGTTCTTCAAGTGGTCGTCTGCGCCGTCAAGAGCCGTCCTGCCGTTGCTGTCCGTCGCTGAGAAGTTCAGGCCACGATCCAGCAGGGTGGGCAGCCATTCGGGCAGGTCTACGGCGGTGTGCCTAGCGATGACGTGCGCCAGCGTGCCATGCTGCGCGGTGCCGTTGGTGAACCATGACGCGGCTGCATTGAGGTCTGCCACCTTGTCCAGCGTGGCGTAGTCGCCTTTCAGGTAGGCGATGACCGTCGGATCTATCGTGGTGAATACCTCAAAGCCCGTGATGCCCGTTTCCTGATTGCCGCTGAAAATCTCAATGCTGTCAAACAGGGAATAGGGCTGCTGATCGTCGTGGTAAATGGTTGGCTCAACAAAGCAGCCGTCAAAGGCTGATACAAAGCTGAGGCTGTCGGCCTGCGTGGTGGATTGAACCGTCCTTGACGCGATCCAATCCCTGACGTCTCCCACGCGATAGGCAACATGCTTGGCCTTGGAAATGAATTTGGGGCCAACGCCGTCAACCCGCCACTTCTTCAGGCGACTTGGAATTTCCCCTATCCATTCGCTAAGGGTGTCGGTGTCAATCAGCTTGTCATTGTCCCAAGTGCTGTAAGCGCCTGCTGTCGCGGAAACGGTCTGTGGCGCTTGCAGCGAACCCAAAATGGCGATGATGTGCTCGGCTGTGATGGGTGTGCTGGCTGGTAGGCTCTTGAGCTTGAAAAAAATTTCCGAGGGCGTCATTCAACTTCCTCACGTTGATATTCTTCGGTTTCGTCTTTGAGGGACTTGACTGCCTTGCCTTCAAAGAAGTCCTCTACGGTTTGCAGCGCCTTGAGAATTTTTTGCTCGTTGCGCATGAAGTAGTGCGAATTTACGTCGTTGATTGTGTGCTTGAGAAGATAATCAATCATGCGCCCATCCATGTCCAGCGAATAAGCTGCCGTTGCCCAAGTCCTGCGCAAATCGTGGTGGGAAATTAGTTTGCCCGACTTCGCGGCAATGACCTTGAAGTGATATTGGCAGTCTTGGGGGACATGGCCGGTCTTGCTCTCGTCGTAGTCAAAGACATAGAGTCCGCCGTCTTTATTGAGCTCCTTTCGGCGCTCAATGATTTGCCTGATCCGTTTGGTCATGGGGTAGAAGTAATCTTCCCCGTTCTTGGTGTTCCCGTAGTTGATGCGGTTCAATTCCAAATCAACTTGCGACCATGTCAGCGGCGCGGAATCAATGGAGCGGCTGGCTTGCAGCAGTGAGAAAAGCAGGTAATCGGAGACAAGGGATTTCGCAAAGTCGTATTCTTCAACGGCCTTCCACCACTTGCCGAATTCGTCCCTGTTGAAGTCCACGAAGCGGGTGCGGGCCTTGGTCTTCTTCCATTTCTTGTGCGCGGACATGGCGTCAAAGGGATTGCGGAAGTCCTCTTTGGTGTCCAGTTCGTTCCGCGCAATGATGAAGTTGTAGGCAGAGCTTGCGAACTTGAAAGACAGTTGGTGTGTCCGTGCAATGGGCGCCAGCACCTTTTGATTGCGGGCAGGTCGCGCCTTGTCAAACACGGCGAAGCGGTCAAGCACGTCTTGCCGGGTGATAGAGCGCAAGGGGCGGTCATGCCATGAGGACAGGTGAACCTCCACGTCGTTAGACCAAGTGCCGTCCTCGTTCTTCTTGAGGGTCATGACGGTCTTGTCGCCGAAGTAGTCCAGCGCCGTGGCAATGTTGTCCAAGGTGCTTTGGGAGCCGCCTTTGTGGGCAATGATTTGCTCGTCCTTGTAGGTGTCCATCATCCACTTGAACGTCTCTTTTTCCGTAGCCTTGGCTTGCTCCTGTTCGGCCTTGGCCTGCTGCTTTTCTTCAAGGGGGTTGCGACCGTCCGCAATCTTGGCAAGCTCCTTGGCGGCGAGGTCGGCGGCCTGCTTGATAGCGACGGCGCCATATTTGCCCAAGGTGATGCGGACAGGCGCGGTGCTGCCCTTGGGGCGGGTGTAGACGATGAAGGTCTTGCTGGTGGCACCTACGCGCAAGGCCAGATTGGTCTTGTTGGTGTCGTAGTAGGTGACTTGCTTGCCCTGCGGGGCGAAGGGGATCGCGTCCAGGTTGGTCTTGTTGAAGGCCAGCCGGGTAGGGGTCTTGTCTGTCATACTGTCTGCGCCTCGTGTCTAGGGTTCAAAGAGGTGGGGTGTAGGAACCACCATCTTAGCGAACTCTAGGCTACTAGGCTACAAACAAGGCTACACCTTGGCGGAATTCAGCGGTACCGAACGGAACTCGCTGGAACCATGTTTTCTAGGAAAATCAACAAGTTAGGTTGTATGTTGTTGATTTTGCGAGGCTCGAAAGCCTGAAAATAATGGACTCATAATCCTTTGGTCGTCGGTTCAAGTCCGCCACGCCCTACCAGATAACCGTTACTGGTATTGAAAAGCCTGCTACATAAAAAGTAGCAGGCTTTTTTAATTTTATTCCTGGTTCCGGTTTGGTTCCGGAGTTTTGCTGGATGTGGCTGTACGTTGTTGGACAATGTAGTGTGGACTTTTTCATGAGTTCTTCTGCTTCTCCCAGGTGCTTCCATGAAAAATGAAGTTGGCGATTGCTAGCTAATTCATTGAATAGGCAGATAAAACGCGTGGGTCAACCTCAGAAAATGCTGTCAAAAGTTAACAAGCACCCCAGCTATCAATAGATGTTCGTCAAGTTGAAGTCATCTATGCTTTTTGGGGACAGGGACTTTCTTTGGCGGACGGCCCCGAGGCATGCTCAGAAAAGCTGCAAATGCCTTACGCAGGGTGCTGTCTGCCCCTGTAAGTGCTCTAGGTTGATGCCGTCTGAGCTCGACTAGTAGATCTGATGCTGATAGCTCTGTTATGAAGTGGTCCCCGCCTTGAGAGATGACGAAATTGCGTTCTGACCTACTCTCTTTATGAAGAGTTTTCAGTAAGTTTTCTATTACACCAGCGCCACATGCCTGCTTGTAGTCGTCAAGCGTTTTCCGCTTGGGGCGGGAATTACGCTTCTTTGCCGACGGTGCTTTTTTCGTGACCGTTAGGTTACTGCTGGTTGTAGCAAGTCTGGGTTCGATATGAAGTTGCCAGTTCTTGTTGTAAGGCCACAGGCGACTCGACTTGATAGCACCGAGCAACAGCTCTTCTACAGAGTACGCCGCTAGCTTGTTGCCTTTCGGCGATACCTTCAGGCGTTCCAGTTCTTCGGATGTGTTCACAAAAACCACGGCACCTTGAGCCTCGCGCTGCAAGCGCCATTCACCAAGGCGTTGGTAGGCCGAATGATCAACTGCACAGCCTGCTTCGCGCAGCATCCGCAGCCAAATTGCCGCGTACATGTGGCGGTCGGCCGGACAACCGACGCTTTCCATAAACGCAGCAAGTTGGGCTGTGATTTTTTCCAACGCCTTCTTTTGATCATCTTGCAATTCCGCATCGGAGCGCAGTCTTGCTGGTTGGCTTTGTATTGAACTTTCCAGTGCTGCGATAAGACGCTGACGAGCATTTGGAATTTTCCGAACAGAGATTGGTAAGCACAGTTCCCACACAGCTCCGGCTCGTGTGATGGGTGCATCAAAAATTCCTCTTTTCATTCCTTCTAAATTTTTGTCATTTGACGTTATTGACATCTTTTTTACATCAATATTTTTTGGCATGAAAACCTCTTTTCATTCCTCTATTAAATGCTGATAGATGAGATTTGTAAATGAGTTGCGCAAGGGGTTCTTGCGTTCTGCAAGCGATCTGTCTCGCAATTTATGAGGTTGATATATGGACAATCAGATCACTCACGGTGTGCATCCCGCAGCGCCGCTTCACGGTGTGAATCCGCGTGAAAGTGAATTCACGTTTCATGGCTATAGCAAGTCGGGTCGGGCGCAGTTCCAGTGTGAAGGCAAACGTTTTTACGGGGTTGGACAAGTGGAGTGTTGCGATGACGCTCGCATCCCACTGAAGGTGCCGCAGATGCGTGTTGTTCCTGGCTACAAAGCGAATGCGCTCAAGGATCGAATCGTCATGGCATGGTCGCCGAAGGGTTCTTGCTGGAATCGCTTTACGGGCGTGTTGATTCCAGTCAAGAGTTTGGCGGCAGAGACTGAATGTGAGGTGCAGTCTGTAGCGATCACTCCGACTTCCAAGCAATCGGGTGTGGCTCGTAAAAAGACCAAGGCGACTAATTCCTATGAAGAGGAAGTGAAGCGTATTGGCGTGGCTCGTGCTGCAGGGCTTGATCCCGATGTACGCATGAATTTCATTCCGAAGTATCTCGGCGAGTCTCGCGCCAGCCTGTACGCAAAGATGAATGCGACCCCGCAGAAATTTCCTTTGCCCATTAAGCGTGGTCGCGGCAGCTTCTGGCCCTTGTCCGTGATCGATGCTTATCGCCGCAGCGAGTGGGTGCCGCAAACCGACCAAGGCAATCCTGCAGGCATCGCCTAATCCCGATATTTATCAGCAGCAAACCGGAAATAGCCAACGACGGATGAGGTGCTTGTGGTGACAACGGCGAAGCGGAAGCGAGGCGACTGAAACGCTGTGATTTACGGTGTTTCATGAGCTTGGCATCTTTTCGTCGCCGTCAGACAGCTGCCGCTGCTTAAAAACTGCCAACGTCGGATGGCTGCTTCTGCCCGTCAGCCTGCCGCTGCGCCAAAACTTGCATCAAATGCAGAACGTATAGCGCGGCGCGCATTTTCAAAGAATTTTGATATGACCAAATCTCAAGAGACAGCGGTATATAAGAACAGTAGTACCACTACCACCATGAAGAAGAGTAAGACCAGTGGTAAGAGCAAAGCTGATAGCGGAGTCCGCTCCAAGTCTGTCGGTATCCAAGATGCCTCTGTCGCAACCAAGCAGAAGCCAGCAAAAGTTTTCAAGAAAAAGCCGACCGATGTGAGTGCGGTCTCGGAGGCTACGCCTCGTGTTACCGCGATGGCCATCGACAAGCTGTACCTCGATCTGCTCATTTCGGAGCCTGAGATGGATGCGGTGCTGGAGCGTGCCCAGCAATTGCAGAAACACAGTAAGCTCGGGAGGGGCAGTACCAAGAAGACGTTCTTCAAGCATGCCTTTGTGCAAAAGCTGCCTAGCGGTGCCATTGCCCGTTTCCATATCGTGCCCAACAACCGGGGCCAGGGCGCCAACATGCAGTTGGTGTTGAACCCGAACCAGATGGAGCGAGGAGATAGCTCACCGCTTATCAAAATGTTCAAGGAGCTGTTTCCTTTGAGCTGGAAGGAAATTGCTTCCACGATGCTGATCCGCCGCATTGACGTGTGCCTGCAACTGCTGGGCGTCTCTATCAACGATCTGATCATCACCTTAGATGGCTCGAAGTCTGGCGCGAAGGTCTATGTGACGACAGATCGCAACGGCTTTGTGCAGACCATCTACATGGGCGATACGCAATCCCCGCAGCATGGCGCGGCCTATGATCAAGTGGCGAGCGACGAGTACAAGAGCATGGTTGGTGAGAAGCCTAGCCGCCAGCACCTGAGAGACATTGCGGAGCTTGTGCTGGAGCCTGTGAAAAAGGTGAAGGATCGCATCCAACTGGAGAGCCGTCGTAACTTTGACAAGCCTGTCGATCTGGCGCAACTGGCCGAGATTACGTCCCCGTTTGGTAAGTACCGCATCTTGGTGCTGGACAGTAAAGCGCAGAAATGGGACGCAGGCTTTTGCGGCTACATCGACAGCGTGCGTTTGCGCGGCATGCATGGGGCTCGTGCCCACCTCAGCATGCAATGTGGAAAATCTAGCGAGGTCATGAACCAAGTCGCCGAGTACGAAGCACGCCTCGGCCGGATGGCTGCGCCCTGGTGGAATGCTGAAGAGTATGCGGCGTCGTTGCTGGAGACGTTGAAGAAGTCCTCTGCCTGGCACTTCCTCAAAGTGATGGAGAAAAAGAAATAGCAGCGCATCTGCTGTCTTCGACTGCCGAGCTGATGGCCGGATGGCGCTATGCGCTGTCTGGCCATTTTCGTTTCAAGAGCGATTTTTTGCTGTCAAGCTACGTTCGTATAGCCAAGCTGCTGAAAACGCCGCCATGGCCGTTTTGGTGACTTCTCGCTGGCATCGTGGCTACGGCTGATCTGCGGAAATGAGCTTGCAGACGCTGATCGTCTAATGCCGTCCAAACCATCCACTTGGCTTTGAATTGGTGACTGCTGACTGTAACCAAAAGCAGTCCTAAGCTAATAGATCACCAAAGTGACGGGACCTTGGCCACCGATGCTTAACAAGCAAAAAATATTTCTCGACACTCTTGATAAATGATTCCGAAGTAATGGATACTTCGATTCATGAAAGCAGCCCAATCTTCAGACCTTTTCCGCTACTTGCTGGATCAAGCACTCAGTCCGAGTGTCGCCTTCGCTGTGGGCTGGGCCCTTCTAGGGTGGGCCAAGCTCTCTGAACTCAGTCGCTTGCCAGAGTCCGCTAAGGTTCATCGCGCCCTGGAAGACGGGCAAGCGTTTATCGGAGATGCTCTATCGAAAGCCGTCATCGCTTCGGAAGATCAGCTTCTGAATGACCTACTGTCCCTCAAAGGCCTACCTCGAGAAAATATCGAGAGGCTGGTTCATATGGCTTGGGAGATTCTGCAAAGCGGCGAACTAGACAATCTGTCGCTGGAAGAGGTTCTGTCTCTAGATAAAAACTCGTTCGAGCATGGTGAGTCGCTAGGCTCTCAAGCACAAGGCACTTTTCCGTTGCTACCTCGTGAGTTAGTCGAACTCATGGTGGAGCTTGGCGAGGTAAAGAGTCATGACAGTGTCTACACTCCTTGGGACACGTCTTCTCAGTTTTCCATTGCGGTGCATCGGCTTGGAGCCATCCCATACACCGAGACTCCTGAACGCCAGAATGTCACACGTCTCGTGCAATTACTTGCGAATATTGAAGCGCCTGTGCATTGCACTGACCCAGTGGTGCAACCGACCGCATTAAGTCAAAAAGGCGGACTGGCTCAATTCGATGTAGCCCTTGCATGCCCCCCCTTCGGGGGGCGCTATGAGCGTTATGTGTCACAGCAAGATCAGTGGGGGCGATTTCCCGAGCAAACCACATCTAGCACCGTGCTTGTCGTAAGGCATTTGTTGGCCCAAGCAAAGCGTCGAGTGGTGGTTCTTGTGCCCAGCACCTTGCTGTCTGGTGCCGGTGCTGAAGCTCAGTTACGCAATGATCTTGTGCGACGGGGAATGATCCGCGCAGTATTGGCGATGCCTAAAGGGCTGCTGCCAGTTACGGGTGTTGCCACTGCAGTTCTTGTCTTGGACCCGCACGGAGGGAATGAGCAAGTGCACTTTATTGATGTGGGCCATGGCCCATTCTATAAACCAGTGTCCAAAACACGGTGGAGCTTGATTGACCCAGTTCATTTAGCTCGTCGTATTCATCAGTCACCAGCTTTGTTGCCATCGACAAGCGAGGCTACGCGAACACGCTCAGAAATACTAGACGCAAATACGTTACAGGTCAGTCGTCTCCTTGCGCAAGCAACATCTTCATTTACGCCACCACCTTCGCAACCATTGGTTCGTTTGGCAGATTTAGTGCATACAGTGCGCCCACTGCATCCGACTCTTCGCAAAGCTTCGCAGTCGACGGAGACCACCTTCAGAGTGCATGAGGTCGGTGCACAAGACCTGCCTTCTCATGGCTATATTAGGGATGCACCACGGCAGCTTGACCTACCTGTACAGCTTTTGGCTCAGACTGAATCGCTCTACCTAGAGCCGCTAGACATAGTGCTCATTGTTAAAGGTGGTGCAGGAAAAGTCGGCATCGTTTCTAAAGATGTACGTCAGTTATCCACTCCTTGGATTGTCGGCCAATCGGGGATTGTTCTGCGCATGCAAGCATTCGCCCCCGTAGATGCACGAGCACTATTCCTTCTACTACGTTCCAACCAGGGGCAGGAGCTTTTGCAAAGCATTGTGGTTGGTGCAACGACGCCCTTGATTCAGTTGCGAGAGCTTATGGCGCTTTCGATATGGTTGCCCAACTCTCAACTACAAGATGAGGCCATTCAAGCATTAGAGCTTGAGGACAACCTACAAGATCAAATCGACCAGTTGCGTCATGAGCAGGCGGCCATCACAGCGCATCTATGGGCACAGCCTTGAGCTGGAAGGGAATCACTATGCCAATCCCAAAATTTCCCAAAGAACCGGACAATTTCAAGTACTTTCTAGGTGACCCACCCGAGGTAAAGCTGGAGGCTTGGAAGGTTCAGGAGAGAAGTCGCACGCTTCGCTATTTTTTGTTTTGCATGACCGTCCTAGGCTCGGCATTGGTTGCCTTTTTAAAAGGGTAAGCGACGTCATTTGGTTTAAGCGGAGTATGAAGGCTGGCTCGGAGCAATCTCGCTTGCACCAGCGAATAATTGTCATCACTCTTGCTAAATGTCGAGCGGCGCCTGTTTGGCTATGTCAAGCAGCGCATGTTGTCGTTGCCAGCCAGGCATGTGCTTGGCAACCAATGCCCAGAAAGCTTTGGTATGGCTCTTTTCCACGGTATGGCACAGCTCATGCACGATCACATAGTCTTGCACGCTAGCAGGTAACTCCATCACACGTGGATCAAATTCCAATACGTTTTGCGAGTTGCAGCTGGCCCAGCGACTCTGGAAATGCCGAATACGTGTGCCATGAGTTTGCATTCCCGTCTGACGCTCCCAGTGACGCACACGAGTCAAGAGTTTTTCGTGAGCACGTTCACGATAGAAGCCATCTAGCAAAGGGGCGAGTATGTCGGGCTCGATGCTCAACCCCGTTGGGTTTTCTACGATGAAGCGGGATGCTGTGAACCTCAGCTGAGGCGTGGCCAAGTTTGGCGCATGCCTTACTTCCGTGAAGTAGCTGCGACCGCAGTAGCGCAAGCGACTGCCCGTGACGATAGGCTCAACAGCTTGTGGCTGATTGACCTGCGATAGCTTTTCTCGAATCCAGCGAGCACGTTGGCGAACAAGAGCCTCTTGCTCAATTTCATTTACCAAGGGGCCACGCAGCAGTACAGCCTGACCACGTTCGACTGTCACGTAGTGACGCTTCAAAGTTGCATCTGGCTGAAAGCGCCATTCGATGGTGGTTCGTCCGTACTGCAACAGAGGCATGTCAGTTCTTCAGCAGAATGTCCAGTATGCGCTTCGCATGCTCTCTTGCGACCGAACGCTCCCATCCCGCAAGCGGAATCAACAGCTTGTGCAGCAACGTGCGCAAATCTGGGTGCAGGTCGAACATCTGCTTCCAATTGGCGGCCGCTAAGGTTTTGCTCAGGTCGTTGTCCTCAAACAGCTTCGTTGTGGCGATACGAGCCGTAGCCTCACCCAGAAGTGCTGCTAGATAGTGATAGACCGCCGAGTGGGCAGGATGCTGGAAACCTGTATTGTCTTTATCGTTGATATGTTGACCAAACAGTTCGAGTTGCTCCAAGAACTGAGCCTGACTGATGCGGCCTGCCGCTTCTTCGGCCAGGAGCTTTTCAAGCTCTTCGGCCAGTTTGTCAAAAAATGCCGGGTCTTTGTCTTTGCCGGTGGCGATGGTGTGCTTCAACTGGTTTTTCATCACCAGCGCCTGACTGCCAGGACTCGCAAGCTTCTTTAACCTAGCCATGTCGCTGGCGTCCAGAATGGACACATCTTTTCCAAGCAAGTTTTTGGCCGGGCTTGCGTCAATGTACTCATCCAGCAACTGCTGCAGCAATACAGATTCCAGCTTGGTGATGCGTTCGCGGTACTTGGCATCTGGCAGCTTGTCGCGCAGCATCAGGCGGATTTCTGCAAGCAGCGTGAAGTACGGTTTGAAGGGAACAGCGCGCACATCGGGCAAGATAATGTCGATGCTGCGGTTAAAGTGCTTTACCAATTCCAAGAAGTCTTCGACAGCATCTAACCGCGTAGCGGGGTCCAAGAATCGTTCAGCATCCTCTTTGTAGTCCTCGCGTTGACTAACAGGGTCATGCTTTTTTGGCAGCAAAGACAGGATGCGTTCAAGAGTTGCCTGCAGCTTGGGAAGTTCAGTTTCTACCCCTTCCCAGACTTGCGACGGTTGGACCTCTCCACCATAAATTTTCAGCGCGTGGTCGAGATGCTCAACCACGCCGTGATAGTCCACGACGTAGCCCGCGTTTTTGCCTGCCATAGTACGGTTTACACGCGCAATGGCTTGCAGCAGGGTATGTTCCTTGAGAGGCTTGTCGAGGTACATGGTGCCGACAATGGGGACATCCCATCCGGTGAGTAGCATGTCTGACACGATGATGAGGCCCACGTTATTCGCGTGCTGTTGTCCATCGGCACCCTTGGCTTCATCGCCATACGGCAAAGGGAACAGCTTGGATACGAAGTTGGATATTTGCTCTGTTGGCAACGCGACTGGCTGTTTGTCAGCCTTGATTTCAGCTCTGACACGTTCCTCAATGGTCTGAATTGCTTGCTTGCTGACTCCCGCCGCCTGTGCTGCAGCCTGCTCACTAGCTCCTGTGCGCGATGCCGTTGCACTCGCCAAGGAAATAACGACACGACTTTCAAATGTTGGTAGGCCTTTGCCTTGCCTTTCTTGCATCAATGCATCCAGCAGGTCTTTGTACCGGATTGCCATGTCGCGGCCATCACAGACCAGCATGGCCTTCAACCCCTTGGCCTTCACATTGGTAAGAAAGTGATCGACCAAGTGAGCTGCTACCTGCTCCATACGGCCTTCAGCCTTACGCCATCTGGCAAGCAGCTCTTTCTTCAATGCTTGCTGCCGAGCTTCGTCTTCTTGAGCAAATTTGTCTTTGAACGCTTGGTCTAGTTTGGAATTGGGGACAAGTTCGACCCAAGCATCTCGGTATTTGATGGGTAAGGTCGCACCATCAGCAACTGCCTCGTGCAAGCGGTATTCGTCAATATAAGTGTCGCCGCCAAACTCGGCCAGCGTGTGCTTGTCATCATGCAGCAGTGGTGTGCCGGTGAATGCGATGAACTTAGCGTTGGGCAAGCTGGCTCGCATGAAGGCAGCCAAGAAATCGTATTGGCTTCGATGGGCTTCATCAACCAAGACATAGAAATTGGGCTTGGCGCTTAACACGCGGAAGTTGACCTTTTCGCGGCCGACTTCTTCCCATTTGGCTTCCAGCAGCACGCCGTCGTCGTCATGCAAACCATGATTAACGTTGCGCTCCTCAACCATGAAAAAATCTTTGTCCTCACGTACCCGTCTATGCCGGATGGACTGGAGCAAATCGTTTTCTTCATCAGGCGTGCTGTCAGCGTTTTCGGTGGCAGTTTCGCTCTCCTGGAATTTCTGCACCGTGCTAGTAAACACACTGCCATAGTCATTCCCGAGTAGCTTCACCAGACCATCGACAGAGACAGCCTGAATTGCTTTGATCCCAACCGCATGGAAGGTATCGAAGATTTGCGTGTCCAAGTCCTTGCGGTCGGTCAAAACCAGCACGGTTGGGTTGCTCAGCCCAGTGCTATCTGCTCTGAGTATTCGAGCCAGTAATGCCATGGTCAAGGATTTACCGCTACCTTGGGTGTGCCAGACCACGCCGCCAATAGGTTTTTCTGCTTTCAGTCGAGCGATGGCTTTACGTACAGCTCGCCATTGTTGGTAGCGCGGCAGTTTCTTGATGGTCTTACCATCACGGGTCTCAAACAGGACGAAGTGGGTGATGAGTTCCAGAAATCGCCTTGGCTCAAACAGAGCCCACAGTAGCTGATCTTGCTCACTCGGGTCTGTGCTCAGAGTCTTCTCCACCATCGCAAGTTCAGCGTCCTGCAAGCGGTAGCGTGCATAGAAGGCTGGCTTGGTAAGGATGGCTCCATACAAGCCTTGTCTGCGATTAAGACCCACACAAACTTGATTGAACACGAACTGGGCCGGAAAGCTGGCTTGATAACCATCCAGTTGCGCCAGTGCTTCATCCAGCCGGTGGTGGCTGGCCTTGCATTCGATGGTCGCCAGCGGAAGGCCGTTGACGAACAGCAGCAGGTCCGGCCGGAACAGTTCACCATCGGCGTTCTTGCCGATGTACTGGTCCACTACATGAAAATCGTTGTGGGCGGCATTGCTCGCGTCAAAGAAGCGCACGCTGCGCATCTTGCCATCGGCATCCTTGACTTGAATATCCGAGCGGTGCACCACCTGTTCCCAGAAAGCCTTGTTGGCTGATAGCAGCTCGTCGTTGACTCGTTTACGCAACTCAATCAACGCTGACTCAACGCCACCGGGTGCAATCGCAAGCCAAGGGTTCAGAGTCAGTAATCTGGGATGTAGCACATCCTCAAGCACTGGGGCAAGGTGGCGGTGCTCCACCTGCACAGCATGACCGGGCAGATGGGTGTACCCCAGCTTTACCAGCGATTCGATGGCAGGCGTTTCGACGCCAGTCTTCTCAGGTGACTGGCTCATGGGCTTATCTTTCTGTGCATGCGGGTCTCCTCCCGGAGGCTGCGATACCAAACTTCGCCGCAGCCTTGTTCCTTGTTTTCTACTCTGCGAATCTCAAACTGCTGGGATTCATGAATGACTTGACGCCAACTGCCACAGCCATAGCGCTGAGGGCGTTGGTCGGGGTACTCGGCGCGAATCCACGAGGTTGCAGTATTGAGCAGGGTCCAACCATCCACCATAAACCGAGACTCTGCAGCGTGCAGACAGCGAACGACCCCGCTGGCGGGCCAGTCCACTGAGCCATCCGGCGCAATGCCGTTCACCAACAGGTCCTCGAATGTGGCCGTTTTCATAAAGGACGCCATGAAAGAACGAGCTTCTTCCATACCCTGAACCCACCCTCGCAATGTCAGGTAGTGGCCGTCAATCGTCTCGTAGCTGGCGTCGAGATAGGCATCTGCGTCGATACAGCCTTCATACTCCCAAACGTTGAACCGCTGCAGAAAGTGATGAACCAGTTCGTTACGCAAGTCCACCAACTCCTTGAGTGCAACGGTTGTCGCGTGGTGCTGGCTGGCATCAAGCTGCACCCGAAAACGAAACTGGAACCATAGAGCACTGTCGTCTTGCGGCGGCTCTTTAGCGCTCTCGCATTCATCAGCCAAGGCTAGATGACGCTCGGTCAGCATGCCGACCAAGGTGCCCAAGGTCTTCTTCTGGGCGCTGGCCACCTGAGCGTCTCGCACGGCCTGCAATTCTGCTGGAGACCCGGCAATGTCGCTATAGGCTACCAATGCCTTGAGAAGGATTTCGTATTGCTGCAAGCGAAGCAGGCACCGCCCCAGCTTGCGCTGCACATCTCGCTGCAGTTCAAGGGGGGAGTCTGGGGCGAGAAATGCCTGCAACGCCATGCCTTCTCTTCAGGTCCCGGCCGCGCTGGCGTCAACGTTGACCCGCCATTGGCCGGTGAGTAGCTTTTGCATTAGGCCGCGTTTGAGGGTCTGGAAGTGTTGATGCCTTTTCTCGGCAATGGTGAGCTTGTCATCCACCGCATCTAGTACCGCAGCAATCTTTTCCTGCTCAGAAATCGAAGGAAGTGGCAGCTTAAACTCTTTGAGAATCGTCGTGGTGAGATTCGTGAAAACACCGCCATGAGTAGCGGATGCATCCAGCCTCTGCCTTAGGGAAGAGATGACGTGGTAAAGGTAGTTCTTGTTTGCAGACCCTTCGTTGATGTTGATGAGCGCAAGGAATCCGTCGTGAATGCAAGCATCAACTGCCAAGAACGAGGGGATGCCTACATCACCGGAGCAGATGATAGTAAGTGTGCCCTTTGGGCATGGACGGCTCCGTCTTGCCCCTTCTTGAGTAAGAAAGTCGATTTGCGGAGTGACCCATTTTCCGTCGCGCGTAACGTCCGCACCCATCAGGCGCGGAACATCGCCACCGTAGTACCTTGGGTCACCCTGAGGGCGTGGACTGGCGCCCCGAATTACCTCAGCAATCGACTGAATCTCAACTATGTCCCACGCTGCGGGAATCTCACCCAGCTCACTATCCTTGAACTCGGCGTGCGGTACCCAGCGGCCATCGGCATCTTGGGTGCCGACACCCCGGCTGAACAGGGTCTGCATTAGGCCCTGCTTGAGAGTCTGGGTGACTTCAATCTGGCGCGCAATCACATCCAGCTTGTCATCCATGGCCGTCAGGATTGACGCGATTTTTTGTTGTTCGGGGAGCGGGGGGAGCTCAATCGGAATCGACTTAATGATTGATAAATTGAGTCCGCCGCGACCACCCTCACCAGATGATAGTGACCGTAGTTCTTTGTACCGCCAATCGAGGTTTTGAAAGAGAAAGTCAGTATCAAACGCTTTGCTTGGGTAAATGGCTGCCAGCGACTGATTGGTTGCGACTTCTGCCTCTAACACTGCCACACAACCCCGCGTCTTGCCCTGGCCGGCGAGTGCCATAACAACGGACTTCTTGGGAAAGACTTTTGCTGCAGAGTTAGTCAGTCCTAGAGCGGAAATCTTCTTTTCTGTCGTGTAAATTCGGCGCTTATGCACCTCTCCAGAACTCATCCAAGGCACTTCTGGAGGAAACCAATAAGACTCGTTGCCTGTGGCCGGAGTACCGCCAGCACTGACCTCTGTCATCTCACCGATTTTCAGCACCACCCAGTCAGCAGGAGCACTAGCTGCATTGTCTTCCTGATATCCCGGTAAGCCGACAGCGTTCATGCCTCAGCCTCCAGCAACCCCAACTCAACTAGGTAACTATTCAGACGCACATCAATCCGCGACTCTTCCTCTGACAATGCAGCCAACTGCGACAAAGTGGCCGCAACATCGACAGTCTCTTCGGTCTCTCCGTTGTCGATATAACGGGCAATATTGAGGTTGCCGTCGTTGCTGCGGACTTCGTCCAGTGTGACGACCCGGCAGTAGTTCTCCACCTCGGTCTGGTTTTCAACGGCTGCCTTGTGCGTGCTGGCAATGCGGTCAACGTCTTCGTGACGCAGACTATTCTGAGCCTTCCCTTCGAGGTAGTCGCGGCTGGCATCAATGATGATGACGCGGCCCTGCATTGCAGCAGGCTTGCGTTTATTCAACACCAGTACGCAAGCCGGAATGCCGGTGTTGTAGAACAGCGCAGAGGGTAGACCGATGATGGCCTCGATGAGGTCGCCGGGCTGGTTGCCGTTGGCGGCGTCGGTGCCAAATAGCAAACCTTCACGAATCTTGCCTTCTTCGCCACTGCGGAATAGCACTCCGTGCGGCAGAATGATGCCCATGCGGCCATCGGCCTTGAGGCTGGCCAGCATGTGTTGGGCGAAGGCGAGGTCGGCGTAGCCACGCGGCGGGATGCCGTAGACAAAGCGGCCGTAGGGGTCGCTAACCTGTTTGTAGTTTGGCGCCTTAGGCTTCTTACCATCTTCCTGTTCGGACTCATTGGCCAGCTCCAGCGGAGACCACCATGCCTTCGCAGAGAAGGGTGGATTGGCGATGACTCGGTCAAAGGTTTTGAGGTAATCACCAGCAAGGTGCTTTGGCTCGACCAAAGTATCGCCGCGTTCAATTTCTGCACGCATATTGTGCAAGTAGAGGTTCAGCTTGGCGATGGCCCATGTGCCTAGGTTCTTTTCCTGCCCGTACAACAGTACATTGGGCTTATTGCCTAGCAACAGACCGTTGGGCAATGTCGCAATGTGGTCAGCGCTTTCCACCAACATGCCGCCACTACCGCAGGTTGGGTCGTACACGCTATGACCAGGTTGTGGGTCGATAAGCTTGACCACCAGTTGCACCACAGCCTTGGGGGTGTAGAACTCTCCGCCCTTCTTGCCTGCATCATCAGCGAACTGCTTGATCAGGTACTCATAGGCGTCGCCAAGCATGTCAGCTTTATAAAGGTCATCATTACCCAGCTTGTACTGGTTGAAGTGACGCAGTAAGCGCTGGAGCGTGGTATCTGACAGCACGCGCTTATCGCCGTACTGGGTGGCCGTCAACACATACTGAAGCTCTGTGTTGTGGGCTTCAATCGTGGCGAATGCTTTGTCCAGCGCCTCACCAATGTTTTCAGTCTGGGCAATCAAGCTTGGCCAGCGAGCACTTTTGGGAAACGAGCCCCACTTGTCTTGCACCTCAACCAAGGCGTCAACCTCGCTAAGCCCTTCATCTTTTTGAAGTGCAAGGACTCGCTCATCGAACACGTCGTTGAAGCGCTTGAGAAACAGCAAGCCAAATATGTAGTTCTTGAAGTCCGACGAGTCGATGGAACCACGCAGAATGTTTGCTGACTCCCAGAGCCAGGATTCGAGCGTGTCGAGGGTAAGTTGATTTGCCATAAGGGCCTGATTTTAAAGACGAGTATGACCAAAAAAATCGATACGGCATTCTCATATGACCTCTGTGCGAATTCTGGCGCGACCAGCGCCGGTCACAGCAGACTTTGCGCTTTTTGCCAGTCGGATTTCCGGATGTATCGTGCCAGTGTCACATCGGATTTGTGCCCCGTCTGCATACGTATCTGCCAAGACGGCAAGCCTTGCTCGGCGGCGGTAGTGCAGTAGCCTGCTCGCAGGCTGTGGCCGCTGAAAATTCGAGCATCAGCTCCGGCTTGCGCCATGGCACCCTTCACAATGAGAGCCACCGACTGCGGCGTCAATCCTTGCGTGGCAATGCCGTCGTAGCGGTTGACGGACCTAAAAACATGCCCCGTTCTGATGCCTGCGGTCTTGAGCCAGTACATCAGCGCGGTGACCGGGCAGTGACTGCCATTGGCTCTCGGGATAAATACGGTGCGACCGTGCTGTTCCTGATCCGTCTTGCTGACTGGTAGTTCGATTTCAAGCCCAGCCGGTGAAAACGTCAGATGATGCACGCACACTCCTACCAACTCAGATCGTCGCATGGCTGACGCAAAGCCGATCAAGAGAAGGGCGCGGTCACGCGCTGCTCTGACTGACATGTGAACTCTCGAAATGGATTCCAGTGTCGCCAGCAAGTCATCTTTCATAAGCGGCTTCACCTGCCGCTGCTTGGTGCCGAGCTTGCGGCGTATGCCCTGCATGACTTGTCTGACAATTTCGCTGTGCGCTGGTGATTCGTGCTTTTGATCGACATGCGCTTTGTGGATTGCGGTGATGCGACGCTCCAGCGTGGCAACAGACAATCCATTGTTTGCAGAATCAGCCAGATACTTTGCCAAGCGCTTGGGCGTGCAGGGCATTGCGCCGCCATGTGCCAGGAAGTGCCGTAAGTCCGAGGCGTAAGCGTGCTTGGTGGCACTGGCTTGGCTTGCATTCATATATTCTTGGACAGAGTTTTTATTAAGTAATTTATTTTTCTTGTGATTTTTCTGGGAGAGAATTTTCATTTTTTTAGTATGTGATTTACCTTCGGCTGAAATAGTAGAACGTTTATTGCTCATGAAAGCTCCAGATTAGTTATTGATAACGATTGATTATCGATAGTCAGGATTTGAATGGGATTCAGCCAGCTTCAAAGCACGCGCAGATGGGGTACGCCATTGCTACAGGCGCGTCTACTCCTGGTTTTGAGGGATGACTGGGGATTTGAGTCGCTACAACGAACGACTTGCAATTCAGCGTTTTTGCTGAGTTTATGTAGTTGTTCTGTATATATGGCTTAAATAGCCATAAAACCGCTAAAAATACGGTATTTTCTTATATTGTTGATATAATACCATCATGCACGGATAAATATGCATTATTTGTAGTACGGTGCAGCATTATTAGATATTGATGGTTTCAATATGAACGTGCAGAGCTTTAATCCCAATCCTTGTTTTCTCATTGGATTGAATTCGTCGGGCAATCTGGCGTTTCGCCGCCATCACCGCATGCAGATGCTGCAGCGCTTGCTGCCGGTGCTGCTGGGTATGTTGGGCGCGCAGCGACTGGCAGATGTGTCACGCGATTTGGAGCTGCTGTATTGGCCGGTACTGGGTCATTCCCGCAGCCCATGCTTCTTTGAAGTGCCAGCCTTCCTTGGCTCGGCGATGCCTGATCAGCCAATGGAGCCTGCTCTGGTGGTGGAACGCTTGATGGCCGAACCATGTCCACCACTGCCGGTGGATGTGGCGCCAGCGGCTCGTAATCTGGAGAGATTGCGCAAGCACCTGGATTTGTCTTTGGCGCAGTCGCTGCGGCTGCTGTGTGCGTATCTTAACTATGGCGGCGCAGCTTGGCCATGTTTTGAACTGCCTGTCCCGGCCTTGCATGCACTGCTGGCTGCATGGTGGGGTGTTGATCTGGCCGCTGTTGAGGTGGCACTGGATGAGCGGCTGACTCTGCTTGGCTTGCTGGATCGGCATGAGCCATGTGATGCCAATACTGATTTGAAATCGCTGCTGGGCATATGGCCTGCAACGGTTCAAGCACTCAGTCTCAGTCATGCGACAGACGCTGAGCTTTTCGCGGCACTGGAACTGTCGGTGTAGCGCAGCGCTGGTGGCTTGGCCTGTGCTGGCGATATGAAGTCGCTGCCACTTTCTCTTTCTTGATCTCTCGATGGACCGGCAAAGCGGTCCATTTTTTTATCCGTTTTCACGCATGCGGAGGACGTTGCTCGCCCATGTGGGGCGGCGGTGTCGGTGATTCGCACGTGGAGTTCTTGAGTCTGACGATTAACCAAGGAGTACTTCCATGTCAGCAAATTCTTCTCGTTCTGGTACGGCACGCCGCATGACTTTGATGAGCAATGCGCCGCGCTTTGCACTCGGCCAGTTGGTAGCGACACCTGGCGCATTGGAGCTGCTGGAGCAAACCGGCTTCAGTGCATTGGCTTTGGTATCACGCCATGTGCATGGCGATTGGGGTGACTGCTGTGATGAAGACAAAGCCACCAACGAGGCAGCCGTTCGGCAGCGCATGCGCGTGATGAGCGTTTACCGGCTGGTGGATGCTGAAGCACTGCTGCAGACACCACAAGACAAGCGAAGCGGCTTGCCCACCCTGTGGATCATCACCGAAGCTGACCGCTCGGCCACAACGCTACTGCTTCCATCGGAGTATTGATGCGTCCAGGAACGTCTATCTCTGCACCACAAAGTTATGGATTTCAGCGTGTGCATCCCGCATTGCAGACAGGCCATGCGCTGACCGTGCAGCAGCAGCGTCAAGAGCCAGTACGCTGCTTTATGCAGCAATCTATGCTCGATGGCGCTTGCGGAACGCATGTGCTGGCGATGCTCTTGGTGATCTTCGATTTGGCCAAGGCTTCAGCCATGTATGACATGAGCCAACGCAAGTACGGCGTGGCCGCAGCGGTCTGGAATGCATTTGGTCCCAAGTACTTCAGTGGCATCCATGCCAAAGAGTGGGTGGAATTGGTCAAAAGCCTAGAGCTGCCCCTGAAGCTGACTGCCAAGTACGGAGCCAAAGAGCATGTGGATAGACATGCGCTGGACTGGTTGATGCGCGGTGAGCTGGTGGCGGTGGCATTTGCATCGGTCAAACACCAGCGCACCAAGCACTGGGCATTGGCGGTCGGTGTGGAAGGCATGGCTTCTGGATCAAAGCATCAGCCGCAGCGCATCTTGCTGCTGGACCCAGGCGGTGGTGAGCCAAGCTTTCAAGCATTCAATGCACGGCTGCGATTGCCCACCACGGGCCTTGGTAGTCGCAGAGCCAAGCAACTGCATCTACCTGCTGGTGACGCCAAGCCATGGACAGTGTTCTGGCACTACGAATCGGAGTCGTGGTCTGCGGAGCTGGTGCGGCTGCTGGCAGCGGTGCGCGTGCGCAAGTTGCAGTGACCAGCCTATGCCTTGGAACGTTTGACGCGGTGATCGGCACCGACCACCTTGGACGGTGCTGGACTCTTCTCGGCATGTGCTTGGTTGCGGCGGCGCAAAGCACCGCCTTGCGAAGCGGGTGGCAGTGTGTCTGTCACGCCTTCAAAGAGTTGCTCCAGCGTGATGCTCAAGCAATGGCACAGCGTGGCGAGTGTGAGCAGCGATGGATTGATGTGGCCGTTCTCCAGTTTGGAGATACGCGATCGCTCCACTTCAGCATCATGCGCCAGTTGCTCTTGCGACTTTTGCGCCAGCTCTCGGTAGCTGCGCAGCTTGACCCCCAATGCTTTTGTGACGGCATTTGGCAGCTTCACCACTGGCGTGGTGTTCAGTTGCGACGGGGCAGACTCCTTGGCTCTCATGGCCGCTGAGGGTCTGCTAATGTGTCTTTTTAACCAACGTCTTATACGACACATTGCGCTAAGATTTGAGTCGTATAAAACACATACAACAGGAGAGAGGAATGATGAGAAAGACTTTTATAAGTAGCGTCTGTGCGGCTGTGGCCGTGCTTTCTGGGTGCGGCAGCAAGACACCGGCCTGCGCTGATGCACAGACCGTCAGCTTGGTCAAACAGATTTATCAGCAGCAGTTCGACAAGCAGCACAACGCCATGAGTGAAGAGCGTCAGCAGCGAGTGCAGTTCACGGTCAAAGACACGACTGTTGCGCTGGAGAACATCACCACCGATGCCAGCAACGCCAATACTGGCAAAGCCGTGTGCTCGGCACAGCTGGCAACGGTCTTCCCGGAAGATGCTGTGAAAGCAGAGCCGCAGATGGAGCAATACATGCGGGCCATCTATGAAAAGCAAGGCGCAGTGCTGGATGGCACCAAGCTCCGGGGCCAAGTGACATACACCGTGCAGCGCACCGAAGATACCGGAGCATTGCAGGTGGCACTCAACGGCTTCATGCCATTCATGGGCTACTTCCACGACATAGCCATGGATCGCTATGACCGCATGTTGCGTGAACAAGCAGCGGCAAAACAAGCTGCCGAAGCACAGGCAGCCGCGCAACCATCAGCAAGCCAGGCAAAGATGGAGGCAGAGTCCGAAGGCGCATCGTCAGATGCCTGCGCCTGTGGCAACGCCAGTGCCGGCATCACAGCAGCCCCCAGCGGCGGTAAGCCAGCAAGTTCTGCCAGCATTGGCAGCAGCAACACCTAGCCAGAATTCGATAGTGCCAACGCTGTGTTCAGCAGATGAGACGCCAGTGTTTGCATGCTCCACGGGCAAGAAGCGTGTATCGCTGTGTATGAGCGGCAGCGGCAATCAGCTGGCATACCGACTGGCTCCGATCGATGGAGTGCCAGAGATGCTCTATCCGGCCAGCGCAACCGCAGCTAGCCCTGCATTCAAGCAAGGTACGCAAGTTGGAGCCAATGGACAGGCAGTGCCGTATGTGTCGTTTGATAAAGGCATCTACCGTTATGCCGTTTATGGCAGCACGACGACGGCACAAGGTATCTTGGTAGAGCAAAACGGCAAGCGGATTGCAGACCTGCGCTGCCAAGCGGATCGTTTGTCTGAGCTGGGTACATCCAACCTGCAGAGCTTGGGCCTTGTCCAAGATCAACGTCCACTTCTGCTGTCTTGAAATCACGGCGTAAGCCAGTCGGTATCTGATCCGCACGGTGGCACGCACATCAAAGTCGTAGCCGCCGGCAAATAAATGATTTAGTGGAGAGGGAGATAGTTATGCGCAGTGGAAAATTTAGTGCTTGGGGCGTTCTGATATTGGCACTGTCACAGTCGCTGCTGGTTTCAAACGCTGGTGCTCAGCAGAGTCGCCAAGCTCCTGCTTATGACAAAGCACAGGCCCGAACGGTGCTTGACCGCAGCGTCTTCTATTTACCGTTGTTCGGGGCTGTATATCGCGAAAAGTTCACTGCGCTGATACCGCGCCATCCCACAGTGCGTGGACTTGTCATCCACAACCATGGCTGTGGCGGCATGTGGGGATGGGAAACCACGGTGGCGCAGTTCTACTACCGAGAAGGGTTTGCGGTCATAACGCCAGAATTCGTGGCGCGGGACGGCAACAAGCTCGGTTGTCCAGGCGGCTCAACTGAAGAAATGCTCAAGCAAGCCAGCGAGCGGGCACGCGAAGGCGTGTACACAGCAGTCAATCCGGCGCGCTTGGATGCACGCGGCGACGATATTGCAGAAGTCATTCGCTGGTTCAAGACCTTCTCAGACTTGCCCATTATCTTGAGCGGTCACAGCGAGGGCTGCCGCACCACTTACCACTGGGATCGTGCTGATCCCCAAATCGTTGGCGGGGTCTGCCACAAGCAGAGCGTGAACCGACAGTACGAGCATTTATGGAAATGGGACACGCGACTGCCGATGTGGTCATCTATCGAAGACGAAGACTCATGGGCTGGTGGCAGCAAGCAATATCCAGCGGTTGGTTTCACGGATAAATTCAAAGCCCACCCGGAAAACCTTACGGAGTTTCGCTACCACGGCAATAGCCACGATCCATTAGTGCGCCAAGGTGAAAGTCAAAGCTTGGCTACATGGCTCAACCAGCGAGTCACCAAGCCACTGCAGAAAGTGCAAAGTGGATTCAACTACGAAGATGTGTTGCCTGCCGTGCAGGATGCTATAAGCAAGCAACTACGCTGACTCCAAAACTCGATTTTGCGAGCGCTAGCTATTGCAGGGTTCGGTAATCGAAGTGCATTTAGTTAGGAGTAGCGCACCACCTCAAGTTGTAGATGGCTCGGCACAATTCTTGTTGACCAGCAGCAATGGCGCTTGGGTTGCCCTCTGCATGACTCTGGCGGAGAGGTCTGCCCCCGATACGTCTTCATACCTTGCTGGAATCCGTTCTTTGAGGCGTAAGAGTCGCTGATGTGCAGTTCGGGTGAGTTGCCCATAAGTGGTTGCCATCACCTTTCCGCGAAGAACGCTCTCTTCTTTGATTTCTTTTTCTCGAGCAGTCTTTGGTGCAATTTCGTAGCCAACGACAAAAGCCCGGAATATGGGGGTGCCGTCCAATGCTCCGCTGCCAAGAAAATCCTGTATATAACCATCGGCTTGGTTCATCTCATCGCGCCCGATGGTCGACTTCCCCTTCTTGAGTTCGATGATTAATACGTCTTGAATGCGCATCAAGTTGGAGTTCGCTGAATCAAACGTCTCGGTACCCACCACCGAGCAGGTCGCATCAGCAAGCGAGACTATGTCAGGCCTTTGCTTGGAGTTGACAAAAGCAGTGGTTGCGACACGTTTGCTGAATATCTTTGCTGTGGCTGTTCTCAGGCTTACATTGGAGGCATATTCACTGCTATCGAACTCGGGACCAAAGAGCCATCGTGCCTGAGTGACCAGTGGATGAAGTGTATGTAACTCGTCGGTCGCTGGATCGCCACAAAGCTTCTCTATTGCTGTGACAACCGCTAGGCGGTGGTCGATCTCGTCGAGTACAGACAGTGCGTCCCTGACTGTCCATTGACTGAGTAAGCGGTCGAGGCCCTCAATATCCGACTCATCGAGCTTGGTGAGCTTCTCGAGCAGGCCTGCTCCGCCCCTGGATTTCTCCAAATTTATCAAGGCCTGTACGGCAGCGGATAGTGTGTCCGGATTAACTGTCGGATTAGCTTTGACCAAGTCGCGAGCGAAGCTAGCAACTTCAATGCGTCGTAGCTGTGAGAGCCCTTTGAATTCCTCACGATTGCGAACCAAGGCATCCTCAGAACTCTCCTCTACCAAATCCGACGATAGCTTGCTGAAGACCTGTTGTGCGTATTTCTGCACAGCCGCGAAAAGCGCTTCGGCCTTCGTACTGGGCTTGAAGCGTGCCCAATCCGGTTCAATCTCACTGGCCCAGCCATCGTTAGTCTTAACAACGATTGAATAGCGTTTAGCAAATCGCGAACGGCCATCGATCACAGCTTCCGAGCCGACCACCCAACTCGGTGAGCCCACCAGTCGACCATTCACCCAAAAAGCGACCCCTTGATAGATCGTAGATTTAGCTGCTTTGGATGAGTCGACCACGAAGGCCTCAGCAGCGGGGCAACCTGGAATGTTTAGTGCGGTCTGTTCGATTAGTCCTGATTGATCAGCCAGTGATACTGACTGACCATTCACTCGCACTACGAACTGTGGGTCATGGAGAAACCGCGCCGATAAAATATCCCGAATCCGTCCTTCGTCAGGTAGATGCCGTTGAACGACAACCGATAGCCGAGTGCCGTGGCCCTGCCGCAGAAACGTAGTCTCCTTCATAATTTTGAAAGGTGTCTCACTGCTCTGGGTTCCGATCTCGAAGTTGGCTCCTTTTCCTTCGCGCCAAGTCTCAACATCGTAGTGATTGGCGAAGCATAGAAGGCCATGTCTACCGACCCCATTCCGGCCATAGGCTTTACGGCGCCAGTCAGCTCGCTCCGGAGGAAACTCTACATGTACGCCTTGGTGCTTGATCCGGTCGTAGCCTAGCCGCATCCATCGGCCCTTAAACTGGGCAGCACTCATGCCGTGCCCATCGTCTTGAACTACCAAGGCCGTTTCCCCTACGCTTGGCACCGTAATATCTACCAGAGACGCTCCTGCGTCCCATGCGTTGGCGACCAACTCCGTCAGTGCGACCTCTGGGTCATGTGCGATGCGTCCAAGCGTCCGAACAAGATAGTCCTCCTCGAAGAACGAGCCTGTTGATACATCCGCTTTTTTGGGCCTAGCCATGCTCAATTTCTCCAGAGGTGATGATGTTAAAAGCGCTTCGCTGGGCCGTGAAAAGTCAGGCTTCCTGCATTCTTGGCTTGTCAACGTTAGTTGTGCCCACTGAATTTAACTGAATCGCAGTCATGCTTTTAGCTAGCGGCGTTTTGCTTGCAGTGATCGGATCGAAGAGCGGTCTTTGACAGTCAGCCTACCATGGAGAATGGCAGAAGTGGAACGAGTAGAGCAGTTCGCCCGTTGGACGAGTTCGACGGCTGCGTTCGGTAATGCGTGCATCGTTGGCACACAACCGTGTGGTCTTCAATATCAAAGGCCACGACTACCGGCTCATTGTGACCATGGCGTGCAAGATGCAATGGGTTTACGTCAAATTCACAGGTACACACAAACAGCACGACGTGATAGGAGCAGCCACCGTCGATTGAACGAAATGAAGGGAAGTGCCATGGAAATCAGCCCCCTTCGCAGCGAAGCAGATTACAAGGCCATGCTGGCTGAAGTTTCGGCGCTGATTGAACTAGACCCGGATGGCGAATCCCCTGAGGGTGAGCGTCTGGAGGTGTTGGGGCTGCTGGTTGCAGTTTATGAAGCCAAGCACTATCCCATTTCTGCGCAGTCTCCTATCGAGGCCGCAACTCGGAGGTGAAAGTGAACATTTCTGGATGAACTGCGCAGACGACTTGAACGAAAGTCCTTCTGTGGCCGCACGAAGTAGGCCATGCACTTAACTTTAAAGGAGGCTCTATGTCTAAGTCATCTCGCAACAGCGCTCAGGTGTCACGTGGTACCGTCAAGTCGCCAACAACTCCAGCAGCAGTCGCCCGCGTTCAAAGCGCTGTTGCTAAACAAAGTGGGGGAGGGGTTCCGAAAGGTTCATATGTTGGCCGTATGCAGCAGACCCTTGCAAAGACCGCAAATTAATCTAGCCCTTCATCTACTGGAGAACAAAATGTCCCGCCAATCAGACAACGATAACCACGCCAATCAATGCAATCCAAACCACGACGAATATTGGCACTCACGCGGTGAAGATGATCGTCCCGATGACTGGGAAGACCGAATTACTCAGGATGACAACGAAGACTGACTGAGCATCCATGCAGGCCACTCGATAGGTTCCCCCTTCTTGGGGCTTGCATTGTGTAAAAACTCATGTTGCGCGGATTGCTGAGATTCCCACTGTTGGCGACGGTGGTTCCAAAAGAGGTTGTATCTCTCCAGGTCAGGTAGCAAAAACGATTTCCCTTTGTCTCGTACCAGCAAGGTCTGCCAATGAAGAGCGAGCATGACTATCGGAAACGGTAGTCCTGGCCCCTGCCCAGCTTTTTCAAGCGTGAAGTGTTGGCGCATCTGCACCCAGTGGTCATACACAAGATCAAGAGTAAGCTTTGTTGATCCGTCGAAATAGTTGCTTACGTCGCTGTTGCTCAATACTTCCTGCGCGCTAGGTTTGGAGAGAATGCTTGCGAGAACTTGAGGGCTTGGTGCCCCGTCGGGCCATTTTTTGTACCGCATGTAGAACAGCAAGGCGTACAGAAATTCCAGCAGTCGTCGAGACGGACGGAAGATGATGTTTTTTCTTGAAAGTGGTTTACGGCCTTCAAGCAAACCGTCTTGCACCCTTACCATGACAAGAGGAAACAGTGATCGTCTCTGGCGGCCGGAGAAATAGTGACTGTTCCATTCAGCGTCTAGCGTACTAATCATGTCCCAATACAGTGTGTCGCGAACTTTCTCGATAAAAACGGTAGTTTGCGCCCAGTCATTCAGGGTCTGTAGCTCTTTCAATTCCTGCTCTGTCGCGTGTTCAAAACCGGTTTCTCCAGCAATACTGACCGCTGATCCATGTCGCTCAATGTGACTCAGCAAAATCTGCTTGAATTTAGCTAGGTCGTCTTCGTCGCAGGCCGCTACCAGTGCCTCCGTCAAATCATCTATGGTCAACGCCACTGCTTTGCTCATAGGAAGAGGAACCTCTGGCGGAAATTCAAGCTGATGCATCCAACCAGTCCAAGATGCATAATTTCCAGACTTGGTTTTCGGTGCTGTCGCAATCTTTTCGTGAGCGTGAGCAAGTGCTTCGGGGTCTTCGAGGTAATTCGCTAACCACCGTTGCTGATGTTCATCTATCTTTTTCAGGGTGGATGGGCGAATCGTGTCTATGTTGCCCTTGGAGATTCGTGCTTTTGACAGCCCAGTTAGATCATGGATCAGGCTGGGAATGCTCTGATTCCGTCCTTCAGCCAACATATACAAGGGAATCAATGCAAGAGCTTCCAGAGCCAACCTTGTTGATGAAGCCGGTTTGGCCGTAGGTCTATTTTCTGAGCGACGGTTGATTTCCTTGGACAACGTTGACACAGCTTTTGCCTCTCTTATGGGTGGAAAACTGAACTTTGCTTGTGGCGACAAGCGCCAACGAAACAGATTCTTCTGTTTAACGAAAAATCAGTTGCTATTCTTGCTCCAACAGATCAAGCAGCTTCTCCAGAGCTTGGCGCTTCTCAGGCAGGTACTCATAGGCGTTGTAGTGCCGATTCTGAATGCCTGAAATGCCATGCGACTGTAGTCTTCCCCGAATGTCGGAGCTGACACTTGCACTTGCCAGCAGAGTCTCAACCCCGGATCGGATTTGCTTAGCTTGAAAGTCTGCAAGACCGGCTTCGGCTGCAGCAGCTTGCGCCCATGCACTCAGCGTGGTTCCCGTTAAATGAGTCTTTCCGCCATCGCTGGTGAAAGCAAATTCACCGGGCGCACGGCATTGCTCAAGGGCAAGGCGCGCCACGTTGGTGAGAGGAACCACATGTGTACGAGCCCGCTGGCCGGTTCGTCCCTTTGGATCATGCAGAACGATGTGGTCACTATGAATGTCTGCATTGGTGAGTCGCAGCAGTTGAGCTATGCGCTGACCGCCAGTTGCCAAATGAAAACGTAGCAGGGCGCTGCGGTAGTCGTTCTGACTATTGATGTGCTTCCAGTACCTCTGCAGTCCAAAAAAGTTGATGGGATTTTTGTCGGCTTGGTTGCCTTGCGGGTCCGGCGTTGTGTCTGAGACTGGATTGATGGAAATCGCAAAGCTTTTGAAGCTCAGCGGAATGCTGGGATTGGTCTTGGCAGACTTCGCACACTGGAAGGCGGCGCGCATATAGCTTCTCAGCTTGTTCGCACTGCGGCGCTTGCCATCCTGTATCAGTCTGCGCATCACATCAGCAACTTGCTCGGTAGTGATCTGCGATGCTGGCGATCTGGCAAGCTTCGGAAATGCTTCTATGACGTGGAGCCGCAGCACATTCCTTGCCTCTTGGTGAGAGATTTTTCCGAGATTTTGGAGATAGTCACAGTAGGCCAGCAGCAGCTTCTCAAGCGTTTGCTCTTCCAGCTCTTGTGCTCTTTCCCGCGCCTGAGCCAGCTCTTTTTTCTTAGCTTTCTTGAGGCTTTGGTAGCCGCCACCGTCAATGTTGCCAAGATGCTGTGTAGAGAGAACTTCAGCAGCTCTGACGGCAGCACTGAATGAATAGCCGCGTTCTGTTGGCTTGATGCTCTTTGGCGGTGCTGACGTGTCAAACGCGCCGATTGGCTCGCGTAGCTCTTTTCCGTTGTGCTCTGATCGC
Organism: Comamonas suwonensis; assembly: GCF_012844455.2. Taxonomy (GTDB): domain Bacteria; phylum Pseudomonadota; class Gammaproteobacteria; order Burkholderiales; family Burkholderiaceae_C; genus Comamonas; species Comamonas suwonensis. Next base: position 1,395 of record NZ_JABBCQ020000014.1, on the reverse strand, counting down.
CAATAGAACATGCCGCTGCCATTTTTGAGCTTGCGAAGCAGCAGTGCTCCGCGTGGACTTATTTTTGCGAGCGTGGCGAATTTTCCGGCAGGTAAAGCTTGAAAAATCTGGCCTGGAGTCTGGGTCGTAGTCATTGAAGGGCGATTCCTGGTTCCGGTTTGGTTCCGGAATTTTTTTCGATGATACTGGATGCTGCTGGATTGCGTTGGAAAATTAAATGTTTAAAATCAACAAGTTATGATAAAATTTAAAATCCAGTGAAATCCAGTATTAGCTAAGCTATCATGACTCATAATCCTTTGGTCGACAGTTCAAGTCTGTCACGCCCTACCAGCAATATCAACGGGTTACGAGAAATCGTAGCCCGTTTTCTATTGAGGCTGTCAACCAAGTGTCAACGCTGCTTAAGTTCTTGCGGCTGCTGTCGATCAAAGTGTAGGGAACTCACTAGCCTGAGTTGCTCTTGTGCAATTTGGAGACTACATGGATCAGATACCAGCTCCTGCTCTTCCCCTGTCAGAGTGGCTCCGCGAAGCTCGCACTCATTACTTAAATTTTTTACGTAATTTGACGCCTCAGGTTTTCCTGGCCTCGATGGCATTGATTACAGGCAGCAAGCTTAATTTTCTGAAGTTTGATTTCGGGAATTTTTGGCCGACATTTGCTTTCTTCTCTTTTGTTTTTCTATTTTTCTATGCTGCATATGCAAATATTTCTATTTTCTTTGCAGAACTTTTCCCGGGTTTAGTGCCATGGGCTAGACAGCAGCAGAAGCAGCTTCACGAGTCTGGTGTGCCTCGATTCAGAATTCCGCTACTTTTTTTGCGAGCAATGTACAAAGAGAAGCGCTTGCTAGAGTTGGGACTTGCAGTCTGCGCGATTTTTATGCTTCAAGTAGTTTTTGCAGGTGTTGTTGCTACTTCCATTGCGTCGGCTACAACTTTTATTCGTGCAACTAAGTTGTGACAGAAGCCCTTTGGAGCGGATTGAAGCGAACAACCTCTAGTAGATGATCTGGCGCTAAATGCGCATAGCGCATGGTCATCGTGAGGTTGGCGTGCCCCAAGCTGCGTTGCAAAACCAGAATGTTTCCGCCATTCATCATGAAGTGCGATGCGAAGGTGTGGCGCAAGACATGGGTGAGCTGACCTTCCTGCAGGTGAATATTGGCTCGTTCGATGCCCTCTCTGAAAGCAGAGTAGCAAGGAGCAAAGAGCCTGTGTCCTGTTTCCATCGGGTCGTGGTGAGCGTTCAGCTCGTCCGACAGCTCAGAAGAAATAGGTAAAGCACGAACCTTGCCTGATTTGGTACCCGCAAATTGCAGTTGTCCGTTCCTTAGATGCTGAATTTCAAGGCTTTCAGCTTCGCCCCAGCGCGCACCTGTTGAGAGGCAAA
>NZ_JABBCQ020000013.1 GCF_012844455.2 Comamonas suwonensis | reverse complement strand
ACTAGCCCCCGGTGGGTCAGATTTGCGTGGAAATTAACAATCCTTCTTTGAGGCGGTTTGTCAAAGAACACTGCGTGTGGCTCGCAGGCGCCGCTTCCCCGCACGCTTGACTATATCCATAGGGCTGATACGCACCGCAGGGCGAAATGTTCCAAGCCATTCCTCTTTGCCAAGAGCCTTCATCAGCCGAATGAACGAATTCAACCGCCCACCGGAGCCGTTCTCTAACGAACGAATTGTTTGCTCTGAAATTCCGGCTCTGAGGGCGACATCGTGCATTGTTAGATTTTGTCGAAGGCGCTCGGCGCGAAGCTGTTCACCTAGCTCCGCCTCAAGTTCATCGGGTGTGTAGAAGGAATTCATAACCTATGATAATTCATGGTTTATCCTGAAAATACCAAGGCAACCTATGAAGTTTCATCGGTTATGACCGTCTTGAAATTGCAGAGAAATTGACAGAGGAGGTCGAACCATTCAATTGATGGCAGTTCAGCAACTGCACTGCCTTTTTGGTTGTTCTGACCACTTGCTCGTCGAAGTCCTGAGTTTCGATCGCAATCACACTGCGCTTGTTCTACTCTTCAAATCGATCGAGCAGAACCATTGGCGACTTGCTTGGGCAAGGCTAGTACCGTTGTCAAACAGCCGAGCTTTTTTTGCGCGTTGAATCACCCCGGTGTGAGCTACACGCACACCTAGAGGAAAAAGGCACTGGATTTATGGAATGCGAGCACGCAAATTGGTGGGGTAATTGCGACACTTTTTGTGCTGAAAAGTACGCCCTTGAGCACCCAAGTCTGGGAATGTTTTCCGTACTTGTTCCGTACTCTGGAAACAAAAATGCCCGCTTGTTAGCGGGCACTTCTGCTGCAAGCCCTGGTTTAGCTTGCTTTATTTGGTAGGCGCGATTGGACTCGAACCAACGACCCCCACCATGTCAAGGTGGTGCTCTAACCAGCTGAGCTACGCGCCTGTTTCGTTGATGAAGCAATTGTAGCACGGGTTTTTCACTCATTTTTTGAGAGCGAAAACTTTCTTGTCCATGATGGCAATCAGCGTCGTCTTGCCGAGCGCACTCCCGATACATTGGCCACAATGCCCAGCACCTTGTTCAGACGCCCGGAGTCAGCGACCTCTACCGTGAATGTCATCCAGGCAGTGCCCTTGACGGACTGAGTCTGCACACCGATGACATTGGTCTTCTCTCGCGCAAACACGTCCGAGATATCGCGCAGCAGGCCTTGCCGGTCAGCGGCTTCTACGGCGACATCGACGGGATAGACCGGACCGCCCTTGTCTGCATTCTTGGGTTGACCCCAATCAACTTCGATTACGCGCTCAGGACTTTTGGCTGCCATCTCGCGGAAGTTGCTGCAATCGCAGCGGTGCACGCTCACGCCCTTGCCACGGGTCACAAAGCCGCCGATGTCATCGGGTGGCGCAGGCTTGCAGCACTTGGCCAGTTGCGTCATGAGGGAGTCGACCCCCACAACCAGAACTCCACCTCTGGATGAGTCATGGCCTCGCGCCTTGCGCACCGGGGTGAAGGGCTCTTCCTCCGGCACATCTTCGCTGGGGCGCAGTACGGCTTCAATATTACGCAGCGAGTACTCGTCTTTGCCAACCACTTCAAATAATGAGTCGGCAGATTTGAAGCCAAGCAACCCTGCCAGATCTTCCAGCTTGACAGCCGTCTTGCCTTCGCGCTGCAGCAGCTTCTCAACAGATTCTCGACCACGCGACACGGTCTCATGCGTGGCTTGAGCATTGAACCAGGCACGCACCTTGGCCTTGGCACGGTTGCTGACCAGGTAACCCAGGTCCGCATTGAGCCAGTCCCGCGAGGGACGATCTTCTTTGGCGGTGTTGATCTCTACGGTCTGCCCGCTTTCCAGCGCCGTGTTGAGCGGCACCATGACTCCATCAACCCGTGCACCGCGGCAGCGATGACCCAGGCTTGTGTGTACGGAGTAAGCAAAGTCCACCGGCGTAGCGCCCTGTGGCAGCTCAATCACGGCGGCATCAGGAGTCAGCACATAGATGCGGTCTTCAAACAGGCCGCGCTGCGCGGATCCTGTCAGATCGCTGCCCCAGGCCAGCAACTGGCGTAGCACGGCAATCTTCGCGTCGTATTCACTCGAAGCTGATACGCCCGCGTAGCCCTTGGTGCCCGCTTCCTTGTATGCCCAGTGTGCCGCCACGCCATGTTCGGCGTGGTCGTGCATGGCTTGCGTGCGAATCTGAATTTCAATCGTGCGCCCGGTTTCGTCGCGGACCACAGTGTGCAAGGACTGGTAGCCGTTGGGCTTAGGCTTGGCGATGTAGTCGTCAAACTCTTTTTCCAGCGGTGTAAATTGCTCATGCACCCAGGACAGCGCTGCATAGCAGTCCTTGACCGTAGGCACGATGACGCGCATGGCGCGAATGTCGAAGAGCTGATCAAAGCTTAACGACTTGCCACGCATCTTCTTGGCAATGCTATAGATATGCTTGGGGCGGCCCTGTACTGAAGCGCTGATGCTGTGAGCGCGTAAATCAGATTCAAGTCGGCCGCGCATCTGCTCCATATAGACTTCTCGCTCTACCCGCTTCTCATCTAATAGGCGGGCAATCTGGCGATAGGTGTCTGGCTCCAGAAAGCGGAAAGACAGATCTTCCAGCTCCCACTTGATCTGCCAGATGCCCAGGCGATTGGCCAGTGGCGCAAAGACATACAGCGCCTCACGCGCAATGCTGGGCGAAACCACGCTTTTTTCAGCTGCGTAATAGCGCAGCGTCTGTAGACGCGATGCCAAGCGCAACAACACCACACGCAGATCACGCGAGAAACCTAGCAGCATCTTGCGCACGTTTTCGGTCTGAGTCGCAATACCGTCCACATGCTGGGTGCTCAACTCGGCATCTCGCGCTTGCTGCTGCACGCGGATGAGCTTGATGGTCTCCACCGCCAAAGTCGCGAAGTTATCGCCAAAGGCCTTGGCAATGACTTCCTGCGGCTTGTTCAGGTGCACACTGGCATGCACCAGATAGATGGCAGCCTGCATGGTTTCAGAGCCGCCAATCTTCTTGAGAATGGCAGCCACCGCATCGGCATGTGCCAGGGTGTTCTCCCCGGTCTCCATGACTTCGCCAGCAATCAGCGGCTCGGCAAAGACACGCGCACGCTCCAGTGCATTGGCCTGCTCGGGAAGCATTTCCGAGGTGGCCATGATCAGATGCGGCGTCGGCTCCGAAATCTTGGGCGCGGCGTCAGAGACTTGAGTTGCGTTATCGCTGGTCTTCATTCAGCTTCCTCTTGAGCTTGCTGTGCAAGACTGATGCTTGCTGGCAAACCCTTCTCCCCTTGTAAAAACTTTCGTATCAACGCCACCTGCCCCGGCGCGACCAGCGTTGGAGCATGGCCTACGCCTTCCAGTTCCGTGCAATGCGCCTTGGGGCCGCGTCGCGCCATGGCCTGAGCAGTACTTGCAGAGAGCAGGTCGGAATCTGCACCACGTATTAGCAAAACTTGTGCCTGAATTTGGTCATACAGCTGCCAGAGCAAGGTCTCTCCCGCCTGCGCCGTCTCACGGGTCATCAAGACCATGGGTACGGATATTTTCGGGTCGTAATGAAGCACGACGCCGCCTTGCGGATCCGGTTTGACCATGGCTTGCGAGAGAGAGCTCCACTGCTCGTCGGTATGCGGCCCAAAACCCTCAGATATCTGACGCATGGCGGCTGCGGCGCTCTCAAAGTTGGGAAAGTGCAAGCTTTTGCCCACATAAGAGCCAATGCGTTCCAGCGATGCCCACTCAATGGCCGGCCCCACATCGTTGAGCACCATGCGCCGCACTGGAACAGGCAGCGGTAGACCGGGCTGGCCGGTGATGCCCATGCCAATCAGCCCGCCCATGCTAGTGCCCACCCAGTCCAGCGTCTCGATCGGTGCCTGCACATGCAACTGGGCCAGCAGCGCCAGCATGTCGGCGGCATACATCGGTACCTGATAAGCCATGGGGTCAGCCAGCCAGTCGCTCTCGCCACGACCCGCCACATCGGGGCATATCACGCGGGCAAAGCGGCTGAGGGTGGTCGCCAGCACATCAAAATCACGCCCTTGACGCGAGAGGCCGTGCACGCAGACGATGACATGGGGATGAGCGGCATTTCCGGTGTTGTTCCACTCCCAGTACGCCATACGGTGCATGCCTTCGGGCACGGCCTCGATCTCTTTTCTGCGCTGGGCACTGGCCCAGGTGGGAGCCACTGCAGAAGCTCCGGGACACGATACGTAATTCAGCGTAGGTTGATTCATGGAGAGCGCACTTTGAAAGCCGGGGCCGATAATGGCTGTCGTCGCATCGTAATTCATTCGGAGACCTTATATGTCCATGTTGAAAGGCAAAACCGCTCTCGTGACAGGATCGACCAGCGGAATCGGCCTCGGTATCGCAGTCGCACTGGCTCGTCAGGGCGCCAATATTGTTCTCAATGGCTTTGGCGATGTCGAAGCCCCTCGCGCACAGGTGCTGGAGGCCGGTAAGGCCGCAGGCATCAAAGTCGGCTATCACGGCGCCGACATGAGCAAGGCTGCAGAGATTGAAGCCATGATGAAATACGCGGCAGCCGAGTTCGGCCGCGTCGACATTCTGGTCAACAACGCTGGCATCCAGCATGTGGCCAAGATTCAGGACTTCCCAGTCGAAAAATGGGATGCCATCATGGCCATCAACCTCAGCAGCGCCTTCCACACCACCCGACTGGCACTGCCCGCCATGCAGCAGGCCAATTGGGGCCGCATCATCAACGTGGCGTCGGTGCACGGACTGGTGGGCTCAGCTGAAAAATCAGCCTATGTCGCCGCCAAGCACGGCGTTGTGGGCCTGACCAAGGTGACCGCGCTGGAAAACGCCACCACCGGCGTGACCTGCAACGCCATCTGCCCCGGCTGGGTGCTGACACCGCTGGTACAAAAACAGGTGGATGCCAAGGCCGCTGCACAGGGCATCAGTAACGAAGAAGCCACCAAACTGCTGCTGGGCGAGAAGGAGCCGTCGCAGCAATTCACCACCCCCGAAGAACTGGGTGAACTGGCCGTCTTCTTCTGCTCTGCAGCTGCCGGCAATGTGCGCGGCGTGGCCTGGAACATGGATGGCGGCTGGGCAGCTCAGTAAGACTGCAACCCACAGCGCGTAAGAGTATCAAATCAATAGCAGCTACCGCTTGATTTGATTGCACTTCAAAGCTATTAGCTGATGAAAATCAAAAAGGAGCTGCGTCAGCAGCTCCTTTTTTCATATCAGCTCACCGTTCACTGCATCTGAATCGAGCCGCCGACGCTGACCGTCACCTCAGCACGATCGGCCTCCACCGACACGGGCGCCGCATCGGCATAGCTGGCCTTGGCCATGCTCATCATGCGCGGGCTGGGCATGGGGCGCATGCCGCCCCCATTGCTGTTCACGTTCACCTCGCGCAGGCTGTAACCCGCAAAGCCAAAGCTCTTGGAGATCGCCGCAGCGCGCTGACGGAAATTCTCGATCGCCTTGGCCTGGGCTTCGCCCTCCACTTTTTCTCGAGCTTCACGCGACAAGCCAAAGCCCGTGCTGGCCAGCGTCATGTCCTGCACCTTGGCCGCCGCTTGCGTAATACGCACAAAGTCTCGGCCCTGCAGCACGATGTCGGCCTGCCCCTGCCAGCCCTCTACCTTGCCGCTGTTGCCGTAGCGCGGCGAGATGGAGAAGTTGCCCGTGCTCAGCTCCATTTCGCCGTTTTTCGCATCGCGACGCAGCGTGGTCATTGCCGCCTCCACCAGCTTCTGCAACTGGGTCTGCACAGTGGCCGCATCTCGCCCATCCTTGGTGGCAGACAAAGTAGCCGTCATCCAGTCCTGGCGTACTTCAACCGTGCCCTGTGCCGACAGCTGGGCCACATTCACAGGTTTTTCACCTGCCACCGCGCTCTGCGCCCAGACATTGCCACCTGCACAAGCCGCTGCCAGCAGCACAGCCGCTGCGGTGAATCGGGACGAAGACAATGGTTTGAAATTCTGATTCATACGGTTCACCCTTGGAAATAAATCAATCCATGAAGATACACATGAAATTTGCTGCATCCGTGGATTGCGATTTTTACCGCCTGTCAGCAATCGGTGCGACTTCTTGTACGAACATCACCAACTAACATCACAAACAGAACAATGATTGATACATTGACCGCTATTCCAATAGAAAGTTCAACAAGAAACATTTATTGTTCTAATTACAAACGCAACATTCGTAACAACTGGCAAGAGTCAGCCTCTTTTCACTGGATTTTTTGCGGCAAGCGATAACAATGCCACTGTTACAAATAAATCTCTAAGGAAGATCATGGCAACGACAAACAACCGCACTGACAAGATCCTCGTGGTGGATGACGATGCCCGTATCCGCGACCTGCTGCGCCGCTATCTGACACAGGAAGGTTTCGAGATCATGATTGCCGAGGACGGCAAGGCGCTCAACCGCATCCTGCTGCGCGAAACTGTCGATCTGATCGTGCTCGATCTGATGATGCCCGGCGAAGACGGCCTGTCCATCTGCCGCCGCCTGCGTGCCGCCAACGACCGCACGCCCATCATCATGCTGACCGCCAAGGGTGAAGACGTTGACCGAATCGTGGGTCTTGAAGTCGGTGCCGATGACTATCTGGGCAAGCCCTTCAACCCCCGCGAATTGCTGGCCCGTATTCACGCCGTGCTGCGCCGCCGCCCGCCTCAAGAAGCACCCGGTGCACCGTCTGGCGATAACGAAGTCGCAACCTTTGGCCCCTTCACCTTTGACCTGGGCACCCGCGTGCTGCAAAAGAATGGTGAAGAGCTGCCACTGACCACGGGCGAATTCGCCATGCTCAAGGCGTTGGTACGCCACCCACGCCAGCCGCTGTCGCGTGAAAAGCTGGCCCTGTTGGCCCGAGGCCGCGAATTTGAGCCCTTTGACCGCAGTCTGGATGTGCAAGTCTCCCGTCTGCGCAAGCTGATTGAGGAAGACGCTGCGGCACCGCGCTATATCCAGACCGTCTGGGGCGTTGGCTATGTGTTCGTACCCGATGGCATGAACTAATCGACTCTGCCTGGCGCAAATTGACCATGCGCAACAAGCCGCCTCTTTGGGCGGCTTGTTGCATTGAGAGCCGCCAAAGAGCTGGTTTCGTTAAATATCTGAAACAAGAACCGCTCTTTTTGGACAACCCGTAACCCTTGCCCTGCCGTTTGCGCGTACGCTTGGGTTCAGTTTATTTTCAGCTTTGCTGCCCATGAGTGCTTTCAACGACACGCCACCCGATGCCACCAGCCCCGTACCTCTGGAGTACGAGCGGCGCACCACGGCGCGTTCCCCATTGGGCCTGAATCTCTTCTGGCGCACCTTCTGCCTGCTGGCCCTGCTGCTGGTCGGCAGCATTCTGGCCTGGCTGCAAACGCTGAGAGCCCTGGACTTTGAGCCCCGCACCCTGCAAACGGCCAAGCAAGTCGCCTCCATGGTCAACCTCAGCCGCGCGGCGCTGGAGCACTCAGACGCCATCAACCGCGTTTCGCTCATCAAGACCATGGCGGATCAGGAAGGCGTGCGTATCTTGCCGCGCGAGCCCGGTGACACGTTTGAACTGCTGGAGCAAAACTCGCTGGGCCAGAAGCTGACCGAAGAACTCACCACCCGCCTAGGGTACGGCACGGTGGTGGCGCGCAGCGTGAATGGAGAGCAAGGCCTGTGGGTAGGTTTCACCATCAACGGGGACCGCAACTGGATGTTGATGGACCAGTCGCGCTTTACCCCCGCCAGCGGGCAGACATGGCTGATCTGGCTGATGACAGCGGCCCTGCTCTCGCTCACGGGGGCGGCTGCCATTGCGCGGCTGATCAACCGGCCGCTCAAACAACTGTCCTATGCCGCCAATCGAGTGCGCGAGGGTGACTTCGACGCCAGCCATCTCGACGAAGAAGCCGTGACCAGCGAAATCCGCGAGGTCAATATCGGCTTCAACCGCATGGCCAAAAAGCTGGCCAAGCTGGAGCAAGACCGCGCCGTGATGCTGGCCGGTATCTCCCACGACCTGCGCACGCCGCTGGCGCGCCTGCGCCTTGAAACGGAAATGAGCGTGTATGACGACGTGGCGCGCGAACACATGGTGGCCGACATCGTGCAGCTGGACGCCACCATCGACAAATTCCTGGACTACGCCCGCCCCGACCATCGCGTCATGCTCAGCCCTGTGGATTTGAATGCAGTGGTCGCATCCTGCGTCTATGCGGTGCAAGATCACCGCGAGCTGCAGATCACCATGAACGTGCCCGATGACCTCTACGTTCTGGCCGACGAGGTGGAACTGGCCCGCGTCATCTCCAACCTGTTTGAGAATGCCCGCCGCTATGGCAAGACGCCATCGACCGACACCACGGAAGTGGATGTGATTGCCAAAGAGAGCGAAAAATGGGTGGTCATCCGCATCCGCGACCACGGCAAGGGCGTGCCGCCCGAGCAAATTTCCAGCCTGACGCAGCCCTTCTTCCGGGGCGACACGGCCCGCACAGCTGCCGCTGGCGCGGGACTGGGCCTGTCTATCGTCGATAAAACAGTGCAGCGCATGGGGGGCATGTTTGCACTGTCCAACTCATCCACAGGCGGGCTGGTTGCCCACCTGCAGTTGCAGCGCGCCATGGGAGTAACGGCCAGCGCCGCCCCCGAGCAGCGCCTGCAGCGCCCTCAGGTCAAACGCAATCTGCCGCGTGACAAAAAGGATGAAGACGGCCTTTACGAGGCTTGAGCCTGCAAGGCCGCCACCGGCTCAAGCCTTGTAAAGCAAGACCACCGCCCGCGCCTCCATGGCCTGCTGCAGGCCTACCGGGCCCATCTTCTCAGCCGTCTTGGCCTTCACGTTGACCTGATCCACCTCCAGCGCCAGCACTTGGGCAATGCGCTCACGCATCTTCTCGATATGCGGTGCCAGCTTGGGCGCTTGCGCCACGATGGTGCTGTCGACATTGCCGATCTCAAAGCCCTTGGCACGCACGCGGCGCACGGCCTCGGCAAGCAGCACGGCTGAGTCTGCACCCTTGAACTGCGGGTCGGTATCCGAGAAATGGCGGCCAATATCACCCAGCGCCGCCGCGCCAAACAGCGCGTCGGTAATCGCGTGCAGCAGCACGTCTGCATCGGAATGACCCAGCAGGCCCAGGGTGTGAGGCACTTCCACGCCACCCAGAATCAGCTTGCGGCCCGGCACCAGCGCATGCACATCCCAGCCTTCACCAATACGAAAATTCATACAAAATCCTTTCCCAGCGCTTGTAAATAAAGCGCCATCAGCTATCAATTTGATATTAATCAGTGCCTAGCACGACGCTTAGCGAGCAACCCGGCGCTGCATCAGCACGGCCTCAGCCAACGCAAAATCGTCGGGATAGGTCACCTTAAAGTTCTGCGCACCGCCGGGCACCAGGAGTGGTGCGTGGCCTGCCAGTTCCATGGCGCTGGCTTCGTCCGTCACCGCATCGCCCGCCGCCTGCAAGGCTGCCAACAGCGCGCCGATGCGAAACATCTGCGGCGTCTGCGCCAGCCATTTATCGCTGCGGTCTACCGTCTGCGCCACACGGGCTGCCCCCCTGTCTGTCGATTGCTGTTTCAGCGTGTCGGGCAACTTCAGCGCCAACAGGCCACCCACCGTATCGGGCAAGCAGGCATCCATCAGCATGTTGACCTGTGCACCCGTCACCAGACAGCGCGCCGCATCATGCACCAACACCCAGTCATCAGGGCTTGCTCCCATGCGCAGCAGCTCTTGCAGGCCGTTGGTCACCGTCTCGGCACGGGTTGCGCCGCCGCACGGGGCCACGGCAAGTCGGCTTTCAAGGGCACGCGCTTGCCAAAAGGTGTCGGCTGGCGAGACAACGACCAGCACCTGGTGCATGCACGCAACCTGCAGCATGGCCGCCAGCGTGTGCATGACCATGGGCTGGCCCGCCACGCTCTGGTATTGCTTTGGCAGCTCAGGCGCCGGAGCATCGGCGGCCATAGCTCGTGAGCCCACGCCCGCGCAGGGAATCAGCGCCCAGCAGCGCGGCACGGCCACCAGAGATGAAGACGCTGCAGCAGCGTTTGCCTTGGCGTCCGGCATGGACTCAGGCGAGAAAAACCGATCTGTCATGCGCTCTATTTTAAAATTACTGTTTCGCCCGAAAGCGGATCCGCCAAATCTTTGGCACTGCTTTCGGCTTGCATCACCGAGAGGTGCCCCCATTTTGAGTGAATGTGTCGCCAAGCGTCAGTCCTGTGCTGACTGGCCTGTGAGCCAAGCCCTTGAGGGGCAAACTCGCCTGCACTTAATCTGTCCCCGTTTTAACGCATGCAGCCAGCGCCTGTGCCCGGCTGCATCTGCTCGTCTGTGAAAACCATGCAACTGCCCAAGCTCACTCCTGGTAAACGCTTTCACCTGCCCCGCCCCACAGGCAGCGCCGATGCACTGCTGCTGGCCAAGCTGGGCGAGCGCGAGAAGAGCGATGGCCGCGTGATCGCCATCGTCACGGCTGATGCGTCCGATGCACGCCGCCTGATGGAAGAAATGGCCTTCTTCGCGCCGGATCTGCGCTGCGCCCTGTTTCCCGACTGGGAAACCCTGCCTTACGACGGTTTCTCGCCGCACCAAGACTTGATCAGCGAGCGACTGGCCGCCCTGTGGCGCATCAACCAGCGCGATAAGGAGCATGGGGCCGATGTGGTCATCGTGCCCGCCACCACGGCGCTGTACCGACTGGCCCCTCCGTCTTTTCTGGCGGGCTACACCTTTGAATTCAAAAGCGGGCAAAAGCTCGATGAAGCCAAGCTCAAGGCCCAGCTCACGCTGGCGGGCTATCAGCATGTGTCGCAAGTGGTCAGCCATGGTGAATATGCGGTGCGTGGGGGCCTGATCGACTTGTTCCCCATGGGCTCGCAAGTGCCATATCGCGTCGATCTGTTCGATGACGAAATCGACTCCATCCGCACTTTTGACCCGGACAGCCAGCGCAGCCTCTACCCCGTACCCGAAGTGCGCCTGCTGCCCGGTCGCGAATTTCCCATGGATGAGGACGCGCGCGCCAAGTTCCGCAGCCGCTGGCGCGAAATGCTGGAAGGCGACCCCACGCGCAGCCGTGTCTACAAAGACATGGGCCTGGGCATTGCCACGGCCGGTATCGAGTACTACCTGCCGCTGTTCTTTGATGAAACCGCGACGGTGTTTGACTATCTGGGCGACGAAGCCACAGTGGTGCTGCACGGTGATCTGGAGCCCGCCTTTCAGCGTTTTTGGCAAGACACCAAGGACCGCTACCGTCTGGTGCAAGGCGACCCTGACCACCCTGCCCTGCCGCCTGAGACGCTGTTCCTGACCTCCGAGCAGTTCTACACCCGCAGCAAAGAGCATGCCCAGCTGGCCCTGCGTCCCGGCACCGAAGATGTGGCCGACAGCGCCATTTTTCAGAAACTCACGGACTTGTCCGTCGTTCGCGGTGCCGAAGATCCGCTCGCCAAGCTGCAAAAACATATAGCAGCTTCCGCAAGCCGGGTGCTGCTTCTTGCCGAATCGGATGGCAGACGTGAAAGCCTGCTGGACTTTTTCCGTGCCTCGGGTGTCAACCCGCCAGTGTTTGATTCGCTGGCCGAGTTCCAGACCGATACGACGGAAAAAATCGGCATAGCCACCTCAGGCTTGATGAACGGCTTTGCCTGGGTGGAAGAAGGCTTGGACTTTGTCACTGAAACCGAACTGTTCGCCACCAGCCCCACGGGGCGCCGCCGCCGCAGGCAGGAGCAAGTCAGCGATGTAGAGGCGCTGATCAAGGACTTGTCTGAGCTGAAAGTGGGCGACCCCATCGTCCACTCCGACCACGGCATTGGCCGCTACCGTGGCCTCATCAATATGGACATGGGCCAGAAAAACCCCGACGGCACCCCTGCGCTACAGGAGTTTCTGCACCTGGAGTACGCCGCCAGCGCCGTGCTCTATGTGCCCGTGAGCCAGTTGCACTACATCAGTCGCTACACCGGCGTCTCGCCTGACGACGCCCCTTTGCACAAACTGGGCGGCTCGCAATGGGAAAAGGCCAAGCGCAAGGCCGCCGAGCAGGTGCGCGACTCGGCCGCCGAGCTGCTCAACATCTACGCCCGCCGTGCGGCGCGCCAGGGCCATGCCTTCCGCTTCCCAACAGCGGACTACGAGCAGTTTGTGGCTGACTTCGGCTTTGAAGAAACCGCCGACCAGAACGCCGCCATTCATGCCGTAATTCAGGACATGATTTCACCCCAGCCCATGGACCGCCTGGTCTGCGGCGATGTGGGCTTTGGCAAGACCGAGGTCGCCCTGCGCGCGGCCTTTGTGGCCGCCATGGGCGGCAAGCAAGTGGCGTTTTTGGCACCCACCACGCTGCTGGCCGAGCAGCATTACCAGACACTGGTCGATCGCTTTTCCAAGTGGCCTATCAAGGTGGCCGAGGTTTCGCGCTTTCGCTCGGGCAAAGAGATTACCGCTGCCATCAAGGGCATTGCCGATGGCACGGTGGACATCGTGGTTGGCACGCACAAGCTGCTGTCCGAATCCACCCAGTTCAAGAATCTGGGCCTGCTCATCATCGACGAGGAGCACCGCTTTGGCGTGCGCCACAAGGAAGCCATGAAGGCCATGCGCGCCGAGGTGGACATCTTGACGCTGACGGCCACCCCCATTCCCCGCACCATGGGCATGGCACTGGAAGGTTTGCGCGATCTATCGGTGATTGCCACTGCACCGCAACGCCGTCTGGCCATCAAGACCTTTGTGCGCAACGAAGGCACCGGCGTCATCCGCGAAGCTGTGCTGCGTGAACTCAAGCGTGGCGGGCAGGTTTACTTTCTGCACAACGAAGTCGACACCATCGAGAACCGCAAGCAAAAGCTGGAAGAAATCTTGCCCGAGGCCCGCATTGCCGTGGCCCACGGCCAGATGCCCGAGCGCGAGCTCGAACGCGTGATGCGCGACTTTGTGGCCCAGCGCTACAACATTCTGCTGTGCTCGACGATTATCGAAACCGGTATCGATGTTCCTAGCGCCAACACCATCCTCATCAGCCGCGCAGACAAGTTCGGCCTGGCCCAGCTGCATCAGCTGCGTGGCCGTGTGGGCCGCAGCCACCATCAAGCCTATGCCTATCTGATGGTGCCGGACCTGGACGGCCTGACCAAGCAGGCCCAGCAGCGGCTGGAGGCCATTCAGCAGATGGAGGAGCTGGGCAGCGGTTTCTATCTGGCCATGCATGACCTGGAAATTCGCGGTGCGGGCGAGGTACTGGGAGAAAACCAGAGCGGCAATATGCTGGAAGTGGGCTTTCAGCTCTACAACGAAATGCTGTCCGAAGCCGTGCGCAGCCTGAAGGCTGGCAAAGAGCCCGACCTGCTCTCCCCCCTGTCAGCATCGACCGATATCAATCTGCATGCGCCGGCACTGTTGCCCAACGACTACTGCGGCGATGTGCATCTGCGCCTGTCTTTCTATAAAAAGCTGGCCACGGCCAAGACGGCCGATCAGATCGACACCCTGCTCGAAGAAATCGTGGATCGCTTTGGCAAGCTGCCGCCCCAGGCCCAGACCCTCATCGATGTACACCGCCTGCGCGTTCTGAGCCAGCCTTACGGCGTGATCAAGGTGGATGCCGCGCCCGGCGTCATCAACATCACCTTCAAGCCGCAGCCGCCCATTGACCCGATGAATATCATTCATCTGATTCAGAAGAATAAGCACATCAAGCTGGCGGGCAACGAAAAGCTGCGTATCGAAAAAGAACTGGAAAACCCCAAGGACCGCGCGCAAATGGTGCGTGATGTGCTTCGCAGTCTGGGCCAGCCGCTCAAGGCAAAAGCACCGGCACATGCCTGACAAGCCCTGCAATAGAGCAACAAGGCTATTAAGGCGCTGCTAATGCAGACGGGGCAAGATGGCGGCAGAACCTGATCTGACCCGCCTCCATGTTTCTTGAAGCCGCCCTTGCCTTACTGGCCCTGTCTCTGTCCCTGCTCTGCCGCCCCTGGCGCATGCTGGGCAGCCGACCTGGGCCAGGCGGCATGCAAGACCCGGTGCTGTCACCTCTGCTCACGCCACTGTTTGCCAGCCTGGTGCTGCTGCCCTGGGTCTGGGCCTTGCCGGCGCTGCACCAGATGCCGCTGCAGTTGCACTGGTCTGGTGCACCGCTGGTCGTGCTTTTAATAGGCTGGCCGCTTGCAGTACCCGTGCTGCTTGCGGTGGGCGCTATTGCTTTTGCATTAGCGCCAGCACTGGATGTATCAGAAGCGCTGGGCATGGTGGTTTGGCAAGGACTGGTGCCAGCCACACTGGCCATGCTCTGGGGCGCGGCAATGCGCCGCTGGTGCTGGCATAACATTTTTGTATTTATTCTTTTGCGCGGCTTTTTCGGCACAGTTCTGTGTCTGTTTGTCGCCTCTTTGCTGGGCCAATGGGCCGGCCATGTGCTGCCCAATATCAATGAAGACCTCTCGCGCATGGCCCGCTGGCTCATGGCCTGGGCCGATGGCGTGACCACCGGCATGCTGACGGCGGTATTCGTGGTCTTTCGCCCGCGCTGGGTGGCCACATGGTCGGATGCCATCTATCTGCAGCCGCCACGCAGCCCTGAGAACTGAGTTCTGAGAACTGAGTTTTTTGGGGCTCTTCACGCATGCCACTTTCGCGGCGACTGCGCAAACAGCATCTTTCCCATCAGGCTAAACGCCAAGGCAGCTGGCACAGGGCTTGCTCATCATCAAGGTACGCACTGCAGCCATCACCAAAGCGGTGCATATCTTGATGAAAAGAGGGATCGCATGTTGTTCCAACCCGTTCGCGCCTCGACTGTTCGCGCCATTACCCACAGCCATCTTCGCCATGCCACCCATACCACGGCCCGCACCGGCCTGGCCTGTGCGCTGGCCGCAGGTTTTGCCATCACGGCCCAGGCGCAGAATGCCTACCCCGAACGCTCGGTCAAAGTCATCGTTGCCCTGCCCGCTGGCGGCAGCGCCGACATGATTGCCCGTGTCGTGGGCCAGAAGCTGGCGGCAGAACTCAAGCAGCCTTTTGTGGTGGATAACCGCGCAGGTGCATCCGGCCAGATTGGCACGCCCGCCGTGGCACGCTCTGCCGCTGATGGCTACACGCTCATGGTCTCACCGGCATCGTTTCTGACCACCAACAAGAGCATTTTCAAATCTTTGCCCTATGACCCCGAGGCCGACTTCGCCCCCATCAGCAAGCTGGTAAACCAGCCCATGGTGCTCGTGGTCAAAGACAAGCAGAAATTTCCCAGCGTGGCCGCGGTGGTGAGCGCTGCCAAGACAGCGCCCGGCAAGCTGACCTTTGCCTCTTCCGGCGACGGCAGCCCCCAGCACCTTGCCGCGCTGATGTTTGAAACCCGCACCCACGCACAAATGCTGCATGTGCCCTACAAGGGCGGTGCACCCGCCGTCAACGACACATTGGCCGGCAATGTAGACATGCTGTTTGCCGTACTGCCCGAGGTGCTGCCCCACATTCAGGCAGGCAAGCTGCACGCACTGGGCCTGCTGGCGCCCAAACGCACAGCCACGCTGCCCAATACCCCCACCATGGTTGAAAGCGGTTTTGCCGACCTGAACCTGTCCGCATGGGTGGGCCTGTTTGCCCCGGCCAAAACGCCCCAGCCCATCATCGACAAACTCAACCGCGCCGTGCGCGCTGCTCTGGACAGCGATATCAAGACCAAACTGAGCGAAAACGGCATGGAGATTGCACCATCGACGCCCGAGCAGCTCAAGCAGACCTTGTCGCAAGACATCAAACTGCATGCAGAGCTGGTGAAAGCGGCAGGCATTCAGCCGCAATAACGCCGCTTGATGCGGATGAGCCCCGCAAGGCCCGCCTGCATCAGCGGATAATGGCAGCCATATCCGGCCGAGACGGCAACACGCTGCCCGGCCACTGTTTTTGCCCTTCCTGCATTCGCACATACACGCAATGACTGACGCAACAGAATTCGCTCCCGGCCTGATGATTCGCGGCATTACCGCGCCGCAAAAGCTCAGCGACTACAAGCTCATCGCTTTTGACATGGACTCGACGCTGATCACCATCGAGTGTATTGACGAGATTGCCGACGCCACGGGCAAGAAGGAAGAAGTCGCGGCGATCACCGAAGCCACCATGCGCGGCGAAATCACCGATTTCAAAGACAGTCTGCGCCAACGCGTGGGCAAGCTGGGCGGCGTGACCGAGGCCGACATGGCCATCGTGCTGGCCGAACGCCTCAAACTCTCGCCCGGTGCTGAAACACTGGTCAAGGCCGCCAAGGCTGCGGGCCTGAAGGTGTTGCTTGTATCAGGCGGCTTTACCTACTTTGCCGAGCATGTGCGCGCCCTGCTGGATATCGACTTTGTGCGCGCCAATGTGCTGGAGTCCAAAGACGGTGTACTGACCGGCGGCCTGGTCGAGCAAGCCTGGGGCGATATCTGCGACGGCGCTGAAAAACGCCGCACGCTGCTGGAAGTGGCTTCGCTGATCGGCATTGACGCCAGCCAGTGCATTGCCGTGGGCGATGGCAGCAATGACATCCCCATGATGCAGGTTGCAGGCCTGTCTGTGGCTTACCACGCCAAGCCCCGCGTGCGCAATGAAGCCAAGGTCGCCATCAACGAAGGGGGTCTGGACCGCCTGCTGGAAGTGCTGAAGTAGGCCACAAGCTCGCCCAACAAGCCGCCACAGGCTTTGTGGTGGCTTTTTTGTTTCTGCATCAACGGCGCGCTCTGACGCGGAACAAGCAGCTGGCTTTGCTACAGTGCCTTGCATCCCTCCCAACCCGTGATCCGAAAGGTCAGTGAATGAGCAAACTCAAAATCGCCGTCATCGTGGGCAGCCTCAGCCAGCAATCCATCAACCGCAAGCTCGGCGAAGGCCTGGCCAAGCTCATGCAAGATCAGGCTGATTTCGAATTCATCGACATCAGCCGTCTGCCGGTCTACAACCGCGACTTTGACAACACGCCAGACTTCAAGCCCTTCGAAGACCTCAAGCCACAGATTCGCGGCTGCGACGGCGTGCTGTTCATCACCCCCGAGTACAACCGCTCCATCCCCGCATCGCTTAAAAACGTGCTGGATGGCTTGAGCCGCCCCTATGGCCAGACCGTCTGGGCCGGCATCCCCGCAGCCATCATCGGCAGCTCACCCGGCGGTGCCGCCTCGGCCATGGCCCAGCAGCACCTGCGCAATGTGCTGGTCTCGCTGGATATGCCCACCATGGCCCAGCCCGAAGGCTTTGTGCGCTGGTCCGATACGCTGCTTGATGCAGACGGCCATATCGGCGCAGCCAGCCACGGCTTTCTGACCAAGTACATGAGCAAGTTTCTGGACTGGGTGCAACTGCACCCAAAGAAATAATCTCGCTATTTTTTCGATTTGATAGCAAGCCCCGCAAGTGCATCAAACGCTGCGGGGCTTTTTGATACGTGTTTTGTTTTCACAATTTCTCACTTTTGATGAGCGCAGGAACTTTTCTTTGCTCAGACTATTCCTACAATAGTCGCGCAGCCCTATACACATAACAACAGCCGGCTGCCAAGGTATGAGCCCTGTCCTTTTTACGGACAGTTTCAGCTCAACTCCTTGATATTTCGCCCCTGACCACCAAATACCATAGCAAGTAAGCCATTTGAGACAGGCGTCTCACGGCATGCCGGCTGGCTATCGCTTTGAGCGAAGGCAGCCATCTATGACAACCATGATTGGAATTAATTCGTGAAGACTTCGTACCGTGCTGCCGCCTCCGTGATTGCTATCGCTATTGCATCGCTGTCTGTGCCTTCGCTGGCTCAGGCCAAGCGCATGGGCAGCAGCAAGTCCGTGCGTCCTGCCAGCATCGGCAGCAAGGCTCCAGCGCAGCCCGCTCCCGTGGCTCCTAAGGCTGCAGCGCCTGCCGCTGCGGCTCCTGCAGCTGCTCCCGCTGCAGCAGCAACGCCTGCTCGTGGCTCCGGCATGATGGGCACCATGGCCGGTGCCGCTGTAGGCGCCGTCGCCGGTACCATGGCCGGTAGCGCCATCGCCGGTGCCATGGGCGGCGACAAGGAAGCCGAAGCCAAGAAGGCCAAGGAAGAAGAAGCCAAAAAGGCTGAAGCCGAAGCTGCTGAGCTGCAAAACAAGCTTAACGACGCCAAGGCAAAGGCTGAAGCCGCTCGCGCAGCAGTTAAATAATCTGCACAGCAGATGCATAAAAAGGGCCGCTTTTGCGGCCCTTTTTATGCATCTGGTTGATTCAGGTGATTATTCCTGCGCTCTGGGCCTGAGCCCTGCCGCCTTGCGAATAGGCTCCAGCAGCTCACTCAACCCGTTGTGGTCCAGCTCATGCATCAACGCAATCAAGCGGCCCAGATCGCCCTTGGGAAAGCCCTCGCGGGCAAACCAGTTGAGGTAGTTGCCGGGCAGATCGGCAATCAGGCGGCCCTTGTACTTGCCATAGGGCATAGACACGCGCACCAGGCGCTCCAGCGTTTCGGGATTCATGACAGGTGATCTCAGTTCAGAAATACAAAACTTTGAATAAAAAACGACGTTCTTATAACCAAATAAGAAAAATGTCCTTCCGGCTTCGGTGCGCCGCACTAGACTATGTACCTTACTTCACCGCGGCCTGCAAAAGGCCAAGGGATTTGTTGCAACTTGCTGAAGAAGGTCTGAACCCATGTTGAAGAAAGCTCTCTCTGCTATCGCTATTGCCACTCTGGCACTGTCGGCTCAGGCCGCTGATGTGCTCAAGATCGGTGCTACGGCAGTGCCCCACGCAGAAATTCTGAACCACATCAAGCCCGCGCTGAAGGCTCAGGGCATTGATCTGGAAATCAAGGAGTTCAGCGACTATGTGCAGCCCAACGCCGCCGTGGAAGACAAGCAGCTGGACGCCAACTTCTTCCAGCACCAGCCCTATCTGGACAGCTACAACAAAGACCGCAAGACCTCGCTGGTAGCCGTGCCCAATGGCAAGGTACATGTGGAGCCCTTTGGTGCCTACTCCAGCAAGATCAAGAACATCAAGGATCTGAAGAATGGCGCAACCATCGCTATCCCCAACGACCCCTCCAACGGCGGCCGCGCTCTGATCTTGCTGGCCAAGCATGGCCTGATCGAGCTCAAGGACCCAAAGAGCCTGACGCCTACCGCGCTGGAAATCGTCAAGAACCCCAAGAAGCTGAAGTTCAAGGAACTGGAAGCCCCTCTGCTGCCCCGCGCACTGGCTGACGTCGATCTGGCTCTGATCAACACCAACTATGCAATCGAAGCCAAGCTGAACCCTACCAAGGATGCTCTGTTCATCGAAGGTGCTGATTCGCCTTACACCAACATCATAGTAGCCCGTAAGGATCGCGCAGGCGGTGCTGACATTGCCAAGCTGATGAGCGTTCTGCACTCTGCTGACACCAAGAAGTTCATTCAGGAAAAGTACAAGGGAGCGGTGGTCCCCGCCTTCTGATCGGCGCCTCCTGGTGCGCTGATGCGCATGTCCCATCAAAAAGCGCTGCATCTGCAGCGCTTTTTTGCTTTCTGGCGAATAGCTCTTTATTTGATAGCCTGCATCGCTTGATAAATAAGCGCTACAAGCACTTTTCCCTTGAAACTTTCAGGTCGATGGCCCGGGCACCGAGTGCAGCAGCACGGCCGTCTCGCCATCCCCATTGACGCTTTCCAGTTGCACGCCAAAACCCCACAAGCGGGCCACGTGTTTAAGCACTTCCTGCGTATCATCCGCAAGCGGCCGCCCCTGGTACTGGGTGTGGCGCAACGTCAGGCAGCGGTCGCCGCGAAGATTCACATTCCAGACCTGAATATTGGGCTCGCGCGTACCCAGATCGTATTGCTGTGACAGCAACTGGCGCAGCTGCCGGTAGCCATCTTCATCATGAATGGCACTGACCAGCACTTCACGCTCATCAGGATCGTCGTGCAGGGAAAACATGCGCATCTCGCGCATCAGGTGCGGACTCAGAAACTGACCGACAAAGCTTTCATCCTTGTAATTGCGCATGGCGTGGTGCAGCGCAGGCAGCCAAGGCGTACCCGCCAGATCGGGGAACCAGCGGCGGTCTTCCTCGGTCGGGTTTTCGCAGATGCGCCGAATGTCGCGGTACATGGCAAAGCCCAGCGCATAGGGGTTGATGCCGTTGAAGGCTCTGTGCCCGGCCGGCGGCTGATAAATCACATTGGTGTGCGATGACAGCCATTCAATCATCACGCCATCGGTCAGCCAGCCCTCGTCATACAGGGTGTTGAGCAAGGTGTAGTGCCAGAAGGTGGCCCAGCCTTCGTTCATTACCTGGGTCTGGCGCTGTGGGTAAAAGTACTGGGCGATCTTGCGCACGATGCGCAAAATCTCGCGCTGCCAGGGTTCGAGCAATGGGGCATTCTTCTCGATGAAATAGAGAATATTTTCCTCGGGCTCCTTGGGAAAGCGCTCATTATTCTGGGCCGCACTGTCCTTGTCTTTGCGCGTCGGCAGGGTGCGCCACAGCACGTTGACCTGCTGCTGCACATAGGCCTCGCGCTCCTCGCGCTCGGCGCGTTCACGGGCAAGACTTTTGTTAGAGGGGCGGCAATAGCGGTCCACCCCGAAGTTGGACAGCGCGTGACAGGAATCAAGTAACTGCTCCACGGTATCCAGCCCGTAACGCTCCTCGCACTGGCTTACGTAGTCGCGTGCATAGACCAGGTAGTCGATGATGCTGCCCGCGTCGGACCACATGCGAAACAGGTAATTGTTTTTAAAAAAGCTGTTGTGCCCGTAGGCTGCATGCGCAATCACCAGCGCTTGCATGGCCGTGCTGTTTTCCTCCATCAGATAGCTGATGCAAGGGTTGGCGTTGATGACGATCTCGTAAGCCAGCCCCATATTGCCCCGCCGATAGCGGCGCTCTGTAGCCAGAAATTCCTTGCCATAGCTCCAATGCCGGTAGTTGACTGGCATGCCCACGCTGGCATAGGCATCCATCATCTGCTCAGCCGTGATGATCTCCAGCTGGTTGGGATATGTGTCCAGCCCATAGCGTTCAGCCGCCGCAGCAATGGCTGCGTGGTATTGCTCAATCAGCTCAAACGTCCAGTCGCTGGGGTCAGGCAGCGGGCTGGCCGGGCGCTTCGCAGCCATCAACGGAGCCTGCGGCACATCGCGCGGCCGCTCACCCTGAGTGGCCTGATTCCAGGCTTTTCTGCTGGCACTGGGGTCCAGCGCCGGGTAGAGAGTGAGGTTCATACCGATACCCCATCTTTCTTGAAAAGATCACGAAACACTGGGTAGATCTCACTGGCTTCAGAAACCTTGCGCATGGCGAAATGCGGAAACAACGGCAGCAGCCGGCTGTATTCTTCCCACAAACTCTGCTCGTCCCGTACCACCTGCAAGTATGCAAAATAGCGCACCTGAGGTAGGATTTTGTCGGCCAAAATGGTGCGGCAGTTGCCGCCGTCATCGCTGAAGTTGTCACCATCGCTGGCCTGCGCCACGTAGATGTTCCAGTCGTTGACCGGGTAGCGGGCCTTGATAATCTGATCGAGCAGCACCAGCGCGCTGCTGACCACGGTGCCACCGCTTTCGGTGGAGTGGAAGAACTCTTCTTCACTCACCTCCGCGGCCTTGGTGTGATGACGAATAAAGACGATCTCAATCTTCTCGTAATGTCGTGTGAGGAACAGGTACAGCAGGATGAAAAAGCGCTTGGATAGCTCCTTGCGCTCCTGATCCATGGAGCCAGACACATCCATCACACAAAACATCACAGCCTGACTATTGGGCACAGGCACCTTGGTGCGATTGCGAAAGCGCAGATCAAGCTGCTCCAGAAACGGCACTTTACTCACCCGCTCACGGAGGGCATCAAGGCGCTGCTGCAGCTCGGCCACGGCCTCGCTGGTACCGTCATCCTGATCAAGCAGGGCGTCCAGCTCTGCCTCCAGCGCCTTTATTTCACGATGCGGGGCCTTGGTCAAAGCAATGCGTCGCCCCAGCGCACCGCGCATGGTTCGCACCAAGGCCAGGTTGCTGGGCGTGCCGTCATGGCTGTAACCGGCACGGCGGGACTTGTACTGCAGGGTGTTGCCGATGTGGTTGCGCAGCAGCCGCGGCAAGGCCAGGTCTTCAAAAAAGAGTTCCATGAACTCTTCCTTGGTCAAAGTGAAGGTGAAATCGTCCTGACCCTCACCGCTATCGCTGGCCTGCGAGCCAGAGCCGCCGTCGCCGCTGGGCGGCCGCGCAATGCGGTCGCCGCGCACATGCTCGCGGTTACCCGGCAGCACTACATCACGGATACCGCCCTGGCCGTGATGAAAAACAGGCTCTTTGATATCCTTTTTAGGGATGGTAATGTTTTCCGCCTGATCGATATGGCGGATGTCACGCGAAGACACGGCTTTGCGCACCGCCTCCGCGATCTGTTCCTTGAAACGCCGCACAAAACGCTCGCGGTTGCCCACCGATTTGTTCTTGCCTGCGAGCCTGCGGTCGATGATATGCAGTGCCATCTGTGCTCCCATCTCCAGGGGCTGTCTGAACCCTTTTGCCGGCAACCGCGAACGGCCTCCGGCACCTCTCTCAGCTGCTCTTGCGTACACGCAGATACCACTCGCACAGCAGACGCACCTGCTTGGGCGTGTAACCCTTGGCTTCCATGCGGGTGACAAAGTCTTCGTGCTTACGGGCATCCTCGGCACTGGCCTTGGCGTTGAAGCTGATGACGGGCAGCAGCTCTTCGGTGTTGGAGAACATTTTTTTCTCGATCACCACGCGCAGCTTTTCGTAGCTGGTCCAGCTCGGATTCTTGCCCTGATTGTTGGCTCTGGCCCGCAGCACGAAGTTGACGATCTCGTTGCGAAAGTCCTTGGGGTTGGCAATGCCAGCGGGCTTTTCCACCTTCTCCAGCTCCGCGTTGAGCGCGCTGCGGTCAAACACCTCACCGGTGTCCGTGTCACGGTATTCGCTGTCCTGAATCCAGTAATCGGCGTAAGTAACGTAGCGATCAAAAATATTCTGGCCGTACTCGCTGTAGCTCTCCAAATACGCGGTCTGGATTTCTTTGCCAATAAATTCGGCATAGCGCTGAGACAAAAACTCCTTGATGAAGCCTATGTATTTGGTCTCCAGCTCGGCAGAGAACTGCTCACGCTCAATCTGCCGCTCAAGCACATACATCAGGTGCACAGGATTGGCGGCGACTTCAGTGCTGTCGTAGTTGAAGACCTTGGCCAAAATCTTGAAGGCAAAACGTGTGGAGATGCCCTCCATGCCCTCGTCCACACCGGCGTAATCACGGTATTCCTGATAGCTCTTCGCGCGCGGATCTGTGTCCTTGAGACTGTCTCCGTCATAGACCTGCATCTTGCTGAAGATGCTGGAATTCTCGGGCTCTTTCAGCCGCGTGAGCACGGAGAACTGCGCCATCATCTTGAGCGTGCCGGGCGCGCAGATCGCATTGGCCAATGACGACTCGCGAATCAGCTTCTCGTAGATCCGGACCTCTTCGCTCACCCGCAGGCAATAAGGCACCTTAACGATATAGATACGGTCAAGAAACGCCTCGTTGTTCTTGTTGTTGCGGAAGGCCTTCCACTCGCTCTCGTTGCTGTGCGCCAGAACCACGCCATCAAAGGGAATCGCGCCAAAGCCTTCTGTGCCTTTGTAATTGCCTTCCTGCGTGGCCGTCAGCAAGGGGTGCAGCACCTTGATGGGGGCCTTGAACATTTCCACGAACTCAAGCAAGCCTTGGTTAGCCAGACACAGGCCGCCTGAGTAGCTATAGGCATCGGTATCATCCTGCGAGAAATTTTCAAGCTTGCGAATATCGACCTTGCCGACAAGACTTGAGATGTCCTGATTGTTCTCATCGCCCGGCTCGGTTTTGGCAATGCCGATCTGCTTGAGGATGCTGGGGTAGCGCTTGACGACGCGGAACTGGCGGATATCGCCGCCAAACTCTTCGAGTCGCTTGACCGCCCAGGGAGAGAGCACATGCTGCAGGCTGCGCCGAGGGATACCGAATTCTTCTTCCAGCACCGGCCCATCTTCCACCATGTCAAACAGGCCCAGCGGCGACTCGTTCACAGGCGAGCCCTTGAGCGCGAAGAACGGTGCTTTTTGCATCAGGTATTTGAGCCGCTCGGCAATCGAGCTTTTACCGCCGCCGACCGGGCCCAGCAGATAGAGAATTTGCTTACGCTCTTCCAGGCCTTGAGCGGCATGGCGAAAGAAGCTGACCACCTGCTCGATGGCATCTTCCATACCGTAGAACTCTGAGAAAGCGGGGTAGCGGCGAATGACCTTGTTGGCGAACAAGCGGGACAGTAGCGGGTCGTTGCGGGTGTCTACCATCTCGGGCTCGCCGATGACCATCAACATGCGTTGCGCAGCGCTTGCATAAGCCATCGGATCACGCTGGCAAAGAGCCAGATACTCATCCAGAGACATTTCTTCTTCACGCATGCGGACATAGCGTGCTGCGGAATTGCTGATGACATCCATATGACCTCCCGTGGCGACACCAGGGCTCGAATTAGTGCCGCTAAGTTGCAAGGCATTCGTTACCGTGTGATCTCGTTGTAGCACCTCGCTACGGATTTGAACAGGCCAAGAATCCTACAAATACGCAGTCCCCACGACAGCAAATACCGCAAAGCGGATAGCGCAAAATTCGCTCAAAAAAACTGTCTGAATTGCGCGCAAAAGTTCCCCGCAGCCAAGGCTTTTTACGCCCTATCTGCGCGTCAAACTTCACAATTTTGATGATCCGAAAAGCATGTCAGATCAAGTCTCTGAAGCCGTTATTCGCCGCAAGAAAAAACGCTGCCAAGGCAGCGTTTTGCATCATTACAGCTACTGAAAAATGAGCTTTCAGCGCAAGTAATGAGGGTTTTTCACTATGAAAATTTATGCAAAGCCTTGGTTAGCAAGCGCTTGCAGCATCTCTTTTCATAGCGCGCTCATTCAGTTTGAAGTGATGGCAGCGACGTCAGGCTCAGTCGTTTTATTGGTTGGCCGCGTCATCGCGCTACCCATGGCGGCGGCCATGATGCAACCGATGGCAGACCACTGCGTGAGTGTCAAATTTTCGCTAAGCAGCAGCATGCCCATGAAAGCGGCAATGGCGGGCTCAGTCGCCAGTGCAATGCCAAAAGTCGCAGGCGGCAAGCGGCGCAAGGCCAGCATCTCCAGCGTGTAAGGCAAGGCGCTTGAGATGGCAGCCACCATCAACCCAAAAAGCAAGATAGATGGAGTGAGCAACTTGGCACCAGCCTCTGCCACACCAAACGGCACCACCACCAATGCTGCGCACAGCAGTCCCAGCGATACGGCCTGCCCGCTGGGAATGCTGCCTAGACGACGGCCCAGAACAATGTAAAGCGCCCAGCAAATCGCAGCACCAAAAGCGCTGGCAATGCCCACGGGGGACAGGTTCAGGCCAGCGCTATTTCCACCCAGGGGCAGAATCAATGCCAGGCCCACAATCGCCAGCGCCAGCCAGACAAAATCAACCGCCCGACGCGAGTAGTAAATGGCGACTGCCAGCGGGCCAGAGAACTCTATGGCCACCGCTATGCCAAACGGAATATCGCGCAGCGCCATATAGAACAGCAGATTCATGCAGCCCAGCGCCACGCCAAAAGCCAGCAGAGACTTGGCTTGCTGGCGGTTCAGCGGCCAGCGCCATGGCCGCCAGATGCACACCAGCATCAGCGCCGCAAAACCTACGCGCAGTGCCGATGTGCCCTGCGCGCCAATGACAGGAAACAGCTGCTTTGCCAGCGACGTACCCAAGCCTAGCGCAGTGACCGAGCCCAACACGGCCAGCACGGGCCACCAATGATTCCAACTGTTTTTTGACATAGGTGCGTACGATATTGCATAAGACTCGCGAAATTCGCTCGTTTTGCCATTGCAATTTGCAAGTTTCACTCTCATCTCGACCAACGCCATGCCCGCTGCCGATCTTGACTCTTTTGACCGCGCCATTCTGGCCCTGCTGCAGCAAGACAACCTCATGCCCCAGCGCATGATTGCCGAGCACATCAGCCTGTCGGCACCCGCCGTGCAGCGGCGTATCAAACGACTGCAGGAGACGGGTGTGATTGCCGCCAACGTCGCCGTGCTGGAACCCGTCAAGACAGGCCGCACGCTGACTGCCATCATCACCGTACAACTGGTCAATGACAGACCCGATCTATCGCGCGACTTCAGAGCACGTATTGCCCGCGAAGCGGCTGTGCAGCAATGCTTTTATGTCACGGGCGAGACCGATTACATCCTCGTCGTCACCGCAACCGATATGGATGACTATCAAGCCATCTGCAAGCGGCTGTTTGAGGGCGACGACAACATTCGTCGCTTCAGCACCTCGATTGCGCTGGAGCGCATCAAGACGGGATTACAGCTGCCGATATAAGTGCCCGGCTAATTGAGCAGGTTTGATGCAACACAGTGCTGCGCAACAGCCGCCGCATAAGCACTGGCACTTTATGAAACAAAATGCAACAATCGCCATCAACAGACTCGCTGCCCGCGAGCTGTCCCTGAAAGCCCTTGCTCAAGGAGACACGATGAACGCCCCTACCGCGACATCGCCTGAAATGGCGACTCTGGTTGCAGACCGTACGCTGGACAAATACGCCAAGGATTACTTTCCCCGTCGCGAGCAAGTGACGATTTCGTTTCGCGGGGATATTGCTGAAAAGCACAGCTACGACAAGATTCGCCCGCTGTCTGAAGCCCAACGCCACGACAAGAACATCGTGGTGATTGAGGGACTGAGCCAGAAAAAAGGCACGACTGCGCTGTACCGCATCGAGTGCAACAGCTGGAACCTGATTGAAGCCGTGGGCCTGTGGGAACAGCCGGCCTGAAATTTGCGCCGCAGAGCCGTTAAACCGCCATCAGACTTCCATCGTCATAGCGCTACCGGCCACCCACCACGCCAGGCTCAGCATCATCAAAGCCGTCACCCCGTCCATGATGCGCCAGGCCCTGGGGTGCTCAAATAAATGCTTCATGCGGCGGCCGGCAAAGGCCAGCAGCACAAACCAGCTCAAGCTGGCGCAGGCCGCGCCCAGCACGTAAGACCAGCGGTCCACGCCTTCCTGACGTGCGCCGATGGAGCCGGCTAGCAGCACCGTATCAAGGTACACATGCGGGTTGAGCAAGGTCAACGCGACCAGCACGGCCAGCACATTTCTCAGGCTGCGCGACTCTGCCTTGCCTGAAGGGCTTTGCAAATTCACATCAGGTGCGGCATACATGCGCCACAGCGCAAACAGGCCATACAGCAACAAAAATGCAGCACCGCCCAGCGTGAGGTAACGCGACAGCTCAGGGTAGCTTTGCAGCATTTGCGACATGCCCGCCACACCCAGCACAACCAGCAAAACGTCGCTGGTCACACACCATGCCACACAGGCGCGTACATGCTCGCCCTGCACTGCCTGGCGCAGCACGTACAGATTCTGGGCCCCGATGGAGATGATGAGCGACGCCAGCACGGTGAACCCGGCCAGCCATGAGGAGGAGAAATTGGCTGCAAGCATGGCGCAAATTATCGGCAGCATCACCAATTAAGTAAAATTACATTTCTTCATTCATATTAAGAATATCTAATGCTTGATTACGCCGGATTGGAAGCCTTGTCAGCCGTGGTACGCGAAGGCAGCTTTGAGCGGGCTGCGCACAAGCTGCACATAACGCCATCGGCTGTTTCTCAGCGCATCAAGTTGCTGGAAGAACGTGTTGGGCAGGCACTGGTACTGCGCGGCCAGCCCTGCACGGGCACTGAAGCGGGGCGACGTCTATGCCTGCATGTCGAGCAGGTGGCTTTGCTTGAGAATGATTTGCGCCGCAAAAACCCGGCACTGATTCCCGAAGGACAGGCATCTCTGCCTTCTATCAAGCTGGCGGTGAATGCCGATTCGCTCTCCACCTGGTTCATGGATGCCATGGCTGCTTTCACGCAGAACGGCAAGGAGCTGCTGGACATCAGCATTGATGATCAGGACCACACAGCCAAGCGGCTCAAGGAAGGCGAAGTCATGGCGGCCGTAACGGCGACCGCCGCTCCCATCACCGGCTGTAACACCTGGCCGCTGGGCAGCATGCGCTATATCGCGGTCGCCAGCCCGGGCTTTGTACGTGAGCACCTGCAAGGCAGCATCACACCGCAGGAGATCGCCCGCACGCCCATCATGTGCTACGACCGCAAAGACAGCCTGCAAGACCAATGGCTGCAGAGTGTGGGCGTTGATGGGCGGCGCAACAGTGCGCGCCACTTTCTGCCATCCAACCAAGGCTACACGCGGGCCTGCCAGCTGGGCATGGGCTGGGGCATACACCCGGCTGCGCTCATTGAGGCACAGCTGGCCGACGGCAGTCTGGCCGAGCTGCTGCCCGGCAACGACCTCTACATTCCCATGTACTGGTGCCATACCCGCAGCGCTCAGAACAGTCTGCAGCGGCTGACGGACTGCGTTATCCAGGCGGCCGCGACCTACCTGGAGCCTGTAAAGCACTCACCAAAACAGTAGCAACCTGCGATTGCCTGGCAAGCGCTACAGGCCTTTTTTATGAAAATCAGGACTTCTGATCGTCAGTGACCTTCCGGGCCGCAGCCTTGGCCTGACTCAGCATGTGAAAGTCCAGAATACGGGTAGCCATGATGGTTTCCCACAGAAAACAGCACAGCGCCAGCACAAAGGCCAGCACGCCCACCAAGAAACTGAGCACGGCGTAGCTTTGGCCGCTGAAACCATAAGCCTGCCCCACAAACAGCAACACAATGGTCAGCCCAATGCACATGCCGCACATTGTCAGCAGCGCAATAGACACATTGGCCAGACGACCGCGCTCACGCAGGTAATGCAGCTCGGTCAGGCTGCGGGCAATCAGCTCATGATCGGTGGCTGTGCGCAAGCTCTCTTCCAGCTTGCGCGCGCGGTCAATAATGCGGGCCAGCCGCCCTGCAACTGAGCCGATCATGCCGGCCACGGCGGTCAAAAAGAATACCGGTGCCACAGCCAACTGAATGCTGTGGGTAACGGTCTGGGCGTCGATGGACCAGATGCTCATGGCGTCCTCAAAATCAGGGCATGAATAAAAGCTTGATGACGCTATTTTCCACGCTAAAAGTCAGCATTGCTTTGACTTTCGCCGCAATAAATTACACGATCTGGCGATCACTTTCAGGCGCCTGAAGCACCGCTTTGACCTGGCGCAGCCCGCTGGTGCTCCCCACTTTGACCCAGCACAAAGCCGCCAGCATGTATCGCAGCCATAGTCCCTACAACGCTTAACGCATCTATTCAGGAGGGCCGCATGAAGCTAATGATCGACCTGTTTTCCACCGACTATGGACTGATGAGCCTTGCCGTGATTGTGCTGATCCTCGTCATGGCGGTTTTTTTCATCCGGCTCTTTATGGGCAAGATGAAGAACATTGCCGCTGAAGCGCTTGAATAATCAAATTTCATAGCCTCCCCCGCAATATCTGCCTGCGATTAAGGGCAATAAGGCATAAAAAAGGCCAGATCATTGATCTGGCCTTTTTGCTTGCAGCTCTCGCGACTCAATAGTGCGGAGGCAACTCATCGCGCAGGTTGTGCGAAGGGCCTGCACCGCCTTCTGGTGCCTGACGCTTGAGCTCGCGCACCTCGTTGATCAGCGCATCAATCTGCTGCTGCTGACGATAGATCGTCATATTGAGCTGCTCCAGCAAATCTTCGGAGTAGCTGGCCTTGATCTCCAGCTCCATGATTCGCTCTTGCATAGCTTGGCTCACGTCGCTCATGCCTTCAGCGCCTTGGCAAGGCGGGTAACGCCTTCAAGAATTTTGTCTTCGTCTGCTGTGGCAAACGAGAGACGGAAGGTGGCGTTATCGGCATTCTGCGCAAAGAAGGGAGCGCCCGGCACAAAGGCCACACCTTCAGCAATGGCCCTCTTGGCCAGCAAGCCTGCATCGGCCAGTTGGCCGCGCGCGCCTGTCAGTCGCACCCACATGAACAAACCGCCCTCGGGCTGGACAAACGAGACGGCATCGCCCAGTTGCTCGCGCAGCGCATCGCCCATGGCCTTGGCGCGCTTGGCATAGACCTCGCGCACATGGGCCAGGGTCTTGGGCATGACACCACTCTTTAGGTATTGGGCGGCCGTGGCCTGCGCAAAAGTGCTGGTGTGGGCATCGCTGAACTGCTTGCACATGACAGCACGGGCCAGCAGCTCTGGATGGGCAATCAGCCAGCCAATGCGCAGACCGGGGCTGAGCACCTTGGAAAGCGAGCCGCAATGGGCCAGCCATTCACGGCTGCCGGGCACTTCGCGACTCAGCGACATCAGGCTGGCGGGAGGCGCTTTGTCAAAGTACAGATCGCCATAGGGGTCATCTTCCACCACCAGGGTCTGGTACTTGACGGCCAGCTCCAGCACTTTTTTGCGGCGCTCAAGACTCAGCATGGCACCGCTGGGGTTGCCAAAGGTGGGGATCAGATAGACCAGCTTGGGCTTGTGCTCGGCAATCAGCGCTTCCAGCTCGTCGGTCTTGACGCCATGCTCATCCACAGGGGCAGAAATCACTTCTGTGCCATAGAGGCGAAAACACTGAATAGTGGCCAGAAAAGTAGGGCCTTCAACGATGACCTTGTCACCCTCATCCAGCATGGTCTTGCCCAGCAGATCCAGCGCCTGCTGGCTGCCGGTGGTGACGATCAGCTGCTCAGCAGTCACATCCGTCACCCCTTTGCTGGCCATAAATGCAGACAACTGCTCGCGCAGCGGCAGGTAGCCCTCAGTCGCACCGTACTGCAACGCAGCGCCCGCCTCTTCCTGCAACGCCTTGGCCGAAGCGGCGCTGATGCCCGCCACATCAAACATGGCGCTGTCCGGAAAACCACCCGCAAAACTGATGATGCCGGGCTTGCCCAGCAGCTTGAACAGTTCACGGATCGCAGAGGTTTCTACGTTATCGAGTCGTTTGGCAAATTGCATACGGTTTTTTGGTTAAAGCGCTGAAGAAATAACGTCGCTGCTTGAGCGGCAGGCACCCATTGTGGCGCGGCAAACGCGTCAGAGGGGAGAAGTGGCTTTTTGTAGGAAATATTCCAAGCAATCGGTAATCAAAATCCTACCAATAATTCAACATTGATAGTAAATGTTAATTGTGCATAACTTGGTGTCTCAAACTTTGAATTGGACAGTGCCCGAGCACTGCACAGAACATACGCCTACCGGTCAACGAGTTGCAGAGTCAACGGACTTTTTATTTTTTCCGAGATGGAGGATTTATGCGTACCACTACTTTTACCAGTAAGGCTCTGTATGCCTCGATCACTGGCAAAACCCCAACAGCCCTGCGCAGCCTGTGCGCAGTGGCGCTGGTTGCCAGCCTGGCCGCCTGCAGCTCCAGTGGCTCGCTGCGCAGCGACCTTGGCCCTGATGGCACCGGTGGCGGCGACGTCGTGGCAGGTGGTGGTACCGGCGGAGGCACAGGTGGTGGTACCGGCGGTGGAAACAACGGCGGCGGTGATGGTGGCGGCGGAACAGTCAATCCTCCCGTCGCTGGCGGCCCTCTCGCCCCGGTACGTGACACCGTGGCGGATGTGACTGGCGCGGTCTCCGGCACCACGGGAGTCATCAGTGACGTCAACACCATCGTGACTTCTGCTCTGGGCACTGCTACCAACGGTACACCGCTGAGCGGCATTGCACAGCCTGCCAGTGGCATCCTCGGCAACGTCAACAACGCACTGAACAGCGTGAACGGCGGCTTCAGCGCAGGTCTTGGCCAAATCGGTAAAACCGCCGACCCCATCGGCACTACCTTGCAAGGCGTGGCACCGGCGGTGGGCTTTCTCGGCGCCGCCGTCGGCTCCGCAGGCAAGACTGTCAGCGCACTGGACAAGCCTCAACTCGGTTTGGTCGGTGATGTCGCGGGTCTGGCAGGCGGTGCCGTACAGGTTCTGGGTACAACCGTCTCCGGCGTCGAGGGTACGGTGGCCAACCTGACCAACAGCCAGCTGGTCTCGGGCCTGACCTCTCAAGTCAGCCAGGTAGCGACACCCGTGCTGAGCACCCTGCTTGGAACCACGCAGAATCTGGTTCAGACCACCGGTCTTGCCCAACCTGTAAACAGCTTGTTAGGCACCGTGGGCGGTGTTGTGAACCATGTAGGGGCTAGCGTCGCTAGTACAGGCGTTCCCGTGGTGATGCCTCTGGGCGGCGTAGTTTCCGGTGTTGGTCAGACCGTGGCAGGCCTGGGTGGCGTCGTGTCAGGCACTCCAAACAGCTCCACCGCGAACGGCGGCCTGCTGGGCGGTGTGCTTGGCAACGTCACTGGCACCGCTGGTGGGCCGGGCAACCTTGTCGGAGGTGTACTGGGTACCGTCACAGGCGTGGTCGGCGGGGTCACCGGTGGAGTGGGTGGTGGCACGAACGGCGGAGCCGGAGGCCCTGTCGCTGGCGCTGGCAACCTGCTTGGTGGTGTCCTGGGCACTGTCACTGGCGTGGTGGGCGGGGTCACGGGAGGAGTTTCAGGTGGTGGCAACGGTAGCGCTGGTGGGCCCGTCGCGGGCACAGGCAACTTGGTCGGCGGCGTAGTGGGCGGCGTCACAGGTCTGGTCGGAGGCGTCCTTGGCGGCGTCACGAATGCGGCTGGCGGCACAAGCGCAGGTGTAGCAGGCGGAGCCGCTGCTACAGGATCGGGCGGCCTGCTGGGTGGTCTGCTCGGCGGCCAGCTGGCCTTAGGCCTGGGCGGCGGCGCTGTCGCCAGCAACAAGTAAAAAGCGATGGTGGTAGCAGTGCTTCACCACTTCGCCACCTGAATCCAGCCCGCCTTTCGGCGGGCTTTTTAACGACAACCCCATACCCATTTTTAGGTATGTAGGGAACAATCAACATCATCAGAACTGCCAGCACGCACCTGCAAACCAGGGGCTTGCACTTGAGGCGAGGCGCGAAGCCGCGGCATTACAACAGTACGACCAGGCCAGCAGCAACGCATCAAGGGCAGTGCTGGCGGATCCAGAACAAGAACAGGAGGGACTTTTGCAATCAAGAACAACCAGGCAGCGCCATCTCGGTTCCTTAATTCCGACCTTCGTCCTTACCGCATGGGCGCCTCTGGCCTCGGCACAGCTGAGCGGCAACCCGCTCAACAGTCTGCCCCAGACCCCAGAATCCGCGCAGCATCTGCAAGCGGCACCCAAGCCGGTACAAGTACAGCTTGAAAAGCCTCAGCCTAGTCCGCAGGACATCACCAGCGTTCAGGTCGCCGTACGCGGCGTGAATGTTCAGGGCAGCACCGCCATCCCGTTTGAAGAGGTCAGCGCGCTTTTCACGCCCTTCATCAACGGCACACATACGGTAGGCGAACTGAACGCAGCCACCCAGAAGGTCAGTGAGCTCTATCAGCGCCATGGCTATGCGCTGTCCTTCGCCTACTTGCCACCGCAGGACTTCGCCAACGGCGCAGTGCAGGTGATGGTCGTGGAAGGCTTTGTGCAAAGCCTGAATCTGGAAGGCAACTTCGGCCGCTCCGAAGAGTTGATCCGTGAGCTTGCCCAGCCCCTGCTCAATGAGCGGCCACTGACGAGCAAGACTTTTCAGCACCAGACCCAGCTGATGGCGCGGTTGCCGGGCGTGCAAATCACCGCTTCGGCAAGCCTGCCCTCCACCACGGATGGGGCCGTGCCCCTGGTCATCAAGTCCAAGCACAAACCCATAGCCGTTACCATCGGCGGCGAG
The DNA here is from genome assembly GCF_012844455.2 of Comamonas suwonensis. Taxonomy (GTDB): domain Bacteria; phylum Pseudomonadota; class Gammaproteobacteria; order Burkholderiales; family Burkholderiaceae_C; genus Comamonas; species Comamonas suwonensis. Next base: position 100,066 of record NZ_JABBCQ020000013.1, on the reverse strand, counting down.
GCGCGCAAACCAACCCCGCGCCTTATCGCATCCGTCACCCTCAATGACCCGTTGTGGGCGGGCAGCCAGCTTCAGGCTTCGGCCATGCTGCAAAACCCCGACAAAGAGCGGTTCGGCTCCATTGGCTTTACCCAGCAATTGACGCCCGAAGGCACCCAGGCGCGCGTCAGCTATTCCGACTACCGCAGCTTCAACCCGCCTGCCACACGGATTCCGGGTATTGATGATCTGACTCAGCAACGCAAGCTCGACTTCAATATCAGCCACCCCTGGATATTGAGCAACACCACTCAGCTGAGCACCACCGCCGGTCTGTATGCCATTAACTACAGCCGCGAGCTGGCCGATAGCCAGGCATCGCTGCTGCGAGAGGAAAAGGTTCGCACGCTCTATGCGCAAATGGCCTGGGCATCTTTTGGGCAGAACACGGCACGCTCAGCATCCGTGCTTCTGGCTCACGGGCTGGACAGCATGGGGGCTTACAAAAATACCGATTTGCTCGTCGGCAGCCAGATTTACCAACTCACCAACCCCGCCAAGCTGGACTTCACCCGCGTGAGCGCCGACTACGCCCAGCGCCACCGTTTTGCCAACAAGATGGGGGCCGCGTTTGCCGTCGGTGGTCAATACAGCAAGGACATTCTGCCCACGCCGGAAAAAATTTCCTTTGGCTCCACCCGCTTTGGGCGCGGCTATCAGGCCGGTGAGTTCTCGGGCGATTCGGGCATGGGGGCCAGTGCCGAGCTGAACTACCAGCTCCCCATCAACCAGCCCTGGATCAAATCAGCCGAACCATACCTGCTTTATGAATGGGCCCGCACGCACCAGCAAACCAGTGGCATCAGCGGCAACACGCTGCGCTCGGTCAGTCTGGGGCTGCGGTTATCCGACAACCGTTATTACGCGCTGGATGTCGCCATGAGCAAGCCGCAGGGCGACAGCTCCATCAACAACCCCAACCGCAAGCTGCGCTACAGCCTGGTGCTGAGCTACAACCTCGACCCGTAAGCCGCTCTACAAGGTGCATTCGAGTCAAGCCGCTGCCCGCCACAGCGGCTTTTCTTTTTCAAGCTCTGCCCACGACAAGCCACAATAGCGCCATGAAAAAAAGCGATATCGAGCCGTTTTTTGCCGTGCTCAAGGCCGCCAACCCCACGCCGCAAACCGAGCTGGAATACACCACGGTGTTTGAACTTCTGACCGCCGTGCTGCTTTCCGCACAGGCCACCGATGTGGGCGTGAATAAAGCCACGCGCAAGCTCTTTCCCGTCGCCAATACGCCGCAGGCGATTTTGGATTTGGGGCTGGAAGGGCTTGAGAGCTATATCAAGACCATCGGCCTGTACCGCAGCAAGGCCAAGCACTTGATGGAAACCTGCCGCATGCTGGTCGAGCTGCACGACAGCAAGGTGCCCGACAACCGCGAAGCACTGGAAGCCCTGCCCGGTGTGGGCCGCAAGACGGCCAATGTGGTGCTCAACGTCGCCTTCGGCCAACCCACCATGGCGGTGGACACGCATATCTTTCGCGTGAGCAACCGCACAGGACTGGCCCCCGGCAAGAACCCGCTGGAAGTGGAAAAGCAGTTGCTCAAGCGCGTTCCCGATGACTACGCCGTGGACTCACACCACTGGCTGATTTTGCTGGGCCGCTACGTCTGCCAGGCCCGCAAGCCGCGCTGCTGGGAATGTGTGGCATCGCCCTACTGCGACTTCTCACCCAAGACGCCAGCACCCACGGCAGGAAAAAAGAGCTAAAAGCGCCTTAACTCCTTACATTTAAAGCGCTAGCAGCTATTCTTTTTAAAGTATCCATCATCTCTTGGTGCTGACGCCAGCCGACTCAAAGCTGGCCATTTCATTGAGCATGGTGCACGCCGACAGCAGCAGCGGCCAGGCCAGCGCAGCGCCTGAGCCTTCACCCAGGCGCAGCTGCCAGTCCAGCATGGGCTCAGCCTGCAAATGGGCCAGCATGCGGGTGTGGCCCGGCTCGCCCGAGCGATGGGCATACACACAGCGCTGCAGCACATGGAGCTGCAAGCGACTGGCGACAAGCACGGCGGCGGTGGTGATAAAGCCATCCACCACAATCACACGGCGCTCGGCGGCAGCCTGCAGCACGGCGCCGGTCATAGTCGCAATTTCCAGCCCCCCCATGGCCGCCAGCACGGCCAGTGGCTCCTGCACACCGGCATGAAAGTCCAGCACCTGCTTGAGCACGGCAATCTTGCGCCGCAAGCCTTCGCTGGAGAGGCCTGTGCCCACGCCCGTCACCGTCTCAATCGATTCGCCGCACAAGCGCGCTAACAAAAGCGATGCGCTGGAGGTATTGGCAATGCCCATCTCCCCCAGCAGCAGGGCATTGCCGGGCAGTTTTTTGACCAGCTCAGCGCCATTGCGCAAAGCCATGGCGCATTGCAACTCTGTCATGGCCGGGCCTTTGCTGCAGTCAGCCGTGCCATAGGCCACTTTGCGCCGCCACAGGCGCGGCTCATCGGCCTTGGGCAGTTTGTGCTCCGGGTCTTGCTCGCGCACTTCAAAGTCGCGGGCCACGCCGCAGTCCACCACATTGAGCGCCACTCCGTTCTGGCGCGAAAGCACGCTCACAGCTGCGCCGCCTGACAGAAAGTTCTCCACCATCTGCCAGGTCACATCGACGGGATAAGCCGATACGCCTTGCGCCGCCAGGCCATGATCGGCGGCAAACACCACCATCTGCGGGGCAGACAGCTGTGGCGACTCATTGCCCACGATACTGGCGATGCGCAGCGCCTGCTGCTCCAGCAAGCCCAGCGATCCTTGCGGCTTGGTCTTGAAGTCGAGCTTGTGCTGAACACGCTCGGCCAGTGCGGCGTCGTGAATATCGGCAACCTGCGGGCAGGACCAGAGCGTGGACAGGGTGGAATCAGAGAATTGCGCGGAACTCATGCATGGCAGTCATCCCCGGTGCATCAAACCCCAGTGCCATCCGCCACCGGGACGCAGACAGCACATTATTCGAGCCCGCAAGTATCGCGCTTTCGCTGCGCCTTCAAGAGAAAGCGCAGACATCCCACACTTTTCCCATGAAAAAAGGCCCCGAAGGGCCTTGGCTGCGTATTCGATCACTGGCAGTCATTGACTGGCTATCAACGAATCACTTCCTCGACCGTCACTTCACGCAAGATGCCGCCGTCCTTGACGGAGCCGCTGACCGCACCATCCTTGACACGCGCAACACAGGCCAGCTGATCCACTTCGGTCTTGAACACCTGACAGCGCGCAATGGCGTTGCGCTCATACTGATTGATACCCTGACCATCGCCTAGCTGACCTTTTTTCATCTCTGCATTGGCAGCAGCCGCTTCACGCGAAGAGTTGTCACCATGTTTGTGATGATGCTTGGGGTGGCCTTTATGGTGATTGTGCTTTTTCATGGCAGGCTTTGGAGCCTGCATTGCTGCTGCAGCCGAATCTGTAGCCGGTTTGGCTTGCTCCATCTGGGCGCTGGCCAGACCGGCCAGCGACAAAACGGCAGCTCCCAAGGCCACTTGAAGGGTACGAACCTTGAAAAAAGTCATAGGTAACTCCATTCCTGAACAGTGAATAGCTCTGTCAGCTTGCACGCACTCAGGGTTATGGATAATCGGTTTAGCGCACATAGGCTTGCAGGATAAATCCCACAAAACCATGCAAACTTCACCTATTCGCTACAACGATCCGGCCTCAAACCATTGACCTACGCCCTGCGCCAGCCGTGCAAAAACCTGCTCCAGACTGGGTGCATCGTGGCCAAACAAGGCGTGAATCACTTCCGCGTTTTCAAACAGTCCGTGCAGATAGGTGCCAACCACCGCCGGGTTGCCACCTTGCCACAACATGCCGGGCAATAGCTCTTTCGCAGGCTGCTCAGCGCCAGCCTGCATATCCGCACGCAGCTCGGTCTGACCGTGGTGGATTTCATAGCCACGCGCCTGCACACGGCTCAGCCCATTCCACGGCGCTTGCAGCTCGGGCAAAGTAAGCGTGGTGGGTTGCACGGTCTTTTCTTGCGCAAACAGCGTTGCCAACGGCAGCAAGCCCAGACCTGCGGCATTGCCATCCACGCCATGCAGATCAATCAACGCCTCGCCCAGCATTTGCAGTCCACCGCAAATGCCCAGCACGCGCCGGCCTTCGCTGGCATGGGCAACGATGGCGGCATCCAGCCCTTGCGTGCGCATCCACGACAAGTCAGCCGCTGTGGCCTTGCTACCGGGCAGGATGACCCAGTCGGCATCGGCAATCTGTGAGGGTGAGCGCGCCCAGACCACGCGCACGCCAGGCACCTGCATCAGCGGCTGAAACTCGTCCAGATTGCTGATGCGCGGGTAGGCAATGATGGCGATGGTGGTGTGAATGGCCTGCCCCGCACCCGTGCTGCCACGGTCGTCGAACACTCCATCCTCTTCCGGCAGACCGTGAGCAAACTGCATGGGGATGCACGCGACTGTCGGGATGCCCGTTTTTTCTTCGAGCAACTGCGGCGCAGGTGCCAGCAGCGATGCATCGCCACGGAATTTGTTGAGCACAAAGCCTTTGATCAGCTTTTGCTCGTCTTCCGGCAGCAGCGCCCAGGTGCCATACAGGTGGGCAAAAGCGCCGCCCCGGTCAATGTCAGACACCAGCAGGCAGTGCGCATTGCAGTGTTTGGCCACGCGCATGTTCACCACATCACTGGCATGCAGATTGATCTCGGCCGGAGATCCTGCTCCTTCGATCACCACCACATCGTTTTCGGCACGCAGCTCGTCCAGTGCCTGAGCAATCTGCGGCCACACTTTCAGGCTGCGGCCACGCCAGGGCATGGCGCTCAGCTCGTCGTTGACCTGACCAAACAGCACGACCTGGCTGCGCGTATCGGCCTCGGGCTTGAGCAGCAAGGGGTTCATGCGCACATCGGGCACCGCGCCTGCGGCCAGGGCCTGCAGGTACTGGGCTGTGCCGATCTCGCCCCATTGACCGTCGGGCGTGGAGACAACACGGGCGTTATTGCTCATGTTCTGCGCCTTGAACGGCGCGACCTTCAGGCCCTGGCTGCGGTAGTAGGCGCACAGCGCCGTGGCCACCCAGCTTTTGCCTGCGCCACTGCTGGTGCCCAGCACCATGATGCAACGTGCTGTCATATCGTTAATTTTCAGATTGGATGGGCAGCACCATGCGCTGCATGATGCGGGCCAGCGCCTCGCCGGGCTGCATGCACAGCCCCATGTGCGAGGGCGATGTCTGGATGATGCTGCTGCGCTTGGCCGTCAGCCAGTGGTAGCGCGCACGCATGGGCAACTGGGCGATGGGGCCACCATGGGCCGCGCCTTCGCAGATGGCCACAATCGCGCCCAGGTGGCGGTGCACGGTTTCCATGTCCACATTCGGGTCCAGCGCCAGCAAGCGTGCTTCATCCAAGGCCATCGCAGCCTGCAGATGACCGGTGCGCTGGCAGGAGATGATCACCCCCGCATTCACAAATTCTTCACGCTCCACGCGCGGCATTACCCGCACGACTGCGTAGTCGTACACCTCATGCGCGGGCATCGATCACTCCTTGCAACCAGCGGCCACGCTCCGCAAGGCGGGCCACAAAATAATTCACATAGGCGCCGCGGTGGGCCTGCACGTTGTTCAGGGCACCGCCGTCTTTGTCTGCGGCGGCCTGCTCCAGAAAGCAGTCAGGCACCTCCGCCAGAATGGCGGTCAGCACCTCGGGATGCAACAGCGCAGCCAGCTCAGCATCCACCTCGGCGAGATGGCTGGCCAGCGGCAGCAGCACATGCTCAGAGCTGGGGGCAAAAGGCTTGGCCGGGTCGGCAACGGTTCCATTCCACGCATGGTGAAACGTCAGGCTTGCGCCATGGTCGATGAGCCAAGGCTGCTTTTTGCACATCAGCATATTGGTGTTGCGCGCCGTGCGATCGACATTGCTGACCAGGGTGTCAAACCACACCAGACGCGAGGCAAAGTCGCTGTCCACCACATCGACAGCCGGGTCAAAGTTGATGGCCCCGGGCAGATAGTCCAAGCCCACGTTCAGCCCGTCGCTCGCGCGAATCAGGTCCTGAATTTCAGGGTCGGATTCGGTTCGCGACAGATCGCCGTTCAGCTGCATGAGCACAATTTCCGGCACGGGCAGGCCCAGCGCGCGTGCCATGCCACCCGAGATGATTTCGGCCATCAGCGCCCGCACGCCCTGCCCGGCCCCGCGGAACTTGAGCACATAGGTGCCCAGGTCGTCGGCCTCGACAATCGCGGGCATGGAGCCGCCTTCACGCAGCGGCGTGACGTAGCGCTCCACCAGCACAGAGCGCAGCTTGAGGGTTTCAGTGTCCATGCGAAATGGTAGCGTCTCACGCATGCGGGGGCGGCGTTGCAAGGTCATTGGATGCATCCTTCAGGGAGCCCTGAATGCTCAGCCACGCCCGCTCCAGCGCTGCCTGGGACACGGGTGGCAACACGCCCAGCCGTACATGACCGGGCAAGCCAAAGCTGGCACAGTCCCGCAGCTTGACGCCTTGGGCACGCATTGCAGCCAGTGGCGCAGCAATATCGTCCAGCGGCAAGCGCACCACAAAGTAGTTGGCCTGATGGTCTGGCACCACCTGCCAGCCCAGCTTGGCACACAGCGCCAGTTGCTGCGCCTTCCAGCGGCGCAATGTCACCAGGCTTTGGGCCAGCCATTGCTGCACCTCATCGCTGACCCAGGCCTGCAGCATGGCCACGCCATGCGAGCCCACCACCCACGATGCCGCCAGGTCACGCAAGGCCTTGAGTTCAGCGCCAGCCGCATGCACGGGTGCAATCGCATAGGCGGCTCGTATGCCCGTCATGCCTAGCGCTTTATTGGGCGTCCACAGTTGCCAGACGGTATCCAGCGATCGCTGTGGTGCCTCACCCTCCAGCCACAGCGGGCGATAGGCGCAGTCCAGCACACGCCACTCCTGCTGTGACGCTGCCTTGCTCCAGGCTGGCCAGATATCCTCTTGCACCCCCAGCGGGCTGGATGGTTCACAGGCCCAGCTCAGCGCAGGCAGCGGGCTCACTTCAGCGCGGCGACACAGCGCCAGCCGCCAAACGCGTGCCGCCTGCAGGTAGTCGCCATAGTGGTGCGGCGGGAAAAAAACGTTCTTGGCACCGCTGCGAACGGCATGCAGGGTGAGGCGGTGAATCAGCTCGCTGCTGCTGCCGCCAATCACGATGCGCTCTACCGCCACACCATGAAAGGCCGCCAGCTGCGCCTGCAACTGCAGGTAATGGGGATCAGGGTACTGCGCCACATGGGCCGCCTGCAGTGCCTTCACCGCCATCGGGCAGGGCCCGCAGGCATTGCGATTGGTCGAAAAATCATGCGCAGGCACGCCCAGCGCATCGGTGCCGCCATGCATGGCGGCCACAGTCATATCAAACATTCCCAACCAGCTTCCACATCCAGAGCGCCATAAAAATCATAGCTATCAGCGCAAGCAGCACCTGCGCTGCAATCACTTTAGATGCCAATTTTACGGATTTCTGCAAGTCCTCAGACTCTGGTCCCCGCCCCTGCGGATTGAGCTGGTACACGCCGGGCTTGGAAAGATGCACACCCAGCGCCTGCGCCATGGCGCCCATGGGCCAGCCGCCGTTGGGCGATGGCGTCACGCGCGCGTCGCGCCTCAGGCCGCTCCATGACACACCGCCCGCGACCAGCGCCAGCCATAGCGCGGTGATGCGCGCTGGAATCCAGTTGAGCACATCGTCTGCCCGCGCCGCCCATTTGCCGGCCCATTGCCAGTGGCGGCGTTTGTCCCCCTGGCCGCGCCAGCCGGGGTAGCCCCACATAGCGTCTGCGGTATTGGCCAGCCGATAGACCGCCGCACCCGGCAAGCCTGCCACGGCAAACCAGAACAGCGGGGCGATCACCGAATCACTCAAATTCTCGGCCAGCGTCTCAATCGCGCTTTCGCGCACGGTGGCCGCATCGAGCTGCGCGGTGTCGCGACTCACCAGCCAGGACAAGCGCTCACGCCCGGCAGGCAGCGATTGCTGCAAGGCCGCTTCCACCGCCAACACCTCTTCTTTGAGCATGCGCCAGGACAGCAAAGGCTTGAGCAGCACACCCATCACCAGCCCCCACATCCACCAAGGTGCAAAACCCAGCATGAACTGGGCCAGCCAATAAACACTAAAAAACAGAGCAGCCAGACCGCACCACGCAAGCGCTGCAAGGCCAAAACGCCCAAAGTCATGTTTCACCTCGTGGCGTGGCGCAATGGCCTGCCCGGCCCAGCCCAGCAGCTTGCCCATCAGGACCACCGGGTGCAGCCAGACCGGCGGCTCCCCCCAAAGCCTGTCCATCAGCAAGGCGACCAGCACGGCCAGCAAAGCGGCTTGTACATTGCCCGCCCAATGCCATGCCGCCTGATCACTGGAAGTGAAGGTTTGATACAACCACACCACGGGGCTGAGGGGCAGACCGATCAGCTCAGCCCAGGTTATTGCTGTCATGTGCCCGTTTGCCCCTTGCCCGCAGCCGCCGCATTGGAGGGAACGGCGCTCGAGTCATCCCAGACATCGTCCATCAGCATGTCTTCCAGCGGCGCACGGCAGGCCCATTTTTCTTGCTGCAGCATGGGCGCGGCGTAATACGCATCGACAGGGCCCAGGCACAGCACGCCCAGCGGATGGGCACCATCAGGCATTTGCAGCAGCTTTGCCAGTTGCAGCGGGTCAAAAATCGACACCCAGCCCATGCCCAGCCCTTCGGCACGTGCGGCCAGCCACAGGTTTTGAATGGCGCAGGCGGTACTGGCAATGTCCATCTCAGGCAGAGTGCGGCGGCCAAAGATATGCTTCTCGCGCCCCGGCGGCATGGCAACAACCAGCACCTCGGCCGCATCCAGCACGCCCTGCACCTTGAGCTTCATGAAATCTTCTTCACGCTCGCCCATGGCATGGGCAGTGCGCACGCGCTCTTCTTCAACCAGCGCGTGAATTTGCTTGCGCAGATCCACGCTTTTGACACGAATAAAGCGCCAGGGCTGCATGAAGCCCACGCTGGGCGCGTGGTGCGCGGCGCGCAGCAAGCGCAGCAAAACGTCATCCGCCACCTGCCCGCCCGCAAAGTGGCGCATGTCGCGGCGCTCGTAAATGGCGCGATAGACGGCAGCACGCTCGGCCTCGGTGAAAGGCGTGGCGGGGATGGTGGGTGTTGAGTGTGCTTCAGACATAACGTAATTGTGGCCCTTTGGCGCATGCGCGAATACCTCGCGATTACCACGTACCGGCCCGCAAGCAGCGAAAAACTGGCGCCACCCCGGTCAGAACAGCCAAGCAAGGGCCGCCCCGCAGCGAGGGCTGCGTCCCCCTCCGCGAAGCAGAGAGGGGGAAGGCGCGCAGCGCCACAGGGGGTGATTAGTCCTCTATCCCTCGTTGGGCGGGAATACCCGCTTGAAACGCGTGTTTGATCATCGTCATCTCGGTGACGGTGTCGGCCATGTCGATGATCTCCTGCGGGCAGCGGCGGCCTGTCAGGCAGACATGCACATCCTTGGGACGCGCCTTGAGCGTGTCCAGCACGTCTTGCAGCGGCAGCCAGCCGTAGATCAGCGGGTAGGTGATTTCATCCAGCACCACCAGAAACAGCTCGCCAGAAAGGATGTCGGCCTTGGCTTTTTCCCAGCCATCGCGTGCCAGCTGAGCGGAGTGGTCCAGGTCCTTGCTCTTCCAGCTGAAGCCGTCGCCCAGCCCTTCAATAGGCAGGCCCACCTGCTCGGCCAGGCGGTGCTCGCCAAAGCGGGCCGTGGGCACCTTCATGAACTGATAGACCTTGACGGCCTTGCCCCGGCCCGTGGCGCGAAAGGCCAGACCAAAAGCTGCCGTGCTTTTGCCCTTGCCGTTGCCGGTGTTGACGATGATCAGGCCGCGGCGCTCGCCCTCGGGTTTTTCATAGGGTTTTTCGGTGGGTGGCGTTTCAATATGCATAGCTGCTCTCGTTGGTCTATCAAGGGCTAAAGGGTAAAAAGACTCAAAATTCTCAGCGCAGGCGCGGCAGGGCCAGCCACAGACCATCCAGCTCTCGCACCTGGATGCGGTGCTCGAACACCGCCTCCAGCGCGGCATGGCTGGCCGGGTCGCTGCATGAGCCCTGATGGGTAACCTGCCCGGCCTGCATGACGATGATTTCATCGGCCAGCAAGGCAAACGACAGCTCGTGCAGCACGCTGACCACGGTCATGCCCTGCTGCACCAGGCTGCGCGCCGTCAGCATCCAGTCGGTCTGGTGCGGTGGGTCGAGATTGGCCAGCGGCTCATCCATCAACAAGGTGCTGGCCTGCACAGCCAAGGCGCGGGCCAGCAGCACACGCTGGCGCTCGCCCCCCGACAACTGGCCAATGCTGCGCTGGCGCCAGTCCCACGCATGGGTGCGCTTCAGCGCCTGCTCTACCGCCTGCCGGTCAGCGCTAGATGCCGGTGCCAGCCAGCCCTGATGCGGCAAGCGGCCCAGCATGACCACGTCATACACCGCCATATCAGCCGACACGGGCTGGTTTTGCCCCAGCCATGCCAGGGCCTTGGCGCGCTCGCGGCCATTCCAGTCAGCCAGCTTGCGGCCTTGCAAAAATACATCACCGCTTTGCTTCTGGTTGCTGGCACGCATGCCCGCCAAGGCGCGCAGCAGGGTGGATTTGCCCGCGCCGTTGGGGCCGACGATGGCTGTCCAGCGGCCCCGGGGGATTTGCAGACTGAGCTGGCGCAGCACTTCGCGCTCGCCCAATTGCACATTCAAGGCTTGCACCGTCAATGCGTGCATCGCCAGCCCGGCTTGAGTGGCGTGATCGCTCATGCGCTCTCCCCTCCCGACAGCGTGCCGCGCCTGTGCATCAGCCACAGCAGATAGCTGCCGCCCAGCACGGCGGTGAGCACGCCCACAGGCAGCTCCTGCGGCGCAATCAGCCAGCGTGCCAGCAAATCCGCGGCCAGCAGCAGCACCGCGCCCATCAGGCTGCTGAGCACCAGCAACCAGCGGTGCAGCGCCCTCACCATGGATCGCACCAGGTGCGGAGCTGCCAGCCCCACAAAAGCAATCAACCCGGTCTGCGCTACGGCGGTGCCGGTGGCCAGCGCCAGCAGCACAATCAGCAGCAGGCGCAGCGGGCCCAGCGGCAGGCCAAGGCTGTGGGCAGTCGATTCACCCAGCGCCAGCCCATCGAGCACGCGGCTCAGGCACCAGGACAGGGCCAGCGTGGGTAGCAGCACCCACAGCATCAGCGCGCAGGCATTCCAGCCCGCAAAGGCGGTGCTGCCCAGCATGAAAGATTGCATGGCCTGCATGATGTCGGGGTTCATCAAGAGCACCAGCGATGCAGCTGCGCCCAGCACCACTCCCACCACCACGCCAGCCAGCAGCAGGCGCATGGTGTTTTGCACGCCCTTGGCCAGCACCAGCGTCAGCACCACGGCAACCACGGCCCCGGCAAAGGCCGCGCCCGTTACGCCCCAGCGGGCCAGTCCGGCCAACGCAAAGGGCGACACGCCCAGCGCCGCCATGGCCAGCGCCACGCCCAGCGATGCGCCCGAGGCACTGCCCAGCAAATACGGATCCGCCAGCGGATTGCGAAACACGCCCTGCGCAATCGCCCCCGCCAGCCCCAGCAGCCCACCGGCCAGCAAGGCCGCAGCCGTGCGCGGCAGGCGAATGTCCATCACGATTTGCCAGGCCAGCGGGTCATGGCGGGCGTTCAGCACGCTCTCAAAGCCCGTGCTGCCAATGCCTGCGCCCAGCAGCGCCAGCAAGCTGCCAGCCAGCGCCAGCCACAGCAAAAGCCAGGGCGCGGCCAGCCCGGTCTGCGGTGAATGATTGCGCGTGATCACGCTCATTGGCCCTTGCCTTGCGCACCGACACTCGGTACCGAACCAGTACCCGCCAGCCGCTGCAGGCAGCGAGCGATGATCTGCGCGCCTTCGGCCATGCGCGGGCCGGGGCGCACCAGTATGTCGGACTGCTCAGGCGTAAAGACACATATCGATCCCTGCTTGACGGCACGCATCTGCGACCAGCCCGGATACTCGGGCACGCCGGTTTTCCAGGCACGCTCGCCCGCCATCAGGATGTCGGGGTCCAGCTTGACCACGTATTCAGGATTGATGCGCGGAAAGGGTCCCAGCTTGGCGTCAATCACATTGCGCAGATGCAACTGCGTCAAGGTCTCGCCAATAAAAGAGTTTTCACCGGCCGCAAACGGGCCGCGACTGGCTTCAAAGTACACGCGCTGGCCGCGTATTTTCTCGGGCACGCTGGCAGCGGCTTTGGCCATATTGGCTTCAATGCCGGACCAGACACGGTCCGCACCTTGCGCTGGCGGCAGATTCAGCAGCCCCCCCAGTTTTTGCAACACCACACGCGCTTCGGCATGGGTGCGCGGCTCAAGCGCCACGACCTTCAGGCCCAGAGCTTCCATGCGTCCGATGGAGCGCGAAGCCATGGATGCCAGCACCAGATCAGGCTTGAGCGCCACGATGCTTTCGATATTCGGATCCAGCCCGCCACCCACGACGGGCAGGGTCTTGGTGTGCGCCGGCCAGTTGGAGTAACGGTCCACCCCCACCAGTCGCTCGCAGCCCCCTAAAGCGCAAAGGCTTTCGGTCAGCGACGGCAGCAGGCTGACAATGCGCTGCGGCGACTTGGGCAACTGCACCTTGCTGCCGCGCGCATCGGTGATCTGCACGGACTGCGCAGACACCGGCAACGCAGCGCCCAGCAGCCAGCCCGCCAGCGCCCCGCAAGCCATGAATTTCGCCATTGCCTTCATGCTTGCGGCCCTTTCAGCGCCAGCGGCAGACCCGCGCACATCAACGTGGCGCTTTCGCAATGCGCTGCCACTTGCTGGTTGAGCACGCCCAGTGCATCCACAAAGGCACGCACTTCGCGGCCCATGGGAATCACACCCAGACCAATCTCGTTGCCCACCAAGATGATGGGGCCAGGCGCGTCATCCAATGCTTTCAAAAACATAGCTAACTGCGCCTGCCAGTCTTGGTCTAGAGACGTTTTTTCTTCAGATTTTTCAGTCTCTACCGGCATGAGCCAGTTGGTCAGCCACAGCGTCAGGCAGTCAATCACCAGCAGGCGCTCGGGGCGGCTGTGCTGCGCAATCACCTGCGCCAGTTCACGCGGCTCCTCCAGCGTCTGCATGCCGGGCACGCGCTCGGCACGGTCACGCTGGTGGCGGGCAATGCGCTCAGTCATCTCGGCATCCCAGGCCTGACCGGTGGCCACCAGCACCGCCTGATGCTGCGCCCCGCTTTGCAGCCATTGGCGTGCCAGCAGCTCTGCACGGCGGGACTTACCGCTTTTTTGACCGCCCAGAATGAACTGCGTACGCGGCATGACGATGGAGGGAGTGCTTGCAACGCTCATGATGAAAAACCAGAAAAATCAGGCCTGAATTGTTGCGCCAAAAAGCCCGGCCACGGCAGCGGGGTTGGAAGGAAACCAGGCATGAAAGTAGCTGGCCCGCACGCTGCCATGCGCATACAGCGCCTCGCCCCGATCGGGTTGCACCGCCGCGCCTGGGCGGCTGCTGCGCGTGCTCACCGGCATCGTGGTTTCCAGCCTTGTGTAGTGAAAGGTGTGGCCGCGCAGCAAGCCCGTATCCAGCACCAGCTGCTGCATGCCCAGCCCGCCCAGCCGGTTCTGCATGATGACCTGCCCGGGCAACAGCCCCCACATGGCTTGAATGTGGCCATCCAGCCCCGTCACGCCTTCGCACAGTGCCAGCATGCCGCCGCACTCCGCCCAGACGGGCTTGCCTTCGGCCACATGCTCAGCCATAGCCTCGCGCAGCGCCTGATTGGCGTGCAGCGCCTGCGCATGCAATTCCGGGTAGCCGCCAGGCAACCACAGCGCATCGCAGGTCGGCAGCGCATCACCGGCCAGCGGCGAGAAAAAGCGCAGCTCAGCCCCCATGGCGCGCAGGCAGTCGAGATTGGCGGGGTAGATAAACGAGAAAGCGGCATCCCGCGCAATGGCGATGCGACGACCGGCCAGCCAAGGCTGGACCTGGGGCGGATCGATGGAAGCATCCGCTGCCATGTCTGGCGGCGCAAAGTCCACGCACCAGTCTTGCCAGCTGGGCGCATCTTCTGCGGCAGTCCACAAGCGCTGGCCCAGCGGCGTCTGCGCCAGCGCATCCGCAGCGGCATCCAGTCGCTGCATGGCATCGCTCAGTTCATGGGCCGCAATCAGGCCCAGATGCCGCTCGGGCAGCAGTGCAGCCGTGCGCGCCTTGGGGGCGTTCTCACCCAATTGCACGCCCGGCATGGCACCCAGCCAAAGCGAAGGGTCGCGCAAACCTTGCTGGAGCATGTCGGCATGGTGGGCCGTGGCCACGCGGTTGGCCAGCATGCCTGCCCAGCGCAGGCTGGGTTGGTAATGCTGCAGGCCATAAGCCAGTGCACCAAACGTGCCTGCCATGGCCGATGCATCGACCACCGCCAGCACGGGCAAACCCAGCAACTGCGCCAGATCAGCCGCGCTGAAGTTACCGTCAAACAGGCCCATCACGCCCTCGACCAGAATGAGATCGGCCTCCTGGGCCGCCTCATGCAAGCGCTGGCGTACATCGGCCTCGCCGGTCATCCACAAATCCACCGAATGCACGGGTGCCCCACTGGCCAGCCCATGCCAGTAAGGATCCAGAAAATCCGGCCCGCACTTGAACACGCGCACCTTACGGCCCTGGCGCGCATGCAGCCGCGCCAGGGCCGCCGTCACAGTCGTCTTGCCTTGCCCGGAGGCCGGGGCACTGATCAGGATGGCGGGGCAGCGAGTGGTTTCAGTCATTGCCAACATCTTGCGGGCCTTCACCACGGCTTAACGTGGCTGCCACAGCAGGGTCAGATAACCAGCCCGGCCGCGGGTGTTGTAGCCGTAGGCCGTGGTGTAGTCCTTGTCCGTGAGGTTAGCGATGCGAGCCGACAGCGACCAGTCCTTGTCCAGGCGGTAGCTGGCATACAGATCCACCGAGGTGTACTGGCCCATCAACTTCTCTGGCGTATTCTTTACATCGTCATAGCGCTTGCCCACCGACTGGGCAGAAGCGCCCAAGGTCCAGGCGCCCAAGTCCTTGTCCAGCGCCAGACGCGTCACATGGCGCGCACGGCGTGGCAGCTGCGTTCCGGTCAGGCTGTTGCGCGGATCAAGCTGATCGTAGTCAGCACGCAGGTTCCAGCCCATGAACTGGCCGCTGTACCCCAGGGTCCAGCCTTTGATGCGGCTGCGGGGAATGTTCTCAGGCTTGATAGAGCCCGTAATGTAGCCACGTATACGGTTGTCAAAGTGAACCAGCTTCACTGAGTGTCCACCCTCGCTCCACGTCACGCCCACATCGGTATTGCGTCCCTGCTCCGGCTTCAGATCCGGCGACCCGTAGTTGGGCCAGTACAGCTGGTTGAAAGTAGGTGCCACAAAGCTGGTTCCGTGAGAAGCATGTACCCGCCATTGGGAAGTCAGTTGCAGGCCATAGCCAACACCCCAGGTATTTTTGCTGCCGAACTGAGAGTTGTCGTCTCTGCGCAGATTGGCCTGCCAGCTATGCCCTGCCTTATCGCCCGTCAGGCCGACAAAGCCAGAGTTCACTGACCGCTCGGTCACCGAGTATTTGGTGCTGCTGCTGACTTCCTGCTCCAGACGCTCCAAGCCCGCGACAACCAGACCGACAGGGGTTGCAATATCGTTTTGCCACTGATACTGACGCTGAGACGTGGCAAAGAGACCGGGCAGGTTGTATGCGTTGGCAGACGCGATGGCATTGCTTTCATCACGCGAGTGGCTGACGGTGAACTTGGATTTCCAGTCCTTCGCAATCCGTCCTGTGACGGATGCGGTGCTCACCTGGCTGCGCAAGGCGCTGCGCGTGTCAGCACCCAAACCATCATCGAAGTGATTGACACCTTCCGAGTACAGCATGCTGCCGTCAACCCGCCAGTTGGAGTTGATCTCGTAGCCCAGAGAGGCATTGAGCGAACTTTGGCGGAAAGGGTCCCGATCCGGATTGAAGTTGCCGTAAGGCACCTTGGGGTTGGTGGATGAAAAGCCGCGCTCTGTTGTGCGCTGCGCATTCAGCGAATAGTTCCAACCTTGCTGGGATCCATTCAGGCCAGCAGCAGCCTGCGCATGGTGCTCACTCCCAAGCGTCACGCTGGCATAGGGATTGAAAGGCTTTGCGCCCACACCCTTTTTGGTGAAAATCTGCACCACACCGCCCACGGCATCGCTGCCATACAAGGACGAAGCGGGTCCCTTGATCACTTCAATACGCTCAATGGAAGCTAGGGGGATATTGCTCCAAGAAGGCCCCCCACTGGTTGCCGAGCCATAACGCACGCCATCCACCAGCAAAATGGTGTGGCGACTCTCTGTGCCACGCGTAAAGACACTGGCTTCTTTGCCCAAGCCACCGTTGCTGCTCATCTGCAGGCCCGCTTCGCGCTGAAGCAGCTCAGGCAGGCTGCTGCCAGCCGCACGCTCGATCTTCTTGGCGTCGATCACCGTCACATCTGCTGCCAGATTCTCCAACGCGGCTTCTGCGCGGCTACCTGTGACCACAGTCACGCCCAACTGACGCGCACCGGCCGTCTGTGCATAGACATTCAAACCAGAAAAAGAAGCCGAAAAAAACACAGCGGCAGCTGCCACACGAGTGCAGGCAAATGGCGCCACGCTACGCGTGGACGAGTAAATTCTGAACATGAAAAATCAGCAATGAAGCGCCCACGCCAGCCTACCCGCCGACAGTGAGCAATACATGCCTGCACACAATGCAGGCACACCGCCGTTGGCCGGTATCCGGGCTAGGCGAATCGTCCTTTAGCCAGCCTTCCCAGCGCGCAAGCGCCAGTGGCTTTGATGGAAAAGGCGGAGTGCAAAGGCATTCCATTCGCCGACCGTTGCGGGGGCAGCGCAGGCCCGGTGTGCCAGTATTTCTGGCCAGCACCTCCCTGCTTCCCGTTGAACTGAGGCCACAGAAAAGCAGCCTCGAGCACCAACAGCTGCGTATTGTAATGAGCGCTGCACTGCGCAAATCCCTCATTTGAACGAGTTGTGTGACGATTGTTTACGTTAAAAATGTCTTTGAGGCACACAGATCCTGCCAACCGCGCTACTATTTTTGAGAGAAATTTGCAGGTTCCTGACTAGTGCGCTCAAGCAGATGCCCGCCATGGAGCAAACGACTCAATTTGCCCGCACATTAATGCCCATCCAAAGACTGCAAGACCTACAATGGCAGTGTCTATGACCACCCAGCCTTCACTTGATCTCATTGCCGAGCGTGTAGAGCGTCTGCTGGTGCGCCACGAGGAACTGCAGCGCACCAACACCCTGCTCACCGATCAGGTCTCCGCTCTTACGCATGAGCGCGATTTGCTGCGTCTGCGACTGCAGGCAGCACGCGCACGCGTCGATGCCCTGATCGAACGCCTGCCCGCCAACCAGGGAGAGTGACCCTTCGTCACCCCCATCACCAGACCCGCCACTGACGCCCATGAAGCAGATCGATGTGCAAATCATGCAGCAAAGCTACGTGCTGACCTGCCCCGATGGTCAAGAAGAACGCGTACAGGAGGCCGCTCGTCGAGTCGACGATGCCATGACCCGCATTCGCGACAGCGGCAAGGTTCGTTCCCGCGATCGCGTAGCGGTCTTGGCCGCTCTGAACATGGCTTTTGACGTTCTGGACCGCGATGCCCAGCAGGCTCACATGGTCAATGTACATGCTGAAATGCAGTCTCTGGCACAAGAGCAAGCCCCTACTCCTGAAGTCAGCGAAGCCGCCCAGGCCGAGCTGCAGCGCCAGCAGACGCTTGCAGAGCAACTGGTTCTAAGGCTTGATCAAGCGCTTGAGAGCGACACCAGACTACTTTGAACATTTCATAAGTCATGCAAACTCTGAAACAAAGCTGTCATGACTTATGCATGACACCTAATTCCCGTTAAAATAGAACTGTCTGCAAATCTGCCGGTTTTTATATTTCCTTGAACCAATGCTCAACGAGCACGGGCTTGGTACATCACCTATTGAGCGTGATCGTCTCGCGTCAGATGAACCCAACGATAGGTTGCCCTTGCCCACCTGAACCCCCGGTTCAGGATGACGAACCGGTGGCTTTTGCAGACACCTTCACACACCATACTTGGTTGATTTTTGCGATTAGAAACGGTCTTAAAACCGAACAAACTCAACCAATTGCGCGCAGTTGAATTCAACAACTTATGCGTCTATTTTGAATTGAAGCTTAGCCCGCACTGCGGGCTTTTTTCTGTCCGAACAGCCTGAAGCTATGTTCGCAGCCACCCACTTCAACCTCCTCGCCGGAATCTCAGGCCACGACACCCTGAGCGCAAACAGCCATTCAGAGAACAATGACCGAGCTGGAGTTTCATAAGAGGCGGAGCTGTGGCTGCGCAAAGACAGACCGGTACAAGCGGCAGGTCTACTCAGGCTGGGCTGCTACTGCACGGACTTGGGGCCTGGGACTCTTGATGCAGGCTTGGTCATGGTCACTCAAGGCATGGCCTGGTGGTATCGAGCCTACTCGCGGGAGCAGTCTCCCCTAAGAAGCGCGATCAATATGAGTTGGCCGAGCAAGAGGCTGTCGCACCCATAGCTAGAGCGTGACACAACTTAGTGCCTATCGCACCATGGGATTACCGCAAGATCACCAGCAAGATCACCCGCAAGGCCCAGCAGCGTCTATAGCAGTAATCGACCTTAATTAGACACTTACAGGTACTCTACGAATGACTGGTAGTAGTTTGTGCTTCTCCACTTTTAACTGCAGATGTACACGCCACCCCATCCAATTGCACATATTCAATGCGGTGCCGTCCATTGTGTTTAGCCGCATATAGCTGCAGGTCCACGGCTTTGATGAAGTCTGTAGACTTTTCCAGGGCACCCGGCACCACCGAGCCCACACCTATACTGACCGTGACGCGGTGGTCATGTGGTGACAGTGCATGCACGATGGACTTCTTCTTAATCAACCGTTGGCAGCGGTCAGCAACTTTACGCGCCACCTCGGCATCGGCTTCGGGCAGCAACACTGCAAACTCTTCGCCTCCATAGCGGGCCACAAGATCGCGAGGGCCATCCAATGCCAAACTCAGCGTCTGAGCAATCGCTATCAAACATTTGTCGCCTTGAATATGGCCGTACAAATCGTTGTACTGCTTGAAAAAATCGACATCGAACAACATCAGAGACAGTGGCTGGCCTTCGCGGCGCGCACGCTCCCACTCCAACTCGAAACTGCTATCAAAGCGACGGCGGTTGGCGATACTCGTCAAACCGTCCTTGAAAGAAAGTACCTCCAGCTCTTTCTGCAAGCTCAGCAACTGGTCCTCGGTCTTCTTGCGCTCGCTGATATCAAACATGAAGCCGATCAGCGCTTCTACCTCCCCCCCGCCATTGCGCACTACGTGCACAACATCGCGAATCCACACATAGCCGTTGTCCTTGGTCAGCGCCCGGTAGTCTGCCTCATGGTCCACGCCTGCTTGGGATTGAGTCACGCAGAAATTCACCACATATTCGCGGTCTTCTGGATGCATGCGCATAGCCCAGTCTTCTACGCCCACCCAACTTTCAGGGCTCCAGCCCAGCAATGCTTCGATTTGAGGGCCGATATAGACGAATTTCTTCGAGACCCAATCAATCTTCCAAGGAATCGCCTTGGTTGACTCCAGCAAGGTTCTGTACACCTGACTGTCATTCACAAGTTCGCTTACGTCGGACATACCCAACCCCTCTCCTAACCATATGAGTAAGTCACTTTAGCCTGAAGCGGTCAGCTGTGAAATGGTCTTCACCCAGTTCAGTAGACATATTTCAACGTCCATTTCGAAGTTGTTCGGATGCTAGCGGGCTCAGTTGGTCTATGTGACTGTGCCGACAATTTTGTGGAGTTCTTAGCACTCAGATTACGCGGCCTCTTTACGCTGTGCCTCGTACCAGCGTTGCTCATACTGCATCGGACTAAGGTAGAAAAGTAGAGAATCCATTCCACGGAGGCTTCTGCATGAAGAAATCCAGATTCAGTGAAGCGCACATCGTCGGCATCCTCAAAGAGGCCGGGCTCCGCGCCAAAGTCGGTGACACCTGCCGCAAGCACGGCATCAGCGACGCCACGTACTACAAGTGGAAGAGGCAGTATTCAGGGGTGTCCGTGTCCCATCTGACCCAGATGCGGCCGTTGTAGGAAGAGAACGCCAAGCTCAAGCGCATGTATGCCGATTTGGCGCTCGCGCACCATGCCCTGAACGAGTGGTGCGGGCATTGGAAGAGCTTGCCGAGGTCCGCGGGGTGCAGCAGTCCACTCTCATGGACAACGGGCCGGAGTTCATCGCCCAGACCTTGAAACAATGGGCACAGAGTAAAGACATAGAGCTGAACCACATTCAGCCGGGCAAGCCGACGCAGAACGCGTATGTCGAACGTTTCAACAGAACTCACAGAATGGAGCTGCTCGACTGCTATGTCTTTGAATCGTTGCAGGAAGTGCGCTTGATGACCGAGGACTGGCTGCATCGCTATAACCACCATCGTCCACATGAATCGCTAGGTCGTATTCCGCCGGTCGCGTTTCGTGTTAAATGTTTCCACAACCTCCACTTTTAGGTGGCGCAGGAGACCGAGGAAGCTTCATAGGCCACCAAAAGTACCAACTTCGGCTTTGCAGGGCGGATTCAACCGGTCGATGCAACACATGCGCTGAACATCTCAGCAGGGGTATGGAAGCCGAGCGTCTTACGCAGCCGAGAATTCTCTGCGCGCAAGCGAACGCCCCCCATTTGCTGCAGAGTGACCTTGAGTTGAGTGGCATCGTTGCGGGCTCCGTCCAATTGAGCAAGAGCAGCTTGCCTGACCCAGTTAGCCAAACTGGCTTTGGGAATACTCAGAATTTTGCCCACTGCTGCCGTGGATTACCCCTGTTGCACCAGCCTGACGGCCTCCTGTTTGAATTCTTGCGTGTATTGGGCACGCACTTGCTTTGACGTCATCTCTTGGTTCGTTACCGAGATTTTGAACAAAGCTAAGAACTCCACTTTTTAGGGGTAAGGTCATGCAGGGGAAAGCCGCCGTAGTCATAGAGCATGCCGGGCTGGGCGGC
This sequence comes from Comamonas suwonensis, assembly GCF_012844455.2. Lineage (GTDB taxonomy): Bacteria > Pseudomonadota > Gammaproteobacteria > Burkholderiales > Burkholderiaceae_C > Comamonas > Comamonas suwonensis. Next base: position 78,908 of record NZ_JABBCQ020000013.1, on the reverse strand, counting down.
GGTGAATACAGCTTCTTCCCAGTGGGCCGAGATCAGCAGCACGGCACACGGCGTGCGTGGCAGCTGGCGCGGAATGTCGCGCAGACCTGCCGCCATCTGGGCATGCCAGTCGCGCATCTCAGCCACCCAGGGCCAGGGGCCTGCGCCGTGGCAGAGAAAGTACGCAGGCATGCGACCGTTGCTTTCCATGGGCACTGAAACGCTTGCACTTTCACTCATCACCACTCCTCTGGATCGTTGATCCAAGCACCAAAAAACATAGCTGCCTGCACTTGCTATGAATGGGCTAAAGCCTTGAATCATTACAAAAAATCAGACAGCAGACACAAAAAAACCTCCTTGCGGAGGTTCTGGCTTGGCCTGCAGTCAGGTCTCGCGCTTTACAGCCGCAGACCTGATGCACCGCATTAAGCAGCGAAGTTGGCTTCAGCAAACTTCCAGTTCACCAGCTTTTCGAGGAACGTCTCGACAAACTTGGGGCGGGCGTTGCGGTAGTCGATGTAGTAAGCGTGTTCCCACACGTCCACAGTCAGCAGAGCCTTGTCGGCAGTCGTCAGGGGGGTGCCAGCAGCGCCCATGTTGACGATGTCTACAGAGCCGTCGGCCTTCTTGACCAACCATGTCCAGCCGGAACCGAAGTTGCCCACAGCCGAAGCCACGAAAGCCTTCTTGAACTCGGCGTAGGAGCCCCACTTCTTGTTGATCGCGTCAGCCAGTGCGCCTGTAGGCTCTGCACCGCCGCCGTTAGGGGTCATGCAGTTCCAGAAGAAGGTGTGGTTCCAGATCTGAGCGGCCTGGTTGTAGATGCCACCGGAAGACTTCTTGATGACTTCTTCCAGATCCATGTTTTCAAATTCGGTACCGACTTGCAGCTCGTTGAGCTTGACCACATACGCGTTGTGGTGCTTGCCGTGGTGGAACTCCAGAGTTTCCTGGCTGTAACCGAACGGAGCCAGCGCGTCGATAGCGTAAGGCAGGGGGGGCAGAGTGCGTTCCATGATGGTTTTCCTCGTGGTTGAAATTTTTTAGGACCGCCCGGCATCTGTATGCTGGCGTGGTCGCCGTTGTGCGGACCAGAACAGTTTGCACATTGCTGTACTACAGCCGTCAAGTATTGCACTAACCGGGCCATTGTAGAAAGAACTGAACCGCCCGGTGCCCTTCATCAGGACTATTGCGGCAGCAATAGAAGGCATGCACTCACGAGCTACCGCCCGCCAGCCCTTGCTTTGCCGTGATTGCCTGCGCTTACAGCAAAAGAGTTCTGATGAAGAACCCAGTGACCATACAGGTATTTAACGTCGCGAACACCACCCCTGATAGCTCGTTATTTCGCCTTGCCGTACGCTTGTACTGCCTGCGGCTTCATGCCTCATCTCAATCGCAAACCTGCGATTTTCGGGGTGGTGTTGGAGTGTCTTAGAGGCGATTTCAGAGCAGACGCGGCTGGGTGACGACCAGATCCACAGACCCATCCGACAGCTGCGCCTTGAGCGCCGCCCCTGGCGCAGCCTGTCTGACCTGGGTCACAGGCTTGCCCTTCTCATCCGTCAGCAAGGCATAGCCTCGCTGTAGCACCAGACGCGGGTCCAGCAGTTGTAGACGCAGGTCTATACGGTCGAGCCGATTTTTTTGCTGCTCCAGACTGCGCTGCAAAATATAAGGCAAATTGACCTGTAGCGATTGCTGGCTCTGTGCAAGTTGCTGCAGTTTTAAGAGCATGGCATGCCGCAGGCGCTGGGCTTGCCTTGCCAGTTGCAGGTGGTTGCGGCCCAGTTGCTCGCTGGGTCGGCCCAGCCGCCCGGCGGCGAGATCAAGCCGCTGGGCATGCCTGTCCAGCAGGCGCTGCATGGCGTTGTCGAGCCGGTCGTGCATCAAATCCAGCGCGCCCAGCCAAACCTCACGCGGCTGGGCCACCAGCTCTGCCGCCGCCGTGGGCGTGGGCGCACGCAGGTCGGCGCAGAAGTCGGCAATGGTGAAATCTGTTTCGTGACCCACCCCGCTGATCAGCGGCACCGGGCTTTGCACGATGGTGCGCGCCACCTGCTCGTCGTTGAAGGCCCAAAGGTCCTCCAGCGAGCCCCCGCCGCGCACCAGCAAGATGGTGTCGATGACGGGTTGCTGTGCTTTGTTGAGAGCCAAATCGCCCTCTAGCGATTGCCCTGCCAGCGCTAGCTGATATATCTTTGATAGCGCCTGCACAATGGATTGAGGTGCCTGCACGCCCTGCACCAGCGCGGGCGCAATCACCACCGGAATATGCGGCACACGGCGGCGCAGCGCAGTCACCACATCGTGCAAGGCCGCCGCACCCAGCGAGGTAACAACGCCAATGCCGCGCGGCAACGGTACCAGTGGGCGCTTACGTTCCTGGTCAAACAGACCTTCACTCTCCAACTGGGCCTTGAGGCGCAAAAACTGCTCAAACAAAGCGCCCTGCCCGGCGCGCTGCATGCCTTCCACCACCAGTTGCAGGTCGCCGCGCTGTTCATATACGCCCAGACGCCCACGCACCTCCACCAGTTCACCATCGCGCGGCGAAAAGCCCACCTGCTCGGCAGCTCGACGGAACATGGCACAGCGAATCTGTCCACTGGCGTCTTTGAGATTGAAATAGCAATGCCCGCTGGCAGCGCGCGAGAAGCCGCTCAACTCGCCGCGCACCGTGACCGGGTTGAAGCGGGCCTGCAGGGCATCACCAATGGCGTGGCATAGCGCCCCAACATCCCACACACGCGGCGTAGATGCTGGGCTTTGGCTGTCAAACATTGAATTCATGCGGTGTTAAAGAGTTTTTCTTGGCCGAAATTTTCCACAGATGCAGACACCTAGCCCTGAAATGGCGCGGTGCCCGACATCCTGAATAAACCGTTCAAAACAGAATGCAAGTCTTTGATTTTTAATCACAATTTAAATTCACCCAAGCGTCAAAGTCGTAACAAATATTTATTACCTTCTTGACAGCTTTTGCGCACCCTCAATAGATCACAAAGTTATCCACAGATTTTTGTGCTAGCAACGATACGCAAGAGCAAGTTTCACTCTGCTGAGCTGGCGCAAGCCACGTCATCAACGCCCGCATAAATACGGGTCAGACCTGCACGCCTGTAGGTCATAATCGTCGACTGCATTTTTCGAATAAGACGAGGGAGAGAACGTTGCTGTCGATCATACAAGCCGCAGGATGGCCAATCTGGCCTTTGATTGCCTGCTCGATTCTGGCTCTGGCCCTGATTTTTGAGCGTTTCACCTCACTGAAGACCAGCAAGGTCGCACCAGCGAACCTGCTCAATGAAGCCATTACCGTATCCGCCAAGAGCCTGCCCAGCGCAGAAACTACAAAGCAGCTGGCCCAGAGTTCGGTTCTGGGTGAAGTACTGGCGACCGGCCTGAACACACTTCAGACCCACCCCGACAGCAGCGAAGAAGAGCTGCGCTCCGCCATGGAAGGCGCTGGTCGCGCCGCTGCCCACAAGCTGGAAAAGTATCTGAGCGCCCTGGCCACCATCGCCTCGGCCGCGCCCCTGCTGGGCCTGCTGGGCACCGTGATCGGCATGATCGAGATTTTTGGCTCTCAGCCCGGCGCAAGCTCTGGCGCAGGCAACCCCGCTCAACTGGCGCATGGCATTTCGATTGCGCTGTACAACACCGCTTTCGGCCTGATGGTGGCAATTCCCGCCCTTATCTTCTGGCGCTACTTCCGCGGTCGTGTGGATGGTTACTTGCTGGGCATGGAGCTAGCCTCTGAACAGTTTGTGCGCCATCTGGCCCGCGTGAGTTCGGCCAAGTAAAGCGGATGCTCCCATGAACTTCCGTCCCCGCCACCGTGATGAGCCCGAGATCAATCTGATCCCCTTCATCGACGTGCTGCTGGTGGTGCTGATCTTTTTGATGCTCTCCACCACCTATAGCAAGTTCACCGAGCTGCAGCTGACCCTGCCGGTAGCCGATGCCGAACAGCAGCGCGATCGCCCCAAGGAAATCATCGTTTCTGTGGCCAGCGATGGCCGCTACGCCGTCAACAAACAGACCGTGAACGATCGCAGCGTCAACACCGTCGCAGCCGCCCTCTCCGGCGCTGCTTCTGCCGGCAAAGACAGCGTGGTGATCATCAGTGCCGACGCCAATGCGCCCCACCAGTCCGTGGTGACTGTCATGGAAGCAGCGCGCCACGCGGGCCTGTCGCAGATCACGTTTGCCACTCAGCCTTCAGGCGGATCAACTGGCTCTCGCGGTACACACTGAGCATGGCTTGATGCCTGCATGAAAGAAAACGGGCCATCAGGCCCGTTTTTTATTGTGCTTGTACCGATCAGATACTCATCAGATACCCAACGCCGACAAATCCAGCTTGCCCTGCGCCACAGGCGGGCACCAGAAATAACTACCAGTCAACGGGCTGGAGAAGCGAAACAGCGCATCGCTGATGCCGTCATCCATGCCCAGCATGCGTCGCATCTGGGCTTCAAAGGCATCAAAGCTGCAGCCAAAGGCCGAGAACATCAGACCGCTGCGATCCGCGCCTTTCGGGCTGACGCTCCACCAAGGCATAGAACGGCGCACCAGAAAAGCCTCAGGTTCAAAACTCTCTTGCGCTGTGCGTTTGACGTGGGCAGACTCCGGCGCATCGTCCAGCTCTTCGTTATCGCTTCGGCGGCGGCCCACGGCATGGTCTTGCTCATGCGCTGACATTCGGTCAAACACAGCATAGTCATGCTGCCACTGCTGCAACGCCCAGAAGCTGCCGCCATCCAGTCCTGCACCCTGCTCTGCAGCAATGGCAGCCACCACGGCGTCATCCTCCTCGGGGTTTTCTGTACCGTCTTCATAGCCCGTCAGATCGCGGCCATGGCCGTTGCCCGAGCGCTGGTGCACAAATGCATCCACCACATGATGAAGCGTAAACGCCGGTGCCAGCATCGCCGCCAGCTTGGCCGTCAGAGTAATCAAATCCCCACGCTGATCACCGCGCAGCCACAGACACAGCGCCTGCGGCGTGCTGGGCACTTCAAACTCAGGCCCCTTCAACTGCGGAAACTCATGCATCTGCGCAATGTGCTTATCCAGCGCCTGCAGCACTTGCTGGCCAAGACCCACCACCACCTGCGTGCTATCTATAGAGGCCTGCAATGTCTTGAGTGCGTCCTGCACCAGTGCACGCGCGCCAGACAAGGTAAAAAAAACGTAGCGACCCTGTTCAGGGAGAGACGCCAGAATGCCCGCTTGTGCTTTGGTCATGAAATTGCTGATTCAATAGAGAGAAGACACATCAAAGTTTAGTGGCGAATGAAGAGCACCCAGCCAAGCCTAGGCCAGAGCCTCGGAATTTGAAAAAATTACTCTGCAAACGCAAAAAAGTCGAATCTTTCAAAAAACCGGTTTTTTACGCTGCTACAATTGCTTCATCAACGAAACAGGCGCGTAGCTCAGCTGGTTAGAGCACCACCTTGACATGGTGGGGGTCGTTGGTTCGAGTCCAATCGCGCCTACCAAACATCGCAAGCAAAACCAGAGCTTGCAGCAAAAATGCCCGCTAAAAAGCGGGTATTTTTGTTTCTGGAGTATGAAACAAGTACGGAAAACATTCCCAGACTCGGGGGCTCAAGGGCGTACTTTTCATCGGCAAAAAGTGTTGCAGCATCACGCACTACTCGGATCATGCCCCTGAATTTTTGCAAACGACAAGGCTGCAAATTACGCCTCATCAGGTGATGCAAAGTTGTGCGCTCAAGGGGGCTGCTTTGAATTGTAGAACTCCAAGCATTGGTCAATTTCACAGTGTGAGGCACACACGCTGTCATCAGCGTTGAGATGAGTTCTTCGCATTTGATGGAATGCCGCAGGCGCTACACAAAGACGTTGTCACGCCAAATGCTCTTACCATTCACAGAGATTCGAATACCTTGGCGTTTGAAAATTGGCGGACTTGATCGGTGTTGAATATTGCAGGTGTGCCACAGCAATAGCCTCTTGCACAGAGTCCATGCAAAGCGGCACATCCATGGTGTTGGGCAGACGCCAAACCAGTACCTTTCGGCCATACCCGTCGACCACGGCACTTAGATACAGCCAACTCTTGTGCATGCGCTCACAAGCAATGTTCTTGGCGCAATGCTGTGGTCGTTGCCTATCGTTAATCTGCAGTGCCCGAGTGCTGCTTTTTATACGGCAAGACTCTGCCGCTCAGACCTCTGGCACGATGCCGTCGGCATAGTCGTAGAGATTGCCCAGAATCTCCTCGGCGCGCTCATCAGCGGTTTCGGACAGGGCATCGATCATGGCAAACATCTGCTCAGCCGTGCGCGCCCCACCCTGGCCGTCGATAAGACAGGCCGCGCGGTGCTGCTCCCAGCGCTGCTGCTCGGCATCGTTCAGCGTCATTGGGAAGTTGCGTGCACGGTAGCGCCAGACCAGCTCAGTCAGGCGGGCGTCGTCAAAGCCGGTCTTGTCCAGCGCCAGCTCTTGCGGCGAGAGGCGCTTGATACGCTCCAGGCGGCGACGGTCTTCGTTGCCGACAAAACCACCGTACAGGTCTTGATCGGCGTCCAGCGGCTCGCCTGTCTCGCGGGTAAACACAGCCTTCCACTGGGCACTCATGTCGGGCAGGTCACGGGCAATGGCGGCATATTGCAGGGCTTGCTCCATGTTCACACCCCATTTCTCGGCCATGACAGGACTCAGCGTCTTCAAGCTGCCCACCACCATGGGCGATTTGTTGATATGAATGCTCTTGATGGGCAGGCGCGTCACGCCCTCAGGCAGATCCGCCTGGCGGGTGAACATGCGCAGACGCAGGTCTTCGATGCTGATACCGCCAAGTTCTGTCGGATCAGCCGCCAGGTCCCAGCAGATGACCTCATTCTTGTTCGTCGGGTGCGTGGCCAGCGGCCACATCACGCCAATGCAGCCGCGGGCAGGGCTGATCATGCCGGTCACATGCAAGAAGGGGCGGGCATGCTCTTGCGTGGCAGGCAGACCCATTTCGCGCAGGGCTCCGTCCTTTTTGTGCAGGCCAAAGGCAAAGTCAAACAGGCGTGGCTGCTTGTCGCGGATGAGCTTTGCCAGCGCAATCGTGGCACGCACATCACTTAAAGCATCGTGGGCCTGCTCATGCAGCAGACCGTTGGCGCGTGCCAGGTCTTCGAGCTTGAAGCTGGGTGTGCCGTCTTCTTTGCGGGGCCAGTGAATGCCATCGGGACGCAGCGCATAGACCATGCGCACGACATCCAGCAAATCCCAGCGGCCGCAGCCGTTCTGCCACTCACGCGCATAAGGATCAGTCAGGTTGCGCCAGAACATGAAGCGCGTGATCTCATCGTCAAACCGAATGGTGTTGTAGCCCACGCCCACGGTGCCTGGCTGGGCCAGCTCGCCTTCGATCCGTGCCGAAAATTCGTGCTCAGGAATGCCTTCTTCCAGCGCGCGCTGGGGCGTGATGCCCGTAATCAGGCAGGCCTGTGGGTCCGGCAGATAGTCGTTGGCGGGCTGGCAGTACCACATGACGGGCTCACCGATTTCGTTGAGCTGATCGTCTGTGCGTATGCCCGCAAACTGTGCCGGGCGGTCATAGCGCGGCTGGGCGCCAAAGGTTTCGTAGTCGTGCCAGAAGAAGGTATGAGCCATGGGGCGAAAGTATGCCTGCGAAGCCATGGCTGGGAAGAAAATACATCAAATAGGCCTCAAGCGCTTGTTAGCAATGCCCTGGCAGCTATCAAAACAGGAATCCATCTGTCAGAGCCCGCATTCAGCGCCGTGAACACAGCCCAGTCACCAAGGGTTTACGTTTGAGACGAGGCGCAAAGCCGCAGACAGTACGTGAGTACGGCCATGCTTCGCAACGACGCACAAGGGGCCTTTTCGCACGTGTTCACGGAACTCAGTACGCCGCCAGCGCCATCAAGGTCTGTCCCACATCGGCCTCGACCTTGAAGTCCAGCAGCGCATCCGCCCGCGTCACGCCGCGGTTAATGGCGACGATGCTTTTGCCTTGCTCGTGCGCAGCCAGCACAAAGCGGTAGCCCGAATACACCATGAGCGAGGAGCCGGCGATCAGCACCGCATCGGCGCTGGCCACGGCGTCCATACAGATCCGCACACGGTCACGCGGCACGGTTTCGCCAAAAAACACCACATCGGGCTTGATCAGGCCCGTGCCGCAATGCGGGCAGCTGGGCACCCCAAACTGACTGAAGTCCTGCCCCTCAAGATCGGCATCCCCATCCGGCGCTGGTGCGGCATACAGCTGGGCCCATGCAGGGTTCAAGGCCAGCAATTGCTGCTGCAGATCAGCCCGCGCAAAGCGTTGGCCGCAGTCGGTGCAAAGCACGGTGCCGATGCGGCCATGCAGATCGACCGTGTGCTGGCTGCCCGCCGCTTCATGCAGGCCATCCACATTCTGGGTAATCAACAGCTGAAGCCGGCCTTGCTGCTCCATCAGCGCCAGTGCTTTATGAGCGGCTCCGGGCTGCGCCTGTCCCATGACGCGCCAGCCCAGCATGGAGCGTGCCCAATAGCGCTGGCGAACCAGCACATCGCCCATAAAGGCCTGATAGGTGACGGGTTGCGGCCGCTTCCACTGCCCGCTCTGGTCGCGGTAGTCGGGGATACCGACTTCCGTGCTGCAGCCTGCGCCGCCAATGACCAGCAGGCGTGGGTGCGCATGCAGCCAGTCTTTCAGGCGCCATAGCGCCAGAGGTTCCACAAAATTAGTCACGATGTCTCATTACAAAAGCGGTGAAGTCAGTCGCGCGATAGAGCCAAACAGGCGGCGGCGCAGTCCTTTTTCGCTGCGATAAAGAACGGCACTGGCCTGGGCCAGATCCGCCAAAAACTGCCTGTCCAGCGCCTGATTCAGCTCAGGCCCGTAGCCAATCACACAAACCTCGTAGTTCAGAAAGAAGCTGCGGTAATCGAAATTGGCCGTACCTACCATGGCCATGTTGTCATCGACCACCAGCGTTTTGGAGTGCAGCATGCTGGCGTCATATTCATAAATATGCACTCCGCAGCGAATCAGCTCGTCAAAATAGGAGCGTGCGGCGGCCGTCACAAAGACGGAGTCGGACTTTTTGGGCACCAGAATCCGTACATCCACCCCGCGCAGCGCAGCATTGGTCAGCGCGGTCAGCGCGCCTTCCGTCGGCACAAAGTAAGGCGTGGTCAGCCAGATGCGCTGCTGGGCCGCGTTGATGGCCGCCAGGTAGGCGCGGTAAATCGCATCCAGCTGGTCGTCGGGGCCAGAGGTGACGACCTGCATGGGGATGGAGCCATCCTCGCAATCGGGCAGCAAGTCATCCAGTGTTTCAGGCAGCTTGTACGGATCTTTGCCCAGCGTGTAGGCCCAGTCTTCCAGAAACACCGTCTGCAGCCAGCTGACGACAGAGCCCTCCACCCGGATGTGCACGTCGTGATAAGCGTCCGCGCGGATGCGCTCGTTCTCCTCGTCGGTCACATTCACGCCGCCGGTAAAGCCTACCTTGCCATCGCAGATCAAAATCTTGCGGTGGGTCCGAAAGTTGACCACAGGCCTCAGCCGCCGCCCTATCTTGGAGTCGTGAAAGCGCAGTACCTCTGCCCCAGCCTGCTGCAGCGGCTTCAGAAATGTTCGCCCCAGTTTTTTGGATCCCAGCGCATCGATCAGAAGCCGAACCTGCACACCGGCCTTCGCCTTTTCAATCAGCAGATCGCGCAGCGCCGTGCCCGTCTGGTCGGGCTCGTAGATGTAGTACTCCAGATGCACATGGTGGCGCGCGGCGTTCACAGCATCGGCAATCGCATCGAAAGTGGCGGCGCCTCCCACCAGCAGCTGCATGGAGGTGGCCGTACTCACCGGGAAATCGCTGGTCATGCCTACCAGCCTGGCCACCTGACGCAGCCGTTCTTGTTGTGCCGGAATACGCTCCCTGAGTTTTTGCATGCTGCTGCGCACACGCGAGCGCTTTCGGGAGCGCAATCGCTTGATGCGCTGGCGCTTCATGCGCTGAGGCCCGAAGTAGTAATAGACCACCAGGCCGACCACCGGCAGAGCCGCCATGGACAGCAGCCAGCTTAGCGTGGCAATGGGCTGGCTGCGCTGCAGCAAGATCCAGACGCCGACCACGACGACATAGAACGTCCAGCCTGCAGAAAGCCAGAGCTTGACGTTTTCATGACCGAGCTGGGCAGCGATCCAGTCCAATTGGAACTCCTATCGTTGTATTGGGCATGATCATGCTCGCACACTCTGGCGACAGAATGCCGACAAACGCCAAATTCCGGGCTCTGCAGGCGATTCACACCACACAAAAAGCGTACATTCATACGCATGATTTCTGAACTCATCACCACCCTGGCCCAGACCCGCAAAGCGGCCCGTATCACCCAGGCGGACTTAGCCGAGCGCGCTGGCTTGTCGCGCATGGCCGTGCAGCGCACGGAAACCGGCGATGTGGATCCGCGCTTTTCCACCCTGCAGGAGATGGCCCGCGTGCTGGGCATGGAGCTGATTGCCGTGCCCGCTGTTTTGCACGGGCAGGTGCAGGCCTTGATTCAGTCGGCCAGCAACGCACAGACACCCGCCGAATCGCCTGTCGATCCCCCTGCCAGCCCAGCAACCGAAAAGCGCTGAAACCTGTGCTGCGCCTGGCCTGCTCTTCGCCAGAATTCTTACATCTTGTTAATGCGCTGGCAGAAAGTGTTCCGCCACAATGGTCTGATTTTTGTAACGCAGTCCGAGGTTTGAGAGATGGCTATTCACAATTGGGATTACGCACCAGAGGCATTGGAGGTTCAGGTCAGCGAGTTGTTGCTGGCCACTGCCGACCAGAGTGATGAACTGATTGATGAAAATGTGCGTCAGGTCTTGCACGACCTGCGCCAGCACCTGTCCATGGAGGTGATTTTTGTCTCCGAAATTCGCAACGGTCAGCGCATGTTCAAGCATGTCGATACTGCGGCGGGCAAGGAGTTGATTGCCACTGGCGGCGGCGGCCCATTGGAAGAATCATTTTGCCAGTGCGTGCTGGATGGCCGCCTGCCCAGTCTTGTGAACGATGCCGCAACACACCCAGCCTTCCCTCTGCTGCCCGTCACGCCCTTTCGCGTTGGCGCGCACATCAGCACGCCTATCGTGCTGGCCAGTGGCGAGATCTACGGCACGCTGTGCTGCTTCAGTCAGGCCGCCGATGAAAGCCTGACGGCCAAAGACCTGAACAAGCTCGAATGCGTGGCCAAGATTGCCGCCAAGCGAATCGACATCAAGCAGGCTCGTCACTTGCAGGAACAGCTCTCAAAGTAAGAGCAGCAAGCACTTGAAGAGAAAGTTCATCCCAAAATTCTTGAAAAGTGACAGATGACGCTTCGTAAGTTCTGACGGGCTTGTCTGTCAAAGAGTGCTATTGCGAAAAAATGAAAACCCGGATGCTGAACTCCATGATCACAGGCGGGCTGTATCTACCTATGCTCGAATCCCTCAAGAGCTACCAGCAAAGTCTCCAATAGACCACCGACTAGCAAGCCCAAGTCTGCCTGCAATCAAACCTCCGTCATTACCACCGTACCGGCTGCACGGCCATCTCACTTGTGCAAGGCGGTATGAGCGCAACTGATAGCTGATATAGCCACCCAGGCATGTTCAGAAGGCATCAAGCAATTCATAATTGATAGCAATATGTGCTGATTGCATGCGCATGTATCAATAGTTGTACGCATGAGCCCTGGCCCTACACCATCCTCCGCCTCACTGAACGAGCGCCCTCGCCCTCGTCACCTGCGCGAACTGTTCTGGTCGCTGACCTTTCTGGCCCTGCAGGGCTTTGGCGGCGTACTGGCCGTGGTGCAGCGCGAGCTGGTCGAAAAGCGCCAGTGGCTGAGCAACGAGGAATTCATGGAGGACTGGGCCGTGGCCCAGATCATGCCCGGCCCTAATGTGGTTAACCTCTCCATCATGCTGGGCGAGCGCTACTTTGGCTGGCGAGGCGCGCTGGTGGGGCTGTGCGGCATGCTGACCTTTCCCATGTTGGTGGTCATCAGCCTCACCCTGGTCTATGCGCAGTTTGCAGGCAACCCGGCCGTTGCCGGGGCGCTGCGCGGCATGGGTGCCGTGGCCGCCGGGCTGGTGGCAGGCATGGGCCTCAAGCTGGCGGGCACGCTGCGCAAGCATCCGCTGGGCAAATGGTATTGCGCAGGCCTGGCCATGGCCGCCTTTGTGATGGTCGCCGTGCTGCGCCTGCCGCTGTTCTGGGCACTGGTTTTGGTCGGCGGCACGGGCTGCATGCTGACATACCGGAGGTTGACATGAACACCTTGTTCATTCACCTGACGGCCATGGACTGGCTACATCTGCTGGTTTATTTTCTGACACTGTCGCTGATGGCTGTGGGCGGCGCGATTACGGCGGCCCCCGACATGCACCGCTATCTGGTCGATGGCAATCACTGGTTGACCGAAACACAGTTCACCAGCTCCATCGCCATTGCACAAGCCGCGCCTGGCCCGAATGTGCTGTTCATCGCCCTGCTGGGCTGGAATGTGGGACTGAACGCTGGCGGTGGCAGCGGCCCTGGGGCATGGACCTTGGGCGCGCTGGGCGTGACCATCTGCATGGTGGGAATTTTGTTGCCCAGCTCGCTGCTGACCTGGCAAGCGTCGCGCTGGGGTCAGCGCAACCGCGACAAGCGCGCTGTGCGCGCCTTCAAGCAAGGCATGGCACCGCTGGTCATTGGCCTGCTGCTGGCCACAGGCTGGCTGCTGGGCAGCGCCAGCGGTCAGTGGCAAAAGGACTGGAAGCTGTGGCTGCTGAGCCTTGTGTGCACGTTGATGGTGTGGCGCACACGCATTCATCTGCTGTGGCTGCTGGGCAGCGGCGCATTGCTGGGTGCCTTGCATTGGGTATAAAAATCCAAGCAAAATAGGCCTCAATCCCTTGTAGATAAAGCGCTAGAAGCTATCAATTTGATACTCATCCATCAAAGCTCAAGGCTTGAAAAAAGCAAAGGCAGCACCTGCGCAGACGGCATAGTGATTCGATGGTCGGCCACAGAGTCCAGCTCGCTCGTATGGGGGTTGATGATGACCACGCGTGAATCCGTGCGATGCGCAATCTTTGCCAGACCCGCTGCGGGATAGACCGCCCCTGAGGTGCCCACCACCAGCATCAGCTGGCACTCTTCAGCTGCCTGCTCTGCCTTTGCCCAGGTCGCGCCAGGCAAGGACTCGCCAAACCACACTACAGCGGGGCGCAGCAAGTTGCCGCAGGCGGGGCAATAGGGGGGCTCACCCGGCGTTGGGTTGTCCAGATCACACTCGGCGCAACGGCGGTTCAGCCAGCGGTTCTTTCTCAGCTCGCCATGCAGACTCAGGACATCGCGGCTGCCCGCCTGCTGGTGCAGACCATCCACGTTCTGTGTAATCAGGGTCATCCGGTCGGGGTGCTGGTGGGCCCATTGCGCCAGTGCCAGATGCCCTGCGTTGGGCTGCACCCTGGCGATCTGCGCACGCCGATGCTCATACCAGCGCCAGACATGGGGTGGATCCTTGCGATACCCCGCTTCGCTGGCCATTTCTTCGGGCTTGAATTTCGCCCAGTAACCACGGGTGTCGTCTCTGAAAGTAGGCACTCCCGATTCAGCGCTGACGCCGGCACCCGTCAAAACGGCCACGTGCTGCGCCTCGTGAATCCATTGTCTTACGGTTGCAATAGAACTCGCCCACGTTGAAGAATTGTCAATAAGTGCTTGAACCAAGGGAGAAGTCCTTAAAAAGCAAGAAGCAACGTGAAATACTTAAAGTTCACTGCGAGACCTTACATTGCCAGAAGATATTGCAACCAAGCAGCACATGAACGAATCGGGGCGACTTTTCGCACTTCAGCAAGCCATGATGCCAGTTGCCTTGGCATGGGGACTTGTCGATGCCCAAACGCTGGAATTGAGCTTCAGCAACCCGGCCTTGCTTGGCCATCTGCAGCTCTGCGGCCTGCCCACCCTCTTTAAACTGCAATCATTTACACAGGCTAGGCAGGCCATTGCCCAATGCATTGAAACGGGGCAAGAAGTCAGCACCGTATTACCCGGCACCACCGGATGCTGGCACTTCTCCCCGGTTCACGGCGATGCGGGAATTGATGCCGTGCAGTGCTATGTGCTGCCCTCCCTCCCGCTCAACCAGCCCAAGCTAGAGCAGGGACTTGGCCATGCCGAGCACTTTGAAGCCTTTCTGGATCACCTGCCCTATCAAATCTGGATTGCTACGCCGCACGGTGAAGTGACCTGGCTTAACCGCGCCCTGCATGAATATGCCTACGGGCAAGTACAGCCATTGAATCTGAATGAAGGTATCTGGATCGATATTGTTCACCCCAATGACCTGGCCGCCGTCAATAGCGGTTTGTCACGTTCACTGATTACGGGGAAATCCACGGGCTACCAGCTGCGCATCAAACAGCATGACGGTGATTACCACTGGTTTTTTGCCTCGCTCTCGCCAGTTAAAAATGCTGTGGGGCAGACCCTGTACTGGGTCGGTGCCAACCTCAGCATTGATGGCCTGAGGCAGTCAGAAAACCAGCTTCGCGATCAGATCACCACGCTCAGCCACCAGCTCATGCTCAAGCAGCGGGCATTGGAGCAATCCGAGACCTATCTGGCACAGGCGCAGAAGATGAGCATGGTGAACCAGCTCTCGGCCGGCGTCGTGCATGACATCAAGAACCAGCTCTTCATCACCGGCCTGCATGCTGGCCTGCTGGAAAAGCATCTGGCCGAGCCCGAGCAGCGCGAACATGTGGATGTCATTCTCGACACCATTCAGAAAGCCGGCAGTCTGGCCTCCAATTTGACCGGTTTCAGCAGCCGCAAATCGATGCAACTGGCCGCCGTCGATCCGCGTGCACTGATCCACGATCTGGAGCCCCTGCTGACCAATGCCGTGGGGCAGGACGCAGGCCTGCAACTGCACATCGCCGCCAGCGTCTGGCCGATCAGCGTGGACAGGCTGTATTTTGAAAATTCGTTGATCAATCTCTGCATCAACGCACGCGATGCGACCGAAGCGCACGGCCAGATCACGTTGGCAATGGAAAATGTGCTGCTCAAGCGCCCCAGCCATGCCGGTGAGCATGTGATGGTCAGCGTGGCCGATAACGGCACAGGCATGAACGAAGAGGTGCTCGCCCGCGTCTTTGATATGTTCTTCACCACCAAACCCGAGGGTAAGGGTGCAGGCCTGGGCCTGCCCATGGTGAAAAATTTCATGGACCATGCCCATGGCTTGATTGAGGTGGAAAGCACTCCGGGCCAGGGCACCACCGTCAGCCTCTATTTTCCTCGGGCCCCAACTCTGCCGGTATCACCAGATCCGCACGAGCGCAGCGCGCAAGGCAAGCACCCAGCGATATTGCTCATAGAACCTGATCTGGACACCCGCAATGCCATGGCTCAGCGCCTGTATGAACAGAGCTACGCGGTCGTCACAGCCTACCAACCTGAAGTCGCGCTGCGCTACATCAGCAACGGCATGAAGGTGGATCTCATCATTGCCTCCGATCAGGTTCCCGGTTTGATGAGCGTTGAGCAGATGCAGGAAAAACTCAGACAGGAGGAGCGGCGCATACCCGTCATTTTCACGTGCAGCACAGCCCCCACCGAACAGCCGGAAGCAAGCGACTGCACGGCCTTGCTCAAGCCGCTGGATATGGATCAGCTGGCTCGCACCGTGCAAGACCTGCTGGATGCGAATCGTGCAGATCCGGCCAAGTCCCCATTTGACCAGTCACCGGCCTGAAACCTGCATGAATGCGCAGATTCAGTCACTCTCAAATAGCCAGAAAAGCCCTCACGCTTGCCCACTGACATGTGGCCGCTGCCCCTCAAAGAGGCTGCTTATTACTTGGGGCAGCCCGGCGGCCATAAAAAAGGTGCCTCTGCTTTCGCAGAAGGCACCTGCATGGCTTAGAGCCGAGGCGCAGATCAGATCTTGGCTGTACCGGCGACAGCACCGCCAACAGCCACAGCACCTGTTGCCACGCGCTGGCGCAGAGCTTCGTATAAGCAAACACCGCTGGCCACGGAGACGTTCAGGCTTTCCACCGCGCCCTGCATGGGGATGCTGATCAGTGCATCGCAAGTTTTGCGGGTGAGCTGACGCATACCATCGCCTTCAGCCCCTAGGACCAGCGCCGTAGGGCCAGTCAGGTCCATCTGGTAGAGGTGCTTATCGGCATCGCCGCTGGTACCAATGATCCAGATACCGCGATCCTTGAGTTCCTTCAGGGTGCGGGCCAGATTGGTGACCATGAAGTAAGGCACAGTCTCAGCCGCGCCGCTGGCCACCTTGGCCACGGTGGCATTGATACCAGCCGCATGGTCCTTGGGGGCGATCACGGCGTGAACGCCAGCGCCATCGGCCACGCGCAGGCAGGCACCCAGATTGTGGGGATCGGTCACGCCGTCCAGTACCAGCAGCAAAGGTGCCTTGACACCGTCGGCCTCCAGATCTTCCAGCAGCTCATTGAGCGTACGAGTGTCCTTGATTTCTTCCACGCGTGCAGCTACGCCCTGATGACCATGCGAGCCAGCCAGCTTGGCGATACGCAGGGCATCGGCTTCGATCAGGCGAACGCCGGCTTCCTTGGCACGGTCCAGAAACTGGCGCATGCGCGCATCGCGGCGCGAGGACTCGAAATAGACTTCGACGATGGATTGGGGGGCGGTCTTCAGACGCACGCCGACGGCGTGAAAGCCGAAAAGAACTTTGGGGGACGACATAGGGCCACATTATCCCGGCCTTTTCATCAGGCATGGCGCGCGCAGGGCCATGTCTGGGCTGGCCGCTGTGTTTTTTCATTGCCGCTACACTGCGCCCCCTGAGGGCGAAGCCGCCACTCATCCAGCCGCACCCGCCATGTTTTTGCCGGGAGCAGGTCTTACAGACGCGCTGAGATCGTCTCGCTGTGCAGGCCAGACCTGTGCCTCTGATCACAAAAACGGCAGGCCACCTTCTTCACCATGTGCATGCATGGCGAGAGGTGCTCTTGCCCCCACTCACCCCTTCCACAATAAATACTCAGCATGCTCAACGCTTTGCTCGACAGGCTTAACCGCACCAGTCTGGTGCTACAGATTGTGATGGCCCTGGTTCTGGGCGGCCTCGTGGCCTGGCTCGCACCAGCTGCGGCCCAGCCCGCCTCTCTCTTGGGCACGCTGTTCATCTCCGCCCTCAAGGCCGTAGCACCGATACTGGTGTTTCTGCTGGTGATTGCCGCCATCAGCAACCACCGCCCCGGCCAGGAGACGCAGATCAAGCCCGTCATCTGGCTGTATCTGATTGGCACACTGGCTGCCGCCTGCGTGGGCGTTGCCGCCAGCATGCTGTTCCCCTCGGTCATTCACTTTCGCGAAGCACCTGCCGCGCAGGGTGTGCCCGGTGCCATCAGCACGGTACTGATGAATGTGCTCAAAAGCGCGTTCGACAACCCCGTCAACGCCTTGCTGCAGGCCAATTACATCGGCATTCTGGCCTGGGCCATTGCGCTGGGTGTTGCCCTGCGCCACGCCAATGAAGTCACGCGCACCGTGCTGGATGATCTGGGCAAGGGCATCACCCGCATCATTCAGGGCATTATTCGACTGGCACCTTTCGGCATCTTCGGTCTGGTCGTTGCCACCTTCTCTGAAGGCGGTCTGGATGCCCTCAAGGACTATGCGCACCTGCTGATAGTTCTGGTGGGCTGCATGCTGTTTGTGGCACTGGTGGTCAACCCTGTCATCGTCTGGACCCAGACCCGCCGCAACCCCTACCCATTGGTGCTGACCTGCCTGCGCGAAAGCGCTGTCACAGCCTTCTTCACCCGCAGCTCGGCAGCCAATATCCCTGTCAATCTGGCGCTGGCTGAAAAGCTCAAGCTCGACGAAGACACCTACAGCATCTCCATCCCGCTGGGTGCCACCATCAACATGGCGGGTGCGGCCATCACCATCAGCGTGCTGTCGCTGGCCGCCGCACACACCTTGGGTATTGCGGTGGATATTCCCACCGCCATTTTGCTGTGCGTGCTGGCGTCCATCAGCGCCTGCGGTGCCTCAGGCGTTGCCGGTGGTTCGCTGCTGCTGATTCCGCTGGCCTGCAGCCTGTTCGGCATCTCTAACGACGTGGCCATGCAGGTTGTGGGCGTGGGCTATGTCATAGGAGTGATTCAGGATTCGATCGAAACCGCCCTCAACTCCTCCACCGACGTGCTATTTACCGCCGCCGCCTGGCGCGCTGCCCAGCGCAAGGCCGGCGAAGAGGTGCCCCGCATCTGATGCAGATTTGATAGCTTCAAGCGCATACTGCGTCTAAATAAAAGGCCTTTTTGATACAGGTCTTTTGTGTTTTCAGTGCATCAAGATCAAACCGCCTGACCGGCCTCTATCGTGATGCTGCGATCGCACTGTGCAGCAATCCCCCGGTCATGCGTGACCAGAATCAGCGTCGTGCCGCGCTCGCGGTTCAGGGCAAACATCAGCTTCATGATGGTCTGGCCGGTGGCGAAGTCCAGGCTGCCCGTAGGTTCGTCGGCCAGCAGCACGGCGGGCTCCACCACAAAGGCCCGTGCCAGGGCCACGCGCTGCTGCTCGCCACCCGACATCAGCTTGGGGTAGTGGTTGAGACGCTGACCCAGTCCGACACGCTCCATCATCTGCGTGGCGCGTGCTCTGGCATCGCGCTGACCAGCCAGCTCCAGCGGCAGCATGACGTTTTCTAAAGCGGTGAGGTTGCCCAGCAGCTGAAAACTCTGGAAGACAAAACCCATCTTCTGGGCCCGCACCGCCGCACGGTCGTCTTCGCTGAGCGCAAACAAGTCCTGCCCCTGCAGCTGAACCGTGCCGCGGCTGGGGGTATCCAGACCCGCCAGAATCGATAGCAAGGTGCTTTTGCCCGAGCCCGATGCACCCACAATAGCTACGGTTTCGCCCGCAGTGAAGCTCAGATTGATATCCCGCAAAATATCCAGCACGCCGGTGGAATCGCTGACCGACTTGGACAGTTGCTCCACCGCAATCAAAGGAATGGCAAGAGTTTTGGACATGAATCAATTCGACAAAAAAAACACCAGGGACAGCCGCCAGAACTTTGCTCTGCAGCGTCGTCACTGTATCGCCGTTGCGCTGATGCTGGCAATTTCAGGGGCTTGCGGTGCAGTCGCCGCCGCATCTCACGGCAAATCCAAAGAGGCGGCAAAACCCGCTGCTTCGGCCGCGCCTTTAAAGCCCGGCCCGGTGCTGGTGCTGGGCGACTCCCTCAGTGCCGAATACGGGCTGACACGTGGCAAGGGCTGGGTGCAATTGCTGCAGCAGCGTATGGACGCTGAAAAAATCCCCCGAAAGGTAGTCAACGCCAGCATCAGCGGCGAAACCACATCCGGTGGCAAGTCGCGACTGCCGTCGCTGCTGACCCAGCACCAGCCGGCACTGGTGGTGCTTGAGCTGGGCGGCAATGACGCCCTGCGCGGACTTGCGCTGCAAAGCACGCAGAGCAATCTGCAAGCCATGGTCAAAGCATCCAAAGATTCTGGTGCCCAGGTGCTGCTGGTAGGCATGCAGGTGCCCCCCAATTACGGTGCCTCATACACCGAGCAGTTTGCCAGCATGTTCGAGAAGATTGCCAGCGAGCAAAAGCTGCCAGTGGTACCGTTTTTGCTCTCTGGCTTTGGCGATGGGCCGGATGCCGGGCAATGGTTTCAGTCAGACCGGATTCACCCCAATGCTCAGGCCCAGCCCTTGATGCTGGGCAATGTCTGGCCCAAGCTCAAGCCGCTGCTGCAATAAGCGCTGCGGGCTCAGTCGCCACCGCTACCGCCGCCATCGCCTCCACTGTCGCTACTGCTGTCCGAGCCGCTTGAGCTGTCGCTTTCATCGCCATCTGGGCCGTTGAAGTAACTGTCACTGAAGACATCGCTGCCATCATTATGGCTGCTCGAGGAAATCCCGCTCGGGGACTCGTCCGAGGCACGTCCCATGGCTGCAGGCGGCGGCGTAAAGACTTTTTTCAACCAGTTCAAAAACTCCATATCACTCTCACTTTTTTGATTCAGGCAGCCGCATCGGCTTGATCCAAGACCTTCACGCTCTCACTCACGCTGGCGCGGTAAGCATGCCAGCTGGCGCAGCCCAGTACCGGCCCCAGCACGATCAAGCCCACGCTGTAGAACAAGAAAGATGCAGCGATCAAGACGGTAATGAGCATCCCCCAGAGCAGCATCACCCCCTTGTTGCTGGCCACCACGCGCATGCTGGTGATGCAGGCCGTCAGCGCATCGGTATCCAGGTCCAAAATGGCGGGCAAAGACACCACCATGCTGGCAAACACCAGCCCCGCAAATACGGCACCGACGGCCGTATAGATCAGCAAAAACTCCCAGTTTTCGGGTCGCAACAGGGTCTGCAACATATTGGCGGTGGTGGGCATGCCTGTATCAAAAGAGATAGCAAACACCACCATGGCGGCGCGGCCCCAAAGCATTTCAAGCACCATCAGCACCATGACCAGCATGCCCATGCTGGCAAGATGTGAGTCCCAGCAGGTCAGCGACTCGGAGAGCAGCGGCGGTTTGCCCTGCTCCAGCTGCTTGCTGACGTAATACAGACCCATGGCCATGAAGGGCCCAACCAGCAGACAGCCGCTGGCCATGGACATCACATACTCAGGGCTGGCCCTGAATACCCAGACCATCATTCGCGCCATGCCCCAGAAGCACAGACCATAGAACAGCGCAATGCCCGGTGCCCGGCGCACATCGCGCAGGCCTTGCACCAGCCATTGCCACGGATCGGCCCAGCGCAAGCGCTGTATTTGCAGATTGCCGGACTCGGCCTTGACTTCGGATACGGGGGACGCTTGCATGCGAGAACCTCCTTGTGACCCGTGCGCCGCAGTGCTGCGTGCATTGGATAAGTACAAGTTACCTGCTCACGCTTTAATCAGCATTGCGGAAAGCCCGCATCCACCTGCCTGTGCGCCGCTTACTAAAACAGAAGCGGCCAGCGCCTGTATCTGCGGCATTTCAGGTATGAAATGCCATAAAATCAGCCTGCACACGGCGCTGACCGCTTTTATTTCAATAGCGGAATCGCTTGACCTTCACTTTAGCCAAAGGCTTTGGTCAAGGCCTGCGCCAAGTCCACCTGCAGATCGGCCGTATCTTCCAGGCCAATGGCGAAACGCACCACCGTACCGGGCTTGATATGCGGCGTGGCGCGGCTGCGCATTTCTGGCAACTCATAGGGCACAACCAGGCTGACCGGACCACCCCAGCTGTAGCCCAGCTTGAACAGGCGCAGGCTGTCGCAGAAGCGGTCAACCGCCACTTGGTCAAAGCGCTCGTCAATCACCACGCTGAACAGGCCTGCGGCCACGCCTTCTGCGTTCTGCCCCTGAGCACACAGCTGCTTCCAGTGCGCATGGCCTGGTGCATCAGGCATCGCCGGGTGCAGCACCTGGGCCACGGCATTTTGCGTGGCCAGCCACTGTGCCAGCTGGCGCGCGGCGCGGTCTTGAGCGTGGTAGCGCAGGCCAATACTGGGCAGGCTACGTAGCACGGATTCCGCATCATTGCCGCTCACGCCCAGGCCCATGCGCATATGGGCCAGCTTGATGCGCATGTGCTGTGGCTGGTTGCGCGTGATGATGCTGCCCATCAGCACATCGCCGCCGCCACTGGGGTACTTGGTCAGCGCATGGGCGGTGACATCCACGCCCAGACTGCCGTCGCCCAGCAAGTCAAAAGGTCGGAAGGCCAGGCCTGCGCCCCAGGTGTTGTCCAGCACCGTCGTCACGCCTTTTTCGCGGCACAGGCGCACCTGGGCGATGAGGTCGGGGAACTCCATGGTGACAGAGCCCGGTGCCTCCAGCCACACGAGCTTGGTCGCGGGTGTGATCTTGGCAGCCAGATCCTCCATATTCATGGGGTCGAAATACTGGTGGGTGATACCGAAATGGGCCAGCTCACCCTCGGTCAGGGTCTTGTTAGGGCCGTAGGCGTTGTCAGGCACCAGCACCTCATCGCCAGTTTTCAGCAGCGCCAGCGACACCGTGGCAATAGCCGCCAGCCCGCTGGGCACCAGTAGGCATTGCAGACCGCCCTCCAGCGAAGCCAGTCGTTCCTCCAGCGTATAGGTGGTGGGCGTGCCGTGCAGCCCATAGGTATAGCTGCTCTTGTCCAGCCAGCGTCGATCGCGCATGGCCTGCACATTCTCAAAGTACACGGTCGAGGCCTTGTGTACTGCAGTCAGAGGGCCTTCAAAATCCGCAGGAGGCTTGTACGGATGGTGAATCAGATGGGTGGAGAGCTTTTGATCGGCTTGGGTCATGAAGCCATCTTAGCTGCCGAAGCCATGAAAAAAAGCCAGAGGGCTTGCGCGCTCTGGCTTCATACGAGACGGTAGCTGAACAGTATCAGCCAGCCTTCACGGTCAGATTGTTGTTGACCGAGGTCACGCCCTTTGCGGCCTTGGCGATATCGCCAGCCTGTGTCTTGATGGCCTCCGTGGGCACGGTACCCGACAGAGTCACCGCACCACCTTGGGTGTCCACATTGATTTGCAGTGCACTGATTTCAGGAGCCTTGATCAAATCGGTCTTGACGGCGGCAGTGATGCCAGCATCGTCCAGTGCAGCACCAGCCTTGGTGGCGCCTTCTTCAATCTTGTGACCTGCTGCATCAGCGGCATTGCTGACTTTCTCGCCAGCCTTGTCCAGTGCATTTGCGGTGGCATCGCCAGCCTTGGCCGCACCGTCTTCAATCTTGGTGCCGACATTTTCAGCGGCCTGCTGCGTCTGAGAGATTGCAGAGTCCAACTTCTGGCCTGCTGTCTTGTCATCCGACTTGCCGCAGGCAGCCAGGCCAAAAGACAGAGCAGTAATGGCAAGGATTTGTGCGGAACGCTTAAAAAGTTGAGTCATCTCTATTGCTCCCTTATTTCTTACATAAATTTGACGTTTAACTTTAACGACTCAATATTTGTACTCTCATACGAACTGTTCGCGCATGACCGTAGGACAAATCTGATGCCGCCTGTGGAAATATGCTCGTTGACAGTCTGGGCCGCAATAGTAGTTGGCCTGACATTTCAGGCCTCTGGCTTAGCCCTCATGCGTGGGTGGCGCACAAATGCCAGCCCCAGCACAGAGCCCAGCACCATCACAAAGCAAGCAAATACGGTCACAGCTACCTGAATGCCCCAGTGATCGGCAATCCAGCCCACCGCCATCATGGGCAACATGGAGCCCAGCAAACCAATGGTCTGATAGGTGGACAGCATGCCCGCCCGGTTATCGGGCCCTGCAATGCGGCCCACCATGGTCATGCCCGCCAACATGCACATGCCGTGGCCCAGTGCTGTCAAGCTGACACCCAGTACAAACAACAAGATTGATCCCATCTGCAGATTCACAACCAGCATGCCATTGCTGGTCACCAGCAGCGCCATCCCTGTAAATCCGCAGCGATGCAGCGCCAGCCGCGCAGCCACCAACTGGATGAAGGCAGACACCAGCAAGATGACCGCAATCGCCGTGCCGATAACGACCGGGCCGCTCCACGGAATCATCTGTTGCAAGAACAGCGGTGCCATGGATGCATAAAGCCCAAAAACGCCAAAGGCCACGAACGGGTAACCACAGGTAAGGATGAAGGCCAGAGAGTCCTCACGCTGTGGCCAGGTCAGCCGGGGCTGGCAGTCCTGCCATTGCAGACGGCCGGGGAGTTGCGCGGCCTGTGATGCGGATTGCGGCAGCTTTAGCAAAGCAATGGCCACCACACCCGCGCAGCCCAGCACCAGCGGCGCTACATAGGCCATCATCAAGGGCTGAGGGAGCCACTGCCCGGCCATGCCGCCAATCAGCGGCCCCAGACCAAAACCCAGCACATTGAGAAAGCTGGCCACCATGGCCACGCGCTGGGGGCGCAGCCGGGTAGAACCGCTGGCGGCCAGCACCGTCAGCCCCGTGGTAGCGCTGATGGTGATCAGGCTGGAAGCCACGCCCACCATGAAGCGACCCACAATCAGACTGGGCAGGTTCCACGCCAGCATGGAGATCAGCGTGCCCACCAGCGTCAGCAACAAAAAGCACAGCAGCACGCGCTGAAAGCCAATGCGGTCTGGCAGCCGCCCCAGAAACAGCAGCGCGCACAGGCCACCGCACATATAAAGCACGTAGAGCATCGAGATATCGCTGGCCCGCAGCTGCCAAGCCTGCTGGTATAGCGCATACAGCGGGCTGATCAGCGCCGCGCCCATGACACCGACCACCAGAGCAAATCCCACCCACCAGGCCGAGGCCTGCATCGCTGCGGCGCTCGCCTGCCATGTATTGCTTTGCGGCATTGTTTTGTCTCATTGATGAAGCTGTCAGGCAACGTCAATGTGAGCCATCGGTTGACTCTGCGCGCATGCTCTGCAGCCACTTGCTTGTGATGAAAACATTATCTGTAACAGCGCTTTGGCATGCATAGACCAAACAGAGGATATAAGCCTCTAACACTTACCGATCATGCGTATACAGCTATATTTTCAGAAGCAAAAATGCTGCCATCAAAGCCAGAATAAATACCAAAAGCTATACTTTGCGCCCTAATGACAGCAGGATCCCCCGGCATGAGCCCGAATGCTTTTTTGCGCCCTTTGGTCTGTTTGAGCCTGCTTGGCCTTGCCGCCTGCGGCAGCAACCCACCTTCCCCGTCCGCTGCGGCCAATGCGCCTTCCTACTCGCCAGCCACCACGGCATCTGCGCCTCCGATCAAGATTGGCTTGGCGCTGGGCGGTGGTGCAGCCAAGGGCTTTGCCCACATCGGCGTCATCAAAATTCTGGAGGCCAACGGCCTCACCCCTTCGTTTGTCGCAGGCACCAGCGCAGGCAGCGTGGTGGGCGCAATGTATGCCAGCGGCATGAATGCGTTCGAGCTGCAGGAGAAAGCCGTGGCGCTCGACGAAGCCAAGATTCGTGACCTGCAGTTTTCCTCGGGCGGCCTGGTGCTGGGCCAGAAGCTGGAAGACTATGTGAACGAGCAAGTGCAGCGCAAGCCCATGGAGCAGTTAGCCAAGCCCTTTGTGGTCATATCCACCCGCCTTGAAGATGGCGAGCGCACCGTGTTTGCGCGCGGCAACGTGGGCCAGGCCGTGCGTGCCTCCAGCAGCGTGCCAGGCGTGTTCCAGCCCGTGACGATTGGCAAGTATCACTATGTGGATGGCGGCATCGTCAGCCCCGTGCCCGTGGATGCCGCGCGCAATCTGGGGGCCGACATCGTGATTGCCGTAGACATTTCCAACAAGGCCAGCGGCAAGACCCCTGCCAACATGCTGGGTGCGCTCAACCAGTCGATTGCCATCATGGGGCAGAAACTGGGGCAGGCCGAGCTGGCTCGCGCCGACATCATCATCCGCCCCAAGGTACTGGACATTGGCCCGGCCGATTTTGCGCAGCGCAGCCACGCGATTGTGGAGGGCGAGAAAGCCACCACCGCACTGATGCCGCAAATCCGCGAACGCATTGCCCAGTTGCAGGCAGAACGGACCAAGGCCATGCAGATTGCGCAGTTCAAGGCACAGGAAGCCAAGCATCAGGAATGCCTGAAACAGCGCTCCAGACTGCAAAAGCTATCCGGCATGGTTGGCATGCGTGATGACTGCGGAAAACCCTGAGTCAAGTCACCCCATAAAAAATCCCGCGCCATGCGGGATTTTTTATGGGGTGAAGGCTTTTTAAAAAGCGTCTTCTTCCATGTAGGCACAAGTCATATCCCGCGCCTTGACCACCTGCAGCCATGCGCCGATACGCGGCAGCTCGTAGTGAAAGAAATAACGCTGAGCCGCCATGCTGCCGCGGTGGGCGGCAATGGCCAACCACTCATCCTTGGCTAGCACAGCCAGTGCCACATCCAGCCAGATCCAGCCCAGCACCACATGGCCAAAGGCCTGCATATAGGGCACGGCATTGGCCAGCGCCTCCTGCGGATTGTCGGTCGCCCAGGCAGCCTTGGTGGTGGAGCCCACATCGGCCAGCGCACGGGCCAGCTGATTGGCATAGGTGCTCAGCTTTGCCTGCTGCAGTGCCTTTTGAATGGTGGCGTTGATGCGCGCAGCCAGCAGCTGCAGGCCCTTGCCGCCATCCATGATGACCTTGCGGCCCAGCAAATCCATGGCCTGGATGCCATGCGTGCCCTCGTGAATCATGTTCAGGCGGTTGTCGCGCCAGTACTGCTCCACAGCAAAGTCGCGCGTATAGCCGTAGCCGCCATGAATCTGGATCGCCAGAGAGTTGGCCTCCAGACAAAATTCGCTGGGCCAACTCTTGGCAATCGGGGTCAGCACCTCCAGCAGCAGCTTGGCTTCGGCAGCCTGCTCCCCCTCGCCCGTGTATTGCTCGTCCACCAGTTTGGCGCACAGCAGGTTCAGAGCCAGCGCGCCTTCGCAATAGGCTTTCTGCGCCAGCAGCATGCGCTTGACATCCGCATGCTCAATGATTCGCGACTGCGGCTTGCTCGCATCCTTGCCGCCGCCACCGATAGGCCGCCCCTGCGGGCGGCTCTGCGCATACTCGAGGCTGGCGTGATAGCCTGCCATGCCTAGCATGGAGGCCGCCATGCCGATGGAGATGCGCGCCTCGTTCATCATGTGGAACATGCACTTGAGACCCTCGCCGGGCTTACCCACCAGATAGCCGATCGCCCCGGCCCCACGGCCGTCCAGCCCGCCCCCATGCTCGCCACGCACCGGGTACTTGCCTTCACCAAAATTGAGCAGCGTATTGGTGGTTCCGCGCCAGCCCAGCTTGTGGTTCAGACCCGCCAGCGCCACATCGTTGCGCTCACCCGTCAGTTGGCCCTGAGTGTCAACCAGCTTTTTGGGAACAATAAACAGCGAGATACCTTTGACACCGGGCACAGGCTTGCCATCAGGGCCGGGAATCTTGGCCAGCACCAGGTGCACGATGTTTTCGGTCAGCTCATGGTCGCCCGCGCTGATCCACATCTTGTTGCCCTTGAGGCGGTAACGTGGCCCCAGCGCTTCGCTTTCAAAGTCAGCACCATCGGGCTCGGCGCGCGTAGCGATATCGGACAGGGATGAGCCCGCCTGCGGCTCGGACAGTGCCATGGTGCCAGCCCAGCGGCCATTGAACTCATTGGCTGCAAACACGTTTTTTTGCAGATCCGTTCCGTGGGCCATGATGGCGTTGGCATTGCCTGAGGTCAGCATGTTCGAGCCAATACTGATCGAAGCTGCTGCAAAAAAGCAGTTGGCGGCCGACTCCACCACATAGGGCAGCTGCATGCCACCAATCTCGTAGTCCTGCGCGGCGCTGAGCATGCCTGAATCGGCATAGGCTTCGCGGGCGTCGTAGGTGCACTGGGGCAAGATGACTTTTTCGCCATCAAACTGCGGCTCCTGCAGATCCACCGTGCGATTGAACGGCGCGTATTTCTCACGGGCAATGCGCTCGCAGATGTCCATCACGGCATCAAATGTGTTGCGCGAATGGTCGGCAAAGCGGGGGCGGCTGCTCAACTCTTCGGCCTGCAGCCAGTCGTAGAGCAAGAAATCAATGGTGGAGCGCAGGCGCATATCAATATTCCATCAAAAACTGCTGCAGCGCTTTACCAGTCAACGCTAGCAGCTATCAATTTCAAGAAACACAGGCCCATAAAAGGCCGCACCCTTCCGGGACTGCGGCCTTGGGCTGTGTTTAAAGAACTTCGAAAACAGCCGCTGCACCCATGCCGCCGCCGATGCACATCGTCACGCACACGCGCTTGGCGCCTCGGCGCTTGCCTTCAATCAGCGCGTGGCCCGTCAGGCGCTGTCCCGAGACGCCATAGGGGTGACCCACGGCAATCGCACCGCCGTTGACGTTGAGCTTGTTGGCAGGAATGTCCAGAAAATCACGGCAGTAGATGACCTGCACGGCAAAGGCTTCGTTCAGCTCCCAGAGGTCAATGTCATTCACCGAGAGGCCCAGTTTTTTGAGCACCTTGGGGATGGCATAGATGGGGCCAATGCCCATCTCGTCAGGCTCGCATCCGGCCACCGCAAAGCCCAGAAAGCGGCCCAGGGGCTGGAGGCCCTTGCGCGAGGCATAGGCTTCGCTGACCACGGCGCAGGCACCGGCACCGTCAGAGAACTGGCTGGCGTTGCCGGCGGTAATCACACCGCCGGGCAGCGCGCTGCGCAGGCCGCTGATGCCTTCCTTGGTCGTACCTTCGCGAATGCCTTCATCCTGGCTGACGGTCACTTCCTTGGTGATCAGCCCGCGCACCTTGTCCACTACGCCCATCACCGTCTTCATGGGAGCGATTTCGGCTTCGAACAAACCGGCAGCCTGTGCGGCAGCCGCTTTTTGCTGGCTGGAAGCGCCGTATTCATCCTGCGCATCGCGGCTGATGTTGTAGCGCTTGGCCACCTGCTCGGCCGTCTGCAGCATGTTCCAGTAGATCTCGGGCTTCATGGCAGTCAGCTCGGGGTCAAACGCCATGTGCGGATTCAGGTGGGGCTGCACACAGGAAATGCTCTCCAGACCACCGGCCACCAGCACATCGTTTTCGCCGGCGATGATGCGCTGGGAAGCCAGCGCAATCGCCTGCAGACCCGAGGAGCAGAAGCGGTTGATGGTCAGGCCGGAGGTCGTCACCGGCAGGCCTGCGCGAACGGCAATCAGGCGCGCCACGTTGCCGCCGGTCGTGCCTTCGGGCAGCGACATGCCCATGATCACGTCTTCGACTTCAGCGCCCTCGATGCCGGCGCGCTCCACGGCGGCCTTGACCGCATGAGCGCCCATGGTCGGGCCGTAAGTCATATTGAAAGCGCCCTTCCAGCTCTTGGCCAGCGGGGTACGCGCGGTAGAAACAATCACTGCGGATGTCATGTTCTGTCCTTTGATTCTGGATATTGCTTGGCTTGGCTCAGCTGAACTGCTTGCCTTCGGCGGCCAGTCGGGCCAGCAGTGGCGCGGGTTGCCAGAACTTGGCATCGTCATTGGGGTTCTGGGCAAAGCGGCCCATGGCCTGGACCACGTTGAACAGCCCCACTTCACCGGCGTAATGCATGGGACCACCACGCCACAGCGGGAAGCCATATCCGGTCAGATAGACCATGTCGATATCGCCGGACTTGCCTGCAATGCCCTCTTCCAGAATATGCGCACCCTCATTGACCAGCGCATAGACCAGGCGCTGGACAATCTCCTCGTCCGAAATCTTGCGCGGCGTAATGCCCAGGCTCTTGCGGTGCTCATCAATCATTTGGGTGACCACATCAGACACCAGCGCATCGCGCTTTCCGGGCAGATAGTCGTACCAGCCCGCGCCCGTCTTCTGGCCGAAGCGGCCCAGCTCGCACAGACGGTCTGCGCTGGCGCTGTACTTCATGTCGGGCGTTTCCTGATAACGGCGCTTGCGAATCGCCCAGCCGATGTCGTTACCGGCCAGATCGCCCATGCGGAACGGGCCCATGGCAAAGCCGAATTTCTCGATGGCCTTGTCAACCTGCTGGGGCGAAGCGCCCTCGTCCAGCAGAAATCCCGCCTGGCGCGAGTACTGCTCGATCATGCGGTTGCCGATAAAGCCGTCGCACACGCCCGAGACCACCGCCGTTTTTTTGATCTTCTTGCCCACCTTCATCACCGTGGCCAGAACATCCTTGGCCGTGGCTTTGCCGCGCACCACTTCCAGCAACTTCATCACGTTCGCAGGGCTGAAGAAGTGCATGCCCACCACGTCCTGCGGACGCTTGGTGAAGGCGGCAATCTTGTCCACGTCCAGCGTCGAGGTGTTGGATGCCAGAATCGCACCGGCTTTGGCCACCGCGTCCAGCTGCTTGAACACGGTTTCCTTGACGCCCAGCTCTTCAAACACGGCTTCGATGATCAGGTCGCAGTTTTTAAGGTCCTCATAGGCCAGCGTGGTGCTCAGCAGCGCCATGCGCTGTGCGTACTTGTCTTCCTTGAGCTTGCCCTTTTTGACCTGCGCTTCGTAATTCTTTTTGATCGTGGCCACACCACGCTCCAGCGCCTCGGCCTTGGTCTCCAGAATGGTGACGGGGATGCCCGCATTCAGGAAGTTCATGGCAATGCCGCCACCCATAGTGCCCGCACCAATCACGCCCACGGCCTTGATGTCGCGCACCGGCGTATCGCTGGGTACATCGGCAATTTTTGATGCCGCACGCTCAGCCGTGAACAGATGGCGAAGCGCGCGGGACTCGGGCGTCATCATCAGCTGCATAAAGGCTTCGCGCTCCAGCGCCATGCCGTCGTCAAACTTCTTGGTGGTCGCGTTCTTCACGGCTTCCACGCAGCGCATGGGGGCCGGGAAGTTCTTGGACATGCCCTGCACCATGGTGGCGGCAAACTCGAAATAGGCCTCGCCCTTGGGATGTTTGCATGGCAGGTCACGCACACGTGGCAGGGGCCGCACCTCGGCCACTTCCAGTGCAAAGGCTTTGGCCTCGGCCATCAGCGTCTCTGGCGATGCAGCCATCTTGTTGAACAGCTTCTGGCCGGGTTGCATGGCCAGCATTTCGCTCATCACGGTCTCGCCGCTGACGATCATGTTCAGTGCGGGCTCCACACCCAGCGCGCGCGGCAGGCGCTGCGTGCCACCGGCACCGGGCAGCAGGCCCAGCTTGACTTCAGGCAGAGCCACGGCCGTGCCGGGCGCAGCGATGCGGTAATGACAGCCCAGCGCCAGCTCCAGCCCGCCGCCCATGCAGACGCTGTGAATGGCGGCGATCAAAGGTTTGGTCGACAGGTCCAGTTGCTGGATGACGGAGATCAGATGCGGCTCACGGTAGGCATCTTCCTTGCCGAACTCGGTGATATCGGCTCCGCCCGAAAAGGCCTTGCCTGCACCCGTGATGACAATGGCTTTCACCGCTGCATCTGCCAGGGCCTTGTTCAGACCATCCACAATGCCGCGGCGTGTGGACAGACCCAGGCCATTGACCGGCGGGTTGTTCAAGGTAATGACGGCGATAGCACCGTCCACTTTGTATTCAGCAGTCATGCTGTTGTCCCCTATGCGATAGAAAAGAACGATCGTGCGTTTTTG
Organism: Comamonas suwonensis; assembly: GCF_012844455.2. Taxonomy (GTDB): domain Bacteria; phylum Pseudomonadota; class Gammaproteobacteria; order Burkholderiales; family Burkholderiaceae_C; genus Comamonas; species Comamonas suwonensis. The sequence goes on along the minus strand of NZ_JABBCQ020000013.1, from coordinate 47,854 downwards.
ATTGTAGGAATTTCTGGGCAATGCGCCACTGCGGTTTGTCCCGACCGAGACAAGCAATAACCACGTCTTGGCAAATCCCTAAAACAACCACCCTCCAAGCCCGGGTCACCAAGCAAAGGGGACCCTGCGGCGAAGATGTCGTCCCCCTCCCGCAAAGCGAGAGAGAGGGAAAGCGCAAAGCGCCTCAGGGGGTGTTGCCGCTCAAACCTCCAGCCACTCCTTGCGCACTTTTTCATTGGCGCGCAGGCTGTCAGGGGTTCCGTCAAAAACGATATGGCCATGGCCCATGACCAATGTCCGGTCAGAGATATTCATGGCGATGGTCAGCTTTTGCTCAATCAGCAGCACGGACACGCCTCGGTCCTTGATCTTTTTGAGGTACTCGCCCACCAGTTCAACGATTTTTGGAGCCAGACCTTCCGTGGGCTCATCGATGATGATGAGATCGGGGTCGCCCATGAGCGTGCGGCACAGCGTGAGCATCTGCTGCTCGCCACCCGACATCACGCCCGCCTCGGTGTGCTGACGCTCTTTCAGGCGCGGGAACATGTTGTACATATCGTCAAAGCCCCAGCGACTACCTTTGCTCTTGCCTTTCTGACCCAGCATCAGGTTTTGATGCACGGTCAGGTTCGGGAACACATCGCGGCTTTCAGGCACATAGCCAATGCCGAGATGGGCAACTTCGTAGGCTTTTTTACCTTTGAGGTTCTTGCCCTTCCAGTCAAGAGCGCCCTCCCAGTGCACCAACCCCATGATGGCCTTGGCCGTCGTGGAGCGCCCCGAGCCATTGCGCCCCAGCAGCGCCACAATTTCGCCCGCATTGACCTGAAAGTCCACGCCATGCAGCACATGGCTTTTGCCGTAATAGGCATGCAGATCATTAATCTTCAGCATCTCAATGCCCTCCCGCCTGTTGATCTGCCACCGAAGATCCCAAATAGGCTTCCTGCACTCTCGCATTCGCCCGCACCGCCTGCGGCGTGTCAAAGGCAATCACCTCGCCATAGACCACCACGGCTATCTTGTCCGCCAGCCCGAAGACCACACCCATGTCGTGCTCTACCGTCAGCAGCGTTTTGCCTTCCGTCACTTTTTTGATGAGCTGGATGAAATGTGCGGTTTCGCTATTGCTCATGCCCGCCGTGGGTTCGTCGAGCAAGATGACACTGGCACCGCCGCCGATGGTGATGCCGATCTCCAGCGCACGCTGCTCGGCATAGGTCAGGTTCACGGCCAGCGTGTCGCGCTTGCGGTGCAGGCCGATCATCTCCATCAGCTCATTAGCGCGCTCGTTAGCGTCATGCAGATTGGAGAGAAAACGCCAGAAGCTGTAACGATAGCCCAAGCTCCAGAGCACGCTGCAGCGCAGGTTCTCAAACACCGACAGTTTGGGGAAGATGTTGGTGATCTGAAAGCTGCGCGACAGCCCCATGCGGTTGATCTCGAACGGCTTTTGGCCGTTGATACGCTGACCATGGAGCAAGATGTCGCCGCTGCTGGGTTCAAAGCGGCCGCTGATCAGGTTGAACAGCGTGCTCTTGCCCGCGCCATTGGGGCCGATGATGGCGATGCGCTCGCCCGCATTGACTGCCAGATTGGCGCCGCGAATGATTTCAGTCTTGCCAAAGTTCTTGCGCAGGTCGCGCAGCTCCAGGGCATAAGGTTTGCCTGCTGACTGAGTTGCTTGCGCAGTTGGTTGATGAATGGCAATGCTGGACATGGATCAACCCTCCCCTTTCTTGATGCTTTCTTCTATCGCTTCCTGAATCTGGCCCCAGCGTCGCGCCGTCATACGACGCGCGGTCTCCAGCAAGCCCAGCCCCACTATAAAAATCACAATGGCAACCGTCCAGGTGGCGGCAACGCTGGTGTCCAGCTGCGCGCCCATGAATGGAACCTGGGAGCCCATCGCTGCGTTGAGCTGCATGTGATAGATCATCTCGATCAGCGAAGCCGCGCCGACCAGCGTGATGGAGCCAGCCACCAGTACGCCCAGATAGGGCTTGATCAGGCGCTTGAAGTGGCCGAACTTGGCAACGCGCAGATTCATCATGATCAGGCTGGCTACGCCGCCAGGTGCGTACATGACCATCAGCAAAAAGACCAGACCCAGATACAGCAGCCAGGCCTTGGTCAGCTCAGACAGCAGCACCGAGGCCAGCACCAGCAGCACAGCGCCGATGATGGGGCCGAAGAAGAAGGTGGCACCACCCAGGAAGGTGAAGAGCAGATAACCGCCCGAGCGCACCACGCTGACGCTATCCATGGCCGTGATAATCTCGAAATTGATAGCAGTCAAGCCGCCACCAATACCGGCAAAAAAGCCCGCAATGATGAAAGCAAAGTAGCGCACGCGCTGGGTGTTGTAGCCCACAAACTCGACACGCTCGGGGTTGTCACGCACCGCATTCAGCATGCGGCCCAGCGGCGTTCCGGTAAAGGCGAACATGGCTGCCGTGCAGACAAAGCAGTAGGCCGCGATCAGGTAGTAAACCTGCAGCCCCGAACCAAAGTCCAGCCCGAAGAATTTGCTGTAGACACGGTCGGTGGTGATACCGCCCTCGCCACCAAAGAACTCGGGGAACATCAGCGCCATGGAGGCGACCAGTTCACCCAAGCCCATGGTAATCATGGCAAAGGTGGTGCCGGACTTCTTGGTGGTGACATAGCCGAACAGAGCAGCGAAGAACATGCCCGCAAGGCCGCCAACAATGGGGATGAGCACCAGCGGAATGGGGATTGCACCGGCGGCGGCCTTGTTCATGGCGTGAATGGCCAGAAACGAGCCCAGTCCCGTGTACACCGCATGACCAAAGCTCAACATGCCGCCCTGCCCCAGCAGGATGTTGTAGGACAGGCAAATGATGATGAGGTAGCCAATCTGGCTGAGCATGGTCAGCGCCAGCGAGCTGGTGAAGATCAGCGGCGCCACGATCAAGGCCAGCGCAAACAGGCCCCAGATCAGAATGCGGCCAATGTTCAGGGGCTTGAAGCGGTAGTGCGCCTGCGCCTCGCCCTTGTCTGCTGCAGAAGAATGCATGGAGGCTTTCGCGGAATTTTTCGCAATCGAAGACATGGCTTAATCTCCTCTCGTGCCCAGCAGGCCCTTGGGGCGGAAGATGAGAATCAGCACCAGGAACAGGTACGGCAGAATGGGCGCAACCTGCGACAGCGTTAGTCTCAGAACGGGCCAGCCAAAGGTGGATTCATTGACCGTCTGGCCCATGGAGGTGAACAGCCCGGCCAGCGACCAGTCCAGCGCCACGGCAAAGGTCTGCAGCACGCCAATCAGCAACGAAGCGACAAACGCCCCCGCAAGCGAGCCCATGCCGCCCACCACCACCACCACAAAGATGATAGAGCCCACCGATGCCGCCATGGCGGGCTCGGTCACATAGGTGTTGCCGCCCAGCACGCCCGCAAGCCCGGCCAGCGCGCAGCCGCCACCGAACACCATCATGAAAACGCGGGGCACGTTGTGGCCCAGCGCTTCAACCATATCGGGGTTCTTGAGTGCGGCCTGGATCACCAGCCCAATACGGGTGCGGGTCAGCAGCAGCCAGACCGCCACCAGCATCAGCATGGCCACCAGCATCACAAAAGAGCGTGACTTGGGGAACTGCGTGCCGTAGAGCGTGAACAGCGGCCCCTGCAATGCGGTCGGCAGCGCATAAGGTACGGTGCCGCGGCCCCAGACCAGTTGCACGACTTCCAGAATCAGGTATGACAGGCCGAACGTCACCAGCAGCTCTGGCACATGACCGTATTTGTGCACGCGGCGCAGGCAGTAGCGCTCAAACAACGCGCCCAGCACACCGACCAGCACGGGGCACAGAAGCAGTGCAGGCCAGAAGCCCACAATGCCGCTGAGCGTGTACGCAAAATACGCGCCCAGCATATAGAAGCTGGTATGGGCGAAATTGAGCACGCCCATCATGCTGAAAATCAGCGTCAAGCCCGAGCTGAGCATGAAGAGCAGCAGCCCGTAGCTCACGCCGTTGAGCATGGATATGGTGAAAAATTCAGGCGTCATCGACAAGCCTTGTTCTCAAAAAGCAAAGAGATCGCTGCAGCCCGGCGCCTGTTGGACTTTTTTATGGGCGGCGCACCGACTGCAACACGAGGGTGATGGCTCAGCCCGGGCGCTTCATCTGGCAACTGGTGGGGGTGCTGGCCACATAAGGCTCGTAGTACTTCACGGGCGCAAAGGTGTAGCCGGTGTTTTCCGCGTCATACGGGAACTTGCCACCCGCCTTCTGCCACTTGGTGATATAGAGGCCCTGCTGCAGCTGGTGGTCGGACTTGCGCATCTCGACTTCGCCATTAAAGCTCTTGAGCTTCATGCCCTCCAGCGCGGCAGCGACCTTGACCGGGTCGGTAGAGCCCGTTTTCACAAAGGCTGCATCCAGCAAGGCAAACACGTGATAGATGGAGGCTTGCGTCAAGTCGTCGTTGAACTTCTTCTTGAAGCTGGCCATGCTGGCCTGAATGGGCGGGCCCATGTTGTAGTGGCCATAGCCCACCGTGTACACCTTGCCATCAGACGCCGCACCCATGGCCGTGGGCGAACCTGCACCAAAGGCATAGTAGGTAAAGAACTTGACGTTGTTCAGACCCGCGTCATTGGCTGCCTTGATGAGCAGCGACAGGTCAGCGCCCCAGTTGCCAGTAATGACGGTGTCGGCACCTGACTGCTTGATCTTGGCGATATAGGGGGCGAAGTCACGCACCTGCGCCAGCGGCGAAAAATCATCGCCCACGATCTGCACATCGGGTCGCTTGGCTTTGAGCAGCTCCTTGGCGTACTTGGAGACCTGCTGGCCGTGGCCGTAGTTCTGGTTGATCAGATAGACCTTCTTGACCTCGGCATCGTCCTTGATAAAGGTGGTCAGCACTTCCATCTTCATGGAGGTGTCTGCGTCGAGGCGGAAGTGCCAGTAGCTGCATTTGCTGTTCGTCAGGTCAGGGTCAACGGCTGCATAGTTGAAATACAGCAGCTCCTTGCCCTTGTTGCGGTTGTTGTGCTTTTCCAGCGCATCCATGATGGCCAGCGCCGGGCCTGAGCCATTGCCCTGCGCGACATAACGCACACCCTGATCAATGGCAGAGCGCAGAGCGGCCGTGGTTTCTTGCGGGCTGAGTTTGTTGTCCAGCGCCACCACCTCGAACTTCACACCCGAGGCATTTTTCTGATTGAATTCTTCGGCCAGCAACTGAAAAGTCTTGAGCTGATTGGTACCCACCGCTGCCATCAGGCCAGACAAGGGATCAATCCAGGCTATCTTGACCGTCTCGCCTTTTTGAGCCCAGGCACCACTCGCACTCACCGCCATAGCCGAAACAGCCACTGCACGCATAACCCATTTCATACTTGTCTCCTTACCTTGTTTTTGCTAGTCAATGACGCCAATCTACCGGCCGGTAGACTTTTCCCCGTGGGGGAAAGCCTTAGTAACTATCACGCAGGTGACTTTCATGACGGTTTTGGGGGCGTTGCCGACACTTGGGTGACACATGCAGACATCTGCACCATGATGTGAAACAGCCATCCACATGTCGCGCCCCCAAGCAGAGACAAAAAAGGGTGCCACGCGGGCACCCTTGGCATCCCTGCCGCTCAGGCTCAGGAAGGTCGTTTCATCTGGCAGCTGGTGGGTGTGCTGGCCACATAGGGCTCGTAATACTTCACCGGCGCAAAGGTGTAGCCAGTGTTCTCAGAATCCATGGGGTACTTGCCACCCGCCTTCTCCCAGCGCAGGATGTACAGCCCCTGCTGCAACTGGTGGTCGGTCTTGCGCATCTCGACCTCACCGTTGTAGTTCTGGAACTTCATGCCCTCCATGGTCGCGGCGACTTTGACCGGATCAGTGGTCTTGGCCTTGGCAAAGGCCTGGTCGAGCATGTTCAGACCCGTGTACACGGTGCCGGTATACATATCGTCATTGACCTTGGCCTTGAAGCCCTTGACGATCTTGTCCATGGTGCCCGGCATGTTCAGGTGCCCATAGCCCACCATATAGACCTTGCCCGCAGCCGCTGCACCCATGGCCGTGGGTGCGCCCGTGGCAATGCCGTAGTAGGTATAGAACTTGACGTTGTTCAGACCCGCATCGTTGGCGGCCTTGACGAGCAGCGCCAGGTCAGAGCCCCAGTTGCCGGTAATCACCGTATCGGCACCGGACTGCTTGATCTTGGCCACATAGGGCGCAAAGTCACGCACCTGCGCCAGGGGCGAGAAGTCATCGCCCACGATTTCCACATCGGGGCGCTTGCGCTTGAGCATTTCCTTGGCGAACTTGGAAACCTGCTGGCCGTGCGAATAGTTCTGGTTGATCAGGTAGACTTTTTTGACCTCCGGCACGTCCTTCATGTACGTGGTCAGCGCTTCCATCTTCATGGAGGTATCGGCATCCAGACGGAAGTGCCAGTAGCTGCATTTGCTGTTTGTGAGGTCAGGGTCCACTGCGGCGTAGTTAAGGAACACCACTTCCTTGCCCTTGTTGCGGGCATTGTGCTTTTCCAGCGCATCCATGATGGCCAGCGCCGGGCCAGAGCCATTGCCCTGAAACACATAGCGCACGCCCTGATCCATGGCGGAGCGCAGCGCGGCTGTCGTCTCCTGAGGGCTCAGTTTGTTGTCAATACCAATGATTTCGAACTTGACGCCTGAAGTGCTGGCCTTGTTGATCTCTTCGGCAGCGTACTGCAGACTTTTGAGCTGATTGGAACCCAGCGCAGCCATCAGGCCCGAAAGCGGATCAATCCACGCGACCTTGACGGTCTCCCCCTTTTGCGCCATTGCACTTCCCGCGCACGCCAGGATCACCGATGCCGTCAAAGCCTTGTATGCAAACTTCATAGAGCGTCTCCATTGGTGTTTATGAGCGAGGCTCAGACTAAGCCGCAAGCCGGTCATTGCCGCTTGGGGGTTGCCCTAGCGCATATCACTTTGGCGACTTTGGGATGCTTGCGACGACCTGAACTATCAAAAAACATAGCTGCCTGTGCAGACAGATAAAGCGCTACAGGCCTTTATGCTTCAAAGCATGGCAAAACCAGCGCCTCATCTGCGCCTAGAGCGGCAGTTGGTTTTCCGTCAACGGCAGGCCATTGGCAGCCGTCAGCACCTGCGGCTCAGGTAGGTCCTTGTTCTCAAGCTTTGGGCCTACCTCGTCCATGAATTTGTCAAAGCTCAGTTTCCGCGCCTTGACCCGGAGCAGCAGCGCTGCCACCTCAGGGATTTGATCAACACGCGCGCCGCCAATCAAAGCCAGACACAGATAGTTCAGCAGATCACGCGTACCCGTGAGCCCATAACGGCGAGCCAACACCAGTTGCTGGCGCGCAAACCAGTGCATGGCCAGCGGCGGCAATTTATCGCGCAAATGCACCTGATTCAGATGGACGTAATAGATCAGCAGGTCGGGCACATTGCCCTGTACCAGCGCATCCACTTGCGCAGCACTGAGATGCAGCGGCAATGGCGCGGCGGGCTCGTTAAGGTCAGTGACCGCATATTCATGCAGGCGACCAGAACGGCTCCAGCACCACCAGCGTGCAATCGGCCCCAGCAGGGCGCGGATTTGCGCGGGATTCAGCACGGGCTCGATACGGCTTTGGGTGTCCAGATCGCTCTGCCCCAGCAGGGCTGCCAGCACTGCGGGGTCCCAGAAGGCCAGATAGCTGCTTTCCTTGCCCGGCATTTTGGGGTCCATGGCATGGCGCAGATGGGCCATCAGCACAGCCATCTCGCACTCGCTTGCCAGCAAGGTGGCGCAGGGGCTGGCCTGCACCAGATCCAGCACTGCATTCAACAATTCTTGTTACGCCTTCTTCAATGGCTGACCGCTGCGCCCCAGGTGCACCAGCCAGGGACTGACCTTGCCCTCCTTGGTGTTGCGCGTGAATGCGAACAAGGCCTCGGCACCGCTTTCTGGCACCCGTGCCAGCAAGTCACGGTTCTGTGCAGCATCCAGCAGCAAATACAGCTGCAAGGGTTTGTCGGCAGGTTGGTCTGAGGATTTGATCTGCGCCCACCGTTGCTGCCATGTCTGGCGCGCTGGCTTCATCTCGTGCCAGGTTTGCACCTTGCTCATGGCCGCTCCTTGTTCACAAAAGGAGAACGCTGCTGTGCGCGACGTGCAAGACATTCCATACAGACCGCACGCGGCGCGGCAAGGCTGGCGACCTGGGCCACAGCCTCTGGCGAGCAGGCGGCGGCCGACCCAGCGATGGCACCTATCCCACCGAGCAAACCGGCGCCCAGAAGCTGGCGGCGCAGCAAGCCTGAAGCGGGCTCATCCAAGGACTGGCAAAAACAGGCAGGCAGCTGCGGCTGAACACTGAGCATGGCAAGAGCCCAAAATGAAACGGCCATCATCGCATGATGATGGCCGGGGGCTGCAGGGCTCTATGCACCCAGAAAAGCCGTGATTAAAGCGTCGGTAGCTTGTAATCCTTCAGCTCCTCGCGCAGGCGCGTTTTGAGCATCTTGCCTGTGGCACCAATCGGGATAGCCGCCACAAAAACGACATCATCCGGAATCTGCCACTTGGCGGTCTTGCCTTCGTAGAACTGCAGCAATTCCTCACGTGTGACATCGGCACCCGGCTTTTTGACCACGGCAACAATCGGGCGCTCGTCCCACTTGGGGTGCGGCATGCCAATACAGGCGGCCATGGCTACAACGGGGTGAGCCATGGCGATGTTTTCAATGTCGATGGAGCTGATCCACTCGCCACCGGACTTGATCACGTCCTTGCTGCGGTCGGTAATCTGCATATAGCCATCGGCGTCGATCGTCGCTACGTCCCCTGTAGGGAACCAGCCATGGCCGTCGGCCCCTTGAACCAATGGGCTGCCGCTGCCTTTGTAATAGCTGTCGATGATCCAGGGCCCACGCACCAGCAGGTCGCCGTAGCTTGTGCCGTCCCAGGGCTGATCTTCCCCCGCGTCGTTGACGATTTTCATGTCCACGCCAAAGATCGCGCGCCCTTGTTTCTGGCGGATCTTCATCTGCTCTTCCTTCGGCAGATCCTTGTGCTTGTTCTTGAGCGTACACAGCGTGCCCAGCGGACTCATCTCGGTCATGCCCCAGGCATGCAGAACCTCGACCCCATAGTCATCCTGGAAGGCCGTAATCATGGCGGGTGGGCAGGCGGAGCCGCCAATCACCGTGCGATTGAGCTTGGAAAAGCGCAGGCCGCCCGGCTTCATATAGCCCAGCAGCATCTGCCACACCGTGGGCACACCAGCGGCAAAGGTCACGCCTTCTGCCTCGATCAATTCGTAGACCGATTTGCCGTCCAGCGCCGGGCCGGGGAAGACCAGCTTGCAACCCGTGAGCGCGGCGGAATACGGCAGGCCCCAGGCATTGACGTGGAACATGGGCACCACCGGCAGCACCGAATCGCGCGCCGACAGGCACATCACATCGGGCAACGCCGCTGCATAGGCATGCAGCACGCTGGAGCGGTGGCTATAAAGCACAGCCTTGGGATTGCCTGTGGTGCCGCTGGTGTAGCACATGCTTGACGCCGTGTTTTCATCGAACTGCGGCCAGTTGTATTGATCAGACTGGCCTGCAATCCAGCTCTCATAGCTCACCAGCCCGGGAATGCCACTGTCTGCCGGCACCTTGTCCGCATCGCACAGCACCACCCATTGGCGGACCTGAGGACACTTGCTGTGCACTGCAGCAATGATGGGCAAAAAGCTCAGATCAAAACACAGGGCCTTGTCCTCAGCGTGGTTGATGATCCAGGCAATCTGCTCAGGGTGCAGGCGCGGATTGATGGTGTGCAGCACCCGGCCCGAGCCGCTGACGCCAAAGTACATCTCCATGTGGCGATAACCATTCCACGCCAGACTGGCCACCCGCTCCCCCTGCGCCAACCCCATTGAGTCCAGCGTATTGGCCAGCTTGCGTGCGCGGCCTGCCATGTCCTTGTAGGTATAACGATGAATATCCCCTTCCACACGACGGGAGACAATTTCCCCGTCGCTATGGTTGCGGGCGGCAAACTCGATCAGGGAAGAAATCAGCAGTGGCTGGTTTTGCATCAAACCCAACATAGGCACGTCTCCTGGATATCGTTGTGTGGTCGGCAGCAATCCTAGCGCGAGCTTTCCGGCCATCACCTCATGACTGTCACCAATGCGTAATGGAAATGACGTTTCCCCGCATCCTTCCTATGAACGATGTCGAACGCCTCAGGGAAAGACCTAGGCATTCGCCAGCACTGCGCCGGGCTATTGACTCCGGTGTTCACTGCCTCCGCCAACAACCCTGCAAGCTCTGGCCTTGCTATAGCTCAAGCACAATGACTGCATGAACGAATCCACTGCCCCGCAATGGCACAGGCCCGGCCGATTCGAAGCCCTGGGCCCGGCATTTTTCACCTATCTTCAGCCCACGCCCGTACCGGCACCGCACTGGGTCGCCACCAGCGCCAGTACCTCGCAGCTGATGGGTCTGAACCCCGAATGGCTGCAAACCGACGAGGCACTTCAAACCCTCAGCGGCAATGCCGTCTCAGTGCCCTCCCCCGACGGCCGCAAGCCACTGGCCAGCGTTTACAGCGGCCACCAATTCGGTGTCTGGGCCGGACAGCTGGGCGATGGCCGCGCCATCATGCTGGGCGAGACGTCGCTGGGCTTTGAAGTCCAGCTCAAAGGCGCAGGCCGCACACCCTACTCGCGCGGCGGTGATGGCCGCGCCGTGCTGCGTTCCTCCATTCGTGAATTTCTGTGCAGCGAAGCCATGGCCGCTTTAGGCATTCCCACCACGCGGGCGCTGGCGTTGACCGGCTCGCCCCTTTCCGTGGCGCGCGAGACCCTGGAAACGGCCGCCATCGTCACCCGCGTGGCCGAGAGCTTTGTGCGTTTTGGCCACTTCGAGCATTTCGCCGCGCGCGACATGCAAGAGGAGCTGAAAGCACTGGCCGATCTGATCATTGACCAGCACTACCCCGAATGCCGTACCGCCACAGCGCTGCAAGGCAATGCCTACGCCAACTTTCTGCAGGCCGTGAGCGAGCGCACCGCCCGCCTGCTGGCCCAGTGGCAGGCCGTCGGCTTTTGCCACGGGGTGATGAACACCGACAACATGAGCATTCTGGGCCTGACGATTGACTACGGCCCCTTCCAGTTCCTGGATGCGTTTGACCCCGGCCATGTCTGCAACCACAGCGACAACCAGGGACGCTACGCCTTCAACCGCCAGCCGCAGGTCGCCTACTGGAACCTGTACTGCCTCGGCCAAGCCCTGCTGCCGCTGATTGACAGTGAAGAGCTGACCATTGCGGCGCTGGATTCGTACAAAACCGTCTTCCCTGCGGCTTACGCCACGCAAATGCTGAGCAAGCTGGGCCTGCCCGAAGATGCGGCAGGCACAGCGCCCGCCGATGGCCGCTTTGCCCTGCTGGTCAACCCGCTGCTGCAGATACTGGCCGACAACAAGGTGGACTACACCATCTTCTTCACGCGCCTGACCGAAGCCGTGCAGCAGGCACAAGAAGGAAACATCGACTTTGAACCACTGCGTGACATCATTCTGGACCGCGCCACGTTCGACGCCTGGTCGCTCACCTATTCAGAGCAGCTAGCGCAGGTAGATCAAGCGCAAGCGGCCGATTTGATGCAAAAATCCAATCCCTGCTTCGTGCTGCGCAACCACCTGGGTGAAACCGTGATTCGCGCCGCACAGGGCGGCGACTTTGCGCCGGTGCAGCAAATGCTGGCCGTGCTGCACGCGCCTTATGACTCGCACCCGGCCTACGCAGACTGGGCCGGCTTCCCGCCCGACTGGGCTACCACCATTGAAATCAGCTGTTCATCATGAGCTTTCCTATCCAGAAAACCGATGCCGAATGGCAAGCCCTGCTGCAGCAAAAAGGTGCCGAGCCTGCTGCATTTCAGGTCACCCGCCACGCTGCCACCGAGCGCCCCTTCACCGGCAAGTACGAAGCCTTCTGGGCCGATGGCAGCTACCACTGCGTCTGCTGCGGTGCCAAGCTGTTTGATTCGCACACCAAGTTTGACGCCGGCTGCGGCTGGCCCAGCTTTGATCTGGCCGTGCCCGGCGCGATCACGGAAATCACGGACCGCACCCACGGCATGGTTCGCGTGGAGACGGTGTGCAGCAGCTGCGGCGCGCATCTGGGCCATGTCTTCCCTGATGGCCCCACAGACACCAGCCTGCGCTACTGCATGAACTCGGCCTCTCTGGATTTCCAGAACGATTCTCAAAAATAAGAGCTGCCTGCGCTTGATGTGAATGCGTTTGAGCCTGTCTTGACTCAAATCATTTCTCCAGTACTGAATCTTGGCTTTTCTGGTTTTTGATAGCTAAAACCGCCCGCCGCACAAGCCTTGTGCGCAGGTATGACTGGCTCTTTGGTGCATGATGACTATTTACCGCTGCGCCGGGAACCTTGCCCGGTTGGCGCACTCTGAAATACCAGAACGACTTACATTTCGCGCATGAAGCTGCTGATTGATTTTTTCCCCATCATCCTGTTTTTCGTGGCCTTCAAGGTCTGGGGCATCTATGCCGCCACGGGCGTGGCCATTGTGGCCACCATTGCGCAGATCGCTTATCTGCGCATCAAGACCGGCAAGATCGAACCCATGCAATGGGTCAGTCTTGGCGTGATTGTGCTGTTCGGCGGTGCCACGCTGCTCGCCCACAACGAAGACTTCATCAAGTGGAAGCCCACGGTGCTGTACTGGCTCATGGGCGCTGCCTTGCTGTTTGGCCAGCTGGTCTTCAAAAAGAACCTGCTGCGCTCCGTCATGGGTGCGCAACTGCAGCTGCCCGATGCGGTCTGGCTCAAGCTCAACTGGGCGTGGACCGCCTTCTTCGCCGGCATGGGCGCGCTCAACCTCTGGGTGGCCTTTAACTTTGACACCGATGCCTGGGTCAACTTCAAGCTATTTGGCGGCATGGGCCTCATGGTCGCCTTCGTCATCGCTCAAGCCATCTACATGAGCCGCTACCTGCCCCAGGACACCGCTCAAAGCAGCAGCGAAGCCAAGGACAAGCAGCCATGAGCGTCACCATCAGCGCCCCCGCCATGGACGCCGCTTTGCGCGAGCGCCTGCAACCAACCCTGCTCGAAGTCATTGACGAAAGCTACCAGCATGCAGGCCATGCTGGCGCCAACGACAGCGGCGTCGGCACCCATTTCCGCATCCGCATTGCCTGCTCCGGCTTTGACGGAAAAAGCCGCGTAGCGCGCCATCGCCTTGTGTATGATGCGTTGCAGGACTTCATTGACCAGGGCGTTCACGCCATCGCCATTGAAGTTTTATGACATCAGGCTCCGCAATGCGGAGCCTGTTGCATATGGGCTGAACTAATTCACTTTTTTCAATCAAGACTCGAATGAGCATGAATCAAAAGCAAATGGCCCGCATGGTGGGCGCCGCAGTTCTGGGCTTTGCCGCCCTGTCCGCATCGGCACAAAACGTGGCCATCGTCAATGGCAAGGCCGTTCCTCTGGCCCGCGTCAACGCGCTGAAGGCACAAATCGAAGCCAGCGGCCAGCCCATCGCACCCGAGATGGACAAGATGATCAAGGACGAAGTCATCGCCCGCGAAATCTTCATGCAAGAAGCCAGCCGCCGTGGCCTGGCCGCCTCTGACGCTTACAAGCAGCAAATGGAAATGGCGCGCCAGACCGTGCTGATCCGTGCGCTGTTTGAAGACTTCCAGAAGAAGAATCCTGTGACCGATGCCGAAGCCAAGGCCGAGTACGACAAGTTCGTGGAAGCCAACGGCGGCAAGGAATACAAGGCCAGCCATATCCTGGTCGAATCCGAAGACCGCGCCAAGGCCATCATTGCTGAAGTGAAGGCGGGCAAGAGCTTTGAGGAAATCGCCAAGAAGGAATCCAAGGACCCCGGATCGGGTGCCCGTGGTGGCGATCTGGACTGGGCCAACCCCAACAACTACGTGCCCGAGTTCACCGAAGCGCTGATCAAGCTCAAAAAGGGTGAGCTGACCGCAGCTCCCGTGAAGAGCCAGTTTGGCTGGCACATCATTCGCATGGATGACGAGCGTCAGGCTGAAATGCCCAAGTTTGAAGACGTCAAGCCTCAGATCATGCAGCAACTGCAACAAACAAAGCTGCAACAATTCCAGGATCAGCTGCGCAAAAACGCAAAAGTCCAGTAACATGCTCTTACGCCAGTCCTGAAAAGAACTGGCCAGACCATCACCAAAGCCCGCGTCAAGCGGGCTTTTTTTATGCCTGTTGCAGTACTTATTGCATTGGGTCCGCTACAGATTCCGTAGCTTCAGACGCTTTTCCAGGCTTGGCCGAGCGCTTTTCACTGTCCTTGCGCGGGCGGCAGTCGGGTGGCTTCAACGCAGTGCCAGCCGCTGATTTCTCATGCTTTGGGGTATCGCCATGCGCGCCAGCTTTTCTGTTCTTCTCCTCATCGACCAGCGGGCACAGTGGTAATTTCGCCTGAATTTCAGGGTTTTGCTGCGATGCAATATCTGCAGTTTCAAGCGATTTTTCAGCGCCATGCGGTGTGGCATCACCCGCACTGGAAGCGCTTGCCTTGCCAGCTGGAGCCATTCTTGCCGAGCGTTCCATGGATGGTGCCGGTGCGGCCATGGGAGGCGTGGCGTTTGCTGCCCCTGGTAAAGCCTGCTCTTGCTCTGGCGCTTTTGCTTCCATATCCATAGCTGCTGGCGCTTTACCCTCAAGCGCTGTAGCCGGATTTCCCTTTGATGCTTGCGCCACTGAAGACTGACGCGTTGCGCTGTGGGCTGCTGACGCGCCCTCTACGGCAACCGATGGACCGGAATCTGCCTCCGCCAGGTTTGACTCAGCGGATAACGCTGGCGCAGCCTGTTCAGCTGCCACAGCGGGACTTGCATCAGGCTCCACGCCAATGCCTTTGTCTGATCCATCCCACCAGGCCGCGTGCTGCAGCATCAGCCAGCCGACCAGCCCGATAGCCGCCAGCCCTCCCAGTGCATGGCGTAGCCAGAAGCGGTCGTTGGCGGCAGGCTGGCGCTGTGGTTTTGCGCGGTCTTGCGATGCAGCGGCTGCGCGCTGTTTGGCGCGGGCCAGTATGGCGTCGCTGTTTTGCGCGCTGGGGCCCCGGTCATCGGCCACGGCTTGCTGGTACAGCTCGCGCAGCACATCAGGCTTGCTGCCTGGCTCTGGTTCAGGGGTGATGCTCATGCCAGTTCCTCCAGCGCCGCGCGCAGCTTGGCACGCGCATAGCGCAGGCGGCTTTTCGCCGTTTCTTCGGCCACGCCGGTGGCCAGGGCAATCTCGGCCACCGTCATATCGGCCTCCACCTGCAATAAAAAACACTCGCGCTGCTCGGCGGGCAACTGCGCCAGCGCGGCCAGCAGGGCCTGCGCCATGAGCTGGCGATCGAGCTGGTGATCAGGCTCAAAGCCCGAGGCGGCAAACAGGCTATCGGCCAGCCGCATGGATTCCTCCGTATCGGCTGACAGGCTGATACCGTGGCGCTGCCTGCGCCAGTGATCGACCAGCCGGTGATGCGCCATGGTGAACAGCCAAGTCGTGAACTTGCTGCGCACTTCATAGCGCGCAGCATTGTCAATCACCGCAAACCACAGGTCTTGAGCCAGGTCATCGGCCAGTGCCCCGTCGCCCGTGTTGCGATAAAAGTAGCGCCACATGCGCAGCTGGTGGCGGCCATACAGCTGCTCAAACGCTGCGGCCTGCCCTGCTGCATAGCTTTGCATCAGAACCTCATCAAGGATGGCAGATAGCGCCAGCGGCTGTTCGGACATGTCCGCGATTATGCAAATTTCGCGGACCTGCTCCCACGCTCTTGTTTCAGCAGCCCTTAATTACGGGGTGGATCAGGCACGAAACCTGAGTCAGCGGGAAAGGGGCTTGGCGAGCGGGTCACCGGTGGGCGTGGCCGGGGTTCACGAATCATGCCCTTGGCCACCAGGTTCTCATAGCTGTCGTAGCGAATACGCACCACGCGGCGGGGAGTTGACGTATCGGCTTCAAACTCCGTCTGCTCGACCTGAGAGTTCTCGACCGCACCATGCCCTGTCCCCAGCGAGGGAGCTGCTGAGGGCGCGCGCCTGGCCATGCTGCTCTTGCTGGCCGCATTCGGAGCGGCTTCATCGGCAGCCGCGGCAGAAGACTCGGCCGCGCCGCTGGCGGTTGATTGAGACTCGTAGACCGGGCCCTCATAGACGATAGGCTCTGGCAGCTTTTCACGGTATAGCGCCACACCAATCACGCCCACATCCTTGGGGCGACCCGTACGACTGGCATAGGACATATCGCTTTGGGAGAAGTAAAACGCTGCGACGCTGTCGTTGCTCTTGCGCCAGCCTGTCACGTCATAGCGGTCTGCCGCATCCAGTACATAGCCATTTTCAGCACGCGAGCTGGCCGTCTTGCCGTTGACGGCGTTGACACCGTCGACGCTGATGACGGCCATGATGCGGCGATCTTCCAGACTGCGAACGCGCACCGCATAGTTGGCACCGGGGCGGCCCGCCACCCATAGCTCGCCCCCATGGCGGTAAATAGGCAGCACGCGGCCCGTAGCACGCTCGATGATGCTGACCTCAGCCACCTTGCCCATGTCTGCACGCGGAGACAGAGCACTGGCTGACCCCACGGCAGCCGCCAGCGCGGCGCAGAGCAAGGAAACACGCAGCAAACGACTGCGAGTAATAGAAGAGGCGGTAGCGGTTGGGGTCGCGGGTTGAACGGCGGTGCGATTAGAGAACATGGACGTTATCTCCTGAAAATTCGGTGGCGACAGACTTGTCATCCACTGAAACGCAGCAGCAGCGCCAACGGGGTTAAACATCGCTCTCTTTGTTTGCAAGTATTTGCAACACAGCTTTGACCAGCGGCCAAGGGGCTCACACAGCCTTCTCTGGCACAATCGCCCTCGCTAGGGGTGTCCTGACGATAACAAGTCAAGGCTGAGAGAGTCCCTTTGAACCTGATTGCGCAGAGCCACTGGCTCTGCCCGAGATCATCCTCGCGCAGGGAAGCTGTCCAAGGTGTCATGCCGCGGCACGCTATTGCCTCAATAGCTATCTGCGCAACCCATACGGCCCCTGCTTCGTTTTTCTGGCGGAGCATTCATGAATTCTTCCTCTTCAACACCGGCCAATCAGGCCCTGGCCCCCGTGGCCGCGCAAGACCGCGTCTTCGTCTGGCGCGACCATGCCTCGCTGTGGTTCAGTCTGGGCGTGGGTCTGCTGGTCATGCAGATGGGAGCCTATCTGCTGCCCGCGCTCAGCACCATGCAGGCGCTGATGGCAATTGGGCTGGGCTCTGTCGTCGGCGCAGGCCTGCTGGGCTGGGTGGGCAAGCTGGGCTGCGACAGCGGCCTTTCCAGCGCGGGGCTGATGCACAGCGTGTATGGCCGCAACTTTGCGCGCCTGCCAATTTTTCTGAACATCATCCAGCTGCTGGGATGGGGCAGTTTTGAGCTGGTGGTGATGCGCGACGCCACCGTCGCGCTGGGCAAGCAAAGCGGAGCCATGACGGCGGCTTACTGGCCCTGGCTGGCCACGCTGATCTGGGGCAGCGTGATCTTGCTGCTGATGAGCGGCAACATGACCACGCTGGTGCGGCGCATCATCTCGCGCGTTGCGCTGCCACTGGTGATTGTGTCGCTGCTGTGGCTGAGCTGGCAGTTTCTGGCCATGGCCAGCACCACCGGTTTGGCGGTGCTGCTGAGCCGCGAAGGCACAGGCGGCATGAGCATGCTCAGCGCCGTGGATCTGGTGATTGCCATGCCGATCAGCTGGCTGCCGCTGGTGGCCGACTATGCCCGCCACGGCAAAAGCGGCAAATCTGCGTTGACCGGCGCCTGGACGGGTTTTGCGCTGGCCAATATCTGGTGCTATTCGCTGGGTGTTCTGGTGGCGCTCACGCTGCCCAGCGAAGACCTGGTCACTGCCCTGCTGCTGGCCCAGGGCGGCCTGATCGCCCTGTCGCTGATTTTGCTGGACGAGGTGGACAACGCCTATGGAGATGCTTACTCCGGTGCCATGTCGGCCCACAGCATCCTGCCCGCGTGGAGCATTCGCCGCTGGGGCCTGCTGATTGCAGCACTGTGCACCGGTCTGGCCATGGTCCTGCCCATGCACAGCCTTGAGCCATTTTTACTGCTGCTCAGCTCCTGCTTTGTGCCGCTGTTTGGCGTGATGCTGGGGCGTCTGGCCTTTGGCACCAATGCCGTAGAGCTGATGCGGGACGCACCCGCTGTGCGCTGGGATGCCGTGGCCCTCTGGGTGCTGGGCATCGCCTTCTACCACCTGCTGCCCTATGTGACGATGACCATGGGCTCGGCCCTGCCCACGCTGGGGCTGACGTTTGCCGCTGCTGTGGCCACCCGCCAGTTGCAGCACAGCGGTCAACCGGCTCAGGCTTGAGACTCAAAAAACATAGCTGCCAGCGCATATCCATAAAGCGCTTGAAGCTATTTTGGCTTGATTACTTTGCGCCAGCCGCCTGCAGCAACTGCGCCACGGCCTTCTGGCCACGCTGGCGGGCATGGGCCAGTGCCGTCACGCCATCTTTGTCAGCCAGGTTCAAGTCGGCCCCGGCCTCAATCAGCGCCTTGATGATGGCCTGATGGCGCGGGCCGCCGTCACTCAGCACCACGGCTTCCACCAGACAAGTCCAGCCCAACCGGTTAACGTGGTTCACATCCACACCGGCCTTGATCAGCGCCAGCGCCGTCTCCACATGGCCGCGCTCGCAGGCCGGAATCAGGGCTGTGCCGCCATAGCGGTTGGTGCTTTTCAGGTCTGCGCCGTAAGAGAGCGTCATGCGCACAATCTCCAGCCGACCCTGCGCGCCGGCCAGCAGATAGGCGCTGTCCTGCATCTGGTTCTTCAGATTGGGGCTGGCACCATGCAGCAGCAAGGACCGCGCCACCTCGATATGGTTAGCCGCCGTGGCCAGCAGCAGCGGCGTGTTGCCCTGACCATCCTGCACATCGACCTCAGCGCCTCGTCCCAGCAACTGGCGCACCTTGACGGCATCGCCCTCGCGGGCGGCCTGCAGCAGCAGGGGTCCGAGCGCCTTCACATCGGGGCTCAACGCTCCCGAGCCCGGTTGAGCATCCGGCACGCCCGTCCGGACCGGTGTCGACGCCTCCAGCGGCGTGGACAAAGAGGCAGCCACTGCCAGCAGGCTCCACAACTTGATCATGAGCATCCTTTCCGGGTTCCACCCTGTTCAGCCCCTGTCAGCTTTCTACAGGAACTATAGCTACCTACGCAAGTCTGATGCGGGTTAGAACCACTTTCAGCAAGAAAAGGAGAATCTGCCCCGTGCTCTGTAACCCAAGCCGCACAGCCACCTGGATCCGTAAGGCTGCGACCTCCGCCGCCAGTTCAGCCTTGATTGCGCTGACCGCCCTCAGCACCAGTCTGATGCCTGCCGCCGCCCAGGCGCAAGAGTTCGTCAGCATCAAGGGCAATAGCGTGAACGTGCGCGAAAAGCCCAGCACCCGCTCCTCCACCCAGTGGGAGCTGAGCAAGGGCTACCCGCTGCAAGTCACCCAGCGCAAAGGCCAGTGGCTGCGCGTCAAAGACTATGAAGCCACGCTGGGCTGGGTCCACGCCCCGCTGACCAGCAAGAGCCCGCATATGGTGGTGACGGCGCGCACGGCCAATCTGCGTTCAGGCCCCGGCCAAAAGCACGGCCGCGTGGGCCAGCTCAAGCAGTACGAAGTGCTGCAGACGCTGAAAAAGCAAGGCAGCTGGGCCCAGGTGCAGCGCAGCAACGGCCAGAGCGGCTGGGTGGCCAAGAACCTGGTCTGGGGCTGGTAAGCCAGCGCCCACCCGGACACAACAGACAAAAGGCCTGCGCTGCAGGCCTTTTCGCATTGGAGAGAAATCAGCCTTGCACAATCCGCTGCGCACGCGGTGCGTAGCCATGGTTCAGCGGGCCATGGCCGTGGCCGGTATAGACATCGGCACCCGCTTCAATCGCACCCAGAATATAGCGGCGCGCCTCAGTCACCGCCTGCGCCAGCGGCAGGCCCTGTGCCAGGAATGATGCAATGGCCGACGACAGCGTGCAGCCCGTGCCGTGGCCGTTGTGGGTCACGATGCGCTGCGACTGCAGACGCAGATAATCGCCCGCCGTCTGGCCCTGCAGACCCAGTACATCCATGACCACATCGCCATTCAGGTGCCCGCCCTTGAGCAGCACTGACGGCGCGCCCAAGGCGAGCAAATCCGCCACCGCGGCATCCAGTGCCGGAATGCCGTCAATACTGCGACCCAGCAGCAGCGCTGCTTCGTCCAGATTGGGAGTAATGACTGTGGCCAGGGGAAACAGCTCACTGACCAGCGCCTGCGCAGTCTCCGGGACAATCAGGCGGTCACCGCTGGTGGCGACCATCACCGGGTCCAGCACCACATTCGTGAGCTGGTGACGGCGAATGGCATCGGCCACCACACTCACCACCTCTGGCGTGGCCAGCATGCCGATCTTGACCGCATCCACGCCAATGTCGCTCACCACGGCATCAATCTGGTCGCGCACGGTATTGAGCGGAATGCCGTGAATCCCCGTCACGCCCAGCGTGTTCTGCACGGTGATGGCGGTAATGGCCGTCATGCCATAGCAGCCCAGAGCCGCACAGGTCTTGAGGTCAGCCTGGATACCGGCGCCGCCGCCGCTGTCCGAGCCGGCGATGGAGAGCACGCGCGCATAGCGTTTTGGGGAGGAGTCGAAAGTGGGGGTAGAAGCAGTCACTGTCATGGAGAAAAATTATCGCCCATGCGCATGATCAATGCGCGGTGTTTACGGTTGTGCTGTAATGCCCGACGGACGAAACAGGGGTGTCCTTCAGGCAAAACAGCCTGCGCGGACTGAGAAACACCCTGGGGGCCATGCCCTCTGCACCCGATCCAGATCATGCTGGCGTGGGGAGTTTCACAAGCTGCAAAGCATGCCGCGTTTTGTCCTGCACATGGCTGGGGTTCATGTGCAAGGCTGAAAAACGAATTGCACATGTCATTGCTACAAGCTTCTTCAAAGATCGCCATTCTGGGCGGCGGCCTCATGGGTCGCCTCCTGTCTTTGGCGCTGGCCCAACGCGGTCACTCGATTGATCTCTACGATGCCCATGGCCCGCAAGGCGATGGGGCTGCTGCACGCGTGGCCGCCGCCATGCTGGCACCGCTGGCCGAGTCAGCCATTACCGAGCCCGGCGTGGTGCGCATGGGCCAGCACGCGCTAAACCGCTGGCCTGAGTTGATTGGCCAATTGAACCAGCCGGTGTTTTTGCAGCAAAACGGCACACTGATTCTCTGGCACCGCCAGGACCAGAGCGACGCCGCACGCTTTTTCGGCCTGCTGGAGAAAAACCGCCGCATCAACCCCAGCCTGCCCGCCATGGAAGAGAAAACGGGTGCTGCGCTGCAGGAATGCGAGCCCGCACTGCAAGGCCGCTTCAACCAGGCCGTCTATCTGCCCGGTGAAGGCCAGCTGGACAACCGCCAGCTGCTGGCTGCGCTGGTGGAAAAGCTAACCACCCTGGGCGTCAACCTGCACTGGGACAGCCCGCGTGAGCTAAGCGACTTCCGCCCCGGCGAGACAGGCCAGCCCGACTTTGTGTTTGATTGCCGGGGTCTGGGCGCCCGCACGCAGTGGAAGGATTTGCGGGGCATTCGCGGCGAGGTGGTGCGCATTCATGCGCCTGAAGTCACACTGGCCCGCCCCACGCGCTTGATTCATCCGCGCTACCCCATCTATATCGCGCCCAAGGAAGACCATCTGTTCGTGATCGGTGCAACCGAGATCGAGTCCGACGATATGTCGCCCGCCAGCGTGCGGTCGACGCTGGAGCTGCTGTCTGCCGCCTACACCGTGCACTCGGGCTTTGCCGAAGGCCGGATTGTGGAGATCGCCACCCAGTGCCGCCCCACCCTGCCCGATAATCTGCCCGCCGTACGCCTGATGGCCCCGCGCACCATGGAAGTCAACGGCCTGTACCGCCACGGCTTCATGATCTCGCCCGCCATGCTGGACGTGGTCCTGGAGCTGGTGGACCACAATGACTCACCACTGGCCCGCGAATTTGATGTCGCCGTCCACCGAGCCTGAACTTTGGCGCACAGCACTTGCACCCGCAGCGCACACAAGCACTGCGGCGCAGGGGTTTAAGTTAGCGCCAGCCTATTTTTTCGTTGTAAAGCCATGAAGATCACCCTCAACCAGCAAGCCACCGACCTGCAAGCCAACGCCACCGTGGCCGATGCGCTGGCGCAAATGCAGGCCAAGCCCCCATTTGCCGTGGCGGTCAATACGATTTTTGTGCCCAGGACACAGTACGCCGCTCAAACGCTCAACGAGGGCGACAAGATGGAAGTCATCTCCCCGGTCACCGGCGGCTAAAACCACAAGAACAAATCATGAACACAAAGACTACCGACGACGCACTGGTTCTCTACGGCCAGCGCTTTGAAAGCCGCCTGCTGCTGGGCACTTCGCGCTACCCATCGCCAGCGATTCTGGAAGCGGCTGTTGAGCGCTCCAAGCCCGCCATGGTCACTGCTTCGCTGCGCCGCCAGGGCAGCAATACGGCCGATGCCGCCGAAAACGGGGCCAGCTTCTGGGAGCTGCTGCGCAAGCTGAACGTCCCCGTGCTGCCCAATACCGCTGGCTGCATGACAATTCAGGAAGCCGTCACCACGGCCCAGATGGCCCGTGAAGTGTTTGACACCCCGTGGATCAAGCTGGAGCTGATTGGCGACGACTACACTCTGCAGCCCGATACGCTGAACCTGGTCGAAGCCGCTTCCATCCTGATCAAGGACGGTTTTCAGGTTCTGCCCTACACCACCTACGATCTGGTGCTGTGCCAGAAGCTGGTGGACGTGGGCTGTCAGGCCGTCATGCCCTGGGCCGCGCCCATTGGCACGGGCCGTGGCCCCGTCAATCCCTACGCCATGCAGATGCTGCGCGAACGTCTGAAGGTACCGCTGATTGTGGACGCCGGCCTGGGCCGCCCATCCCACGCTTGCACGGTGATGGAGTGGGGTTATGACGCCGTGTTGCTGAACACCGCCGTCGCGCTGTCTGAAGACCCCGTGGCCATGGCCGGTGCCTTCTCGGATGCCGTCAACGCCGGTCACGCCGCCTACCGCGCAGGTGCCATGGCCGAGCAGAACTCCGCCCAGCCCAGCACCCCCGTGCTCGGCACCCCTTTCTGGCATCAGGAATAAAGGCAGCTGTCATGGACTCCGCAGAAATTCAGGCGCTGGCACAAGCCCTCATTCACCAGCATGGCGCGGCCTTCGGCGCGCAGCTGCACCACGATGCCAACTCGGTCGAGCTGACACCCCAGCCCGTGCCGCCTGCGCTGCGTGGCGAGCCCGCCTATCTGGCTGCCCTTGAGGCCTGCAGTGCGCTGGGCTTTATTGCCGTGGATGCGGAGACTCTGGCCCAAGCCTGGCAGCGCCAGAGCGAGCGCAGCAACCAGTTCGACGTCACGCACTGGCCCGATGAGCCCCGTGACTTTGGCCTGAGTGGCGCTGACCCCGCACAGGCATTTGCCCACTGCCCGCGCAATCTGGGCCTGTATGGCGTGCTGCCCACTGCCGAATGGGTGGGCCGCATGGCCCGCGCTGGCGTACCCACGGTGCAGCTGCGCTTCAAATCCGATGACAAAGCCGCTGTGGCCCGCGAGATCAAGGCCGCTGTCGATGCGGTCAAGGACACCGGCGCGCACCTGTTCATCAACGACCATTGGCAAGGCGCGCTGGATGCGGGTGCCTACGGCATCCACGTCGGCCAGGAAGATCTGGATGTGATCGGCCATCGTGATCTGGAGACCATTCGCACCTCGGGCACGCGCTTTGGCGTCTCTACGCACGGTTACGCTGAAATGGTGCGCGCCCATGCCGTGCAGCCCAGCTACATCGCGCTGGGCGCGGTCTTCCCCACCACGCTCAAGAAGATGGCCACTGCGCCCCAAGGTTTGGCACGTCTGGCCGCTTATGTGCGTTTGATGAAGCAGTACCCGCTGGTCGCCATTGGCGGCATCTCTGAAGACATGTTCCCCGCCGTGCGCGCCACAGGCGTAGGCTCCGTCGCGGTGGTACGTGCGCTGGTCAATGCACCAGACCCGGAGGCTGCTGCCAAGCATTTGCTGGAACGCATGCAAGCCACCGCTTAAAGCGCAACTACTCCAAAAACAATAGCTGCTAGCGCTTGATACATAAGCGCTAGCAGCTATTTTCACTTCAACCCTGAATGCCCGCTGCCTGCGGGCATTTCTGTTTCGGGCATGGCGAGAAGCCCCTCTCCACCTGGGTTTTCTGCATGGGCGCAAGCCCCATTCACAGTACAAGCGCAGTACCAGTGGACGCACAGGTGACAACCCTGAGCCTTGCAACCCCGGCAGCACCGGTCCCACACGCGACAATGGGCCGGTTACCAGTCACGCATAAGACAGAACATGGACGAACCAATTCTTAGTATTGAAGAACGTGAGGCGATCAACTCTGGTCGCTGGTTTTCATCCCTTTCGCCCTCTTTGCGGCACGACATTCTTCGATGCGCTTACGTCAAACGATACAAAGATGGAATGCTCATCTGCGCTCGCGGCGAACCGCCCGAGGAGTGGATTGCCTGCGCACGGGGTGCGGTGCGAGTCAGCTCCACCTCCATCACGGGCAAGCAGATCACGCTGACCTATGTGGAGCCGGGCATCTGGTTTGGGGATGTGGCGATTCTGGACGGCGACAAACGCACGCACGATGCCTATGCGCATGGCGAGACCACGCTGATGTGCGTCTCCAAGGCGGACTTCAAGCGCATTCTTTCCCAGCATGTGGAGTTCTCCGAAGCCATGCTGCGCCTGAACGCACGCCGGGTGCGCCAGCTCTACGGTCTGGTGGAAGACCTCAACACCTTGCCGCTGCGTGCGCGTCTGGCCAAACAGCTGCTGCACCTCACACGCAGCTATGGCGTGATGAGCCTGTCGGACAGCAGCGAGATTCGCATCGGTCTGCATCTGGCGCAGGAAGAGCTGGCACAGCTGCTGGGCGCATCACGCCAGCGTGTGAATCAGGAACTCAAGTCCATGGAGCGCGAGGATGTGATTCGCATCGAACCGGGCGGCCTCATCGTGCGCGACCGGGCCACGCTGCTGCGGATTGCAGACACGGACCACTGATTCACCCCCTGAGCGGCTTTGCGGCTTCCCCCTCTCTCGCTTCGAGGGAGGGGGACGACATCTTCGCTGCGGGGCGGCCCTTGCCTGATGTCTCTGGCCTGGATCGCGCCAGTTTTCACTGTCCGCTTTCTTCTCGCTTCTTTGCCGCGTTCTGCGGCAACTCTCCCCCTTTTACGCATTCGCTCGCTGCACCTTTCGTGCGGCGCGGCGGGCTGCGCCTTGCCCATCACAAATCGAACAAAGGACTGAGACAGCATGAGCACTTTTGACCATTTTGTCGGCACCCGCGCGGTGTCCGATCAGCATGCTTTTGATATCGAGGCGATGACCGCCTGGCTGCGCCAGCATGTCCAGGGCTTTGAGGGGCCGCTGCAGGTGGAGATGTTCAAGGGCGGCCAGTCCAACCCCACCTACAAACTGGTCACCCCCGGCAAAAGCTATGTGATGCGCGCCAAGCCCGGCCCGGTGGCCAAGCTGCTGCCCTCGGCCCATGCAATTGAGCGCGAGTACCGCGTGATGAAGGGCCTGGCCAGCACCGATGTGCCCGTGCCGCACATGTATGCGCTGTGCGAGGACGAGTCCATCATGGGCCGCGCCTTCTACATCATGGAGTTCATGGAAGGCCGCGTACTCTGGGACCAGTCCCTGCCCGGCATGACGCCTGAGCAGCGCGCCGAGATTTATGACGAGATGAACCGCGTGATTGCGGCCCTGCACAGCGTGAAGTTTGCCGATCAGGGTCTGGCCGACTACGGCAAGAGCGGCAACTATTTTGAGCGCCAGATCGGCCGCTGGAGCAAGCAATACGTGGCCTCCGTCACCCAGCCCATTCCCGAGATGGACCAGCTGATGGCATGGCTGCCCGCCAATATGCCCGCCAGCGCCAGGGATGAGAGCCACGTCTCCATCGTGCATGGCGACTACCGGCTGGACAACCTGATGTTCCACCCCACCGAGCCGCGCGTGATCGCCGTGCTGGACTGGGAGCTGTCCACGCTGGGCCACCCGCTGGCCGACTTCAGCTACCACTGCATGAGCTGGCATATCCCGGCCGAGCTGGGCCGTGGCATTGCGGGGCTGGATATTGCCGCTTTAGGCATCCCTGCCGAGGCCGACTACATCCGCCGCTACTGCGAACGCACGGGCCTGCAAGACATCGCCACGCTGCACCACGACTGGAACTTTTACCTGGCCTATAACATGTTCCGCATCGCGGCCATCTTGCAAGGCATTGCCAAGCGCGTGGAAGCCGGAACGGCCTCCAGCGCCCAGGCCAAGGCTTCTGGCGACACCGCCCGCCCCATGGCGGAGCTGGCCTGGTCCTTCGCACAGCGCAGCTAAGTTTTTAACCACGACATTTCTTCGTCAGACAATAAGGAGCACTCATGGACTTCGACTACGCGCCCAAGACCAAGGACCTGCAGCAACGCCTGCTCAAGTTCATGGATGAATACATTTACCCGGCAGAGAAAGACTATGCCGCCGAGCTGCTGGCCAACACCGCCGCCGGCAAGCGCTGGACGCCACTTGAGACCATTGAAAAGCTCAAGCCCAAGGCCCAGGCCGCCGGCCTGTGGAACCTGTTTTTGCCCGTAGACAGCGCCGAGGCATCGGGCTACCACGGAGCAGGCCTGACCAATCAGGAATACGCACCGCTGGCCGAAATCATGGGTGCCGTGCCTTGGGCCTCTGAAGTCTTCAACTGCTCGGCACCTGACACCGGCAATATGGAAACCATTGCCCGCTACGGTAGTGCCGAGCTGAAAGACCGCTGGCTCAAGCCTCTGCTGGAAGGCAAGATTCGCTCGGCCTTCGCCATGACCGAACCTGAAGTCGCCTCGTCTGACGCCACCAATATCTGCACCCGCATTGAGCGCCAGGGCGACGAATACGTGATCAACGGCCACAAGTGGTGGATCTCCGGCGCAGGCGACCCACGCTGCGCGGTCTACATCACCATGGGCAAGACCGACCCCGAGGCTGCAAGACACTCTCAGCAGAGCATGATCATCATCCCGGCCGATGCCAAGGGCATCCGCATCGTTCGCCCGCTGAACGTGATGGGCTATGACGATGCGCCCCACGGCCACATGGAGATGTATTTTGAAAACGTGCGTGTTCCCGTCGGAAACATCCTGCTGGGCGAGGGCCGTGGCTTTGAAATCGCCCAGGGTCGCCTTGGCCCAGGTCGCATTCACCACTGCATGCGCCTCATCGGTCTGGCCGAACGTGCGCTGAAGCTGATGTGCCAGCGCGCCAGCAGCCGTACGGCTTTTGGCAAGACCGTGGCCCAGCAGACCGTGACGCAAGAACGCATTGCCGAGGCGCGCTGCAAGATCGACATGGCCCGCCTGCTGACGCTGAAAGCGGCCTGGCTGATGGACGTGGCCGGCAACAAGGTGGCCCGCACCGAGATCGCCATGATCAAGGTTGTCGCACCCAGCATGGCCTGCGAGGTTATCGACTGGGCCATGCAGGTGCACGGCGGCGGCGGCATGTGTGATGACTTCCCTCTGGCCTATGCCTACGCGGCGGCGCGCACCCTGCGCTTTGCCGACGGCCCGGATGAAGTCCACCGCAACGCCATTGCCAAGTGGGAACTGGGCAAATACGGCAGCTACGGTAAGAACGCTGAAGTGCCTGTAACACGCGGCGGCTAAGTTTCAGCCAGCGCCTGAGAGCGACCCCGCAAGCCAATCGCTGCGGGGTTTTCTTTTTTTGCTGGCTGGCCCTGTCGCTATCAATCAGCAAGCTGCTTGCGCTTGATTTGCATTGAATTCACCTATAAAACTATTCAAGGTCCATATCAATCAAGCGCAAAAAGCTTCTCTTTTCATAGCATCAACCCCGCCAGACCGGCTTGCTACAGGCGCCCGATGAAGCGTGCCCAGGGAGAGCGCATCGTTACCGGCCTGGCCCCGAACCACAGCGCGCTGATGCTTGCGCTCATCAGCGAACTGGGTTTTGAGCTATGGAAGCGCGCTGCGCCGCAAGCGGCTGCTGCGCTAGATTCGCAAGCCCTCGGCTCCGGCCTTAAAAAGTCTCCCATTCATCGTCACCCGCCACAGTGCTGACAGGTTTGGGTTTGGCAACAGGCTTGCTGGCGGACAACGCCACAGGGCTGGCTGTCGCTTTACCAGCAGGCTTGATAGCAGGCCGGGCCTTAGCAGATGCCGTCACTCGCACGGGTGCTTGACGAAAATGGGCAGCCGGTGCCAGAGCCGGAATCGCCTGAGTATCGAGCTTGAAGAAGCTCACGGTCTCGGCCAGTGCGGCAGCCTGTCCGCGCAAGGCGTCCGTCGCTGCAGCGGCTTCTTCCACCAGCGCGGCATTCTGCTGAGTCATCTGGTCCATCTGCGTGACGGCCTGCGTCACCTGCTCAATGCCCGAAGTCTGCTGGTGGCTGGCCACCGAGATCTCACCCATGATGTCGGTGACACGGCGCACGCTCATCACGATTTCATCCATGGTTCTGCCCGCCTCACCGACCTGATTGCCGCCCTCTTGCACCTTGGCGACAGAGTCATCAATGAGCTGCTTGATCTGCTTGGCGGCCTCTGCCGAGCGCTGGGCCAGCGTACGCACTTCAGACGCCACCACAGCAAAACCGCGCCCCTGATCGCCTGCACGAGCAGCCTCCACCGCCGCATTCAGCGCCAGGATATTGGTCTGAAAGGCGATGGAGTCAATCACGCCAATGATGTCCACAATCTTGCGCGACGAATCATTGATGGCAGACATGGTCTGCACCACCTGCGCCACCGTGGCACCACCGCGCACGGCGACCTGCGATGCAGCGGCGGCCAGCTGGTTGGCCTGCTGGGCGTTGCCCGCGTTTTGCTGCACGGTAGAGGTCAGCTCTTCCATGGAAGCCGCAGTCTGCTCCAGCGAGCTGGCCTGCTCTTCAGTACGCGAGGACAAATCTTGATTGCCGCTGGCAATCTGACTGCTGGCCGAGGCGATGGAGTCCGTGCCCTGACGCACCTGACCCACGATACGCTGCAAGCTGGTGTTCATATCCTTGAGCGCCTGCAGCAGCTGGCCGATTTCATCCTTGCTTTGCACTGTGATCTGGCCGCTGAGATCACCCTTCGCCACAGACTGCGCCAACTCCACTGCAGATTCCAGCGGCCGCGAGATGGAACGCGCAATCAGCACGGCCAGAGTCACACCCGTGACCATGGCGCCCAGCAGCAACGCGATGACCCACCAGCGGGCAGCGCCATACAAATCGTCGCCCGCCTGATTGGCGGCTTCGGTGGCCTGCGCATTGATCTCAGCCAGCTCATCAATCTGAGCGTTAATGCGGAGAACGATCTTGAGCGCATCACCACGCAAAATCTCGCCGGCGTCGTCACTGAGCAACTGGTGCGAATACTGCACCACCTTGGCCGTCTGCTGCGCATAGCTCTGCAACTGCTTGCCCACATCAGCCAGCAGCGCGCGTTCTTTATCGGTCTTGATGTACTTGGCGTAATCCTGCTGGTTCTTCAGCAGCTCACTCCATAGCTTGGGCATGCTTTTGTCATACTCCGCCATTTCCTCGGTCGTCTGCGCAATTACATGCTGCATGGTCTGCGAGCGGTAGCGCTGCAGCTGGTAGCGCATGTCCTGCAAGGTGCGCGCAGCGGGCAGCCACTGGCGAGTCAGATCGGTGGCCGTGGCATTGACGCGCTCCATCTGAACCAGCCCGTACAGGCCAGATACCGCGCTGATCAGCAAGATAAACACAAAAGACACCAGCAGCTTATGAGCCAGCTTGAGATTGCGAAAGAATGTCATGAGGGGGAGGGGTAAGAGATCGACGACCAGTGAGGCCGGATACCGGCAGGCGCAGAGACAGGCAGTGAAACCATTCAGAAAAGACGCCTTCAACAAGGCTTTGAGAATTCTATGCAGGATTTGTTACCCAAGGTAACGGCACTCATGAATAAAAGTGATGCAGCTGTTACAAACGCTGCAGACCCTGAAAATGCCGCACGAATGGCGCTGTAAAAACCCTCTCAAAGGCCATTGCATCGCCGCAGCTCCTTGGCATGAGAAAATCAGCAGTTATTTATCAACAAGAACACTACGGATTCACCATGGAAGCAGAACGCGTCAACTCTATCGGCAACACCCTCCAAGATCTGTCCGAGCGCACGGCAGATCTCCGGAGGTATCTTTGACTACGATGCTAAATACGAACGCCTGCGCACAGTAAACGCCTCGCTGGAAGACCCTGCCGTCTGGAACGATCCCAAAAAGGCACAGGAGCTGGGCAAGGAAAAGAAGTCGCTCGACAACGTCGTGCTGACACTGGAAAAGCTCACCGCCGAGCTGGCGGACAACGCCGAGTTGTTCGAGATGAGCAAGGAAGAAGGCGATGACGCCGGCCTTGAAACCATCGAAGCCGAAACCGCCAAGCTCAAGCCGCTGATCGAAGAACTCGAATTCCGCCGCATGTTTGGTGGCGAGGCCGATCCGCTGAACTGCTTCATCGACATCCAGGCCGGGGCCGGTGGTACCGAAGCCTGTGACTGGGCCAGCATGCTGCTGCGTCAGTACCTGAAGTACGCCGAACGCAAGGGCTTCAAGGCGACAGTCGAAGAAGAGACTCCGGGCGATGTGGCCGGCATCAAGAGCGCGACCATCAAGATTGAAGGCGAGTACGCCTATGGCCTGCTGCGCACTGAAACCGGCGTGCACCGCCTGGTGCGCAAGAGCCCGTTCGACTCGTCCGGCGGCCGCCACACCAGCTTCTCGTCGCTGTTTGTCTACCCCGAGATTGATGACTCCATCGAGATCAACATCAATCCGTCTGACGTGCGTACCGATACCTACCGTGCCTCTGGCGCTGGTGGTCAGCACATCAACAAGACCGACTCTGCCGTGCGCCTGACACACATGCCCACAGGCATCGTGGTGCAGTGCCAGGATGGCCGCTCGCAGCACAGCAACCGCGATGTGGCATGGCAACGCCTGCGCTCGCGTCTGTATGACTACGAGATGCGCAAGCGCCAAGAAGAGCAGCAAAAGCTCGAAGACACCAAGACCGATGTGGGCTGGGGTCATCAAATCCGCTCCTATGTGCTGGACAACAGCCGCATCAAGGACTTGCGCACCAACGTCGAAGTCTCGGCCACCCAGAAGGTGCTGGACGGCGATCTGGATGTGTTTATCGAAGCCTCGCTCAAGCAAGGCCTCTGATCCTCGAAAGGAATCGATATGCTGCAACTGCGTGACGGGCAAGCCCCGGCCACCGCTATCTACCGCGCCGACTACGAGGCTCCGGCCTGGTGGATCGACACGGTGGATCTGACTTTTGATCTGGACCCTGCCAAGACGCGCGTGCTGAGCAAGATGCGCGTGCGCCGCAACCCCGATGTGACGGCCCAGCCTCTGCGCCTGGATGGTGACGAGCTGAATCTGGCCCGTGTCATGGTCAATGGTGGTGGAACCTCGTTCAAGATGGATGGCGACCAACTGGTGCTGGAGAACCTGCCCGAAGGCCATGAGCCTGTGGAGCTGGAGATTTTCACCACCTGCTGCCCGGCCAAGAACACCAAGCTCATGGGCTTGTATGTGAGCGAGGACACGTTCTTCACGCAGTGCGAAGCAGAAGGTTTCCGCCGTATCACCTACTTCCTGGACCGCCCTGATGTCATGGCCATGTACACCGTCACACTGCGCGCCAGCAAGGCCCAGTACCCGGTGCTGCTGTCCAACGGCAATCTGGTGGAGTCCGGCGATCTGGAAGACGGCCGCCACTTTGCCAAGTGGGTCGATCCGCACAAAAAGCCCAGCTACCTGTTTGCACTGGTCGCAGGCAACCTCGTCGCCCGCGAGCAAAAGATCAAGAGCCGCGCGGGCAACGAGCACCTGCTGCAGGTCTTTGTGCGCCCCGGCGACCTGGAAAAGACCGAGCACGCCATGAACTCGCTCATGCACTCTGTGGCATGGGATGAGGCGCGCTTTGGCCTGAGCCTTGATCTGGACCGTTTCATGATCGTTGCCACCAGCGACTTCAACATGGGCGCCATGGAGAACAAGGGCCTGAACATCTTCAACACGAAGTATGTTCTTGCCAGCCAGGCTACGGCCACCGATACCGACTACGCCAATATCGAGTCCGTCGTCGGACACGAATACTTCCATAACTGGACGGGTAACCGCGTCACCTGCCGCGACTGGTTCCAGCTCTCGCTCAAGGAAGGCCTCACGGTCTTCCGCGATCAGGAATTCAGCATGGACATGGCGGGTGCCGCATCGGCCCGGGCCGTCAAGCGTATTGACGATGTACGCGTGCTGCGTACCGTGCAGTTCCCCGAAGATGCCGGCCCCATGGCTCACCCCGTGCGCCCCGACAGCTATATCGAGATCAACAACTTCTACACGGTCACGATCTACGAAAAAGGGGCTGAAGTCGTGCGCATGCAGCACAACCTGGTGGGCCGCGAAGGCTTTGCCAAGGGCATGAAGCTGTACTTCGAGCGCCATGACGGCCAAGCGGTAACTTGCGACGATTTCTCGCAAGCTATTGCCGATGCCAACCCCGAATCGGCCCTGGCCGAGAATCTGCAGCAGTTCCGCCGCTGGTATAGCC
Organism: Comamonas suwonensis; assembly: GCF_012844455.2. GTDB lineage: Bacteria > Pseudomonadota > Gammaproteobacteria > Burkholderiales > Burkholderiaceae_C > Comamonas > Comamonas suwonensis. The sequence goes on along the minus strand of NZ_JABBCQ020000013.1, from coordinate 15,078 downwards.
AGGCCGGCACTCCCGTGCTCAAGGCCGTGGGCCAGTACGACGCTGCCGCGCAGACCTACACGCTGACGCTATCGCAAAGCTGCGCCCCCACCGTGGGCCAGAGCGAAAAGCTGCCTTTTGTCATTCCCGTGCAGATGGGGCTGCTCACGGCTGCCGGTCAAGCCATTGCGCTGCAACTACAAAGCGAGGAAGCCGCTCAAGGCACCAGTCGCATGCTAGTGCTGACCGAAGCCGAACAAAGCTTTGTCTTCGCCAACGTGCCAGAAGCCCCTGTGCCCTCACTGCTGCGCAGCTTCAGCGCCCCCGTGGTACTGGACTGCGAATTCAGCGATGCCGATTTGCTGACCCTGCTGGCACACGACAGCGACCCATTCAACCAATGGGAAGCCAGCCAGCGTCTGGGCCTGCGCTACGCTCTCAAGTTCATAGCAGCCTCCGCAGATACAGAAAGTGCTAACGACCAATTTGGCACTGAAATTCTGCCTGCAGATTTTGTCCAGGCCATGCGCCGCGTGCTGCAAGACGACAAGCTGGACGCCGCGTTCAAGGACCTGGTGCTCACGCTCCCATCCGAGAGCTACATCGCTGAGCAACTGGCCGAGGTCGACCCGCAACGCGTGCACACCGTGCGCGAAGCCATGATCTTGCAACTGGCCTCCTCGCTGCTACCTGCATGGGAAGCTGCATGGGAATCCAACCGCGACACCGGTGCCTACACGCCTGACCATGTCAGCGCAGGCCGCCGCGCCCTCGCCGGTCGCGCGCTCTCCATGTTGTGCCTGAACGCTGTCCAGACTGGTGACACCATCTGGCCCGGCAAGGCTTACCAACGCTGCAAAGATGCAGGCAATATGACCGACCGCATGGCCGCTCTGGCTGCTCTGGTCTACAGCGCAAGCCCCTTGGCAGAGCAGGCACTGCAGCGCTTCCACGCGCTGTTCAAGAACGATGCACTGGTGCTGGACAAATGGTTTGCCCTTCAAGGTGCGGCCAGCGACCGCGGCGGCAATGTGCTGCCCGCTGTTCAGGCGCTGATGAAGCACCCTGACTTCCAGATCAAGAACCCTAACCGCGCACGCAGCCTGATCTTCAGCTACTGCAACAACGCGGGTGCCTTTCACCGCGCCGACGCCGCCGGCTATGCCTTCTGGGCCGATCGCGTGATCGAGATTGACGGCTTCAACCCACAAGTTGCCGCCCGTCTCACCCGCGTGATGGACCGCTGGAAAAAGCTGCCCGAGCCCTACCGCGCCGCAGCCCGCACAGCCCTTGAGCGCGTAGCCGCCAAGACCGACCTGTCCAACGATGTGCGCGAGGTGATTACCCGCGCGCTGGCGGACTGACCAGCCCCCCTGAGGCGCTTCGCGCCAGGGGAGCCGAAATGCAGATCATCAGCAGATGCAGTCCCCATCAAGCATCTGCTCGTATTTTTAGGAGTTGAACCATGAAAAAGAACATCAGCCTGACCCGCTACCTGGTCGAGCAGCAACGCGTGGACGGCCTCATCCCCGGCCAACTGCGCCTGCTGCTGGAAGTGGTAGCCCGCGCCTGCAAGCGCATCAGCTTTGCCGTGAACAAGGGCGAACTCGGTGACGTCATGGGTACGGCCGGTAGCGAAAACGTGCAAGGTGAAGTGCAGAAGAAGCTGGACATCATCGCCAACGAAACACTGATCGAAGCCAACGAATGGGGCGGCCACCTGGCAGCCATGGCCTCGGAAGAAATGGAAGGCATCTACGTGGTGCCCAACCGTTATCCCCAGGGCGAATACCTGCTGATGTTTGATCCACTGGACGGCTCGTCCAACATCGACATCAATATGTCGATTGGCACCATCTTCAGCGTACTCAAGAAGCCTGAAGGCCACCCCGGCGTTCACGAAAGCGACTTCTTCCAGCCCGGAACTCAGCAAGTAGCCGCAGGTTACTGCATTTATGGCCCCCAGACCACACTGGTGCTGACCGTGGGCGACGGCGTTGCCATGTTTACGCTGGACCGCGAGCAAGGTTCCTTCCTACTGGTCGAAGAGAACGTCACAATCCCAGAAGACACCAAGGAGTTCGCCATCAATATGTCAAACATGCGCCACTGGGACGAACCCGTGAAGCGCTATGTGGACGAAGTGCTGGCCGGCAAGGAAGGTCCACGCCAGAAGGACTTCAACATGCGTTGGGTCGCCGCCATGGTCGCTGACGTGCACCGCATCCTGTGCCGCGGCGGCGTCTTCATGTACCCCTGGGACAAGCGCGAGCCGCTCAAACCCGGCAAACTGCGCCTGATGTACGAAGCCAACCCGATGAGCTGGCTGATCGAACAAGCCGGTGGCATGGCCACCAATGGTCGTGAACGCATTCTGGATATCAAGCCTACCCAGCTCCACGAACGCGTCAGCGTCGTTCTCGGCTCCAAGAACGAAGTCGAACGCATAACCCGCTATCACCTGGAAGCGGACGAAAAAGCGCTATAATTTTCGACTAACGCCGGTGTAGCTCAGTCGGTAGAGCAGCTCATTCGTAATGAGAAGGTCGGGTGTTCGATTCATCTCTCCGGCACCAAAATCCCAATAAAATCAACAAGTTAAAAGCCGCCCAGTGCGGCTTTTTGCTTTTCTGGCACTGTGCCAGTGGCACAGTGGGGTGCCGTAAGCCTGCACTCGGGCAGGCTTACGGCACCGAGTCTCTGCACGCACCAGCATGGGGCACCGGCATGCACAGTAGACCTCATCCTTCAAACGCAAGGCCTGCGTGTGCCACGGCGGCATGCCAACTGGTGTACCGACCACCTGCCATAAAAGGGCCCTGCAGGCGAGCCACGGGGTGTTTGGTCATGTAGTTCGCCAACTCCGCAGTTTTGTAACTCGTGGGCGGACGCAGCAGCCATGCCAGCCCTAGCGACGGCCACAGGTCGGGAGACGGCAATTGAATTTTCATGCAGGCACTTTGTGCATGCATAAAAACTTCGATCTCCTCGGAGTTTGAGTGTGGACTGACTTCAAATGACCCGACGCCCTCGATTACAAAAGCGATCTGACTGTCTCGGCGAAAGCCGGGCTCCTGCCAGAGCATCTTGTGGGTGATTTGAGTCGCCGCAACTGCATGCTGGATCATGCCTTGTGGGTCATGCTCGGAGCAGTAGAGTACAAAAGGTGTTCTGCCGACTGTCCATTCCATGGAGGTGCCGAAGTCCTGCTGAGAGTTGTCGTCGCTTTTGCGTAGCAGTTGCGAAATCCCCTGAACAGAGAGTGGCAGCCTCGGCTGGCGGGGGCTTGTGCTGGAGAGGGGAGGGACTTTGACCTCTTGGGACTTGCGGGCGATAGGCGTCTTGTTCATAAATCAATTCCTTTGCGTGTTGCGGTTCTATTGCCGGGTGACGCTTGTTGCTGGGCAATGGAAGGAATTGCTCCTCCGACTGGATCACGCTCACAACAAAACTCGTCATCCGCTGCTAGGCAGTGGTTGATAAGTACCGGATCGAGCACCATGCTCAATCGGTTAGACAAAGCACTCGGCGGGTTGCTACCCGGAGGCCTTGTTGTTTGAAGTAAGAGTGAGAGTCGAAGTCAATGAACGAGAGAAAATCCCTCGCGGCGAACGCCATGCCAGAACGGCACGGGCTCTATCGCAATCAGAGCAATTGCGACCACGCGCCAAGATGAAGGAGAGTTCCACCGTGGATTGCGTGGGCATATCCTATCAAAACAGTCGTCGTGCTGTCGCAGTCCACATGTTGCGCACGCGGCCAGCAATGTATGAAACGTGTCCGTCCCTCTGGGGCGCTGTTGATGTCGGCTATCAGAGGGACGATGTGGGTGTTTGCGGTGGCCTCGTGGTTGTTGATGTTGATGACCGAAAGGCGTATCGGCACATGGCATTGCATTCGCTGTGTGATTCGTGGATACTCTTAGCCTCTAACCACAGACCGGGCGTCGGCGGAAATCGACGTGCAGAGGTTCACACCCTGCAGTGAAGCCAGCAGCAGCTGACAACTTCGCCCCACGACGGCTTGACCAGAGCGTCAAGCACAGATGCAGCGATCTCATCGCTGGCTGAGAGACCCAAGTCCTTCGGGACTATCTGCTCAGCGCCGGTTGGCCATGATTTATCTGTTTGGTACGCGCAGCAATAGCCGGAACATCGTTCTGGGTATTTATTCGCGCCTACCCCAAGCACGATATTCCGGCATTCGACGCTTAGGGCCTTCCACGGTTCGAGTCTGACCCAGGACATTTTGGCCACGCATCGCCTATCACGACGGCGATGCAGTGATTCCCCATGTCCAGGACGCTCAGCGAGCGTCCAACACCATCGAGGTTAGACCATGAACACCTATATCAAAGGCTTCACGTTCATCATTGAGAAGAATAAAGTTTTTATCGAGGCGACGGCCTTGGATCAAACCGGCGCCGCACTCGGGCCCGGCCTTATCTCCATCGAAGCGCCATGTCTTAGATCGGTCGCGGCATGCAGCGACTACGGCGATACGCTTCTTGAATTCAAGAAAATGGGAAACCTCTCCCCGAGCAACCAGGACATTCGAGAACTCCGCACCACCAAGGCCTACGAATGCCACTTCTGGATGCATGAGACTCGGCAATGGAAGGAGGCTCTTCTGCGCCCACAGTTTGAAGGCTGCCCGCGGTCTGCGACATCGGTTTCCCCCATTTTGCTGGTGGACGTAGCTGATGGCAGGCCTAGCTTCCAAAGTGTTCCGATCAGTGAGGCGCTTATCTTGAGTCTTTGCGGCGAGGCATGGAAGCAAAACGCAAACATCATCTATGTAGCAGAGGGCCTTCGGGCGCCACTCTTCAAAGCTGATGAGTATGAAACTGCAATGGACGAAATTCTCAGGCTTCGCCGGGATGACATGATTTCAACGCTGTTCCCTCAAACAGTGAAGCCATGAAAAAGTACTCCATCAAGGCACTGAACTCGCTCCTTGCTGACGGTGCCGACTTGTATCTGTCTGACGCAGAAATCAACAAGGCGACGGGCATCTGGAGGCGCACACAGCAGCAAATGGGTATCCCCCTCGCGCCTGAAACTCGACACAAGATCAGCGAAGCACTTAAAGACCGCCACCTCTCAGCAGAGACCAAGGCCAAGATCTCGGCATCCTTGAAGAAGCGGCATCAGTCGCATCCCAAGGTATCAGTAGCGTGAGGGCGCCATGGGTTGCACTCGCAACTTGTCGTGGCACAGCGACGAGGGAGGCTGATCTCACTCGTCGCTTTGTTTGCTGCGTCATGGTGGCTCAGTAAGACATGCATCGGCGACGCCTTGCTCAGATACGTTTAATCGCTGCCCGAGTCCGGTTTGTCGTGATGCGCTGGTCGTCCTGTCGCCGATGATGGAGGCGCATCGCTAGGGTCACCAAGCCGAGATTGGTTCATCCGCGACAGCACCCCGGTGATGTGGGCTTTGCTGAGGTGGGCATAGCGTTTGACCATCTGCAAGTCTTTGTGCCCCAGCACTTCCGCGATTTCGGGGCCAGTGGCACCTTCCATGGCCAGATAGCTGGCAGTGGTGTGTCTCAAGTCGTGGAAACGGAAGTTCTCGATCTTGGCGCGTTTCAAGGCAGTTTCCCAGGACTTGCGCAGCTCGACTGGCTTGTCTTTCTTGGTACTACTGGGGAACAAGAGCAGTCCGCTGTTGACCCTGCCATCGTTGGTTTTCATGTGAGCTTGCCTCAGTGCGTCCAAGGCACTTTGACCGCTGCCCGTCAGTGGTACGCCACGACGCTCGCCGTTCTTGGTTTCCTCAAGAACTGCTAGGCTGCACTGGCCCCGTTCGTCGAGCAGAACGTCCCGCCAGCGCAGATTCATGATTTCGCTGTAGCGCATGCCAGTGGCGATGGCAACTTCCAGCACGGCGGCGAGGTATCTGTTCTCCGACAGGGCTGTGGCAGTGCGCAGGCGGCCCAGTTCGTCGGTGGTCAGGTAGCGTACGCGCCCGTTGGCAACCTTGGGCTTTTTGACCTTGGCCATGGGCGACTCAGGCAGCCATTCCCATTCTTTGACCGCTACATTGAAGGCGTGCGACAGCACCGCCAAGTAGCGGACTGCGGTTGCCGGAGCCAACTTCTTTGGTTTGATCTTTCCGAACGTGGTGGCCAGGAGTTCGTCCCGGTACTTGCCGATGATCGCCGGCGTGATGTCCGCCAGGCTGTACCGGCCAATCCTGTCGATCCACCACTGCAATTGCTGGCCTTGGTCACGAATCCGCTTCGGCTTGAGCGGGGTCAGTACGCGATCGCGGTAGGTTTCCAGCATCTCCTTGACGGTGTGGCGCTGGGCAACGGCGTGAGGCATGTAGCGACCTTCGCGCAGCTCCGTTTCAACGCGCTGAGCCCATTGTTTGGCAATGGACTTGCTGTCGAAGGTCTGCGTCTGAGGCGGAAAGCCCTTCAGGCGAATCTGGACGTGGTAACTTTTTTTGCCGGAGGCGTCGATGCGTTCTCGAATGCTTGCCATGTGTTTTTCCCTTCACGCGTGTGAGTTCAGGGGACATGGCGTGCGACGAATTCGACGATCCTGCTTATTCCTGGCCCTGCATGTGCGTTGTGCCATGAGTGTGCCAAGCAATAAAAAAGCGCCACGGAGGTGGCGCTTAAGTTGTTGATGCTGATGAGTTTTTTCAGGTGGTGAGCAGTGCATTACGAATGAGCTGCTCTACCGACTGAGCTACACCGGCACTACCCACAAAACTGCGTTCTGCAGAGCCTCGTATTCTATCGCCAAAACTTCCGAAACGGAAGCCAAACGCTAGCCTGCGACAAGAGATTGAACAGCAAGGATGTCTGATCCGTCCACCGCGCTGCCGCCACCCCACCCCTCCGGTCATTTCTAGACCATCAATCTGGCGAAGTCAGCAACCAGTTGATCCTTTGCTGCGAAAGCGATTAGCTTAAAAAAGCCACCGCGACAAAACCCGATGTTGTCGGCACGCGGCTGGCTGTGCACGCGGCACTCCCTCTCAGTCTCTGCGGATCAGCAGAGCAATCTCACACCCCATTCTTGTTCTGAGGCTCGGTCATCGACTGGGTTGGCTTTGCCGTGCGCGTCATTTTCAACCTACGCACAGGAGCGCCTTCATGGCCACCACACCCACCACATCGACCCCATTTCAACCCGTATTCAAGCGAGTCGCCCAGCAAGACCGGCATGACGACACCTTCGCCGCCATTGCCACCCTGACCGGCAAGACGCTGGACTCGATCATGCGACAAGCAGAGACCATGGGATTGCCCAAGACTGGCCCGTACTTTCCGTGGATTGACGGCGACATGATCGCCAAGCTGCTCGCCGCTCACGGACTTGTCGCCACTGTTTGGAAAGAATGTTCCAAGGGCTATGCCGATTTGCCGGAAGTCGCCTTGGTCATGGTGTCCTACGACGCCGATTGGGAAGTGGGCCGCTGTGCGGTCTACCACCGCAACACGGCCAGCGACGGCAAGACTGCGCAACCTTACGTCGTTGACCCGTACCCCCATGCTGACAGCCGATTGCATCTGCGTGTCGGCATGGCGGATTTGGCTGGGTTACCCCCGGCGTGGTTCATCGGCGTGACGCAGATGCAAAAGCAGGTCGGGAAGTAAGCCATGCGCGGGCCTTACCTGTTTCCCACGCTGCAAGGCCAGACGGTTAAGGCGCTGCGCATCTGTGACCCCGCATCGAACGACCTGCTGATTCGGAAACAGTCGGGGCACGCGCACTTTGGTGCCATTGCCCTGGAGTGCGAGCGCCATGCTTTGCTGTGCTATTGCCCCATGCGCTACTTGCTGTATCCCCATGGCAGCGTCTTCGGTTGCTTCGGAGGTGCGCAAGCGGCATTACAGTTCCGGGCCAGCGCATGCGAAGTCTGCGACCTGGAGGATTGGCTACCCATCACCGCAGGCGCACACTGGTCACATCACTTCGACCAGGAACTGCCGATGCGAGGGGATGTGCTGGTGGAGCCGCCTCAATTAGTCCGGGACAGTCAGACCATTGAGTGGCAGTTGGAGTTGCGTTTTTCGACTGGCCGGTGTTTCCGTCTCTCGCAGGTCGACGAGTGCAACCGCCTCCTGCTCGCTCCAGTCGAAGTCAGCAGCGTGGTCTAACGTTTGCCCTTGCGCGTAGGCAAATCCTGTACCAGATCAGCCACTGGCAGCCCCAGCCCACCAGCCAGCCGCCAGACGTTGTACAGGCTCAAGTTGCGCTCACCGCGCTCCACAGCACCAACGTAGTTTTCATGCAGGTCAGCTTTCTCGGCCAGCATTTCCAGCGTCAATTGCCGCTCAGTGCGGAACTCCCGTACTCGCTTCCCAAACGCAGCCTGCACCCGGTCGCGTTCCTTGGCGAACTGCGGTTCGAGGGGTTGGGGCCTGTTGACGACAACACGAGACATGCCCTGAAGTCTCGATTTCGACCCACTATAAGTCCACAAACTATCAGTTTGTTTCTGGCAAACTTGCGCATTCACCAAACGGATAGTGTTTCTTGATTCATTCACCCACAGAGGAGGTTCATTCGTGTCCAAGCGTTCAGAAAAAGAAGCCCGTAACAATGACAATCTGGTTTCGCAGTTCTTCCCCGTCTTGGCGGTGACGGCGCTGCTGTCGTACTTCCAGTACCGCAAGCTCAAGAAGCAGTACTTGGCGAACCCGCAAGCCAAACGCATTGATGATCTGATGGCGCATACGCCCATCCTGATTGTGGCGACGTTCGGCATCCTGCTGGTGCTTGCCGGGGTGTACAGCCTTGCCATGTGGACGTTCAAGGGCCACGCTGGCTACGCGCCGGTTGTTGCCGTGGCTGCCTACGCCGGGTGGCTGGTCACAAAGCGGTTACTCAATGCCCAGTCGGCTTGCTTGCTGGGCGTGGTGGTGGACTACCAGGCTGGAACGCTCACTTTTCCGACACTCCACCCTGCCTTGACCACGGTGGCGCTGGCGCAGGTCGCGCAGATGACGCGCGAGGACGGCAACAAACTGCACATCGCCGGGGAGTTTGGCTCCAACACGCTGACCTTTAGCAACAAGCGTTTGCGGGATGAATGCATCTACCTGTTGAAGTCCGGTACGGCCGCCAAGATGCCCGCCGAAATGGAGTAGCCCGCTGTCGCGGCAATGTGAAATTTTTATTAACCTCAGAAAGAAAAGAACCATGAACCGATTCATCACCACAGTTGCTTTGGCTGTCGTCACTCTTCCGGCGTTATCGGCGCCTACCGTTCAAACGCTGACAGGCGTGGTCAAGGGCGGCACGGCAGACAGTTGCCTGAATGTCGGTGCAGGCAAGAACGAAAAGTGCTACTCCTTTGGCTCCAGGTCTTCCATTGCAAAGAAGCTCTTTGCCGCCTGTAAGGAGGACGATGCATGCACGGTCACGGGGCGGTTCGATGATGACAAAGAACAGCTGGTGTCGGTGGAGAAAGCCGTGAAGGTCAAGCCATGACTCGGTTTTCGGGTCGCACATCTTTGGTGATAGCAATTCTGACTCTGTCGATAGGAACTGCCACGGCGCAAGGCGTACCCAAACACCTCCAGCTGGCCCGTGATTTCGTGACCAACACCAAGCAGGAGAACAACGAGTACTCAAATACTCAGGTGATGGTGCGCATGCCCGGTGAAAAAGGAGCAACGGATTACATTGTTCACACCGACTGCACTGGCTTTGTGGAATCCATGCTCCGGCGCACCAAGAGTGGTGTGCTGGAACAAATGCAGTCCATGAAGTTCAAGACCCGGCACAGCATCTATGACTACCACCCCAGCATCGAAAAGGGTGAAGCCTTCGAGCGCATCACCAAGGTCACGGACTTGAAGCCGGGCGACGTGGTGGCGTGGCTGTATGTGAACACGAAGGGGCACACTGCCGCCGGGCACATCCTGTTCGTGGACGAAGCTCCGGTCAAAGTCAAATCCCGCTTGCCCTATGCCTGGAACAGCACTCAGTACGAGGTGCGTATCATCGACACCTCACAGGAGGCCAAGAGTCGGGACGACACTCGCTATGTCAGCGATGCAGGGCTACGCGATGAGAACGAAGCCCGCGGCAAGGAAAACGGCACCATCGCCAGCCCAAACTTTAAAGGTGTTGGGCGCGGCACGATCCGCTTCTACGCTGACGACACCACAGGCGAGATCAAGGGTGTTGCGTACAACATCGACAGTGCCAAGTTCCATGCTCAGGGGATGGATTGGAATATTGTGATGGGGCGGCCGAAGATAGCGACAACTGCCCACTGAGATAGTCATGCCCAGATGAATAGCGACAAGAAGGAGCTTACTGACATCAGGTGCAGATATTGCCCCAAAAATCTCGCGGATCACCGCGCTTTAGTGACTAAAGGGGAAACAATGGCAAATCATCCAAGATGGACTGCGCACTTGCACGTGGATGCGTAGCCAAATACAGAACATCAACTGCTTTTGTCGGGGTACCACCTCTAATAAGCGAAATCAGCGAGGCAGCCCTGTAGTGTCCTTCAACATCCGCTCCAGCAAAGGAATTCAGATGGGCATAAAAGCGAAAGGCTGCTCCACGCAGAACATTCTCAATCAAATATTTGAGAACGTTGGCTTCAAAAAGAGGCTGATAAAGCCGATCACTTCTTGTAGTTCTCTTGACTGCCACCGCAAATAGAAAGCCGGTTGCCTCGATCCTGTCTTCCAAAAGTTTGTGGGCATCCTCCAGCAGCAGTTGATCTGCCTCTCCGAGGCTGGCAACTGGCTGCATAAATATTTGCAATTCTGCCGGTAGTGGGTGAGGCAATCTCACGCCGACAATATCAGGCGAAGATAAGCCCAGCTCCATTCCACGAAGCTTCAACGCATGTTCATGGGCCTGGATACTACCTCTTACCTCTGGCCGAAACAGTTTGGTTGCATCGTATCCCCTAGGCAGCTTTACGATTGCAACCTTTCGGGTTGGCGTCGGCACAGAACCAGCCGGACATGTGAAGGCAGTAGAGATCCAATCTCCGCTATCCATGTATTTATTCCAAGCGGATGCAGCACTCCAGAAGGCACCAGCCTCCAGTAACTCGAAAACGTCACCCTCGACCTTGGCAATTGCTGAACTTTTAACGTCAAACGCAGAACCAAAAAGCAAATTCCCAGCGGCCAGCGCGTTATTTCGGAAAGTCCCTAGATACTCCTCGAAGGATCGATTGGGCTCAGGATCACTCTCCGCACCCGGCAGAAATTCTCCGAATGTGCATTGCATCGCCGTTTGCTGCCGGAATCTGAATTTTGTATCACGCCCTGGTACGGGGTTTTGTCTACGGTCCTCAAAGCAGACACCGTGAGGACATGTTGGGCACACAGCCGCATGCTGGAAGTCATAAGGCACTACTCGTTCTCCCTTTCGGCACTGAGTTCTCGGGCAGTTGCAAATACGACATCCAGTCCGACGCCAAGGGAGGCAGCGATGCGCTCCATGACATCCAAGGTCGGATTGCGCACGCCACGCTCAACACCACTGATGTACGTTCGATCAATCACAGCACGAGCGGCCAACTCTTCTTGACTCAGGCGAAGAAGTTGGCGATGTCGTCGCACCGCAAGACCAAAAAAGCTGGATAATTTCACAGCTCTACTGTACAAAGATGAAGACTATCATCCCACGGACTATGAGTCACATTTTGAATTTTTAAGAGCAAATTTATGCCTAGCTCTCTGCTTATGAGTCACGAAATTCCGCCGGTTAGCAACCCGGCCCCAACAGCCGTTTCGCTCTTCTCTGGGTGTGGGGGGTTCTGCGAAGGGATCGAACAGTCGGGCTTTGACGTGAAAGTTGCCGTTGAACTCGATAGGTTTGCATGCCAAACCTATCGTCACAACTTCCCTAAGACCCCCCTCTTCGACCAAGATGTCCATGGATTTCTTGAACGCGACAACGACCACATTGAGCGGTACAAACTTGAGAGGATTGACCTCGTTTTTGGCGGACCACCGTGTCAAGGGTTTAGTCAGATCGGCGCAAGGCGACCTGACGACGAGCGAAATGAGCTCTACAAGCAGTATTCAAGAGTTGTACAAACCCTGCGTCCACGCGTCTTCCTAATGGAAAACGTCCCAAATCTCGCGTTGATGAATAAGGGGCAATTCAAAAAACTTATATTGGAAGAATTTGCTGAGCTTGGATACAGCAATACGATAATGCTGCGAGTGTCATCCGACGATTACGGCGTGCCTCAAACCCGGCAACGGGTAATCTTTATCGGAACTCGCGACGAAGATAAATTTCCATTTGACTTGGAAGCATATTGCAATGCGACTTTGGCGGGGCTGCGAGTAGATCGCGCAGTAACTGTAGGCGAGGCACTCGGTGACCTGCCTAGCGAAATCGTACATAGCGGGGAGGTAATGCCATACACCAAGACCCGCAAGCCCAATGCATTTCAAAAGGACATGCGTCTCGACTATGACGGTTCACACTACTCCAAAGCCGACAAACGGAAACGTGGCTTGGGGCGCGATCCGATGCAACTCCACAACCATCACACGAAGGAGATTCAGGAGCGACGTGCACATCTGATATCACTGCTGGAGCCAGGAAAGAAGGCAGATAGTTTGCCAAAAGAAATTTGGGATAACAAACGACCTGAAAAATGGCGTCGCTTACACCCAGACAAACCATCGCATACCATCTTGGCACAAATGCACCGAGATATGAGTGAATGGATTCATCCCAATCTGAATCGCTGGATTACGGTGCGTGAGGCCGCTCGCCTTCAATCCTTTCATGATGGATTTATCTTTGTTGGTAGCGAGTGGCAACAACTCAAACAGATCGGTAATGCAGTTCCGCCGCTAATGGCTTGCGCACTGGGCAAACTAGCCCATGAGATTCTGTCAACGCTGAATGAGCGTCCGGCAAGGACAACGCGCAGCCGCACAACTTCCCGTCGCGTATTGGGTCAACGAGACGTACAAGCTGAAGTCGCCTAGCTCCGAATTACAGTCAAGAAGTTTATCTGTGTCGTACGCGGTCAAAGATCCAAAAATATCCGTGGTGATGGATATGCTGAACGGTTCAGTTGTATCTGCGAACCAGGCTATTGGCTCTAAGTACGATGCAGCGATACGCCTGCGAACTGAACTGTACGAGAGCGTCGCATCAGGTGCACCGAAATACACCTGCCCGTTATGTGGTGTCGGCCTCTATCTGAATTGCATGCATTTTGAGCGTAAGTTTTACTTCAAACACTCGACAGAAAATGAAGGTTGTCCGATTCAAACGCGCAATCTATTGTCGCAAGAACAGATTGATGCGATTCGGTACAACGGAGCAAAAGAGAGCCAGTTGCACAAGCAAATGAAGGAGTGGATTCGCCAGTGTTTGGTCGCTGACAACAAATTCAGCGAAGTCGTGGTGGAGGGGCGCTGGAAGGGAAGGTTGACCTCTGAATATCGTCGCCCCGATATTCGTGCAACGTATCGAGGATTACCTGTTGCGTTTGAAGTGCAATTGTCGTCCACGTATCTGAACGTGATTGCGGAACGACGAATGTTCTATCAGCAAGAAGGCGCACTGCTGTTTTGGATTTTCGCAAACTTCGATGAAGGTATGCGTAAGCTCACGCAAGATGACGTTTTCTACAACAATAATCAGAATGCATTTCTGGTGAATGCTGAAACCGTGCGTGCATCTGGCGAAAGGGGCCAGTTTGTACTCAAGTGCATATGGCGCGAACCCCTGACGGGACAGGAAGTGTCAGACCTGCAACAGCAATTGATTGGGTTCGACCAGCTTACCTTGAGCCAGGCAAAACAACAGTCGTATTTCTATGATTTTTACGGCGAACGCGAAAAAATCATGCGGGCGGAAGCAGCCTCACTCTACATAATAGAACAACAACGGATTGCAGAATACAAAGCTCGCCAAGACCGACGGTATTCAGAAGTTCGCGCAAATTTTCATCATCAATGGTGCAATTGGGTTGGTCACTCCATTCTGGATTTAGATGAATGGACAGATTTAGCGGCAGAAATGGATGAATTGGGACAGTTCATTCCAGAGCACCCGGGAATGTTGCCCAGTAAAATTATCAATGCGCTTTTCTCATTGAAGTTTGGGTATCCCTTTGGGTGGGCTTACAAAAATTTGATCGAAGTTGCTCACATAGTACTTCCCGGCAGAGACCGAGAAAAGATGAATCCATACCTTGAACACTTCTGGACAGGTGTCAGAGTGTTTCAACGTGCAGACGACATCCGCGAGGATGACCAGTCAGGCAAATGGAAGGCGAAGGTTGCCCAACATCGGGCACTCATCAAGCAAGGCATAAAGCCGCCAGTTGGGGACTCTCGGTATCACGGCCTTATTAAGTTCATATTCCCAGAACTTACCGTCTAGCAATATGTTGTGCTGGAGTAAAACAACCGAATGGGTTGTCCCCCAAGTAAAAATTTGCCTGCATCCCGCGCAAAGTTTCATCGAACTGGACAACCGAAGCTACCGATGGCTACAGTGATGGCACGGCACCGCCAGCCACGCTGGCAGCGGTAGGCCGCGCCGCGTGAGTCGCGGGCACATTCAATTCATCCAAACCAAAAGGCTACGGCATACGTCGTGGCCTTTTGTCGTTTCTGGCGTCGCGCTCATGCGGCTGAACCCCAACAAGGAAATCAGCCATGAAGACCGAACCTCTACCCCCGATGCCGGGCACCACGCTTGACCACCTTCGCCCCGACCAGATTTGCGACGAACCGCCAGCTTTGTTTTCGCTGGGTAATGTCGTTGCCACCCCTGCGGCACTGGCACTGATTCAAAAACACGGCGTCTCCGTGCCGCAACTGCTGAATCGCCATCAAACGGGTGACTGGCAGGAACTGTGCGCCGAAGATCGCAACGTGAATTGGCGGGCAGCCTTTGGCTGCGAGCGCGTCCTAAGCGCATTCAACATCGGGAGCAAAGATCATCCCGTCAGGCTTTGGATCATCACGGAATGGGACAGGTCGGTAACAACTATCTTGCGGCCACAGGATTACTGACCATGGCATCGGAACCCATCACCACACGGCCATCACGTGACCTGCTGTTGCAACTGCCCTTGCTGCCGACCACCCCAGACCATCGCATCGACTACGACG
>NZ_JABBCQ020000012.1 GCF_012844455.2 Comamonas suwonensis | reverse complement strand
AAGGAATACTGCAGCCCAGCTCGTACGGGGCCAAACTCAGCCACGTACTTCAGCATATTGTTTGCACGAGCCCCTAGAGACATGCCAATTTCAGGTTTGTAGGCATCCATATAAGGCGAATATGGGAACGATGCATACGTAGAGGTCACCAAATCGAACAGCACGTTGTATTGACGACCCATGGTGATCTGGCCAAAACTGCTGCTGCGCAAGCCAACCCATGACTGAGCAAAATAAGGTTGAGCGGTGCTTGAAGAACCGGAATCCGTCCAGAAACGATTTTCCAGGTTGGCAATCGCAGATAGACCACCACCCAGGTCTTCCTTCACATTAATACCCCAGCGGCTTTCAGACATGCCGCCACCAATCATCTTTGTCAGCCCGCTTTTATTGGCTCCCTCATTATTCGTGTGACGAATTGCCGCATCCACAATGCCATATAGCTGTACGCTGCTTTGTGCGTATGCCAAGCTTCCCAGAGTGCCCAGCACAGCCAAAACCAATGATTTTTTTACAAACGAAGATGTCATTGCGTCGCCCCTCACTTTGATCACAAACAGTTGGTGGAAATTTCATTCTAGAAATGCTTTATCCCACCGCGTGATCTTTGGCGCAGGCACAACACAGGCGTTTCCCTGCCAAGGCAAACCCCTCGGCAATTACCCTTTCAGGCTTAACTCTGAGAAAACAAAAAAGGCCTGTCTTTCGACAGGCCTTTTGCTTTTAAACAGTTACTGGCTTACACCAGCAATTGATTAGAAAGCGTGGCGAATACCAACTTGCACGCCAGTTTGGTTAGCGCCAGTTGTCAGACCGCTCAGGTTGGTGCGAGTGTCAACACTGTTGTTCACGCCCTTGGCGTTCAGGCTCATCTGCGAACCCTTTTGGTTCTTCAGGTAAGCAACAGTGCCGTACAGAGCTGTACGCTTGGACAGGTTGTGCACATAACCCAGGGACACTTGGTGAGCCTTGGCATCACCTTGCTGGTCGTAGAAAGCGTATTGAGCCTTCACTTCACCCACGCCACCCACGGGAGCGGACACGCCCAGCAGGTAGTTAGTGAACTTAGCGTTGGAACCAACGCTAGGCTTGTACTTGATTTGCTGAGCCAGACCAACAACCTTGGCAACGCCAAAGTTGTAACCAGCACCGACAGAGTACTCGTCGCGATCACCGTTGGTAGCGCCAGCCAGTGTGCCGTATGCAGCAGTCACGCTCAGAGGACCATTGTCGTAACCGACGTTACCGCCGATGTAACGGCCAACATTGTTAGCGCCTTGCTTTTCGTCGAAAGCATAGCTGATGTTACCGGTGAAACCACCCATGTTAGGGGAGGAGTACGACACCATGTTGTTCGCACGGATGGTGTTGTCGTCGGCGCCATAAGCACCACCAACAGTCGACCATGCCTTGTAACCCATGTTCTGGCCGATACCAGTAGCACCGAACAGGTCATACTTCAGACCAGCACGGAAAGTGGGAGTTGTTTCACGACCCAGGCGAACTTCACCGAAGTTGCCAGACAGACGCACTGTGGATTCGCGCTTGAAGTCCAAGCCAGAAGCATTGCCGTTGTCGCCGAAGATTTCGCCTTCCAGCCAGAAGCCAGCCTTCAGACCGCCACCCAGGTCTTCAGTGCCGCGCAGGCCCAGACGGCTAGTCTGGTTACCGCTGCTGTGCACGCCGTACTTGTTCACATCGCCAGCGGCGTTGTTCACGTAGGAAACGCCAGTGTCAACGATACCGAACAAGGTCACGGAAGATTGAGCCATTGCGGCGCCAGAAGCGGCCAGCACTGCCAGGGCAATCAGGGATTTTTTCATTACGAGTTACTCCAAGGTTTAGAAGGGCGCCGGTTCTATGTAAGAGAGACTTGAGCCTCGAGCTCCACCGGTTTCCCGCGCCAACCTCCTGGTGGGGAAGTTGGGTCTATTGCACCAGACCACCGCACCCAGCGCAAAGGAATTCCCCCAAAAAGGCTCGATTCGGCGCGTTTTCGTTGCAGCACCGCAACAAACCACCAAGACGCCCTCTTGGGTACTCCCTTAAGGGTTCCCGCTTGGTATTGCCCCAGCACAAATGGCGGATGAGGCACTCTGGTGTACCTTACGCACATTGGCGCCATCAGGCACCGCTCCGAGTTTTTTCCATGGATCAATTTCTGACCGCTGCCGATGCAGCTCTTCGCACTTTGTTTGCCGATCCGATCGCCGCCGAGCGCTCGCCTGCCACCGGTATTGCCGAAGCCGATTTGAGCGATGAGCAGCGCAAGCTGTCTGCCGCCTTGATGCGAGTCAATCATGTGGGCGAAGTCTGCGCACAGGCACTTTATAGCGCTCAGGCCATGGTGACCAAGGATGCGCAGCTGCGTGAGCACCTGCTGCATGCCGCGCGTGAAGAGATGGACCACCTGGCCTGGACGCGTGAGCGCCTGCATGCGCTGGGCGATCGCCCATCGCTGCTGAACCCGCTCTGGTTTGCTGGCGCGTTTGCCATTGGCACGATTGCAGCCAAAGTCAGCGACGCTACCAGCCTGGGTTTTGTGGTCGAGACAGAAAATCAGGTCTCTGCGCATCTAGAAAGCCATCTGGGCCGCCTGCCCGAGGAAGATCAGGCCTCTCGCGCAGTTGTTGAGCGCATGAAGGACGATGAAGAGCGCCACGCCGCCGCGGCGATTGAGGAAGGCGCGATTCAATTGCCGCCTTTGGTGCAAGGCCTGATGCGCGTTGCCGCCAAAGTCATGACTACGACGGCACACCGTATATAAAACAGCTTCACCCATGAAAAACGGGCCGCTTAGGCCCGTTGGTGTTTTATGAGTTGCGGTGTCCGAAGCGCCTATCAGGCTTCAACGATCTCGAAACCCGTCGTAATCTCAGCCGTATGGCCCAGCATGATGGTGGCCGAGCAATATTTGTCATGGCTCATGGCAATCGCACGTTCCACCGCGCCGGCAGGCAGATTCTTGCCGCTAACGGTGAACTGCATGTGAATCTTGGTGAAGACCTTGGGGTCGGTCTCTGCACGCTCGGATGTCAGCTGCACGCTGCAGCCTTTCACATCGTGGCGGCCACGCTTGAGGATTAGCACCACGTCATAAGCCGTGCAACCACCCGCACCTGCCAGCAGCATTTCCATGGGGCGAGGTGCCTGATTGCGGCCGCCATTGGCAGGATTTTTTTCATCCGGCGCGCCATCCATATTGACGATATGACCGCTACCGGTCTCCGCCACAAAGCCCATGCCCGAGCGCATACCGGTCGTTGCGCCTGTCCAACTTACTGTGCATTCCATTGCTGCATCCTCTTGAAACTGTTGCAATTCTGCATCAAATCCAGAAAAACCCGAATCTTTTTTGCACGATAAAAACACATCACATACAATACAACCAAGCGTTACCTGCTAGGTCAAACCCGCAGGCAGACTGCAGATTACTGGAAAGTCCTGATCTGTATCGCACCATTTGTCTCCTCCACCTCCTCTAATGGTGGATTCAGCCCCTAGCTTCTTAGCTAGGGGCTTTTTTTCGTCCCTGCGCAGCGCAAGCTCGTAGACCAACAGGGTGTTCTTCTCGAGTGAGTACTGCAGCGCAGCAAGCAAGCGCCTATCATGATCGGCTTCCCTGCACCCGGCTGACTGATTGCTCTGGCTCTGGTGCACTGCTTCTGAATTGCACCATGACTCAAGCCCTCACCCCTGCCGATTATCTGACTCGCATCCTCAATGCACGCGTCTACGACGTGGCCGTGGAGTCGGACCTGGATATTGCCAAGAATCTCAGCCGCCGCCTGCACAACAAGGTATTGCTCAAGCGCGAGGACCAGCAGCCCGTATTCAGCTTCAAGCTGCGCGGCGCCTATAACAAGATGGCAAACCTGACGGCGGAGCAGCTGCAAAAGGGTGTGATCTGCGCCAGCGCTGGCAACCACGCGCAAGGCACGGCGCTAAGCGCCAAGAAGCTGGGCTGCCGTGCCGTCATCGTGATGCCGACCACCACCCCGCAAGTCAAAGTGGATGCCGTGGCCGCGCTGGGCGGTGAAGTGGTACTGATGGGCGACAGTTATTCCGACGCCTACAAGCACTCCATCAAGCTGCAAAAGACCGAGGGCCTGACCTTTGTCCACCCCTTTGACGACCCCGATGTGATTGCAGGCCAAGGCACCATCGCCATGGAAATGCTGCGCCAGTTGCAAAAGCTGGGAAGCCAGCGCCTGGACGCCATTTTTGTGCCGATTGGCGGCGGCGGCCTGATTGCCGGCATTGCCAATTACATCAAGGCCGTGCGCCCCGATGTGAAAGTGATTGGCGTGCACACCAAAGACTCGAACGCCATGATGCAGTCGGTACAGGCCGGCGAGCGCGTGGAACTGGCCGATGTGGGCCTGTTCGCCGACGGCACGGCCGTGAAGCTGGTGGGAGAGGAAACCTTCCGCATCACCCAAGGCCTGGTGGATGACTATGTGACGGTGGACACCGACGCCGTCTGCGCGGCCATCAAGGACATCTTTACCGACACACGCTCCATTGTCGAGCCCTCGGGCGCATTGGGCGTCGCCGCTATCAAACAGTACGTCGCCAAGAACAAGACCAAGGGCGAGACCTACGCCGCCATCCTGAGCGGCGCGAACATGAACTTCGACCGCCTGCGCTTTGTGGCCGAGCGCGCCGAGGTGGGCGAGGAGCGCGAAGCCCTGTTCGCCGTCACCATCCCCGAAGAGCGCGGCAGCTTCAAGCATTTCTGTGAGGTGGTGGGCAAGCTGCCCGGCGGCCCGCGCAATGTGACCGAGTTCAACTACCGCATCAGCCACGAGGACAAGGCCCATGTGTTTGTAGGCCTGACAACGCCGACCAGGGGTGAGAGCGAGAAGATCTGCAAGAACTTCCAGAAGAACGGCTTTGACGCCATTGACCTGACCTTTGACGAAATGGCCAAGGAGCATCTGCGCCACATGGTGGGCGGCCATTCGCCCCTGGCGCAGGAAGAGCGCCTGCTGCGCTTTGTCTTTCCCGAACGCCCCGGTGCGCTGTTCAAGTTCCTGAGCTTGATGGCGCCCACCTGGAACATCTCGCTGTTCCACTACCGCAACCAGGGCGCGGACTACGGCCGCATTCTGGTCGGCATGCAGGTGCCGCCCAAGGACAGCAAGAAGTTCGACGCCTTCCTGAAGAACCTGGGCTACCCGTGGGTGGAAGAAACCAACAACCCGGCCTATCAACTTTTCTTGAAGTAAAAAAGTCCTCTAGCGCTTTATCCACGATCGCTAGAAGCTCACTTTTTTGATATTCATGCAAGCCCTGCGTCACTATCTGCTGGCCATACAGTTCTTCAGCCGCATCCCCGTCACCGGACGGCTGGCGGCCTGGGTGGGCTGGAGCGCTGAGATGCAGCGTGCCAGTGCCGCGCATCTGCCGGGCGTGGGCTGGCTGGTGGGGCTGTGGGCGGCTGCGCTAGTGACTCTGGTGCTGTGGTTGCTGCCTGGCTCACCTTGGACACCGCTGCTGGCCGCACTCATCAGCACGGCAGGCACGCTGTGGCTGACGGGCGGGTTTCATGAAGATGGACTGGCCGATGTGGCCGATGGGCTGGGTGGCTTTGTGCCCGCTGAGCGCGCGCTCGAGATCATGAAAGACTCGCGCCTTGGCTCGTATGGCGTGATGGCGCTGGTGATGGCACTGCTGACCAAGGTGGTACTGCTGGCGACCGTGCTGGACAAAATGACACCTTACTGGGGGCCTGTGCCTGCGGTCATTCTGGCCGTAGCCATGCATGTGCTCTCTCGTTTTGCGCCCCTGGTGCTGATGCACAACTTGGCCCATGTCGGCTTGGCTGCCAGCAGCAAAACGCTGAACGTTGCGGGCCAACAATTGGGCTGGCGCGGCCTCATCACCGGCGCGCTATGGACTCTGCCGATCGTGGCGCTGCTGTGGTGGTTCGGCTCCGGCTGGCTGATTCTCAAGATTGCCATCGCCTGCAGCGTGACGACCTGGCTGCTGCAGCGCTGGCTGCGCAAACGTCTGGGCGGGATGACGGGCGACTGCCTGGGTGCCTGCCAGCAGCTCAACGAGCTGGCGGTGCTGCTGGCGGTCGCCGTTCATGTACTGAGGCCTGTTCTGTGAAAACACTGTGGCTGGTGCGCCATGCTCGCCCGCTGATTGACACAGACCGCTGCTATGGCCGTCTGGATATGGCGGCCGATGCACAGGCCACCCGGCAAGCCGCACAGGCGCTTCACAAGGCCTTGCTGCCGCTGCGGGGTGATTTGCAGCTCTGGCACTCGCCACTACAAAGATGTGAGCAACTAGCGCTTGATTTGAAAGCGCTACAGCCTGATTTCACTGCAACACCCGACACACGTCTGCTGGAGATGAACTTCGGCCACTGGGAAGGTCAGCGCTGGGATGACATTGGCGAATCCGCCATCAGCGCCTGGGCCAAGAACCTGGCACGGCATGCTCCCGGCGATGGAGAGTCTCTGGTGCAGATGCTGCAGCGTGTATCACAAGCCTTGGACGATGCCCGCCGCAACCCAAGCGCTCATGTCGTCTGGATTTGCCATGCCGGCGTCGCGCGCTGCGTGCAATGGCTGGTGCAGCATGGCCAGCAGCTGCCGCAAAGCCATGAGTGGACGTTGCCCGCCCCCGCCTATGGGCAGTGGGTGCAGATCGCGCTCAGTTGAATGCCGCGATGGGCGGCTTGGGCAGCTGCAACACGGTAGTGGCCGGGCCGTTGACCGGGCCAAGGCGGGCTTCACGCGCAGCCAGGGATTGCAGAATCAAGCCTTCGTCTACCGCCTCACCCACACGCACGGCCTTGCTGCCTTTGCCTTCAACGGCAATCACCGCTGCGCCGCCGCCAGACTCATTGCCCGCCAGCACACCCAGCAACGAATAACGGCTGGCTACCGGCGCGGCCGCCACAGCAGGCAAAGCAACGGCTCCCAAAGCCTTGGCGATTGCCTGGGCATTGGCCTGAACCGGCTGTGCTGGAGAAATCACAGGCAACTGCTCACTGGCACTGCCGGTGAATCGCAGCACCCAGAAAACCACCACCGCAGCGGCGGCAGCCCACAGCAGCAAGGTCGTGAGTTTGACGGGCATGGAGCTGCCCTGAGCAAGTTTGAAAGATTGCGTTCGCATTGGACGATTATGATGGCCCAGTATTGCGTTTCTAGTACAGAGCTACATGACATCTCATCGCCACCGTTCACTGTCTGCTATCCGCCACGCTGCATCGCGCGGTTTCACCCTGATTGAGCTGATGGTGGTGCTGGTCATCATTGGTGTGCTGGCCGCACTCATCGTGCCAAATGTGCTGGACCGCGCCGACGATGCGCGCGTGACTGCCGCCAAGACCGACATCGCCAATATCAATCAGGCACTCAAACTCTATCGCCTCGATAACCAGCGCTACCCCACCGCCGAGCAAGGCCTGAAAGCACTGGTGGCCAAGCCCACCTCCGGCCCCGCGCCGCAGAACTGGAAGCCTTACCTGGAAAAGCTGCCCAACGACCCCTGGGGCAATGCTTATCAGTACCTGAACCCCGGCGTGAAGGCCCCCATCGACATCATGTCTTTTGGTGGTGACGGCAAGGCCGGTGGCGAAGGCAAGGATGCGGATATTGGCAGTTGGCAATGACGTCTACCCCCACGCTCCCTCACTTTGTGTGGTCGCTGCCCCCCGAGGGGGTCCTGACCGGCTTTGGCCGGTTTTCGTCTTGGGGCGGCCCGGCGACGAAAACTCACACCAGCCCATCGTCTGAAACCGTCCTGCCACTAGCGCACAGCTAGTGACCTCTCTGCCCATGGCGCGCATCAAATCTGCGGGATTCACGCTGCTTGAACTATTGGTCGTGATTTCCATCATGGCGCTGGCGACGGCTGGCGTGAGCCTGGCTATTCGCGACAGCGGCGAGCAGCAACTGGAGCGCGAAGCCCAGCGGCTCGCCACACTGCTGGAGTCTGCCCGCGCGCAAGCACGCACCAATGGTGCACTGGTCGTTTGGCGACCCATGCCTCAAGGCTTCCGCTTCGAGGGTCTGCCTGCCAATGTACAAATGCCCACGCAGTGGCTCAAGACTGCGGTGCAGATTCAGCCCAGCACGCCCGTGGTGCTAGGGCCAGAGCCATTGATTCCCCGCCAGAGCATTACCCTGTCGCTGCCCGGCAGCAACTCCGCGCCACTGCAACTGAGCACAGACGGCCTGCGCCCCTTCAGCATTCAGAATGTGCAGGTGGCGCAATGAAGCAGCGCGGCTTTACGCTGATTGAAGTGCTGGTCGCCGTCGGCATCGTCGGCGTCACCCTGCTGGCGGGTCTGCAGGCCAGCAGCGCGCTCACGCGCAATGCCCAGCGCCAGTCCGATGTGATCCTCGCCCAGCTCTGTGCACAAAATGAGCTGGTTCGGCTGCGCCTTTTCAACCAGATGCCTGCAGTGGGCGACACCTCCACCAACTGCCAGCAGGCCGGTCGGCAGATGCAGGTGCAAGTCAGCGTGCGACCCACACCCAACCCCAGCTTCAGACGTGTGGATGCCCAGGTTTTCTCCGAATCCTCCGCCATCTTGCGTGTCTCCACGATTGTGGGCCGCTACTGAATCATGAGCAGCATGCGCACCAAGAATCTGGGCTTTACGCTGATTGAGCTATTGGTCGCAATGGCGGCCATGGCGCTGCTGTCCATCATGAGCTGGCGCGGCATTGATGGCATGCTGCGCACGCAGGAAGTGACGCGCGAGCAAGGCGATCAGCACGCCATCATGCAGACCGTAATGGCCCAGTGGAATGCCGACCTCAACGCCCTCATGCCGCTACAAGGCCGCCAGGTGCTGGACTGGGATGGGCAGGTGCTGCGCCTGACCCGCAAGACCAGCGCCGCCAACGACAACGGCGCACTGGTCGTGGCCTGGAGCCGCCGCAATGTGGACGGACTGCAGCAGTGGGTGCGCTGGCAGTCGCTGTCCGCACGCACCGCCAGTGAATGGAATGACGCATGGAGTCAGGCCGCCCAATGGGGCCGCAACCCATCGAGCGACCAGATGCGCCGAGAAACCGTGCTATTGCCGCTGGATCTGTGGCGCGTGTACTACTACCGCAGCAATGCGTGGACCAATCCGCTCTCCAGCGACCAGAGCAGCGCCAGCAATGCCAACGGCGCCACCGCCATGCCCACGGTGCCCGATGGCATTCGCATCGAACTCACCTTGCCCGCCGGCAAAGCGCTGAATGGCGTGATGACGGTGGATTGGGTCAACCCGCTTCGCTCTAACTCACGATCATGACCCCCTGTGTCGCTTCGCTTCTTCCCCCAAAGGGGACGACGCCTTCGCCGCGAGGCGGCACTCGCTTGGCGTCTCTGACCCCGGCCGCCTCCCGCGCACAGCGATCGCCTCAGCATGGCGCGGCTCTGCTGGCAGCCATGCTGACGGTGGTGCTGGTCGCCACGCTGGCATCGGCTGCACTATGGCAGCAGTGGCGTGATGTGGAGATTGAAACAGCAGAGCGCAACCGCGTGCAGGCCAACTGGCTGCTGCTGGGCGCGCAGGACTGGTCGCGTGTAGTGCTGCAGGAAGATTCTCGCGCCAACCGCAGCAACCCGATTGATCACTTAGGCGAGCCCTGGGCCGTGCCGCTGCAGGAAGCGCGCCTGTCCACCTTTTTGGCCGCCAAGAACAATATCAGCCAAGTCGATGATGGAATGGCCGATGTGCAGGATGCGTTTCTCTCCGGCGAAATCATCGATCTGCAGTCCCGCCTGAATCTGCTGAATCTGCTGAGCGGTCAAGACAAGAAGATTTCGGAAGAAGATCTCCTGCCATTCATGCGCCTTTTCGAGCGACTGGGCCTGCCCGGCAGCACTGTCATGCAGATCGCCACGGCCTTGCAGCAAGCCTCGCTCAACAAGTCACAGTCCGCGCCATTGATGCCGCGCACCGTGGGCCAGCTGGGCTGGCTGGGAATTGATGCCCGCACCATTGCCCGCATCGAGCCCTATGTCACCTTGCTGCCTCAGCGCACCTCGGTCAACATCAACACGGCCAGTGCAGAAGTGATCTGGGCCAGTGTTACGGACCTAGACTGGGCCCGCGCCAATCAGCTGGTGCAATTACGCAACACATCGCCTTTGAAATCTCTGAATGCGGCTGGCACGGCCATTGGCATGGCCGGCGCATTCAATTCGAGCTCGCATTCCGTCATCACTGAATACTTTGAAGCGCGCGGACGACTGCGCCTCGGGGAAAACATCTTGAGTCAGCGCTCACTGATTGAACGCAAGAGCATGAACGTCAACACCCTCTGGCAGGAGCGTGCCGACTGGGGCATGCCCACAGTTCCGAGACCCTGACACCACGCCGTCATAACCCCCCCATAGAATGCGGCATCCTCCATGAGCACATTGCTAATACAGCTGCCAGCGGAACTCGCACACTCCGCCGCAGAATATCTCTACATCGTCAGCGACGATGGTCAAAGCGCTGAGCGCAGCGGCCAGGCCAACGCGACTCTGCTGCCCGCCTCGGGCCGCACGAATCAAGTCACTGCCGTCATCCCTGTCAGCCGCCTTTCCTGGCACAGCATCACCCTGCCGCCGGGTCTGAACGTGCAAAGCCGCCGCCAGCAAGCGCGCGTGCGCGCCGTGCTTGAAGGTTTGCTGGAAGAAAAGCTGCTCGACGACGCATCCACCTTGCACCTGGCACTGGACTCCGCCCCGGGAGGTCAGAGCTACTGGGTTGCCGCCTGCGACAAGCCATGGCTGCAATCACATCTGCAACTGCTGGAAAGCAGCGGCCATGTCGCCAACCGGCTGGTGCCCGAGCAATGGCCCAGCGCCAGCGCACAGCTGCTGCTATGGGGCGACAACGGCAACGCCCAACTCAGCGTGACCGGGCTGGATGGACGAAGCTCGCTGGCCACCCTGCCGCTGCGTGCCGATGCCAGCTTGCTGCACCCCCTGCTATCGCGCCTGCCAGCAGACCTGCCCGTGCTGGCCGAGCCCCAGCTCGCCCGCGCGGCAGAGGCCTTGCAGCACCCCGTCAACATCTTCACCGCTGCGCAGCGCCTGCTACAAAGCGCAAGCTACACCGGTGATCTGGCGCAGTTTGATCTGGATCTGGGCGGCAGCACCCGCGCTAGGCGCCGCTTGCTGGATGCCTGGCAAAGCGTTGCCAAAGCCCCCCAATGGCGCGCCGCGCGCTGGGCTGCCGGCATTGCAATCGTGGCCCAGCTCATAGGCATGAACGCCTGGGCCTTCAAAGAAAATCGCGCCATCGCACAGCGCCAGCTGCAAGCCAAGCAGGTGCTGCAAACCACCTTCCCGCGTGTGCCCGTGATTGTGGATGCACCCGTGCAAATGCAGCGCGAGCTGGATATGCTGCGCAGCAACTCTGGCGCGCTCTCTGCCGCTGACCTGGAAGCCCTGCTGGCCGCCAGCGCCACCATCAGCAGCATGCCCAACGCCAAAAGCCTGGAGTATCAGGACAAGCAACTGCGCATCACAGGACTCGACCTGAACCCCGAAGCATTGAGCGACGCACAGCAAAGCCTGGAAGCCAGCGGCTACCAGCTGCAGCGTGAAGGCGCTGACCTCATCCTCAGCGCAAAGACCCATCCATGAAGCAAGACAACGCCTTGAATACCGCGCTTGCGCCACTACGCCAGCGCTGGGCAAGCCTCGCACAGCGTGAACAGAATCTGGTGTTGATTGCTGGCACTGTCGTGCTGCTGGCACTGGTCTGGTGGGTGGCACTGGCGCCCGCACTGCACAGCCTGCGCACCGCACCTGCCCGGCACGCCGCCGCAGACCGCGAGCTGCAGGCCATGCTGCAAATGCAGTCACAGGCCGAGCTGCTGCGCCAGCAGCCGCAAGCGAATAACACCGATGTGCGCACGCAGCTGGAGCAATCCATCAAAACCGAAATGCCCGCCACGGCGCAAATGCAATGGCTGGGCAATCGCGCTCAAGTCACGCTCGCCAATGCCCACGCGCCCGCGCTGGCCCGCTGGCTTAGCCAAGTGCGTGACAACAGCCATGCATCCGTCGCGGAAATGAAGCTCAACCGAGCCCCCGAGGATGCTACAGACGCCTCAGCCAGCACACGCTGGAGCGGCAATTTACTGCTGGACCTTCCCGGTTCTGCAGGCGCGCCCAATTAATCCCTTGTCATGAGCCTGCGGTCATCACGTTTTTCCAGCCAAACTGCACACCCGCCGCGCGGGCTGGGCGCGCGGCATTCGCCGCGCCGCTGGGCGATTGGTGGTGCGCTGCTGGGTGGCTTGCTAACGGGTGCCATCTTCGCGCCTGCGGCATGGCTGGCGGCGGGTGTGCAATCCGCTACCGCAGGCCAGGTACAGCTACAAGAAGCACGCGGTACGGTCTGGAATGGATCGGCCCGCCTGGTGCTGACGGGTGGCAAGGACAGTCGCGACGCGACCACCCTGCCCACCCGCCTGAGCTGGACTTTGCGCCCCGGTTTTGGAAGCGCCAGCCTGACTCTGCAAAGCGACTGCTGCACCAGCACCCCAGTGCTGGCCCAGCTCACACCGGGCTGGAATGCCATGACGCTGCGCGTGAGCGACAGCGCGCTGCAACTGCCTGCCGACATGCTGGCCGGGCTTGGGACACCGTGGAATACTGTGGCTCTGCAAGGCCAGTTGCGCCTGTCCACCAGCGGGCTGGTGCTGCAATACCGCGCGGGCCGCGCCACCAGTCAGGGGCTGACCCGGCTGGAAGCACTGGCAGTGTCTTCGCGCCTATCACCGCTCAAGCCACTGGGCAGCTATCGGCTCGATATTCAGGGCGGTGACAACGCCCAACTCCATCTGTCTACTCTCAATGGCGACCTGCACCTTAGCGGTCAGGGCCAGTGGGTAGGCTCCCGTCTGCACTTCAACGGCGAAGCTTCTGCCAGCCCCGAGCGCGAAGCCGCCCTGTCGAATCTGCTCAATATTCTGGGGCGCCGCCAAGGCACACGCTCCATCATCACTTTTGGTTGATCTATGACTCAGCGTAGTACTCTTAAATCAATAGCTGCCGCCGCATTACTGGTATGCGCCAGCAGCACTATTTATGCTCAAACTACGCCTAGCTTGCGACCCGGCGAGCCCGTCACGCTGAACTTCACCAACGCCGATATTGAAGCCGTATCGCGCGCCATGGCCGCCATTACCAACCGCAACGTGGTGGTCGATCCGCGCGTCAAAGGCCAGATCACGCTGCTGACCGACAAGGCTGTATCGCCTGCCACGGCCTACCAGCAATATCTGGCCGCACTGCGCATGCAGGGCTTTACAGTGGTGGAGTCCGCAGGCCTGTTCAAGGTCATCCCCGAAGCCGATGCCAAGCTGCAGACCCATGAAGTGGCCGTGGGCCGCGGCAATCCTGGCGGCGCTGGCATCGTCACGCAGATCTTCAAGCTCAACTACGAAAACGCCAGCAACCTGGTGCCTGTGCTGCGCCCGCTGATCAGCCCCAATAACACCATCAACGTCAACCCCGGCAATAACTCGCTGGTCATCACCGACTACGCGGATAACCTGCAGCGCATCTCGCGCATCATTGCCAGCACCGATGTCTCCAACGCCACCGATGTAGAAGTACTGCCACTGCGCCACGCCATGGCCAGCGACATGGTGGCGCTGGTCAACCGCCTGATCGACGGAGGCTCAGCCACCGGCAGTGCCTTGCAGGCCGCCGCAGGCGCTGCAGCAGGCCAGGCGGACACCGGTTTTCGCACCTCCATCCTGGCCGAGCCGCGCAGCAACTCGGTGCTGATTCGTGCCGCCAATCCGGCCAAGCTGTCGCAAATCCGCTCGCTGATTGCGCGCCTCGACCAGCCTGCCATGACGGGCAATGGCGACGACGGCAACATCCATGTGGTGTACCTGAAGAACGCAGACGCCGTCTCGCTGGCCGCCACGCTGCGCGCCGCCATCAGCGCGCAACCCAGCGCCAGCCAGGCACTGGGCGGCCAGGCGGGCATGACCAATGCATCGGCCACCGGCACACCCTCCATGGGGCAAGCCACTATTTCACGCGGCACAGATGGCAGCGCCACCGTGGGCCTTGGCGGCGGCAACACCGGCCCCAGCTCACGCTTTGGCACGGCTCAGCAACCATCCACCGGCGGTTTGATTCAGGCCGACCCCACAACCAACTCCCTCATCATCACCGCACCCGGCCCGCTGTACCGTCAGCTGCGCACCGTCATCGACAAGCTCGATGGCCGCCGTGCGCAGGTGCTGATCGAGGCATTGATCGTCGAAGTCTCGGCCGACAAGGCCGCACAGCTGGGCGTGCAGTGGAGCTCCATCATTCGCAACAATGGCCGCGTACTAGGCGTACTGGGCAATGGCACGTCCATCAACGGCATTCCCAACATCTTTGGCGTCGCCGGAGCCGTGGGCAATCTCGTTACCGGCACGGCACTCACGGACAGTCAGGCCGCAGCCATTGGTGGCATGAAGGGCATGAACCTGGGCTTTACCCAGACCGTCAATGGCAACACCAGCCTGGGTGCGCTGGTGAATCTGATGCAGGGTGATGGCGACACCAACATCCTCTCCACTCCGAATCTGATGACGCTGGACAACGAAGAAGCCAGCATCATGGTGGGCGAAAACGTACCCTTCCCGACCGGCTCGTACACCAACACGGCGGGCGCCAACGGCTCCATCAATCCCTTCACCACCTACGAACGCAAGGACGTGGGTACGCTGCTCAAGATTCGTCCGCAGATCAACGAAAACGGCACCATCAAAATGGCCGTCTATCAAGAAAACTCTGCGGTCAAATCCAACAATTCCACCGCTCTTTCCGGCCCCACCACCACCAAGCGCTCCATTGAGTCGAATGTGCTGGTGGAAGACGGTGCCATCGTGGTGCTGGGCGGCCTGATTGCCGACGAGTACGGCCAGACGCAGGAGCGCGTGCCGTTGCTGGGCGATATCCCCTTGATCGGCAACCTGTTTCGCAACACGGCGCGCTCCCGCAAAAAGACCAATCTGATGGTCTTCCTGCGCCCCACGGTGCTGCGCGATGCCAGCTCCACCAGCCAGTTCTCGCAAGACCGCTACGAGGCGATTCGCGGCGTGCAGCAAACCTCTCAGCCTGATCCCAACCTGCTGATGCGCAATGTCAGCGCTGCACCCTTGCTGCCAAGCATGAACGGCGGCGTACCCGTGACTCAGCCCAATGTCGTCATCGTGCCCGGTGCCAAGCCCGAATTGGTGGACTTCTCGCGCCCCGGCCACCCCACCGTGAACGGTCAGCCCGTCACCGTTACGCCCGTGGCACCGGCGACTGTGCAGCCCGGCACGCTGTAAGCAAAGGCCACGCATGCGCTATCCACTGCCCTATGGCTTTGCCCGCAGCAGTCAGTTGCTGATTGAAGATGATGGATCAGAGCCCGTGCTCTGGCACAGCCCCCAGCCCGACTGGTCAGCCCTCTCGGAAGTACAGCGCAAGCACGCCGTGCAGCGCTGGCAGGTGCTGGACAGCGGCGCGCTGGCGCACCGCATCAGCGCGGCCTATGCGCAAAGCGACTCCAGCGCCGCCATGGTGGTCAGCGAAGTCGAGTCCGATGCCGACCTGACCCGCATGATGCAAGAACTGCCCGCCGTCGAAGACTTGCTGGAGACCGCAGACGACGCACCCATCATCCGCATGCTCAACGCCCTGCTCACACAAGCTGCGCGCGATGGTGCTTCGGACATTCACATCGAGCCCTACGAGCGCCACTCCAGCGTGCGCTTTCGCGTCGATGGTGATCTGCGGGAAGTGGTGCAGCCCAACCGCGCCCTGCACGCCGCCTTGATCAGTCGCCTGAAGATCATGGCCGACCTGGATATTGCCGAAAAGCGCCTGCCGCAAGACGGCCGCATCAGCCTGCGACTGGGCACACGTGCCATTGACGTGCGTGTCTCCACCCTGCCCAGCGCCCATGGCGAACGCGCCGTGCTGCGCCTGCTGGACAAGAGCGAGAGCAAGCTCAGCCTGGAAGCCGTGGGCATGGGGGGCCAGACGCTGGAACGCTTCACCCACCTGATGGCCCAGCCCCACGGCATCGTGCTCGTTACCGGCCCCACGGGCTCGGGCAAGACCACCACGCTCTACTCCGCGCTGCAGCGCATGGACGCCAGCCACAGCAACATCATGACGGTGGAAGATCCCATCGAGTATGAGCTGGCAGGCGTGGGCCAGACACAGGTCAATGCCAAGATCGACCTGACCTTTGCCAAGGCCCTGCGCGCCCTGCTGCGTCAGGACCCGGACGTCATCATGATTGGCGAAATCCGCGACTTTGAAACCGCGCAGATCGCCATTCAGGCCTCGCTCACCGGTCACCTGGTGCTGGCCACACTGCACACCAACGATGCGCCCAGCGCCGTGACGCGCCTGATAGACATGGGGGTCGAACCCTTCCTGCTGTCCTCATCGCTTCTGGGCGTGCTGGCACAGCGGCTGGTGCGCAAGGTGGATCACAGCGAGCCCAGTGGCTACAGAGGCCGTACCGGCATTTTTGAAATGCTGGTGGTCGACGACACCATTCGCGCCCAGATTCACCGTGGTGCCAGCGAAGCCGAAATCCGCGAAACCGCGCAGGCCTCAGGCATGCAGCTCATGCGCGAGGATGGCGAACGCCTGGTGCGCGAAGGCATCACCACGGCCGCCGAAGTGATGCGGGTGACGCGGGACTGAGTCACAGGACTGGGTAGCGGACTTTCATGGCCTGAGCGTGCAAAGCCTTTTTCGGCTTTGCAACAATGAACCCATGCTTGAAAACCTCCGCACCTCTGTCCAGCCCTATGGCGGCGATTTGTTCTTGTTGTTGATAGCGCTGGCCGTCATCAGCTTTGCCGTCCTTTTCCAGCTCAAGAGTCGCTTTCCTGTCGGCCAGCTGCGCCGCATGATTCGCATGGCCGCACTGGTGGCCCTGCTGGGCTCAGTCTTTGCCATGCAGGCGGGCACCACCTACTACGCCATCGCCGGCGTGCTGCTGGTCTGGGGCGTGCTGGTCGCCGTGGTATTTGGACGTGAAATCGGTCGCAAGCGCTGATTCATCAAGCGCAAGAAGCTATCAAAATCATAAAGAATTCATCACCATGAAATCTCTGAACAACGTCAATCTGTCCATGCTGGACCTGGTCGCCGTACGCGAAGGCGGCACAGTCGCTGATGCACTGAACATTGCAGTGCGCACAGCGCAGCATGCCGAGAAATTGGGCTTTACCCGTTACTGGCTGGCTGAGCACCACAACATGCCTGGCATTGCCTGCTCTGCGACGGCTGTGCTGGTGGGTCATATCGCCGGTGCGACGCAAACGATTCGCGTGGGCTCGGGCGGCATCATGCTGCCCAACCATGCCCCCTTGGTCGTGGCCGAGGCCTTTGGCACGCTGGCCGAGCTCTACCCCGGCCGTATTGACCTGGGTCTGGGCCGCGCGCCCGGCACGGATGGCCCCACCATGCGCGCACTGCGCCGCGACCGGGTGGAAAGCGAGGAAGACTTTCCGCGTGATGTGCAGGAGCTGCAACATCTGCTGGGTGAGGCGCAAGAAGGCCAGCGCCTGATCGCCATGCCCGGCGCAGGCACCAACGTGCCCATCTGGCTGCTGGGCTCCAGCCTGTTCTCGGCCCAGCTGGCCGCTCATTTGGGCCTGCCTTACGCCTTTGCCTCGCACTTTGCGCCGCGCATGCTGCACCAAGCGCTCGCGATCTACCGTCAGATGTTCAAGCCCAGCGCCGCGCTGGCCAAGCCTTATGCCATCGTCGGCGTGCCTGTCATCGCGGCAGAAACCGACGAGCAAGCCGACTACCTGGCCAGCAGCACCCATCAGCGCGTTCTGGGCATTCTGACCGGCAACCGCACCCGCCTGCTGCCACCTGTGGAGAACTTCTGGCAACAGCTCGATGCACGCTCCCAGGCCGCCATTGCCGACTTTCTGGCCGCAGGCGTGATTGGCGGCCCCGACACCGTGCAGCAAGGGCTGCAGAAGCTGGCCGATGAAACCCAGGCGGATGAGTTCATGATCGTCAGCGATGTGTATGACGCCGACTTGCGTTTGCGCAGCCTGGAGATCACGGCCGATGCCATGAAGGCCTGATCTCTCGCATGAGCCGGTCCGCCCGTCTGCTGCAGCTGCTCGACGCCCTGCGCTGCGCCCGCCAGCCGCAGTCCGGGCCGCAGCTAGCCCAGTCTTTGGGCGTGAGCCTGCGCACCATTTACCGCGACATTGCCACCTTGCGCGCCCAGGGGGCGGACATTCTGGGCGACCCAGGTCTGGGCTTTGAGATGCGCCCCGGCTTTTTGCTGCCACCGCTGATGTTCAATGCCGACGAGCTCGAAGCCCTGCTGCTGGGTGCCAGCTGGGCCAGCCTGCAGGCCGATCCGCAACTGGCACAGGCAGCCAAGGCCGCCATGGACCGCATTCGCAGCGCGCTACCGCTGGAATTGCGCATTGCCGTCGACACCAGCGGCCTACTGGTACCCAACATGCAGCAGTCGCCCCAACCCGAAACCTGGCAGACCGCGCTGCGCCGCGCCATCCGGGCCGAGCACATCGTCGTGCTGCACTACGAGGATCAGCATGGCACGCTGACGGAGCGCCGGATCTGGCCTTTTGCCATGGCGTATTTCGAGCGCGCGCGCGTGGTCTCCGCCTGGTGCGAGCTGCGTCAGGAATTTCGCCACTTTCGCGCCGACCGCGTTCACGCCTTGCAGGACCTGGGTCAGCGTTATCCGCAGCGGCGCCAGTCGCTGATACAGCGCTGGCTGGAGCAGACCGGCTACTCAATCTAGCCAGCATCGCTGCCTGGCGTCTGGCTGCTGACAGAAACTGTCAGCCCCCGCTTCTACATTGGCTGCATGGCGTTTTTGCCATGCCACAACAGCCCATTACGGAGATCCGCCATGTCCACAGCCCACCCGCCCAAGCTGCGCTTTTTCAGCAACCCCAGATCGCGTGCCCGCATGGTGCACTGGATGCTGCAGGAGTGCGGTGCAGACTATGAACTCGTGAACCAGGAGTTCGGCCCCGAGATGAAGACGCCCGAATTTCTGGCCATCAACCCCATGGGCAAGGTTCCCGCACTGCAGCATGGCGATGCCGTGATCACCGAGACCGGGGCCATCCTGGCCTATCTGGCTGAGCTATTCCCCGACAAGCAGCTGGCCCCTGCCATCGCCAGCCCGGAGCGCGCCAGCTATTTTCGTTGGCTGTTCTTTGTTGCCGGTCCGGTAGAGGCCGCCACCACGGCCAAAAACGAAGGCTGGCTGAAGTTGCAAACCCATCAGCAAGCCATGTCGGCCGGCTTTGGCCACTTTGAAGATGTGGTGAACACGCTGCAGCATGCGGTAAGCGGCAAGCGCTATGTCTGCGGCGACCATTTCACGGCCGCTGATCTGTATCTGGCCAGTTATATCGGCTGGAGCATGATGGATGGCAGTTTGCCGAAGCTGCCCGAATTCGAAGCCTATGCCACACCGCTGCTGCAGCGCCCAGCCTCGGCGCGTGCCGACGAGATCGACGGCGATATGCAAGCCGCCGCCATGGCTCCAATCATTTAAGGTTTTTTGGCCTGCAGCGCATGACCGTCATGCACGAGGCCATCAAACTTCATAGCAACCGTACACCTGCGCCCACCTGTGGACAACTTCTGGCCGCCGATCGATGCACGCTCCCAGCCCGCCATTGCCGACTTTCTGACCGCAGGCGTGACTGGCGAGCCCCCACCATGCAGCAAGGCCTGCAAAAGCGGGCCGTTGAAACGCAGGCTGCTGAACTCTTGATCATCAGCGACATGTAGGAGGTCGGTCTGTGCCTGCGGAGCCTGAAAATGACCGCGCAAGCCATTCAACCGTCTTGAGGACCCTTGGCTCAAACGTGATGTGCCGTCATCAATAGTCGCTACCATCGCAGTAACTCGTTTCCTAGCCACTGCAACGCATGCCCGCCTTTACCTTTGAAGCCCTGGATGCCCAGGGCCAGACCCGCAAGGGCATTCTTGAAGCCGATAACGCCCGTGCCGCACGCAGCCAGCTGCGTACGCAGGCACTGGTGCCTCTGCAAGTCGAGCCCGTGGCGGCAGGTCAGAGCAAAGGCGGTGCCTCGGCATCAAGCTGGCTCACACGCCCTGTCTTCAGCTCCACGAGTCTGGCCGTGTGGACGCGGCAAATCGCCGGTCTGGTCAGCTCCGGCCTGCCCATTGAGCGCGCACTGGCGGCTCTGGCCGAAGAGGCCGAAGACCAGCGCCAGCACCAGCTGGTAGCCGCCTTGCGGGCCGAGGTCAATGCAGGCTCCAGCTTTGCGCGTGCGCTGGAGCAGCATCCGCGCGAGTTCTCCGACATCTTCTGCGCCGTGATTGGCGCGGGTGAATCCAGCGGCAGTCTGGCCCCGGTGCTGGAAAATCTGGCCGACGATCTGGAGTCGCGCCAGGCGCTGCAGTCCAAGCTCATCGGTGCTTCGCTGTACCCGGCCATCGTCACGCTGGTAGCCATCGTCATCGTGATCTTTCTGGTCAGCTATGTGGTGCCACAGGTCGCGGGCGTGTTTGCCGGAACCAAGCGCGCACTGCCGTTTCTCACCGTGGTGATGCTCAACGTCAGCGACTTTGTGCGCAGCTACGGCTGGCTCATGCTGGGCGTCATCGTTGTGGGTGCCATGGGATTTCGCATGGCGCTCAAAAACGAAGCCTTTCGTGAAAATTTTGATGCCCAGTGGCTCAACCTGCCGCTAGTCGGTCGCCTCTCGCGCAGCTACAACGCCGCCCGTTTTGCCAGCACGCTGGCCATGCTGGCGGGGGCTGGCGTTCCCATCCTCAAAGCCTTGCAAGCCGCAGCCGAAACACTGAACAATCGCGCCCTGCGCGCGGATGCCATGGATGCACTGGTGCTGGTGCGTGAAGGCGCGCCGCTGGCATCGGCTCTGGCGCAGAAAAAGCGCTTTCCCGGTCTGGTCGCCATGTTCGCCCGGCTGGGTGAGCAAACCGGCCAGTTGCCGCTGATGCTGCAACGCGCCGCCACCCAGCTATCGACCGAGGTGCAGCGCCGCGCCATGCACCTGGCCACCATTCTGGAGCCGCTGCTCATTGTCGCCATGGGCCTGATCGTCATGCTCATCGTGCTGGCCGTGCTCATGCCCATCATCCAGCTCAACCAGTTCGTCAAATAACAGGCTTTTCCACCTATGCCCGTGTCTCTGCAAGATCAGCTGGTCGTCGCCATCTCCTCGCGTGCCCTGTTTGATTTCGAGGAAGAAAACCGCCTGTTTGAAAACACCGACCCGGCCAGCTATCTGCGCCTGCAGCGCGAGCGGCTGGATGTACCCGCTGCGCCCGGCGTGGCATTTTCGCTGGTCAAAAAGCTGCTGGCCTTCAACACCGAAGAGCAGCAACGGGTGGAGGTCGTGCTGCTGTCACGCAACGACCCGGTCAGCGGCATGCGCGCCTTTCGCTCGGCCAAGGCCCACGGCCTGCACTCCATTCAACGCGGCGTATTCACACAGGGACGTGACCCGTTTGGTTATCTGCGCCCACTGGGTGCACAGCTGTTTCTGTCCGCCAATGCCGACGATGTCACGCAGGCGCTGCAACTGGGCTACCCCGCCGCCCATGTGTTCACCGACTCCATGCGCGCCAGCGGCAGCCACCCGCAGGAAGTACGCATTGCCTTTGACGGCGACGCCGTGCTGTTCTCCGATGAATCCGAGCGCGTGTTTCAGGCCGAGGGGCTGGCTGCCTTTCAAAAGCATGAGCAGGAAAAGGCCGCGCAGCCCCTGCCCGAAGGCCCGTTCAAGCCCCTGCTGGCAGCCCTGCACAGCCTGCAGCAAATTGAAGTGCCGGGCATGCGCATACGCACGGCCCTGGTCACCGCACGCAGCGCACCCGCCCATGAGCGCGCCTTGAACACGCTGATGGACTGGAAAATTGATGTGGATGAGGCCATGTTTCTTGGCGGCCTGGCCAAGGGCGAATTCCTGCGCGAGTTCGAGCCCGACTTCTTCTTTGACGACCAGACCAGCCATGTGCGCAATGCCGCAAGCCATGTTCCATCAGGCCATGTACGCAGCGGTATCGCCCATCACAAA
The DNA here is from genome assembly GCF_012844455.2 of Comamonas suwonensis. Taxonomy (GTDB): domain Bacteria; phylum Pseudomonadota; class Gammaproteobacteria; order Burkholderiales; family Burkholderiaceae_C; genus Comamonas; species Comamonas suwonensis. The sequence goes on along the minus strand of NZ_JABBCQ020000012.1, from coordinate 146,811 downwards.
CCACCGATACATTCGTAAAGCTTGGCAAAGCACGGAAAGCGAATGCAAAACTTGGGTGCAATCACGGGCTTGCGGTTGAGAATGGCTGCATTGCCCTTATCTGTACCCCTATGCACCCAGCCAAAAAGAAAATCTCCATCTCCCGCAGCACCACCATCATGAAATCCGCCATGGGCGTGCTGCTGACCAGTGCTGTGCTGTTGCTGCCCACCGTGCGCGCTGAAGATGGTGCTGACAAATCAGGCGCCAAGAACAGCGCCCAGCTCTCCAAGGGCGAAATCAAGGCCCAGCAGCAATTCAAAATGCTGGACTTCAATCACGATGGCAAGCTCAGCCGCAAGGAAGTCGCCATCATCCCCAAGCTGGCTGCCGCCTTTGACGAGACCGACACCAACAAGGACGGTTTTGTAACCTACGAAGAAGTCCGCGCCTACGCCGTCAAATACCGCGCCGAGCGCGAAAAGGCAAAGGCCGCCGAGGCCGCTGCGAATCCTGCCGCAACGGAAAACGCTCACAAATCAGATGCTACCGACGCTGATTCTGAAAACAAGTAAACACCAAACATCGCTGAAGCGCTTCATTCGTAAGCGCTATCAGCTACTCAATCAAGAGCAGCCAACTATTTGGGGCCACCTGTGCGCTTGATACGAGGCTCGGAGTACGTCAGCGGCTCATTGCGCGCCGACTGCTTGTTCTGCAGCAAATCCTCGGACTTGCTCACTTCCTGCGCCTGCTCCACCGCCTGCGCGCTGGCCCGCCACATGGACTGAATGAACTCGATGAGCTGCTTGGAGATAGGCTCCTTGGGCGGCTCCTCCACCTCTTCCTTTTGCTTGACCTCCTCGGCCAGCGTCCAGTCACGGTTCTCGCTATCGGCCACTGAGGGCTTCTCAGGCTCGCGCACCGTTCGCCCCTCGCCAATCTTGTCCACAGACTCGCTCGCGTTCACCGCATTGACGGGTCGCACCGGCGCAGCACCCGAGGCACCTGTGGAATACAAATCCGCACCCTGGGTACGCCAGGGCGTCTGTGTCCGGTCTAGAGGAGGAATTTGCATGGCATGGCCCTCGGGAGTTGAAAAAATTCAGGCGGAAAAACAGCTATCTCGCCGTCTTATCGACCACTCTTGAGAAAACTGAAGGATTATTTTCAATTTAGTTTTGATAGCTGCCAGCGCTTTACGGCAAAGGGCTGCAAACCATTTCGGCATAAAAAAGGCCTCAGCGCTGACGCGTGAGGCCTGTGAATTGGTCTGAACTGAAAGCTTACAAGAAGCGCTCAAGCAGCTTGCGCGAATGGCGGTCCAGCTTGTTGCTGTCAGGAATGCGGTACTGCACGCCATCCTGACCCGTAATCTGCAGCTTGGTGCGCCCCGCCAGCTTGCGGATATCTTCCTCCGCCTTGAGCACCATTTGCGTAGGCCCACGGTCGGTCTGCAGGTCCCAGGTGCTGGGCGTGGAAAAGCTGGAGACCTTGAGGATGTGCTCAATCGTGGGAATGAATTCACGGACCGCCAGATCCTGCTCAATCAGCTGACGGTGCTCGGGCTGCAGGTCAGCCATGCGAGAAACCCACAGCGCTTCTTTGCCATCCGCCGCAATCAGCGACAGGCCTTCCAGCGGCGCTTCAATGGGGAAGGCTCGCACGGGCGTTACGCCTTCGAACACATTACCGTTGGCCAGTGTCAGCACCAGTCGGCCATGGGCATTGCGCGTCAGTTGCATGCCACTCAGAGGGGATGGGGGAGCTTCAATCATCATTTATTCCTTGGTCTGCAGTGTCAGACCTGCGGCCTGCGCATCTTCTTCGGCACGGCGGGCCTGAGCGTCATACAGGCGGAAATAATGGCCCTTGAGTGCCATCAGCTCGTCATGCGGGCCCACTTCCACAATCTCGCCACGGTCCATGACGACCAGACGGTCGGCCTTGCGCAGCGTGGACAGGCGGTGGGCAATGGCGATCGTGGTGCGGCCTTGGACCAGGTTGTCCAGCGCCTTCTGGATTTCCTTTTCGGTCTCGGTATCCACAGCAGATGTGGCTTCGTCCAGGATCAGGATGCGCGGATCAATCAGCAGCGCTCGGGCAATCGAGATGCGCTGACGCTCACCACCCGACAGACCCTGACCACGCTCGCCCACCAGCGAGTCATAGCCGTGGGGCAGGCGCAAGATGAACTCGTGCGCATGGGCGGCGCGAGCGGCGGCCACGATTTCCTCGCGGCTGGCACCGGGCTTGCCATAGGCCAGATTCTCGGCAATCGTGCCGAAGAACAGGAAGGGCTCTTGCAACACCAGGCCAATATTGCTGCGGTAGTCGGACACCGACATGCGGCGCACGTCCACGCCATCAAGCTGGATGGAGCCTTCACTCACGTCGTAGAAGCGGCAGATCAGATTGACCAGCGTGCTCTTGCCCGAGCCGCTGTGGCCCACCAGACCAATCATCTCGCCAGGCTTGATTTGCAGGTTCAGGTGCTTGATAACGGAGCGGCTGCCGTAGCGAAAGCCCACGTTATCCATGGTGATGGCGCCTTGGGCCTTGCCCGGCAGCTTCACGGGATTGGCGGGCTCGGGCACGTTGCTCACATGGTCGAGGATGTCGAAAATGCGCTTGGCACCGGCAGCAGCCTTTTGCGTGACCGAAACAATGCGGCTCATCGAATCAAGACGCGTATAGAAGCGGCCGATATAGGCAATGAAAGCGGTCAGCACACCCACGGTGATGGAGCCGCCGGCCACCAGATAAATACCAAAGCCCCAGACGATCAGAATGCCGATTTCAGTCAGCAGCGTGACGGTAGGGGTGAACACCGACCAGGTCTTGTTGACCTTGTCGTTGGCCTGCAGGTTGACCAGATTGGCATCCGCAAAGCGGTCCGCCTCGCGCTTTTCCTGAGCGAAAGCCTTGACCACGCGGATACCGGGGATGGTGTCGGCAAGCACATTGGTCACTTCGGACCAGACACGGTCGATCTTCTCAAAGCCGGTGCGCAGGCGATCGCGCACGGTGTGAATCATCCAGGCAATGAAAGGCAGCGGCACCAGAGTGACCAGCGCCAGCCAGGGATTGATGGAGAACAGAATCGCCGATGTCATGACGATCATCAGCACATCGGTCGCAAAATCCAGCGCATTCAACGATAGAAACAAATTAATACGATCTGTTTCCGCGCCAATCCGTGCCATCAGGTCACCGGTGCGCTTGCTGCCGTAAAAGTCCACCGACAGATTCAGCAAGTGGTTGTAGGTCGTGGTGCGCAGGTTAGAGCCTATGCGCTCGGACACCTTGGCCAGCACAAAAGTGCGTGCCCAGCCCAGAGCCCAGGCCAGAATCGCCGAAACCAGCAGCGCGCCCAGATAGAAGGTCACCAGACTGGAGTCGATCTTCTCGCCGTTCTGAAACGGAATCAGGATCTTGTCCATCAGCGGAATCGTCAGATACGGTGCCACCAGCTGGGCCGCCGTCGTGGCCAGCGTCAGCAAAAAGCCCAGCAGCAGCTGGCCTTGGTAGGGTTTGGCAAAGCGCCACAGGCGCAGCAGCACCCAGGTCGATGTCTGAGGTGCCTGCTGGCGCGCGCAGGCCGGGCATTCTTCGGTATCCGGCGGCAGGGCCGAGTGGCAGACCGGGCAGTGGGCAGCGTCCTCATCGGCGGCTGCGGTATAGGTCTCATGGCGCGCAATGCGCTCGCGCTGGCGGTCAAACTGCTGGATCAGCTGCAGCATGGCAGCCTGATGGGTCAGCGTGATATGCCACTGCGCCAGACGGGCGTCGTGGGTATGCAGCTCCAGATTGCCCACACCACCGTGGTCCTGCAGACGCAGGGACTGGTCGACGGCCAGAGCCCACTCCTGCCAATGGTGAGTGAGGGGGTCGCAGGCCAGAAGACGCTCCTGCGTCAAGGCCAGCAGGCCGTTGCCGAACTTCAAATCCGCACTCAGGTCAACCGGGACGATGGCTAAAACGTTCTCATGTTCAACGAGCTTTGCTCGCAGATCGCCCCCCAGGGGGCCTGCAAAGACGGCCGAGGCGTCCACAGTATGGTGATGTTGCATGTTGAGTTATTTTTCTCCGCCCTTGGCGGCTCCAGAAGTCATGCGGCTAGCCGCTTCGGCATGGTAAACGTGGCTTTGCCCGACGTCCGATACACCCCACTTAACGCGCGAGCCCGCCTTTAGGCTGACAAGCTTCACAATGCAGATTCTGGGCGCACAATGCCAATCCATCAGGGGCAGGAGTTTAAAAAGGCCTGCTCTCCCCATTTTTATCCGCTGAGCAACATGGCGAAATTCAACGACATCCAACTCTTACGCACCACTTTCCTGCGCGGCCCCAGTGTCTGGACCTACCGCCCGGTACTGGAAGTCTGGCTGGATCTGGGAGAGCTGGAAGACTACCCGTCCAACAAGATTCCCGGCCTCAACGACCGCCTGACTGCCTGGCTGCCCGACCTGATCGAGCACACCTGCGGCGTGGGCGAGCGCGGCGGCTTTATCCAGCGTCTTGAAGGCGGCACCTGGATGGGCCATGTGCTGGAGCACGTGATCATCGAGCTGCTGAACCTGGCCGGCATGCCTGCCGAGTTTGGTCAGACCCGTGAAATCTCCAAGCGCGGCGTGTACCGCATGGTGTTCCGCTGCCCCGAAGAAGCGGTGGCCCGCGTGGCGCTGGAGCATGGTCACAAGCTGCTGATGGCGGCCATCAACGATGAGCCGTTCGAGATCAAACCCGCCATCCACGCCATCAAGACAGCGATCAATGACCGTTACCTCGGCCCATCGACCGGCTGCATTGTCGATGCCGCTGGCGAGCGCCGCATCCCCCATATCCGCCTGAACGACGGCAATCTGGTGCAACTGGGCTACGGCGCGGCACAGCGCCGCATCTGGACAGCTGAATCCGACCAGACCAGCGCCATTGCCGAAGGCATTGCCCAGGACAAAGACTTCACCAAGCGCCTGCTGACCGCCTGCGGCGTGCCCGTGCCTGAAGGCCAGATCGTCGCCACGCCCGAAGAAGCGTGGGAAGTGGCACAGGACATTGGCTTTCCCGTCACCGTCAAGCCATCGGACGGCAACCATGCCCGGGGCGTGACACTGGAGCTGTACCAGGAAGCGGACATCAAGGCCGCTTTTGCGCTGGCCCAGCCCGAAGGCTCCGACGTCATCGTGGAACGTTTCATCGACGGCACCGAGCACCGCCTGCTGGTGGTGGGCGGCAAAGTCGTCGCCGCCACCAAGGGCGAAACCGTGTCGGTCTACGGCAACGGCACCGCCACGCTGCGCGAGCTGGTCGCTGTGCTGAACCTGGATCCCCGTCGCGGCCCCGAGCAGGAATACCCGCTGGACTGGATCAATCTGGACGCCGGTGCCGTCAAGCTGGAGCTGAACCGCCAGCATGTGACGCCCGACAGCGTGATCCCCCAAGGTCAGGCCGTACTGCTGCAGCGCAACGGCAACATGGCCATCGACTGCCTGGACGACGTTCACCCCGATGTGGCGTACTACGCCGTGCTGGCCGCCAAAATCGTCGGCCTCGATATCGCAGGCATGGACATGATTCTGAAAGACGTCTCCCAACCCATGCAGGGACAGGGCGCGATTCTGGAAGTCAACGCCGGCCCCGGCCTGCTGATGCACCTCAAGCCCACCAGCGGTGCACCCCGCCCCGTCGGTATGGCGATTGCCGACCACCTCTTCCCGCGTGAAGACGGCCCCGGCGCTGGCCGCATTCCCGTCGTCGGCATTGTGGGCACCCGCAGCAACGCCTTCATCTCGCGTCTGGTGGGCTGGCTGCTGCAGCTGTCTGGCAAGCTGACCGGCGTTGCCAGCAGCGAAGGCATGTATCTGGCCAACCGCCAGACACAAAAGACCAACACCGCCAACTGGGCCGGTGCACACCGCCTGCTGACCAACCGTCTGGCGCAGGCCGCCGTGATTCAAACCACCGCCCGCTCCATTCTGGAAGAAGGTCTGGCCTATGACCGCTGCCTGGTCGGTGTTGTGACCGATATGGACGGCTTTGAACAACTGGCCGATCACGATGTGCTGGAACCCGGCCAGATGCGCCGCGTGATGCGCACCCAGATCGATGTGGTGCTCGATGGCGGTGCTGGCGTGCTGAACGCTGACCTGCCCGAAGTGGCCGATCTGGCCGAGCTGTGCGACGGCGAAGTGGTGCTGTACTCTGCCGACGCCGCCAACGAATTCATTGCGGCCCACCGCGCCAATACAGAAGTTCAGCACGAAGGCGGCCGCGCCGTGTTCGTCAAGGGCAGCAATGTAGTGCTGGCCACCGGCACGCAAGAGCGCGTTCTGGGCACGCTGGATGCACTGTCTCTGGCCGGTGGCAAGCGCCCCGACACCCCCGCGCTGCTGGCCGCGATTGCCACGGCATGGGCGCTGGATATCACGCCCGATCTGATCGGCGCGGGCATCAAGACCTTTGAGTACCAGGCTTGAGCGCCCGTCAAACGCTTCAATAAATATAGCTGCTGGCGCTTGCAGGGCAAGCGCCAAGCCAAGAAATAGCTTGATATTCAGCTGAAAGAACACTATGCAGATCACCCGCATCCGAGCCCTGCGTGGCCCCAACCTCTGGACCCGCAGCACCGCCTTCGAAGCCATCGTGCACTGTGAAGACAGCGAGTTGCGCTACACCGCCATGCCCGGCTTTGAAGACAAGCTGCGCGCACGCTTCCCCACCATTGGCACGCTGCAGCCCCATGGTGCCAACCAGCACCTGTCGCTGGCCCATGTGCTGGAAGTAGCCGCCCTGTCGCTGCAGGCGCAGGCTGGCTGCCCTGTCTCCTTCAGCCGCACACATGAGACTGTGGAACACGGCACCTTCCAGGTCGTGGTGGAGTACACCGAGGAAGCCGTGGGCCGACTGGCCATGGAGCAGGCCGAAGCCCTGATCCTGGCGGCCCTCAACGACACGCCTTTTGACAGCGACAAGGTCATCGCCCAACTGCGCGAGCTGGACGAAGACGACCGCATCGGCCCTTCGACCGGCGCCATCCTGGATGCCGCCGTAGCCCGTGGCATTCCCTATCGCCGTCTCACCACCGGGTCTCTGGTGCAATTGGGCTGGGGCTCCAAGGCCCGCCGCTTTCAGGCTGCCGAGCTGGACTCCACCAGCGCCGTGGCTGAGTCGATTGCACAGGACAAAGACCTGACCAAGCGCCTGCTGCACGCCGCTGGCGTGCCTGTGCCCATGGGCCGTCCCGTGACAGATGTGGAAGACGCCTGGGTCGTGGCGCAAGAAGTAGGCCTGCCCGTCGTGGTCAAGCCGCAGGACGGCAACCAGGGCAAGGGCGTGGTGGTCAATATCACCACCCGCGAAGGCCTGGAAGCGGCCTACAAAGTAGCCAGTGAGTTTGGCGACGAAATTCTGGTCGAGCGCTTCTTGCCTGGCCACGATTTCCGCATGCTGGTCGTCGGCGGCCAACTCGTCGCCGCTGCCCGCCGCGAGCCACCCCAGGTGCTCGGTGATGGCACCCACACCATTCGCGAACTGGTCGAAATCGTCAATCAGGACCCACGTCGCGGCTCGGGCCACGGCACGGCGCTGACCAAGATTCGCCTGGACGATATCGCCATTGCCCGCATTGCCAGCGAAGGTCTGAGCCCTGAATCCGTGCCCGCGCAGGGCCAGCGCGTGGTGTTGCGCAACAACGCCAACCTGTCCACCGGCGGCAGCGCCACCGACGTGACCGACGACGTGCACCCCGAAATCGCCGCCCGCGCGATTGAAGCGGCCCAGACCATTGGGCTGCACATCTGCGGCGTGGACGTGGTCTGCGAAACCATGCTCAAGCCGCTGGAAGAGCAAAGCGGCGGCATTGTGGAAGTGAACGCGGCCCCCGGCCTGCGCATGCACCTGGCACCGTCCTTTGGTCGCCCTCGCAACGTGGGCGTACCCATGGTGGACGAGCTGTATGCGCCTGGTGACAACGGCCGCATCCCCCTGGTTGCCGTCACCGGCACCAATGGCAAGACCACGACCACCCGCGTGATTGCCCACCTGTTCACGTCGCACGGCTGGCGCACCGCCATGACCAACACCGATGGCGTGTGGGTCAACGGCCGCCAGATCGACAGCGGTGACTGCTCCGGCCCCAAGAGCGCCCGCAACGCGCTGGCCCACCCCGAAACCGATGCCGCCGTGCTCGAATGCGCACGCGGCGGCATTTTGCGTGAAGGTCTGGGTTTTGACCGCTGCCAGGTGGCCGTGGTCACCAACGTGGGCGAAGGCGATCATCTGGGTCTGAACTTCATCACCACCAAGGAAGACGTGGGCGTGTTGAAGCGCGTCATCGTGCAAAACGTCGCGACTGATGGCTACGGCGTGCTCAATGCAGCCGACCCACTGGTCGCCGCCATGGCATCCGTTTGCCCCGGCAAGGTCATCTTCTTTGCCGCCGATCGCCACCACCCCATCATGGCCACGCACCGCGCCCAGGGCAGCCGCGTGGTCTATGTGGATGGCGACTCCATCGTGGCCGCCGAAGGCTCATGGCGCGAAACCATTGCGCTGCGCGACATCCCCATCACCCGCAACGGCACCATCACCTTCCAGGTTGAAAACGTGATGGCATCGATTGGCGCGGCATGGGCGGCTGGCCTGCCCTGGCAGACGATCCGCCGCGGTCTGGCTGGTTTCCTGAACGACACCGGCAACGCCCCCGCGCGCTTTAACGTGATGGATTACAAGGGTGCCACCATCATTGCCGACTACGGCCACAACCCGGACGCCATGCGCGCCCTGGTGCAAGCTGTGGAAGCCATGCCGGCCAAGCGCCGCAGCGTAGTCATCAGCGGTGCGGGTGACCGCCGCGATCAGGACATCATCGAGCAGACCCAGATTCTGGGCAAAGTGTTTGACGACGTGATCCTGTACCAGGACGCAGCGCAGCGCGGCCGCAAAGATGGTGAAGTGCTGGCACTGCTGAAGCAGGGGCTGGAAGGGGCCATCCGTACGACTTACACCACTGAAATCCACGGTGAATTCATCGCCATTGACCACGCTTTGAGCCGCCTGGAAGCCGGCGACCTGAGCCTGGTGCTGGTCGATCAGGTGGAAGAAGCGCTTGAGCACCTGCGCAAGCATGTGGCAGGACAGTAACCCCTGAGGCGCTGACGCGCCTTCCCCTGAATAAAAAAAACAGGGGGACGACAGCCTCGCTGCGCGGCGGCGCTTGCTGGCTGTCTCTGTCTTAGAAGACGCCAGCTTTTCACGACTGGTGCTGTTGCGACTCCAACCCGGCCTTGCGCCGGGTTTTGTTATTAAAAACAGCGCATTGCGCGCAGATGGTAAAAGCATTAGAGGCGGTTTTTACGCATAGTCTCCCCTGACAAACGCCGTATGATCAGGGCAGCTGCCACCATCATTCGCCTCATGACTTTGCACGCACTTCGCCGCATTGCCACCTGCCTTCTGGGCCGGTGTGTGCTGGCATGGTTTGCATTGTCCATCGGCGTGGCAAGCGCTGCACCACTGATTCAGTCGCAGGGTTTTGAGCTGATCTGCACCAGCACCGGTGCCATGAAGATGGTTGCCGTTGGCGAAAATGGCAGCGACGACGAAGGCAGCGATCACACGGTCCTCGGCGCAGGTCACCTTGACTGTCCCATGTGCCTGCCCCATGCGGCACCACCCCCGCCGGTGCTGCAACTGGCTGTGCCCACCCAGTCACCGCTGCGCCATGCGCTGCAGCCGGTAGAGCGGGCGCGCATTGCCGCCATCACGGCGGCACCTCTGCCCGCACGCGGGCCACCCCCGGCAACTTCTTGAACTATTTTCGGCTCCAGCGCAGGCATTGTTTGCGTTAGCCGCTATCAGATTCATAGGAGCTAAACACTCCGGGGTACCTCAATGAAAACGTATTTTTTGCCACTCGTGGTGAGTGGTATTGCTTGGCCGTGTCTGGCCCAGACTTCGACTGACATCACCGACTTGCCAGAGCGCAGCCGCACGCTTGGCGTGGTCACTGTCAACGGCGGCCAGCCCAGCTCGCTGCCCACGCAGATTCCGACCACCATCGAAGGCATCACCCGCGAGGAAATCGAGACCCGCATCAACGCCACGGACAGCGAAGACGCCCTCAAATACCTGCCCAGCCTGCTGGTGCGCAAGCGCTATATCGGCGATTACAACCACGCCATCCTCTCCACCCGCGCATCGGGCACGGGCAATAGCGCGCGCTCTGCCGTGTATGCAGACGGAATTTTGCTCTCCAACTTTCTGGGCAATGGCATCGCCAACGGCAGCAACTACGCGCCTCGCTGGGGCCTGGTCACGCCCGAAGAAATTGAGCGTGTGGATGTCATGTACGGCCCGTTTTCTGCCGCCTACCCCGGCAACTCCGCAGGTGCCGTGGTGGACTATGTGACCCGCATGCCAGACAAGCTGGAAACCCATGTGGCCGCTGGCTATTCATCCCAGCCCAACCAGCTCTTCGGCACCGACAAAACCTTCAATAGCTGGAACAGCAGTGCGTCCATCGGCAGCCGAAGCGGCGACTGGTCGTTCTGGATCAACCTCAACCACACCGACAGTCAGGGTCAGCCCATGACCTTCCCTACCGTGCTGCAATCTGCGGGCGTGGCTGGCAGTGCAGGTACCCCCGTAACTGGCGCAGTGGCGGGGCTCAACACCACCAACCAGCCCTGGCTCATTCTGGGCGCGGGCACGCAATACCGCACGCAGCAGGATCACGCCAAGATCAAACTGGCCTACGACATCACGCCCACATTGCGCGCCAGCTACACATTGGGCTGGTGGCAAAACAATGCCAAGGGCCGCTCGGAAAGTTATCTCAAGGGGCCGAACGGCCAGCCGGTGTACAGCGGCCCCATCAATATCGGGGGCAAGACCTACAGCCTCTCGCCCACGGCGTTTGGCCTGTCCAACGACAGCCAGACGCATACCATGCATGGCGTCTCCCTCAAAAGCCACACGCAAGGCAGCTTTGACTGGGAGCTGAGTGCCAGCCTGTACGACTACGGCAAGGATCAGCAACGCGTCCCCACGATTGCCCTGCCAGCGGCCGCCACCGGCGGCAATGGCACGCTGCAGGATCAGAACGGCACCGGCTGGAACACGCTGGCGGCCAAAGGTACCTGGCGCCAGAACGGACTGCTGGGCCTGCAAGGCGCGCATATCGTGGACTTCGGCCTGGGCCGCGATGCCTACCACCTCGACATCCGCAAATTCAACGTGACGGGCGACTGGCAATCCGGCCCAGCCAATGCGCAATCGCTGGTCAGCCAAGTCGGCGGGCGGGCTGAAACGCGCTATGTCTGGGCGCAGGACAGCTGGCAGTTAGCCAAAGACTGGAAAGCCGTGCTGGGCCTGCGCTGGGAAGACTGGACTGCCAGCCAGGGCCGCACGGCCACCGCCAGCAGCCAACTGAATTACGCCCAGCGCAGCGAATCACATTTGTCCCCCAAGGCCGCGCTGGCATACCAGCTGGCGCGCCACACCACGCTCAAAGCATCGCTGGGCCGCGCCGTGCGTTTTCCCACGGTTGGCGAGCTGTATGGTGCGACATCGGGCGGCGTGCTCTCGTTCATCAACAACCCGGACCTGCGACCCGAAAAATCGTGGACCAGTGAATTGAGTGCCGAGCAAGACTTGGGAAATGGTCTGCTGCGCGCCACGCTGTTTCACGAAGCGACCAAAGACGCGCTCTACAGCCAGCTGATTCCGGGCACCACCATCTCAGCCGTGCAAAACGTGGACAAGGTGCGCACCACCGGGCTTGAACTGGCTTACTCCGCGCAATCGGTGCTGGTGCGTGGACTGGATCTGGGAGCCAGTCTGACCTTTGCCAACTCGAAGACCGTGGCCAATGCCGCCAACCCGGCCAGTGTCGGCAAGTGGCAGCCCCGCGTGCCGCGCTGGCGTGCCACGGCCTATGCCACTTATCAGCCCACAGACCGCTGGGCGCTGACGGTGGCTGCGCGCTACAGCGGCCGCCAGTACTCGAATCTGGACAACAGCGACGTCAATGCCGACACCTATTTCGGGGCCAGCAAGTACTTCAGCGTTGATCTGCGCGCCCGCTACCAGATCGACAAGCGACTGTCGGCGGCGTTTGGCGTGGACAACGCCAATAATGCCCAGTACTGGAACTTTCACCCCTATCCGCAGCGCACCTACACGGCCTCATTGCGCTGGGACATGTAAGCACAGTTCATAAGCGCATTTAGTGAACCGCCATGGGCTGCTGAAGCCCATGGCTTTTGCGCATGCGAAACGTCTCCAGCGCAGCCATCAGCGCCAGCGCCACACCCAGTGCGCAAGCGCCTTGCCAGCCGTTGAGACGCCAAGCCAGCGTGCCCAGGGCAGAACCGGCGGCTGCACCGGTGAAGTAGCCCGTCATATAAACCGCATTCATGCGGCCTCGCGCCACCGGCATCAGTTGCGCCACGGTGGCCTGGTTGGTGATGTTCAGGCATTGCAGGCCCAGATCAATCACCACCATACCCAGCACAAACCAGCCCAGATGGGAGCCACCCACCCACAGCATGGGCCATGACAACAGCAGCGCCAGCGCACCAATGGCGCAGCTCACGCGGCCCAGACCTTTATCGACCAGTCGCCCGGCTTGCGTGGCCACCAACGCGCCCGCCGCACCGGCCAGTCCAATCAGGCCAATCTGCCCATCACCCAGCCCCAGTGGCCCGCTGGAAAGCTGCAGCGCCATGGTCGAAAACAATACGCTGACCGAAGCAAACGCCAGTGCGCTGACCAAGGTACGCTGGCGCAGGCCGGGCTGGCTGCGCAGCAGGCTCCACATGCTGGAAAGCACCTGTCCATAGCTCACCGGCACCGGGTTGCGTGAAGCAGGCAGTGCCTTCCACAACCACAGCGCCACCACCGCCATCACCAGCGCCGCGCCCTGGTACACGGCCTGCCAGCCCCATGCGCCAGACACCATGCCTGCCACACTGCGCGCCAGCAAAATACCCAGCAACAAGCCACTCATCACCCAGCCCACGGCGCGCCCGCTCTGGCCCGGCTGGGCCAGTGCTGCCGCCATGGGTACCAGCACCTGCGCTGCCACCGAGAACAAACCCGCCAGCAGCGTGCCCAGCAAAAACATGGGCAGGTTCTGAGAAAAACCGCACAGCGCCTGGCCCACGGCCGCCAGCAGCATCAGGCTGACAGCCAGCCCCCGGCGCTGCAGCTTGTCACCCAGCGGAGCCAGTAGCAGCAAGCCACCGGCATAAGCCACCTGCGCCAGCGTCACGCTGGTGGCGGCGGCAGATTCGCTGACCGAGAAATGCCCGGCAATCGAGTGCAGCAAGGGCTGATTGAAGTAATTACCACCCGCGCACAGACCGCAGGCCAGCGCCATCAGCAGCAGGGAAGAGGGGCTCAGACCCGGCGTGGAATCAGAGGCAGAAGCAGAAACGGAAACAGACATAGAAACTCGTCACACCCGGCAAGGGCATGACGCTTAAAGAGAACAAAGCCGAAAAAGCGCCTGCCAGAAAAGCAGTCGCTGCGAGCAACAAGGAAGTCAGAAATCGGCATCCGAGGCTGAATGCCAGCACAGGCCGCAGGCCTGCAGAACTTTCTGCATCTGTGGATAAAACAGAAGGCGGCGGGACAGGACAATGCATGATTGCAATCCCCGCCAGCAGGTCTGCATTGTCGCCAGAGCGCATCCTCTACGATACGCAGCGGCCACAATGCCCTGCGACCACGCAAGGGTTAACCCTTAATTTCACTTTCCATGCGAACCACCATGAAATTGCTATCCGCCGTTCTGGCCGTTGCGGCCGCCACCGCAGGCACCATGGCCTTTGTCGGCATGAGCCATGCCGAGCAAATCGGCGCCGTGGACACCGTCTTCAAATGGATTGGCCCGGACCACAAAATCGTGGTCGATGCCTATGACGACCCCAAGGTGCCCGGTGTGACCTGCTATGTCTCGCGCGCCAAGACTGGCGGTATCAAGGGCGGACTGGGTCTGGCCGAAGACCGCTCCGAAGCCTCTATCGCCTGTCAGGCCACAGGCACTCTGCAGTTCCCCGCGCCCCTCAAGCAACAAGAAGATGTGTTTACCGAGCGCACTTCGCTGCTGTTCAAGCGCCTGCGCGTGGTGCGCATGGTCGACACCAAGCGCAACGCCCTGGTCTACATGACGTATTCCGACCGCGTGATCGAGGGTTCGCCCCAGAACAGCGTCGCCGCCGTGCCGGTGCCGCAGAGCACGCCTATTCCGGTGAAGTAAAAACCAGAGCAGGCTGCACAAGTGCAGCCTAAGGTTGATTAGGTTTTGAATGTGGCTATGGCAGCGCCTGACCGCTTCACCTTACTGGCTGAGCGCGAGGCCTTGCGCATCCAGCGCCGGCGGCCGCAGCAAATCCTCGTTCACGCCCATGGCCTGACTGGCACGCTCCACAGCCTGCCACAGGGGGGCGGGCATTTGCAAAATGGCTTCGGGGGAAGGCGCTTCGTCGATCCAGCTGCTGATCTGCAAATGCTGCTCTTGGGTGAGCAGGTCCAGGTGCAGCATTTCGTCGATGGTTTTCATGGTGTTCCTCCCTGCAGATACGGCCCGCCGCTGCATGATGGTTTGCGGGCTTGTCTATGCAATATAGGGCCAAAAACCCCTGCTGCAAGCAAAACGATGCTTAAAGAAAACCATAGCTGTCTGCGCTTGCCCGCTATGCGAGAGCGTCTGTTTCAGGGAATGCGGGAGAGCATGGACGCATCCACCGCCCGCCCGTGAATCTGCAGGCGGTTGCGCGCCACCCCCTGGCGCTGTGAAGACTGCCGCACGCAGTAGCCCAGATTGCACATGTGCTTGTGATCGCTGATGGCATTCAGCCCAGCAAAGCGCCCGTGCCTGCATCGAACACACCAAACTCATGCGCCTCCTACGCTGCCTGATCTGCACGGCACTGTGCCAACCAAGCCAGTCCATCCGCCTCTGAAAACGCGGACCTACATCTGCGCCTCCACTGACCCAAAGTGGCAGTGGACTTCTGTGCAGCAGGTAGATAAGCCCCCTCGCATCACACGCTTCAAAAGCCGCAGCAGCAGGCCTTGAAACGGCACCGAATGCTGTTTGACTGCGGGATTTATCACCCCTTCGCTGCTGAATATTTTGATAGCTTCTTGCGCTTATTCATCAAGCGCTTCAGCCTGTTTTTACACCTAGTCCATGAGAGGCTGCACGCTGGCGCTGCAAGCATCCACAAACGCCTGCAGCGCCGGAGAGCGCCTTTTGCCTGCGCGCTGCACCAGTGAGAAGTTGCGCCACATGCGCGGCAAGGTTGTGGGCAAAATGTCCAGCACCTGGGCTTGCAGCTGAGATTGCACCAGCACGCGCGAAAGGCAGCTGATGCCCAGCCCCTGCTCCACACAGCGGGCAATGGCTTCAGAGCTGCCCAGTGTGGCGGCTGCGGGCAACTGGTGCAGATGTGGCAGCAGCGCGTGCTCTACCATCTCACGCGTGCCAGAGCCCGGCTCGCGCAGCAGCCATGCGGCTTTGCGCAGCGCGGCCACACCCAGTGGCTTGGTTTTGGCCTGCTGGGCCAGCGGGTCGTGCGGCGATGCAACGATGACCAGCTCATCGCGCAGCCAGGGCTCCACCTCCAGCCCCTGCCAGTGGCTGCTGCCTTCAATCAGGCCCATATCGACTTCCATGGCCAGCACGGCTTCACCCACCTCTTGGGTGTTGGCGATTTGCAGGTCTACGCGCACCAGCGGGTGGGATGCAGCCAGCCGCGCCAGCACTTCAGGCAGGGCATAGGTGCCGATGGTAGTGCTGGCCGCCACGCGCAGGCGCACAGGCATATTGGCCGCCTTGGCAGAGAATGCCTGTTCAATGCCGCGCGCCTGCTCCAGTACAGCCAGCGCCTGCGGCAAAAGGGCACGACCGGCATCGTTGAGCACCAGTCGCTTGCCCACACGCTCGAACAACTGCACGCCCAGACCGCCTTCCAGTTGCTGCAGCGCAGCGCTGGTGGCAGATTGCGAAAGTGCTACAGTTTCTGCAGCAGCCACCGTAGTTCCGCTATGGGCTACGGCGCAAAATATCTCGAATTGACGCAGGGTGAGGTGCAGCATAAAGGCGACTTGGGCATCGATAAAACCCACGAAAGATTTGAGCCAATGATTTGAGCCAACGGGCAGATGAGCACGCCTGGTCTTCAGCAGCGCCGTCAGCACATCTGCTTGCGCTGCTAATTGAATCAATGACTTAGTTAAATCACAAGCGCCAAAGAGGTCAATCTACCTATTTTATCGATTGATCTTACAAAAACTATTCGTTATACAAATATAACCAACAAATCTAAAGTGATCCTCAAGCTGTCAGGCAAACCTGTTTTTCGCCTCCAGCAAAAGGGCACGATGAACACTACAACACTCAAAAACTCCACACCCTCGCACGGCTGGATGCACAAGACCGGCGGCATGGTTCCTGGCCTGCTGCTGGCGGGCACGATCGCTGCCGTGGCGACATGGGCTGCGCAATTCCCCATCATCAAAAGCAACGGTCTGAGCGCACTGACGCTGGCCATCATCATCGGCCTGGTGATTGGCAATACCGTCTATCCCTCCATCGCCAGCCAGTGCAGCAGCGGCATCGCCTTTACCAAGGCTCGCCTGCTGCGCGCCGGTATCGTTCTCTACGGGCTGCGCCTGACGTTTCAGGACATTGGTCAGGTTGGCATGGCCGGCGTGGTGATTGATGCGCTGGTGCTGTCCAGCACCTTCTTGCTGGCACAGTGGATTGGCCAGAAACTGCTGGGCATGGACAAGCGCACGACCTTGCTGGTGGGCGCAGGTGCCTCCATCTGCGGCGCCGCCGCCGTGCTGGCCACCGAACCAGTGGCCAAGGGCCGCGCCGAAGATGTGGCTGTGGCCGTGGCGACCGTGGTGGTGTTTGGCACCATCGGCACCTTTCTCTACCCCGCGCTGTTCCACTGGAATGCAGAGTACGGCTGGGTCAACACCACCATGCAGCAGTACGGCGTGTTCGTCGGCTCCACCGTGCATGAAGTGGCCCAGGTGGTGGCCGCTGGCGAAGCGATTGGCAGCCAGGCCGCCGATACCGCCGTCATTGCCAAGATGGTGCGCGTGATGATGCTGGCACCGTTTCTGCTGATTCTGTCCATGTGGCTGTCGCGCAGCGAACGCCAGGAAGGCATGAAAGACGGTGTGAACAACGGCCAGCCCGGCAAAAAGATCACCATCCCCTGGTTTGCTCTGGGCTTTGTGCTGATGGCCGGTATCAACTCGCTGGGCGTGCTGCCCAAGGAAGTGGTCAGCGTCGGCATTCAGCTGGACAACGCACTGCTGGCCATTGCCATGGCCGCTCTGGGCCTGACCACCCACATCCGTGCCGTGCGGGCTGCGGGGACCAAGCCGCTGATTCTGGCTCTGGCCCTGTTCATCTGGCTGCTGGTCGCAGGTCTGGCTCTGAACCTGTGGATTCCCACTCTGTTTTGATAGCAGCTTGCGCATGATCTGAATAATCAATAAAACACAAACAGGGGTCAAACCCTTTAAAGGAGAGCGCTTAGCGCTCTCCTTTTTTATTGCTCGTCGCCAACAACAAAGGGAATACCCTATATATCAATGCAGACTCAATTAATTTGAATTGCAAATTAATTGTATAGACATCAAAATAAGGTCTATGTCTTTTGCTGATGCTCCCTCCCGCGACCGCCTGGGCTTTCTCATGGTCACCCTCACCCGCCAATGGCGCCGCTTTGTCGAAGAGCAACTGGCTGCCAACGGTCTGACCGACGCCACCTGGACGCCGCTTCTGCACCTGCGCGCCTGGGGCGACGGGGTCACCCAAAAGGAGCTGGCCGAGCGCGTGGGGCTGGACGGATCCAGCCTGGTACGCCTGCTGGACATTCTGGAAGGCAAGGGCTGGGTAGAGCGCCGCGCCGATGCGGCCGACCGTCGCAGCAAACGCATTTTTCTCACCACCGAAGGTAATCAGGCTGTGGACAATATTCGCGCCACCATGCTGGAGGCCGAACGCAGCCTGCTGCAGGACCTGGATGAAGCCGAGATCGAAGCCATGCTGGGCAGCGTCAACAAGGTTCGTGCCCGCATCGAGCAAATGCATGATCAGCGCTGCACGCAAACGCATCCTGAAGCTGAGGAGCGCGCATGACAGTGGCTGTCTACGAGAGATTTCTAGCGCGCGCCGCTCAATGGGGTTTTGACAGTGCCCGCCTGCGCCAGCATCTGCGCACCGCTTTTGCGGCCTGTATCGCCGTGCTGGCCGCCTGGGCCCTGGGGCTGGAGCACCCGCAATGGGCGGGCATGACGGTCTGGGCCGCATCCCAGCCGCTGCGCGGCCAGTTGCTGGAAAAAAGCTTTTTCCGCACCACCGGCACCATCATCGGCACCGCCGCCGGTGTCGTGCTGGTGCTCGTCGCCAATGGCAATCTGCTCTGGCTGGTCACCGGCCTGGCGGTGTGGATGGGCATTTGCGCCGGGCTGGGCAATCTGCAGCGCAGCTTTGCCTCTTACGGCACCATGCTGGCGGGGTACTCCGCATCCATGGTCGCATTGCTAGACAACGGCAATCCCGTCCATGTCTATGACCTGGGCTGGGACCGCTTGTTTACCGCGCTGACCGGCGTGGCTGCGGCCCTTATCGTAGGCTGGCTGTTCACGCCCGTGGGCGCTGAAATCCCCGGTGACGACAAGGTACGCCGCCTCTGCGCCCGTCTGCTGCGCGACATTGCAGCGGCATCACAAGCCGCAGCGCGTGGGCAAAGCGCACTCAGCCCCAAAGATCTGGCCGAGCGCCTGGCAGTCATGGCCGCCATTGAAGAAGGACTGGACCCGCATGCCGCAGGCTCGCAGCGCTCACGCCGCGCCGTGCGTGCGCTGCGCCGCCTGATCAACACGCAAATCTCCGCCCTGCTCTGGCTGCGTGACAGCACCGGCAAAACCATCACCCCCGAATTCACCGCCGAGCAAGCCCAGGCCATGACGACAGCGCTGGAGCAAGCCGCCAAGCTGCTGGAAACCCAGCCCGCACCGCTGGCGGCCATTCACGCCATTGCCACGGCGCGCGAGGCCGCCGCAGGATGGGGTCATGCCGAGGAAATTTTGAGCAATATCGGCCTGGCCCTGCAGGCCCACTTTGTCGCTGCCAGCGACCTGCCCCTGCCCGCCAACCACCGTGCCCGCCAATTGCCCGTGGTGCTGCACAGCGACTGGGTGGGCGCACGCCGCGCCATGCTGCGTGCCTTTAGCGCCATCTTTGTGGTTGGCCTGATCTGGGTGATCACCGGCTGGCATGGCGGTGCCTTCATGCTGCTCGGTCTGTCGGTGATGATTACCGTCTTCTCCTCGTTCGAGAACCCGGCCTTCACCATGCGCTTTGTCATTCTGGGTCAGGCCATGGGCGCGGGCGTGGCGCTGGCCTGCCAGTGGTTTGCCTGGCCGTTTGCCAGCAGCCAGTTGCAGATGGTGCTGATGATGCTGCCCTTCATCCTCATTGGCGCACTGCTGTTCAGCCATCGCCGCACCATGGTGGCCGGCTATGACTGCAATATGGTGATTCTGCTGGCGCTGTCGCCCCACTTCCCCTATCAGCTGGACTACGGCCACTCGCTCTCGATGGCATTTGCCATCGTCACCGGGCCGCTGGCAGGCTGGCTGGCCTACCGCTTCATCCTGCCCGTCACCGTTCAAGGCAGGTTGGACGGCCTGCGCGCCATGATGGTTCATGAGCTGCAAGACATGGCTGCCACCCCGCTACATGCCCGCGATGTCCGCGTCTGGCGCGCCCGCCTGTATCACCGCCTGCTGCGCCTGGTACGCGCCTCCGAAAAAATCAGCGCGCCTGCCGTGCAGGAAGCTGCCGACTGCGGCCTGGCCGCCCTGCGCGTAGGCAAGGCCGTGCTCATACTGCACACCCTGGAAAACGACCTGCTTTTGTCCGACAGCACCTTGCGCAGCGTACGCAGTGCGCTACAAAGACTGCAGCAACTGCCCACGGCCCCTGCCAAGGCCATCCCTTTGCTGATGGGCGTGGCCCAGCGCATACAGCAACACCAGCCCGAGCAAGCCCTGCAACTGCAACTGGCTGCGCAGGACATTGGCGAGCATCAGCGCTTTTTTGCCAGCACTGCCAAGATTGCCTGACGAACTAAGCGCCATCACCCATGAAAAAAGCCGCTGCAAACACAGCGGCTTTTTTACGGGCTGAACTCTTAAAAATTGGCGCATTCCAACAAAGGGGCCGCAAGCAAGGACCGCCCCGCAGCGATGCTGTCCTCCCCCTTGGGGGGACGTGGCAACGCCGCTTGAGGGGTATCAATCACACACAAGTGATCGCCACGGCCTTGGAAACCAGGTAAGCCTCCAGTGCCTCAGGCCCCCCTTCCGAGCCATAGCCCGAATCCTTGATGCCGCCAAATGGCAGTTCAGCCGATGGCAGTGCGGGCTGGTTGACCCACAGCATGCCTGCCTCCACATCTTGCGCCAGCTGATGCGATGTCTTGAGCGAGCGCGTAAAGGCATAGGCGGCCAGACCATACGACAGACGGTTGGCCTCTTGAATGGCGTCTTCAATCTTGTCAAAGCCGCGAATCGCCGCTACGGGACCAAAGGGCTCCTGATTGAAGATATCAGCCGTCAAAGGCACATCCGCCAGCACCGTGGGGGCAAAGTAGTTGCCGGCATCGCCAAACGATGCGCCACCCGTCAGCAGCTTGGCACCACTGTTCTCGGCGTTCTGAATCAGCTGGGTCAGCGCCGTCACCCGGCGCGGGTTGGCCAGCGGGCCCATCTGCACGCCTTGCTCCAGACCATTGCCCACCTTCAGCGCCTCGGCATGAGCCACCATGGCGCGCGTGAATTCCTCGCGCACGCTGTTGTGCACCAGAAAGCGCGTGGGCGAGATGCAGACCTGCCCCGCATTGCGGAACTTGGCCGCACCTGCGGCCTTCACAGCCAGTGCCACATCCGCATCTTCTGCAACGATGACCGGGGCGTGACCGCCCAGCTCCATGGTGCTTCGCTTCATGTGCTGGCCCGCCAGCGCTGCCAGCTGCTTGCCCACGGCCGTAGAGCCGGTGAAGGTCACCTTGCGGATCACCGGGCTGGCAATCAGGTACTCGGAAATTTGCGCCGGGTTGCCATAAACCAGGCCGACCACACCGGCAGGAATGCCGGCATCCACAAAGCACTTGAGCAGCGCTGCGGGCGAGGCTGGAGTTTCCTCGGGCGCCTTGCACAGGAACGAGCAGCCTGAAGCCAGCGCCGCGCCAATCTTGCGCACGATCTGGTTGACAGGGAAGTTCCAGGGCGTGAAGGCCGCCACAGGGCCCACAGGGTCCTTGATCACCAGTTGCTGCTGTTCAGGGCGACGCGAAGGTACGATGCGGCCGTAGACGCGCAGCGCCTCGTCGGCAAACCATTCGATGATGCCGGCACCGGCAATGATTTCACCCTTGGCTTCGGCCAGCGGCTTGCCCTGCTCCTGCGTCAGCAGCGCCGCGATCTCGTCGGCACGCTCTTTGAGCAAGGCGGCAGCGCGGCGCATGATGGCACCGCGCTCGTGCGCCGAGACCTTGCGCCAGACCTGAAAGCCCTTGTCTGCAGCGGCGAGTGCGCGGTCCAGATCAGGAATATCGGCATGCGCCACGCGACCGATGACTTCGCCCGACGCCGGGTTACGCACATCAATCGTCTTGCCGCTGGCAGCCACCTGCCACTGTCCATCGATCAAAAGCTGGGTATCGGGGTATGCAGTGCTCATCACTTATCTCGGTGTGCCGACCCTCATCCCCCTGCAGATGTAAAGGGCCGGGCGTGGTGAATATTCAGGGCGTAAAAAATTCTAGCCATACATGCTAGCTCCTCATGACAAGTGCGGGACGTTGGCAATGGCGCAATGCGCTCAGGGGATCATGAAAATGCAATCACTTTCAGCCACTTACACCCCGACAGTACGGCGCAGCTGCTTCTCCCCCTGCCATGCTCCCAACCCAGCCTGACTGATTGCCGCCTGTTGGACGACTTGCCCGATCACAAAGACACACGGACTCCCCAAACCGCTGCTGGCAAGCACCGTGGACATCTCCCCCAGTTGCGTGATGACCTGCTGTTGTGTGGGCAGGCTGGCGCTTTGCACCAGCGCCACAGGCGTGCTGGCGGGCAGGCCGCCGGCCAGCAGCTCGGTCTGAATATGCGGCACAGAGCTCACGCCCATATAGACCACCAGCGTCAAGCCCACGGCATGGGCCGTCTGCCCCAGCTGGCGCCAGTCGTTCTGAACACCGCCGGGTTTGGGGTGCCCCGTCACAAACACCACGCCATGCGCATGATCGCGGTGGGTGAGTGACACGCCCAGACTGGTGGCTGCCGCCAGCCCTGCGGTAATGCCATTGACCACCTCCACCTGCACCCCTGCAGCGCGCAGATGTTCAACTTCTTCACCCCCTCGGCCAAAGATGAAGGGGTCGCCGCCCTTGAGTCGCACCACGACCTCTCCCTGGCGCGCAGCCATGATCATCAGCTTTTCAATGAACTCCTGCGATGTGCTTTCGCGCCCGCCGCGCTTGCCCACGGCAATCACACGGGTCTTGGGGCTGGCGAGCTTGACGATGTCAGCAGACACCAGATCATCCACCAGCAGCAGCGTGGCACTTTGAATCAGCTTGAAAGCCTTGATGGTGAGCAGCTCCGGGTCACCCGGCCCAGCACCCACCAGATAGCAGCGGCCCGGGGACGTCAGAGAGTTTGCATGGCGGGAAGTCATGGCAGACCTTTCAGCTAAAGACTTATGCAGCAACCATCAGGGTGACAGGCGGCACCGCCTGCACCAGCTGCTTGATCGTGGGAATACAGGAGCCGCAGCGCGTGCCGCAGCCCAGCGAAGACTTGAGTTGAGTAAGCAGCTCATCAGGGGAACCGCTGCACCGGCCTAGTTGAGCGGTAATGCTGGCCTCATCCACATTCATACAGGCGCAGACCTGTGGCGAGCGTGCAGCCATGGCGGCAGGCGGCTTGCTGCCGGACGACAACAACATCCGGCCAAAGCTTTTGGTCGATTGCTCATCGCGCAGCACCGGCGCCAGCCACTGCCCGGCACTGGCGTCACCACACAGCAAAAAGGCATTCAGCACAGGCTCAGCACCTTGCTGACCGATGGCCATGGCACGGCTGCATTGGCGGCGAGCATCGACATAACGCAGCGCCTCTGATCCATCCAACTGCAGCAACTGGTGCAGTCGTCGCAATACCTCAGCGCTCGGAGCCTCATACGCTGCAGCGCGAAACTGCACACCGGTTCGGCCGTCGCCGGCCTTTTCCAGCGGTACAGAGCGACCAAACAGCACGCAGCTGGCAAAGTCGAACTCCGCCATCAGCTCTGTCAACGCTGCGCGCGTGGCCAGCACCTGCGACTCATCCAGCCAGGCCATGCCCATGCAGGTCCAGGGCATCTCGGCCTTGAGCAGTCTCACAGCAACATGCTTGAGTTCCGGCTGCTTGGAGCGCGGGCAGAACTCAGGGGTGGTCAGCGCATTCACCCCCGCTAAACGCTGGCCTTTGGAGCTGCGTCCACTCAGGTACATACCGCCCCAATGCATGGGCAGATACAGCTGAGCAGGCTGCAGGCCACTGCCTGTCTGCACGGGCAGCACGATGGCACCGTAGCGGTTGGAGACATGGACCAGATCGCCATCCCGCAGTTGCAGGCGCTGCATATCTTGGGGGTGAACTTGCAACTGCGGCTCGCTCACATGGGCAAACAGGCGGCCCAGCTGGCCGGTGCGTGTCATGCCATGCCACTGATCGCGCAGGCGGCCGGTATTCAGACTGAAAGGGTGGCGCGCATCGCGCTGCACGGCCACGGGCTTCCAAGGCTGCGCATCAAAGCGGGCACGGCCGTCATCGGTTACAAACCGGCCGTCGGTGTACAGGCGCTGCGTGCCTTGCGCTGCACCGCTGGGCACAGGCCATTGCTGCGGGCCTTTCTCTTCCAGCATTTGCCAGCTCAGGCCGGTGATGTCCAAATCTCGCCCGCGCGTGCTTTCGCGGTGCTCGTTCCAGATGGCCTCGGCTGCTGCTTCAGCACGGCTCATGTCATAGCCAAACAGCGAAGGCTTGCGCGGGCGCACCAGGGGCTCCAGTCGCCGCGCCAGTTGCACGCCAATCTGCCAGTCGTGGCGCGCCAGACCGGGCGCAGTCACGGCAGCACGCACGCGGGAGATGCGGCGTTCGCTGTTGGTGACCGTGCCCAGCTTTTCGCCCCAGGTCGTGGCCGGCAGCAAGCAGTCGGCGTAGGCCGTGGTTTCGGTCGCGGCAAAAGCTTCTTGCACCACCACCAGCTCGGCGCGCTCCAGCGCGCGGCGCACCATGGCCTGGTCAGGCATGCTTTGCGCGGGGTTGGTGCAAGCAATCCACAGCGCTTTGATCTGGCCATCGGCGGCCGCCTCAAACATCTCTATCGCAGACTTTCCGGGCGTCGATGGAATAGTTTCCACACCCCACAGTTGCGCCACTTCTTCGCGGTGCAAGGGGTTGGCCATGTCGCGGTGGGCGCTGAGCAAATTGGACAAGCCACCCACCTCGCGCCCGCCCATGGCATTGGGCTGGCCAGTGAGCGACAACGGCCCCGCGCCGGGCTTGCCAATCTGGCCGGTCGCCAGGTGCAGATTGATGAGCGCCGCGTTGTTGGCTGTGCCGCTGGCGCTCTGGTTCAGACCCTGACAGTACAGGCTCAGCGTAGGCTGGCGTGGCGCGCTGTCTGCACTGTGTGCCCCCCCTAAAGCCATCCAACGGGCGGCCTTGTACAAATCCTCTGTGGGCAAGCCACAAATGGCAGATGCTTTCTCGGGCGTGGCTTCGCGCACCAGCTCTTTCAGTGCGGCAAAACCGCTGGTGTGCTGGACGATGAAAGCGTTATCCGTCCAGCCTTCCCACAGCATGATGTGCAGCAAGCTGTGGAACAGCATCACATCGCTGCCCGGCAGCAGCGGCAGGTAGAGATCGGCCAGCTCGGCGGTCTCGGTCTTGCGCGGATCGGCCACGATGATTTTGAGCGCCGGATTGCGCGCCTTGGCCTCTTCCACGCGGCGAAACAGAATCGGGTGCGCCCAGGCCATATTGCTGCCCACGATGAACATGCAGCCAGCTAAGTCGATGTCTTCATAGCAGGCGGGCGGCGCATCGGCACCCAGCGTGGCCTTGTAGCCGGCCACGGCGCTGCTCATGCACAGACGGGAGTTGGTGTCCAGGTTATTGGTGCCCAGCAGACCTTTGGCCAGCTTGTTGAAAACGTAATAGTCCTCCGTCAGCAGTTGGCCGCTGAGGTAAAAGCCCAGCGCATCGGGGCCATGGTTGGCGTGGATCTGCGCCATGCGGCCTGCCACATCGTCCAGCGCGGCGTCCCAGCTCACCGGTTGCGGGGCCGATGCCCGATCGAATCTGCGCAGGGGCTGCAGCAGCCGTGATTGCTGGGCGTGCACGGGCGCGGCCGTCAGGTGCAAAGTACTGCCCTTGGTGCACAAGCGTCCTCCATTGGCAGGGTGATCAGGGTCGCCCCGCACGCCGGTGATTTGCACGCCATCCGACTCAATGATGACTCCACAGCCAACGCCGCAGTAAGGGCAGGTGGATCGGGTCTCAGGCATGGCAGGCTTTCAGTGTTTTTGGGCTCTGGCGCTCATTCAATAAGCGCCAATCGCTATTACATCTATAGCAAAAAAACTTAGGCCGCAGCGCAGGCTGGTTTGCCGCTGCAGTGCGCCGGGCCCGCATGGGGCCGTGTCTGCTCCAGTGCACGGCTGGCCAGCTCATCGGCACGCAGCTGCACCTCTGAACCCTCCACCCGTACGCTGAAGTACGGCGTGCAGCCTTCGTCGGGTGCAGTGGCCTCGCCACTGCTCAACGCAATCGTCCAGTTGTGCAACGGGCAGGCCACGCTGCGGCCAAACACAATGCCTTGCGACAACGGCCCGCCCTTGTGCGGGCAGCGGTCCAGCAGGGCAAAGACTTCGTTTTCGGCGTTGCGGAATACGGCCACATCCAACCCTTGCGCACGCGCCACGCGGCGGGCGCCCAGCACGGGGATGTCGTCAATCGTGCAGATAGAAATCCATTCGCTCATTTCAGGCTCCTCGGTGCTTTTAATCAGGCGCTGACGCTGGCCGTTATCGCCACAGTTTGCGCAGCCGTTAAGGGCTGGAACTGGCGCGTATCCACGGCGGCCTTGCCGGTTTCAAACCAGGGGTCGGGCTCGCCTTCCAGCGCAAACTGCAGCTCTTCCCACAGCGCCTGGCGGCCTTGTGCATCGTCCAGAATGCGCTTCTTCACGTAATCCAGACCCACGCGGTTGATGTAGTGCACGGTGCGCTCCAGGTACCAGCCTTCCAGGCGATACAGCTGCATGAAGGCACCCGTGTACTCCATGACTTCTTCTGCCGTCTTGAGCTTGGCGAAGAAGTGCGCCACCTCGGTCTTGATGCCGCCGTTGCCGCCCACATACATCTCCCAGCCAGAATCGACGCCGATGATGCCCACGTCCTTGATGCCGGACTCCGCACAGTTGCGCGGGCAGCCGCTGACGGCGAACTTCACCTTGTGCGGGGCATACATGCGCCACATGGCGCGTTCCAGATCCTTGCCCATCTGGGTACTGTCCTGCGTGCCCATGCGGCACCATTCGCTGCCCACGCAGGTTTTGACGGTGCGCAGCGCCTTGGCATAAGCGTGGCCGCATGGCATGCCTATGTCGTTCCACACGCCTTGCAGGTCTTCCTTCTTCACGCCCAGCAAGTCGATGCGTTGGCCGCCCGTGACCTTGACGGTAGGAATGTCGTACTTGTCCACCACATCGGCAATGCGGCGCAGCTCACTGGCTGTGGTCTCGCCGCCCCACATGCGCGGAATCACGCTATAGGTGCCGTCTTTCTGGATATTGGCGTGGCTGCGTTCATTGATGAAGCGGCTTTGCGGATCGTCCTTGGCATCCTTGGGCCAGGTACTGATCAGGTAGTAGTTGACCGCCGGACGGCACGATGCACAGCCGTTGGGCGTGCGCCACTCCATAAAACGAAACACCGCATCCGTGGTCAACAGCTTGTGGGTGCGAATCACATCGCGAACCGCTTGATGACCATGCTCGGTGCAGCCACACATGGCCTTGGTCTTGGGCGATGCGGAGTAGTCGCCACCCGCCGTGAACATGATGATCTGCTCGACCAGCCCCGTGCACGAGCCGCAGCTGGCACTGGCCTTGGTGTGCTTGCGCACGTCTTCCAGCGTGAACAGTCCCTTGTCCTTGATGGCCTTGCAGATGGCACCCTTGGTCACACCGTTGCAGCCGCAAACCTCGTCGCTGTCGGCCAGCGCTGCGGCCTTGTTCTGGCCCTGGTGACCGGTATCGCCCAGATTGGATTCACCAAACATCAGCTTGTCGCGAATGTCGGCCACACTGCGGCCTTCGCGCAGCAGCTTGAAGTACCAGCTGCCGTCCACCGTGTCGCCGTAGAGGCAGGCCCCCACCAGCTTGTCGTCCTTGATGACCAGCTTTTTATAAACGCCCGCATAAGGGTCGCTCATCAGAATTTCTTCGGTATCGCCGCCACCCTGAAAGTCGCCCGCCGAAAACAGATCAATGCCCGTGACCTTGAGCTTGGTAGATGTCAGCGAGCCCAGATAGCGGCCAATGCCGAACTCGGCCAGATGGTTGGCCAGCACCTTGCCCTGCTCAAACAGCGGTGCCACCAGGCCGTAGGCAATACCGCGATGCGCCGCGCACTCGCCCACGGCATAGATGCGCGGGTCGGTCACGGTCTGTAGCGTGTCGCTGACCACAATGCCACGATTGACATGCAGGTGCATGGACTCGGCCAGCTCGGTGTTGGGGCGAATGCCCACGGCCATGACCACCAGATCGGCAGGCACTTCGCTGCCGTCCTTGAAGCGCACAGCGCACACGCGGCCACTCTCGTTGCCAACCAGCTCTTGTGTCTGCGCCTTCATGCAAAACTGCATGCCGCGCTCGGCCAGCGACTTTTGCAGCATGCGGCCGGCCTGGTCGTCTAGCTGCCGCTCCATCAACCAGTCGCCCACATGCACCACGGTGACTTGCATGCCGCGCTTCATCAGACCATTGGCGGCCTCCAGCCCCAACAGGCCACCACCAATCACCACGGCGTGCTTGAGCGTCTTGGCCGCTTCAATCATGGCTTCGGTATCGGCAATGTCGCGGTAGGCCAGCACACCTTGCAAATCCTTGCCGGGAATGGGCAGGATGAAGGGATTGGAGCCGGTGGCCATGATGAGGCGGTCGTACTCGGCGCTGATGGTTTCACCCTGCGCATTGGTGGCATGCACGGTGCGGCGGGCGCGATCCACCGCCGTGACGGTATAGCCCGCATGCAGCAGGATGTGGTTGTCCTGGTACCAGGCCCAGTCGTTGAGCACGATGTCGGCCAGCGTCTGCTCGCCCGCCAGCACCGGAGACAGCAGAATGCGGTTGTAGTTGGGGTGTGGCTCGGCACCAAACACCGTGATGTCGTACAGGTCGGGGGCAATGGTCAGCAGCTCTTCCAGAGCGCGCACACCTGCCATTCCGTTACCAATCATGACCAGTTTGGATTTTTTCATCTCAGTCCCCGTGGGCTTGCAAAACGCAAAAAAGACGCCTCGCGCTTCATGACTCGCATGAGCGCGCAGACGTCTTTGTCTTTGGGATCTGGTCCAGCCTTGCACCATCACCCTGTGGCCCACCTTGGCCACAACAAGAAACATGCAATTGCTGTGCCAGCTTCCCAGCCCTACTCAATATCATGGGAGCCCTCCCACATGCACTATTTCCGTGCAGTCGCGCTTTATGGCAGTGCATCAAAACAAACATGGCGCCCTAAGGCGCCATGTGAAAGTAGACAAAGCAGTCCTAGCAGACTCAGGCCGCCTTCTCCACATGCCCTTGGCGGGTGTAGAGAAAGTCGATCACGGCTTTGCGGTAGCCCTGGTACTGCAGGTCTTCGGCCAGCTCTACGCGGCAGCGCGGGCGGGCAAGCTCTACGTGCAACACCTCGCCAATGGTGGCGGCAGGCCCATTGGTCAGCATGACGATCTTGTCGGATAGCAGCACGGCCTCGTCCACATCGTGGGTCACCATGACCACGGTACTTTGGGTGCGGGCCACGATCTCCAGTAACTCATCTTGCAGCTTGGCGCGGGTCAAGGCATCCAGCGCTCCAAACGGCTCATCCATCAGCAGCACTTGCGGCTCCATGGACAATGCACGCGCAATGCCCACGCGCTGCTTCATACCGCCCGATATTTCGCCGGGGCGCTTTTGCGCGGCATGCGTCAGGCCCACCATGGCCAGCGCAGCGTCAGTGCGCGCTGCCAGTTGCGCCTTGGTTTCGCGCTTGGCAAAGACACGCTCCACCGCCAGGTGCACATTGCCCCAGCAGGTCAGCCAGGGAAGCAGCGAATGGTTCTGGAACACCACGGCGCGCTCGGGGCCGGGGCCTTTGATTTCCTTATTGGCGCACAGCAGTGCACCACTGGTAGGCACCGTCAGCCCGGCAATCAGATTGAGCAAGGTGGACTTGCCGCAGCCCGAATGGCCGATGAGGCTCACAAACTCGCCCTTTGCGATATTGAGCTGGATGTCACGCAGCGCAGGAAACAGGCCTTTGGCGGTCTTGAAGGTCTGCTCGACATCCTGGATTTCAATGAACTTGGTGCTGAGAGAGGTATGCATGAGGAACTCCTTGTTTTTTCAAGGCCAGCGTGGAGCCGGCTTTGCCGGGCCACCGGTGGCGCCCCCTTGAGGGGGTGACACACCGGAAGGCGCGGCTCAGGGGTGGGTTAAGCCTTCACCTCTTCAAACGTAAAGGCCGAAGCCAGCTTGACCAGCGCCCATTCCAGCAACAGGCCCACAATGCCAATCACGAAGATGGCGATGATGATGTTCTTGACGTTGAGGTTGTTCCACTCGTCCCAGACCCAGAAGCCAATGCCCACGCCACCGGTCAGCATCTCGGCAGCCACAATCACCAGCCAGGCCGTGCCCACGGCCAGGCGCACGCCCGTCAACATATAGGGCAGCACGGCGGGAAAGAGGATGGTGGTGGCAATCTTCCATTCGCTGAGGTTCAGCACCCGCGCCACGTTCATGTAATCCTGCGGCACACGCTGCACACCGACAGCGGTGTTGATAACCATGGGCCAGATGGAGCAGATGAAGATGGTCCAGATGGCGGCCGGGTTCGCCCCCTTGAACACCAGCAGGCCAATCGGCAGCCAGGCCAGCGGCGACACGGGACGCAGCAGGCTGATCAGCGGATTGAACATGCGCGAGAGAAAGTTGAAGCGCCCGATCAAAAAGCCTGCCGGAATGCCCACCAGCGCCGCCAAGCCAAAACCCAGCGCCACGCGCTGCAGCGACGACAGCACGTTCCAGCCCACCCCCTGATCGTTGGGGCCGTTGCGATAGAACGGATCGCGAAAAACCTCGACCGCCTGCGTCCATGTCTCTGCCGGGGTGGGAATACTGTGGCCCGTGGTGCTGGAGACGATGGACCACAAGCCCACCAGCAGCGCCAGCCCCAGCAGCGGCGGCAGCACCGAGCCCATCAGTCCTTCAGCACGCTGGCGCCAGCGGCTGGGTGGAAACACAACGGGCGCAACGGCTGCAGCAGATGCCGCTTTGGGTTTTGATTCTTTTTTCACTGTAACCCTTGCAGGTTCTGCGCTATCAGCTATCTCTTTGGAAGCATTCAAGCGTGCATCGTTGGCCGCCTGTATGGCCAGTTGCGGATCATGGGGAGGATCCAGTTCAAGACGGGATGGAAGTGCGGCACTGACCATGGTGAATCTCCTTGGGGGTGTCGGCCTCAGGCCTTGATCTTGAAACTGTCGGCGTACTGGGCGGGGTTCTTGCCATCCCACACCACGCCGTCCATCAGCTTGCTGCTGCGCAAGGCATCCTTGGGCACGTTCACCTTCAGCTGGCTTGCCGCCTGCGTGTACAGGTCAATGCGGTTGATCTGCTTGGCCACGGCCAGATAGTCGGGATGACTCTTGAGCAGGCCCCAGCGCTTGTGCTGGGTCAGGAACCACATGCCATCCGACAGATAAGGGAAGTTCACCGCACCATCGTTGAAGAACTTCATGTGGTTGGGGTCGTCCCAGGTCTTGCCCAGACCGTTCTGGTAGCGCCCCAGAATGCGCTGATTGATGGCGTCCACGCTGGTGTTGATATACGACTTCTGGGCCACGGTCTCGGCCATCTTCATCTTGTTTTGCAGGCTGGCATCAATCCAGCGGCTAGCCTCCAGAATCGCCATCATCACGGCGCGGCAGGTGTTGGGATTTTTGTTGGCAAAGTCGCCCGTGGTGCCCAGCACTTTTTCGGGGTGGTCCTTCCAGATGTCCTGCGTGGTGTTGGCCGTGATGCCTATGCCGTCCATGATGGCGCGATGGTTCCACGGCTCGCCCACGCAAAAGCCGTCCATATTGCCCACGCGCATATTCGCCACCATCTGGGGCGGCGGCACGGTGATCAGTTTGGCACCTGACAGCGGGTTGATGCCTGCCGCCGCCAGCCAGTAGTGCATCCACATGGCATGGGTGCCGGTGGGGAAGGTGCTTGCAAACGTGTATTCGCGCTTTTCCTTGGCCATCACTTGGGCGAGGCTTGCGCCATCCACAGCGCCCTTGTCAGCCAGCGCTTTGGACAGGGTGATGGCCTGACCGTTGTTGTTCAGGTTCATCAGCACCGCCATGTCTTTTTTGGGGCCACCAATGCCCAGATGCAGGCCGTAGACCAGTCCGTACAGCACATGGGCAAAGTCCAGCTCGCCATTGACCATTTTGTCGCGCACGCTGGCCCAGCTCGCTTCCTTGCTGGGGACGATCTTCACGCCGTATTTCTGATCGAAACCCAGCACCGACGCCATGACCACGCTGGCGCAATCCGTCAGCGGGATAAAGCCAATCTTGACTTCCTTCTTCTCGGGGACATCCGAGCCCGCAGCCCAGACGCCGTGGTGACCTAATGCCCCATAGAGTGCGGCACCGCCTGCAACGCGCAGAAAGTCTCTGCGGCCAGACTCCTGAGAAAGAACTGGGGATGGGAAAAGGCGCTTGCTCATGAGAAAACTCCATCAAGAATCGTGGTGAAGGCGATCCGGAAAACAAAACGGCGTCCTTCCCTCCTCGGATGAGAGGAGAAAAGGACGCCGTTGTCCCAGGTCACTCGTAATAACGCTTTAAGCGCGACCGCCTTTGGTCTGCTTGACATCAACAGTCATGCACAAACCGTGCCAGACCTTTCGCACTCGAAAGAAAACGACTTGCGCCCGATTTCAGCCCGACTTTGGTGCGCCGCAACAACCCATGCGACCCCATGCTACGAATTGGTGCTGCCAGGCAGCAGATCTACCGTCGCCAGAATGGCCTCGGCCACATCCAGCATGCGCCGGTTCTGGTTCATGGCTGTCTGACGGATCAGCTTGTAGGCATCGCCCTCGCTCAACTGGCGGTAATTCATCAGCACGCCCTTGGCGCGTTCTATGGTCTTGCGCTCCTTCAGCGTGGAGCGCGCCTTGTCGATCTCGGTCTGCATATCCTGCAGCCGGGCTGCCTGCTCCTGCACCAGTCCCACAATGCTTTTCTCCAGCTGCAGCCCATAAGCACCTTCGGCAGGCAGGGCCACGCCAGACTGCGCGGGACTGAGGATAAAGGCCGCGGCAGCCTCTGCGCGAGTCGCAGGCGCCAGCATGGACTCCAGCAGTGCCTGCTGCTGGGCCAGGGCCGCGCCCGCCTGGTCGAGTTTCTTCAGGCATTGCGCCTGAAGCTCCAGCGCCAGAAATGCCTCAATCTGGTGCATGGCATCCAGCCGGCTGGAGCAGGCTTCAAACCAGGGCAAACTCAAGCTGCCATCCAGAGGTGCGCCATGCCCTGCCGTGCAGCCGATGCGGCGCAGGCGCTCGATCACCGTCATATCGGGACAGCTGCCGCACTGCAGTTGCCAGCGCTCTGCGCCAGCCTCGCTG
Source organism: Comamonas suwonensis (assembly GCF_012844455.2). Classification (GTDB taxonomy): domain Bacteria; phylum Pseudomonadota; class Gammaproteobacteria; order Burkholderiales; family Burkholderiaceae_C; genus Comamonas; species Comamonas suwonensis. The sequence goes on along the minus strand of NZ_JABBCQ020000012.1, from coordinate 113,779 downwards.
GCGAAATCCGCAAACACCTGAAAGCAGCGATCCTGCGATTCGATCAGATGCAGCCAATGGCGCTGGCGCTCCGGCTTGCTGATGCCGCTGGTAAAGGCCGCAGCCCCCGTCGCACGTTCCTGTCCCGCCAGTTCCTTGCCCTGCATGAAATGAAACAGCGCCACCAGCAGTCTTGCGACATCGGGATCGCTGGCACTGTCTGCCGCCTCGAACACCACGGTCAGGCAGGCGGCAATCATGCGGATCAACGCCTGCGTGCAATCCTCAGCGCTCAGCTCCAGCGCATCGCGCTTGCGGCGCAGCAAGGGCAAAGCCTCGAAGCCCTGCAGCGCATTGGCAATCGCATTAAACAGACGCGCCCCGTGCGCGCCCGGGGAGCGCTCTCCCAATGCCTCCAGCACCCCGCAAACGCGGGCCATGGCCTCGTCCACCTGCGGCAGATGGGCCTGCAACACCTGCTGCGCCTGTGCCCCGCCGCTGGCCAGAAAGATATTGGACAGCCCGCGCTCCTTCTGCAGCGCGTGGACGAGCTCGGACATGCTGGCCACCAGCGTACTGGCGCGGCTGATCTGCTCCAGCTCGGCCATCTCGCTTTGCCGAGCCGCCACCAGATAGTGCAAGGGCGTTTTCATGGGGTAGTGCTTTTCGTCATGCTTATGCTCGAGAAAAGCAGCACGATTCATGCCATCTCAGCCCCTGCGCAGACCTGCCCTCTCCCAGCCACGATCGACCGCAAGACCCAGAGCAATTCCTGCCGCATAAGCCACCAGATCCAGCGGATCAAAACCATTGCCCAGAACCAGATACGCCAGCTTGTTGGCGCGCAGGGCCTGCATCCACGGGGCTTGGTAGAGCTGCAGAAACTCGATGGCAAAGGCGATCACCAGCGACCAGCTCGCCAGCCGGGTCCGCGTGATGGCGGGCCGCACCCAGGCCACGCACAGCAATACCACCCATGCCCAGAGCGCATCACCGGGGTAATTTCCCAGCACCGCAGGGAACGGCACATAACCCCGGCGAGAGGCAAGGCCGATGGCGATGACCAGCAGGATAAGAATCGCCAGCCAAAAACGGGAGCGACGGAACTGAGCAGCAGTGTTCAAAGGCATCTGGCAGAAAAAAGAAGATCAATCGTTGGGGCATCAGTCGTTCGAGCGACTTTAGAGCAGCACCAGCCCCGGTGGCAGGCTGTCGCCCAGACTGCGTTTCTGGTCCTCGGCCTGCATCTGCACCACCTGCTCGACCATGGCGATCCAGCGCTCGGGGGCTCCGCTGCTGCGCATCTTCTCCAGCACCTGCGCGCGTACCTCATCAGGCAGGTCGCGGGCGCGATCGCCGGTCATTCGCGCCATTTGCACGACAGCAAACATAGCAGTCTCGTTCTTGCGCCAGTCCTGCGCCAGCGTGGCATTGAGAAACTCCTGCGCTGCCTCGGGCGGCATGACCCGATGCGCATTCGCCGCCAACGACTGGCGTGCCGCCAGACGGCCTATGGCCCACCAGGTCTGCACGGTTTCATCCGGGCGTTTCAGGCGCTGCAGCATCCACTGACCCATTTCCTGGCGGTACTGCCAGGGCACGGCCTCCATGGCGGCGAACAGGCGCAGCATGTCGTCGTAACTGCCGTGGCTGGTCTTGCCGCCGGATCTTGTGGTCTGCTGCACGGCCTTTTGCATCTGGTCGGCCACGTCTTCCAGCAATTCCATCTGCTGGGCCTCGTTCAAGCCAGCGGCCACGCGGCGCCAGAACACCCACCACTCCGTCCAGTTGGCAGACTCTTTGGCGTGACCCAGCCCTGCAGCGTACAGCGCCCAGACCTGGGTGATGCGCCAGCCATCCAACTCGGCCCCCACGCCGGGGCGCAGACACCAGCCTGCGAGGTTGAGCCACACACGCTCATGGTCGGCCGTGCGGCGGCGGCGTTTGGCACGGCTCAGCAGCGCATCAAACAAGGCGCGCAGCAGGCCCACATCCCAGCTATCGCGGGGGCCCAGAATTTTCTCCAGCGACGGGCGCAGCTGGCGCACTTCCTTGCCGGTGACTTCTTGTGCCTGCGCGCCAAAAATACGGTCAATCAGCGCCACGGCTTCTGGCAGTTTGGCGGCCAGAGAATTCAAGCTTTTTTGGCCCTCTGCGCTTGATGCATCTGCGCTGACAGCTATGGTTTCTGAAGAAACCGCACCGCGCACAGCAAAAGGCAGCAACCAGGACTGCGCAGCATCCTGCACCGCCACGCAACGCACTTCCAGCGTGCCCACCTCACTCATGCAGGCCTGCAACTGCACTTCGACCTGCGCAGCGGCCACGCCTTCCGGCGCAGGCAGCACGGTCGCCAGCGGCGGCAGCTCTACCCAGCCATCACCCATCAGCGGCGCAATCTGCCCGGCCTGCACGGGGGCGTGGCTCTGGCTGTTGGCCAGCAAATTAAAGCGCACGGCCTGCCCCAGCTTGAGGGCAAAACGCCGCCCGGAAAGCACGATGCGCACGCCCTCTTCCGTGCCGCGTGGCAGCAGGCAAAGGCCTTGGGGTGTTTCGCCTTTTTTGCCGGGCAGCAGCAACCAGTAGCTGCGCGCTGCGCCGCCGCCAATGTGCGGAATACTATTTTTGATAGCTGCTGGCGCTTTCTGTGCTTGCGCTGCGGGCTGATTTACTTCTGATGCAGCTTGCCGCTCAGCCTGCACCCGTGCCAGCCCATAGGCCGCTGCGCCACGGGCCACGGCCCAGTCAGGATGCGGGTTGTGCAGCACCCGTACGGGGCTGCCGCGCCAGCGGCTGAGCAAGTCGGTCAGCCGCTCAACCAGCGCATGGGCGTGAAATACGCCGCCATTGAGCAGCACGGTATCTGGCAGCGCGCCGCCCGCCTGCAAACTCAAAAATTGCGCCAGATGGCGGCTGATGGCGGCATCGGCCGGGTACGGCAGGCCAAAGCCGCGCAGCGCGCCTTGGCGCTTGCTGGGCAGATCAGTGATCTGAGCGGGCGGCAAAAAGCCTTCAACCACCTGCTGCTGTACCTGCCCACGGGTCAGCGTGGCCGTCTGCGTGGCGGCCAGCAAACGGCTACCGCCGCCCAGCAAGGTAATGCTGACGTGATCGGGCGCATCCGCAGCCAGCAACTGCTCCTTGGCCATGCGGCAGCGCTGCACCAGCTGGGCAAAACGCTGGGCAGGCAGCTTGCTACCTTCGTCGGCAAAAGCCAGTTCGAGCTGATGCGCCAGCGCCAGATCCATGTTGTCTCCGCCCAGCATCAAATGCTCGCCCACGGCGGTGCGGGTCAGCGTGGGCAGGCCACCGTCGAGCGCTTTTGCGACACGAATCAAGGTCAGGTCTGTCGTACCGCCGCCCACATCGACCACCAGCACCAGTCGGCTATCGGCCAGTTGCGGCGCGAGTTGCTCACCTTGCAGCACCAGCCAGTCGTGGAATGCGGCCTTGGGTTCTTCCAGCAACTGCACGCCGGGCAGGCCCGCCAGTTGCGCCGCCTCCAGCGTCAGCGCCCGGGCACCTTCGTCAAACGAGGCGGGCACCGTCAGCACCACGCTTTGCTGGTGCAGCGGTGCTTCAGGATGGGCCCTGTCCCAGGCGGCTTTGACGTGGGCCAGATAGGAGGCCGACGCCGCCAGCGGCGACAGCTTGGCGACATCATCCCCAGCCCCCCAGGGCAGGATGGGCGCAGTGCGGTCTACACCGGTGTGCGAGAGCCAGCTTTTGGCGCTGGCCACCAGCCGTCCCGGCACGGCAGCACCCAAATCGCGCGCCCAGCGGCCAATGACAGCGGGAGCTTGCACATCAGCGCCTTGCGGCGGCCACGGCTGCTGCCAGCTATCGCCCAGCTCGCCGGGTGCCGCCTGGTAGCGCACAGAGGGCAGCAAGGCTTGTGAAATCACCTCGCCCGCCGTGCTGCGCTGCGCCATGTTGAGCAACTCAATATCTGCAGCCACCCCAGCCACCCCCACGCTGGCCGCCACGGTGTGGCTGGTGCCGAGGTCGATGCCGACGATGTAGGTTGGGCGAGGTGGATGCATGGGCTGAAACGGAAGCACGTAAAACTGTGTCGCCGATCGTAACAAGAGCTGTATGCCTGAATTGCGGGATGGGATGGAGAGGCTTGGGGGGCTAGCACTCTCGCCGCTCAGGCACTTTTTGATAGCTTGCTGCGCTTAATGTGATTGGGCTGGCGGCTTGTTTGGCTTTTGTCTGGTTTTGACTTCATGCCTGATTAATGGACAGAGGGCGGGTCTCGGCCCGCCTTGCCGACCTACTTTCTGCGGCCAGAAAGTAGGCAAAGAGCCAGCCCCTGCTACCCACGTCCCCTTCGCTGCGCTGCGGGGCAACCTGCGCCATCAAGTTCTTGGAGCTGTGCGGCAAAACTCGCTGTGAGCTTCGCTCTCCGCTCAAACAGCTTGCCGCAAATTTGATGAGGATGCAGTTGCACTCTTCGGTGCAACTGCCAGCCCCAAGAACTTGCCGTCGCAGGCCTGGGCACAAGGGGCGATACTGGATGCGGGATAGCTTCTTTCAGATTTCATAGCCGCTACCGCAATCCAGATAAGCGCTAGAGGCTGATTTCGTCACAACTCTGGCAGGCCGTCCGTACCCGCATCCACCCGTGTGTCTGCGCCTGCGGCACGCGATTCAGGCTACGGGCATTGGCACCGAAGAGTGCCAATGCTTCGTGCTCTGACTTGCCGCCGTTTGTCTGAGCGAAGCGCTGCAAGCGCGCAGCGAGTTGGGCGGTACCGCAGACTGAATGGCGTGACGCAGGTTTGCCCGTAGCGAAGCGCAGGGACGTAGACAGTCGGGGCGTGTTCTTTGCTTACTTTCTTGCACGAGCAAGAAAGTAAGTCGCCTTCCGGTGCGACAAACCGGCCTCGAACAGCAATGCAATAGCAAGCGTCAGCACAAAAAAACATAGCTAGTCGCGCTTTCTACATAAGCGCTATAGCCATAAATAATCACCAACAAAAAAACCCGCCAACCCATCGGTCAGCGGGCTTTGGCCTTCAAGTGTTTAAACCGCTTTACTCAGCCGCTTCAACCGAAGTCTCGGCGCGCACATCAAATTCCACCTTCCAGCGGTCAGTGCCACCCACGGGCACCGCATTGAGTTCCAGCGTACCAATATCGGTGACACGCGCTTCCAGCGTGACAGGAACGACTTCACCCGCCGCACGACCGGCCGCTGGCAAGTTCAGCTCGATTTCCTGCAACTCGACCAGCTCTTCCGGGCCCCAGAAGTCCAGCATGGTGCCGACAACATCGGTGCGGCGCACGGAGGAGCCGAAGAAGCGCAGGCGCACGGGCTCGCCAACGACCAGACCCAGTTCCAGATCGCTCAAGGCCACTTCCGTGCCCTCTTCCATGCCGAACGGTGCCAGGCACAGGGCGGACAGGGGCGGCTCCATGCCGGGAATGGCGGGCATGTTCGATTCCACGCCCACGTAGTACGACTGGGCCGTGCCGCCGCGGATGCGCACGCCGCGGCCGCTGGTGGCGATATGGCCGTAATAGGCCGCGCCACGGGCGACAGCCAGATCCAGGTTGGCACCATCCAGCAGGCGGGCGGGCTCCGACGCTTCCTCATCCAGCCAGCCATTGATGACTTCCAGAATGCGCTGCTCGATTTGCGGTGCCTTGAGTACGCCGCCGTTGAACAGGATTGCCGTGGGGTGCAGGAAGGTGGAGCCGTCCGTCTGCTCTGCGTTCAGGCCGTCAATATCGGCCAGTGCGTTGACCTGGCGGCTCAGGAAGGCGGCCAGATGGCGCGTGACTGCGGCATCTTGTGCATAGGGCAGGCCCAGTTGCGTGAGCGCCGCGCGGGCGCGGGTCTGGGGTTTGGCGCTGACCGCGACCTTGGGAAAGAAGCCTTCGACCAGCATGGCCAACACTTCGTCACGCGTGACTTCGGTGCGGATGCTGCCGCCGATAAGCTTGCTGCCGCGGCTGGGCACAACCACGGGCACGGATTGCAGGTTCGCGTCAGCCAGCAATTGCTCTTTGGCCGCGCGGCAGCCGTGGGCCAGCGCGCGGGTTTGCCAGGCGTCCAGCTGCTTGCCTTCCTGTGCCAGCTTGCGGGCCACGCCGTAGGCCAGCGCCAGGTCCATGTTGTCGCCACCGAGCAAGATGTGCTCACCCACAGCAATGCGTTGCAGCTCCAGATTGCCTTCGCGCTCGCGCACGGCGATCAGCGAGAGGTCGGTGGTGCCGCCGCCCACGTCCACCACCAGAATGATGTCGCCGTGCTGCACTTGCTTGCGCCACTGACCGCCGCTGGCCTGAATCCAGCTGTAGAGCGCGGCCTGCGGCTCTTCCAGCAGGGTCAGGTTGGCAAAGCCGGCCGCCTTGCAGGCCTCGGCCGTCAGCTCGCGTGCAGCGGGGTCAAACGATGCGGGGATGGTGACGGTGATGTCTTGCTGGGCAAACGGTGCCTCGGGGTGGGCTTGCTCCCACGCCCAGCGCAGATGCTCCAGATAGCGAATCGATGCCGTCAGCGGCGAGATGCGGCTGACTTCTTCGGGCGCATCGGCGGGCAGCAGGGGCGAGCGGCGATCCACACCGGGGTGGCAGAGCCAGCTTTTAGCACTGCTGACCAGACGGATGGGCGTGGCCGCGCCACGGCTGCGGGCGAATTCGCCGGTGATGAAGTCGCTGGATGCAGCGCCAGGCAGCGTGCGCTCGGCCTCGCTCAGTTCGCTCTCATGCGGCAGATAGAGAAAAGATGGCAGCAGCGGCTTGGCTTCGACGCTGGCAGGGGCGCAGAGCTGGAGGATGTCCAGCACGCCTTGCACGATCTGGTCGCCATCGCTGGCGATTTTGTCCACATAGGACAGCGCACAGTGCGTGGTACCCAGGTCAATACCGATGCTGAACTGCGCACCGGAATTTTGAGTGTTATTTGGGCCTGTAGCGCTTACAGATTGAGCGGTAGCAGCTACGGAATCAGGAGTAGAGGCTGCCGTTTGAGCCGCGCCGGATGCGGCGATGGAGGCAAACATATTCATGGCTTACAGCTCCACTTCGGCCTGGGCCAGAACAAAGGCGGCCTGAATATCGGTCAGCTGGGGCAGCTTGACATCGGTGACCTGCCAGCCACGGTGGCTCAGCGTGCCGGTGAACGGGGCCTGGCCGACGACATTGCCGGTCAGGCGCACGGCAGCGGCGTCAAAACCGGCTTGCAGGGTGATGCGGCTGCCTTCGGCTTCGGCACGCACAGGTGCAATGGCGAAATGCTCGCGCAGCACCTTGCGGCAGCCTTCATGCACCACGCGAGCGGCGGCACCAATTTCAGCGTCGGTATACGGGGCTACGTCTTCTTGAATAAAGTCCACAAAGCGTGCTTCGCGCTGCATCAAGCCCAGCAGTTGCAGGGCGGCCGTGTCGGTGGCCACCAGTTTTTCCACTTCGATGGTTTTTTCGACGGGGACTTCAACGCGTTTCTCTACCGTCTTTTCGACGATTTTCTCCACGGGCACTTCCACATGGACTTCGACGATCTTCTCGACCGGTACTTCGACGCGCACTTCCTGGGGCGCCACGTCAGCGGCAAAGGCCTCACCAGCACGCACACGTGTCACATCGGCGGCCAGACGGCCGTTGCCGAGGATGGCGAAAAAGCTGCCAATCGCAATGGCGATGCGGCTTAAAAAAGAAGGGGGGGTGTTTTGAGTCATGAATGGTCTCAACGCCCAGACCCGATCAAGGCGGGTCTGCAGCTGCAATTTCAGGGCAAGGCGCTGCGCATTTCAAGGCTGTGGCCTGACAAGACCCAAGAGCCGTGCGCGCGCCCGCAAGGGGAGCTGATGTTACCCAAAGCAACGATGCCTTGCGCTGCACACGGGAACCGGCACGCCAAGGCGCTAACACGCCGTGCATACCAGTGCACAAGACCGAAAAAAACCGAGAAGGCATAATTGCGGCTCTATTGCTCCATCTATCCATGGCCTGCACCCACCTTTCCACCGCTGCCCGTTTGCGCCGCTTTGCATTGATTGCAGAGCTGCCTGCGCGTGCCTGCGCGCTGCGAAAGCTGCACACCTGCCGCCATGGCATTCCGACCGCATTCGTGAGCCTCAGCGGTGTCACGGCCATGCTTTCCGCCGCCGTGCGGATGGCATAGAGCAACGCTCTCACATCCTCCGCACGGCCTTCCAGAACAAGCACACCCCAGGTGCATGGGGAAGGTACGTCCAAGACCACGACGGTCACGTCCTGCCACGCGCCGCACCTTGCTCAACGGACGACTCGGAGGTCAGCCATGGATATGGAACTCACACAGAATTTTTTGCGCGGCAAAAACCCTTGCGCCATGGGCTACCGCTGGTTTGTGCGCAACAACCTGAGCGGCGGCGATTACCAGGCCGCCATGGATACGCAGGTGGCCGCAGGCCGTGTGGATGACGCCCGCTGGCTGCTGGAGAACTTTGGCGCGACCCACAGCGTGCTGGAAGTGGATCACCTTGAGGCGGACAACTTCGTCTATGCCGGCACGCTGATTGTGCACGGCGATGTGCGCGTGCCGGGGCAGTTGCTGGTGGGCCGTGGCCTGCAGGTGGGCGGCGGCATACGCGCGGGCAAGCTGGAAGTGGGTGAAGACATTCAAAGCGGTGGTGCCATCTTCTGCAATGAGCTGCTGCAGGCAGGCGGCAGCATCAAGGCCGCGTGGAGCGTGGAAGTGCAAGGCAATGTGCAAGGCGATGCGCCCGCCCATATCCGCGCCGCAGAACTGCGTGCGGGATGGGAGCTGGTGTGCAGCGGCAATGTAGACATCAAGGGCGGCGTCCAGACTGACCGCGAGATCAACGTACAAGGCATGCTGCGCTGCGGCAAGGGCTTGCGTGCCACAGGCGCGATCACCGTGCAAGGCCTGCTGGAGGTGGGCAACGGCATTGCCAGCCATGACCACATCGAGTGCGGCAACCATATTCAGGCCGGCTGGGGCATCAAGTCACTGGGCGATATCCGCGCAGCCTGCAGCATTCGCACGGGCGAGACCCTGCAAGCCGATGGCGTGATTGCCGCCGGCCCTGGCTATGGCGTGTTTGCCGGCATGAATGTGCAGATGGATGCCTGGCCTGATTGCGCATGGGTTCGCGCTCTGAAAAAGCCTGAAGGCTTAATCAGCGGCTTCTGGGAAGGCCAGTCCGCCTTCGCCTGAAGCACTGCCACAACGCAGGCAAAATAGCTGTTTTGAACCAAGGCCCGCGCCTTGCGCCCGCCTGTTGAGAAGAGAGACAGCCCCGTGTTCACCGGCATCATCCAAGCCGTGGCAAACATTGCCGCGCTGCGCGACCAGGATGGTCTGCGCACCTTCACCATGGAATTCCCCGAAGGCTTTTGCGAGGATCTGGCCATTGGTGCCAGCGTTTCGCACGACGGTGTGTGCCTGACGGTGACCGAAAACCTCTCGCCAACGAGCGCCACCTTTGATGTGATGCTGCAAAGCCTGAACATCACCACGCTGGGTCAGTACCAGGTGGGTGATGCCGTCAATGTGGAGCGTGCCGCCAAGGATGGGGCCGAGATTGGTGGCCACCCGCTATCGGGCCATGTGGACTTCACCGCTCCGCTGCTGGAAATCGTCAAGACCGACACCAATCACAAGATCCGCTTTGGCATTCCCCAAGCGTTTCGCCCCTACGTTTTTGCCAAGGGCTATATCGCCGTCAACGGTGCCAGCCTCACGGTCGCGGAAGTCAACCGCAAAGAAGGCTGGTTCGAGGTCTGGCTGATTCCCGAGACTTTGCGCATGACGGTGTTTGGCGACAAGAAGGTGGGAGATCTCGTGAACATCGAAATCGAGCGCAGCACGCAAGTGGTGGTTGATACCGTTCGCGAAACCGTGGAGGCGAGCCTGGGCCGTTTGAAGCCCGTACTCGAAGCCCTGCTGGCCGAAAAAGGCCTGAGCCTGGATGATTTTGTGGATGTGCCGCAGCTACCTCGCTAAGCCTTCCGCCCATCAAAAAAGCGCTGAATTCAGCGCTTTTTTGCGTTTAATAGGCCGCAACCCCTTTATTCATAAGAGCTTGAAGCTATGAAAAAAGGAATCCAATTGACCGCCTGAAGGTGGTGCGGCATCAGCGCCACCTTCAGGCCAGCCATCAGAGCGCAGGCTTGAAGCGCTTGAGGCGCAGCGCATTGGAGAGCACAAACACGCTGGACAGCGCCATGGCCCCGGCCGCAAACACCGGCGACAGCAGCGTGCCGTTGAACGGATATAGCAGACCCGCAGCCACAGGAATCAGCGCCACGTTATAGGCAAAAGCCCAGAACAGGTTCTCGCCAATGTTCTTCATCGTGGCCTTGGATAAGGCAATCGCATTGGGCACTCCCGAGAGATCACCCGACATCAGCACCACATCCGCCGCCTCAATTGCAATATCGGTGCCCGTGCCAATGGCAATGCCCACATCGGCCTCGGCCAGCGCAGGCGCATCGTTGATGCCGTCGCCCACATAGGCCAGCATGCCGTGCTCCTGTTTGAGGCGCTGCACGGCATCCACTTTGCCGCCGGGCAACACCTCGGCCACGACTTCATCAATACCCAGCAGGCGCGCAATCGCTTCACCGGTGCGGCGGTTGTCGCCGGTGATCATCACCACCTTCAGGCCCAGCGCATGCAAGGCTTCAATCGCCGGTTTGGTGGTGTCTTTGATCGGGTCAGCCACGGCAATCATGGCGGCCAGCTGACCGTTGATGGCGGCGTACAAAGGCGTCTTGCCTTCATCACCCAGCCGACCCGACTCCGCCGCAAAGTCATCCACATTCAGCCCCAGCTTGCGCATGAAGCGGTCAGCACCAATCTCGACCCTGTACTTGATGCCATCGCCATCGACCTCGGCACGCACACCAAAGCCGGTGACCGATTCAAAATCGCTGATGACCGGAATCTGCAAGCCTTCGGCCTTGGCAGCATCCACAATGGCTCGCGCAATCGGGTGCTCACTACGGTCTTCTACCGCCGCCACCAGTGCCAGAACCTGGCCCCGCCCAAAGCCTGCGGCCAGCACCAGATCGGTCAGCTCGGGGCGGCCCTTGGTCAGCGTGCCGGTCTTGTCCACGGCCACCACCTTGGCGTCCTTCAATTGCTGCAAGGCTTCGCCCTTGCGCAGCAGCACGCCCATTTGCGCAGCGCGGCCCGTGCCCACCATGATGGAGGTGGGCGTGGCCAGGCCCATGGCGCAAGGGCAGGCAATGATGAGCACGGCCACGGCATTGACCAGCGCAAAGCTCAGCGCGGGATCAGGCCCCCAGATCAGCCAGACGCCAAACGTCAGCAGCGCAGCCGCCATCACGGCGGGCACAAACCACATGGTGATCTTGTCGACCAGCGCCTGAATTGGCAGCTTGCTGCCCTGGGCCTGCTCCACCATGCGAATGATCTGCGCCAGCAGGGTATCGGCACCAACTTTGGTGGCCTTGAAGGCCAGCGCGCCGTTCTGGTTGACGGTACCGCCCACCACTTCAGCGCCCAGCATTTTCTCGACCGGAACGGGCTCGCCGCTGATCATGGATTCGTCGACAAAGCTTTGGCCTTCGATAACCTCGCCATCGACTGGGATGCGCTCACCGGGGCGCACCTCAATCACATCACCGGCATGCACCTGCGCAATGTCGATTTCCTGCACCACGCCATCGCGGCGCACGCGGGCGGTCTTGGCCTGCAGCTGCACCAGACGGCGAATGGCTTCAGACGTATTGCCTTTGGCCCTGGCCTCCAGAAAACGACCCAAAAGGATCAGGGCCACGATGACGGCTGCAGCCTCAAAGTACACATTGACCGTGCCTGCGGGCAGCAAGGTCGGCATAAAGGTTGCCACCACCGAATAGGCAAACGCCGCCGAGGTGCCCACCGCCACCAAAGAGTTCATATCGGGCGCACCGCGCAGCAAGGCGGGAACGCCCTTTTCAAAGAAGCGGCGACCAGGAACAGCCAGCACCAGGGCCGTCAGCACAAACTGGATGTACCAACTGTTTTGCGTGCCGATCGTGCCCGCAATCCAGTGGTGAAAAGCGGGCACCATGTGGCCGCCCATTTCCAGAAGGAACACGGGCAGCGCAAACACGGTGGCAAAGATCAGAGAGCGCTTGAGCGATTCACGCTCCGCCGCCTGGCGCTGGGCCGTCGCGTCTTCGCCAGCCACACCGGCGCTTTGCACCAAGGGCCGGGCTTCGTAGCCTGCTTTTTCAATGGCGGCAATCAACGCATTCACATCGGTATCGCCCCGCCACTGCACGCTGGCGCGCTCTGTGGCTAGGTTCACGGTGGCGCTTTGCACGCCGGGCACTTTCCTCAGCGCACGCTCCACCCGACCCACGCAGGAAGCACATGTCATGCCATCGACTTGCAAGTCCACGCTTTGCGCGGGCACGGCATAGCCAGCTTTTTCGATAGCCGCCACGACCTGCGGCAGGATGACCGAAGCCTGGGCTGGATCCTCGATGGTCAGGCTGGCTTTTTCAGTGGCCAGATTGACCACCGCGCCTTGTACGCCAGGCACCTTTTTCAGCGCGCGTTCCACTCGGCCAACGCAGGATGCGCAGGTCATTCCTTCCACCGACAGCTCGAAAGCGCCGTTCTTCGTCAATGCATTCATGGCTTTCTCCATTCACGTTGAATGCCACTGTAGAGATTGACATCATGTAAAGGTCAAGCACCTGGCTTAAACCTTGATTGGCATGGCAGAAACTTGATTTTTTCTCAGCCTGTTGCTTCAGTCATGCCGAAGTGTTCAAGCAGATGCGTCTCTGCCTGCTCCAGCATGGCTTGTAGACCTTGCTGGGTAGAGCTGGCCATGTGCGGTGTGAGCACGATATTGGGCAGCTCCCTCAAAGCGGACGGCACTTCGGGCTCGTTGACAAAGACATCCAGTGCTGCAGCGGCAATGGTGCGGCTTTGCAGCGCCTGCACCAAAGCCCCTTCATCGACTATCGAGCCTCGGCCAATATTGACGAGCACACCCTGCGGACCCAGAGCCTGCAGCACTTCGGCATCAATCAATCCCCGTGTTTGCGAGCCGCCACTGGCGCAGACCACCAGAAAGTCCACCGCCGCAGCCAGCTCCTGCACGCTGTCATACCAGCGATATTTGACATCCAATTTGCGTGCTCTTCCGGTATAGGCAATCGACATGTCAAAGGCCTGCGCCCGTCTGGCGACGGCGCTGCCGATGCGCCCCAGGCCGACGATGCCCATGCGCCGACCTGAAAAACGCATGCCGGGCGGATAACGCCCCTGCAACCAGCGTCCCTGCTGCACAAACTGATGCGCCTGCAAAATCTGTCGCGTGGCTGTCAGCAGCAAGGCCAGCGTGTGATCGGCAATATCTTCGGTGGACACCTCGGACGTATTGCGCACTGCAATGCCTTGCGCCGCAGCAGCTTCCAGATCAATGCCGTCCATGCCCACACCAATGACGGAGATCATCTCCAGCGCAGGCCATTGCTGCATTTGCAATCTGCTCACCACCGACTGCGCGTTGCACAGCATGGCGCGCACCTTTGCGGCAAGCGTCACGCGCTGTGCAGGTTCCAGCAACGCATCGTCGTGCAGCACAAAATACTGGCTCAGTCTCTCGCGCAGCATGGGCGGGACAGGCGTCACCAGCAACAAATGAGGTCGCAGGCCTGGGTCAGTCATAAAAACAGCTTTCAGAAAGACGAAAGAGTTCTTCACTTTCCGCCAACGATGCAGCAGGAAGTGAAGAGTCGGACTTACTCAAGCACCGAAGGATCGCGACGGATTTCATCCCTGCACATGGCTTCCCATAGGAAAGGGAAGCCATGCAGATCCGTGCGCCCGCCTGTGGCCTTAACCACCTCGGGCGACAGTGGGTTGCCGCCACCCAGCGCCTGCACACGCCAGGCCAGGCGGCAGCGCCATTCCAGCGTGATGGCGCGCAGATGCGCCTGGCGAACACTGCCGCCGACAATCACCGCGCCATGATTGGCCAGCAGCGCCCACTTGTTCTGCCCCAGCGCCGTGGCAACGGCATTGCCCAGTTCACGCTGCTCCACCGTGCCGCGATACTCGTCATAGACCACAGGATCGGTATCGACCAGCGCCGAGGTCTGGTCATACACGGGCGGCACCTTGCCAGTAGCCGACCAGACCGAACTCCACTCGGGATGGTTGTGGATAACCACGCGCACATCGTGGCGCTTGTCATGCACATCCACATGCAGCTGAATGGCCGGAGTGATGTTCCACTCTCCCTCGATCACATGACCTTTGGCATCCAGCCGCAAAATATCGGAGGCTGTCAGCTCGCCCCAGGTCAGCTCCCAGGGGTTGGCCAGATACGTTCCATCATCCAGCCGCAGCGTGATGTGCCCCGCGATATGGTCGTTATAGCCCTCGCGCGACAGCACTCGGCATAGCAGAGCCACCTGCTGGCGCTCCGTCAGCTCGGGCAGCAAAGGCTTGCGACCCGGGCGCGGCGCGTACTGGGAAAGTAGTTCCTGATTCAGACCGTCGTGGCGCATGCGGCCTCCTTATCGTCTTGCTTTTTGGTCGTAGCGGGCTGGTGTGCGAACACCGATGCACGGTGCATGCGGCGCTGGTGCGGCGCGTAATCCAGAATGGCGTTGTGCACCACACTGCGGTTGTCCCAGATCACCATGTCACCAAGCGTCCAGCGATGCTTGAAGAGAAACTCCACCTGCATGCAGTGCCCATGCAGATAAGCAAGAATGGCCCGGCTTTCGGCCTGCGACAGCCCCTCGATATGCGTGACATAGGTGGGACTGATGTAGAGCGCCTTGCGCCCGGTGAGCGGATGAACGCGCACCATCGGGTGCAGATGCCTGCGGTTCTGCGACACCACTTCCACATAGCGCTCATGCGTGACAACGCCGTGCTGCAGCGCGGCCGTCATCGGCGCATTCATGTCATGCCAGGCGTGCAGACCTTCAAGGTACTGCTTCATGCGCGGCGACAGTGCATCGTAAGCACTGGTCATGCTGATCCAGCAGGTGTCGCCACCAGTGGGCGGCAAGATCTGCGCATGGGTCATGGTGACAATGGGCGGACTGGGCAGAAAGCTCTCGTCGTGGTGCCACATATCGGCACGGTCACCGAGCTTGGAGTCAATCACCGTGATCTGCTCGTAGCCCGCACCCAAATTTGGGTAGAAGATATGCACCTCGGCCTGGCCAAAATGCCTGGCAATTGCCAAGTGCTGATCGGGCGTCATGTCCGGTACATGCAGCACCAGGGCTTCATGCTTGATCAGCGCTGTCTCCAGTTCAGTCAGCGTCTTTGCAGACAAGGCTCCAGCCAGATCCAGTTGCAGAGCCTCGGCGCCAATGCGCGGGCCCAGCAGTTTGACGGTCAATGGAATGGACAACTCTTTCTCCTTCAATGGTGGCTGCCAGTCCTGCTGCTGCGCTTTTTGTCTCCTCCACAACGCAGTGCAGAACTCTTTAGAGTGATGAATGCCGCTAGGATTAGCCCAGCGGCAGGCACAGTCTAGAGAGCCAAAACCGCTTTTTCCACTCGCATTGCCGCGCACTGACTACAGCCGCAAACCGTTGCTGCCAAAGCAAAAAATCCAAAAACAGCAGATCACCAAATACAGGACTTGCATTTCATGGAATCGCGCACAACGCAACTCCCCAAGGACCAATTGCCCCAGCCGCGCAAGCTGCCTGTGCAGACCCGCTCCAAAGCGCTGGTGGATGCCATTGCCGAAGCCTGCCTGCGCATCCTGGACAAGGAAGGCGAAGAGGCCTTGACGGTGAACCGGATTGCCGAGGTATCTGGGGCCACCGTGGGCTCCATCTACCAGTACTTTCCGAACAAGGAATCAATGATTGCAGCGGTCTATGAGCGCCTGCTCGATCAAGAATCGGTACAGCTCTACCAGATGCGCGAGCAGCTGCATGGTCTGCCGCTGCATGCCGCTTTGCGCCAGATCTTTGCCAATATGATTCGCGTGGAGCTTCGGCTGCATGGACTCAGCCCCAGCTTTCATGCGCGCTATCGGTCAGCCCTGCATCTGGGTCTGTGGCATGCACCGCAGGCCAGCACGCAGGAGTTCATCAATACGACCTGGCTACCGCTGCTGCAGATATATGCCGATGAAGTGCAAACGGACCAGCCAGAGCTGGCCGCCTATCTGCTGGGCAAAGGCTTGCGCGAGATCATTCACAACGCAGTTCAGGACATGCCCGAGCAGGCGCGATCTGACGCTTTTCTGGATGCACTGGTGACCATGGCCCTGAGCTGCACCCAAACAAAACGCGACCCTCAGGCCGCGTGATGAACTGAGCGCGTCAAGCCTCAGCGGATATGTGCGATCACTGCACCCAATGTCTGGGCGGTTCCGGCTTGTGCTGCCATGGTGATGCGACCCGAGCGGTGTGCAGACACCTGCATTTCCATCTTCATGGCTTCCATCACGGCAATGACGTCGCCTTCTTTGACTTCATCGCCATCCACCACCTTCCAGACATGGAGGTTGCCGGCGATCGGCGAAGCCACGGCATCAGGGTCCACGCTTTGCTGGGCCGCTTGTGAAACAGCTGCAGTGGGTGCAGACAGGCCTTGCAGCAGCATGGCAGGCAGACCCAGCGATACACGGCGGCCATCAATTTCGATGGCGGTGCGCAGCAAGCTGGTGTCTGCCACAGGCTCAGCGCGAGCGGCAGCGGCCAGTGGTTCGGCAAACTCTGTTTCAATCCAGCGGGTGTGGACATGGAAGCCATCTGCGCCAACAAAGTCAGGCTGATTGAGCACGGCCTTGTGGAACGGCAGTACCGATGCCACGCCCTCAATCTGGAACTCGGCCAGCGCGCGGCGGGCGCGGGCCAGCGCTTGCGCGCGCGTGGCACCCGTCACGATGAGCTTGGCCATCATGGAATCAAAGGTGCCCGGAATGACGGAGCCGGTCTCCACACCAGAATCGAGTCGCACGCCGGGGCCGGAGGGTGGCGCAAAGCGCGTGATCAATCCAGGCGTGGGCAGGAAGCCACGACCCACATCTTCGGCATTGATACGGAACTCGATCGAGTGCGCGCGCGGTGCAGGCGTCTGTGTGAAAGACAGCGGCAAGCCATCAGCCACACGCAACTGCTCCTGCACCAGATCGATGCCCGTGGTTTCCTCGGTCACCGTGTGCTCCACCTGCAGGCGGGTATTGACCTCAAGGAAGGAGATGGAGCCATTGCCGCTGAGCAGAAACTCCACCGTGCCAGCACTGATATAGCCCGCCTCCGCGCAGATCGCCTTCGCCGCGCTGTGAATTCGGGCGCGCTGTGCTTCGCTGATAAAGGGCGCGGGCGCTTCTTCCACCAGCTTCTGGTTGCGGCGCTGCAGCGAGCAGTCGCGCGTGCCCAGAACCACCACATTGCCATGCGTGTCGGCCATTACCTGCGCTTCGATATGGCGGGGCTTGTCGAGGAACTGCTCGACAAAACATTCGCCACGGCCAAAGGCGGTCACGGCTTCGCGTACGGCGGACTCGTACAGCTCGGCCACCTCGTCCATGCGCCAGGCGATCTTCATGCCGCGCCCGCCACCGCCAAACGCAGCCTTGATGATGATGGGCAGACCGTGCTGCTGGGCAAAGGCCAGCACTTCATCGGCACTGGTGACCGGATCGGCCGTACCCGCCACCAGCGGCGCACCGACCTTGAGCGCAATCTTGCGGGCTTCCACCTTGTCGCCCAGCTTGGCGATGGTGTCGGGCTTGGGACCAATCCAGATCAGACCGGCATCCAGCACGGCGCGTGCAAAGGCTTCGCTTTCCGACAGAAAACCGTAGCCAGGGTGCACGGCATCGGCGCCCGAGCGCTTGGCAATCGCAATCAGTTTTTCGATGTTGAGATAGGTCTGCGCAGGCTTGTCGCCATCCAGCCCATAGGCCTCATCGGCGCGGCGCACATGCAGGGCGTCGATATCCGCGTTGGCATAGACGGCGACGGATTTCACGCCGTAGTCGGCACAGGCGCGGGCAATGCGGACGGCGATCTCGCCACGGTTGGCAATCAGAACTTTTTTCATACGACTTCCTCAATCCGCCACTGCAGGAGTTAACTCTGCAAAAGCGCGGATGGGGTTAAAACGAATCCAGGCGCCGACAGGAATCTGTCCCGCCAGATCAAGGTGGTGCGCGGCCACGCAGCCAATGACGGGGTAACCGCCGGTCAAAGGGTGATCGGCCAGAAACAGCACGGGCTGACCGCTGGCGGGCACCTGAATGGCACCCAGCGGAGTGCCTTCACTGGGCAGCTCGGTGGTGATAGCGCGGCTCAGAGCCTGCTCGCCTGCCAGTCGCAAACCCACGCGGTTGGACTGGGGCGTGACCTGCCAGCGCTGGCTGGCCAGCAGAGCCACGGCCTCTGGCGTGAACCAGTCGGTGCGCGGGCCCAGCTCTACATCGAGCACCACTTCAGCATCGGCAGCGGGCAGTCCTTGCACGGGCAAAGCTGCATCAGCCACAACGGTATGGACTGCAGGCTGCACACCCAGCCACTGGCCGCGCTGCAGCGCGGGTGGACCGACATTAGCCAGCGTATCGGTCGCGGCACTGCCTAACACAGGCTGCACCTGATAGCCGCCGCGCACCGCCACATAGCAGCGCGCACCGGCCGTGGGCTGCCCAATGGTCACGGTGTCGCCATCCGCCAGCGCCAGCGCGCAGTCGCTGGATGCGACCCAGCTCTGACCCGCTGCATTGGTGATGGTGATGGGCGCCTGAGCACCGGTAATGGCCAGCACCTGTTCACCACGGCTTTGCAGGGACAGGCCACCGCCCACGGTCTCCAGTGCAGGCCAATTGCTGGCATTGCCGACCAAGCGATTGGCGGTCTTGAGGGCCGCCTGATCCATGGCGCCCGAGGCCGATACGCCCTGCCCTGCCTGACCGTGTCGACCCAAGTCCTGAAACAGCGTCAGCAGACCTGTGGCGCGTACTTGCAGGGCTGGAGCATCCTCTGCCGGTGCTTGCATATTGCTAGCTGCTTGCGCTTGAGGAATGGCGCTTTGAGATACGTTCAATCCTGCACCGCTTGATTGATCAACGCCAGCCGCTTCTTTTTCAATAGCACCCATATCTACAAAGCGCACGCGGTAGCCGGGCTGCAGCAAGGCTGGCAAGTCACGCGACAAGTCCCACATGGCTTCATCGGTCACGCCGATGATTTGCCAGCCGCCCGGACTGGCCTGTGGATAGACGGCGCTGAAGGTACCCGCCAATGCCACAGCGCCCGCAGGCACCTTGGTGCGCGGCGTGGCACGGCGCGGTACGTTGAAGATAGGGTCCCCGCCGCTCAGATAGGCAAAGCCTGGTGCAAAGCCGGTAAAGGCCACCGCCCATTCGCTGCCGGTGTGGCGGCTCACGACTTCTTCAGGGCTGATGCCCAGAATCTGCGCCACCTCGGCAAGATCTTCACCGTCGTAACGGACGGGAATCTGCACCAGCACATCGGAGCGCTGCACTTCGCCATTCAGATCGCAAGCTGCAATGCGATTGACGAGTTGCGCCGTGCTGATGATATGGGGGGCGAACTGTACAAGAATGGTGCGTGCGGCAGGCACCAGCTCCTGCACGCCTTCAATGGACTGTGCCTGCAGCGCCCCCAGCAGTGCCAGCGTCTGCTGCAGATCGGCCAGCTCCACCAGAATGCTCTGGCGATTGACGGGAAGAAAACGCATGGCGCTCATTACGCAGCTCCTACGAAAGAAGCGATCTGCACGCCTTCCTGCTCAAAGCGCTGACGGATATTGCGGGCAATGGCCACGGCACCAGGGCTGTCGCCATGCACGCAGATGGAGTCAGCTTCCACACGCACCATGGAGCCGTCCACGGCTTCAATCACACCTTCGCGCACCAGGGTCAGCATGCGCTGGGCAATCAGCTGCTCATCGTGCAGCACCGCACCGGCCTCGCGACGAGACACCAGTGCACCCTGCGGCGTGTAGCCACGGTCGGCAAAGGCTTCTGCCACTACGGTCAGACCGGCATCCCGCGCCCAGCCAATCAGCGGTGCGCCAGCCAGCGCCATCAGCACCAAGCTGGGATCAATCGCTTTCATGGCCGTGATCACATCCATGGCCTGGCGCTTGTCCTGGGCAATGGTGTTGTAGAGCGCGCCATGCGGCTTGACGTATTTCACGGTCGTGCCCGCAGCCCGCGCCAGACCTTGCAATGCGCCAATCTGATAGATCACATCGGCCACCAGATCACTGCTGGCCACATCCATGTTGCGGCGGCCAAAACCCGCCAGATCGCGGTAGGCCACATGCGCGCCGACCACCACATTGCGCGCTTTGGCGGCCTTGAGCGTGGACAGAATGCCAGCCGCATCGCCCGCATGAAAGCCGCAGGCCACGTTCGCGCTGCTGACGATATCGAGCATGGCGGCATCGTCGCCCATGGTCCATGCGCCAAAACTCTCGCCCAGGTCGCTGTTCAAATCCATTTTCATCATGCGTCTCCCGGCCAGCTCAATGCAGCTGGCCTGCGTTTTCCTGCAAATCCTCTTGCACCGTCATGGCCGTGTGAATGGCGCTGCGTATGCCTTGCACCTGTGTCTCCAAAGCCATGCTGGCCATGCCGGGATGCTGTGCTGCCTGCTGTGGCAGCGCGGGGATGTGAATAAAGCCGCCACGCACACCCGGCCCGGCACGGCGCGCAAGACGGTGCATGAGCGCGTAAAAAACATGGTTGCAGACGAAAGTGCCTGCAGTGTTGGACACCGAAGCAGGTATGCCTGCATCGCGCAAGTTTCGCACCATGGCCTTGATGGGCAGCGTGGAGAAATAGGCAGCCGGCGCCTCGCGCACCACGGGCTGATCCACCGGCTGATTGCCCGCGTTGTCCGCAATGCGTGCGTCATCCATATTGATAGCCACACGCTCGGGCGTGATATCCGTGCGCCCGCCCGCCAATCCCAGACTGATGATGAGCGTGGGCTGCAACTGCGCCAGAGCCTCATCGAGCACAGGCATGGCAGCGCCAAATACACAGGGTAGCTGCAGAGCGTGCACCACGCCACCGGCAATCAGCGCCCCATCCAGTGCCCGCGCCACTTCCCACGAGGGGTTGACGCTATCTTTATCGAAGGGCTCAAAGCCGGTGAGCAGAATTCGCTTGGCAGTGGCAGCAGTCATGGCAACACTCTCTTAACGGAACATCAGGAAGTTAAGCAGGAATACATTGACGATCAGCAGCGCAATCGCCGTTGGAACCTGCGCACGGATCACCGCATTCTTGTCAATTTCCAGCAACGCGGCGGGCACCAGATTGAAATTGGCCGCCATCGGAGTCAACAAGGTACCGCAGTAGCCGGACAACATGCCCACTGCTGCCATCACGGCCGGATCACCGTGGTACACGCCCACCAGCACGGGCACACCCACACCGCCGGTCATCACGGGGAAGGCGGCAAAACCATTGCCCATGATGACGGTGAACAGCGCCATGCCGATCACATACACAGCCACGGCCACAAAGCGCACATCCATGTTGATGTAGGTGGTGGTGACATAGGCCACGGCCTTGCCCACACCGGCATCAGAAAACACCAGACCCAGCATGCCCAGCATCTGCGGCAGCACCAGCGCCCAGCCCAGAGCGTCGATCAGGCGGTGCGACTCACGCAAACCCTGCATCGGAGTTTCACGCGTCATCTTGCAGGCCAGAGCCAGCGCAATGACACAACCAATGCCCAGGCTGACCAGCGTGCTGTTCTTGGGATCAATCAGGGGAACACCACCGAACACCAGATGCTTGGCCGACAACGTACCGACCATGGTGATGAGGGGGATAGCCAAAGCAGGCACAAAAAGCTTGTTGCCCAGACGCTTGGCACTTTCCATGTACTGCGCATCCGTGCGCGGCTGGTGCTTGCCGCCCAGCACACCGCCAAAACCGGCGATCAAGGCCATGACGACAGCGATGATGCCCACCCATTCGGCTGGCAGCCGGTCTCCAACCAGAAACACCAGCGCATACAGCGCCCAGAACAGGCCTGCCGAAAAGCGACGCGGGTTGCTGGCATCGCGCAGCGTCATGACGGCCGTCACCGCCAGCACCACGCCGACGAGGTAGTACAGGTATTGAATGGTGATGGTCATGCCTGTTCTCCCTGAGCGGCTTTCTGTTCTGCAGCAATTTCACGCGCCAGCTGCTTGTCCAGACGATGCAGGCGGAAAGCATGAATGGCAAAGGCACAGGCTGCCGTGGGAATGCCCCACAGCGCGACATGAATCGGCTCGACTTCAATGCCCGCTTCTTTGAGGAAGGTCGTCATGAGCACAATGGCACCAAAGGCCACGAAGATATCTTCGCCAAAGAACAGGCCCACATTGTCTGTGGCCGCCGACATGGCGCGCAGCTTCTCGCGCACCTTGGTCGACAGCTTGCCGTAGCGGCTTTCGGTCGCACCTTCGGCCATGGGGGCCAGCAGCGGGCGCACCATCTGGGGATGACCGCCAAGGCTGGTCAGACCAATAGCCGCAGTCAGCTGGCGCGCAGCCAGATAGACGATCAGCAGGCGGCCGGCAGTGGCCGATTTGATGGAACTGATCCAGTTCTGCGCATGCTGACGCAGACCATGGCGCTCCAGCAGGCCAATCACGGCCAGTGGCAGCAAGATGATGAGCGGCAGATTGCGCGTCTTGATAAAGCCGGCACCAATCGCAGCCAGAACCTTATCGAGCGGGAAACCCGCCGCAAAGGCGGTGCCGATGGCGGTCACGATGACCACCAGCATGGGGTTAAAGCGCAGCGCAAAGCCCGCAATGATGATGAGCACGCCTATCAGCGGCCAAAGGTTTACGTCAACAGGCATGGGAGCCTCCGGGAATCATGCCCATTCCGCTGCGCGGTGGGCTGTGAGTGCTACGCCAAAAGGCGGGAACACACTCGCCCCGCCCAGCTCTTTTGAAGATGGCTGGGCACCCGTGTTAGCGCTGCTCAACTCTTCAAATTGTTGAACAATCTATAAAGATTGATTCCACAAATATCATTTTCTGCAGAACAAATAACCATGCGTAATAGAGTAAACCCTAGCTTCAGTTTCTCTTGAAGAGTTTTTGGCTCAACAAAACGGTGGCTACACTCTGACGTCAACACGAAGGAATCGCCATGAAAGCCCCAGCAGAGGTCCAGAATCTGACCGAGCGCATCGCCGAAGAAGTACGCAGTCAGCTGGTCAATGGCGCGCTCACTCCCGGTCAACGTCTGTCGGAAGCGGCGCTCAGCGAATCGCTGGAAATTTCGCGCAACACCTTGCGCGAGGTGTTCCGCATGCTGACCAAAGAAGGTCTGCTGGTGCATGAGCCCAACAAGGGCGTATCTGTGGCCGTGCCCAGCATGGCATCCATCATCGACATCTACCGCGTACGCCGCATGATTGAGTGTCAGGCGCTGGCCCAGGCCTACCCCATGCACCCGGCCCTGTCGCTGATGCGCGAGGCGGTCGAGACCGCGAAATTGCTGCGTGGCGAAGAAAACTGGTCCGAAGTGGGCACCGCCAATATGGCGTTTCACAAAGCCATCGTGGCGCTGGCTGACAGCGAACGCTTGAACGAAATGTTCTCCCACTTGCTGGCCGAGCTACGCCTGGCCTTTGGGCTGCTGCGCGACCCGCATTTTCTGCATGCCCCCTATGTGGACATGAACCAGAAAATTCTGCAGCTCTTTGAAAACGGCAAGCCCAAGGAAGCGGCAGAAGAGCTGAGCGCCTATCTGGTGCACTCAGAGCGAATTATTCTGGCCGCCTATGCGCGGCGACTTGCCGAGGCGGGCATCAAGGCCGCTTGAGTTCCAAGGCCTCGCAAGACCTGCGTCCATGAAAAAAGCGCTCCATTTCTGGAGCGCTTTTTGCTGAGTCTGTCGCTTATTCCACGGTCACACTTTTAGCCAGATTACGGGGCTTGTCCACATCCGTGCCACGAGCCAGAGCGGTGTGATACGCCAGCAACTGCAGCGGCACCACGTGCAGGATGGGGCTGAGCGCACCGTAGTTTTCAGGCATGCGAATCACATGCATGCCTTCTGCACTTTCAATATTGCTCTTGGCATCAGCCAGCACGTACAGCACACCACCGCGCGCTCGCACTTCCTGCATATTGCTCTTGAGCTTTTCCAGCAGTTCGTCGTTGGGCGCCACGATAGCCACGGGCATGTTACTGTCCACCAGCGCCAGCGGGCCGTGCTTGAGCTCACCCGCAGGGTAAGCCTCGGCATGGATATAGCTGATTTCCTTGAGCTTGAGTGCGCCTTCCATAGCGATGGGGTAGTGGATGCCACGCCCCAGAAACAGTGCATTTTCTTTCTTCGCAAAGTCTTCAGCCCAGCTGATGATCTGCGGCTCCAGAGCCAGCACCGATTGCAGTGCAACAGGCAGATGGCGCATGGCGGTCAGGTACTGCTGCTCTTTTTCTTCCGTCAGGCGACCCTTGGACTGGGCCAGCGCCAGCGTAAGCAGGAACAGACCTGCCAGCTGGGTCGTGAATGCCTTGGTAGAGGCCACGCCAATTTCCACGCCTGCGCGGGTGATATAGGCCAGCTCGCATTCACGAACCATGGCACTAGTAGCCACGTTGCAGATGGTCAGCGTGTGCTTCATGCCCAGACCCTGAGCATGGCGCAGGGCTGCCAAAGTGTCGGCCGTCTCACCAGACTGGCTGATGGTGACGATCAGCGTCCTGGGGTCAGGCACGCTGGTGCGGTAGCGGTATTCACTGGCCACTTCCACATTGCAGGGGATACCGGCAATCGCTTCAATCCAGTACTTGGCGGTGCAGCCGCTGTAGTAGCTGGTTCCGCAGGCCAGAATCAGCACACGGTCGATTTCCTTGAATACACGCCATGCAGCTGCGCCGGTCTTGCCTTCAGGCGTGACGCCATCAAACAGCTCGGGGGCAATGTGTTCCACACCTTCAAGCGTGTCGCCAAAGGCGCGGGGCTGCTCGAAGATTTCTTTTTGCATGTAATGGCGATAAGGGCCCAGCTCGGCAGCGCCGCTGTGCGCGTGCACGGTCTTTACAGGACGCTGCTTCTCCGTCAGGCGCTCACCGTTCTTGCTCACAACCCAGTAACGGCCGGGCTGCAAGTCAACCAGGTCGCCCTCTTCCAGATAGATGATCTGGTCCGTCACACCAGCCAGTGCCATGGCATCGCTGGCCAGGAAGTGTTCAGAACCTTCCTTGCCCACACCCAGAATCAGTGGCGAGCCTGCACGGGCACCCACCACGCGGTGAGGCTCGTCCTTGTGCATCACGCCAATGGCGAATGCGCCATGCAGACGGGTAGTTGCAGCCTGCACCGCTTCAAACAGATCGCCGCTGTAGAGACTGTCCACCAGATGGGCAATGACTTCCGTGTCGGTCTGGCTCGCAAAGACATAGCCCTTGCTTTGCAGTTCGCTACGCAGAGCTTCGTAGTTCTCGATGATGCCGTTGTGCACCAGTGCCACTCGGGCGGGTGCATCGGCATCCGCCACAGCCGAAATGCCGGGACCATGACTGAAGTGTGGGTGAGCGTTGCGCACAGCAGGTTCACCATGGGTAGCCCAGCGAGTATGGGCAATACCTGTCAGGCCACCCACATGCTCGGTCTTGACCTGCTCCATCAGCTCTGCCACGCGGGCCGTAGAGCGGGCACGCTTGAGGCCCAGACTCAGACCATTGACATCGAGTGCCTGCACGGCAACGCCGCAAGAGTCATAGCCACGGTACTCCAGTCGCTGCAGACCCTGGACCAGAACAGGAACGATATCGCGATCAGAGACCGCAGCAACAATGCCACACATAGATGTACACCTCAGGTTGAATTTCCGGGGATACTACTCGCCGAAATATTAAATATTTCTTCAAATAACATTATTTATTGAACGAATATTTCAGCCAGAAAGTAAATTGATTTTTTATTCAATTAAATTACATTAAATGAATGAAAATTCCATCAACTTGGATACTGTCGATCTTCAACTTTTGAGGCAACTTCAGCGAGATGCCAGTCTCAGCAATCATGCTCTGGCCCAGTTGCTGCACCTGTCCGCCCCCACCTGCTTGCGCCGCGTCAAGCGCCTGCAAGAGCTTGGACTGATAGAGAAACAAGTAGCCATTCTGAGCAGCGAGCAACTGGCCAAACTGACCGGTCATGGCCTGCAGGTCATCGTGGAAGTCTCACTGGACCGGCAAGACAGCACGGCCTTGCTGCAATTCGAGCACAAAGCCGTTGCGGAGCCCTGGGTGCAGCAATGCTGGCGTGTATCGCCTGGCCCAGACTTCATTCTGATCATCGCATCGACCGACATGCCTGCCTACCTCGCCCTTAGTCAGAAGCTGTTTACCCAAGACTCGAACGTGCGCAATGTCAAAGCGTTCTTCAGCATAAAGCGTGCAAAGTTCAGTACTGAAGTGCCAATTCCTGAAAAGCGTCATTAGTCCGACAACCGCATGTATTTAAGCTCTTGATGTGTGGCAAATATGCTGCGCTACTGCGTTAATTTTTGATACAAATTGTTTTTAATTAGACTATTCTCACGACTTTGACTTAACGCAAGTTTCGCCAGATGCCTCTGCATCGAGAGATTCACCGCCGTACCTACCCTTTGCGCGCCTCTTATTTGACATTGGCGGGCATTGTGGTGGCCGCAAGTTTGGCGTATCACCCGTCCAATATTTCATGGTGGGCATTCACTGCGGTAAGTGCACTCGTCTGGCCTCATATTGCCTTTCTGCATTCACGACACCACCAAGACCCGTTTCATGCGGAATATATCAATTGCCTGGTCGATGCCTTGATCATCGGTAGCTGGGTCGCACTGCTGCACTGGAGCCTGCTGCCCAGTTCCTGCATCCTGGCCATCGGTGTGGCTGACCGCTTCTATACCGGACTCAAGCGCCGCTGGCCTTCCACATTGATTGCCTTACTCATCGGCATGCTGCTGATGTCTGCGCTGATTCGCCCTGCGCCGCAGTGGGATGCACCTTTAGTCGTTCAGCTGAGTTTGCTGCCATTAATCATCTTGCACAGCGCCTATGCCAGCTGGTCCACTCGCAGCATGCTCAAGACATTGGCCAAGCAAAATCTTCAGCTCAGATTACTGGGCCGCATTGACCCCTTAACCACGGTTTACAGCCGTGATTACTGGTGGAAAAAAGCCCGTACTGCACTGCACTGCAGCAATATCGCATGTCTCAAGAACAAACCAGCTTGCTCGTCATTGACATTGATCGCTTCAAAACCGTCAACGACGACTACGGCCATATTGTGGGCGACGAGGTTTTAAAGCAGATTGGGCTGAGCATTCGCAATTGCCTGCGCAGTCACGATATTGCTGGCCGCTACGGCGGTGATGAATTTACCGTCCTGTGCAAGCACGCCAATGCAAAAGAGGCATATTCCGTCGCCCTGCGAATTCGCGACAAGCTAGCGCAAATACGCATTCGCGAATATCCAGACTTGCGTGTCAGTGCGAGTATTGGTGTCGCCGCAGCAGATGCCAGCATTGGCTCGGTCACCGAATGGGTCAAGGCCGCCGACAGCGCGCTCTACAGTGCCAAAAATGCGGGCCGCGATCAAGTGTTTGACGTGTCAGCCAGCATGGCCCTGAACTCTCACAGCCCTGCAACCATCCCGATGCCGTTTGAAGCCACCCTGATTCCTGCGGTCTCCCAGTCACAAAAGCAGCAGGAGCGCAGCAGCGCCTGATACAGGCCTGCGCGGCTAGCGGCTGGCTACTCAGGCCTTAGGCCAGCTCATCTGCAACTGGCAACCCGCATTGGGTTGGGCCTCAATCTCAGCCTCACCACCATGGCGGCGGCAAATATTGCGCACCAGCACCAAGCCCGTGCCCACGCCTTCAAAATCGGCCTCGCGGTGCATGCGCTGAAACACGCCAAACAGCTTGCCTGCACGTGACTGATCAAAGCCCACGCCGTTATCGGTAATCGCGATCCAGCAATCCCTGCTCTGCATCTGGTCGCGCACATCCACCTGAATCCTCGCCTGGGAAACAGACCGGGTGAACTTGATGGCATTGCTCAGAGCTGCCGTCAGCGCCAACTCCAGCAAATACGGGTCGGCCTGCACTGCCGGTGCAACCGCTGGCAAGCACCATTCAATCTGGCGGCCCGCAGCGTTGGCCTGCAAGCGTTGCTGCACGCTATGCAGCACAGGCAATAACTCCACGGACTTCAACTGCAGCACATGACGATCGACCCGAGACATTTGCAGCAAGCCGTCAAACATGGCGGCCATACGCTGGGCAGACTGGTCCATGGTCTGCAAAAAGCTGAGCGCCTCTTCCAGATCATCCGCGCCGGGGTTGGACGACCGCAGCAACTCGGCAATCAGCGGGTTGAAGGCCAGCACATGGCGCAGCGGTGCGCGCAAGTCGTGCGACACCGCATGCACCCATTCCTGCTGCGCGCAGCGCAGGGCTGCTAGCTCGGCCTCGCGCCGAGCTAGCAGCGCCAGCGCTTCTTCCAGCGTCTGCGGCGCTATGTTTTCAAAAGCATGTTGTGCTTTTTCCATCAGACTTTGGGCTGCTTTTCAGGACGATTCCAGTTGCTGATGCTGACCTGCTTGCCACGACCCACGGTCAGCGCACCGGCTTCCGTGCTCTTGGTCACCGTGGAGCCGCCGCCCACTGTGCCGCCAGCACCAATCGTCACCGGGGCCACCAGCACGCAGTTGCTGCCAATGTGTACATCGGCCTCAATCACGGTGCGGTGCTTGTTCACGCCGTCATAGTTGGCGGTGATGCTGCCTGCGCCGTAGTTCACGCGCTCGCCCACCGTGGCATCACCCAGATAGGCCAGATGATTGGCCTTGGCCCCATCGGCCAGCGTGGAGTTCTTTACTTCCACAAAGTTGCCAATATGTACTTCGCGGCCCAGCTTGGCACCGGGACGCAGGCGGGCAAACGGGCCAATCAAGGCTCCCGCACCCACTTCCACTCCCACCTTTTCGCCATCGATATGCGTGAAGGGGTGAATCACGGCATCTTCGGCAATGCTCACATTGCTGATATGGCAGTTGGCGCCAATGCGGGCACCCGCGCCAATCGTGACATGGCCGGTAAAGACACAGTTCACATCAATTTCTACGTCCTGACCGCAGCTCAGACTGCCTTTGGTGCCGCGCACATCATCACGCAGGTCAAAACGAGCGGGGTCGGCCATGCGCACCCCCTGCTCCATCAGCTGGCGCGACTGGCGCAACTGGTGCGCCCGCTCCAGCTCGGCCAGCTGCAATGGGCTGTTGATGCCTGCGACCTGCAGTACATCGGCAATGCGGTGGCCCACCACGGGCACGCCATCCGCCACAGCCATGGCGACGATGTCCGTCAGGTAATACTCACCCTGTGCATTGTTGTTGCTGAGTTTGGACAGCCATGCCGTCAGATGCCTGGCAGGCACGGCCATGATGCCGCTGTAGATTTCGGTGATGGCGCGCTCGGCGTCATTCGCATCTTTTTGCTCGACGATGCGCTGCACCGTGCCGGCTTCGTTGCGCACGATGCGCCCATAGCCCGTGGGGTCAGGCATGGTCACCGTCAGCAGTGCCATCTTGTCGCTGCCTGCGGCATCGAGCAGGCCCTGCAGCGTGTCGGCCGTGGTCAGCGGCACATCGCCAGACAGCACCACGACCAGACCATCGTCCTTGAGCGCAGGCACGGCCTGCTGCACGGCATGGCCAGTGCCCAGCTGGGGCTCCTGGCGCACAAACTTCAAGTCCATCGCAATATCTGCGCCCTCAGCGCCGTTGGCGGCGGCGATGGCCGCCTCCACTTCTGCCGCACCATGGCCCGTCACCACCACCGCAGAGCGCGCCTTCAGTTGCGCAGCCGTATCCAGCACATGCTGCAGCAGAGCACGTCCGGCCAGCTTTTGCAGCACTTTGGGATGACGGCTTTTCATGCGGGTGCCTTTGCCGGCGGCCATGATGACGATGTCCAGAGGTGCAGTCATAGTTCTTGAGAAGATAAAAAACCACCCAATTATCGACCCATCACAGCGCCCAGCTGTGACAAGCATCATCCAAAGAGTCCGCAAGAGTCGTGTCAAACACCGTATGCTTGCGCGGCAATGCCCCACGCCACCACCAGCCCGACCCCGCTGCTTCGCACCCGCGCCATTGGCGCAGGCCATCTGCGCGCCTTTCTGGCCGTAGCCCGGCACCTGAACTTTCGCGCCGCCGCCGATGAGCTGGCTCTGACCCAGTCTGCCGTCAGCCGCCAGATTCAATCGCTGGAAGACGAAGTGGGCATCCCCCTCTTTCTGCGCCACTCCCGCGCCGTGGAGCTGACGGGGGCCGGTGCCCAGTTGCTGCACGCCGTGCAACCCGCGATGGAATCCATTGACAGCACCGTGCGCCAGATTCGCCAGACGGCGGGTCGCAAAAGCGTGGCCATCACCACCTGGGCCAGCTTTGCCGCCATGTGGCTGATTCCGCGCCTGGAGGCTTTTCAGCGTGCTCACCCTGATATAGACATACGCATCGATACGGGCGACGCCGTGGTTGATCTTGAGACCACGGATGTCGATCTGGCCATTCGCTACAGCAAGGCAGTCGATGCATCTGCGCGATCTGCCCAGCCCTTGTTTGGCGAAGAGCTGGTGCTGGTCGCCAGCCCGGCACTATTAAAGAGCGGCCCTGCGCTGCGCACCCCTGCCGATGCGGCCCACTACACGCTGATAGAAACCGGCGATGTACACCGCATGCCCCACCTGGAGTGGCTGAGCTGGCAGCGCTGGTTTGCCGCCAATGGCTGCGACCAGCTGCAACCGCCGCGCTGGCTCTACTTCAACTACGCCCATCAGATCGTGCAGGCCGCACTGGCCGGGCAAGGCCTGGCCATTGCCCGGCTGCCGCTGGTGGCCGATGCACTGGCCGCCGGTGACCTGGTCGAAGTACTGCCTGCCCACCGGCTGGCATCCCCCCTGTCGTACTGGCTGCTGCAAGGCCCGCGCAGCCATGAGCGGGCCGAGGTACAGGCGTTTTGCCAATGGCTGCTGAGCGAGGCCAGCAAGACGCACCACGCCATGATGCCCACGACATAAAAAAGAGAGCTGCCCGCGCCTGATTTTCATAAGATTCAATACCTTAAAATCCTGAAACCAAGGTAAATCAAGCGTAATAAGCTCTTATTTTTGAAGCACGCACCAACCAGCTTTATGGCTTTACTGGGTAGCGGCTGCTGATCGCGACGCGGTTCCACATATTGATGATCACGGCCAGCCATTCCAGCGCCGCAATTTCCTGCGCAGTCAACACCGCTGCAGCTTGGGCGTAGACCTCATCAGAAATTTGCCCATCAGCAATCAACGTCATGGCCTCTGTCAACGCCAGACCGGCGCTTTCTTTGTCGGAGAAATATTCCGTCTCCCGCCAAGCGGGCAGAATGGCGAGACGATCTGCCGACTCGCCCACAGCCAACGCATCGCGGGCATGCATGCGAACACAAAAGGCACAGCCATTGATTTGGGAGGCTCTGAGCTTGGCCAGGTGGATGAACCCTGCAGACCAACCCGCCGCCAGCGCGGCCTGCTCGGCCAGCTGATCTGCAGCGGCCACAGCCTTGTAAAGTTCTGGCACGGCTTTACCGATATTTACACGTTCAGTCATCGTTCTCTCCTGAGGGTCTGCCTCTTTATACTCACCTTACCAAGCAAAAAGGGCTGCATGCGCAGCCCTTTTTTATAGCCGTTGCCCTGATCAGGCCAAAGTCACGCGCGCAAACTTGCGCTTACCCACTTGCAGCACAAAGGTGCCCGCGTCCAGCTTCAAACCCTTGTCGCTGATCACCACGCCATCAACGCGCACACCACCGCCGTCAATCAGGCGGTTGGCTTCGCCATTCGACGCGGCAAGATTGGCTTGCTTGACCAACGCAGCAATGCCCATGGGGGCACCCGAGAAGGCCACTTCCGGAATCTCATCAGGAATACCGCCCTTGGAGCGGTTGATGAAATCCTGCTCGGCCGCATCGGCGGCTTCGGCGCTGTGGAAGCGCGCGGTGATTTCCTTGGCCAGCGCCACCTTGGCGTGCTTGGGGTTGCCACCGGCTTCGATCTCTGCCTTGAGCGCCGCAATGTCGGCCAAGCTCTTGAAGGACAGCAGCGTGTACCAGTCCCACATCAGCGTGTCGGAGATCGACAGCACCTTGGCGAACATGGTGTTGGCGTCTTCGGTAATACCGATGTAGTTGTTCTTGGACTTGGACATCTTGTCCACGCCATCCAGACCCACCAGCAAAGGCATTGTGAGCACGCACTGCGCCTCCTGCCCATACTCAACCTGAAGATGGCGACCCATCAGCAGATTGAACTTCTGGTCGGTGCCGCCCAGCTCCAGATCAGACTTGAGCGCCACCGAGTCGTAACCTTGCAGCAGCGGGTACAGAAACTCGTGCAGGCTGATCGAACTTCCTTCGGTGAAGCGGGTATGAAAGTCGTTGCGCTCCATCATGCGCGCCACGGTGTACTTGGCCGACAGCTGAATCATGCCGCGCGCGCCCAGTTGGTCGCACCATTCGCTGTTGTAACGCACTTCGGTCTTGGTCGGATCCAGCACCTTGGCAGCCTGGGTGTAGTAAGTCTCGGCGTTGACCTTGATCTGCTCGGCAGTCAACGGTGGACGGGTCGAGTTACGGCCCGAGGGGTCGCCAATCAGCGTGGTGAAGTCACCGATCAGGAAAATGACCGTATGGCCCAGATCCTGCAACTGGCGCATCTTGTTGAGCACCACGGTGTGGCCCAGGTGGATGTCAGGAGCTGTTGGGTCCAGACCCAGCTTGATGCGCAGAGGCACGCCAGTGGCTTCGGACTTGGCCAGTTTCTTGATCCATTCGTCCTTGGGCAACAGTTCATCGACCCCACGAAGAGTGACTTCCAGCGCTTGGTTCACTCTGTCGGTCACGGGGAAACTTGTAACAGCAGATTGATTCATAAGGGTTTTTCGGCAGGCGCGGTAGGACGCGGTCGATATACTCGGGGGTTTGGTGTTACGGTCAATTCTAGACTGCTCCCTCATATAGACCTCTGCGGATGGACTTATGGAACGGTTGAGCTGATGGAGTCGTGTCGACCGCAACAAAGGCCAATTCAACAGACACGCTCTCCCAAGGATTTGAAGTTTTGATTACTGGCTTGAAAAATGCCGGCGTTACCCTGTGGGTGCAGCTGACATCGGCCCTGCAAAAACACCCCAAGCGCGCCACGGCTGCGCTGGCGGCTGTTTTGCTGACCGGTGGCAGTGGTGCCTTTGCTGTGGCCAGCCTCGGCCCGGACCCCGCCGACCTCCCCGTTCGCACGCTGACTGAAACCGTTCCCTCTCTGGCCGCTGGTCAGGATCTGGCTGAACTGACAGACGTGCAGTCATTCTCTCTTTACCGTTCTGAGACCACCCGTAGCAACGACACGGCCGAGTCGCTGCTGCAGCGCCTTGGCATTGCCGACCCACAGGCCGCCGCCTTTCTGCGCAGCAACGATGCCATGCGCCAGAACGTACTCGGCCGTGCTGGTCGCCTGGTTTCCGCCGAAACCACGCCCGATCACCAGTTGAGCCAGCTGACCGTGCGCTGGGCCCCCAACGAAGATGGCACCTTCCAGCGCCTGACCGTGGGTCGCGTTGAAGGCAAGCTGCAATCCAAGATCGAAACCGGCAAACTCACCGCCTCCCCTCGTCTGGCTGGTGGCGTCATTCGTTCCTCGTTCTTTGCGGCTACCGATGCAGCCGACATCCCAGACTCCGTCACCCTGCAGATGTCTGACATCTTTCAAGGTGATCTGGACTTCCGCCGCGGACTGCGCAAGGGCGACCGCTTTGCAGTAGTCTATGAATCGCTGGAAGCCGATGGCGAGCCTCTGCGTGCCGGCCGCGTGCTGAGCACCGAGTTCCACAACAATGGCAAGACACATCAGGCCATGTGGTTCCAGGAAGCCAGCAAAAAAGGCGCTTACTACACGCTGGACGGCAAGAGCCTGCGCCAGGCTTACCTGAACTATCCGGTGGAGTTCTCCCGCATCAGCAGCGGCTTCTCCATGCGCGTACACCCCATTCACAAAACCTGGCGCGCTCATCTGGGCACCGACTTTGCGGCAGCCACTGGCACCAAGGTCCGCACTGTGGGTGACGGCACCGTGTCCTTTGCCGGCGTACAGAACGGCTATGGCAATGTGATTTTTGTCGAACACGCCAACCATCAAACCACCGTCTACGCGCACCTGAGCCGCATCGACGTCAAGCAAGGCCAGCGTGTCGAGCAAAGCGACATCATCGGTGCCGTGGGCTCCACTGGCTGGGCCACCGGCCCGCACCTGCACTTCGAGTTCCGCGAAAAGGGCGAGCAGCGCGACCCCCTGACCATCGCCAAGATCACCGATGCCGCCCAGCCCATCTCCAAGGCCGCACGCCCAGCCTTCGATCAGATGGCGGCTCAGATGCGTATCGAGCTCAATGCCGGCACACAATCCTATGCCGTGGCCAGCGCACGCTGATCTGGCATGACTCCATCCCAAAGGGCTGCAATTGCAGCCCTTTTTTATACTCAAAATGGGCTGTAGCGCTTGCCGTACATACGCTATACGCTACAGCTAAGATAGTGAATACTGTGCCAACTCTGTGACCTGAACCATGCCCAACGCCATTGAACAAGCCGCCCAAAGCTCTCTGTATATCGGACTCATGTCCGGCACCTCGCTAGACGGGGTCGATGGCGTTCTGGTCGATTTCAGCCGGGGCACCCAAGTGCTGCAACACGCCAGTTGCGGCTTTGATGCAGAGCTGCGCGCCGAGCTACTGGCATTGAACACGCCGGGCGGCACCGATGAACTGCACCGCGCAGCCCTGGCCGCCAACGCACTGGTTCGCCATTACGCCAAAGTCGTTCAGCAACTGCTGGCCGACAGCGGCGTTGCAGCCAGTCAGATCGCCGCCATAGGCTCGCACGGCCAGACCGTGCGTCACCGCCCGCAGATGTTTGATGGCACAGGCTACACCCTTCAGCTCAACAGCCCCGCCCTGCTGGCCGAGCTGGCAGGCATCACCGTAGTCGCAGACCTGCGCAGCCGCGATGTGGCCACTGGTGGCCAGGGCGCCCCGCTGGTGCCCGCATTCCATCACAGCTTGTTTGGATTGGCTGACCAGACAGCGCTGGTGCTCAATATTGGCGGTATTGCCAACCTCAGTGTGCTCGGTGCGGACGGCCGCGTACTGGGCTTTGACACCGGCACAGGCAATGCACTGATGGACGGCTGGTGCCTGCGCCACACCGGCAAAGCCTACGACGAAGGCGGCCAGTGGGCCGCAAGCGGCAAAGTCATCCCAGAGCTGCTGACCGCCATGCTCAACGACCCGTATCTGGCGCAAGAGCCACCCAAGAGCACAGGGCGCGACCTGTTTCATGCCGACTGGCTGGCCCAGCGCCTGCAGCAGCATGCAGTGCAGGCAGCACCTGTTGATGTGCAAGCCACCCTGACGGAATTCACCGCCGCCAGCTGCGCTGATGCCGTGCAGCGCTTTGGCAAGGGCGGCCAGCAGTTGCTGGTGTGCGGCGGTGGCGCGCTCAACACCCACCTCATGCAGCGCCTTGCCGCACTGCTGCCCAGCGTAGCCGTCACCACCACGGCAGAGCGGGGCCTGCCGCCACTGGAGGTGGAAGCCGCCGCCTTTGCCTGGCTGGCACGCCAGTGCATTCTGGGCCTGCCGGGCAATTTGGCCAGCGTCACCGGAGCCAAAGGCCCGCGCATTCTGGGCGCCATTTACCCCGCATAACGGCGAAAACGCTGGCCGGATCGCATTCGCCTAACGGCTCATGCCTCCACGGCTGTAGCGGTCCGTGCCTTGTGCTGAACGGCAGGCAGGTCTGGCAGCCCGAAGTGACCGCGCAGCGTACTGCTCTCGTACTCGCTGCGAAACAGTCCGCGCTTGCGCAGAATGGGCACGACCTCACTGGCAAACAGTTCCAGCTGCTGCGTGATGACAGGCGGCATCACATTAAAGCCATCGGCCGCACCCGTGCGAAACCACTCTTCAATCGTGTCAGCGACCTGCTCAGGTGTACCGGCAATCGCCAGATGACCACGCGCCCCCGCCAATCGCTTAAGCAGTTGACGCAGCGTGAGCCCATCACGCAGCGTAGTCTCCACATACCCGATAACACGGCTCCTGGAGGCCTCTACCAGCGTGGGGTCCGGAAAATCATCCCGCGTGAGCCGGCGATCCAGTGGCAGATGGCTGAAATCATGACCGCCAAAGCGCGCAGACAGGCGGGTCAACCCCACCTCAATGCTGGTCAGGCTGTCGAGTTCCTCCCATACCTGACGGGCTTCATACTCTGTAGAGCCAATGGCAGCACTGATGCCCGGCAGGATGACAATGTCTTCAGCCCCGCGCCCCAAAGCCTGCGCCTTCCGCTTGATGTCGGCATAGAAACTCTGCGCCGACTCTTTGCTGCCATGTGCCGTAAAAATAGCCTCGGCCCACTGCGCCGCAAAGGCACGACCGGTCTCGGACTGCCCGGCCTGCACCAGAACCGGACGCCCCTGTGGGCTGCCCGGCACATTCAAAGGCCCGCGCGTACGGATATGTGTCCCCACATAGTTGGCCGGGCGCACCTGACCAATGTCCAGGAACTGTCCTGATTCAGCGTCATCCACCAAGGCTCCTTGCGGAAAACTACGCCATAGCGCATCCACAGCAGTGACAAATTCTTCGGCAATACGGTAGCGCTCTGCGTGCTCCACGTTCTCGCTCAGCCCGTAGTTTTCGCCGGCCTTGGGCAACCAGGAGGTCACGATGTTCCAGCCTGCACGCCCTTTGGAGAGATGATCCAGTGTGGCGAACTGTCGCGCCAGCGTATAAGGCAGGCTGTAGGTGGTGGAAGCCGTGCCGATCAGCCCTATGCGCTGCGTATGCTGCGCCAAGGCAGCCAGCAGCAACAGCGGCTCCAACAAGCCCGATGAGGCCATTTGTCCACTGTCAGGCCCGACCAACCCATCTGCCAGAAAAACGGCATCGAACTTGGCAGCCTCGGCAATGCGGGCTGCATCCACATACAGTTCCAGATCGGTCATAGCCTTGCGATTGGCACCGGGATGACGCCAGGCCCCTTCATGGTGGCCTCGTGTCATCAGAAACAGGTTCAGGTGTAGTTGTCGTGTCATGGGAAAACTCTTTCAGGCAAATTCAGTTTCCACACCCAGGCTGCGCAGCAAGGTTGCGCGCAGCTGCATGAAAGCGGGGTGATCCGGTCGCCGCGGATGGGCCAAGCCCACCGCATGGTCTTCAGCAATCTTTCCGTCCTTGAGTACCAGAATCCGGTCTGCGAGCAGCAAAGACTCATCCACGTCATGGGTGACCAGCAGCACTGTCGGGCGAATCCGGTCCACCATGCGCCGCAGCAAGCCATGCATGCGTATGCGGGTCAACGCATCGAGGGCGCCAAAGGGCTCGTCGGCCAGCAACACATGAGGCTCACGCAGCAAAGAACGAGCCAGCGCCGCACGCTGCTTCTGCCCACCAGACAGGGTGCCGGGCCAGACGGCAGCCTTGTCTGCCAGACCCACCTCGCGGAGCAATTGCCCTGCGGCAGTCCGGACTTCCTGCGCGTCCAAGCCCAGCGTCAGGTTGTCCAGCACGCTCAGCCACGGCAACAAACGTGAGTCCTGAAACAGCACGGACACATTGCCATGCGCGGCTGCGCCCCCCGAGCTCTGCGCCTCAGCGTCCAGACCGGCCAGGGCTCGCAACAGCGTGGTCTTGCCAGAGCCTGACTCCCCCAGCAGCGCGACGAACTGCCCCGGCGGAACATCAAGATAGAGGTCATGGAGCACCTGCTTGCCATGAAAGCTGCGACTGAAACCCTGCAGATGCACGGCACCCGCCAAAAAAGGACTGCTCATGACCCCAGCGACCTCCGATACGACAGCACATGTGCCTCCAGGCGGCGCACCGCAGCATCGGACAGCAGACCCAGCATGGCGTAGATGAGGATGCCCACCACGATGACATCGGTCTGCCCCCAATCACGGGCTCGGTTCATCAGGTAGCCAATGCCGGTTTGCGTGTTGATCAGCTCCAGCACCACCAGAGACGTCCAGCACAGCGAGACGGCCATGCGCAGCCCCACAAAGAAGCCTGGCAATGCGCCAGGCAGTGCCACCTTGCGGATGAATTCGGCACGCGACAGCCCCAGCGTCTGCGCCAGCTCCACATGACCGATATCGATGCTGCGCAGTGCCGCATGCGTGTTGATATAGATAGGAATCAGCACGGCTGTAAAGATCAGGAAGACCTTCATCGCCTCCCCAATACCCAGCCAGATAATGGCCAGCGGAATCAGCGCCAGCGTGGGAACAGCCCGCTTGATCTGCACCAGGCCATCAATCAGGGCTTCACCCGTGCGGGTCAGTCCAGCGGCCAGCGCCAGCAACACGCCCACCAGAATACCCAGAAACAGTCCGGTGTAGGCTCTCCCGGCCGAAGCCAGCAGATGCGGCAGCAGGCTTCCGTCGAGCACCATCTCATAGCCTGAGCGCAGGGCCTGTGAAGGTGCCGTCAGCGTCTCCGGCGAAAGGTAGCCCAGGCGCGACGCAGCCTCCCACACCACCAGGAGCAGCACAGGTCCGGCCAGCAACATGCCAGGCGACAAGCGAGGCGGCACCAGTGCCATTGCTTTCTTGCCTTGCACCGCGACAGGCGACCTGACTTGAGGCTGCCAACCGCTTACGCGAACTTCCAGAGGAATCTGTGTCATCGAGCGCTCCTCAGCGATTGGCGACGATCACGCCGTCGTAGCTCGCCAGGAACGAGCCCTTGGCATCCAGATGCTGCGGCAGACTGCCTGCGCTGTGCAGGATGTCGATGAGCTTTTGATGATGGGGCAAGGCTTCCGCAGCCGTCTGAAACTCCAGCGGAGCCTGCACTGCCTGAATGGCGGCAACGCTCTCGGCATCCAGGCGCTGAAAATTGCGAAAGTAGTGCTGCCCCCAGTCCTTGCGATGGGTATTGCTCCATCGCCCCGCACGCACGAAGGAAGCCAAAAATTCGCGAATGGCTTCTGCTTTCTGCGGATCTGCCAGTACATCCGGACGGGCATAAATGTAGGAGGTCGATGGCAGCAGCTGACGCTCCAGTGGGTCGGGTACCACACGCACACCAATCTGTTTGGACAGTCGCGTGACATGTGGTTCAGCAAGGGTTGCGACATCCACGGCACGGGCGCGCAAGGCATCATTGAGTTCAGCCACGCGCAGATGCACCAAGGTGACATCCTTGAGCGTCAGGCCCGCGCGATTCAGTGCTTCGATCAGGAAAACCTGGCGCCCCGACCCTTCCACATAGCTCACACGCTTGCCACGCAGATCACTCAGGCGCTCCACGCCGGCCCCGGCATGCTGAACCAAGCGATATTCCGCTCTGGCGCGGGTGAAGGTCGCAACAATGGGCAGATTGACGCCGGCAGCCCTGGCCTGAATGGGAGGAGTGTCCCCCACATAAGCCATGTCCAGCGCCCCGGCACGGATGGCTTCAAAAATAGCCGGGCCACCTGCAAAGTTGGGCAGCTCCAGCTGAAAGCCGACCTTTTTACGTTCACCGCTTGCATCCAGCAGATGGCGAATCAACTCGCTCTGGTCAGCAACGACCAGCTTGGTCTTGGCGTCTGCTGCCGCACGTGCAGCGCCGGAGGCACCCATGGCGGCCACTGCCAGCAATGCAGGCCCCGCCAGCAGAAATCGACGCTTGTCCACTATCTTCTCCCCATGTATGCAATGGGGCAGATGCTAGGGAGCAGTCGATAGATATAAAAATATTGAATTCAAATTTAGAAACAACCAACTCATCCAAGAGACAAGGCCGGCCTACCAGCTTGGCGTGAATTTCGCTGCGCAGCCAGGCACTTAAGGCTGCATGCGGTCATTTCTGCTTCTCCCGAAAGCACGCAACATCCTTTGATTCAGAAATATGCTCATGAAATCAATGTTGTTGAAGCCTGCGGAGATAGCTTTCCGCTCGGTGCACCTGCTCATCAAGGCATAAGCCAGCGGCAGGGAATGCCAATGCCCTGCTATTCACAATGCAAAAAGCAGTCCGACCCACCAGTAGCCGGACTGCTTGTTGCATCTTTGATTTTCTTACTGACTGGCTCCATCGGGTCATGCAAACCGGTCTGTTGCCCGACTGGCATGGCCCGACAGATCACTGCCTGGCTCGGTCAATGTCCAAGCGCTCAGTGACCGCCGATGTAGATGAACTTGAACAGGAACAGGCCGGCAATCACCCACATGATCCAGTGCACTTCCTTGACCTTGCCGGTGAACAGCTTGAGTACGGCATAAGTGATGAAGCCAAAAGCCAGACCATTGGCAATGGAGTAGGTGAACGGCATCATCAAAGCGGTGACCACAGCGGGCACCGCTTCTGTGGTTTCATCCCACTCCACCTCGGTCAGATCCCGTAGCATCAGGCAGGCCACGAACAGCAGCGCAGGGGCCGTGGCATAACCCGGCACAACACCGGCCAGCGGCGCGATGAACAGACAGGCCAGGAACAGCACGGCCACTGTCAGCGCCGTCAGGCCCGTGCGGCCGCCAGCCTGCACACCGGCAGCGCTTTCCACATAAGCCGTGGTGCTGGAAGTACCCAGCATGGAGCCCACAAAGATGGCGCCAGAGTCGGCCAGCAGCGCACGATTCATGCGGCCCATGCGCTCAGGCACCAAGAGACCAGCGCGGCGGGCCACACCCATGAGCGTGCCTGTGGCGTCAAACAACTCGACCAGGAAGAACACCAGCACCACGTTGAGGAAGCCGGTCGTCAGTGCCGTCATGATGTCCAGCTTCAGGAAGGTGGGCGCTATCGACGGAGGCATGGAGAAGATGCCGTGGAAAGTATTGCCACCAAAGAAGAACGAAGCCACGGTCACCGCCAGAATCCCGATCAGCAGTGCACCCGGCACCTTGAGGCGGTCCAGCACCACGATCAGCAAGAAGCCGGAAATCGCCATGATGGCCTCGGGCTTGTGCAGATCGCCCAGCGTCAAATACGTATTCTTGTCAGGGGCGACCACACCCGCTGTCTTGAGCGCAATCAACGCCAGAAACAAGCCCAGACCCACGGTGATAGAGACGCGTATGGACTGCGGTATGCCTTTGATAATCAGCTCTCGCAGGCCGAACAAAGTACAGATCAGGAACAGACAGCCCGAGACAAACACCGCTCCCAGTGCGGCCTCCCATGTGTAGCCCATCTTGAGCACCACCACATAGGCGAAGTACGCATTCAGGCCCATACCCGGCGCCAGCGCAATCGGGTAGTTGGCATACAGCGCCATGATGGTGGAGCCCAGCGCCGCGATCAGGCAGGTCGCCACAAACACCGCGCCCTTGGGCATGCCCGCGTCACCCAGAATGGATGGGTTGACGAACATGATGTAGGCCATCGAAAGAAAGGTCGTCAGCCCCGCCACCAGTTCCGTTCGCACGTTGGTGTGATGCTCGTTGAGTTTGAATATCCGCTCTGTCCAGTTCATTGCATAGTCTCCGTGTTGTTTTACAGGCAAGGCACAGCCTTGCCCCGCGGCAAACAGCCATGATTCAGAACGGCTGTCGCCCCGCGGGGCGACAACACCCAATGGGAAAAGTCAGGGAGTGTGCCCTTGAACGGCTTCCACTGCTCTCAGGATGGCCTCTGCGGTCGCGGGTGCACGCAGGGGCGGGTTGATTTGATGTGCAGCCACTGAGGACACCGCATCGCGGATCGCAAAGAACACCGAAAACGGCAGCAGCAATGGCGGCTCGCCTACGGCCTTGCTGCGGTGAATGGAGTCTTCGAAGTTATCACCCTCAAACAGGCGCACGTTAAACACGGGCGGGCAGTCATTGGCGGTGGGAATTTTGTAGGTGCTGGGGGCGTGCGTCATCAGCTTGCCGTTTTGCGGATGCCAGACCAGCTCCTCCGTCGTCAGCCAGCCCATGCCTTGAATAAAGGCTCCTTCCACCTGCCCCACATCGACTGCAGGATTCAGCGAGCGGCCCACATCGTGCAGCACATCGGCACGCAGCAGCTTCCACTCACCGGTCAGCGTGTCGATCACCACCTCGCTCACCGCCGCGCCATAGGCGAAATAGAAGAAAGGGTGGCCCTTCATGGCCTTGCCGTCCCAGTGCAGGCCCGGTGTGGCGTAAAAGCCATCGGACCACAGCTGCACGCGCTGCAGGTAGGCGCTGCGCACCAGCTCGGCAAACGGCAGGCTCTGCCCGTTGACTTGCACCGCATCGTTGGCAAAGCGCACATCTTTGGCATCGCCGCCATGCAGGCGCGCTGCGCACTCGGCCAGGCGCACGCGC
This sequence comes from Comamonas suwonensis, assembly GCF_012844455.2. Classification (GTDB taxonomy): domain Bacteria; phylum Pseudomonadota; class Gammaproteobacteria; order Burkholderiales; family Burkholderiaceae_C; genus Comamonas; species Comamonas suwonensis. Next base: position 71,469 of record NZ_JABBCQ020000012.1, on the reverse strand, counting down.
AACTGGCTGGCCGCATCCTGCGCAGCCTTGCCGTTCAGGTCGGCTCCGGTGGATGCCGCAGTAGCGGAGGTATTCGCCACCTTGGTGGTATCGGTCGCTGTGACGCGCACCTTTTCAAAGGCCACGCCCAACTCATGCGCCACGACCTGCGCCACCTTGGTGTTCAGGCCCTGACCCATTTCTGTGCCGCCATGGTTCACCAGAATCGAGCCATCGGTATAGATATGCACCAGCGCACCGGCCTGATTGAAGTGGGCCACATTGAAAGAGATGCCGAACTTCAACGGCGTCAGCGCCAACCCGCGCTTGAGCACAGGGCTTTGCGCGTTAAAGGCAGTCACCGCAGCACGTCGTGCGCGGTAGTCGCTGGTTTGCTCCAGCTCAGCCACCAGTTCGTGAATGACGTTGTCAGTCACCGGTTGCTGGTAAGGCGTGATGTTGTTCTCGGTCTTGCCGTAGAAGTTGACGCGGCGCACATCTAGGGGGTCACGCCCCAGATTGCGGGCCACTGTGTCCATAATGCTTTCAATCGCAATCGCGCCCTGCGGCCCCCCAAAACCACGAAAAGCCGTGTTGCTCTGCGTATTGGTCTTGCCCATATAGCCATGGGCGCTGACATTGGGCAGCCAGTAGGTATTGTCAAAGTGGCACAGCGCCCGTGTCATCACCGGCGCAGACAGATCCGCCGAATGCCCTGCGCGTGAGACCATGGAAATCTCGGCACCCAGCACACGGCCTTCATCGTCGTAACCCACTTCGTATTCATACCAGAAGCAGTGACGGCGACCGGTAATCATGAAGTCGTCATCACGATCAAGCCGCAGCTTCACCGGCCTGTTCAGGCGCACAGCAGCCACCGCCGCCACGCAGGCAAACAGCGCCGATTGCGATTCTTTGCCGCCAAAGCCACCGCCCATGCGGCGGCACTCCACATGCACGCTGTGCGAAGCCACGCCTAAAGCATGCGCCACCAGATGCTGCATTTCGCTAGGGTGCTGGGTGGAGCAATGCAGGTGCACCGCGCCATCTTCCTTGGGTGTGGCGTAGCTGATCTGCCCTTCCAGATAAAACTGTTCCTGCCCACCCACATCCCATTGGCCTTTGACACGATGCGGCGCTGCTTCAATGGCGGCGCGTGTGCCTCCAGCGTGCGTGCTGCGCTCCAAGTGCATGGGTGGCATCACGTACTGGCCCAGCTCGTGGGCTTGTTGCGGCGTCAGCACAGGCGGCAGCTCGGTAATGGTGGCTGCACCCTTGGCCAGCGCCGCTGCACGCCTTGCCGCCTCGCGGGTGCGGGCAATCACGGCAAACAGGGGCTGGCCCACATAGCGAATCTCACCGTCGCACAGAATCGGGTCATCATGAATGATGGAGCCGCAGTCGTTGACACCGGGAATATCGGCAGCGGTGATGACATCCACCACCTCGGGCATGGCACGCACCGCTTCCAGCGCCAGCGCCGTCAAGCGGCCATGGGCCACGGGCGACAGGCCCAGAGCGCAGTGCAGCGTGCCTTCCAGCTCAGGCAGATCGTCGATATAGGCCGCCTCACCGGCCACATGCAGGTGGGCAGATTCATGCTTGCGGCTCACGCCTACGCGTGCGCCCTGGCTCTGAGCCGTGGCTTCTGCGCCTTCATCGATGCGGTTAGCCAGGTTCTTGCGGTAGTCGGCAAAGGCTTCAGCCACCAGTTCATTCGTCAATTCACGGGGATTGTTCATCTCAGACTCCTTGCTCCACGGCAGCGGTGGGGATGACATGGGGCATCACACTCCAGACGCTGGTGGCATCCAGATTCAAGGGCTGGTCAGTGCGCGTTTCCAGCCACAGACGCTGGATCAGGTTCTGCGCCACCTTCAGGCGGTAATCGGCACTGGCGCGCATATCGCTCATGGGCTTGAAGTCCTGCGCCAGTGCGGCTTGCGCGGCCTGGACATTTTCAAGGCTCCACGCCTTTCCGAGCAATACTGCTTCTGCGGCAGCCGCTCTCTTTACCGTAGCAGCCATACCGCCAAAAGCCAGTCGCACGGCCTTGACCACATCGCCCTCCAGCTCCAGGGCAAAGCCCGCGCACAGAGCCGAGATATCGCAGTCAAAGCGCTTGCTGATCTTGTACGCCCGCACCTGGCGCTGCATGGCGGCCAGTGGCACGGCCAACGCCTGCACAAACTCGCCGCTCTCCAGCTGGTTCTTCATATAGTCCAGATAGAACTCTTGTAGCGGCATGCGGCGCACGCGCTCACCCTTGCGCAGCTCGATCTGCGCATCCAGCGCCATCAGCACGGGCGGCGAATCACCAATGGGTGAGCCATTGGCCACGTTGCCGCCCATGGTGCCCGCGTGGCGAATGGGCTTGGAGGCAAAACGCAGCCACACATCGGCAAGGCTGGGCCAACGCTGCACCAGCGCACTCCATGCAGCCTCCAGCGATGCGCCTGCGCCGATGTATAGCTCGCCGCCCTCAGCATCCTGCCGAACCTCAATGCGCTTCATCTCAGCCACATCACCCACGTAGATGATGTCGCCCAAGTCTCTGAACTGCTTGTTGACCCACAGCCCCACATCGGTAGAACCGGCCACGATGCGCGCCATGGGCTTGGCCTCATACAAGCTGGCCAGCACATCCAGCGTGAGCGGAGCATGAAAGTGATCGGTGCGCAGGCCTTGGCTGTAAACGTAGTTCAGCCCCTCGGCACTGCCCTGCAGGTTTTGCAACGCAGCGACCACGGGCGCGGTGTCGAGGCGCACCTGTGGCAAATCAAACATGCGCTGGCCCGCATCCAGAATGGGGCGATAGCCAGTGCAGCGGCACAGATTGCCCGACAGCTCATCGGCCAATTGCTGGCGCGTGGGCTGGGTGCTGTGCTGCCGATGATGCTCATAGCTGGACCACAGCGACATGACGATGCCAGGCGTGCAAAAGCCGCATTGCGAACCATGGCAGTCCACCATGGCTTGTTGCACGGGGTGCAACGCTTGCGCGACAGGCTTGCCCGCACAGGAGGTCTGGCCTGCGCACTGGATGTGACTCTGGTTCTTGAGGTCTTCCACCGTGAACAAGGCTTTGCCATGCAGGCTGGGCAGAAACTGGATGCAGGCATTGACGGTCTGCAGCTTCAGTCCGTTGATGGCCTGCGCATCGCCGGCGTCGGCCAGCTCGCCAATGACCACCGTGCAGGCGCCGCAATCGCCTTCGTTGCAACCTTCCTTGGTGCCCGTGCAGTGCGCATCCTCACGCAGCCACTGCAGCACCGAGCGGGTGGGGTGCGGGCCTTGCACTTCGACCACCTCGCCGCGGTGGTAGAAGCGTATGGGTTGAGAGTTGTGACTGGTGCTCATGATCGTGGGACAGAATTAGGTGGACTGCCTGTATGCAAAATACATACCAAGCGTAGTCTTCATCGAGAGACTACGCGCGCATTAGCAGCTTCTCATATAGCCGCGCTCATAAGGGCTATGCAGCACGCGATATATCTGCGTCCAAAATCAAGGGAGAACCCGCAAAAAAAGCACCTATCCTCGGGAAAGTACCGAAGAGAGGCGCTATTGCGGGTTCCTGTATTGATAGCTTCAAGTGCTTGTGAATCGAGCATCTCAGCAGCTAATTTTCCTGAAACCCATATCCAACAGCCGCTACTAGCTATTAATTTTCAAGCATCACCACCATCTGGGGCAGGCCGCACGGGCTCATCGCTATCGAGCTGACTGAACACCAGCGTAGCGGCCAGCGTCATCAAGGCCACGGTCACAAAAGTGGCGCGAATCGACAGCAGGCGGCCACCTCCGTCTTCAGGCCACATATCGCCAAAGCCGGTCAGCAGCGCACCGGCCAGCGCCACGCCCATGCTCATGGCCAGCATCTGCACCATGGACAAAAGACTGTTGCCACTGCTGGCAAATTCGCCTTCCATATCCTTGAGCGTGACCGAGTTCATGGCCGAGAACTGCATGGAGTTAAAGCCGCCAAAAATAAACAGCTGCACCAGCAGCAGCCAGGTTGGAGTGCCCTCAGCCACCAGACCGAACGAGGCCAGCATCAAGGCCAGCATGACCGAGTTGATCTGCAGCACGCGCTTGTAGCCAAAGTGCTGCACGGTGCGCACGGCAATGCGTTTGACGAGCATGCTGCCCAGCACGGTGGCCAGCATCATCATGCCCGCATGCATGGGCGACATCTTCAAGCCAATCTGCAGCAGCAGCGGAATGAGAAACGGCGCGGCACCACTGCCAAAGCGCGCAAACAGATTGCCCAGCAGACCCACGCGCAGCGAGCGCACTTTGAACAGCGCAGGCGGGAACAAAGGCTCATCGACCCGCAGTGCATGCATCCAGTAGCTGGCGAGGCTGGCCAGACCAAACACCATGAGCACAACGACCAGCGCCATGCCCAGCCCCATGCCCGACATGCCGTCCAGCGCCACCGAGATGGCCACCATGCCAAAGGCCAGCATGCTGTAGCCCTTGACGTCGAAACGATGAACGACCACCGGCGCGCTTTGCGGAAACCAGCGCCATGTGGCCCACAGCCCGATCAGGCCCACGGGCACGTTGATCCAGAAAATCCAGTGCCAGCTGGCGTACTCCACCATCCAGCCACCCAGCGTGGGGCCCAGCAGCGGTCCCACCTGCCCCGGAATGGCGATAAAACTCATCGCGCGGATGAACTCGCCACGCGGATAGGTACGCAGCACGGCCAGTCGTCCCACGGGCAGCATCATGGCGCCGCCCACACCCTGTACCACACGCGCCGCAATCAAAAACGGCAGGCTGGGCGACAACGCGCACAGTACCGAGCCCAGTACAAACAAGCCAATCGCCAGACCATAGATGCGCCGCGTGCCAAAGCGATCAGCCACCCAGCCGGTAGCGGGAATCAGCATGGCCGTGGTCAGCGCATAAGCCACGATGACGGACTGCATCTTCATGGGGCTCTCGCCCAGCTCCTGCGACATGGCGGGCAGCGCCGTGTTGAGAATGGTGGCATCCAGCGTCTGCATGAAAAAGCCAATGGCCACCAACCAGAGCAATCTCTCTTTGTGGGGCGCACTGCTGTGCGTGGGGGACGTCTCGCTCATGAGCGACTCCGGTCAAAAGGCGTGCGGCAACAAAAAAGCCGCTGACGAGCAGCGGCTTAAACGGTGTGCAAGCGCCAGAACCGGAGTGGCTGGCGTGCACACATGCATAGAGGACTTAGACCGAGAAGCTGGAGCCGCAACCGCAAGTGGTGGTGGCGTTGGGGTTCTTGATCACGAACTGCGCACCTTGCAGGTCTTCCTTGTAGTCGATCTCGGCACCCAGCAGGTACTGGTAGCTCATGGAGTCGATCAACAAAGAGACGCCACGCTTGGTCATGGTGGTGTCGTCGTCGTTGGTGATTTCATCGAACGTGAAACCGTACTGGAAGCCAGAACAACCGCCACCCTGCACAAAAACGCGCAGCTTCAGATCAGGATTGCCTTCTTCGGCGATCAGATCCGCCACCTTGGCAGCAGCGCTGTCGGTGAAGACGATGGGGGAAGGCATTTCAGTAGTCGTGGTTTCAGCAACGGCGCTCATGGCAATACTCCGTAGGTTCTTGATTGAGCCAAATGGTACAGCAACGGGCTCGGGAATTCAGACCGCTTTTCTTTGTCGCCAAACCAAGTGGGGACATTGCCCCAAAGCATCTTCAAGCAACACATACAGGAATCAGGAGGAATACAGCGCCCATAAAAAAACCGCCCTGAACTTGCGTTCGGAGCGGTTTTTTCGCGGAAAGACCCCGGAGAGTCTTTCTGGCTGGGAAACGAATTAACGCTTCGAGAACTGCTTGGCGCGACGAGCACCACGCAGACCAACCTTCTTACGCTCAACTTCACGAGCATCGCGAGTCACGAAGCCGGCTTGGCTCAGTGCAGGCTTCAGTGCTGCGTCATAGTCGATCAGAGCGCGAGTCACGCCGTGACGAACTGCACCGGCTTGACCGGATTCGCCGCCGCCATGGACGTTCACTTGGATGTCGAAAGACTCCAGGTTCTCTGTGAGAGCCAGGGGTTGCTTTGCGATCATGATGGAGGTGCCGCGGCCGAAGTACTCTTGAATGTCTTTGCCATTCACAGTAATCTTGCCGGAGCCCTTCTTCAGGAACACGCGAGCGACGCTAGATTTACGACGGCCAGTGCCGTTATTCCAATCACCAATCATCTCGACTCCTTAGACTTCCAGCACTTTAGGCTGTTGAGCGGTGTGAGGGTGCTCAGCACCACCGTAAACCTTGAGCTTCTTGATCATGGCGTAACCCAGAGGACCCTTGGGCAGCATGCCCTTAACGGCCTTCTCGATTGCACGGCCAGGGAACTTGGCTTGCAGGTCGCGGAAGTTGGTGGCAGTGATGCCGCCTGGATAACCGGAGTGACGGTAGTACACCTTGTCCAAGTTCTTGGTACCAGTGACCTTGATCTTGGAAGCATTGATGATGACGATGTAGTCACCGGTATCAACGTGAGGTGTGTAAATGGCTTTGTGCTTGCCGCGCAGACGGAGTGCCACTTCGCTGGCGACACGTCCGAGCACCTTATCGGTGGCGTCAATCACAAACCACTCGTGTTGCACCTCAGCGGGCTTTGCGCTGAATGTAGACATGAGTTTTCTCTTTCTAGAGGGTTTGGCGGTCCCTTTTCCGCGGTCGGTGCTTCTTCTCGAAAAAGACGAATCTTTTAAAGGAAGCCTCTTAGGCGGGGTTACTCGGACCGAAGTCCGAGCCTTCGCCGCGGGAACCATAAAATCGCTGCGAAGCCCGCCATTATACAAAAACGCCAGAACCTGCGTTTTTTCGTGCAGCAGCCTGTTGTGAATGAGCCCATACGACCTCATTCCCACTCTGCACACAGGCGTCAGCAGCCTTTAAAAACCACAGGGTAAAAAGTGCTGTTCCTCTTTTACCCTGCTGGTTACCATCCCTTTCTATGTTCAGTTACCGCCACGCCTTTCATGCAGGCAATCACGCTGATGTGCTCAAGCACTCCATCCTGATTGCTACTGTGCAATACCTCACGCAAAAAGAGGCTGCGCTGACGGTGCTCGACACCCACGGCGGTGCGGGCCTGTACCGCCTCGACGGCGACTACGCCAGCAAGAGCGGTGAAGCCGAAGACGGCATCATGCGTCTGGTTGCAGCCAAGGAGTCCGAGCTGGCTCCCATCCTGCAGAACTACATGCAGATGGTGCGCAGCTTCAATCAGGGCAATGCGATTCGCAACTACCCCGGCTCGCCCTTCATTACGCAGGCGCTGCTGCGCGGTCACGACCGCCTCAAGGCCTTTGAGCTGCACCCCACAGACATGCGCTCACTGGCAGGCAACATGGCTCAGCTGGAAGTGCCTCGCCAGGTCAATATTCTGATGGAAGATGGCTTTGAGGGCGTGAAAAAATTCCTGCCTCCACCGTCCCGCCGCGCTTTGTTGCTGTGCGATCCCAGCTATGAATTAAAGACTGACTATGGCCGCGTGCTGGATATGGTGGCGGACAGCTTGAAGCGCTTCCCCACCGGCACGTACGCCGTCTGGTACCCCATCATTCCTCGCCCTGATGCGCATGATCTGCCCAAGCGCCTCAAGACCATGGCGACCAAAGCCGGAAAGAGCTGGCTGCATGCCACGCTCACGGTCAAGAGCAACAAGACCTCCGAGCGCGGCGGCCTGCCTGCCAGCGGCATGTTCCTGATCAACCCGCCATTCAATCTGAAAGAACAGCTCAAGCCTGCCATGCCCCAGCTCGTCAAGCTGCTGGGTCAAGACGAAAATGCAGCGTTCACACTGGAATCCGGCGGGAAGTAATTAGCCCCAGACCTCAGGGCGCAGTCGCCAGGCTGCGCCTGCACTGGGCTTCTGCTGTACAAGCAAGTAAGTGTTGCAGTGCCCAATGACGTGAGCGTCAACCTGAATGATTCGCTGAACTGGCGCAATCACTGCCGCCCATTAAAGGCAGCACATCTGCAAATGGGCAAAAGCTAGGCTCTAGCCTACGCGCCCATCCCTGGCAGCTCAGCGCCTTTGCTTGGCCGTCTGAGAAACTTTGCGAACAGGCTTGCTTGCCGATGCGGCCCGTACCTTGGCTCCCTTGGCAGAAGTGCCTGCCGCCATCTTGGATGAGCGCTTTTTGCTTGCTGTCGAGAGACGTGCCGGGCACTCATCTTCATCCGATTCAAGCTGCCACAGCTCTACTGGCTTGATGCCAAGGCCCAGCATGCCCAGTTCTTGGGCGGCGCCCTTGCTCAGGTCAATAATGCGACCGGGCGCAAATGGGCCGCGGTCGTTGATTCGCACCACCACGCTTTTGCCAGTCACTGCGCTGCGCACGCAGACACGCGTCCCAAAGGGCAGGGTCTTGTGAGCCGCCGTCAGGTCCATGCTGTCAAAACGCTCGCCGCTGGCCGTCTTGCGGCCATGGAACTGACCGCCATACCAGGAAGCCAGACCCGACTGGTCGCTTTCGCGCGGCACGCTCAATTCGTACTTATTGCTGTCTTCGGGGGTATCGGCCTGATCGGCATCGACCGGCTTGTTGGCCTTGATGCCCAGACCTTTGTCGCGGGCGTTGCTGCGGGTGTAAGCGTCCGGCAGCAACGGTGCCGAGGCACTGGCTTGTGCCGCAGCTCTTGAAGGACGGCTCTGAATGCCTGCAGCCTGATCTGCCGTGTTTTCAGCCAGCGGTGCACAGCCCGCCATGGTCGCAGTGACGACGGCAAGGCCTATCCATTGATAACAACGCAAGCGCGAAAATTTGGGTTGCACGGGCGCAATCTCCTTGAAATCTCAAGTGAGAGCCGCCAAAGACTGGCCGCCTCGCAGCCAGCAAGCTTATGGCTTACAGACCCAGACGATCACAGATCTCCAGAGTGGCGACGCTCTGGTTCATCGTATAGAAGTGCAACCCGGGAGCCCCCTGGCTGCGCAACTGCTCGCAAAGATGTGTCACGACATCCAGTCCGAACGCACGAATGGAAGCGGTGTCATCACCGTACGCCTGCAGACGCAGACGAATCCAGCGCGGGATCTCGGTGCCGCATGCATCCGAGAAGCGCATCAGCTGTGTAGAGCTGGTGATTGGCATGATTCCCGGCACGACTGGAACGTCGAGCCCGAGGGCCTTCACCTCATCTACAAAGCGCATGTATGCGTCGGCATTGTAGAAGTATTGCGTGATGGCGGAATCTGCACCAGCGCGAACTTTAGCAACAAATGCGTCAAGATCACTACGTGGGGACTTTGCTTGAGGGTGTGTTTCGGGGTAGGCGGCTACTTCGATATAAAACCAGTCGCCAAATTCCTGTCGGACAAATGCAACAAGATCGCTGGCGTAATGGAACTCGCCACCCAGCCCATAACCGCTGGGCAAGTCACCGCGCAGGGCCACGATGCGCTTGACGCCCATGGCCTTGAGCTGTGTGAGTTCTTCACGCACCGAGTCTTGAGTGGCTCCGATGCAGGAGAAGTGCGAAGCCGCGCTCACCCCTTCGCTTTGGATGTCCTGCACCATCGTGAAAGTACCCGCCTGCGTAGAGCCGCCCGCACCATAGGTGACGGAGCAGAACTGAGGCTTGCGCGCATACAGCGCCTGACGCACGGCCACATGCTTTGCCGCGCCTTCAGGCGTCTTGGTGGGGAAAAACTCGAAGCTGACGGGGTAACTCATGGCTGCAGTTGTCTCTGAATCTTATGGGTCATGGGCGAGCGCTGAAAACTCAGCGCTCATGGCGTTTTTGCTTAGCGCTCGTTGCGTTTTTTCTGCTTGCCACGACCGGGGCCGGGCTGACCAAAGCTGGCTACCTCAGGGTCGGCATACAGCTCTTGCTTGGCGCGCTGGGCCTTGATGTCGGCACGCGATGGGCGCTTGGCTGCAGCCTTGACAGCGGGCTTGGCCGTTGCTTCTTCATCGGCAGCGACCTGAGGGGCTGGAGCCTTGATTTCAGCGCCCTGCTCGGCCCAGACGAAAAATTCGTGGTTGCCGTCACCGCCTTCGATGGTCGAATCCATCCACTGTTTGACCGTCAGACCCAGGTCGGTGATACAGCTGCGGATGCGCTGCTCGACTTCAACATATAGAGCCTTGTCGCGCACAATGCCGCCCTTGCCGATCTGGCCGGGTTGCAACTCGAATTGTGGCTTGACCAACATCAGCAGCTGGCCATGTGGCTTGAGCACTTGCACCACGGAAGGCAGCACCAGCGTCAGCGAGATAAAGGACACATCGCCGGTGACAAAGTCAAACGCGGGCGTGATGTCGATGTTCTGGGTACCAGGCCTGCGGCGCAGCTCGACAGGAGCCACACCTTCAGACTTGGCCTTGGCCTTGGCAACGCGTTCGGCCTTGAAGGACTCGATGTCCTGCTCCTTGGCGTCGTCGCTGTCGTCATAGTCTTCGTCGACCTGACCGCCGTTGCGCATCCAGGCATAAGGAGCCTGGGGCTGGGTGTCGTTGTCTTCTTCTTCTTCGATGACATCGCACAGCGCTTCATCGCAGGCGACTTCCAGCGACTCGGGGGTCAGCGTGCGGGCGTTGAAGCTTTCCACGCAGATCACGCGATCGTCGCTGCGCAGGCGCTCGTGCAGCTGGCTGTGGCCCACGTCCACACCCACCACCTGGGCGGCACCGGCTTGCAGCAGGCAGTCGGTAAAGCCGCCCGTGCTCTGGCCTACATCCAGGCAGCGCAGGCCCTTGACGGCAATGCCTGTGGCAGCCAGCGCGCCTTCGAGCTTGAGACCACCACGCGAGATGTACTTGGCTTCAGCCGCATCCAGCAATTGCAGCTCAGCGCCAGCAGGAATGTCGTCACCGTTCTTGGCAACCTTCTTCCAGGGTGCCAGCGGCGTCAGGCGCCACTCCACGCCCGAAGCAATCAGGCGCTGCGCCTGTGAGCGTGTCGAAGCATGGCCTGCTTCCACCAAAAAAACATCTGCGCGCATAGCGTCGCTTCCTTTGAAATTAACCGGTGCCGGGCACTGCACAGAGGTGCAGCGAGGCGATAGAACTATGTTTTATGTAGCTGCTTGCGCTTGATTCAATGGAATTTCAGGTCTTAACCTATATGAAGTCCAATTAAATAGAGCGCTAGCAGCTATCAAAAATATTGAGCAGTGCAGTCAACTCAGGCTGACTGCACTGCATGGCCGCTGGCTTAGTAGCGGTAAGTTTCAGGCTTGTAAGGGCCTTCCTTCTTCACGCCAATGTAGGCGGCTTGGGTGTCGCTCAGCTCGGTCAGCTGGGCGCCGACCTTCTTCAGGTGCAGGCGTGCCACCTTTTCGTCCAGCACCTTGGGTAGCACGTAGACCTTGCCCACTTCGTAGGCTTCAGGGCGGGTGAACAGTTCGATCTGGGCGATGGTCTGGTTGGCAAACGAGGCGCTCATCACGAACGATGGGTGGCCAGTGGCACAACCCAGGTTCACCAGGCGGCCCTTGGCCAGCAGGATGATCTTCTTGCCATCAGGGAACTTGATGTGATCAACCTGGGGCTTGATTTCTTCCCACTCGTACTTCTCGATCGACGCCACGTCGATTTCGTTGTCGAAGTGACCGATGTTACAGACGATGGCCTCGTCCTTCATGGCCACCATGTGCTCGTGGCGAATGATGTCCTTGTTGCCGGTGGTGGTCACGAAGATGTCGCACTTGTCGGCGGCATATTCCATGGTCACGACCTTGTAGCCTTCCATCGCGGCCTGCAGGGCGTTGATGGGGTCAATCTCGGTCACCCACACTTGGGCGCGCAGCGCGGACAGAGCCTGGGCGCAGCCCTTGCCCACGTCACCGTAGCCAGCCACCACAGCGACCTTGCCGGCGATCATCACGTCGGTGGCGCGCTTGATGCCGTCCACCAGCGATTCGCGGCAGCCGTACAGGTTGTCGAACTTGGACTTGGTCACCGAGTCGTTGACGTTGATGGCGCGGAACAGCAATCTGCCCTTAGCCGACATTTCGTTCAGGCGGTGCACGCCGGTGGTGGTTTCTTCGGTCACGCCGCGAATCTCAGCCGACTTGCGGGTGTACCAGGTGGAATCGATCGCCAGCTTGGCCTTGATCGCCGCGAACATGATCTTTTCTTCTTCCGAGCCGGGGTTGGCCAGCACGGAGATGTCCTTCTCGGCCTTCTGGCCCAGGTGCAGCAGCACGGTGGCATCGCCGCCGTCGTCCAGAATCATGTTGGGGCCTTCTCCTTCAGTGCCCTTGGCGCCGAATTCGAAGATGTTGTGGGTGTAGTCCCAGTAATCCTTGAGCGACTCACCCTTGATGGCGAACACGGGCGTGCCGGTAGCAGCGATAGCGGCGGCAGCGTGGTCCTGGGTAGAGAAGATGTTGCACGAAGCCCAGCGCACGGTCGCGCCCAGGTCCTTCAGTGTCTCGATCAGCACGGCCGTTTGAATGGTCATGTGCAGCGAACCTGTGATGCGCGCGCCCTTCAGGGGCTGCGATGCGGCGAATTCTTCGCGGATGGCCATCAGGCCGGGCATTTCGGTTTCGGCGATGAGGATTTCCTTGCGGCCCCAGGCGGCAAGGGTAATGTCGGTAATGGCCGAATCAGCAGGGTTGAAGCGAACAGCAGCGTTCATGGTTTTTCTCCAAAATTTGAATGAGAAACCACGTTCCGCGGAAGAAGGAGGGAATGCCATCTCACCGCACAGAAAGCGTGGGTGAGCGTCGTTGCGAGATGAAATCCGAGCCTCACGCCCCGCTGCGGCCGGTGTCAAACCGGCTGGGGAACGCTGCAACGCTCCTCGGATGGAGGCCGATTATAAGGGAATCCCCTTCCCGCCCGCCAGGCGATAACCGACTGATTTCAGGCCAATCGGCCCTTTGTGGCCTGCACCGACAGCCACTGCACGCGCAGTGCCAGCGCCATCACCAGCGTCAGCACCAGCAAAGCCACAGAGCTGACGCCCAGCCAGCCCCAGCGCGACCAAAACCAGCCCGCCCCAGCCCCCAGCACGCTGGAGCCCATGTAATAGCTCCACAGGTATAGCGAGGACGCATGTCCCTTGGACTGCGTAGCCAGCCGCCCTACCCAGCCGCTGGCCACAGAGTGCGCCACAAAAAACCCCGCCGTCAGCAAAACAACCCCGGTGACGATGACCGCCAGCGGCTCAAACAGCGTCAGCCCCACGCCCGCAGCCATGAGTAACGTCCCCGCAACCAGCACCGGGCCACGCCCCAGCTTGTCGGCCAGCCCGCCGGCAATGGGCGACGCCGCCGTGCCCAGCAGATAGGCGTAGAAGATATGACTGATCTCCAACTGGCTCATGTTGTACGGCGATGCACTGAGTAAAAAGCCCGCGTAGTTGTAGATGCTGACAAACACCCCCATCAGGCCAAAAGCGATGAAAAACAGCAGTGGCAAGCCCTTGTGCTGCAAATGCTGGCCCCAGGCCTGCAGGTGGTGCTGGGCACCCAGCCCCGTCTTTTTCACGAAGTTTCGCGAATTGGGCAGCAACCAGACAAAGCCCAGCGCCGCCAGCAAATCCAGCACCGAAAGCGCGGCCAGCGCGTGGCGCCAGCCCCAGAACTCCGTCATGGCGCTCATGCCCACGCGGCCCAGCATACCGCCCAGCGCGGTGCCACCCACATACAGGCCCATGGCAAAACCCAGGCCCGGCGGGTCAATCTCTTCAGACAGGTAAGCCATGGCCACCGCAGGCACGCCGCCCAACAGCAAACCCTCCAGCGCCCGTGCAGCCAGCAGCGCATGCCACTGCGGTAAAAACGAGGCACCCAGATTGCACAAGGCGGCCAGCGCCATGGAAACAAACATCAGCTTGCGCCGACCCAGCCCCTCGGACAGCGCCCCGGCCAGAACAATGGAAACCGCCAGACACGCTGTGGACACCGACAGCGCCAGCGCGCTCTGGGCGGGGCTGACCGCAAAGGTGCGCGCCAGCTCGGGCAGCAGCGGCTGCACACAGTACAGCAGCGAGAAGGTGGCAAAGCCCGCCAGAAACAACGCCACGCTGACCCGCCAGTAATCGGGAGTCCCTCGTTTGATCCAGACAGGAGCAGCCAAGCCTTGAGGCTCGGTCGGCAAGGGGGGATTCACATCCTGCGGGGCACGGTTCATGACTGACCAACGAAAACCTGAGGCGATGCGGCTATTGTGCTCCGCATACCGGCCAGCCAAGACGCGCGGCAAGCACTCATGCCCGCCCCGACCCCATGAATTGCCCCTGCCGTTAAAATAAGCGCCCTCAAGCCTTATTCACAGGCCTGCCCTGCATGGGCGCGGGCCTTGTGCAGCCAATCGATCGCTGCACCTTTTTTGTGGTCACAGCCGGCATCTCCGGTTGTATTTACAGCTCTCAATACCGTGTCATACGCCCCAGAAACTCAGCGCCGTCGTACGTTCGCCATCATTTCCCACCCGGATGCGGGTAAGACCACGCTGACCGAAAAGCTGCTGCTGTTCTCGGGCGCGATTCAGATCGCCGGAGCCGTCAAGGGCCGCAAAGCCAGCCGCCACGCCACCTCCGACTGGATGGAAATTGAAAAGCAGCGTGGTATCTCGGTCGCATCGTCGGTGATGCAGATGAGCTACCGCGACCACGTCATCAACCTGCTCGACACCCCCGGCCACAAGGACTTCTCGGAAGACACCTACCGCGTGCTGACAGCCGTGGATTCGGCCTTGATGGTGATTGACGCGGCCAACGGCGTGGAGTCGCAAACCCGCCGCCTGATCGAAGTTTGCCGCCAGCGCAACACGCCCATCATCACCTTCGTCAACAAGTTTGACCGTGAAGTGCGCGACCCGCTGGACATCATGGACGAGGTGGAGCGCGAGCTGGGCATGCCCTGCTGCCCCATCACCTGGCCTGTGGGCCAGGGCAAGAGCTTCGGCGGCATCATCAATCTGCGCACGCAGAGCATGACGGTGTTCACCCCCGGCAGCGACCGTGGCCCCAAGGACTTTGAAGTCATCCCTCTGACCGAAGCCGACAAGCTGCGTGCACGTTTTGGCCAGGCCTTTGACGATGCCCTCGACAGCATGGAACTGGCCGTGGGCGCATCCGCCGAGTGGAGCCATGAAGCCTTTCTGGCCGGTAAGCTGACGCCCGTGTTCTTCGGCTCGGGTGTGAACAACTTCGGTGTGATGGAAGTGCTGGACGCCGTGGTCGACATGTCGCCCCCGCCCGGCCCGCGCGTGGCGTTCACGGAAGTGAACCGCAACCGCGAAGAAAAAATCGTTCGCCCAGAGGACAAGAACTTCTCCGGCGTGGTGTTCAAGGTGCAAGCCAATATGGACAGCAACCACCGCGACCGCATCGCCTTTGTGCGCGTGGCCAGCGGCAAGTACACGCCCGGCATGAAGATGAAGGTGCAGCGCACCGGCAAGGAACTGCGCCCCACCAGCGTGGTGACTTTCATGTCGCAACGCCGTGAAGCGGTGGATGAAGCCTACGCAGGCGACATCATCGGCTTCACCATTCACGGCGGCGTGCAGCTGGGTGACTCGATCACTGACGGCCCCAGCCTGCAATTCACCGGCCTGCCCTTCTTCGCACCCGAAATGTTCATGACCGTGGTGCTGAAAAACCCGCTGCGCACCAAGCAGCTGCAGCAAGGCCTGATGCAGCTGGGCGAAGAAGGTGCGATTCAGGTGTTCAAGCCCGATGTCGGCGGCAATATGCTGCTGGGTGCCATCGGTCAGCTGCAGTTTGAAGTGGTGCAGCACCGCCTGAAAACGGAGTACGACTGCGATGTGCGCCTGGAGGGCTGCCAGTACACCAGCGCCCGCTGGATTACGGCCGACAACGCCGCCGATCTGCGCGAGTTCGAAAACGCCTACCCGCTGCGCCTGGCTCACGACGCGGCCGACACGCTGGCCTATCTGTGTACCAGCCCTTACGACGTGCGTCTGGCGCAGGAGCGCTTCCCCAAGATCCACTTCCATCCGCTGCGTGAACACGCAGGCTTGGCACTGGGCTCTGCGAACTAAAAAACCCCCTGAGCGGCTTTGCCGCTTCCCCCTCTCTCGCTGCGCGGGAGGGGGACGACGCCCTCGCTGCGGGGCGGCCCTTGCTCGGCGTCCTGCCGATGGGCTGTGCCCCGTGTAGACGTCATCTGCCTTGTATTGAGAGTTTGCTGTGAGCCAAGATTTCCTGCGTCCCCTGTCTGAACTACCGGTGCCTGCCAACTTGCTGGGCGTGCTGACCGATATCGACGACACGTTGACCACTGATGGCGTGGTGCCAGACCATGTGGTGGCCGCTATCGCCCGCCTCAAAGACGCAGGCCTGAAGGTCGTCCCCATCACCGGCCGCCCCGTGGGCTGGAGCGTGCCTTTTGCATCGGCCTGGCCCGTGGATTCCATCGTGGCCGAAAACGGTGCCGTAGCCCTGCGCCGCAATGCGCAAGGCAGCCTGGACAAGCTCTACCAGCAAGACGCCGAAGAACGCGCCAGCAACTTTGCCAAGATGCAGACAGTGCTGGAGCAGATCGAAGCCACCGTGCCCGGAGCCGCCCGCGCCACAGACTCTGCGGGCCGCGAGTGCGACATCGCCGTGGACCACAGCGAGTTCACGAACATGCCCCAGGCGCAGATCGACCAGTGCATGGCCCTGATGAAGGCCGCCGGCATGAATGCGACGGTCAGTTCCATCCACATCAACGGCTGGTTTGGCGAGCACAACAAACTGGAAGGCGCCCGCTGGATTGTTCGTGAACTCTTCGATATCGACCTGGACGTCACGCTAGGCCAGTGGGTCTACATCGGCGACTCCACCAATGACCAGTTGATGTTCCAGCACATGCCCCACAGCGTGGGCGTGGCCAACATCGAGCGCTTTGTGCCCCAGCTCAAGCATCTGCCCCGCTACGTCACCACCGCCGAGCGCGGCGATGGCTTTGTACAGCTGGCCGATCAGTTGCTGGGCACTCAGAAGTAATAGCTGCTTGCGCCTACTTCTAAAGCGATATGCACTGATATCCCGCTGAAGTTCAGACAACACCAGCGCTAAGCGCTCATCTTTTTAAAGGCCTGCAGCCTATTCGCAGGCCTTTTTCGCATCTGTAGTCCGGGTGCCCATCCCCCAACCTCCAGCCCGCAGACCTGCCCTGCGGGCTTTTTCATGCACACCCCATCGCAAACCGCGATGAGCCAGCGCGTACAAGACGACCACCTTATCCGTACAAACCCATGGTTGGCACTCACTACAATTTTTGGTTCATTTCAAAACATTTCAGAGAGACCTAAACCATGCGCATGATCCGCCGCACTTTTGTCGCCACGGCCGTGGCCGCCACAGTCACGTTGGCTGCCGGCACTGCTTTTGCCCAGGGCAAGGAAGTCAAGATTGGCTATGCGCTGGCGATCAATTCGCACTACGGTGCAGCCGCCAACGCCTGGGGCGAAGGCGTGGAAAAAGGCACGAACGGTGCCTACAAGTTCAAGCAGTTCCCGGCATCCGCGCTGGGCGGCGAACGCGAGCTGATCGAAGGTCTGCAGCTGGGCACGGTGGAAGCGGCCATCGTCTCCACCGGCGCACTGAGCAACTTTGTGCCTGACGTGGGTGTGGTCGACATCCCCTTCCTGTTCCGCGACACACAACACGCCCGCGCCGTGATGGACGGTGCTTTTGGTCAGGACCTGCTGGCCAAGTTCCAGAAGCGCGGTCTGATCGCTCTGGCCTGGGGTGAGCAAGGCTTTCGCCACCTGAGCAACAACAAGCATGCCGTCAACGGCGTGGCCGACCTCAAGGGTCTGAAGATTCGCGTGACCGAGAACCCCGTGCATATCACGGCCTTCCGCACACTGGGCGCATCGCCCACCCCCATGTCCTGGCCCGAAGTGATCGGCGCCCTGCAGCAAGGCACGATCGACGGCCAGGAAAATCCTGTGTCCGTGCTGGTATCCGCCAAGCTGTGGCAGGTGCAAAAGCACCTGACGCTGACTTCGCACGTCTACGCCCCCATGGCACTGATCGTGTCGCCCTCGTTCTGGGGTTCGCTGAACGCCAGCCAGAAGGCCGCCTTCACCGAAGGTGCCAAGAAAGGTGCTCTGGCTTCGCGTGGTTTTGTCGACACCGTGGAAAAAAAGGGCGTTGAAGAAGCCAAGGCCAATGGCATGAAAGTCGTTGAAAAGGTGGACCAAGCCGCCTTCCGCACCGCGCTGGAGCCCGCATACAAGGAATACGCCAAGAAGTTTGGCCAGAAGACTCTGGACTCCATCACCAGCGTGAAGTAATGCGCGTCTGAGTCCTTACAGCCGGTGGCATACGTCACCGGCTTCTCCATCTGAGTGCCATGCGCATCAGACGTTGAGGACTGCGGGCACTCCGAATGGAAATTCATGCCTTGCGCGGCATGATGACCTCATCTCTTTTCTGCTCTTCAACACGGCACTCACCCTGCACGCTGTTGACGCCCCATCTCCTATGCTTGATCGTATCGAACGCACTCTTGTCGCCGGCAACCGCTGGCTGCTCATCGTGCTGTTGCTGGCCATGGCCTGCATCGTTTTTGCCAACGTGGTGCTGCGCTACACCACGGGTGACTCCATTGTCTGGGCCGAAGAAGTGGCTCGTCACATGATGATCTGGGTCACTTTTCTGGGTGCCGGACTCGTGCTGCGCTTTGGCGGCCATGTGGCAATCGACAATCTGCACCGCAGCGTCAGCACCCGCAGCGCCCAGTACATTCGCGGTTTTGTCGTCATCAGTCTGGTCGTGTTCTTTGCCGTGATGACCGTCACGTCATCCCAGTATGTCTATGCCACGCGCTTCCAGACCACGGCGGCCACGGACATCCCCATCTCTTACATCTACGGCGCCATGCCCGTAGGCTTTGTGCTGATGCTGATTCACCTGCTGTTTATTGCCAAAGGCTACATCCAGTCCGGCAGCTTTGCGGAATCCGACGAAATGGACGCCGACGCAGCCGCATCCATCTAAGACAGCGCAGGTTCACACATCATGGGTATCACTTTATTTATTGCCATCATCGTCCTGCTGGTGCTGGGCTTTCCGGTGGCTTTTGCGCTGGCCATCTCGGCCGCTCTGGCAGTCTTCGTAGGCGGGCGCTATCCCCAGCTCATCGTCTTCAAGGAAATGTTCACCGGCATCGACAGCTTTCCGCTGATGGCCGTTCCCTTCTTCATTTTGGCCGCCGAGCTGATGTCAGGCGGTGCACTCACACATGTTCTGCTGCGCTTTGCGGCACAGTTCGTAGGTCATCTGCGGGGCGGCCTCGGCTATGCCAACGTCATGTCGCTCACGCTGTTCTCGGGCATCTCCGGCTCCGCCCTGGCCGATGCGGCCGGCCCCGGCTCCATGATGGTCAAGATGATGGACAAGGCCGGCTACAGCCGCCCTTATGCTGCGGCACTGACCGCCAGCACTGCCATCGTCGGCCCCATCATTCCGCCTTCCGTCAGCATGATCATCTATGCGCTGCAAGATGAAAATGTATCGGTGGGCGGTCTGTTCATGGCCGGTTTCATCCCCGGCATTTTGATTGCGCTGGCCATGGCCGCCGTCAACTGGTGGGTCTGCAAAAAGCGCGACTATCGTTCAACCGATCCCCGCCCTTCGGCTCGCGAAATGTGGGTCAACAGCTTCAAGGCCATTCCGGCATTGATGCTGATCGTGCTCATCGTGGTAGGTATCCGCTTCGGCATCTTCACACCCACCGAAGCCTCGGTGGTGGCCGTGTTCTATGCGCTGGTCTGCGGCAAATGGATTTACCGCACGCTGCAATGGTCGGCCCTGCCCGGCATTCTGGCGCGCTCGGCCATGCTCACCGCATCCGTGCTGCTGGTGATGGCGACTTCGGCTGCCTTTGCCTGGGTGCTGACGGTGGAAGGCATTCCGCAATACCTATCCGAGCTGATCGTTAGCTGGGAGCTGTCCCCCGTGATGTTCCTGGTCGCGGTGAACATCTTGCTGCTGGTCTTCGGCATCTTCATGGAGCCGCTGCCGGGCGTGATGATTCTGGTGCCCATCCTGGCCCCCATCGCTTTCAGCCTTGGCATTGATCCCACGCACTTTGCCATGGTGGTGATCGTCAACCTCACGCTGGGCATGATCACGCCGCCCGTGGGTGGCCTGCTGTTTGTGACCTCGGTCGCCACGCGCGTCTCGATTACCGACCTGACGCGAGAGATGCCTCTGTTCCTGCTGGCGCACTTTGTCGTGCTGTGCATGCTGACCTTCATTCCGCAACTCTCCACCTGGTTGCCGCATATGCTGGGCTTCCAGTAATCGCCAAGACTTGAATCAAGGGCTGCCCAATCGAAAGATTGGCAGCCCTTTTTCATGGTGCTTGCGGAAGTGGAAAAGCTGCCCGGACTTCGCAAAATGCGCTGCTTCTCATGCAGGCGAAAACCATGAGACGGTTCTGAGCATTCACCCCAGGCGCGGCGGCTGGATTCAGTGATCTACATAGTCTTAACGCAGATGCCATGCAACAGCGGCTGCATAGCCATCCGCCAGTGCCACGGGTGTGCAATGCAGACATGCCAGAGAGGCTTCGAGTTTGACGCTCCACTCCACCAGGCCCACACCCGCGCATTTCAAACGAGCTTCCTGCGCGGCCCAGGCGCTTGCAAAGGCTTTGAAAAACAGAGCATCTAGCGCAATACCATCAAGCGCTTGAGCCGTATTTGGCGCTAGAAAAATCTGAGCCACTGCCCGTAATTCATGGCGCGACACTCCTTCGTTCACTGCCTGAATATCGACGCCCACCGACCCGCCGTCATGCCATGCCAGCAGAGCCAGCCCCGGCGTATGACTGATGGAGCAAAAGGGCTGTGACAGCCTCTCGCCATGCAGCCACAGTTGCGGAGCCTCATTACGCTGATTGCTGATGTGCAAGGCAGCTTCAGGGCAAGCCAGTTCCCGGGCCAGACAACTTCGCAAGGCCACGCGGGCCTGAAATCGCGCCGACTCTCTGTCATGACTCAAGCCCTGCAACAGCCGCAACTGCGGGACACCCTGCAGTGCCCCGCCCTCCACAACGCAGTGCTGAACCTGCACCGGCCTATGCCACCTTGAGCGGCACGGGCGATGCAGGCGCGCCGTGCCAGTGCGTGGCCGCAGGCAAAGCCTCGCCCTTCATCACCAGCGTCAACGGCCCCAACTGCACGCCGTCGCCCACCGTTGCGCCATACAACACCGTGCAGCGGGCACCCATGGTCACGCGGCTGCCTATGAGCACCTGGTCGATCTTCATCACTCGATCCTCAAACAGATGCGTCTGCGGGCAGCAAAGTGCATTGAGTTCGCTGTGTTCGCCGATCTGCACACAGTCGTGCTCCGTGATGTCCGTGGTATCAAGCCAGGCACTGGAGGCAATGCGGCTACCCATCAGGTTCAGCGCCAGCGGCAGCCAGGGCGTGCCGCGCAGATAGCGCAGGAAGTTGGGAACCGCCAGGCCTTCATACAGATTGGTAACCGCTTCAGAGAGCCAGACAAACGGCGTCCACATGGGCACGGCTGTCTTGCTGTAGCGGCGCACGGCCAGCCATTTGAAGAGCGCCACCAGCACAAAGACCACCATGCCAAAGATCACACCTGAAATGGCCAAGTCCAGCACCACTGCACCCCAGCGGTCGGCAGAGGCCAGCGGCATGGCATCCAGCACCACGGCGTAACCCACGGCAATCACCAGTGCATGGGGCACGGCGATGCGGAAGGCTTCCACCAGCCCGCGCCCCACGCGCCGCCACAGCGACGGTGCAAACGTCAGGTGCTCCGGGTAGCCTTGAGCCACTTCGCGCGCAGGCAGGTTGATGGCGGGCGATCCCAGCCAGGTATCGCCGCTCTGCATATCGGCATTGCGCGGCACGGCCGTCATCACGCCGACGAGCACGTTTTCAGGAATGGTCGAGCCATCCGGCACATAAGCCCCATTGCCAATGAAACTGCGGCGCGAAACAACCGTGGGCTTGACCGTCATCCAGCCGCCGTCGATATGCTCATCGCCCAGCATCACCGCATCGGCCACAAAGCATTCGTCGCCCAGCGTCAGCATGTCGGGTACCACGCCCAATGCGGTGGATAGCTCCGTCTGCTTGCCCACCTTGGCACCCAGCAGCCGGTACCAGGTCGATGAATACACCGTGGCATAAATGCCATGCAACGTGCTCAGGCTGGCCTCCTGAATCTGGTTAACCATCCATTTACCCAGATAGCGGCGACTGTGAATGGACCAGGTGCCTGCCTTGGTGCGTGGCAAAAACAGATAGCGCACCAGTGCCGCTACCAGCACCGTGCAGGCCACCAGCACCGCACTGGCAGGAAGAGCCAGCAAGAAGAACTTGATCAGGCGCAGCACAAAGGCTCCGCCCGCATCGACAATGCCTTGCTCCAGCAACGGCCTGACCGAAATTTCTTCAATATCCAGAATGTCGATCAGCATGAAGGTCGGGAACACCGGCATGAAGAAAAGCGTGGCAACCAGAAGACCACCCGTCAGATAAGCCAGCATTTCGGCCGCCTTGCGCAAACGGCCCACCAGGTGGCGCGGCTGCAGACTGGCAGGATCGAAGCGACCGACTTCTCGCGCAGGCGACCCCGCCCACACACTGCGCGCAGACAGCACCGTGCCATCGGCCAGTGCGGACTGGCCTTCCAGATGCGCCCAGTCCTCCAGTCGCGTATTGCCTTCAATCACCACATACGAGCCAATGCAGACTTCATCGCCTATGTCGATACGGCCCAGCACCAGCTCTCCACCTTCAACGCGGGCATTTTCCAGGCTGACCGCATTACCAATGCTTGCGCCATCACCGATGCGCAACAGGTCAGGGGCACGCACCGTCATCGAGCCCAGATTGCACTCATGCCCCACCTTCGCGCCCAGCATGCGCAGCCACACCGGGTGCAGTGATGAGCCGGTGATCATGGCCAGCGGCACGGCATCCACCAGCCTGTCAGCCAGCCACCAGCGGAAATACGTCAAGCCCCACAGCGGGTAGCGGCCCGGCTTCAATCGCCCTGCGATCAGCCACTTTCCGGCCCAGGCGATGGCGAATTCGGCCAGCGTGGCAATGGCAAATGCCAGCACCGACATCTCGACGGCAAAAGGCACGGAGTCCATCTCATCGCCGGTGAAGAAATGGTAGGTAAAAAATGGCGCCAGCCACTGCGCCATCTTGATCAGCACCAGCAGCGGAATTACCAGCGCCTGGGCCGCCCCGCAGCGCCAGCGCCGCCACGCGGAGTGAATGCGAAAAGGGCGCTCCTGCGCCGCAGCATCGCCCACCGACATGACCGCCTGCAAGGCCTCGGCAATCAAACCGATTTTGCGCTGCTGATAAATCGTGCTCACGGTCGCCTGCGCAAAGCGCGGGTCAGCACGCAGCTGCGAAATCAGCCGTGCAGCAAACAGCGAGTGTCCGCCCAGATCGCTGAAAAAATCCAGCCCCCGGCGCACGGGCTGCCCGGGGAAAAGTTGCGCCAGTGCGGCAAACAGCACCTCTTCAGCTAGAGTCTCCGGTGTATCGGAGTCAGACAAGTCCACCACGGCAGACAGCTGCATGGCCTTGAGCGCCTTGCGGTCGATCTTGCCCGATGTCAGACGCGGCATCTCTCTCAAGGCATCAAAGCGCGCGGGCACCATATAAGGCGGCAGCCGCTCGGCCAGCGCGCTGCGCAGCGCTGATGGCGTGGGCGGCTCATCGCTGGGCACGTAAAAGGCCACCAGTTGATCCATGCCGTCATCCTGGCGCAGCAGCACCGCCGTGGTGCCCACGCCCGGTTGCTGCGCCAGCACGGCTTCAATCTCGCCCAGCTCCACCCGAAAGCCACGAATCTTGACCTGATCATCGGCCCGGCCCAGGCAGTGAATCTGCCCCTGCTCATCAATGCGAGCCAGATCACCCGTGCGGTAAAGCCGCTCGTCCTGCGGCCCGTTGGCCCAGGGGTTGTGCAGAAATTTCTCGGCCGTCAGCTCTGGCCGACCCAGATAGCCTGTGGCTACGCCGGGGCCGGTAATGCACAGCTCGCCCACCTCGCCCTGCGGCAAGCCATGCAGCGCGGGGGCCGTGCCTGCGGGAAAGCTATCCGACTCAATCACCTGCACCACCAGCATGGCGTAATTGGGCAGGGGGGAGCCAATGGTCACGGGCTCGCCTGCCTTGAGTTCGGCCAGACTGGCCGACACCGTGGCCTCGGTAGGCCCGTAGGTGTTGAACATCTGGCGGGACGCATTGGCCCAGCGCGCCACCAGTGTTTCAGGGCACATCTCGCCGCCCAGATTGATGAGGCGCAGACTGGGCACGTCCTGCGCGAACAGCGCCAGCAGCGTGGGCACGGCATGCAGCACCGTGACCTGCTGCGCAATCAGCGCAGCGGGCAGAGCTTCGGGATCGCCAGCAATCTCGCGCGGGGCCAGCCACAGGGTGGCCCCCACCAGATAGCTGATCCAGATTTCCTCAAACGACATGTCAAAGGCCACCGAGAAACCTTGGTAAACCTTGTCGCTCTGGCGCACGCCCAGGCGCGCATTCTCGCTGCGCAAAAAATGGCAGATGCTGCCCTGCGTGATGGCAATGCCTTTGGGCTTGCCCGTGGAGCCGCTGGTGTAGATCACATAGGCCGGGTGACTGGGCAATGCGCCCTCACGGCGGCACAGATCAACGCCTTCGGGCAATGCCGTCAGCAGATCCACTTCTGAAAATATCTGCGCCGTAATACTCTGTTGCGCTTGTACTGCTTGCGTATGCTGCTGCGCAATCAATAGTGCCTTGGCCTGTGCATCTTCAAGGCAGGTCGCAATGCGCTCCAGCGGGGTTTCAGCATCAAAGGGCAGCCAGGCGGCCCCGGTCTTGGCAATGGCCAGTTGCAGGGTCAGCAGCTCGATGCCGCGTGGCAGCCACAGGCCCACCATGTCGCCGGGGCGTATGCCGGCCTCGATCAGCCGGTGGGCTGCAAGGCTGGCCTCTGCATCCAGCTGGGCATAGTTGCGTTGCCGCAGCTGATCGCCCTGCCCCTCCATCAGCGCAATCTGCTCAGGATGGGCAGCTGCCGTTGTTTCAAAAATATCCGCCAGCACCTCATGGCGCAGCAAGTCCGGCCTTTCAGGCCCGCGCAAGACAACCGTTTCAGACATGGGTTCAGCAGCAACCCCGGATGCAACCGCGCACCCGGACACCGTGGTGCCACTCATTTCTCCACGCTGATTATTCGGAGCAGCGTGGAGTTTCTGTGTAGTGCTTCAACCCTTGCGCAATATTTTTATGGCATCACTGCCGTGCCAGAACCGGCGCCAATGCCTTGCCTGTGTGGGTACCGATCCTGACCAGCTCCTCTGGCGTACCCTCCGCCACGATGCGGCCGCCATCATTGCCGCCTTCGGGGCCCAGATCAATGATCCAGTCCGCCTCGGCAATTACGTCCAGGTCATGCTCGATGACGATGACGCTATGGCCACCATCCACCAGGCGGTGCAGCACGTGGATAAGCTTGTCCACATCCGCCATGTGCAGGCCCACTGTGGGCTCATCCAGCACATACAGCGTATGCGGTGCCTTCTGGCCCCGGCGGCCGACTTCATCACGCACCTTGGTCAGCTCGGTCACCAGCTTGATACGCTGGGCCTCGCCACCGCTCAGCGTAGGCGATGGCTGGCCCAGCGTGAGATAACCCAGCCCCACATCCTTGAGCAGCTGCAGCGGGTGCGCAATGGAAGGCATGGCAGCAAAGAACTCCACCGCCGCATCGACCTCCATCTGCAGCACATCGCCGATGTTCTTGCCGCGCCAGGTCACGGCCAGTGTTTCGGGGTTGAAGCGCGCGCCGTGGCAAACCTCGCAAGCCACTTTCACATCGGGCAAAAAGCTCATTTCGATGGTGCGCACGCCCTGGCCTTCGCAAGCCGGGCAGCGGCCTTCGCCGGTGTTGAAACTGAAGCGCCCGGCCGCATAGCCGCGCGCCTTGGCTTCCAGCGTTTCGGCAAACAGCTTGCGAATCGTGTCCCAGAAGCCGATATAGGTGGCCGGGCAGGAGCGCGGCGTTTTGCCAATCGGTGTCTGATCGACTTCCAGCACCCGGTCTACCGTTTCAAAGCCCTTGATGCCCTTGCAGCCGACCAGCTTGGGCGCCTGCCCTGCATCCATGGCATCGCGCCCCGCCTTGGTCGATCGCTGCTGCACCCAGGCCGCCACATTGGTCAGCAGCACATCGCGCGCCAGCGTGGACTTGCCCGAGCCAGAAACGCCCGTCACCGCCACCAGGCGCTTGAGCGGAACGCGGGCATCCACGTGCTGCAGGTTGTGCAGATGAGCGCCCAGCACGCTGAGCCAGTGCAGTGCATTGCTGTCCTCAGCCACTACATTTTCAGTAGCTGCTGCCGCTTTCTTTTTCTTGGTTTTAGATGGTTTTATCTCTGCAACCGCTACATCAACAGCGCTAGTAGCTTCTGCATTGATAGCAGGCGACTCTGCCGCCGGTGCTGCGGGAGGCACGCCCTCGCCCACCCACAGGCGTGGCTTGAAGGGGTGACGCATGGCATGCAGCAGGTAGCGGCCGGTGACGGAATCCTCGGCCGCCATGATGTCCTGAACCGAGCCTTGAGCGACCAGACGACCGCCACGAATACCGGCACTGGGTCCGATATCGATGATGTGATCGGCACGGCGAATCGTGTCCTCGTCATGCTCCACCACCACCAGCGTATTGCCCTTGTCGCCGAGCTTGTGCAGGGCGTTGAGCAGGATCTGGTTGTCGCGTGCATGCAGGCCAATCGTGGGCTCATCCAGCACATAGCAGACGCCCTGCAGATTGCTGCCCAGTTGCGCGGCAAGGCGGATACGCTGCGCCTCGCCACCACTGAGCGTAGGCGCACCACGGTCCAGCGTCAGATAGTTGAGGCCGACTTCCTCAAGGAACTCCAGACGACTCTGGATCTCGGGAATCAGGTCGCGTGCAATATCGCTTTCACGACCCGACAGCGCCAGCTGCTGCACCCAGCGACGCACATCGGTCACCGAGAGCTGCGCCACATCGGTAATGCCAACATGGTGAAATCTCACGGCCCGCGCCGTGGGATTCAGTCGCGTGCCAAGGCATTTGGGACAGGCCACTTCGGCCAGATCTTCCACTTCCTGGCCTTCAAATTTCACCTCGCGGCCCCGGTTGTCTTCGGCCATCAAGGTATCGTCATAGACCTTGCGCTGATCCTTGGTCAGCTTCACGCCCGTGCCCACACAGTCAGGGCACCAGCCATGCTTGCTGTTGTACGAGAACAGACGCGGGTCCAGCTCGCCATAGCTGGTGGCGCAAACCGGGCAGGCGCGCTGGGTAGAGAACACCTGCAGCGCACCAATGCCTGCCGTGCTCTGCCCGCCCTGCATGGCATCGGCCAGATTTTCCAGGCCTGACAGCACATGCAGCACGCCCTTGCCAATCTCCAGCGCCTGACGCAGATGGCCGCGCAACTCTTTCTCAGTGGCCGCAGTCACCGTCACGCTGGCCACGGGAAGCTCGATCGTGTGTTCCTTGAAGCGATCAATGCGCGGGAAACCCGTGGTCGGCAGAAACTCGCCATCCACCCGCAGATGGGTGTAGCCCTTGGGTCGCGCCCAGTCGGCCAGCTCGGTGTAGACGCCCTTGCGGTTGACGACCAGCGGGGCCAGCAGGCCAATGGTCTGGCCGCGGAAGTTCGTCATCAGCTGCGCGGCAATGCTTTCCTCGGTTTGCGGCTGCACGATGGCATCGTCGTGAATACAGTGCTGAATGCCCAGCTTGACGTAGAGCAGTCGCAAGAAATGCCAGACCTCGGTGGTCGTTCCCACCGTGGACTTGCGCCCGCCGCGAGACAGGCGCTGCTCAATCGCCACCGTGGGCGGAATGCCATACACCGCATCCACTTCGGGCCGGCCTGCGGGCTGGACAATGGAGCGTGCATAGGCATTGAGCGATTCGAGATAGCGGCGCTGGCCTTCGTTGAACAGAATATCGAAGGCCAGCGTGGACTTGCCCGAGCCGGAAACACCCGTCACCACATTGAACTTGCCACGCGGCACATCCACGCTCAACGACTTGAGGTTGTGCTCTTTGGCGTTGACGATTTCAATCGCATTTTTGGCCTGTGGCGCTTGTGCCGCCTTGGCTCTGCGCTCCGGTTTATAGAGCATGGGTGCGACTTCGCGCACCGCCTCGCCGCCCACACCCATGGCCAGGTCGTATTCGCGCAGAGCCTGTGCCGTGTGCGAGGCCTTCACATGGCGCACATCTTCAGGCGTCCCCTGGGCCACGATCAGACCGCCGCCATCGCCGCCTTCGGGGCCCAGATCAATCAGCCAGTCGCTGGCGCGAATTACGTCCAGGTTGTGCTCGATGACGATCAGCGAATGTCCGGCTTCAAGCAGTTTGCGCAGCGCACGCATGAGCTTGGCAATGTCTTCAAAGTGCAGGCCCGTGGTGGGCTCGTCAAACAGGAACAGCGTGCCTTTTTTGGCCAGCGACTGCTTGCTTTTGGACTGTGCCTTGGCAGCCTCGGCCAGAAAGCCGGCCAGCTTCAAACGCTGGGCTTCACCACCCGACAAGGTCGGCACGGGCTGGCCCAGCTTCACGTATTCCAGCCCCACATCAACAATGGGCTGCAGCGCACGAATCACATCGCGGTCTTGAGAGAACCGCAAGGCCGCTTCGGCGACCGTCAAATCCAGCACATCGGCCACATTCAAGAGCTGGCCATTGCGCTCGATTGTCACTTCCAGAATTTCGGGGCGATAACGTGTGCCATTGCAGTCCGGGCAGCGCAGATACACATCCGAGAGAAACTGCATCTCCACATGCTCAAAGCCTGAGCCGCCGCAGGTCGGGCAACGCCCGTCGCCGCTGTTGAAGCTGAACTTGGACGCGGTGTAACCGCGCTGGCGCGACAGCGGTGCCACGGCAAACAGCTCGCGCAGCGCATCCCAGGCCCCCACATAGCTGACCGGGTTGGAGCGCGCCGTCTTGCCAATGGGCGACTGATCCACAAACATCACATCGGCCAGATGATCAGCACCCAGCAGGCGGTCAAATGCACCCGCCGCATCGGTGGGTTTGCCAAAGTGGCGCATCAGTGCGGGCACCAGCACATCCTGAATCAGCGTGGATTTGCCCGAGCCTGAAACGCCAGTAATCGTCACCAGACGCTGCAGCGGAAAGTCCACGCTGATGTCTTGCAAGTTGTGCTCGCGCGCACCCTCCAGAATCAGGCGCGGCGTGAAATCAAGCACCATGCGCTTGAGCCCGAAACCGACTTGCTTGCGCCCCCCCATATAGGCACCGGTCAAGGTATCGGCAGTGCGCAGCTCATCGGGTGTTCCATCAAACACGATATTGCCACCGCGCGCACCCGGGCCGGGGCCCATGTCGATCACCCGGTCAGCGGCAAACATGACGGCCGGGTCATGTTCCACCACCACCAGCGTGTTGCCCGCATCGCGCAGGCGCTGCATGGCTTCGGTAATGCGTTCCATATCACGTGGGTGCAGGCCAATCGATGGTTCATCGAGCACAAACAGCGTGTTGACCAGCGAGGTGCCCAGCGCCGTGGTCAGGTTGATACGCTGCACCTCACCGCCGCTCAGCGTGCGGCTCTGACGGTCTAGCGTGAGATAGCCAATGCCCACATCGCACAGATACTGCAGGCGCGTCATCACTTCTGCGTGCAGCATTTTGAGCGCCTGCGCCTCGCCATCGTTCTTATCGGCATCGGCGCTTGGTGCCAACTGAGCAAAGAATTCGCGCAGCCGCGTAATAGGCAGTCGCATCAGATCATGAAGGCACAGGCCGGGCAGACCTTCCAGTTGCTCACGGCTCCAGTTCACGCCCTGCGGCATAAAGCGCTGGTATCGGCCACTGGCATCATGGACGGGAAGCACAGCGTCGGCAGCCTGCTTGCCACCGATGCGCCAGAGCAAGCTCTCGGTCTTGAGGCGTGCGCCGCCGCAAGTGGGGCATTCGGTGTAGCTGCGGTACTTGGACAGCAGCACCCGGATATGCATCTTGTAGGCCTTGCTTTCCAGATACTCGAAGTAGCGGCGAATGCCGTACCAGGTCTGGCTCCATTTGCCGTTCCAGTTGGGTGAGCCTTCGATCACCCAGTCTTTTTGTTCTTGGGTCAGCTTGGCCCAAGCGGTATCGCGCGGAATGCCTTCGGCCTCGGAGTGGCGCATCAGGTCATCCTGAATTTCCTTCCACGCAGGGGTCTGAATCGGCTTGATGGCCCCCGTGCGCAGCGTGAGCTTGTCGTTAGGGATCACCAACCCCCAGTCCACCCCAATCACGCGGCCAAATCCACGGCAGGCATCACAGGCGCCCACCGCAGAGTTGAAGGAGAACAGCGAGGGAATGGGCTGCAGGTAGGTCAGATTGCTTTCGGGGCAATGCAGGCCTTGCGAGAATTTCCACAGCTCAGGCTCAGCCTCGGCACCACTTTCAGGCAGCACATAGACCGTGAGACGGCCACTGCCACGCTTGAGGCCGACTTCAATGGCTTCCATGGCTCGCACACGCTCCGCCTTGCTGAGGCGAAAACGATCAGCAATCACGTCCAGCACCTTGATTTTTTCAGGTGCCGCTTTGGTCTTCTTGCTCTTGGCGGGAACGTCTTCACCAGCTGGCAAAGCACGCTCGACCTCACGCTCAGCCTGAACCTTGGTAAAGCCGCTGGCAGACAGCCATTGCTC
The DNA here is from genome assembly GCF_012844455.2 of Comamonas suwonensis. Classification (GTDB taxonomy): domain Bacteria; phylum Pseudomonadota; class Gammaproteobacteria; order Burkholderiales; family Burkholderiaceae_C; genus Comamonas; species Comamonas suwonensis. The sequence continues at coordinate 40,824 of NZ_JABBCQ020000012.1, read as the reverse complement.
TACTTCTTCTGCGGTTGTATTGGCTGGCAACTCGACCGGAAAGGTGATGGCAATACGCGGGTCGCCCGCTGCTTCACAGCGCTGCGCCAGAGCGGCATAAATAGTGTCTGCCGTATCGTGGCTGACGGGCAATGCCGTCTCTCGGTCAAACAGACTGCCAGCACGCGCAAACAGCAGCTTGAGGTGGTCGTTGATCTCCGTCATCGTTCCCACGGTAGAGCGGGAGTTACGCACGGGATTGGTCTGGTCAATCGCAATCGCGGGGGGGACGCCTTCGACCTTGTCCACCGCAGGTTTGTCCATGCGATCCAGAAACTGGCGCGCATAGGCCGAAAAGGTCTCTACATAGCGGCGCTGGCCTTCGGCGTACAGCGTATCGAACACCAGGCTGGACTTGCCCGAGCCACTGGGGCCCGTGACCACGGTCAGCTCACCGGTGCGGATATCGATGTCCAGATTGCGAAGATTGTGCTGGCGTGCACCACGAATACGAATCAGGCCTTGCGTCATGTTCTGCGGTCTTTTCTATGGAGGCCAAACATTCTAGGCAGTCCTGACATGCACCGCAGATCCGCACGTGCATTACGGCTTTGCAAAATCACGAAGTCGCCCACAAGAAAAAGCCCCGGCTTGCGGGGCTTTCGTTTGATATCAGGCTTCTTACTTGGTTTCTGCCGGAGCAGAGATGGCGTCTGCGCCATGCTTTTCACCACTCATATCCACCTTGTCGCCCGCCTTCATGATGACGAACAGCGACACCGCTGCAAACACAATAAATCCAACCACCAGCTTCCACATGCTTGTCTCCAGTCTTTTGATGTTGTCGCGAAGGGCTGCACTTTCCATGCGCTGATCGCTATTCATTGAAACCGGCACACATTTCTCGGAGCTTACTGACACAAGCCGAATGCATAAGAAAAAACCCCATGTCTTTCGACATGGGGTATGAACTTGGAGTAATGGTCTGCATTGTCAGCTGCAGGTGCTGGAGACACCGCTTACGCAGTGCACACATTAGAAGTTGTGGCGCACGCCCAGAGCGAAGGAGCTGAAGTCTGCGCCGGCCGTGCCGGTCATGTAAGCAGCGCCCTTGCTGTTGTTAACCTTGGTGTAGTAACCGTAGACCTTGGTGCGCTTGCTCAGGTTGTAGTTGTAGCCCAGCGTGTATTGGGTTGCGGCGGAGTCGGCGATATTGCTCCACTTGTTGGCACGACCCACGTTGGCGTGGAATTCCGATGCGCCCAGTGCATACATGGCCGACAGGCGGAAGTTGTTGCGATTGCCTGCAGCGACTTGACCGGGCAGGGCAAAGCCCACGTGGCTACGCTGATAGTAACCACCCACCGTGAACTGACCAAAGGTGTACAGGCCACGGAAAGCCGCTTGCCAGTTGTCGCCAACCTTGCTGTAGCCTGCGCCCAGATGCACAGGACCGGTGTTGTAGTTGGCGGCCAGGTCGTAACCATTTTTGTTCTTCTGGAACAAAGCCGGATCCTTTTCAGCCAGAGAGATCGCAGCATCGACAGTCACGCCGCCCATGCTAGGAGTGCGATAGCCGATCTTGTTGCGCGTGCTCAGGCCACCACCGTTGACACCACCAAACCAAACTGGGTCATCGTAGAAAGCATCCGAGGAAGAACCCGTGTCGTGGTTATGCATGCTGACATAGTCGGCAGTTGCATAGTAAGACTCGGGCACGAAGTTACCCAGACGCACCATACCGAAGCCGCCCGACAGATTGACTTCGCTTTGACGAGCAAACGACATACCGGTCGTTGGGTGTGTCCAGCCGGAACCCGTGCCGGTATCGGAATTGAAGCCGGACTCCAAAGTGAAGCCAGCCTTCAAGCCGCCACCCAGGTCTTCGGTACCACGGATACCCCAGCGCGAAGCGTTGTTCTGCATGCCTGTGACGGTCTGGTTTCCAGACTTTTGACGTTCAACCGTGGTGTTGATACGACCATACAGCGTCACGCTGCTTTGTGCGATTGCGGTAGTTGCGCCCATCACAGCCAGTGCGGCCAGTGCGATGCGAGTCATCTTGGTCATTCAATGCTCCTGTATCTTGAGATAGTGTTTTTTGCACCGCATTGGCTGTAGGTTTGATGCCTTACCGCGGCTAGGGTCGATTCTAGGTGGGCCGCTCTGAAATGCTGGATCTGCGGCTCAAAAAATCGACGCAATGATGCTTTGTTGCCACACCTTTGTCACAACTCATCACTAGGTAAAAACGATAATGCCCGCGCGGCATTCGCCTTGCGGGCATTGAAAATAGTGCTGCGTAAATTGCAGCACTCATGAAGCGAATCAGTCTTCTGCGTAGATGTCGCGGTCCTTGGTTTCGGGTACGAACAGCGTACCGATCACAGCGGTCACGCCTGCGATGATGATGGGGTACCAGAGGCCGTTATACATATTGCCGGTCTGCGCCACGATGGCGAACGACATGGTGGGCAAAAGACCGCCAAACCAGCCATTACCGATGTGGTAAGGCAGGCTCATCGAGGTGTAGCGGATACGTGTGGGGAACAGCTCCACCAGCATGGCTGCGATAGGGCCGTAGACCATGGTCACCAACAGCACCAGATAGAACAAGATGGCGATCATCACGGGCTTGTTCATCTTGCTCGGGTCTGCCTTGTCAGGGTAGCCGTCCTTCTTCAGGGTCTCGGTCACGGCCTTGTTGAATGCTGCACCCTTGGCCTTCAGCTCGTCGCCACTCAAACCCACCAGTGAATAGCCGGCGATCGTGTCGCTGCCGATCTTGATGACCGCAGGCGTTCCGGCAGGCGCATCTTCACTTTCATAGCTCACCGAGCGATTGGCCAACGCTTGCTTGGCCACGTCACAGGAGCTGGTGAACTTGGAGGTCCCCGTCGGGTTGAACTGGAACGAGCATTCCGCAGGGTCAGCAACGATAACCACCTTGTTCCGGGCCTGTGCCGCAGCCAGATCTGGGTTGGCCGCTTCGGTCAGCGCCTTGAACGCGGGAAAGTAAGTCAGCACCGCCAGAATGCAGCCCAGCATGATGATGGGCTTGCGACCAATTTTGTCCGACAGCGTACCGAAGATCACAAAGAACGGCGTGCCCAGCAGCAGCGCAGCCGCAATCAGCAGATTGGCCGTCACAGCGTCCACCTTGAGCTGCTGCGTCAGGAAGAACAGCGCGTAGAACTGTCCCGTGTACCAGACCACGGCCTGGCCTGCTGTCAAACCAACCAGCGCCAGAATCACAATCTTGAGGTTTTTCCACTGACCGAAGGATTCCGTCAGAGGAGCTTTGGACACCTTGCCCTCTGCCTTCATTTTCTGGAAGGCAGGCGATTCAGACAGCGTCATGCGAATCCACACGGAAACCGCCAGCAGCAGAATGGACACCAGGAACGGAATGCGCCAGCCCCAGTCCGCAAAGGCCTCTTCGCCCAGCGATGTGCGCACACCCAGAATCACCAGCAGCGACAGGAACAAGCCCAGCGTGGCCGTGGTCTGAATCCAGGAGGTATAGGCACCGCGCTTGCCGTCCGGCGCATGCTCAGCGACATAGGTGGCAGCACCGCCGTACTCACCGCCCAGCGCCAAACCTTGCAGCATGCGCAGCACGATCAAGATGATGGGTGCAGCCACGCCGATGCTGGCGTAGGTTGGCAGGATGCCCACGATGAAAGTGGACAGACCCATGAGCAAAATCGTCACCAGAAAGGTGTATTTGCGCCCGATCATGTCCCCCAGACGGCCAAACACCAGCGCACCGAATGGACGCACGATGAAGCCCGCCGCAAAGGCCAGCAGCGCAAAGATAAAGGCGGAGCCTGAATCCAGACCACTGAAGAATTGCTTGGCGATGATGGCCGCCAGCGAACCGTACAGATAGAAGTCATACCACTCGAAAACCGTTCCGAGTGAGGACGCAAAGATGACTTTGCGCTCTTCCGGGGTCATCGGCCGCGGGGCCGACTTACCTCCTACATTTGCTGTCGCGTTGATGGCCATGGTTGTCTCCTTGATTTTTGAAATATCAGGTGCTGCCAACTCACCTGCTTGCCCAATATCAAAGCGACAACTGACCGCTAACTTACAAAAATTCGCTTTCCAAAATTTCAAGACAGGGCTTTACCCGACCCTCTCCGCACTTACCCGGATCCATTTTTCCCCGATGTGAAAAACCGGGTGGAAACACCGATAACGTAAGTAAGGAGGCGGTCAGACGGGCTTCTCAGAATGCACCGACCAGCAGGCCATTCGCACTGGATCGCTGGCTGTAAATATTCGAAGGAGACAACGCTGTGAGAGACCCGGTGATAGAGACAATCCAAAACAACCCCGCCTACAAGGAACTGCGCCGCAAACGTAATCGCCTGGGCTTTTCGCTGACCTTGCTGATGCTGGTCGTGTACTACGGCTATGTCGCGCTGATCGCATTCGACAAAGAACTCCTGGCTACGCCCATTGGCGCTGGCGTGACCACGGTGGGCATTCCCATCGGCATGGGCGTCATCATCTTTTCCGTGATCATTACCGGCCTCTATGTGCGCCGCGCCAACAGCGAGTTTGATCAGCTCACACGCGACATTCTCAAAGGCGTCAAATCATGAAGCAGCGCAACTCTTTGCAATGGCTGGCAAGCGCTGCGGCGCTGGCTGCGACCGCTCCCGTGCTAGCAGCTGGCGGCGATGTGGGCAATGCCGCCAAGCAGGCCACCAACTGGACGGCCATCATCATGTTCACCGCCTTCGTGGTAGCCACTTTGTGGATCACCAAGTGGGCAGCAGGCCGCACCAAATCGGCTTCGGACTTCTACACCGCTGGCGGCGGCATCACCGGCTTTCAGAACGGTCTGGCGATTGCGGGCGACTACATGTCCGCAGCCTCGTTCCTGGGCATTTCCGCCTCCGTCATGGCCAGCGGTTATGACGGCCTGATCTACTCCATCGGCTTTCTGGTCGGCTGGCCTTTGCTCACCTTTTTGCTAGCAGAACGTCTGCGCAATCTGGGTCGCTTCACCTTTGCCGACGTGGCAGGCTACCGTTTTGCACAAGCACCCTTCCGCATTTTTGCGGCCTGCGGCACGCTGGTCGTCGTGGCCTTCTATCTGATTGCCCAGATGGTCGGTGCGGGCCAGCTCATCAAGCTGCTGTTCGGCCTAGACTATTGGATTGCCGTGGTGCTGGTCGGCGGCCTGATGATGGTCTATGTTCTGTTTGGCGGCATGACGGCCACCACCTGGGTACAGATCATCAAGGCTTGCCTGCTGCTGGCCGGTGTGACCTTCATGGGCTTCATGGTGCTGGCCAAGTACGGTTTCAGCCCCGAAGCACTGTTTGCCGAAGGCGTGAAGGTGCGCACCCAGATTGCGGCCAATGGCGGTGCCGAGCCGTCCGTGGCAGAAAAGCTGGGCCTGGCCATCATGGGCCCGGGCGGCTTCATCAAGGACCCCATCTCCGCCATCAGCTTCGGCATGGCGCTGATGTTCGGCACACTGGGCCTGCCCCACATCCTGATGCGCTTCTTCACCGTGCCTGACGCCAAAGAAGCGCGCAAGAGCGTGTTCTGGGCCACCACCTGGATCGGCTACTTCTACGTGCTGATCTTCATCATCGGCTTTGGTGCCATCACTCTGGTGCTGACTAACCCCGAGATGGCCGACACAGCCAAGGGCATCATTCACGGCGGTGCAGGCACGGCCAATATGGCGGCCGTGCTGGTGGCCAAGACCGTGGGCGGCGATGTGTTCTACGGCTTCATCTCCGCCGTGGCTTTTGCGACCATTCTGGCCGTGGTGGCAGGCCTGACCCTGTCGGGTGCCTCCGCCGTGTCACACGACCTGTATGCCACGGTGGTCAAGAAGGGCAAGGCTGACAGTGCTTCCGAACTCAAGGTCTCGCGCATCACCACGCTGTGTCTGGGCGTTGTGGCCGTGCTGCTGGGCATTGTGTTCGAGAAGCAGAACATCGCCTTCATGGTCTCGCTGGCTTTTGCGGTGGCTGCTTCTGCCAACTTCCCACCACTGCTGCTGTCGGTGCTGTGGAAAGACTGCACCACCAAGGGTGCGGTGATCGGCGGTTTCATGGGTCTGGTCTCCTCGGTGGGCCTGACCGTTGTATCGCCCTCGGTATGGGAAGGCACACTGGGCAATCCCGCTGGTTCAGCCTGGTTCCCCTATGCCTCGCCCGCGCTGTTCTCCATGGCGATTGGCTTCTTCGGCGTATGGCTGTTCTCGGTACTCGACAAGAGCGCGCAGGCCGCCAAGGAACGTGAGGCTTTCGATGCACAGCAGGTGCGTTCGGAAACCGGTCTGGGCGCAGCCGGCGCATCGGGTCACTGATAACGAACTGGCCCGGTGCAAAGCCGGGCCTTTGAGGTGAATTACGCCAACGGCGCTTTGAGTTCCTCGAATGGCCCGCAGAAAACGCTGCTGTTTCTGCGGGCCAATTTCATGGCGCGCCCAGTCCGTCGTTTTCCGCCAGTTCGAACAGCAGCTCTCTTGCCCACTGGTGCCCGGGCGAGCGATGCGTGCGCTCATGCCAGGCAGCCGTCTTGGTGAACCCCGGGATCTCCAGCGGCGGCTCCAGCACCACCAGACCCGAATCCGGCGTGACCAGGCGCTGCGGCACGACAGCGATCAGATCGCTGCTGCGCAGTATCTCGGGCAGTACCAGAAAACTGGTGACCGATAGCGCCACGCGTCGCTGGCGACCCAGGCGCTCCAGCGCCTCGTCCGTCACACCGCGAAAGCTGCCACCACCGTAAGAAACCAGCGCATGGTCGAGCTCGCAAAAGCGCGCCAGCGACAAGCAGCGCCTGCGCGCATCCGGATGATCGGCTCGCATCACGCAGACATAGCGTTCGTCGAACAAACGGCGAGCATGCAGATCCGGAGCCGTGTTCTCCGGCGTAATCAGCGCCAGGTCGATATCGCCGCGCTCCAGCCGCTCATGCAGCGGCAGATGCTGGGCCGGCACCACGGCCACGCACACTCCGGGCGCGCGCTGACGCAACACGGCCAGAAACGGCAGGACCACGGCCTGGAGCGCGTAATCCGTCGCAGCGATGCGCAGCGTCATATGCGCCGTGGCCGGATCAAAGCCCTGGGGGCGCAGCAGCGCCTCGGCATTGCACAGCAGCTCCTTGAGCGGCCCGGCCAGCGCCTGGGCGCGCAGAGTGGGGGCAATACCGCGCTGCGTGCGCACAAACAGCGGGTCGTCAAAGCTCTCGCGCAGCCGCGTCAGCATGCCGCTAACTGCAGGCTGGGTCAGCGACAAGCGCTCGGCGGCGCGGGTCACGCTGCGCTCGTCTAGCAGGGCATCCAAGGCCTTGAGCAGGTTCAAATCCAGATTTTTGATATTAGTTGGCACGATTTCATAAATAACAAATATCGATTGGATTTATTTCAACACAAACGCGATGATTGATCCCTTCATATTCACAAAACCCCTGCATGCATCGTCTTCATTGACCCGCCGTCCATTGCCGACCCCGACCAGAAACCTTGCCTTCATTGACAAGAAGGTTGGCCACGCGATAACCGCCTCGACGGCCAATAGCGAGCAGCAGGCCAATGCCGCAGCCCATGCGCCTCGGCTCAAACTTCAAATTTTGATAGCAGCTACCGCTTGCAAAGTATGGCGTTGATATGCAATTCATTCCTTAAACAAGGAGTGGCTAGCGTCAGGCACTATCAAATTTTTTAAGAATACCCAGAAACAAGCTGGGCATTCGGCAAACCACCCTCACACGCTCCCAAAGCTTTTCACCATGTCTGCACTCTTTAGCCCTTTCACGCTCAAAAGCCTCACGCTGCGCAACCGCATCGCTATTCCGCCGATGTGCCAGTACAGCGCCACCTACGGTCTGACCAATGACTGGCACCAGACTCACTACACCTCTATCGCGCGGGGTGGTGCTGGGCTGGTGATCGTCGAAGCCACCGGCGTCTCGCCCGAAGGCCGCATCTCGCCGGACTGCACCGGCCTCTGGAACGACGGCCAGATCGAGGGTATGTCCCGCATTGCCGCCGGTATCAAGGCCGCAGGCTCCGTGCCCGGCATCCAGATCGGCCATGCCGGACGCAAGGCCAGCGCCAACAATCCCTGGGAAGGCGACGAGCACATTGCCGAAGGCGATGCGCGCGGCTGGCAACCCATCGCGCCCTCGGCCATCGCTTTTGGCGACGGACTGCCGCGCGTGCCCCGCGCCATGACATTGGAAGACATCGCCCGCGTGCAGGCCGACTTTGTGGCCGCTGCCCGTCGCGCACTGGAGGCTGGTTTTGAATGGCTGGAGCTGCACTTTGCCCACGGCTATCTGGCGCAGAGCTTTTTCTCGGCCCACAGCAACCAGCGCACTGACGCTTACGGTGGCAGCTTCGACAACCGTGCACGCTTTCTGCTGGAGACCGTGGCTGCCGTGCGCCAAGTCTGGCCCGAGCACCTGCCACTGACGGCACGTTTCGGCGTTATCGAATACGACGGCCGCGACGAACAAACTCTGGAGGAATCCATTGCCGTTACCAAGCAGATGCGCGAGCGCGGACTGGACCTGCTCAACGTCAGCGTCAACTTCGTGATTCCCGATGTGAAAATTCCCTGGGGCACGCCCGCCTTCCTCGCCCCCATCGCCCAGCGCGTGAGCCGCGAAGCCGGCATTCCCGTGGCATCGAGCTGGGGCATGGATGACCCGCAAACAGCAGAGCGCATCGTGGCGGATGGTCAGGTCGAACTGGTCATGATTGGCCGTGCCCATCTGGCCAACCCACATTACACCTACCAGCTGGCCCAGACTCTTGGCGTGGATCGTCCTGACTGGACATTGCCCGCACCCTACGCTCACTGGCTGGAGCGTTACCGCGGTGCAGGCAAGTTGGCTGCAGCGAAGTAAATAACAAGCAAGAGACCTGCCGCGGCAGGTCTCTTTTTTTGCATCGGCTTCTGCATTAGCTCAGGCCTGACTCCACATGGGCCACTGCCGGCCAATGCGTATCAAACCAGCTATCGCCTTCAAGATAGCTGCGCAGCATGGGCAGTGCATCCAGCCCCCAGAAGACATGGCCACCCACCTCCCATGCGGGCACGCCAAACACACCCGCCTTGCTCGCTTGCTCGGTATTCGCACGCAGCCATTGCTTGGCTTCGTCACCTGTTTCGTCATAGCGCTTCTGCTCCTGCAGCAGGGTGCGCAGGCGTTGCAAGCGCTGCGGGTCATTGGCATCTTCACCGCCGACCCAGACATGCTGCATTACCGCCTGCGCCACAAAGCGGTTGATGCCGCCATCACGCCCATGGGCCAGCGCCAGCCGCAACAAAGGCGTGGGCTTGAACGGGTGCTGCGCCGGCATCTGCAAGCCAATGCCCAGGGACTTCCCCAGCCATGTCGCATGCCGGTAAGTCCACAGCCTTTTGGCTGGAATGCCTGCCGGGCCGGGGTTGGCATTGCCCTGCAGCAACGCACCCAGCAGCACCGGGCGATATTCCACGTGATAGCTGAGGCCCTGCAACGCCTTGGGCATCTGCTCCAGCGCCAGCCAGGCATAGGGGGAAACAAAATCCAGATAAAAGGTAATGTGCTTCATGCCGGCTCGCATTTTGGGAACGGGTTAATCGTCAGATGTCAGATTCGCGCGGGTCTTTCAAGCCCGCGCGTTGCAGCAGCTGGCCCCAGATCTGCAGACGCAGCTCGCTGTCGCCCTTGGACCAGGCACGAATTTCATCAATGGTTCTGAAGCAGCCCTTGCAGTAGCTGCGATCTTCCGTCATGCGGCAGACATTGATGCAGGGCGATGCCACGGGTTGATCGGCCTCGGCCCAGACCAGCGCCACTTCGGCCTTGCTGGCCAGCTGCACCAGCTGCTGTGCTTGCAGCTCTTGCTGCTCCTGAAGAAGTTCTGTACTCATGCCTGCACCACCACATCCGACCAAGGCGCATCCGTCAGTTGCTGCAACTGCTCAGGAGACGCGGGAAACACACCATAAGGATGCCCAGCGGCAGCCCACACCGTATCAAAGCGCTTCAGTTCGGCATCCATCAAAGTGACCACCTTGCTGGCATGGGCCACAGGGCTTACGCCGCCAATCGAAAAGCCGGTACTGGTTTTGACAAAATCCGCATCAGCACGCCCCACAGGGCCGACCAGAGCGGCGACTTTTTTTTCATCCACTCGCTTGTCGCCCGATGTCACCACCAGCACAGCCACGCTATCGATGCGGCGCTTGAAGATGATGCTCTTGGCCACCTGCCCTACCAGAATGCTGAGCTGATCGGCGGCCTCTTGCGCAGTGCGCGCAGCGCCATCCAGCATCTGCCGCGCATGAGGATGGCCGGCATCCTGCAAAAAGCGACTGACCCGCTGCACACCTTCCGGCAGCGCATGAAGTTCTGACCCACACATTGTTTTCATTTCCTGGAAATGGCGCCGCACCCAAGCTGCGCCCTAGCCTCTACTGTGCCAGTTTGAATTTGAGCTGCACCAGCTCCAGCTGCAAATCACGCAGGTCTTTCTGGACATAGGCGATATGGCTGGCACTGTTCTTGGCATCCCGTGCCTCGCGCAATTCTTTTTTCTTGGCGCTGATGCGACGCTCCAGCTCGCTCGCATGCTCCTTGGTTTCAATGATTTCACGCGCCGGGCTATAGCCTTGCAAAAAGGCGCCCTCAAGCTGAGCGGGACAGTAGCCGTAGGAATACTTGTTACCGGCCTCGGCATAGGCCTTGCCGCTCTGTGGCGTGCAGAAATCCCGCAGACCGCGCATCCAGCCTTGCTGATAGGCGCGGGGGTCCATCTGCACGCCTTGGTCCTTGCAAGTTCTGAAATGGCGCTTGGCCCGGGTGTTGATATCTTGCTTGCCATCCATGGCGTCGAGCTGCCCCAGATAGGCCCAGTCAGTGTCTCTGCACTCCTGTGCATCCATGGTGCTGCAGCCCGACAGCACCACAGCGAAACACAGCGCCAGAGAAAAACGAAATCTTGCTTGCATGGGCGTGATGGTAACAACGCCCATGCGGCTTACGTCACAACATCAGCCTGCGCGTTTGGCGAGCAACGCCCTGGCTACGCGCGACTGCGTAGGGCGACCCAGATGCTCGCTGATGAACTGGCCTGCATCGATGAGCTTGTCGAGGTCGACTCCCGTATCGATACCCATGCCTTGCAGCAAATAGACCACATCCTCCGTCGCCACATTACCCGTGGCTCCCTTGGCATAAGGACAGCCGCCCAGACCCGCCACCGACGATTGAAAGTTCCACACCCCCAGCTCCAGCGCCGCCAGCGTGTTGGAAAGTGCCTGCCCGTAGGTGTCGTGAAAATGCCCCGACACCTGATCGATGCCAAAGTGCGCCAGCGTGGCCTGCAGCGCCTTTTGCACCTTGATGGGCGTGCCCACGCCAATGGTGTCGGCCACATCCACGCGCTGCACGCCAATGCCCTTCATCAAGCCTGCCACATAGCCCACTTTTTCAGGCGCAATCTCGCCCTCATACGGGCAACCCACGGTACAGCTCATGGCTCCGCGCACGGCAATGCCAGCATCCAGCGCAGCCTGCACCACGGGGGCAAAGCGCTCAATGCTTTCGGCAATCGAGCAGTTGATGTTTTTCTGACTGAAAGCCTCGCTGGCCGCGCCAAACACCACAATCTCATCGGGCTTGCCCGCCAACGCAGCCTCAAAACCTTTGAGATTGGGGGTGAGCACCGAATAAAGTACCCCGCTCTGGCGATGAATGCCCGCCATGACCTCGGCGTTGTCCGCCATCTGCGGCACCCATTTGGGCGACACATAGCTGGTGACTTCGATCTCTTTGAGGCCCGCGTCCTGCAGGCGCTTGACCAACTCGATCTTCACGGCGGCTGGCACAGGCTGCTTTTCATTTTGCAGGCCGTCGCGCGGCCCTACATCGATGAGTTTGACGCGTGCGGGGTACTTCATTTCGCTCTCCTATCGTTTCTTTACGCTGACTATTGAACAAGCACACCTCTTGCGAGAGACGCCTGGCAAGGGCCGCCCCGCAGCATTGGCGTCGCCCCCCCCTTCCGAAGAGAAAGGGGAAGCCGCGCAGCGGCTCTGGGGGGGGTCAATATCCTTTTCTCAGGTCAACACGCCCGGTCACAGCTTCGCCCCGGCTCATGGCGGCCACCTTGCCCACGATCTGGGCAATGCTGTCAGCCGCCAGTGTGCGGGCCGAGGTATGGGGCGTGAGGATGATCTTGGGGTGATTCCAGAACGGATGATTGTCCGGCAGCGGCTCCTCGCGAAACACATCCAGCATGGCACCGCTGACATGGCCGGCATCCAGCTGCGCCATCAGGTCTGCATCCACCACATGACCGCCGCGGCCTACGTTGATCACATAGGCACCGGGGCGCAACTGGCTCAGCGTGTGGGCGTTGATGATGTTTTCGGTTTCCGAATGCAGGGGCAGCAGGTTGACGAGGATGCGGGTCTCGCTCAAAAAAGCCGCCAGCTGATCCATGCCGCCAAAGCACTTCACGCCCTCCATCTCGCGCAGCGATCGGCTCCAGCCATTGACCGGGTAATCGAAAACCGTGAGCGCCTTGGCCACGCGCTCGCCCATCTTGCCCAGACCCATCACGCCCACGGGGTAGTCCACCCGCTTGGGGTTGCGCTGGTGCTGCCACACGCCTTGCGCCATATCGGCCTCGTACTGATCCAGCCCACGGAAGAAGCGAATCACGGCCTGCGTCACATATTCGGCCATCTGCACGGCCATGCCCGCGTCTTCCAGACGGTAAACAGGCAGCACTGCGGGAATGGTCAGCGGCAGCAGCGCATCCACACCCGCGCCGATGTTGAACATAGCCTTGAGACCGGCGGCCTGCTCGTCAATGAACTGCTGGGGTGGAGCCCAGACCAGCGCATAGTCGGCCTGAGCCGCGCCCGGCTCCCAGATGCTGATGTCTGCACCCGGCAGCGCATCATGCAAACCTTTAAGCCAGGGTTCTGGCCGCGTATCGTCACAGCAAAATAGAACTTTCATAGATGCGAAGCCTAACGGTTTGGCGCGCTGGCTGCAGCCGTGAATGGCAATGAGTCTGCTATCAAAAAAGAAGCTGCTTGCGCTGTCATCGTATTGGTTTCAGTACCAATAACCATTGAAGTCATGGATAGACAAGCGCAAGCCGCTCTTTTTTGTAAAACAGTTCAACCCACTCGCAATCAGGCCGCCACTTCGATGCGCAGCAGCTCCGCGCCTTCGCTGACCTGATCGCCGGGGGTGTAGAGCAGCTCCAGCACCACGCCATCGCCGGGGGCGGCAATCGTGTGTTCCATCTTCATGGCTTCCATGACCGCCAGCGGCTGGCCCTTGCTGACCTTGTCACCTGCCTTGACGTTGAAAGACACCACCTTGCCCGGCATGGGCGCCGTCAGGCGACCGCCTTCATGACCCGTGTCGCCGGCATGGGCCAGCTGGTCCACCACAGTGATCTGGGCGCTGCCCACCTCGGTAAAGATGGACAGTTGCTCACCTTGGGCATGCACCACGGCCACCGTGCGCTTGCCGCCCAGGTTCAGCTCCAGCCGACCATCCGGCAAAGCACGCCACTGCAGCGTGGCTTCGGTGCGGCTGTCGCCGTCACCCACGCCGACCTGATAGGTCTGGCCATCACGGCCATAGGCTAACCCCGCGCCGAACTCTTCACCCCGGTACGCAAAGCCGAACGAGCGCTCATAGCGGCCCGACATGCGCCAGCCATCGCGGCGGCTGAAGGGGTCTGTGCCTTGCGCGGCCTGCTCGCGCTGCAGCTGCCAGACCATGGCCGCAGCCACGGCCAGATCCCGGCCCACAAAGTCTTTGCCAAACAAGGCATCGCGCTCGCGTTCGATCAGTGCGGTATCGAGCTGCGCGCTAGAGAAGGCCTGACTCTTCACCACCTGGCGCAGAAACTGCACATTCGTCGTCAGCCCCACGATATGGGTCTGAGTCAAGGCCGCATCAAGTCGCGCCAGCGCCTGTGCCCGGTCATCGCCATGGACGATGAGCTTGGCGATCATGCTGTCATAGAAGGGACTGATGGCATCGCCCTCGCGCACGCCGTCATCCACTCGCACATCACTGATCTCAAAACTGGTGCACGCAGGCTTGCGGTACACAGCCAGATGGCCGGTGGCGGGCAGAAAGTTGTTCTCAGGGTTCTCGGCGCAGATACGCGCTTCAATCGCATGGCCGATGATTTTCAGCTCGCTCTGCAGCTTGGGCAAAGTCTTGCCAGCCGCCACCTGCAATTGCCACTGCACCAGGTCTTCGCCGGTGATGGCTTCGGTCACCGGGTGCTCCACCTGCAAACGGGTATTCATTTCCATGAAGTAGAACTTCATGGCCTCGGGCTGGTCGTAACCACCGGGCTGCTCGACGATGAATTCCACCGTGCCCGCGCCCACATAGTTCACGGCCTTGGCGGCGGCTACGGCCGCTTCGCCCATTTGCTTGCGCAGCGCTTCGGTCATGCCGGGCGCGGGGGCTTCTTCCAGCACCTTCTGGTGGCGGCGCTGCACCGAGCAGTCGCGCTCGAACAGGTACACGCAGTGGCCATGCGTGTCACCAAACACCTGAATCTCGATATGGCGCGGGCGCAGCACGTATTTCTCGATCAGCACGGCATCGTTGCCAAAGCTGTTGATGGCTTCCCGCTTGCAGCTTTCCAGCAGCGCGGCGAAGTCTTCGGACTTCTCTACCAGTCGCATGCCCTTGCCGCCGCCGCCTGCGCTGGCCTTGATGAGCACGGGATAGCCAATACGGTCGGCCTCCTTGTGCAGCATGGCAGGATCCTGGCCTGCGCCGTGGTAGCCGGGCACCAGCGGCACGCCAGCCTTTTCCATCAACTGCTTGGATTCAGCCTTGAGGCCCATGGCACGAATGGCACTGGCAGGCGGGCCGATGAAGACCAGCCCCGCCGCCTTGCAGGCATTGGCAAATTCTTCGTTCTCGGACAGAAAGCCGTAGCCGGGATGAATGGCCTCGGCACCCGTGGCCTTGGCGGCCTCCAGAATGCGCTCCCAGCGCAGATAGCTGTCTTTGGGTGCGCTTGCGCCGATATGAACGGCCTCATCACAGGCCCCTACATGCTTGGCCAGTGCGTCTGCATCGGAATAGACGGCGACGGTTTTCACACCCATTCGGCGGGCGGTAGCTGCGACTCGGCAGGCGATTTCACCACGGTTGGCAATCAGAATCTTCTTAAACATATCGTCTCCAGTTTTCTCGTTCAAATTGCCATTAAGCGCACATCCATCGAGCGCAAGAAGCTATGTTTTTTGCAATGAGTCCTGCGCATCGACGTCACCGCGCAGGCGTCGAAAAATCGCCTTGAGAAAGCGCCACAGCGCCCAGATCACCAGCCACATCACGATGACCACCACCAGCAGCACGCCACCAAACACCAGCGGGTTGGCCAGCGCCAGCCAGACCGCGCCCAGTGACACCGTGTCTTCCGCCAAGCTGGCACCCACGTTGGAGAACGGTTCTGGCGATGTGTTGATCAGTGCCCGCGTTGTGGTCTTGGCCGCCTGACTGGTGGCAGCCAGCGTGCCACCCATCAGCGCGGCAGCCATGGCCATGGTGGTGTTGTCCGCACCAAAGACCGAGGCTGCCAGCGCCGCCCCGGCAGGGATGCGCAGCACGCTCTGAAACAGGTCCCAGACCGAATCAACCACGGGAATCTTGTCCGCGAAAAACTCCACAAACAGCAGCCCACCGCTGATGACAAGCACCATGGGGTGAGCCAGCACATGCAAGCTGCCGGGCAGGGGCATCACGCCCGTGACACCCAGCATGCCCACCACAAACACCACGGCATAGAGCCGAAAGCCGCTGGCCCAGCCCAGTGCGGCGGCCAACGCCAGCATGGCACCCATGTCCATCTGGCCCACGGCCTGCCCTGCCTTTGCTGCGACGTCGCCCACCTGCGTGGCAGCATCGTCCACGGCTTGCGCCGTTTCGGGGTCAATGTGCAGGCCTGAGCGGTGCAGCCAGCTGATGATGGTTTGCCAGATATCCATGGTGCTTTTCCTGATGCAGAGGCGAAACTCTCAAACGACTCCGGCACAAGGTTTGTCAGTTCGGTCTTGCTCCGCTCATCCGGGCAGCCAGCTCGGCTTGCGTTTGTTGAGAAAGGCCTGAACGCCTTCACGCCCCTCGTTGCTGGCCCGAATGTTGGCAATCGACTCCACGGTGGTGGCAATCAGCTGCTCGTTGATTTCACGCTCGGCCACATCCAGCACCAGCCGCTTGCAGGCGCGCACCGCCGCCGGGCCTGCGCTGAGCAAATGTTTGAGCCAGCCGTCGACCACGGAATCCAGCCCATCCGCATCCACCACCTCGTGCACATAGCCAATGCGGTGTGCCTCTTGCGCCGAAAAGCGCTCACCCGTCAGAAAGTAGCGGTGCGCAGCCCGCGCGCCCATGGCGCGCAGCACATAGGGGCTGATGGTGGCCGGGATAAGGCCGATCTTCACCTCGCTCAGGCAAAAGCCTGCGGTATCCACCGCCACCGCCATGTCGCAGCAAGCCACCAGGCCCATGCCACCGGCATAAACATCGCCCTGCACGCGCGCAATCGTGGGCTTGGGGCATTCGTAGATGGTGCGCAGCATCTCGGCCAGCAGACCGGCGTCCACGCGGTTTTCATCGCGGGAGTAATCGGCCATGCGGCGCATCCAGTTCAGATCGGCCCCCGCGCAAAAGGCCGGACCTTCGGCCGCCAGCACCACGGCACGTACATCGGCGCGCTCACCCACCTTGTGAAAGGCGGCGGTAATTTCGGCAATGCCGGTATCGCTGAAGGCGTTGCGAATCTCGGGCTGGGCCAGCGTGATGCGGGCAATGCCACCATCCACAGTCAAGGTCAAAGCGGTCATGGTTTGTCTCCCATCGAGTGATTGCTTTGCAGTGCAGCCATCGCTGTGGACGGCATTTGCTGCGCGAGAAATTCACGCACCTGCGGCAGCCACTGGTCTATGTGGGCTGGCAGGTCAAAAAAACGGTGGCCTTCATGCCCGCTAGGCGGCACAAAAACCAGCGTCAGAGGGTGTCCGGCCTGTTGATAACTTTGAGCCATCTTGCGCACCAGTGGCGGGCGGAAGTAGCTATCGTTTTCGGCATAAATCCACAGCTGCGGCACGCGGCTGGTGGCGGCAAAACTGGCCACGGTTTTCAGCAATTCAGGCTCGCCGCACACACTGGCTTTTTCACGCATCTGCGGCTGGGCACCACGCCCCCCGGCAAAATTGATGACGCCGCGCAAACCCGCAGGCTGCTGCGCGGCCAGCGCCAACGAGGCAAAGCCCCCGGCAGACTTGCCCAGCAGCACCACCTTGGCGGCATCCACATCGGGCAGCTTCTGGCCATAGACCATGATGGCCGCCACATCACGCGCAGCCTCTTGCGCGGCATGGATGTAATCTGGAGTCTCGCAGCGGCCATAACGGTCGGCCAGCGGCCCATCAGATGCGCCATAACCCCGGCGCAAACCCGTCACCACCACATAGCCCAGTGCCGCAATGGCACGGGCCTGCGGTGCGTAGCGCTCCGTCAATGCCTCACGCGCCTCTTTGCCGCTGGGCGTGCCGTGGCTGAGCACCACCAGCCCCCACGGCCCGCCGGCCTGTGGCCGGTAAACATGGCCCACAAGCTCGGCCGTGTGCGCGGGCGATGCACCGGCAGCAGGCACGGCGACGGGAATACGCACATCCACTTGCTGCACAACCAGTTCTGCCCTTGCCGCCATGGGCAACACCAGCAGCAGCGACGAGAGTGCAATGAAAAAATGGTGGCGCTTCATGATCTGTACCTTGCCGTTTTTACATGCGGAAGACGCCGAACCGGGTGTCTTCAATCGGTGCGTTGCGCGATGCAGCCAGCCCCAGCGCCAGCACGCGGCGCGTGTCGGCCGGGTCGATGACACCGTCATCCCACAGGCGGGCCGTGGCGTAGTAAGGATGGCCCTGGTCTTCGTACTGCTGGCGAATCGGGGCTTTGAAACCCTCTTCCTCCTCGGCACTCCAGCTACCGCCCTTGGACTCAATACCATCGCGCTTGACAGTGGCCAGCACGCTGGCGGCCTGCTCTCCGCCCATCACGCTGATGCGCGCGTTAGGCCACATCCACAAAAAGCGCGGCGAATAAGCGCGGCCGCACATGCCGTAATTGCCGGCGCCAAAGCTGCCGCCAATGATGATGGTGAATTTGGGAACCGCCGCCGTGGCCACAGCCGTGACCAGCTTGGCACCGTGGCGGGCAATGCCTTCGTTCTCGTACTTGCGGCCCACCATAAAGCCGGTGATGTTCTGCAAAAACACCAGCGGCACCTTGCGCTGGCAGCACAGCTCGATGAAGTGCGCGCCCTTGACGGCAGACTCGGAAAACAAAATGCCGTTGTTGGCGATGATGCCAACCTGCATGCCTTCGATGCGCGCAAACCCGCAAACCAGCGTGTTGCCAAAGCGCGCCTTGAATTCGTCAAACTGGCTGCCGTCCACGATGCGGGCAATGATCTCGCGCACATCAAAAGGCTTGCGGGTATCGACGGGGATCACACCATACAGCTCATGATCCTCAAAAAGAGGAGCTGCTGGCGCTTGATCTGCCTGGGCTTGCGGCTTTTTTCTATTCAAATTGGCAACAGCCTGGCGTGCCAGCGCCAGCGCGTGCAAATCGTTTTCGGCCAGATGGTCGGCCACGCCCGAAAGGCGCGTATGCACATCGCCGCCGCCCAGATCCTCGGCGCTGACGACCTCACCCGTGGCGGCCTTCACCAGCGGCGGGCCACCGAGAAAAATCGTGCCCTGGTTTTTGACGATGATGGACTCATCGCTCATGGCCGGCACATAGGCGCCGCCCGCCGTGCAACTGCCCATGACCACAGCGATCTGGGCAATGCCCTGTGCACTCATATTGGCCTGATTGAAGAAGATGCGGCCAAAGTGTTCACGGTCAGGGAAGACCTCATCCTGATTGGGCAGGTTGGCACCACCCGAGTCCACCAGATAGATGCAGGGCAGATGGTTCTGCGCCGCCACCTCCTGCGCGCGCAGATGCTTCTTCACCGTCATGGGGTAGTAGGTGCCGCCCTTAACTGTGGCGTCGTTACAGACGATCATGCAGTCCACACCGCTGACACGGCCCACACCGGCGATGACGCCCGCACCCGGTGCATCGTTGCCATACATATTGAGCGCAGCCAGTGGCGAGAGCTCCAAAAACGGCGTGCCCGCATCCAGCAGGCGCTGCACGCGCTCGCGTGGCAGCAGCTTGCCGCGTGCCACATGCTTGGCGCGAGCCGCTTCATTGCCGCCCAGCGCGTTCAGGTCGCAGCGCGCATGCAGATCATTCACCAGCGTCTGCATGGCGGCGGCGTTGGCCAGAAAGTCCGCAGAACGCGAATTCAATTGTGTCCCCAGAATGCTCATTGCTTGCCTTTTGAATGTTGGTCTCTCAGAGCGATCACGCTCCACTAGCTTGTTTTTTCTGCCCCTGCTTCTCGCTCAGGCGGTCTTGATCACACGCAGATCCAGCAACTCGATCATTTCGTCGCGAATCTTGAATTTCTGAATCTTTCCCGTCACCGTCATCGGAAAAGCCTGCACAAAGCGGATGTAGCGCGGCACCTTGTAGTGCGCGATCTGGCCCTTGCAGAACTCGCGCAGCTCGTCCTCTGTCAGCGCCTGCCCGGGTTTGGTGATGACCCATGCGCACAGCTCCTCGCCATAGCGCACATCGGGCACACCCACCACCTGCACATCCTGCACCTTGGGGTGTCGGTAGAGAAACTCCTCAATCTCACGTGGGTAGATGTTCTCGCCACCGCGAATCACCATGTCTTTGATGCGGCCCACGATGTTGACGTAACCCTCTGCATCCATGGTCGCCAGATCGCCGGTGTGCATCCACTGCGCATCGTCAATGGCTTCGCGGGTCTTCGCCTCATCACCCCAGTAGCTATGCATGACGGAGTAACCTCGCGTGCACAGCTCGCCGGATACACCGGGCGGCGTGATCTCGCCCGTCACCGGGTCAATCATCTTCACCTCCAGATGGGGCTGCACCTTGCCCACGGTGGAGACGCGTTTTTCCAGCGGCGTATCGGCATCGCTCTGGCAGCTGACGGGGCTGGTCTCGGTCATGCCGTAGGCGATGGTGATCTCGCTCAGGTGCATATCGCGCACCACGCGCTTCATCACCTCGGTGGGACACGGTGATCCGGCCATGATGCCGGTGCGCAAGGTGGACAAATCAAACTCCGCAAAACGCGGGTGATCCAGCTCGGCAATAAACATGGTGGGCACGCCATGCAGGCCTGTGCACTTCTCGGCCTGCACGGTCTCCAGCACAGTGAGGGGATCGAAGCCGTCATTCGGGTAGACGATCGTCGAGCCATGCGTGAAGCAAGCCAGATTGCCCAGCACCATGCCAAAGCAGTGGTACAGCGGCACAGGGATGCAGAGCCGGTCTTCGGGCGTCAGCTTCATGCATTCACCTATGAAGAAGCCGTTGTTCAGAATATTGCGATGCGTCAGCGTCGCCCCCTTGGGGAAGCCCGTGGTGCCGCTGGTGAACTGAATGTTGATGGGGTCGTTGTTGCTGAGCGTGGCAGCAATCACGTTAATGCGCTCATCCCCGCTCTCACCTTGCGCCAGAAGCTCTGAAAAACGCAGCATTCCGGGCTGCTCGTCACCTTGGCCCGCCACATCAATCCAAACCACGGAGCGCAGCTCGGGCAAGCGCTTGGCCTGCAACTGGCCGGGCTCACTGGTCAGCAGCTCAGGTGCCAGTTCGCGCAGCATTCCAAGGTAGTCGCTGGTCTTGAATTGCGGCATGGCAACCAGCGCTTTGCACCCCACTTTGTTGAGCGCGTACTCCACCTCAGTCGTGCGATACGCCGGGTTGATGTTGACCAGAATCAATCCCACCTGCGCCGTGGCCAGCTGCATCAGCACCCACTCGGCATTGTTGTGGCTCCAGATGCCAATGCGGTCGCCTTTGATCAAGCCCAGATTCAGCAAGGCACTGGCCAGCTGGCGCGTGGCAGCATGCAGCTGGCCATAGCTGTAACGCAGGCCTTGATGGCGACTGACGAGCGCATCGCGGCTGCCCTGGCGCTGCGCCATGTCGGCAAAAAAGTCGCCAATAGTCTGTTCAATCAACGGCACATCTGTGCGCCCTTTGGCGTAGCTGGCGGTCAGCACGTTCACTTGCGATGGCATCACGGGTCTCCTCGGCACCGAATTCAGCCCAGAATAAGGGCAAGCCCTGTTCAGATAAAGTCAGACAGGTTGCAATAATTGCCAAATGCTGACGCCTTCACTGATCAAGACTCCACTGCCACACCATGCCAGTTCCGTGCTCAAATCGCACCCGGCAATTACCCCCATGGCGTTTGTTCAGCCCATCATCCGGGCCTATGAGCAAAGACAGATGTCACCACTGGCCGCACTTGAAAAGGCACAAATCCCGCCAAGTCTGGTAAACAATGCGAGCGAGTGCATCACGGCCTTGCAGATGGAGGCCCTTTCAGACGCCGCCATGCGCGAGCTGGACGATGAAGGGCTGGGATGGTTCGAGCGCCGCCTGCCCTGGGGCAGCTACGGCATGCTGGCCCGTGCCAGCATCAGCGCCCCCAATCTCGGTCTGGCTCTGGCGCGCTGGTGCCGCCACCACGGGCTGATTACGGGCGACATTCAGCTACAGCTCAGCGAGCAGGCAGGCACGGCCACGCTCACCCTGCATGAAAGCCGTGCACTGGGTGCCATGCGCGAGTTCTGCCTGGTGTCAGTGCTGCGCAATATTCATGGTTTTGCCAGCTGGCTCATCAACGAACCCATCAGCCTGCTGCACGCCAGCTTTCCATTTGCCACACCGGCCCATGCCAATGTCTACAAGGTGCTGTTTGCGCCGGGCAGCATCGGGTTTGATGCGCCGGTTGCCAGCCTGCAGTTTGAAGCGCGCTGGCTGCAGGCCCCGCTGGCGCGCGATGAGACCGCGCTCAACCACATGCTGCAACGCGCCCTGCCCATTCAGGTGCGGCCCTATCAGCGCGAGAAAACACTGGTGCAGCGCGTGCGCCAGCTACTGGCAGCCAGCGGTGAAGAGCAGCAGACGGCCGAAACCCTCTCGCGCCAGCTGCACCTGTCGCAACGCAGCCTGCACCGTCAGCTCAAAGAAGAGGGTATTTCACTGCAAGCGCTGAAGGACGACATTCGACGTGAACGTGCGATTGCGCTGCTGCTGCGCACCAGCCGCCCCATCAAGCGCGTGGCGCAGGCCTGCGGCTTTATGAACGACAAAAGTTTTATCCGCGCCTTTAGGCTGTGGACGGGAATGTCGCCCTCAGAATTTCGCAAGACTGCCGGTCAGCGCGCCGCATAAGCCAAGGAGCCAGCATGCAAGAGTCAACAGAGAAATGGCAATCCATCACAGATGGAGTATGGAGTCTCCACTATCCATTCACCAATGCCGGAATGAAGGTCAGCACGCGCATGACGGTAATACGACTGGCTGATGGCAGCCTGTTCTCTCACTCCGCCGTGCCGCTGTCGCCCGTGCAAAAATCGGCGCTCGATGCCATCGGGCCGCTGCGCCACATCGTTGCCCCCAGCGCCATGCACCATCTGTTTGTCGGCAAGCTGGCCAAACTTTATCCACAGGCCCGGCTGTATGGAACCGCAGGCGTGCTGCGCAAGCACCCCGACCAGCCACTGCTGGAACCATTACCCGCCGACGACGAAGCGCCCTGGGCGGGCGAGCTGCAATGCATTCATCTGGACGGCCTTGCACTGCTGGATGAAACACTGTGGTTTCACCCCGCCAGTGGCAGCCTGATTGCCACCGACGTTCTGCAATGCTGGCAAGGCCCGCTGAGCCTGCCAGTGCGCATGTATCTGGGGCTCACGGGCGGGCATGAGCGCCTGACTGTGCCGCGCACCGTGCGCTTGCTGGTCAGGGATAAAACCGCCGTGCGCGCGTGGGTGCAGCAGGTCAAAAACCTGGACGTGCAGCGCGTGATACTGCTGCACAACAGCGTTATTGACGATCAGCCCATGCAGCGCCTGCGAGAGGCGCTATCAATCTGGGACTAATCAACAGCCGGCTTTACTGGATTTCATGCTCATAGCCATCACCCGCAACCATGCTGATTGCGCTCTTGCGCACTGCATCAAACATGGCGGGCAAGTCACCCATATCGCCAAAAACGCAGGCGGCACCGGCCTCCAGCAACTGCTCTGCCGATGCGTGCCCCTGATCCGCAGGGAAGTAGCCCCAAACGGTTGCGCCCGCGGCAACGCCCGCCTGCACGCCCGTCACCGTGTCTTCCACCACCAGGCATTGGGCGGGGTCCGCATTCAGCGCCTTGGCGGCTGCCAGATACACATCGGGGAAGGGCTTGCTGCGCGGCATCTCATGACCGCTATAAACATGGCCTTCAAAGTACGCAGACATGCCGACCTTGGCCAGCTGCATCTCCACCTTGGCGCGGTCTGCTCCCGAGGCGCAGGCAATGCGGCCGTTGCACATCGCGTGCATCTGCTTAACGGCCTCCAGCGCGCCATCAATCGCCACCAGTTCGGCATTCAAGGCGGCGTTGCGGCGGTCGTAGAACTCGGCCATCCATGCATCGGTCAAAGGCTTGCCGGTATGGGCTTCAATCACCGCGGCCTGGCTGCGCACGGTCTTTCCGATGAAGTCGCGCGTGCACTGCTCCTGGCTGATGGCCCAGCCCGATTCGTTGAGCATGGTGCACAGCACGCGGTTGGTAATGGATTCGCTGTCGACCAGCACGCCATCACAGTCAAAAAGCACAGCATCAAAAGCAGTCATGGAAGCATTACCAGCGCATCGTCGGATGCAAAAAAGGCGCCCAGCGGCGCCTCGAATCAAGAAACGGAGGGCGATATTATGCGCTCACGCCCTTTTCAAGTTCAGGGGAAGGACACTCCAGCCAGCGGATGAATCATCCACGCGCTGTTCTTGACGTAGATGGTGCTGGTCTTGTTGTCGGCGGTCATGATGCCGCTGAAGTAGAAGAAGCCTTTGGCCGCATTGGCGTTCATATTGCTCAGCTGGGTTGTGAGCGCGTCATTGACTGACGAGGCCTCAACCAGATATTCGATGGCGCCATTCTGTGCCGAGCTTTTCTCGAAGACATCCACATAGTTCATGTTCATCGGGTCGCTACCCAGCCCCTGCGTGCCGCGAATGAACCAGCCGTCCGCACCCTTTTGGGCCAGACGCGCTCTCATCTGTGCAGCATCGGCAGCCGAGGAAGGGCTGCTGAGTTTGTCGACCTGGTAGCTATAGGTGACGCTGTCATTGCGCTTGGCATACAGACTGAACAGCTCGTTGTTGATGATCTGAGGACCCAGATAGCGATAGCCTTCGGCCCCTTGCCCGTTCAGCTCCGCCGCAAAGTCTTCGGCGGTCGTCCCCACCGGCGTCACCGCTCTGTAGCTGAACTGGTCGCTGCGGCTGTTGTCCTTGACATAGACGCTGCGGATGTCGCTAACATCGCTGAACACCGCATCGGACTTGTACATATATCCGCTGCTGCCCTGTTGATTCAGCTGTGCCAGAAAGCCGATGCGCGATGGCTGTGCCGCAGGATTGACATAGCTGAACTTACGCCCGGCATGGGCGGAATCGGTGAGATAGAAGTCGCCGATCTCCGCACCGGTCGGAGAGATCGAGCCCGCCAGCGAGCTGAACAGCACGTAGCCGTCTGCACCCATGCTGTTGGCGGCATCCAGCATCTGCGCATGGCTGGTAGCGGTCTGACCACCCAACTTGTAGGTCCCCGTTACGGCCTGATTGCCGGCACCACCACCGTTACCGCCTCCGTTATTGCCCCCGCCATCACCTCCGCCAGAGTTACCGCCCGATCCGCCATCCGAACCACCGCCAGTTTCCCCTCCGTCATTCCCTCCGCCACCACCACCGCAGGCGGCCAGGCTAGCTAGCATCAGCAAGGCTGCGCTTCTGCGGGTCAGTTGGACTGATGTCATTTATGCTCTCCTCATACTTATTTCAGAACGTAAAACCGGCTACAGGACACCGGTTGTCCCGCCACAATTGTCTGAATCCAGACACAACGGCGTTACCCCTCCCGAGGGGGGTATTTGTTACCGCTTACCGATTGCTGCACTGACAGATTCGTTCCGATAAAGCACAAGACATGTCCCAGACGGCTTACTCTGCACTGTTTTCTCAGACGACTTCACAGGCCTACGCGCTCGTGATTGACGACCATCCCCTCGTCGCCCACGGGGCCCGGCATATGCTGCTGCAACTGCCTCACTTCAAGCGTGTGCTGACGGCCGAAAGTGGCAATCAGGCCCTGACGCTGATGGCCAGCGAAGGAGAGCCGCTACTGACCGTAGTCGATTTCTGGCTGGATGAAGACGACGCCACACGGTTCATCAAAGACATGCTGAGTCTGGCTCCGGCCACGCGCATTCTGATGACCAGCGGAGACAGGCATCCTGCCATCGCCAGCAAAGCCCGTGCAGCCGGGGCGCACGGCTTTGTGGCCAAGGCCCGGTCCACAGAGGATTTTTTGGCCGCCGTGCAGGCGCTGTTGTCTGGCGGTCAATGGTTCGACACACCCGAGCACTTGCACCCTGCCAGCGTCGAGACCCACCCATTTCGGATGACAGCCAGAGAACTCGGCATCACCACCCGCCAGGCCCAGGTGCTGACCCTCGTGCTGCGAGGCAAACCCAATCGTGCAATTGCGCAGGCCTTGAGTCTGTCGGAGCACACGATCAAGGAGCATGTGACAGCGGTACTGCAACGACTGGGTGCGGCCAACCGGGTCGAGCTATTCACCAAGCTGCGCGGGGTGGAGCTCAGCGAGGATCACGCATTGGACCGCTGAGCAAAGCACCGCGCGAGGATGGCGTGCAATTCCTGCGGTTGCAATGGCTTGGGCAATACCAGATAGCCTTGCTCTTGCGCCTGCTCCAGTGCAGTCATGTCGCCACTCATCAAAGCGCCGCTGGCATGAGGCAGATCGTCCAGCACTTGCTGCAGCACGTCGAAACCCTGTTCGCCGCCGTCCAGTTGCTGATCGCACAGCACGAAGTCCGGCAACCAGCCGCTAGCAAGCACGGTCCACACCTGCCGGCCCGAGCGCAGCCAGCGGACCTCAACACCCCATGCCTGCAGAATTCGCTCCATCGCCTGACCCACTAGTGCCTCGTTGTCCAGCACCAGGCAGCGCCCCTGCAAACGGGGCAGTTTTCCAGCCCCCGGACGGCCATCCAGACTGCTGGCCGCAATGACTGCAGGCATCTCTGGTTGCTGCGGCCAGTGCAGCCAGAAGCAGGAACCGCGCTCAAGACATGACTGCACACCGTAGTCCACTCCCAGATGTCCTGCAGCCAACGCCACCACGGACAACCCAAGACCATGCCCACGCAAACTTGGCGGCAAGCCATGGTGCGATTCACGGTCCTGACCGGATGAGGTTCGATAGTGACGACTAAAGATCCGTGTCTGCTCCTCAGCGGCGATGCCTGCCCCCGTATCCCAGACCTGCAACTGCCAGCGCCCCTGCCTGCGCCGGCAGCCCAGGAGCACCCCACCACGGGCCGTATAGCGCAAAGCGTTCTGCACCAGGTTGAACACCATCTGCCGCAGCAAGGCCTGATCGGTATGGAGTACCACCGCATGCCGGCGGGGCGTGAAGATGGAAAGTGTCAATCCACGCTGGGCCGCATCATGGGCGAACATGCGTCGCGCCTCTTCAAACACCTGAGCCAATGCGACAGCCTGCGGGTGCTGGACAAAGCTGCGACTTTCGAGACGCGACAGATCCAGCAGGTCATTGAACATGCCTCCCAGATCACGGGCGCAATCCTGCACATCATCCAGCAAACCCGCTACTTCGGCATCGTGATTGCGCTGCCGGGTGGCTTCCAGCATCAGCCCCAGGGCATGCAGAGGTTGCCGCAAGTCATGGCTGGCGGCAGAGAGAAACCAGTTCTTCTCGGCCAGCGCATTCTCCGCTTCAATCTTGGCGATCCTGTAGCTGTCGGCCAAAGCCTGGCGTTCACGTTCATGTGCGAGTTGCTGGCGCACAAACTGCCTGGCCCCCCAGGCGTGGCGGGCAATCGTCATCCCGAACAGCAGCAGCAGGGGCAGTAAATAATTGCCCTTGCTCGGAAAGTACCACGCTGCCACAGCCAACATGGGCACATAGATGCTCATGAAAAAGCCGCCAAAAACGAGGGGCACCGGGGCCAGAAAGGTTGTTCCTGAAGCCAGCACACCGACCAGAACCAGATAGACAAACAGCCTGAGATCGACATGGCTGGGCGGCCATGTAAACCAGATTGCGGTGGCCCACATCAAACCGTTGATCAGCCCGGCCAACGCCAGCTGGCGCTCCCAGCGCCGCAGCAGGCACGCATCGGCCTCCCGCCCCTCCAGAGCCCGCCACTGTCGCCGCAGTCGCAGACGCAAGCCCATCAGCCCCGTGGCCATGACCGCCATGAGGCCCCACCAGACAAGCAGCGGAGTCACCAGCGCCGGAGCGCTGCGTGTGGCAAGCCAGAGGATGGCTGGAGGAATCAACAGCGCAGCAATTTCCGAGGAGCCACGCGAGGTCAACGATTGCAGCAAGCGCAGCCGCGCTCGCAGATCCACAGCCATCATGGCGGGCTGGTCCACTGGCACCGGCATCTCAGAACTGGTCGCCATCCACGTAATACCAGCGCCCTGCTTCGCGCACAAAGCGGCTGCGCTCATGCAGGCGCACGGCGCGGCCAGAGAGGCGATAGCGGGCCACGAATTCGACCTCAGCCGCATCCTCGCCCGTCACCTTGAACTGCTTGACCTCCAGACCCAGCCATTGGGTAGCGGCATCAAAATCCAGATCAGCCGGGCGCTGACTTTCATGCCAGGTCGCTTGCAGATAGGCTGGGTTCTCGCGCACAAAAGCACTGTAGCGCGAGCGCATCAGCGCCTCGGCATCCGGCGCGGGCTGCATATCCCAATAATCGATATAGCGACCACAGCAATCGGTATAGGCGAGCAGCTTGCCTTTGGGATTTTTACGTCCACAGGGACAGTCCAGTTTGTTTTCAACTTCTTTCACAACACCTCGTTCTCTGCCCTGAAATGAGCTTGAGTCAGCCACGCACTATTGTCAGCCCAATGCGGAACATGCAGGCTTCGCTTGCACAGACCCGCACGCAAGCGCAAAGTGCTCGCAGTTCAAAGGAGTGTCTATGTTGGCCATGGCGGTTCCCTGGTGGGAGTTTGTGGTTCGCGGCGTCGCCGTCTATCTGTTTTTGCTGGTGTTTCTGCGCATCACTGGAAGGCGCCAGACAGGGCAATACGCGCCCTTTGATCTGGTGCTGCTGCTGATACTGTCCAACGCGGTACAGAACTCCATGAATGCAGGTGATAACTCACTGATTGGCGGCCTTATCAGCGCCAGCACGCTCATTGCTTGCCATGCGCTGCTCTCGCGCCTGACCTATCACTTTGCCAGTCTGCGCAAACTGGTGAACGGCAAACCCAAGGTCTTGATTCACCAGGGCTTGGTGCAACCCAATCTGATGACCCAGGAGCAGGTTACGGCGGAAGACCTGGCGGCCGCCCTTCGCTCCAATGGCTGCCTGAACGCCCATGATGTAGAGCGCGCCACCATCGAAACCAACGGCCAGATCACCGTGGTTTTGCGCAAGCGCAGCTCAGCGGAGCTGGGAGAAGCCTGAGTTCAGTGCAGCTGATCCAGAAACTGCTGGATGGCGGCATTCACAGGTTCTGGGTGCGTGAGATTGGCGGCATGACCTGCACCCGCCACATCCATCCACCGGGCATCGGGCAAGGCCTTGAACATGGCCCGCGCGCGCTCTACGCTGATTGCCGCATCTTTATCGCCATGAATGACCAGCGCAGGCACCTTGATTTCTGCCAAACGCGGGCTGATGTCATCACGCAGCGCCAGCGCCACAAAGCTCTGCCCCAGATTGACCGGTGAGGCTTGCTTCCATTTGGCTCGCCACGCCGGTGCTCCTTCCCAGCCCTGGCCCAGAATAATGTGCTCCACCGTCGAGGCCATATCGTCAGACAGACCATGCTCCATCCACGCTTTGAGCAAGGCTTCGTGATGCGGCAGCAGCTCGGGGTCTTCCAGCATGGCTTGCGTGTCGATCAACACCAGCGCACCCACGACCTCAGGGTGAATCAGCGCACAGCGCAGCGACAGATAGCCGCCTTGTGACATGCCCACCAGCACGGCTTTGTCCACACCCAGATGCTTGAGCAGCGCCGCCAGATCATCGGCAGAGTCGTAATAGGTGAACGACTCGCAATGCTCGGGATCCGCCGTCTGCCCATGGCCGCGCTCGTCCCAGCTGATGCAGCGGTAACGCCCCTGCAACGCCTGTATCTGCGGCTCGAACATGGCGTGATCCATGAGCAGGCCATGCGAGAACACAATCGCCGGGCCGCGCCCTCCTGTGTCTTCGTAGTAGATGTTCTGGCCATTGACCTGGGCAAAAGGCATGCGCTGGACTCCTGCTTCAAATGGTGGAAACCCTTGGGACTCATCTTAAAAGATAGATCCCACTGATCACATCCTAGGCAGGCCTTGTGACATCGGCAACCGGCTTGCCCCTAGAGCACCACAACGCCGCCGGTCGCGGTTGACAAGGATGGGCATTTCGCGCAGTCCAGCTTGTCCGTGCCTCAGGACAGGGCGCGCTGGATGAGGATTTTCTGCACGTCGCTGGTGCCTTCATAGATCTGACAGACGCGTACATCGCGGTAAATGCGCTCCACCGGGAAGTCGTTGACCACTCCGTAGCCGCCCAGCGTCTGGATGGCCGCACTGCAAACACGCTCGGCCATTTCACTGGCAAACAGCTTGGCCATGGCCGCTTCCTTCAGGCATGGCCGACCTGCATCGCGCAAACTGGCCGCATGCCAGATCAGCTGCCTGGCTGCTTCAATTTGCGTAGCGCACTCCGCGAGTCTGAAGCCAACGGCCTGATGATTGAAGATGGGTTGGCCAAAGCTCTCGCGCTCTTTGCTGTATTGCAGCGCGCATTCAAACGCGGCACGCGCCATGCCCACGCTTTGGGCGGCGATGCCTATGCGTCCGCCTTCGAGAGCGGAGAGGGCAATCTTGTAGCCCTCGCCTTCCGCACCAATTAGGTTGGCCGCGGAAATACGGCAGTTTTCAAAGTTGATCTGCGCCGTATCGCTGCTGTGCTGGCCCAGTTTTTCTTCCAACCGCGCGACCTGATAGCCGGGATTGTTCGTCGGTACGATAAAGGCGCTCATTCCTTTTTTCCCCGCCGCCTTGTCCGTCACGGCAATGACGATGGCCACATCGCCATTCTTGCCGCTGGTGATGAATTGCTTGACGCCGTTGATGACGTAGTCGTCTCCATCCCGCAGGGCTGTGGTGCGCAGCGCCGATGCATCTGAGCCCACATGCGGCTCCGTCAGGCAGAAAGCGCCCAGCATCTTGCCTTGCGCCAGAGGGCGCAGCCAGAACTCCTGCTGCTGAGCGTTGCCGTATTTCATCAAGATCGCATTGACCGGGCAGTTGGTCACGCTGATGACAGTGCTGGTTCCGCCGTCTCCCGCCGCAATCTCTTCCAGCACCAGCGCCAGACTCAGGTAGTCCATGCCCGCGCCGCCCAGCTCCTCAGGCACGCAGATACCGTAAGCGCCCAGTGCGGCCAGCCCCTGATGCACATCTTTGGGGAAGTGATGCTCCTTGTCCCAGCGCGCGGCATGCGGGGTGATTTGCTCATGCACAAAGTCGCGCATGGCATCGCGGATCATTTCCTGGTCCTGGTTCAACAGCATGAATGTCTCCGATATTGATAGCTGGATACCTGTGTTCTACCTTGGCTCAAGCACCCAAAAGCTCTGTTTTTGTGCCGTCGTAGCGCCATAAGCTGCCACGGTCTTCTGGCTGCACCTGAGTCAGCACATTCATCAGACCCCGGACACTCTCAGCCAGAGGCACGGTGGCACCGGGACCGCCCATATCGGTCTGCGTCCAGCCGGGGTCCAGCGCCAGCAAGGTCAGGCCCGGCCATTGCTGGCAGGCAGAAGCCACCGCCATATTGAGCGCCGCCTTGCTGACGCGGTACAACCATGCGCTTTCGTCGGCACTGCCGAGCAAAGACATCTCGCTGGAGAACGCAGCAATCACGCCACCAGCTTCTTGCACCATGGGTGCAATCTGCGGCAGGGCCTGCATAAAGCCCAGCACATTGCTGTGCATGACCTGGTCAAACTGCTGCTGCGTGGGTGGCACGCCAGCAGCATGACCATCCCACACGCCCGCCACATACAGGGCGAGAGCTATGCTTTTGCCATCGAGCTGCCAGGCAAGACCGCTGACGCTGGCGGGGTCAGCCAGATCGACCTGCAGCACCTGTGCACCCAGCGCTTGCAGCGGGGCCATGTCTTCGCTCTTGCGCACGGTGGCAATCACGCGCTGGCCCTGTGCCAGATAAGCCTCTGTCAAAGCCCGCCCCAGCCCGCGTGAGGCGCCCAAGATCAGTATTGATTTCATAGCTTCTTGCGCTTATCGGAAGTGGATTTCAATGCTGTTTTCATAAAAATTCCTTTGGAATAAAGCGCTAGCCGCTATCAAATTTTTTTCATTTCCTCGGCTGCAATCACGGCCTTGTAGCGGGCGACCATCAGATCCTGCGCTTCAGGCTCGGTGGTGATGCCCATCTGCGACTGAATGATCTGATTGAGCGAGGGCATGACATTGCGCGACACCTGTGCCTCGGCGCTCCACAGCTTGGATCGCATCAGCGCCTTGGCGCAGTGCAGATAAGCCTCTTTCACATTAACTTCAATGACCAACTTGGGCCGAAAGTAATCACTGGCGAACAGCGCTGTGTAATGCGCTTCATCGCGCAACTGGGCCGTGCCGTTGACGCGCAGAGTCTCGTCAAAGCCTGGCACAAAAAACAGCAACCCCAGACGTGGGTCGTCGACCAGATTGCACAGACTATCCAGCCGGTTGTTGCCACCGGCATCGGGGATGAGCAGCGTATTGGAGTCTGCGGCCATGACGAAGCCGGGCTTGCCGCCACGGGGTGACGCATCCAGCAAACTGCCATTGCTGCCGCCCGTGGACATAACCAGAAATGGCGACAGGGCGATAAAGCGCAGGCAGTAACGGTCAAGTTCCCACTGTTGCTTGAGCAGAGCCCGCTCCGCAGGCGCTGCATAAAGCTGCTGCAATTGCTCACGCGAAGTGATCATGAAACGAGGTCCTCCGGCTGGCGATCATTGCGATGAACTGCGGCGTACAGCGACAGATATTCATTCCACGAAGGATCAAAGATCACCGACAGCTGCTCCTCCAGTCCCGGCGCATTCTGCTGGGCCAGTTGCTGCGCCAGTTGCGTGGCATGGGCAGGGTCTTCCACATAGTAGGTGGCGACGCGCGAGCGCATGTCTTCAATGCGCGAGAACGCCAGAATGCCGCGCTGCTGGCTGCTGAGCTGCTCATCCAGCGCGTCCTGCGCATCGCGCACGCCGTCTAACTCTTGCTGACTGGAAAAGCGCATGCGCCACTCCAGAAAGTGCGACAGGTCGGCACGCGTGGCCACGGCATTGGCACCGTCGTGAAAGGTCAGAATATCGGGAGGTGAATCCTCCGCAGCGCCATGGGCACGGACTTCCAGAGAAATCCAGCGGTCGGTATCTTCTTGCGGAAACTCGTAGCTGCGCCCCAGCTGCTTGCGAATGAAGGCATCAAAAATGGGGGGGAAGTCAGACAGCAGCGCCGTGCCCTGCACATCATCAGCCGCTTTATCGACAAACTCGACGGGACCTACGCGCACTGAAAAATCCCACTCACCCAGCACATGATCCAGCATGATGAAAGTCATGTGCTGCGCTTGCTCGATCATGTCTGGCGCAATGCTTTTCTCAAACGAGAGCTTGAGCCCGGTGATACCGCCCGCATTGAAGTAGCCCACGCGCACATCGCTGCAGGCCAGCTCGAAACCATCCATGCGCATGCCAAAGTTGCTGCCCAGCGCGCGGCTGCGAAATGCCTGCACGCTGTAGTTTTCAAAATGCGGTGCTTTGCGCACCATGGCCTGCGCATTTTCAAACTGGGTGGTATTGCCATGGGCCGAAATCACCAGCTTGGAGCCTGCTTCCTTGAGCTTGCCTTCCAGCTCCAGACTCAGACCCGGCGCGTATTGCTGCAGCACTTCATTCGCGCGCTCCACAAATTCGTGACCATCGAGTGCCTCCAGCTCGCTGAGCTGACTGGAAAAGTCGCTCCAGAAGGCATCAATCTGCTGCGGTGCCAGCGGCTGCTCAGTGTCACTGTGCTCGTGTGGAAGGTCTGCGCTCATGGGTGATTTCCGCAAAATGATCTGCACGCATTCACAAACGAATGCGTGCAATCCGTTGAACATGCGATCACTGTAGAGCAATCCAGTGACGGATCAACCCAAACACCGTCAGATGAGCTCTTCAGATCAGTTCAATGGCCATGGCCGTGGCTTCACCGCCGCCAATGCACAACGTGGCCAGACCTTTTTTCTTGCCACGCGCCTGCAGCGCATGGATCAAGGTGACCAGAATGCGCGCACCACTGGCACCGATGGGGTGGCCCAGAGCGCAGGCTCCGCCGTTGACGTTGACTTTGTCGTGCGGCACCTTCAAATCTGCCATCAATGCCATGGGCACAACGGCAAAAGCCTCATTGATTTCCCACAGATCCACATCAGCCACCGTCCAGCCCGCCTTCTTCAGCGCCTTCTCTGTTGCTCCCACAGGAGCCGTGGTGAACCATTCAGGGGCATGCGCAAACGAGGCGTGAGAGACGATGCGCGCCAGAGGCTTGCAACCCAGTTGCTTGGCTGTGGATTCACGCATCAGCACCATGGCAGCCGCACCATCGTTGATGCTGGAGCTAGAGGCGGCAGTGATGGTGCCGTCTTTTTTGAACGCAGGCCTGAGGCCGCTAATTTTCTCGGGCTTGGCCTTGGCCGGGCCTTCATCCACGCTCACCGTCACATCGCCCTTGCGGGTTTTGAGGATGACAGGCGTGATTTCAGCAGCAAACGCACCGCTTTCTGTGGCGGTCTGAGCTCGCTGCACGCTGGCGATGGCAAAGGCATCCTGGGCCTCACGGGTAAAGCTGTATTTGGCAGCGCAGTCTTCACCAAAAGTGCCCATGGACCGACCGGCTTCATAGGCATCCTCAAGGCCGTCCAGCATCATGTGGTCGAAGATCTTGTCGTGACCCATGCGGTAGCCGCCACGACCTTTTTTCAGCAGATAGGGCGCGTTGGTCATGCTTTCCATGCCACCGGCAACCATCACGTCACGACTGCCGGCAATGAGCTGATCATGAGCCAGAAGCGTGGCCTCCATGCCCGCGCCGCACATTTTGGAGAGCGTTACCGCCCCCGTGCTTTGCGGGAGACCGCCTTTGAAACCCGCCTGGCGCGCAGGCGCCTGACCTTGGCCTGCCATCAGACAATTGCCAAACAGCACTTCCTCCACCAGTTCAGGCTTGATACCTGCGCGCTCTACAGCGGCCTTGATGGCTGCGCCACCCAGGTCATGGGCGGCCAGATCAGAAAAATCACCTTGAAACGCGCCCATGGGTGTGCGGGCGGCGCTGACGATTACTACGGGGTCTTTGTGCACGGTTTGTCTCCTTCAAAGATGGATAGGTACGGTCTGCCTCTTCAGTTGAGGCTATTAGCGGAAATATTGACAGTGTTTGTGTCCAGTCCGGCATCGCCTTCATGCAAAAAGCGGCTGCGCTCATACGGGAACACATCGACAAAGTGGCCATCGCGAATGCGGCTCTGGTGAGCACGCCAGAAGTCGCTCTCCAGCAAGTCGGCGTGATGGCGCATGAAGATGTCACGCACGGCAGGATGACCCAGCAAAAACGGCCCAAAGGTTTCAGGAAACACATCCCTGGGCCCGACCGAATACCAGATATCGCCAGACATTTCCTCTTCCTCATTGCGCGGCTCAGGCACGTTGCGGAAGTTGCAGTCCGTCAGGTATTCAATCTCGTCGTAGTCGTAGAAAACCACCTTGCCACCACGCGTCACGCCAAAGTTCTTCCACAGCATGTCGCCCGGGAAAATATTGGTAGCGACCAGATCCTTGATGGCGTTGCCATATTCCAGAATGGCGCGCTCCATGGCAGCGCGGCGGGCCGGTTTGGTGTCAGCCTCGGCCAGACACTCCATCAAAAACAGGTTCAGTGGCACCAGTCGCCGCTCAATGTAGAGGTGACTGATGATGACTTCTTCCTGCCCATCACCATCGCGATCGCTGATCTCGATTTGATCAGGGGCTTGTGCCTGCAGCTCGGCCAGCAGTTCTTCACTGAAGCGGCTGCGCGGGAAGGAAACAAGGCTGTACTCCATGGTGTCCGCCATGCGGCCGCCACGGTCATGCTGTTTGACCAGTTGGTACTTGGCCTTGACCTGCGCACGGGTCACATCCTTGCTGCTGGCGATGCGGTCTTTGATGAGCTTGAAGACGTAAGGGAAACTGGGCAGATCGAATACCAGCATGACCAGCCCTTTGATACCGGGCGCAATGCGCAGCTGATCGCTGGAGTGGCGCAGGTGGTGCAGAAAGTCGCGGTAGAACAGCGTCTTGCCCTGCTTGGCCAGCCCCAGCGCGTTGTAAATCTCGGCACGCGGTTTGCGCGGCATGAGACTGCGCAGAAAGCTGACATACGCACTGGGCACTTCCATATGTACCATGAAGTAAGCCCGGGCAAAGCTGAAAAGCGCATGCAGGTCATCTTCACCAAACAAGGCAGCGTGCAAGATGAGCTGGTCTTTATTGCCATGGAGAATGGGAATGGCCAGAGGCAGCTCTGTGTAGCCGGTGATGATCTTGCCCACCAGATACGCACCCTTGTTGCGATAGAAAAGGTTAGAGAGCACCTGTATCTGGAAGTTGGCACGCAGCGTCAGCCCGGCCAGCTTTTCCCGCACACGCTCAGCCAGCAGATGCACATCCCGCGGCAAATCCTCAAAGGGGCCAAGCAACTGCAACTGCTCTAACGCGGTTTGCAGTGCGCCTTCCAGTTGCTCAAGGTTGACTGGGTAATAGACCTGATAAGTCGGTACGGCACCCGGCACGGGGTTCTCTAAATACTCGGTACTGACCGCAGCACGCACAAAGATGAAGTCGTTCTGAAAGTGCGTGCGGTGCAGAATTTTGGTAGTGACGGAGTTAAAGAAAGTCTCCGCCAGATCAGGCTGCAGATGATCGACCATCAAGCCGATGTAATGCAGTTTGACTTGCTGCCATACCGCCATGGACTGCTGGCTGGTGGCAAATTCGCCCTCGAGCCTTTCAATGGAGGCGCGCACCTGCAGGTCGTAAAGCTCTATGCGCTCTCGCTGGGCCTGCTGCTGGCTCTGCCAGTCCATGGACTCAAAGCGTTGCTTGGCGTTGGCAGCCACCGCATTGAACATGCGGTAGTAGAGGTTGAAGCCATGCATGAGAGCCCGTGCAATGGCATAGGCCTCGGGGGCATCCAGTCGTTGCGGAAACATGGCGGGCCAGTCGCTCCAGTATCAATTAAACCGTGCCACCAGGCTGGATGCGGCCCAGACTCACATCCAGCGCGGCGGCACTATTGCGCGCAGGGCAGCAATCAGGCGCGCTTGCGGGTTGCGACTTTTTCAATCGCCTGGTTATAGACCTCTTCCATGCCACCCACATCAGGCACTGTCATTTCGAGGTTGGTAATGTGACCATTGTTCAGGCCATAGCACCAGCCGTGCAGCGTGACCTTCTGGCCACGCGCCCAGGCATCCTGCATCACCGTGGACTGGGCCACGTTGACGACCTGCTCAATGGCGTTCAGCTCGCACAGTGCATCGTGACGGAACTGGGTGGAGATACCTTCCAGCAGCTTGATGTGCTTGTCACGCACGTCACGCACGTGGCGAGTCCAGTTATCCACCAGACCTAAACGCAGATTATTCAGTGCGGCATACACGCCGCCACAACCGTAATGGCCGACGACCATCAGGTGCTCGATCTTCAGGTGATCGACGGAGTATTGAATAGTAGACAGGCAGTTCAGATCGCTGGGCACCACCACGTTCGCCACGTTACGGTGCACGAAGACTTCACCCGGCTCCAGACCTGTGATCTGGTTGGCGGGGACACGGCTGTCAGAGCAACCGATCCACATGTACTTGGGCTTTTGCTGCGCCATCAGTCCGGTAAAGAAACCAGGACGATCACGCTCCATCTGGTCTGCCCATTCGCGGTTGTGGACAAACAATTCTTCGATGGAGGTCGTTGTCATGAAGCTATCCTTCTTTTTTTGGAGGTTGAAAGAATGGCGCAGCTCCTGCTTTTTCAGCAGGTTTCAGCAAACAATTCGCGACCAATCAGCATGCGGCGAATTTCGCTGGTACCGGCACCAATCTCATAGAGTTTCGCATCTCGCCACAGTCGGCCGAGCGGATACTCGTTGATATACCCATTGCCACCATAGATTTGCACGCCCTCACCAGCCATCCAGGTAGCCTTCTCCGCGCACCAGAGAATGACGCTGGCACAGTCTTTGCGGACCTGGCGAACATGGTCAGTTCCCAGAAGATCGAGATTTTTAGCAACCGTATAAGCAAAAGATCGGCCCGCTTGCAGCACGGTGTACATGTCTGCCACCTTGCCTTGAATCAGCTGAAACTCTCCAATACTCTGACCAAATTGCTTTCGGTCATGGATGTACGGAACCACGTTATCCATCACACTTTGCATGATTCCCAGTGGTCCGCCTGTGAGCACGGCTCGCTCGTAGTCCAGACCGCTCATCAGCACCTTGGCGCCCATGTTCAGGCCACCAAGAATGTTTTCAGCAGGCACTTCCACGTTCTGGAACACCAGCTCACCCGTGTGGCTGCCGCGCATGCCTAGCTTGTCCAGCTTTTGTGCAATCGAAAAACCGGGCATGCCTTTCTCGATCAAAAAGGCCGTCACCCCGCGCGCGCCCATTTCAGGCTCACTTTTGGCATAGACCACCAGCGTGTCTGCGTCGGGGCCATTGGTAATCCACATCTTGCTGCCATTGAGCAGGTAATAGCCGCCCTTATCCTCAGCCTTGAGCTTCATGCTGATGACATCTGAGCCCGCACCTGGCTCGCTCATAGCCAGAGCACCCACATGCTCGCCGCTGATCAGCTTGGGCAGGTACTTGGCTTTTTGCGCCTCAGTGCCGTTGCGATTAATCTGGTTCACACACAAATTGCTGTGCGCCCCATAGGACAAACCGACGGAGGCACTGGCACGCGAAATTTCCTCCATCGCAACCATGTGGGCGAGATAGCCCATATTGGCACCGCCATACTGCTCAGAGACGGTGATGCCAAGCACTCCCAGCTCACCAAACTTGCGCCATACATCCATGGGAAACTGGTCAGTACGATCAATTTCAGCCGCACGCGGTGCAATCTCGCTCTGCGCAAAGTCACGCACTGCATCACGCAGCGCATCGATATCTTCTCCGAGCTGAAAATTCAGTCCTGGCAGATTGGCAAGGCTCATGGTTGTCTCCTATAGGTATTGGTCTGGCGGGTCTCAGTTGTGAGTCTCTAGTTATTGATACCCTCGCGATGCTGCACACACATCAAGGTGCAACTCATCGTGGCAATCAATTTTTCTTTTCCCTGATCAATGGCAAACGCCTTGCCCTCAGATACGGTAATCGTGCGCCCCGGCTTGATAACACGGCCTTCCATGCGAAAGCGCTGGCCCTTGGCGGGTGCCAATAAATTGATTTTGAATTCGATCGTAAGCACCGCTGCATCGGCGGGCATCAGCGTCAGCCCTGCATAGCCGCAGGCCGAATCCAGCGCGGTGGACACCATGCCGGCGTGTAAAAAGCCATGTTGCTGGGTCAACCCGGACGCCCAGTCCAGACAGACATCCACAGTGCCGGGCTCGATACGGGTCAGCTCGGCCCCAAGTGTCCTCATGGCACCCTGGCGGGAAAAGCTCTCCCTCACTCGACGAGCGAAGTCCACAACCTCATTCGCACCCAAAGCTGACATTGGCAACTCCCAGCAGCAAAGCTTATAAATTGACGTTTACGTAAACGTCAATTATGCGGTATTTTTGCCCTCGCTTTTCCTCAACAAGCTATGCGCTTCTTTCTCCTGCTCACGTACTTCTTCCAGCGTCACCTGCAGATCAGCCATCTGCCCTTCAAGCTGTTTGCGGTGGACTGCCAGCACATCCAGAAATTTGCGTAACTGCACGC
Source organism: Comamonas suwonensis (assembly GCF_012844455.2). Taxonomy (GTDB): domain Bacteria; phylum Pseudomonadota; class Gammaproteobacteria; order Burkholderiales; family Burkholderiaceae_C; genus Comamonas; species Comamonas suwonensis. The sequence continues at coordinate 1,547 of NZ_JABBCQ020000012.1, read as the reverse complement.
CTGTATCGCGCGGGCTGTCATACATATCAATGATTTCCTTGGCTTCTGAGAGTGACAAGCCCAATCGTTTGGCCCGCAAGGTCAGGCGCAGACGTGCGCGGTCTCTGGCCGAATACACGCGATTACGCCCCCCAGTTCCCGAGCGCTCGGGTTGCAGCAAGCCCATATCCTCATAGAAACGAATCGCCCGCGTAGTGAGATCGAACTCTTTGGCAAGATCGCTGATGGTGTAACTGGTCAACATGATTCTGTCTGGGTGAAGTCTTGCATCACTCAGGCGACTACAAAGAGTGGCCCGGTCCCTAAAATGCTTTGATAAAAATGACGTTTACGTTAACGTCAATGCTAAACGATATCCTGCACCATGAAATCAAGCCACGAATCCGCACTCCACTACCCTCTGGGCGACACCTTGCCAGGCCTCGCTGAAACTATCGAGGTAGCTCCCGACATCAAATGGATTCGCATGTCCTTGCCGTTTGCGCTCGACCACATCAACCTGTGGCTGCTACGTGATCAGCAAATCGACATGCACGGCGAGATGCGCGAGGGTTGGACTATTGTGGATTGCTGCGTCAACCGTAGCGAAGCACGTGAGCAATGGGAGCAGATTTTTGCTTCTCAGCTCGAAGGCTTACCAGTTCTTCGCATCATCGTCACCCACATGCACCCAGACCATATCGGCCTGGCCGGATGGCTATGCCGGCATTGGAATGCCCCACTGTGGATAAGTGCTACCGACTACAACGTCGCCCGTGTCGCCATGAAAGACCAAGATGGCTTCGGCGGCGAATCCGGTGCGGATTTCTACAGCCTGCATGGGCAAAGAAACGAAGAGTTTCTCCAGCATGTGCGCACCCGCAGCAGCTATTACTCCTCCCTGGTTGCGCCCATTCCAGACACCTATCGCCGCATCATGGACGGCTTTGATATCGATATCGGCGGTCGCAACTGGCAATGCATCGCAGGCTATGGTCACGCCCCTGAACACATGGCCTTATTCTGCCCAGACCTCAACTTACTCATCAGCGGCGATATGGTGCTGCCACGCATATCGGCCAATGTCAGCGTGCACTCCTCCGAACCCGAAGCCAATCCGCTTCAACTATTTCTCACATCACTGCAGCGTTACTTTGCACTGCCCATGGACACCTATGTACTGCCCTCGCATGGCAAACCATTTACAGGTCTCCATCAACGAATTCAGCAACTACTAGATCACCACCAAGAGCATCTGAACGACATCATGAAAGCGGTACAAAGCCAGCCTCTCAGCGCTGCGGACATTTTGCCCGTCCTCTTCCAACGCCAGCTAGACACACACCAGATGACATTTGCCATGGGCGAAGCCCTAGCTCACCTCCACTACCTGTGGTTCAGCAAACAGTTGGAGCGCAGAGTAGATCAGCAGGGTGTTCTTCGCTTTCAACTTCCCTCTACCGCTCAATAACTTCTCAATAAAAAGAGAGCGCACAGCGCTCTCTTTTTATGGGTTTGCAGGTATTTGGACTCTGAGCGCCAATCACAGCCAGCGCAAGCAGCTGCGC
>NZ_JABBCQ020000011.1 GCF_012844455.2 Comamonas suwonensis | reverse complement strand
TTTGAATTCTAACACTACTCTCAAGTGTTTAACCAAAGTCTTTTGAAACTTTTTGTTAGCACCCAAAGGATCCTAACAAAAAGAAAAAGCCTTTCGGCTTTTTCTTTGATTTGGCGGAAACGGAGGGATTCGAACCCTCGATGAGGCTCTACACCCCATACTCCCTTAGCAGGGGAGCACCTTCGGCCACTCGGTCACGTTTCCAGTATGTCGCTATTGTAAGCAGCTTTTAAAGCGTTTTTGGAAAGTTGCGAAAATTATTCGCTTTTATCCAAACCAAAGGCTGTGTGCAGGGAGCGCACGGCCAGTTCCAGGTACTTTTCGTCGATCACGACCGAGGTCTTGATTTCGGAAGTAGAGATCATTTGAATGTTCACACCTTCCTTGCTCAGCGTGCGGAACATTGTGGAAGCAACACCCACGTGGCTGCGCATGCCGATACCGACGATGCTGACCTTGGCGATGTTGGGATTACCCACCACTTCAGAAGCACCCAGAGAAGGAGCCACGGTTTCGCTCAGCAGCTCCAGTGCACGCTGGTAGTCGCCTTGGCTGACGGTGAAGCTGAAATCAGTCTTGCCATCCTTGGAGATGTTCTGAATGATCACGTCAACTTCGATGTTGGCATCAGCCACTGGACCCAGGATGCCAGCAGCGATGCCGGGGGTGTCTGGCACACCCAGCACAGAGATCTTGGCCTCACCACGGTTAAACGCAATGCCGGATACGACAGCCTTTTCCATTTTTTCGTCTTCCTCAAAAGTAATCAGGGTGCCGGACTTGGCTTCTTCTTCCAGATCGATGTCCCAAGGGGTGAAGCTGGAAAGCACGCGCATAGGCACTTTGTACTTGCCAGCAAACTCCACGGAGCGGATCTGCAGCACCTTGGAACCAAGGCTTGCCATTTCCAGCATTTCCTCAAAGCTCACAGTACCCAGGCGCTTCGCCGCAGACACCACACGGGGGTCGGTGGTGTAGACACCGTCCACATCGGTGTAGATCAGCACTTCGGCAGCCTTCAGCGCCGCAGCCACAGCCACCGCCGATGTATCAGAGCCGCCGCGTCCCAGTGTCGTGATGTTCCCTTCGGGGTCAATACCCTGAAAGCCCGTCACGATGACGACGCGACCTGCATCCAGATCAGCGCGCACACGCTTGTCATCAATAGACTCGATGCGAGCTTTGGTGAAGCTGCTATCCGTGCGCACAGGCACCTGCCAGCCAGCGTAGCTGACAGACTCGACGCCCTCGCCCTGCAGAGCAATCGCCAGCAGCGCCGACGATGCCTGCTCGCCGGTGGAGGCCAGCATATCGAGCTCACGGTAGTACGAATTCTTCGCGTGACTGGGAGCCAGTTCGCTGGCCAGACCCAGCAAGCGATTGGTTTCGCCACTCATGGCGCTGGGAACAACCACCATCTGGTGGCCTGCCCGAGCCCACTTGGCCACGCGCTTGGCGACGTTACGGATGCGCTCTGTCGAGCCCATCGAGGTGCCGCCGTATTTATGAACGATCAGTGCCATTGGATACTAAAGGGTGACGAAACAGCTGCCACGGCGCAGGTCACAAAGGTTTTGGCGCGCCGGCGGTTTTCGTGCAAGTAGAAAGACCAAAACCTAGGAATTGTACCAATCGAGTGTTAGCCCTCGGCGCTCGACAAAACCGCGTCCCACCTTGATATGGATGCGGTGCCCTCGCGTAGTACAAACGCCGATCTGTTGCATGAGCTGTGAAAGCTGGGCCGCCGTAGGCGTTGTGCCATAAATAGAGCGCAGCCAGTAGCGCAGCACATTGCCCAGACGCACCGAAGTTAAAGCCTGCAATGGCTTGATATGAGGCGGGGTGCCCACCACCTGTAAATCAACCGCTGCCTGCTCATCCAGCAACTCAGATGCCTGCGCACAATGAGCGCTACTGCGGGCAAAGGTGCTGCGAAATTGTGGAAAGACTTGCTCCAGCACTGGCAGCAACTGCGCCCGTATGCGATTGCGCGTATAAGCCTGATCCGCATTAGTAGGATCTTCCACCCAGCCCACACCCCGCAGACACAGCCAGTCTCTGAGCACCCGCCCGGGGATGGCCAGCAAAGGGCGAAACCATTCAAGCTGCGCCCGCTGCCAATGCGAAGGCATGGCCGCCAAACCAGCGACCCCGGCACCCCGTGACAGCGCCAGCAATAAAGTTTCCACCTGATCATCCGCATGCTGCGCTAGCGCCAGAGAGCGTACAGGCTCCAGCGCCACGCCATCCACACTGAACCAGTCTTGCTGCGCAGCACCATCCAAGGCTTCGTAACGACCCTGGCGTGCCGCATCTTCCGGGCTTTGACCTTGGGCATTTCGCGCATCAATAGCGCAGACTTTGAGCGCAATGCCGTGCTGCGCGCACAGTTGCTCGCAGTGCTTTTGAAAATCATCTGCCGCTGCCTGCAAGCCATGGTGGACGTGAATCGCCCTCACCCACCCCGGCCAGCGCGCATGACAAGCCAGCAGCAAAGCAGACGAGTCGGCTCCGCCACTGAAAGCCACCGCCAGCGGCAAAGGCGGATGAAAAGCAGCCATGGCCGCATCGACCAGCGCAGCCGAGGCGCTCAACAAGTCAGCATCGGACTGGGTTTGCATTGCAAATAGACTCCAGATTCATATTTCAATAGCAGCTAGCGCTTTCTACATAAGGGCTAGAGGCATATTTCATCAAAAAACCCTGCTTACCCCGCCGCAAAAGCAAATGGCTCCCGAAGGAGCCATTGCGCGCAAGCGCCAGTCAAGCAGATGCTTAAACGCTGGCTTAGCTGTTGTCCGCCTTGGTATCAGAGAACTTGCCGTAGCTCTGAATACGCTCGTAGCGGCGATCTTGCAGTTCCTTGGGCTTCAGATCCGACAGCTGACGCAGAGCATCGCCCAGCGCACGCTTGAGGAAAGCACCCATTTGCTTGGTATCGCGGTGAGCGCCACCCACGGGTTCGTTGACGATCTTATCCACCAGGCCCAGCGCCTTCAGGCGATGAGCGGTGATGCCCATGGCATCTGCCGCCTCTTGGGCCTTTTCACCCGTCTTCCACAGAATGGAAGCACAACCTTCGGGGCTGATCACGGAGTACACGGAGTACTGCAACATCAGCACCTGGTCAGCCACAGCAATGGCCAGCGCGCCGCCCGAGCCACCTTCACCAATGATGGTGGTGATGATGGGGGTTTGCAGCTGGGCCATCTCATAGATGTTGCGGCCAATGGCTTCGGACTGACCACGCTCTTCAGCATCGATACCAGGAAAGGCACCGGGCGTATCCACAAAAGTGAACACGGGCAGCTTGAACTTTTCTGCGGTCTTCATCAGACGCAGAGACTTGCGATAGCCTTCAGGACGCGTCATGCCAAAGTTGCGCAGCGTGCGCTCTTTGGTGTCACGGCCTTTTTGGTGACCAATCACCATGCAGGGCTGGCCGTTGAAACGGGCCAGACCACCGATGATGGACTGATCGTCGGCAAAGTGACGATCACCGTGCATCTCGACAAAGTCGGTAAAGCACTCGCGCACATAGTCAAGCGTATAGGGACGCTCGGTATGACGGGCAATCTTGGTGATCTGCCAAGGGGTCAGATCACTGTAGATGTCCTTGGTCAGCTGCAGGCTTTTTTTGCTGAGCTGATCAATCTCTTCCGAGATATCGACTGCGCTTTCAGTCTGCACATAACGCAGTTCTTCGATTTTGGATTCGAGTTCTGCAATGGGCTGCTCAAAATCCAGAAAGTTCTTTTTCGCCAACGTATTTCTCCTTGTGCCAGCCTGTTGCAACTCTTGCAATCGGCCAGTGGACAGATCTCATCAAGCCACAGGCTGCGCTTCGAGCGAGCGCCAAATATACCAAGTTGCCACCGTACACCACGGCTTCCAAGCCTCGGCGACCTCTCGGGCGTCACTGCGACTGACAGGATCGCCCGAAAAATGATTGAGTGAAATGCCCTGAATCAACCGGGCATCATCCAGCGGCAGCACATTCGGCCGCGCCAGGTAGTAAATCAGAAAATTCTCAGCCGTCCAGCGACTGAGACCGCGAATGGACATGAGCTCGGCGATGATTTCGTCATCACCCATCTCAGGCCACTCATCCATGCGCAGGCGGTTTTCCGTGAAGTGCAGCGCCAGATCGACCAGATAGTCCACCTTGCGTGCCGACAGGCCAGCCCCGCGCATATCGTCCACCTTGAGCTTGAGCACCTGCTCAGGCTGCATCTCAATGAGCAGCTTGGCAAACTTGTTCCACAGCGTCTTGGCGGATTTGGCAGAAATCTGCTGGCCCACGATGGAGCGAGCCAGCGTGGCAAAGGCCTGATCTTGACCCTGACCTTGTCCAAACCCTGAGCCACTCGGCAGCAGCGCCTGGCTGCTGAGCTGCGGAATCAAGCGCTTGAGCACGCGATCACGGCGCATGAGCTGGCGGCAGGCTTCTTCCCAGTAGGCTGGCACGCCTTCTGGGAAAGCCAGGTTGATCTTGGGCGCAGGCGCCTTGGGGACGGGTGCCGCCTTGGGGGACGCTACCGCTTTACTAGCTGACACCATCGTCTCAGCAAGCGCTACAGCCCCAGCAGCCCCTAAAGGAGCCACAGGCAACGGTGCTGCCGGGCCCATGGGCACAGGCAGATCAGCCACCAGAGGCAGCTGCTCAAAATCCATGGTGTCCAGATGTTTGACCGCGCTCATGCACGGCCTTTCGCACTGCGCACAGTGTTAATGGAAATTTGCATGAAGCCTTAACCCTTAGCCGCAGCTTCCCAAGTCGTACCGGCGGCAGAGTCCTTCAGGACAATGCCCTGCCCCAGCAGTTCCTTGCGAATGCGATCGGCCTCGGCCCAGTTTTTGTCAGCCTTGGCGGCTGCGCGGGCGGCAATTTGCGCCTCAATGGCGGCAGCATCCACACCTTCAGCGCCAGCCTGCAAAAACTTCTGAGGTTCGCCCTGCAGCAGACCCAGGCTTGCGCCCAGCGCCTTGAGCAAGCCCGCCACTTCGGGCGACTTGTTGCGGTTGACTTCAGCAGCCAGCTCAAACAGCACAGCCACCGCCTCGGGTGTACCGAAGTCCTCATCCATCGCCGCCTTGAAGCGCGCGGCGTAAGGATTGCTCCAGTCCACCTGCACGGCAGCAGCGGCTACCAGATCCAGAGCCGTATAAAGTCGCTTGAGGGCCACACGCGCATCATCCAAGTGCACGTTGGAGTAGTTCAGCGGGCTGCGGTAATGGCTGCGCACGACGAAGAAACGAATGGTTTCAGCGTCGTATTCTTTGAGCACATCCCGAATCGTGAAGAAGTTGCCCAGCGACTTGGACATCTTTTCGTTGTCCACGTTGATGAAGCCGTTGTGCATCCATGTCTGGGCAAACGGCTTGCCGGTGGCGCCTTCGCTCTGGGCAATTTCGTTTTCGTGGTGGGGAAACTGCAGGTCAGCACCACCGCCATGAATATCAAAGCTCTCGCCCAGCAACTCGCAACCCATGGCCGAACACTCAATGTGCCAACCGGGGCGGCCTTCACCAAATGGGCTTTGCCATTTCACGTCCGCTGGTTCATCTGCCTTGGCGGATTTCCACAGTACAAAGTCCAGCGGATCATGCTTGCCATCAGCCACTGCCACACGCTCACCCGCATTCAGCTCGTCCAGCGACTTGCCAGACAACTTGCCGTAGCCGGGGAACTTGCGCACGGCATAGTTCACATCGCCATTGCCTGCCTGATAGGCCAGACCCTTGGTCTGCAAAGTACCAATCATGTTCAGCATCTGTGGCACATATTCGGTGGCGCGCGGCTCCAGCGTGGGGCGCTCAATGCCCAGCGCATCGGCATCCTGATGCAGCGCGTCGATCATGCGATCAGTCAGGCTGCGGATGGTTTCTCCGTTTTCCACCGCGCGCTTGATGATCTTGTCATCAATATCGGTGATGTTGCGCACATAGGTCACCTGGTAGCCGGTGGCACGTAGCCAGCGCTGCACCACGTCAAATGCCACCATGGAGCGCGCATGGCCCAGGTGGCAGAGGTCGTACACCGTCATGCCGCAGACGTACATGCGCACATGACCCGGCTCGATCGGCGAAAACGATTCCAATGCACGCGACAGCGTGTTGTAGATACGCAAACTCATGAATCTTGAATTAGGGAGAGAGGGTGGCGACCAGCGGACCGGCATGCTGCTTTGCATCAACCGTGCTGCCATACCCTGAGACTGAAAAATGCGCACTAGCATCCAGACACATCCCTGCCTGGTCAGACGCCTAAGCGCTGCGCACCCCTCAGCTACAATTCCCGTCAGTATAAGCCCCCGCCGCAGGGCAGTTCTTGCGGCGCACCGAAAGCACCTACATGCCTGTACGCAACTTGTTTAGTACCGCAGCGCGTATGGCCGTTGTGGCCGTCATGCTCACCGCCGGCAGCGCCTACGCCGATGATTACTCGGATGTTGCCCAGTTACTCAAGAGCGGCAAGACGCAACAGGCACTGCAAAAAGCCGACACCTATCTCGCCAAGAATGCGCGTGACCCGCAGATGCGTTTTCTGCGCGGTATTGCACTGACCAATGATGGCAAGACCGAAGACGCCATCACCGCCTTCCGCCTGCTGACCGAGGACTACCCAGAGCTGCCCGAGCCCTATAACAACCTGGCCGTGATCTATGCGCGTCAGGGTGATCTGGACCGCGCCCGCTCCGCCCTTGAGGCCGCTGTGCGCAACAACCCGAATTACGCCGTGGCACACGAGAACCTGGGCGATATCTACGCCCGCCTCGCTTACCAGTCCTATGCGCAGTCTCTGGCCAAGGGCGGCCGCCCTGCTGCCTTGAACCCCAAGCTCAAGCAGCTCAAGGATATGTTGCAGCCTGCAGCGTCTGTCGCTGCGCCAGCAACGGGACCTGCAGCAGTCCAGCCCACGCAGCCTGCTCAACGCTGAAGCTACGCTTCATCAGTCCCGTATAAAGCGATCCGCCTCTTGTGAAGTGGGTCTGCGCCCTCAGCTCCCATACAGCCTGAACTCAGAGGCCGCGGCACAGCGGCTTGCGGCCAAGGCGTACACACCTCAGGAATATGACATGCTGAATTTTCGTCGAAAAATCCTTAAAACCCTTGCTTCTATTGCGCTAACAGCTACTGTTTTTGCAGCTCCCAGCTTCGCGCAAGCGCAGTCCAAGGTGCAGATCAAGACCAGCATGGGCGACATTGTGGTGGAGCTGAACGACGCCAAGGCCCCCAAGAGCGCGGCCAATTTTCTGCAATATGTACGCGACAAGCACTATGACGGCACGGTGTTTCACCGCGTGATTGATGGCTTCATGATTCAGGGCGGCGGCATGGATGCCAACCTGAACGAAAAGCCCACCCGCGCCCCGATTCCACTGGAAGCCAGCAATGGCCTGAAAAACGACCGCGGCACCATCGCCATGGCGCGTACCGGCAACCCCAACTCGGCTACCTCCCAGTTTTTCATCAATCTGGTGAATAACGACATGCTCAACGCCCCCAAGCCTGACGGCCACGGATACACCGTGTTCGGCAAGGTCACCAAGGGCATGGATGTGGTGGACAAAATCCGTGCCGTGGCTACGGGCAACCGCGGCATGCACCAGAATGTGCCCGTGACGGCGGTGACAATCCTTTCGGCCACCGAAATCAAATAAGCCAGCAAGGGCTGCCCGGCATTCAGGTGCCAGCGCCAGCCTCCCCCTCTCAATCCTCAAGAAAGACAGACATGAGCAATCCTCAAGTTGAACTGCACATCACCATCAACGTGGCTGAAACCGCGACTCAAGGCGTGATCACTCTGGAACTGGACGCTGTGAACGCTCCCAAGTCCACCGAGAATTTCCTGGGCTACGTGAACAAGGGCTTCTACGACGGCACCGTGTTCCACCGCGTGATCAAGAACTTCATGATCCAAGGCGGCGGTTTCACTGCTGACATGAAGCAAAAGGACAGCGATGCGCCTATCGAGAACGAAGCCAAGAACGGCCTGAAGAACGACAAGTACACCATCGCTATGGCTCGCACCAGCGACCCACACAGCGCTACGGCTCAGTTCTTCATCAACACCGTGGACAACGCCTTCCTCAACCACACGGCCCCCAACGGCCAAGGCTGGGGCTACGCTGTGTTCGGCAAGGTGGTCAAGGGTGAAGAAGTGGTTGAAGCCATCAAGAAGGTTCGCACTTCGCGCAAGGGCTTCCACGACGACGTGCCTTTTGACGCCGTGGTGATCGACAAGGCTGTGGCGATCTAATCGCTCCCCCTGAGGCGCTACCGCGCTTTCCCCCTCTCTCGCTACGCGGGAGGGGACGACGGCCTCGCTGCGGGGCGGCCCTTGCTTGCCGCCCCACTGTGAGGCCGTTATTGTTTTTAAGGCTGCGCCCCTTTCTCTTTATCCATGACTGACTCTTCAGATCCCCGCACGACTGCACCTCAGGTGGCGCAACTGCAAGGCGCGCCCGAGTGGCGCACCATTGACTTCATTTCCGATCTGCATCTGCAGCCCTCGGAGCCGCAGACGGTTGAAGCTTGGCGGGACTATCTGGCGCGCAGTGTGGCAGATGCCATCTTCATGCTGGGCGACCTGTTTGAAGTCTGGGTGGGCGACGATGCATTGGATGAACCCCATAGCTTTGAAGCCGCATGCGCGGCACTGCTGCACGAGGCCGCGCAAAAACGCCCCCTGTTCTTCCTGGTAGGCAACCGCGACTTTCTGGCAGGTGATGAGTTTCTGAAGCGCAGCGGCATGACCGGCTTGACCGAGCCCACGGTGCTGCACTGGGCTGGCCCCAGCATCTTGCTCAGCCATGGCGATACACTGTGTCTCGATGATGTGGAATACCAGCAGTTTCGCGCCGTATCGCGCAGCCCTGCCTGGCAGCAGCAGTTGCTGGCCCAGCCACTGGCCGTGCGCCGTGCCATTGGCAAATCGGCCCGTACCGAGAGCGAGCAGCGCAAGCAAAGCGGCGCGCCTTATGCCGATGCCGACGCGCAAATGGTCGCCACCTGGATGCAGGCTGCGCAAGCACCTTGGCTGATTCACGGCCACACCCATCAGCCCGCAGACCATGCGCTGGGCAAAGATCAATGGCGCATCGTGCTGAGCGACTGGCACATTGATGCCACGCAGCACCGTGCGGAGGTACTGCGTGTAACGCCTGAAGGCTGGCAACGCATACCCCCTGAGCTGGCTTGAATCGCTACTTTTTTGAGAGCTTTCAGCGCTTGATATTCATAGAGTTCATAAATAAAAGCGACTGCAACCCTATGAATAAAAAGCGCATGCAGCTATCAAATTAAAAAACACCCTGAATACAAAAAAGTTCAATGAAGAGCCCGATGCACTGCGCATCGGGCTTTTTTACTGGCGGGTATGGCTTAAACCGAGATCGCCGAAGCCGAACCTACCTGCTTGCGCAACTCAAACTTCTGAATCTTGCCGGTGCTGGTTTTGGGCAGCTCGCCAAACACCACGGCCCGCGGCACCTTGTAGCCGGCCAGATGCTTTTTACAGTGTGCAATGATGTCTTCTGGCGTGGTTTCAGCGCCGGCCTTCAGTTCCACAAAGGCGCAAGGCGTCTCTCCCCACTTAGGGTCGGGCTTGGCCACCACGGCAGCGGCCAGCACGGCGGGGTGGCGGTACAGCACGTCTTCCACCTCGATCGACGAAATGTTTTCGCCGCCCGAGATGATGATGTCCTTGCTGCGGTCCTTGATCTGTATATAACCATCTGGGTGCTGCACCGCCAAGTCGCCGCTATGGAACCAGCCACCCCGGAAGGCTTCAGCCGTGGCCTGCGGGTTCTTCAAGTAGCCTTTCATGGCGATATTGCCCTGGAACATGATTTCACCCATGCTCTGGCCGTCATGCGGCACTGGCTGCATCGTCTCGGGGTCCAGCACGGCAGCAGAGCGCTGCAGGTGGTAGCGCACGCCTTGACGTGAGTTGAGGCGGGCGCGCTCGCCAATATCCAGCGCATTCCAGCTCTCATGCTTGGCGCAGACGGTTGCGGGGCCATAGGTTTCGGTCAGGCCATACACATGGGTGATATCAAAACCCATGGCCTCCATGCCCTCAATCATGGAAGCCGGTGGCGCAGCGCCCGCCACCATGGCCTTGATGCCTACGGGCACGCCTTCTTTCATAGCAGCTGGCGCGTTGACCAGCAGACCATGAACAATGGGCGCGCCGCAGTAATGGGTCACTCCATGGTTGCGAATGGCATCAAACACCGCCTGCGGCTCCACCCGGCGCAGGCAGACATTCACCGCCGCGCGGGCCGCCACCGTCCACGGGAAGCACCAGCCGTTGCAGTGAAACATGGGCAGCGTCCACAAATAGACGGCGTGTTTGGGCATATCCCACTCCAACACATTGCTGATGGCGTTGTTGTGCGCGCCGCGGTGGTGGTAGACCACACCCTTGGGGTTGCCCGTGGTGCCGCTGGTGTAGTTCAGCGCAATCGCATCCCACTCATCGCCAGGCATCTGCCACTCAAAGCCAGCATCGCCCTGGGCCACAAAGCTTTCGTAATCGATGTTGCCCACCGCCTCTGCCGCATCACCATACATCGCGTCGTCCACCTGAATCACATAGAGAGGTTCCGCGCTCTTGCGCAGCTTCAGCGCCTTGGCAATCAGCCCTGTGAATTCGGGGTCCACAATCAGCACCTTGGCTTCGCCGTGGTCAAGCATGAAAGCCAGCGTCTCGGCATCCAGCCTGGTGTTGAGCGTATTGAGCACGGCACCAGACATGGGCACGCCAAAGTGGGCCTCCACCATGGGCGGCGTGTTCGGCAGCATGACAGCCACGGTGTCATTCTTGCCGATGCCTATTTTTTGCAGGCTGCTGGCCAGCTGTCGACAGCGCGAATAGGTCTGGCCCCAGGTCTGGCGCAAATCACCATGAACAATGGCTAGGCGCTCGGGGTAGACCTCGGCCGTTCTCGCAATAAAGCTCAAAGGCGTTTGCGCAGCATAGTTGGAGGTTGTGGGGGCAAGGTTCAGGTCGTATTGGCTGGGGATATTGCTAGTGATGTGACTTGTCATGTTTTGTCTCCTGAGCGTTTTGTACCCCAGCTAGAGCTGCACCCAGCTTACAACCCAGCGCGGCACTGGCATGTTTTGAGCCGTAGCCAGCAGCCCTAGACGTAAAATCTGCCAAGGCAGCCCAGCAGCGTCTCAACAATCCTCAGAGTCATCAAAGGTTATTAGTTCAGACAGAATTTTCAAAATCTTCTGAAATTCAATAAATACCTTATGAATCAATGCACTAGAAATTCAATCGATGGTGCATTGCTGCTGAATCTTTTGGCATGCAGCACCAGTCATCTATAAGACATCATTTATCTGACTTATCAAGCGCAAAGACTTCAAATCGCTTTTAGAATTCGCCCATGTTTTGAGGCGATGGCTGCCATCACTGGCAGACAAGACCGGAATTCCTTCCCCGCATGGAACCGATTCTGGAAACTCAAAGCTGTGAGGCGGAGGAGACATTTAGAGGAGCGCCCGGCAATGACCGGGCATCTGGAGACCTGGGCCTGCACCTGTTGGTGCAGGCTTTTTTTTGCCCGCCCATCCCACGCTCTGCATTCCTCTTTCGCTCTCGGCGATTGCCGAAAAGGCAGAATACGGGGGTGTCCATTCCCCAATCATTTATCCAAGAGTTGCTCTCCCGTGTCGACGTGGTCGATATCGTGGGCCGCTATGTGCAACTCAAAAAGGGCGGCGCCAATTTCATGGGCCTGTGCCCGTTCCATGGAGAGAAGTCGCCCTCGTTCACCGTCAGCCCCAGCAAACAGTTTTTTCACTGCTTTGGCTGCGGCAAGAACGGTAACGCCATCGGCTTCCTGATGGAACATGCCGGCATGGGCTTTGTAGAAGCCGTGCAGGAACTTGCCAACCAGTGCGGCCTGCAAGTGCCGCAAGACGACATCAGCCCCGCCGAACGCCAGCGCCAAGCCCAGCAAAAGCAAAAGGCAGAGAGCCTGAGCGACCTGCTGGAAAAAGCAGGCGAGTCGTATTGTAAGCATCTCAGGGGCGCGCCCAAGGCGATTGAATATTTAAAGAAACGCGGTGTATCGGGCGAGGTTTCCAAACGCTTTGGCCTGGGCTACGCGCCTGCAGGCTGGCATGGGCTGGCCAGTGTTTTCCCTGAATATGACAGCCCGCAGCTTGAAGAAGCAGGCCTGGTCATCGTTAGCGAAGAAGACAGTCGCCGCTATGACCGTTTTCGTGACCGACTCATGTTCCCCATTCGCAATGTCAAAGGCGAATGCATAGGCTTTGGTGGGCGCGTATTTGGTGACGAAAAGCCCAAATACCTGAACTCCCCCGAAACACCGGTCTTCCACAAAGGCCGCGAGCTGTATGGTCTGTTCGAAGCCCGCACCGCGCTGCGCGACATGGGCTACGCCCTGGTCACCGAAGGCTATATGGACGTGGTGGCCCTGGCACAGTTGGGCTTTGCCAACGCCGTGGCCACGCTGGGCACCGCTTGCACACCCGAGCATGTTCAAAAGCTGTTTCGGTTCACCGAAGCAGTGGTCTTCAGCTTCGACGGCGATGGTGCCGGCCGCCGCGCCGCCCGCAAGGCACTGGATGCGGCCCTGCCTCTGGCTACCGACACACGCTCCATCAAATTTTTGTTCTTGCCGTCCGAGCATGACCCGGACACCTTTATTCGTGAGTTCGGCACCGATGCGTTTGCCCGCTATGTGGGGGATGCCACACCGCTAAGCCGCTTCCTGATTGAAGCCGCCAGTGAAGGCTGTGATCTCGGCCAAGCCGAGGGCCGCGCACGTATGGCCAGCAACGCCAGACCGCTGTGGTCGCTGCTGCCCGATGGCGTACTCAAGCGTCAGCTGCTGTCTGAAATTGCAACGCTGGCACAGCTGAACTCACAAGACCTCACCGACATCTGGGCCCAAGAAACAGCACGCACCGCGCCTATGGCCCGCCGTGCGCCTGCCGCCCCCACACATCAACAAGCCCCGGAATGGGATGCACCGCCTAGCAACTGGGACAACGCCCCTGACTGGACAGAGCCCAGCGCACCCGCTCAACACGCGTATCAGCCCCAAAACAGCGGCGGCAACTGGGCTGGCCGTAAGGAATTTGGCCGCCCGCGCAAGCCCTGGGGCAAAAAAGGCGAGGACTGGAATCCACCACAGCTGGGGCCGCGCCCCACCCCCGTCAGCCGCGAAGATCAGGCCGCGCGCCTGCTGATGTGCCATATGGAGTTCATGGAAGAAATGACCCATGAGGACTTTGATGCGTTGGCTCGCTGCAATGAAAGCCACGCACCGCTGTTTCGCTGGCTGGAGGCACAGTTCACCGAATCCGGCCCCCGCTCCTGGGCCTTGTTGCGCGAGCAATTGCAAGGCGCCCCGTGTGAAGCACTTGCCACCAAACTGATGAGTAGCGGAACTCATTCCCAGCCCGAAGGTGAAATCGATGAATTACGCAAAGAGTTTCGCGGCACTTTGAACCAGATTTTGGTAGTTCACTTCAAGCGCGAAGAAGGCAAAGCTCTTAAAGAGATAGCTACTGATCCAACCGCAGCAAGGCGATATATCGAATTTCAGGAACGACGAAAAAAATTATCTGTAATTATTAGCACTACCTCTTGACATCTGATTAAAAGGTATAATTTAAATATCTATCGGCAAGAGCGACAGCAACACCTCCGACCCGGGCCCCGTGAAGAAATCACGAGATTGCAGCAACTGCATGGCCCAATATTCGCAAGGATTGCATACCAAATGATCGCCCCAACATCTTGCCCGGGAGTCTTCGGCTTCCAGCGGACTGGCTAAGCCAGTTCGTGCGCCAGCATGTGTGGCGCTTGTTTGCAAATTTCGTTTTCCTTTGTGTGTTTGTGTGTGTTCGTACCCCGAGAGGTGTTCATGCCCGTTTCAAAGTCCGAGAAGTCCAAGCAGGCCCCAGCAGCTTCCGCGAAGCCCAAGACCTCTAAAACTTCTGCTTCCACAGCAGCGCCCATCAAGGCCAGCCCCAGCAAGCCTGCTGTGAAAAAGAGTGCCGCAGCTGCGGCCGATGCAAAGAAAGACACCACCGTGGTTACCAAGTCACAAGCCGAACTCAAAGCCATGGCCGATGCGCTGCTGGCACAGGCAACCCCCAAGCGCAGCCGTAAAAAGGCCGAAGACGACGACACCGCTGCCTCCCCCGCCGCAGCCAAGAAGACTGTCGCCAAAAAAGCGCCCGCAGCCAAGAAAGCCGCTGCAGTCAAGGCGCCTGCCGCCAGCGCAGACGCTGACAAGGCCCCCGCCAAGCGCGGCCGCAAGCCCAAGGCCAAGGATGCCGATGAAGGCATGGACGATGCAGATCTGTCGGATATTGACAGCGACCTGGAAGGCGAAGTCGAAGAGGAAGTGGCAACCGGAGCAGCCGCTGCTCCTGCCGAAAAAGTCAAGCCTCTGCGCATGAAGATCAGCAAGGCGAAGGAACGCGCCTTGATGAAAGAATTCGGTCTGGACGAAACCGTTCTGACTGAAGACGAGTTGAACACCCGCCGTCAGCGTCTGAAGATGCTGATCAAGCTGGGTAAAACTCGCGGCTATCTGACTCACGCTGAAATCAACGACCACCTGCCCGACAAGCTGGTCGATGCCGAAACGCTGGAGGTCGTGGTCTCCATGTTGAACGACATGGGTGTGGCGGTGTACGAGCAGACGCCCGACGCCGAAACCCTGCTGCTGAACAACACCGGGCAGTCCGCCGCTACCGAAGAGGAAGCCGAAGAAGCAGCGGAAGCCGCTCTGTCCACCGTGGACTCGGAATTCGGCCGCACTACCGACCCCGTTCGCATGTACATGCGTGAAATGGGTACGGTTGAGCTGCTGACGCGTGAAGGCGAAATTGAAATCGCCAAGCGCATTGAAGGCGGTCTGATGGACATGATGGAAGCCATCTCGGCTTCCCCTGCCACCATCGCCGAGATCCTCAACATGTCTGAGGAAATTCGCGAAGGCAAGGTTGTCATCACCACCGTGGTGGACGGTTTCGTCAATGCGAACGAAAACGATGACTACGTGGCCGAAGAAGACTTCGACGAATACGACGAAGAAGACGATGACGACGGCAAGGGCGGCTCCAAGGCGCTGACCAAGAAGCTCGAAGAGTTGAAAAACGAAGCGCTGACCCGCTTTGACAACATGCGCGAGCAGTTCGACAAGATGCACAAGGTGTATGACAAGGAAGGCTACGGCACCGAGGCATACATGAAGGTGCAAAAGGCCATCACAGAACAGCTGATGACCATCCGCTTCACGGCCAAGACCATCGAGAAACTGTGCGATCTGGTACGCGCTCAGGTGGATGACGTGCGTAAGAAGGAACGCGAGCTGCGCAAGATCATCGTGGACAAGTGCGGCATGTCGCAGGAACAGTTCATCAAGGACTTCCCGCCCAACCTGCTGAACAAGGAATGGGTCATCAAGCAAGTCGCCGCAGGCAAGCCCTACAGCGCCGTGCTGGAACGCAATATTCCGCCCGTGCAAGAGCTGCAGCAAAACCTGATCGACCTGCAGGCCCGCGTGGTTGTGCCGCTGGATGAACTGAAAAGCATCA
This sequence comes from Comamonas suwonensis, assembly GCF_012844455.2. Classification (GTDB taxonomy): domain Bacteria; phylum Pseudomonadota; class Gammaproteobacteria; order Burkholderiales; family Burkholderiaceae_C; genus Comamonas; species Comamonas suwonensis. The sequence goes on along the minus strand of NZ_JABBCQ020000011.1, from coordinate 153,786 downwards.
ACAAGCGCATGAACAATGGCGAGCGTGCCAGCCGCTACGCCAAGAAGGAAATGATCGAGGCCAACTTGCGTCTCGTGATCTCCATCGCCAAGAAGTACACCAACCGTGGCCTGCAGTTCCTGGACTTGATTCAGGAAGGCAACATCGGCCTGATGAAGGCCGTGGACAAGTTTGAATACCGCCGCGGCTACAAGTTCTCGACCTATGCCACCTGGTGGATTCGTCAGGCCATCACGCGTTCCATCGCTGACCAGGCCCGCACGATCCGTATCCCCGTGCACATGATCGAAACCATCAACAAGATGAACCGCATCTCGCGCCAGCACTTGCAAGAGTTTGGTTTCGAGCCCGATGCGTCCATCCTGGCAGCCAAGATGGAAATCCCCGAGGACAAGATCCGCAAGATCATGAAGATCGCCAAGGAGCCGATTTCGATGGAAACCCCCATCGGCGACGATGACGACTCTCACCTGGGCGACTTCATCGAAGACGGCAACAACACTGCGCCTATCGACGCAGCGATGCAAGCCGGCCTGCGCGACGTGGTCAAAGACATCCTGGATGGCCTGACACCCCGCGAAGCCAAGGTGCTGCGCATGCGCTTCGGTATTGAAATGTCCACCGACCACACATTGGAAGAAGTGGGCAAGCAGTTTGACGTGACACGCGAGCGTATCCGTCAGATCGAAGCCAAGGCACTGCGCAAGCTCAAGCACCCTTCTCGCTCCGATAAGCTGCGCAGCTTCATCGACTCGCTGTAAAGTCTGTACATGGAATCAGCCTGCTGGTTCCTCACTGCTCAAAGCCCTGACCTGCCATAGGTCGGGGCTTTTTCATTTGCGCTCAGGTCAGCAAGTCTTTGCTTGCGCGCAAAACCCACGGACAAGCCAAAAATAACGGAGACACCCCATGGCCAACAGCCTTTCGACCGCGCTCAGCAAAGCCATCAGCCGCAGCATCACTCGCCGTGAATGGTTGAACTACAGCTCAGCATTGCTGGCCGGTAGCGCTTTTGCCGCACCGTTGGCGCAAGCCAGTCAGGCACATCGGCTGGGCAATGAGCTGCGCATCGTCATTCCCGCCAACCCCGGCGGAGGCTGGGACCAGACCGGCCGAGCACTCGGCGCAGCACTGACCAGCAGCGGCATGGTGGACAAGGTGGTCTATGAAAACATTGGCGGCAAGGGAGGCACCATCGGCCTTGCCGACTACACCAAGCGCTACGGCAGCGACCCCAACAGTCTGCTGATTGGCGGCATGGTCATGGTGGGCGCACTGGCCCTGAACAAGGCATCGGCCGAGTTGAATCAGGTCCAGACACTGGCACGTATGACCAGCGACTATCTGGTCGTGGCCGTGCCCGCCGACTCTTCCATCCGCAGTCCCAAGGACCTGGCCAAGGCCATGCGTGAAAACCTGCCTGAGGTGGCGATTGCTGGCGGATCGGCCGGTGGTGTGGACCATATGTATGCCGGCATGCTGGCCCGTGTCTCCAAGGCCAACGCCGAACAGCTGCAATACAAGCCTTTCCCTGGCGGCAACGAGGTGCTGCAGTCTCTGCTGCAAAAACAGGTGCAGGTTGGGATTTCGGGCTATAGCGAGCTGCGCGAGGCACTGCAAAGCGGCAAGCTGCGCGCGCTGGGGGTCTCTTCGCGCCGCTCCATGTTCGGCATTCCTTCCATGCGCGATCAAGGCCTTGATGCAGAGATGTCCAACTGGCGCGCCGTGATGACAGGCAAGAATGTGGCACCAGAGCGCGCCAAGCAGATGCTGGCTGCTATCGAATTTGCGAGCAATCAAGACAGCTGGAAGCAGAGTCTGGCCAGCAACAGCTGGAACGCCTCGTGGATGACCGGCAAGGCCCTGCACGACTTCATGGAGATCGAGACCTCCACCGCGCAGCTGATGACCTATTTGCTCAAGCTCAAGAGCTAAGCCCCGCTATGCTTGAGCGCATGAACTCTTCCGCCGCCCCTACCTCTCACCCCCTGTCCGTCGCCGTCATGGGCGCGGGCTCGGTGGGTTGCTACTTTGGTGCCCTGCTGGCGCGCGCTGGTCACAGCGTTACGCTGATTGGCCGTGCATCACATATGCAGGCCATCAACGAGCACGGCCTGCGGCTGCAGACCGCCACGGAAGACATTCATGTGCCCATGGCCACCAGCACATCGGCCGACGCCGTCGCAGGGGCTGATGTGGTATTGCTCTGCGTCAAATCCACCGACACAGAAGCCGCCGCCGCGCAGATCAAGCCCTACCTTGCCAGTCACACTCAGGTACTGAGCCTGCAAAACGGCGTGGACAACGACCAGCGCCTGCGCCAAGTGCTGGGCAACCAGCCCGTGGCCGCTGCCGTGGTCTATGTGGCAACCGCCATGGCCGGGCTGGGCCATGTGCGCCACTTTGGTCGGGGCGAGCTGGTGATTGCGCCCTGCCCGCAAGGCGAGGCCATTGCACAGCAGTTCAGCGCCGCGCACATCCCCACCCAGGTTTCGGTCAGCGTGCTGGCCGCGCTGTGGCAAAAGCTCATCATCAACTGCGTGTACAACGCGCTCTCCGCACTCACCCAGCAGCCCTATGGATGGCTGGTGGCGCAGGTGGGTGTGCCTGCCGTCATGCAAGACATTGCCAATGAATGCAAGGCCGTGGCGCTGGCCGATGGCGTGCAGCTGCCCGCCAACGTCGATGAAGCTGTGGCCGCCATTGCGCGCACCATGCCCCAGCAACTGTCGTCTACCGCGCAAGATCTGGCGCGCGCCAAGACGACGGAAATTGACCACCTCAACGGCTATGTGGTGCGACGCGGACAGGCGCTGGGCATTGCCACACCGGCCAATCGACTGCTGCAAGTACTGGTCCAGCTCAGGCAAACTGCTTCAAAACCCGAGCAACTATGATTTCCATAGCTGTCAGCGCCTATCAATAAAGGGCTTGAGTGCATTGATGGATCAAAAAATCATTAAGCCAGCGCTAACACAGCCTGCAAACCTTGCCATATCGGCCTGAAGCCTGCCCCAGCCCTCTTTGTATTGCTATAAACCCTGAAGCAGCCGGATTTAGACTGTTGATTCGTGGCTGGCCTGCAACACTTGCGGCTAGTTTGTGACGTTATCGTCTCAAGGCGTTGCAGTTGCAGATTTGAAGCTACTAAACTTGTAGCAAAATAAATTAACAGCTATAGTCTTTAAGACTTGGCACTGTACGCACCCAGTGCGCCCAGCTCGACAACATCATTGCGCAAGGAGAAGCGTCCATGAGCTCCAAAGAAAACGCCGCCATCAACCAGCTGTTCGAGAAGCTCGAATGCCGCTATGCGCTGCGCGTGCTGTGGGCTCTGCGGGATGGACATCCCCAGACCTTCCGTCTGCTGCAAGACAGCGTTGGCGGCATCACCCCGAACACCCTAAACACCCGTATCAAGGAGTTGCGCGAGTGTGGCCTGCTGGAGCATGGCAGCGACGGCTATACCGTGACTTTGACCGGTCAAGACCTGCTCAAGCGCCTATCTGACGTGCAGGCCTTTGCCAACCGCTGGGTTGCAGCGCGCGCCAAGAAGTAAAATTTGCCGCTATGCGGCCGGGAAGCGGGCTATGCAGCCTGCTCTCATATTATCCAAGGGCCCCAAGCATGCTTGGCTGGCCCTTTTTCAATCGCCTTTTTCTGCTTTGCGCTGAAAGGAAATCCATCATGGCTTTCAACACTACTGCCTCTGGCCTGCAATTCGAAGACACCTTTGTGGGCGAAGGCGCTGAAGCTACCAGCGGCGCTGACGTCAAAGTGCATTACACGGGCTGGTTGTACCAAGACGGCGTACAAGGCGCCAAGTTTGACTCCAGCAAAGACCGCCGCGAGCCTTTTGAATTCACACTGGACGATGGCATGGTCATCCGCGGCTGGGACGAAGGCGTGCAAGGCATGAAGGTGGGCGGCAAGCGCACCTTGATTATTCCTGCAGAGCTGGGCTATGGTGCCCAAGGTGCCGGCGGCGTGATTCCTCCTAACGCCACGCTGAAGTTTGACGTGGAACTGCTGGGCAGCAAGGCTGCACCCGTGCTGCAAATCGAAGACACCGTCGTGGGCGACGGCGCTGAAGCCACACGCGGCGCACGCGTAACCGTACATTACACCGGCTGGCTGTACAAAAACGGCGTGCAAGGCACCAAGTTTGACTCCAGCAAAGACCGCAATGACCCCTTTGTGTTCCAGCTGGGCGCGGGTATGGTCATCAAGGGATGGGACCAAGGCGTGCAAGGCATGAAGGTGGGCGGCCAGCGCACCTTGATTATTCCTGCAGAGCTGGGCTACGGTGCTCGCGGCGCAGGCGGCGTGATTCCTCCCAACGCGACTCTGAAGTTTGATGTGGAACTGCTGGCGGTCTAAGCTGCAGACTCTGCAATGACAAAAGCGGCTTTCAAGCCGCTTTTTCTTTAGGTCAATGCCAGACGCTTATTCGGCCTCGCTCCCAAACAAGGCCTTGTGCAGCGGCCCATAAGCCTTGTCGCCCGCCGCTTCGCGGATGCGCGGGGCCAGCTCCACCAGTTGCTCGTAGCCCATGGCCGCTTCCACCGCCAGATTGAGCCTGAAGCCCTTGAGCCCCAGCCCACCAGTAATAGACACCGCCATGGGGTAAGCCTGCTGATAACGGCGCATGGTACTGGCTGGGTCTACCTTGGCAGGTGCCAGAGACGGCAGCACACTCTGGGTTGGCTGCGCTTCTACAGCCACAGTCGCACCACCCGCCAGGGCTGGAGCTTCGCGCTTGGCCAGCCAACCCTTGGTGACCAAGGCCAGAATATCATCCTTGTTCACACCCGTGGCTGCCGTGGCGGTCAGCACCTGCGCCAGACTGCGACGGCCATCAAACAGCAAAAAAGCCGAGCGCAGCCGCTGACTCAAATCAACATGACGCTCCTTGAAGGCCTGCTGCCCTTCGGGTGTTTTGACTAAGTACATCCGCCTTGCCTCTTCTTTACTTGTGTTCTTGAAAACAGGGATCTTGGAAAAGCAGGGTGGCAGCTATGACAAAGGCTGCAAAGCGGGTTTACCTGCAAACTCAGGCAGGATGGATGAGCCAAAATTTCATCTAAAACAGGCCTCTAGCTCAATATATACAAGCGCAAGTAGCTATCAATTTAAGTAGTCAAGATGGATTTGGTACGGCGCAGCTCCCACCAGCTGACCAGAAACGTCGTGGCAAAGCCCGCAGGCACACCAAACACGCCTGCTGATATGGGCTGAATGCCCCACCACAGCGCCTCGGCACGCAAAGCTGCTGGCAGCACGCCTTGCAGGCCCTGCACATGGGTGACCATGTAATACACGGTAACAGCCAGTCCCAGCAGCATGCCGGCCACCGCCCCGCGCCTAGTAGTGCCGCGCCAGAAGATGCCCATCACCATGGCTGGCACAAAGGCCGATGCCGCCAACGAGAACGAGGCCGAGACCATGGGCAAAATATCTGACGAGCGCCGCGCCGCCACGAAGGCCGCAGACAGCGCCACCAGCATCAGCGCAAATTTGGACAAAATCACGCGCTGCTCAGGCAAGACTCGGCGTTTTCGGGCCGTATCCACACGCTGGCGCTCCTGAAAATACAGGTCCCGCACCAGCGCGTTGCTGATGGTCAGCAGCAAACCATCTGCCGTGGATAGTGCTGCCGCAAGCCCACCAGCAGCCACCAGGCCAGAGAGCACATAGGGCATGCCGCCCAGTTCGGGGGTAACCAGCATGATGAGGTCGGCACCCATGCGAATCTCGCCAAACTGCAAAATGCCGTCGCCGTTGATGTCTTCCACCGCCAGCAGTGATCCATCGACCCGGGACCACTGGGCAATCCAGTTGGGCAAGGCATCAAAGTGCGCACCGACCAGGTTGTTCATCACCTCGTACTTGACCAGCACTGCCAACGCAGGCGCACACAGGTATAGCAGGCCGATAAAGAACAGCGTCCACGCCACCGAGCTACGCGCTGCCGACACCGTAGGCACCGTGTAATAGCGGGTGAGCAAATGCGGCAGGCCGGCCGTACCCACCATCAGGCAAAACATCAGCGCCAGAAAGTTGCGGCGACTGTGTTCATAGGTCTGCTGCTCCTCGGGCGTGCCATGCGGGTCACCCGCAAAAGGCTGGCTTTGCAGCGGCATGCCGCCCAGCGGCTTGGCCCTTTCATAGGCCTCGCGCAGCTCACGCGTCCAGCGCTCACGCGCGGCGGCTTCATCCTTGGGCATGGCCGCCAGTTCGCGGCTGGCGGCCATGATGGCGCCGATATTGCCACTGCTGGTGCGCAGCTCGCGGATATGCTCACTCAGCGCCTGGCGCTCCGCCGTCAGCACATTGGGCACATCGCGCAGTTTGGCCTGCAGCACCTGTGCGCGGGTGCGGTAGGCCTCCAGTACAGACTGCTCGGCTTCAGAGGCCAGCAACTGCTGCTCCAGCTGGGCGATCTTGCCCAGTTGCTGGGTATAGGCTGCTGGCGCCAAAGGGTTGCCCAATTGCTTATACGCCAGCCATGACACAGGCAGCATGAATGCCAGCAAGATCACCACGTATTGTGCCACCTGCGTCCAGGTAATCGCACGCATGCCGCCCAGAAACGAGCACAGCAATACGCCGCCCAGCCCCAGCATGATGCCGATCTCAAACTGCACACCCGTCAGCCGTGCGGCAATCAGGCCCACACCGTAAATTTGCGCCACCACATAGGTAAACGAGCAGGTAATGGCCGCCAGCGCGGCAATGATGCGCGGCCAGCGTCCGCCAAACCGGGCCTGAAAAAAGTCAGGCACGGTGTAGAGATTCATGGCCCTCAGATAGGGGGCAATCAGCATGCCGACGAGGCAGAAGCCCCCCGTCCAGCCTAGCACATAAGCCAGGCCGCCGGGTTGGGTGCCTGCTCCCGAAAAACCTTGCAAATACAGCGCTCCAGAGAGGCTAATGAACGATGCAGCGCTCATCCAGTCCGCAGCCGCTGCCATGCCGTTGTAAAAAGCCGGTATGCGCCGCCCGGCGACAAAGTATTCCTCGGCATCACTGGTGCGTGTGTAGACACCAATGCCGGCATACACCATCACAGTGCAAAACAGAAAAATGGGCCCGATCCAGTGGCGTGACAGGCCGCGCCCTTCGGCCCAGAGCATGGTCAGCACAAAGCCTGCCACGCCCAGCACATAGAGAAAAAGAATGCGATGCAGCCGCCAATGATAGGCGCCGCTCAGTGCCGCTCCCTCAGGCATGTAAATCAGTGGCGGAGGATGTTGCGTCGTGATCAGCGGCCGCTCTACTGATCGCTTGATGGGCCTCGTCGCGTGCTTGCTGGCGCTCAAAATAATCCATGGCCACACAATAGACCACGATGATGAGCAGGAACATCAGGACCGCCCCTTGGGCCGCCATCCAGTAAGCCGCCGACCAGCCCGGCATCAGGGCCTGCAGATCACGCGCGAAATAGCTGGTGCCAAATGAAAACACCACCCAGACAGTCAGCAATAAGGCCTTGAGTCTCAGGTGGTGTGTGTCGTGCAAGTCCGGCGGGAAGGTGACTTCCACCGGGTTGCCCAATGCATCGAAAGCGTCGAATGCCTGCAAAGAGGCATCCGACACGGCATCGTCATGCTGAGGCGCGTGGTGCGTCTGCATGGCGATGCTGGGGCTTATTGAGCCAGACGCTGCCAGGTGGCAACAACGCTGTCGGGGTTCAGCGAAATCGACTTGATACCCTTTTCTGCCAGCCACAGAGCGAAGTCAGGGTGATCCGAAGGGCCCTGACCGCAGATGCCCACATACTTATCTTGCTTCAGACAGGCACCAATCGCCAGCTCCAGCATCTTCTTGACGGCAGGGTCGCGTTCGTCAAAGTCAGCAGCCAGCAGCTCCAGACCGGAGTCACGGTCCAGACCCAGTGTCAGCTGTGTCAGATCGTTGGAGCCGATGGAGAAGCCGTCGAAGTACTCGAGGAACTCGTCCGCTAGAATGGCGTTCGAAGGCACTTCACACATCATGATGAACTTCAAGCCGTTCTCGCCGCGCTTCAGACCGTTTTCAGCCAGCAGCTCGGTCACGCGCTTGGCCTGACCCAGCGTACGCACGAAAGGAATCATGATCTGCACATTCGTAAGGCCCATGTCTTCGCGCACACGGTGCAGAGCTTCGCATTCCATCTTGAACGCTTCGCCGAATTCCTTGGAGATGTAGCGGGCAGCGCCACGGAAGCCCAGCATGGGATTCTCTTCTTCGGGCTCGTAGCGGCTGCCGCCGATGAGCTTGCGGTACTCGTTGGACTTGAAGTCCGACATGCGCACGATCACAGGCTTGGGCCAGAAAGCAGCGGCAATGGTGGCCACGCCTTCAGCTACCTTGTCCACGTAGAAAGCGCGGGGCGATGCGTGACCACGGGCCACGGATTCCACGGCCTTCTTCAGGTCGGCATCCACAGCGGGGTAGTCCAAGATGGCCTTGGGGTGCACGCCGATATTGTTGTTGATGATGAACTCAACACGGGCCAGACCCACGCCCTCATTAGGCAGCTGGGCAAAATCAAATGCCAGCTGGGGGTTGCCCACGTTCATCATGATCTTGGTCTTGATGGCAGGCATTTCACCGCGCTTGACCTCGGTCACTTCGGTGTCGAGCACGCCGTCATAGATCTTGCCGGTGTCGCCTTCCGAGCAAGACACGGTCACCAGAGTGCCGGCCTTGAGCAGATCGGTGGCGTTGCCGCAACCCACAACCGCAGGAATACCCAGTTCACGCGCAATGATGGCAGCGTGGCAGGTACGGCCGCCACGGTTGGTGACGATGGCGGAGGCCTTCTTCATGACGGGTTCCCAGTTAGGGTCTGTCATGTCGGTCACCAGCACGTCGCCAGCTTGCACTTGATCCATCTGCGAGATGTCGGACACCAGACGCACAGGGCCGGTACCAATCTTCTGACCAATGGCGCGGCCTTCGGCCAGTACGGTGCCGGTGCTCTTGAGCTTGTAGCGCAGCTCTGCTTGGCCCTTGGACTGGCTCTTCACGGTTTCAGGGCGTGCCTGCAGGATGTAGAGCTGGCCGTCGGTGCCGTCCTTGCCCCACTCGATGTCCATAGGACGACCGTAGTGTTCTTCGATCACCAGAGCGTAGCGAGCCAGTTGCTCGACATCGGCGTCGGTCAGCGAGTAACGGTTGCGCAGTTCGTGGGCCACATCGGTGGTCTTGACCAGCTTGCCGTCGGCAGCTTTCTCTTCAGGCGAAGAGAAGACCATCTGGATCAGCTTGGAGCCCAGATTACGGCGAATCAAAGCCTTGTTGCCAGCCTTCAGCATGGGCTTGTGCACGTAGAACTCGTCAGGGTTCACAGCGCCCTGCACCACGGTTTCACCCAGACCATAGCTGGAAGTGATGAACACCACGTCTTCAAAGCCAGACTCGGTGTCGATGGTGAACATCACGCCGGCAGCGCCCAAGTCGGAGCGGACCATGCGCTGCACGCCTGCGGACAGCGCCACCACATCGTGCTCAAAGCCCTTGTGCACGCGGTAGGAGATAGCGCGGTCGTTGTACAGGGACGCGAACACTTCCTTCATCTTGTGCAGCACGTCTTCGATGCCCACCACGTTCAGGAAGGTTTCCTGCTGACCGGCGAACGATGCGTCGGGCAAGTCTTCTGCCGTGGCGGAAGAGCGCACTGCGAACGAAGCGGCAGGGTTTCCCGCTTGCAGCGTGATGAAGTCAGCGCGGATGGCCGCTTCCAGGTCGGCGGGGAAAGGCTGGCTTTCCACCATGGCGCGGATTTCAGCGCCCACGGCGGCCAGAGCGCGGACATCGTCCACATCCAGAGCAGCCAGCTTGGCGGAAATCTTGCCAGCCAGACCTTCAAAGGCCAGGAATTCGCGGAAGGCATGAGCCGTCGTCGCAAAGCCGGTAGGAACGCGCACGCCCTGAGGCAGTTGCGAGATCATTTCGCCCAGCGAGGCGTTTTTGCCGCCGACCGACTCAACGTCGGTCATTCTCAGTTTTTCAAACGGAACGACTAATGCGGTCGCTTCGAACAGTTGAGACATGGGAAAGCTCCAAAGGTAAAAAACCGGCACGCTTGCGAGGCCTGGGCTGAATGGCCAGGCGACGCGAACCCACGCTGCATCAAGGCAGTGCTTTGCTGTTCTGGATGTTGACCGTCAACGAGCATGGGGGGAATTTGGGAATAATGGGCGCAATTGTAGGCCTAGCCATGACATCTCGCGTGGCACAAACCTGTTTCTCCGCTCAGGGAATGGCATTGCCAGCCCCGCCCCCACCTAATCACTGCGCGCACCATGCATACCCATACGATTTTTGTCATTTCTGACGGCACAGGCATCACGGCTGAGACCTTTGGGACTGCCATCATGGCCCAGTTCGACAGCAAGCCTCGACTGATTCGCATCCCTTTTGTGGACTCGATGGACAAGATTCATCAAGCGGTTCGCCAGATTAATCATGTGGCGGATGTGGAAAACAAGAAGCCCATCATCTTCACCACGCTGGTCAATCAGGAGATGCTGGAATTTCTGGAGGCCAATAGCAAGGGCAAGCTGTTTGACATGTTCGGCACCTTTGTGCGCCCGCTGGAGGTGGAGCTGGGCCAGAAGTCGTTGCACCGCGTGGGCCGCTTTGCCGATATCAGCGAGAGCAAGGAATATCTGGAGCGCATGGAGGCCATCAACTACACGCTGGCCCACGATGACGGCCAGACCCATACCGACCTCACCGGTGCGGACGTGATTCTGGTGGGCGTGAGCCGCTCGGGCAAGACGCCCACCAGCCTGTACCTGGCCATGCAGTTTGGCCTGAAGGTAGCGAACTACCCGCTGATCCCCGAAGACTTTGAACGCAAGCAACTGCCGCCTGCGCTGGAGCCTTTCCGCAAAAAGCTGTTTGGTCTGACGATTCAGCCCGAGCGCCTGTCCAGCATCCGCAACGAGCGCCGCCCTGACTCCAAGTACGCCAGCCTGCAAAACTGCCGCTACGAAGTCGCCGAGGCCGAGGCCATGATGCGCCGCAGTGGGATCGAGTGGCTGTCCAGCACCACCAAGTCGATTGAAGAAATCGCCACCACCATCCTGCAGGAAGTGCTGCCGCAACACCTCGGTCACTAAGCGCCCCCTGAGGCGCTGCGCGCCTTCCCCCTCTCTGCTTCGCGGAGGGGGACGACACCCTCGGTGCGGTGCGGCCCTTCCTCGGTGTCTCTTGCTTGGATCGCGTCAGTTGTCAAGGCAATGAACCATTTCAAAGATCCGTCTGCCGCTGCGGTAATGCCTTAACAAGATAGTCCACCAGAGCCCTCACCTTGGCGGGCACATACTGGCGATCTCTGAAGCAGGCAAAAAAGTCCAGCGGCGCATCGGCAAACTGCAGCTGCCCTTTGCGCCCCGGCTTGAGACTCAGCGGCACCAGCCGCCCGTCACGCACATATTCGTGCACGATAAAGTCCCCCGCCCAGGTAATGCCGCCGCCCGCGACCGCATATTCCACCAGTGCATCGATATCGCTGCCAATCAGCGCAATGCGCTGCTGCGGATCGGCCCGCTGCCCATCGCGCTGAAACGGCCAGCGCATCAAACGACCATCGCGCTCGCGCCGGTACAGCAGACAGGCATGTTGCAACAGCTCTTGCGCTGTCTGCGGCGTGCCGTGCTGCTGCAAATACTGGGGTGATGCAAAAAGAATGCGCGGCACGGATGCCAGCTGGCGCACGGACATGCCAGGCTCCAGCACATCGCGATAGCGCACGCTCAAGTCCACATCCTCCTTGAGCACATCCACATGGCGGTCGGTAATCAACAGTTCCAGCTCCAGCCTCGGATGCTGCGCAGCAAAGGCCGGTAGCAGCGGCGCCAGCACATGGCGGCCAAAAGCCGCCATGCACGCAATGCGCAAACGGCCTTGCAGCTCGCCATGAATCAGTGAAAGGTCAGACTGGGCTTTTTCCAGCTCATCCAGGACAGGGGCGACGCGGGCCAGATAGCGCTCACCGGCTTCGGTCAGTGCCATGGAGCGCGTGGTGCGGGTAATGAGCCGCGTGCCCAGTTCCCGCTCCAGCCGCGCAATATTCTGACTGGCAGCCGCAGGGGAAATGCCCAGCTGACGCGCGGCCGAGGCGATAGAGCCGCCCTCCAGCGCTTTGACAAAGGTTTCGATGGCACGCAGATTCGGCATGGAATCGAATGTATCCGTAAATTCATTCGAAAGTTCAGCTTATGAGTGAAACAAGCTCCAGGCCTCTACCGCCCTGCGGGGATGATGCTTACAGTCCAACTTTTCCCCCACACTGCATTCAGATTGAAGCCCTCTCCGGGCTGACGCAGGCCGCTATGAATCTGGATGCATGCTCTCTTGACGGACCTCATGAATTCTTCCTCATCTCAAGCCTCGACATTGAAGCTGCACAAGCGCTACACCCCGATTGTTTTTGCGTTTTACATGGCGGGCATCATGGCGTTTTTGATGTGCTGCACCATCGTGGCCGCCAACAGCGGCTTCAATGCCGGCTATGTCCAGCGGGTGTTCAGCGCCTATGCGCTGGCCATGCCCGTGGCGTTCTGCTGCGTGATATTGGTCAGGCCGCTGGTGCTCAAGCTGGTCGCACTGACCGTGCACCTGCATTGAGCACTCTGATTTCTCGCTATTGAATCTGAAGCACTCTGCGCTTGACTGACTTCAGATTCACGGTTTTTTCATTCAAGTATCAGGCAGCTATAGCGCTACCCGCTACAAAAAGATATTGCAGCGCACCGTCGCTGCTGCGCACTGGGTCGCACTGCATATCCCACACACGCTGAATCAGCTCAGGCTGCAGCACTTCTTGCGTTGCGCCCCAGCTCACGCCAGCGGCTCCGCCCAGCACCAGCACATCGTCGGCATAGCGCAGGGCCAGGTTCAAGTCGTGCAAGACCGCTACCACGCCCACACCGCGCTCGCTGGCCCAATCGCGCAGCAGGCGCATGGCGTGGTGCTGGTGGGCCAAATCAAGCGCAGCCGTGGGTTCATCCAGCAATAGCCAGCGTGCAGCACCATCGGCAGGAGCCTGCCAGATTTGCGCCAAAGCCCTTGCCAAATGGGCGCGGGCCCGCTCGCCGCCCGACAATGTATTGATGCTGCGCTGGGCCAGATGGTCAACACCCGTCAGCGCCATGGCCTCGGCCGGAATTTGCGCTTCTTCAGCGCCGGGCTGGTTGCGGTGCGGGTAGCGCCCCAGTTCCACCACTTCCTGCGCCGTAAAGTCAAACGCCACGCTGCAATCCTGTGGCATGACAGAGCGGCGGCGGGCCAGTCGCTCAACCGGGTGGCTCGCCAGCTCCACCCCGTCCAGCAACACCTGCCCGGCCTGCGGTGCGCGCTCACCCACCAGCATGGACATCAGCGTGGATTTGCCCGCACCATTGGGGCCGAGGATGGCGGTAAAGCGCCCAGCCTGAATCTGCACATCGACCGTGGCCAGACGCGGGCCTTTGGCCACGCCGACACCCAGCTTGCGGCATTCGATCTGTGAACCCATCTGCGAGACGGCACTCATACCTTGCTCCTGAACTGGCGCAGCATGGCCAGAAATAGCGGCACGCCGATAAAGGCGGTGAGCACGCCCAGCGGCAGCTCCGCCGGTTTGACGATGGTGCGCGCCACGGCATCTGCACTGACCACCAGCGCCGCCCCCAGCAGAGCCGAGCCCGGCAGTACCACACGGTGATCTGGCCCGGCAATCAGCCGCACCCAGTGCGGTGCGACAAGGCCGATAAAGCCGATGATGCCGGTGGTCGCCGTTACCGCGCCCACAGCCAGCGCCGCCACCAGCACGGTGCGGCGCTTGGTCTTTTCAACCGCCACGCCCAGCAGATTGGCCTGCGCCTCGCCCAGTGCAATCGCATTCAAAGGCCTTGCCAGCGCCAGCGCGGCCAGCGTGCTTAAAGCGACGGCAAAACCGACCAAGCCCACAGCACTCCAGCGCGATGCGCCCAGACTTCCCAGCAGCCACATCTGCAGATTGCGCAGTTGCTCGTCGGTCGAAATAAAGCTCAAAAAGCCCAACCCGGCCCCAGCCAGCGCATTAATCGCAATGCCAGCCAGCAACATCAGGCCGATGCGGGTGGTGCCCTGCACCTGGCCTAGCACATAGACCACCGCCGTGACGGCCAGGCCACCGCCAAATGCCATGACCACCAGGGCCCAGCTGCCCAGATGGCGCGGTAGCCACGGCAGATACAGGCCGCCCAGAACGATGGTGATGCCAGCCGCCAGCGCAGCGCCGCTGCTCACGCCAATCAGGCCGGGGTCTGCCAGCGGGTTGCGAAACAGCCCCTGCATCAGCGCGCCGGCCAGCCCCAGACCTGCGCCAGCGGCCACGCCCATCAGCAGGCGCGGCAGACGAATATTGAGAAAGACCAGATGCTCTGGCCCCTGCTGCACTGCACCGCCCAGCAGGCTGCGCAGACCATCCCAGCCAATGCTTGGCAACTGCGCGGGCGCAATCGCATAGGCACCGCTGGCCGCCCCCCAGACCATGGCCAGCAGCACCAGCACCGCGCCCAGCAGCAGCGCGGCGCTGCGGCTGAGCCGCCCGGATGGCGTGCGCCAGCGCGATGCCGCAACGGGCGCGCAACGCACCGGCGTGACCGATTGAACCGGTTTGCCCGGCTTGGCGAGCACGACACTCATCTCATGCCACCCACTGCAGGCTGCGCATATGCAGCGCCTGCACGGCCGTAGGCAGGCGCGGACCAAAGCCCAGCAGATGGCTGGCCTCCAGCGTGACCAAAGCCTTCTTGGCAAAGGCAGGGGTCAGGGCTAGCTCAGGTCGCTTCCAGAAGGCCAGCTCACCGCCCAGCGCTTCAATGCCCTGGGTGGTGTTGATGATGACCTCTGGCGCGGCGCTGGCCATGGCTTCTGCCGTCAGCGGCTTGTAGCCATCAAACTGGTCGATGGCGTTGACGCAGCCTGCGTATTGAATCAGCGCATTGGCCGCCGTGCCCCGCCCTGCCACCTGCGGGCTGCCGCTGTGCGCCAGCACAAACAGCACGCGCGGCTTGCGCTGGGCCTTGGCGACCTGGGCCTGCACCGCGCTCCACTGCGTATCGAGCAAAGCCAGCAGCTTTTCGGCCTCGGCCACACGGCCCGTTTCGCGGCCAACGACCTTGACCTTTTCCTGCACCTCAGCCCAGTTGTGCTGAGCCTTGACCAGAGCCACACGCACGCCGGCCTGTCGAATCTGATCGAGCACCACGGGCGGCCCGGCATCGCTGGTGCCAACCACCGCATCGGGCTTGAGCGACAGCAGGCCTTCGGCCGAGAGCTGGCGCACATAGCCGACCTTGGTCGTTTTCTGCGCGGCTTCGGGGAACAGGCTGGTGGTGTCCGTGCCCACCAGCAGATTCTGAGCGTTCAGCAGATAGACCACCTCGGTCAATGCGCCACTCAGCGAGACCAGACGGCGTGCGGGTGACGCCGCTTGTACAGAATTTTGTGCAAATACGGGCATGGCAGAAGCCATCGCCGCACCGCCCAGCCACTGCAGACTGGCGCGCCGTGACAGCAATAGGTCGCTCATGCAGCCTCCGCCACCGCCGCATGGCGCTGCAGGCCTGCCACCAGATCGCGCCAGCTTTGCAGCTCGGGCTGGCCGGGCTTGCGCTCGCCAAAAAACATGGCCATGTTGTTGCCGTCGGCATCAAACACTTCCACCGAAGTCACCACACCATCGCTGGTGGGCTTTTGCACTACCCACACATTGGCAATCATGTCGGTGCGCAGGTGGAGGTTGAAGCCCTTGTCCAGCACATTGATCCAGCGCACGCCATCCTTGCCATCCATGGACTGAATATTGCTGACCGGGCCGGTGTGAATCTGGATGCAGCCGCGGTTGCCCACAAACACCATGATGGAGACACCATCCACCGCGGCATTGCCCAGCAGCTGGGTGACGGCATCGGCGCTCAAACGCTCGCAATACTGCGGCACCAGACGGAAAGCCTGCTGGCGCTCGACGCCAAACTTGCGCAGCATTTCAAAGAACTCGTGCGTGTCCTTCAACGCGGTCCATGCCTGCGTCAGTGCGGGCACATCAATCTCGGCATCGGCCTTGATGGCGGGCTTGGCTGCGGGCTCGCGGAAGACATAGCCAGCGGAGGGCTCGGCAAAACGCTCCACCAGTGCATTCCATGCGGCCATATCGGTCGCTTCACGCGCAAACACCTTGTGCACGGCACGGCCCGCTGCGTCATAGAACTGCAGGCTGTGCATCGCCGGGCGATTGCCATTGGCCGCCGCTTCCGTCACGGCAAAACCGGCATGCCAGTGCATGAAGAACAGACGCAGATCAATCTCGCGGCTCAGCGCCAGACCGACGGGGCCTTGGGCCGATACGTTCTGATAGATACCGTCTTTTTCATGCACGGTAGATTCGTTGCGCGTCAGCGCCATCACCGTGCCGCAGGCCTCAAGGCCTTTGAGAATGTCCAGCCACTCAGCGCGCAGCGGCACGGCTTTCAAGCTGCGCTCATGCTCGCCGCCGTGGGCTGCAATCACAGCGCCTTCGCTCAGTTGCAGCGCCTCGGCGGCGTCTTTGGCACGCAGACCTTGCAGACGCTTTTGGGCAAATTCTTCGCGAATCTGCACCGCTGTCATGGTGTTCATTTCGGGGGATGTGATGGCGTTCATTGCAGGGTCTCCGGGCTGTTGTGCCAGTGCGTTTGTGGTTGGTTAAATTCGTCGTTAAAACCGGACTCGGCGGCTTGCTGATCCGGCTCGGGCTGTGCCAGCACCTGGGCCACCGTGGACCAGCGATGCCCCAGCTTTTGCAGAAAATGGCGCATGTCGTCAGAGCGGGCGTGACCATCCAGCCCATCGGCCATGCGCGCCAGCTGGTCCGACACACGCTGTGCCATGGGCGCACGGTGCGCCGCACAGCAGCCTTGGCTAAAGCCGGTCATCAGCGCCAGCACGGTGGCCAGTTGGGCTTCGCCTTCGGTCAGCAGATATTCCTCATCGCGGCTGCCAGATTCACTCTGGGCATTCGCGGCGCTCTCATAAACAGACATGGCTCACTCCTGCAGTTTTTGAGTAAAAATTTGAGTCAAACAAGCCTCTAGCGCTTACCAGTCAAGCGCTATCAGCTATCAAATCAGAAGTCCTGAACCAGAGACACGCGCACATTGCGGCCGGGTTGCGTATAGGCATCGACGTTGACGGGATTGCCCGTCAGGCCGCGCACATCGCTCCAGCGCCAGTGCTTTTTGTCGGTCAAGTTGTAGATGCCCACGTTCAGGCGGGTGCTGGGGCGAATGCGCCACTGCGCGCTCAAATCCAGTACCGTGGCGCTGGGGCTCAGCCATGCGCCTTGTGCGGCGTCCTTGGCTTTCTTGCCCGACCAGTGCGATGCGCTGAACTGCACACCCACATCCGAGCGCTCGTAGCGCACGCCCAGCACCAGTTGCTGGGGCGAGATGGTGTCTACCCCTTTGCCGGTGTTTCTATCCTTACCCTCGGTGTAGCCATAAGCCGCATTGGTGCGCCAGTTGCCACCGGCGAATTGGCCCCAGTCGTAATCGGCCTTGAGTTCAAAGCCGCTGATGCGCACCCGGTCCATATTCACAGACTGGAAGGTGGCAGGATTGGCGCGGTTACCGTACTGACCCGAGACCAGTACCTGATCCTGGATGAAGTCCTTGTAATTGCCGGTAAAGGCAGCAGCATCCAGTCGCAACGCGTTCATGCGTCCGCGCAGGCCCAGCTCGAAGGTATTGCTCTTTTCGGGCTTGAGGTTGGGGTTGGGAATGCTGCGATAAGACGCCAGCGGATTCTCAAAGAAAGCGTTGACCTGACCCGCATTGGGCGCCCGGAAGCCTGCGGCGTAATTGCCGTAGACCGACCAGGCATCGTTCATCTGGAACATGGCGCCCAGCTTGGGCGAGACGGCCGAGTCCGAGTTGCTGACCACGGGGCTGGCAAAACCCTGCTGCTTGGGCTTGAGGCTGTAGTGCTCGGCACGCACGCCGGGCGTCAGGCTGAAAGCGCCATAGTGCAGCTCTGCCTGGGCAAACAGTGCCGATGAGGTTTCCGTCGTGTCAGGGAAGCGCTTGAGCGGGAAGCTCTCGCCGGCTGGTGGCGTAATGCCGTTTTGCTCGTTGACCACCTTGCCACGTGTGTAATCCACGCCATAGGTGAACTTGCCGCTGACGCCATTGCTCCAGCGCAATGTCTTGCCCGCCTGTGCATGCAATTGCAATGTGTCCTCGTCATAAGTCACATCGCGCTCGCGATACGGCAGGCCGATGCGAGTTTCGGTCACAAATTCGCGCGAGTCTGCGCGTTGATAGCTCGCCATCAGCTTGAGCTCATCGGCCAGCGCCGTATCCAGTTGCTGCCACTGACCCTGCCAAGTAGCGCGCCAGCGCTTCATGGTGGTCTCGGCCTGCGAATCGCTGACAGTGGCGCTGCGAGCACTCAGCAGGTCGTAGTTGGCACGCTTGTCCACGTTCTCCAGCGTGAAGACATGCTTTTGCACGGCCGATGGCGTATAGACCAGCTTTCCGAACAGCGAATGGCTCTTGTCTTTTTCAGGGTTGGGCGTGGTGCGATTCGCTCCCACCACATCGTTGGTGCCCATGTTCTCCAGAGCACTGGAACGACCAATTCCGGCGGAAAGCAACCAGCTCCACTCGGGGTTGACTCGCCCTGCAATCGTCGCACCCACGCGCTTGCCGTTGTCCGCACCGTCATAGCTGATCGAGGCACGACCCGCAATGGTTTTGCCGTCCTTGAGCAAATCATCGGGCTGCATGGTGATGAAGTTGACCAGACCGCCCATGCCGTCCGAACCGTAGAGCGCGGGCACGGCACCGCGCAAAATTTCCACGCGCTGCACCAGGCCCAGATCCAAAGAGTCACGGCCAAAGGCATTGGCACTGAAGACATAGCTGCGCGGCAGGCGCACGCCGTCCACCAGCATCAGCACGCGGTTGCCATCCAGCCCACGGATATTGAAGCCGCTGTTCTGATCGCGCCCCGTGGACGTTCCTGCCAGCGAAAAACGCGCTGGACTGCGCGGCACCTCCACATTGGGCAGTCTGGCAGCCAGTTCGCGGATATCTCCGATCTGCTCCTCTTCCATCTGCTTGGCGTCGATGACGTCGACGGTCATAGGCAGGCTGTCGGCATCCTGCTCGTCGCGCGAGGCACTGATGACCACATCGCGCAGCACGGGCGTGGAACGGTCCGCGCGTGCCGCTGCGACTTGAACCGTGTCAGAAGATTGCTGCTGAGCCTGAGCAGAAATGGCAGCGCATGCCAGAGCACATGCCAGAACCAGGGGACGAATGTCGGAGCGCGGCGCCAACGCGGCGTGGGCGTGCGAAACAGTGGCGGAAGCCATACCAGAAACCCTCTTTATTCATTGAAATGGACAAGAGCTGGCTTCTGATAGGTGCACTGACTGCCACAGGTTGAAACGGGTGAAGTTTTATGACCTGTAGCTGGCACTCATTTGCTGGCTGAACGGAATGCAGTATATGCGAATAATTCTCAATAGCAAAAATAAGCGTTACAAAAAGAGGAAAAACAGCTTGAACAAGCGCTTGTCATTCACTGGCCTCAGGTTCATGATCCGCCCTGTTTTCACAGCTATTTATTGACGACCATGAACCCTGACCGAAGTCACGGGTCCATCTCGTCCCAGCGCTGAAGTCAGGGCCACAGGCCTTGCAGCAGAGTCCGGGAGAGAGGGGCCCACCCTCCACCCGGAGAGTCTGCTGCGCACCCAAGGCGCATGCCGCTCCCCGCCCGCCACTGATGCGGCCATGCCTTGTGCACGGCTGCCGGGAGCCGCCCATGAAATACCTCTTCACCCGGAAATTCCCTCACGGATTTTTGCTCATCCCTCGCAGCATGGCTGCTGCCCGCCGCCTGGGCCCAGGCCTGATTACCGGGGCTGCCGACGACGACCCAAGCGGTATTGCCACCTACTCCCAAGCTGGTGCTCAATGGCGCTTTGGTCTGGTGTGGATGCTGTTGCTGACCACGCCGCTGATGATTGGTATTCAGATGCTCTCCGCCCGCATCGGCTGGGCCACCGGCCGGGGGCTGGCTGCCAATATGGTGACGCTGTGCCCACGCTGGCTCACGCGCAGCCTGATTGCGCTGCTGGTGGTGGCCAACACCATCAATATTGCGGCGGACATTGGAGCCATGGCCGAGGCAGCGCGCCTGATCGTCGGCGGCTCGCCCGTGCTGTTCAGCCTGCTGTTTGGCGCAGTGTGCCTGCTGGCTCAGGTATTTTTCTCATATGAACGCTCGGTGCGGCTTCTCAAATGGCTGACGCTGTCGCTGCTGGCCTATTTCGCCGTCGTGATGGTGGTGCATGTGCCCCTCAAGCAAATGACGATGGAGTCCCTGCAGCCCTGGCGCTTCTTGCCTGCCCACGCTTCGCTGAGCGACTATGCCGCCATGATGGTGGCCGTGCTGGGCACCACCATCAGCCCCTATCTTTTCTTCTGGCAAGCCTCACAGGAAGTGGAAGACCAACGCCTGCGGCCAGACGCTGCTGCGCTGCGCAAATTCCCCGCCTATGTGCAAGAGCATCTGGCTCGCATCCGGCTGGACACGACGGTGGGTATGCTGCTGTCCAACGGTGTGGCGCTGAGCATTGTGGTGGCCACCGCCGTCACGCTGAATCTGAACGGCATCACCGAAATTCAGACCTCCGCGCAGGCCGCCGAAGCACTGCGCCCCGTCGCAGGCGACCTGGCTTTTACGGTGTTTGCGCTGGGCATCATCGGCACAGGGCTGCTGGCCGTACCAGTGCTGGCTGGCTCGGCCGCCTATGCGGTGAGCGAGGTTCTGGGATGGAAGGCCAGTCTCTCGCACGGCTTTCATGAAGCACGCGGTTTTTACGGGCTGATCATTGCCGCCACAGGCCTGGGCACCGTGCTGGGCATGCTGGAGGTCGACCCCATCAAAGCGCTGGTTTGGAGCGCCGTGGTCAATGGCGTGATCTCGGTGCCCATCATGGCCGTGATGCTGTGGCTGGGCCAGTCGCCACGCATCATGGGCGAGCTGACCATCTCGCTGCGCCACCGCCTGCTGGGCTGGGGCGCTACGCTGCTGATGGGCGTAGCCGTTGTAGTGATGCTGGCGACGCTGTAGCGCCGCGCAACGAGATACAAAACAAAAGAGGACTGCTGAAACAGTCCTCTTTTAATAGCTACTAGCCTATATATAAAAAGGACTACCGCTTGTTTTAGTTGCAAATCAGGTGATCGAAGCCGACAGAGCTGCCGTGGCACCCGCACCCGCCGCAATCACGATTTGCTTGCCTTAGCCGCGTGAACCAGCGCTGGCGCAGCCGTATAACTCTCGGGGAACAGCTTTCTCAGCTCGTCGATCTTAGGCAGATCGTTGATCGCGATATAGGGCTGATGCGGATGCAGTGTCAGATAGTCTTGGTGATAGTCCTCGGCGACGTAAAAAGGCTTGGACAGTTCAACCGTAGTGGCCAGCGGCTTGCCGTAGATTTTGGCCTGGTTGAGTTGAGCGATGTAGTCCTTCGCGATGCGCGCCTGCTCGGCATTTTCCGCAAACACGGTCGAGCGGTATTGCGTGCCGGTATCGGGCCCCTGGCGGTTCAGCTCGGTCGGGTCGTGCGCCACCGAGAAATAGATTTGCAGCAACTTGCCATAACTGATTTGCTGGGGATCGTAGGTGATACGCACCGCTTCGGCATGGCCGGTACGGCCCGTGCCGACATCCTCGTAGCGCGCCATCTTGGCAGCGCCTCCGGCATAGCCAGAAACAGCATTGCTGACGCCCTTGACATGCTGGAACACGCCTTGAACGCCCCAGAAGCAGCCGCCAGCGAAGACTGCGCTTTCGGTCTTTGCTGCAGCTGCAGCGGTCAGATCCGCCGTGGGAGCCGGTACGCGGCGGGCCGATTCGGCGAGGCTGGGCACGGCATACCAAAGCAGCGCTGCAGCGGCCAAAGTTCCGGCGGTCAGTGCGAGGGACTTCATGAGATTTCTTCCAGTAGGTTTCGACGCCAGAGTCAGGGCAATGGGCTCAATCCGTCAGTCACGTGGCGGATTGAGCGCATCGAGCGGACCGAGTTCAGTACTTGGACATCGAGTCCTTCGACATCGCGTCCTTGCCCATGCCATCCTTGGACATTGAATCCTTCTTCATACCGTCCTTTTTCATGCTGTCTTTCTTCATACCGTCCTTGCCCATGGAGTCTTTCTTCATGCTGTCCTTGGACATGGAGTCCTTCGCCATCGAATCCTTGGACATGGAGTCCTTCGCCATCGAATCCTTGGCCATGCTGTCCTTGGACATGTCATCGGCAGCAAAGGCCGAGGCGCCAGCGACGGCGAGACAAGTGGCCAGCAGGGTTGTGGTGAGCTTGTTCATTTGGATTCCTTCAGTTGGGGTGTCATCTTCAAAAGATGGGCTTACGTTCCAGAGAACTCGGCCTCGCGCTTTCTTCGGCAGTCGAGCGGTTGCAGCAACCCCTCAGCTCCCTCCGAACCAGTTGTAGCCCTGGTCTTCCCAGTAGCCACCGGAATAGGTGTTGGTAACAAACATCGCCTGGATGTACTTGGGGTTCTTGTAGCCAAGCTTGGTCGGCATGCGCAGCTTCATCGGAAAGCCATATTTGGGCGGCAATGGCTGTCCGTCATAGCTCAAAGCAAGCAGCGTCTGCGGGTGCAATGCGGTAGGCATGTCGATACTGGTGTAGTAGTCGTCCACGCACTTGAAGCCCACGTATTTAGCGCTGGTGTCGGCTCCGATATGGCGTAAAAAATCAGAAAAGCGGACGCCGCCCCACCTGCCGATAGCGCTCCAGCCTTCCACGCAAATGTGGCGGGTAATCTGCTCCTGCTGCGACATGGCTCGCAGCTCGGCCAGGCTCCAGGCATGCTTGTCGGCGACCATGCCGGTCACTTCGAGTCGATAGCTGGCCTCGTCCACCTCGCGGATCTCGTCTTCACCGTAGTAGGCGTTGAAGGGAAAGGGCCGCGTGATCTCGGCCTCGGTATAGGTAGGAGCCAGCTGCGACGGACTAAAAATCAGGCCCTGTATCTTGTCGTTGAAACGTGAAATTTTGCTGAGCGCGGCTTCGACATGGGTGTCATCGCTGATGCTGCAACCGGTCAGCAGTGACAGTCCCCCGAGCGTCAGCGTGCGCTGCAGGAAGATGCGGCGTGCGGGCTGCTCGAGCTGCTTGGCAAGCCGCGTACGGGCTTCACGCAGCACGGCGTCAGCGTCGATGTCGAGCAAGGTATGGGGCTTGAAGATTTTCATGATGTTTTGGGCGCGCGGCCTCGGATCATCGTGAGCAAGGTGCGGGGCACCAGAGCCACCATGACCAAGTGCACAACAAGAAAGGCAACGATGGCGGCCATGGCGAAAAAGTGAATGCGGCGAGCAAACTCGTAGCCACCCAGCAATTCGCGCAGCACAGGAAATTGCACCGACTTCCACAGCACCAGGCCCGAGAGAACGATCACGATCAGATCAAGCATCACGAACAGATAGGCCAGCTTTTGCACGTTGTTGTACTGACGTGGGTCGCCGTGCGAGAGCTTGCCTTTAAGCGCCTCCAGCAAGTCGTGCAGCACGCCACGCGGCGTGATGGGAAAGAACTTGCGGACGAGCCGACCGCTCACGATGTTGAGCGTCAAGTACAAAAGACCGTTGAACACCAGCAACCACATGGCCGCGAAATGCCATTGCAGCGCACCGCCCAACCAACCACCGAGGGTGATGACGGCTGGTATGGAAAAGGGAAAGATCGGCGATGCGTCATAAATACGCCAGCCGCTCATCACCATGATCACCACGGCCAAGGCATTGAGCCAGTGCGTGATGCGCATCCACAGTGGATGAACGGGCCTAGCAGCCAGATCCACCGGGCCTGCCTGGACAGTTTTTGGGGCGATGATGGTGCGGGTCATGGAGGCCATTGTTCGGCTGGCCCCATGGCGGATGTATCACGCAAAGTTCAATTAATTGTGATAACTCAAAAACGCCTGTCGCGAGAGAATGGCCCTCTATGGACTCCAATAAACGCGTACTGATTGTCGAAGACGACCTCCACATTGCGGAGCTTTTGCGCATGCATCTTCGCGATGAAGGTTATGTCGTTGAGCATGCCGCTGATGGCCATGCAGGTCTGCGCGAATTGGAGCGTAGTCACTGGGATGCACTGGTTCTTGACCTGATGCTTCCGGGCATCGACGGCCTGGAAATCTGCCGACGAGCCCGTGCCATGGCCAGGTACACGCCTATCATCATCATCAGCGCCCGCTCCAGTGAGGTACACCGCATCCTGGGCTTGGAACTCGGCGCAGACGACTACCTGGCCAAGCCTTTTTCGGTGCTGGAGCTGGTCGCCCGCGTCAAGGCCCTGCTACGGCGCACCGATGCACTGGCTCGCAATGCCCGCATGGATTCGGGCAGCCTCTCGATTGGCGATTTGGACATCGAGCCGCTGGCGCGTGAAGTGCGCGTCGATGGCAAGCTCATAGAACTCACTCCGCGCGAGTTTGACCTGCTGTACTTCTTTGCCCGCAGCCCCGGAAAAGTGTTCTCACGGCTGGACCTGCTCAACCATGTCTGGGGCTATCAGCACGATGGCTACGAGCACACCGTCAACACGCATATCAACCGGCTACGCATCAAAATAGAAATCGATCCCGCCCAGCCGCGCCGCATTCTCACGGTATGGGGGCACGGCTACAAGTTGTCGACCTCTGCCAACGGGGAGAGCACATCATGATGACTTTGTCGAGGCGGTTATCGGTCGTTTTTGCAGTGCTGCTGCTGGTGTGCTGCGGGGCCTCGGTCTGGCTGCAGATTCGCGCCACCAGCAAGCACGAGCAAGAAGTCATTCAGCGCTTGTCGAGTGGTTTGGCAGCACACATTGCCGAGAACGCGGAGTTGATGAAGCCCGGCGGCCTGAACCAGGATGCCGTGAAAGATCTGTTTGACAAGCTCATGGCGGTCAACCCCAGCGCGGAGCTCTATCTCTTGGGTCTCGACGGCCGCATCGAAGCGCAGGCCGCACCGCAAGGTCACCTCAAGCGCGACAAGGTCAACTTGAAGCCTATCCATGAGTTGCTCGCTGGCGGAGCACTGCCCATTGTGGGTGATGACCCGCGCAGCCCTGATGCATCCAAGGTGTTCAGCGTTGCCCCGCTGCGCGTGTCTGGACACGATGCCGGCTATGTTTATGTCGTGCTGCAAGGCGAAGATCACGATGCCTTGGTCGCCAACACGGCAGCCGACAATGTGCTGCACACTACTCTGTGGTTGATGGGCGTGGTTGCGCTGCTGGGCCTACTCGCCGGCCTTGCTGCATTTCGCCTCATCACCCGCCCACTGCGCGAGCTGACCGAAGTGGTGCAGCGTTTCGATACCGAGGGCATCGCATCGCTGGAAAATGAGGCACCCAAGCTAGCCCGCCTGTCACAAGGCAACGACGAAATTTCGCATTTAGGCCAGGCTTTCATGCAAATGGCCCACCGCATCGCCGAACAATGGCGCGAGCTGACGCTGCAAGATCAGCAACGCCGCGAACTGTTTGCCAATATTTCACACGACCTGCGCACGCCTCTTACATCACTGCATGGCTATCTGGAAACCTTGATGCTCAAGGCCGACACGCTCGACGAGGCGGATCGACGGCGCTACCTGGAAATCGCACTGGGCCAGAGCCGCAAGGTCGGACGTCTCGCGCAAGAAGTGTTCGAATTGGCACGACTCGAATACGGCGTGGTCAAGCCTGAGAAGGAAAGCTTTGCACTGGCGGATCTTGTACAGGACGTGTTCCAGAAATTTGAACTGGCTGCCGAGGCACGCCATCAACGCCTCACGCCCGACATTGCACCCGACCTGCCCGTGGTCTCAGCCGACCTCGGCATGATTGAGCGGGTTTTGACCAATTTGCTCGACAACGCCATCCGTCACACCCCAATGGGTGGGGAAATCGTAGTGCAGTTACGTGCTCACCATGCCGGCGTATCAGTCCAGGTCAGCGATACGGGAGGTGGTATCCCGAGCGAGCTTCAGAAGTCGCTATTCATGCGACCAGCATTCATGAGTGGCTCGCGCACCGAAAGCTCCGGTAGCGGCGGGTTGGGCCTGGTGATCGTAAAACGCATACTGCAATTACACGGCAGCGACATTCAACTGGTGCCGCTGCCCGAGAAAGGAGCCGTATTTCGCTTTCAACTCAGCAGTATCGATCGCCTTTGAAACGCTTGTGCCATAAGCCTGCTGAAAATCTCACATCCCTGATTTGCACAAACGGGTACAGCGTAAGAAATGTGCCAGCGAAATAGATCGCGTAAATCAGCTCCAATCAACGCCATGAGCGCCACGTGACCTCGGGCCACAAAAAAACTGCCGGATTTCATGACCGTCAACGTCACTTGACAGATTCGAGCGTTGCACGAATTGAAGAGCGAGACTCGATAGTCGCGTCTCGCTCTGTATGCCTTGGAAAGAAAAGAAGGCGATGGAAGAACTAGCTGTATGCAGTTCATTCACATCGCCTTTATGGATCTCCTCTACGGAGATCGCAATCACGGTTTCAGACCCGGATTTAGTTTCGGATCAGGTGATCAAAAGCAGACAGGGCTGCCGTGGCACCCGCGCCCGCCGCAATCACGATCTGCTTGTACGGCACCGTGGTGCAGTCACCGGCTGCGAACACGCCGGGCAGATTGGTCTGGCCCTTGGCATCCACAATGATTTCGCCAAACTTGCTCAGCTCCACTGTGCCCTTGAGCCACTCGGTATTGGGCACCAGACCGATCTGGACGAACACGCCTTCCAGCTCGATATGCTGCTCTACACCCGTCACACGGTCTTTGTAGCGCAGGCCGTTGACTTTGCCATTGGCACCGGTGATTTCGGTGGTCTGTGCATTGGTATGCACGGTCACATTGGGCAGACTGTGCAGCTTCTTGACCAGCACGGCATCGGCCTTGAGCTGCTCGGCAAACTCCACGACCGTCACATGGGCCACCAGACCGGCCAGATCAATGGCCGCCTCAATACCCGAGTTGCCGCCACCAATGACCGCCACGCGCTTACCCTTGAACAGGGGACCGTCGCAATGCGGGCAGTAGGCCACGCCCTTGTTCTTGTACTCGGCTTCGCCGGGCACATTCACATTGCGCCAGCGGGCGCCGGTCGACAAAATCACGGTCTTGGCCTTGAGCGAGCCGCCATTGGCCAGTTGCACCTCCACCAGACCGCCGGGCTGCGCGGCGGGAATCAACTTCTCGGCGCGCTGCAGGTTCATGATGTCCACATCGTAGGCACGAGTGTGGGCTTCCAGCGCAGCCGCAAACTTGGGGCCGTCGGTTTCCAGCACGGAGATGTAGTTCTCAATCGCCAGCGTGTCGTTGACCTGACCGCCAAAGCGCTCGGCCGCCACACCAGTACGAATGCCCTTGCGAGCGGCGTACACAGCAGCCGCTGCACCTGCGGGGCCACCACCGATCACCAGCACATCAAACGCATCCTTGGCCGACAGCTTGGCGGCTTCACGCGAGGCTGCGCCGGTATCAAGCTTGGCCACGATTTCTTCAAGGGTCATGCGGCCGGAGCCAAAGACGCTGCCATTCATGAACACCATGGGCACAGCCATGATTTCGCGGTCGTTCACTTCCTGCTGGAAGGCACCGCCTTCGATCACAGTCGTCTTGATCTTGGGGTTCAGGATAGCCATGAGCGACAGCGCCTGCACCACGTCCGGGCAGTTGTGGCAGGTCAGGCTCATGTAGACGTCGAAGTTATAGTCGCCGTCCAGAGACTTGATCTGGTCAATCAGATCCTGCTCCACCTTGGGTGGATGGCCACCCGTCCACAGCAGCGCCAGCACCAGCGAAGTGAACTCGTGGCCCAGGGGCAGTCCGGCAAAGCGCAGCTGGGTGTCAGTGCCCTTGCGCTGCAGCAGGAACGAGGGCTTGCGGGCGTCGTTGCCATCGGTGCGCAGCGTGATCTTGTCGCTGCGCAGGGACTGGATGGTTTGCAGCAGATCGCGCATCTGGGCGCTGGTCTCGCTGTCATCCAGAGAAGCCACCAGCTCAAACGGCTGCTGCACACGTTCCAGATAGGCGGCGAGTTGGGCTTTGAGTTGATTGTCAAGCATGGTGGATTCCTTTGAATTTTGAGTTGTTGATGCAGTGCAGCAAGGTGGTTTCTAGCCACTTGCCCGCCCATAAAGCAAAAACTGGGCGTAAAAAAGCCGGACGAACGGACACCGGGTGCCTGAGCGTCGTCCGGCTTTCAGAGCGCCTGCGCGCTCAGCCGATAGCAATCAGGCTTAGATCTTGCCAACCAAGTCCAGCGAAGGAGTGATCGTGTTGGCGCCTTCCTTCCACTTGGCGGGGCACACTTGACCGGGGTGAGCGGCGGTGAACTGAGCTGCCTTCAGCTTGCGCAGAGTTTCCGACACGTCACGGGCGATTTCGTTGGAGTGCACTTCCATGGTCTTGATCACGCCATCGGGGTTGATCACGAAAGTACCGCGCAGAGCCAGACCTTCTTCAGGGATGTGCACGCCGAAAGCGTTGGTCAGCTGGTGTGTAGGATCGCCCACCAGAGGGAACTTGGCCTTGCCCACGGCGTCGGAAGTTTCGTGCCACACCTTGTGCGAGAAGTGGGTGTCGGTTGTCACGATGTAGACCTCAGCGCCAGCTTTCTGGAACTCAGCGTAGTTGTCCGCTGCGTCTTCGATTTCGGTGGGGCAGTTGAAGGTGAAGGCTGCGGGCATGAAAATCAGAACCGACCACTTACCCTTCAGGCTCTCTTCGGTCACGGTGATGAATTCACCCTTGCCGTTGCGGTTCACATAAGCTTCGGTCTTGAACGGTTGAACTTGTGTATTGATCAAAGACATTTGATGTTTCCTTGTGGTTGGTGTTGATGACAGGATGAAGTTTAGAGGGACTCAATCAATAAATCCAATCAATTGATTTCATTGAATTGATTGAATAAGACTATCAAAAACAATTCCCCGTCATTCTGGACTCAAGCCGCAGCGCTTTGCAGCTCAGTTTTCTATTGTGGGCCGAATTCGCTCACTTCAAGCCAATAGTCCTTCAATCACGCTCATAGCTTTTGTTGTCATCACCATCTCAGCACCTGTGCAAGACCGCGAGCAACCAGCCCGTAAGCTAAACGAGAACGCGCATCAGATGCAGCCAATTCGCCAAAGCATGGACTTTGTTTGATTTGCCTCACAAAGCATGGACAATCCAGATCGAACAACAACTGACCGAGAAGGAGTCCCCCATGAAAGGTGATGCACAAGTCATTTCCTGGCTGCAAGCCCAGCTCAAGAACGAGCTGACAGCCATCAACCAGTACTTTTTGCACTACCGCATGTACAAGCACTGGGGCTTCGACAAGCTGGCCAAGAAGGAATACGAAGAATCCATCGGCGAGATGAAGCACGCCGACTGGCTCATGGACCGCATCTTCACACTCGACGGCCTGCCCAATCTGCAGGATCTGGGCAAGCTGCAAATCGGTGAAGACGTGCCTGAAGCACTAGCCTGCGACCTGCGCCTGGAGCAAGCGGCTCAGCAGACCATCAAGGATGGCATTGCCCACTGCGAATCCGTACGTGACTATGTCTCGCGTGATCTGCTGCAGAAGATTCTGGACGATACCGAAGAGCACATCGACTTCCTCGAAACCCAGATCGATTTGATCGACAAGGTCGGCACGCAGAACTATTTGCAGTCGCTGATGGGCGAGATCCAGTAAAGCTAGCGCATACAGTGCAAAATAACGGGCCTTGGCCCGTTATTTTGTTTTTTCAAAGTCCTGTGGGGAAGTGCACGCCCGCGCGTTGCGCCGCCTGCACGATATGCATGGCCATCGTCTGCTGGGCCAGCTCGGGGCGGCCCTGGGACAGCGCATCAATGATGGCCGCATGTTCCTCGCAAGTGGCGTGGCGCGCGCCGCGTCGGTAAAACGGCAGGCGCTGGCTTTCCTGCATGACTTCGCCGCTGCCGCGCAACACATCGGCAATGGCATGGTTGCCAGAAATAGTGGCGATCTGCAGGTGGAAGTCGAAATCCAGCCTGCTGGCCTGTGCAAAATCCGCCAGCTCAATACTCTGCTGCATGGCCTGCAGGTTGGCCTGCATGGCCGAAACATCCTCGGGCTGTATGACCAGAGCGGCCAAACGGGATGCAAAGCCTTCCAACGCATAGCGCAGTTGGTAGACATCGTTGAGCGCATGAGAATCCGCAAAGCGCCAGACCACGCCGGAAGGCTGAGCCTCCGGCGCTTCGGTCACATACATGCCCTTGCCTGGACGCGCCACTACTAAGCCCAGGCCTTGCAAGGTGGACAGCGCCTCGCGTAACGAGGTCCGGCTGATCCCCAGCTGTTCCGATAAATCTCGCTGCGAAGGCAGCAGCGAGCCGACCGGATAGACGCCATCGTCTATCCATTCCCGAATCACGCGGGCGGCGTGGCTGGCAACGGCGAGGCTGGTGGCGCTGGTGGATTCCATACAGTAGGGTCAGTCATCAAAAAAAGGGGTGCGCCCGATCTTAGCGACTGTCCCCTTGCATTTGCACTATTCCCGCCCTCTTGCCTTATTTGTTGACCAGCTTGGCTGGTACGGTATAGGTCAGAAATGCCCCGAGCAGCAACACACCAGCCAGCACGAACATGGCCGCGTTGGTGCTTTGCGTTGCATCCTTGATCAGACCAATCATGTAAGGGCTGATGAAACCCGCCAGATTGGCAAAGGAGTTGATCAACGCAATCCCGGCCGCTGCACCCGCGCTGGACAAAATGGCGGTGGGCAAGCTCCAGAACAAAGGCGAGGTTGCAAGGCTTCCTCCTGCGGCCAGCGCCAGTGCAGCCAGCGACAGATAGACATTACCGCTGAAGATGGCCGAGAGGATCAGGCCCAGAGCGCCCACGCAAAATGGCACGATCAAATGCCAACGGCGCTCACGCATGCGGTCCGAACTACGGCTGACCAGGTTCATGGACACCACAGCCACCGCAAAAGGAATTGCCGTGAGCAAGCCAATATGGAAAGCGCCCTCCACCCCGGATTGACGAATCAGACTAGGCAACCAGAAGGTCAGTCCGTACTGGCCCATGACGGTGCAAAAGCAAATCATGGCCATCTTGATGATGCGAGGATCGGAAAACAGCGCACGCAGCGTCATGTGACTGTCGCTCTTGCTGGCGTTCTCGCGGGCAATATTGCGCTCCAGCAGAACCTTCTCGGCCTCTGTCAGCCAGCGGGCGCTGCGGATGTTGTTGTCCAGATACCAGAGTACGGCAATACCTAGGATCAAGGAAGGAATGGCCTCAAGCAAAAACAACCACTGCCAGCCATGCAGACCAGACACGCCTTGCATCAACTCCATGATGCCGCCAGATAAGGGGCCGCCAATGATGCCCGAGACCGGAATCGCGCACATGAACAGCGCCACCATGCGGGCGCGCCGGTACGAGGGAAACCAGTAGGTCATGTACAGGATCATGCCGGGGTAAAAGCCCGCCTCAGCCGCACCCAGCAAGAAGCGCAGCACATAGAACTGGGTAGGTGTACTCACGAACATCATGGCCGCCGAGATCAGGCTCCACATGATCATGATGCGTGAGATGGTGGCCTTGGCTCCTATGCGGTGCATCAGCATATTGCTAGGTACTTCGAAGAAGAAGTAGCCGATGAAGAACAGCCCTGCACCCAGGCCATACATGGCCTCGCTGAACTGCAGATCAGCCAGCATGTTCAGCTTGGCAAAGCCCACGTTCACGCGATCCAGATAGGCGGCCACATAGCAGGCCATGATGAAAGGCAGCAGGCGCCAGGCCACCTTGCGATAGACGGCGGTCTCGGCAGGCGTTTCGCTGGCCAGCGCCGGGGCCGCGCCAGCAAGCTCGGCAGATGCAGGAAGAGATGACATCAGAGAGTCCTTGGTTGAGTGGTTTTAATCAACTGGTATTACCGGTCTTAAATTACGAAGCGAACGGTACCCTTTGTCCAGTGATGTGCGCACTCGCATTTACCCCTACTAATGGAATCCGTTCTTTCTGAATAGCGCATTTGACAATTTCTTGATTCACTTGCAAACTGGTATTACCAGTATGAAAACAAGAGGCAAAATTTCGTGACCCCCTCATTAGAGCTACGCCCCGCCAGTCTTCGTCTAAGCATCCAGCCACTCACCGCCGAGGCTTTCGCCGAGTTCGGAGAGGTCATATCCAGCACGGGCCACACCCCGCTGTTGATCAACGACGGCATGACCGAACGCTTCCACGCCTTGGCTCGCGTGGACACCGGAGGAGACGAAGGTCATGCGCTGATCAACCTGTTTCACGCTCTGCCGTATGCGCTTCCCATGACGCTATTGAGCATGGAACGCCATCCGCTTGGCAGCCAGGCCTTCATGCCTCTGGATGCACAGCCTTTTATCGTGGTGGTCGCACCGATCGGCGAGCGCGTGGAGCCTACCGCTTTGCGCGCCTTCATCACCGATGGCCGCCAGGGTGTCAACTATCGACGCGGCGTATGGCATCACTCGCTAATCGCCTTGCATGCTCCCGCACGCTTCATGGTGGTTGACCGCGGAGGGGTGGGCAGCAACTGCGATGTGATACCTATAGGTGATGGGGCCGAGGTAACGCTAGATCTGGGCCAAACCCAGCCTTGAAGCAAGTCGTTGATGCACAGAACAAAGCCGCCCGAAGGCGGCTTTGTTCTCTACGGTCACGGCATTTACGCGCTTCAACTCGGCAGCAAGAAGTCGCGGCTGATGCCTGAGCCCAGATCATTAACCCGGTCCAGAAACTGCGTCAGATAGGCGTGCAGACCGGTGGTCAGAATTTCGTCGATACGGCCATATTGCAGATCGGCCAGCAGGCGTCCTGCTTTGCGCTGGGTTTCCTGTGAGTGGTCGTTGCTCACGCGATCCAGGTTTTTCACGACCTCATGCATGCTGGCCAGCAATGATCGCGGCATGTCGGCGCGCAGCATTAGCAGCTCGGCCACGCGTTCGGGCGTAATCACATCGCGGTAGACCTTGCGGTAAACCTCGAAGGCCGAGACGCTGCGCAGCAAGGCGCTCCAGTGATAAAAGTCAAAGTTCATCAGCGCCCGTCCACGCGGCATGCCGTGGTAGTCGCGCTCGATCGAATGAAACTTCACATCCAGCAGTCGCGCCGTGTTGTCGGCCCGCTCCACAAACGTGCCCAGCCGCACAAAGTGCAGTGCTTCATCTTTGAGCATGGTGCCCAGCGACACGCCGCGCCACAGGTGCGAGCGGTACTTGACCCACTCAAAAAACTGCGCCGGGTCCTTCTGCCAGGCATCTTGCGAGTAATTGCGCTGCAGCGCCAGCCAGGTCTGGTTTTGTGTCTCCCACGACTCCGTCGTCAGTGCACCGCGCACGGCACGAGCGTTTTCTCGCGCAGCTTTCAGGCAAGCGAAGATGGACGACGGATTGGCCTCATCCGTCACCATGAACTGCAGCACGGATTCACGATCTACCACCGGATACTGTGCCTTGAACGCCGGTATCAATTCGCTGATGGACAACACGCTCTGCCAGCCGCGATGCGCATCATGAATTGCCTGCGGCAGCATGGCAGTTTCATAGGCCACGCTGAGCATGCGCGCGGTGTTCTCTGCCCGCTCGGTATAGCGGGACATCCAGTACAAATGGTCTGCGGTACGTGACAGCATCAGCGACCTCCCTTCGGCTCGTCTTGATTTTCCAGCACCCAGGTGTCTTTGGTTCCGCCGCCCTGAGAGGAGTTCACCACCAAGGAGCCTTCTTTGAGAGCCACCCGCGTAAGGCCGCCCGCCACCATGTTGACCTCCGTACCCGTCAGCACAAAAGGCCGCAGATCGATATGGCGCGGCGCGATACCTTTACTCCCCATGGTCGGGCAGGTAGACAGGCTCAGCGTAGGCTGGGCAATATAGTTGCTGGGGTTGCCCAGCAGCACACGGCGGAAGGCTTCAATCTCGGCGGTTGTGGCCGTCGGACCAATCAACATGCCATAGCCGCCAGCGCCGTGCACCTCCTTGACCACCAGCTCGTGCAGATGGTCAAGCACATACTTCAGATCGTCCGGCTTACGGCACAGCCAGGTAGGCACGTTCTGCAGAATCGGCTCTTCATTCAGATAGAAGCGAATCATCTCCGGCACATAGGGGTACACCGATTTATCGTCGGCCAGGCCTGTGCCCACGGCATTGCAGATATTGACGTTGCCTGCACGGTAAGCGCGCATCAGGCCCTTGCAGCCCAGCGTGGACGTAGGGCGGAAGACTTCGGGGTCCAGAAAATCATCATCCACGCGGCGGTAGATCACATCAACCCGCTGCAGTCCTTGCGTGGTACGCATGTAAACGATGTCTTTTTCAACCACCAGGTCTTGCCCTTCGACCAGCTCCACGCCCATTTGCTGAGCCAGAAAAGCATGTTCAAAGTAGGCGCTGTTGTGCATGCCGGGCGTCAGCACCACCACCGTGGGCTCCAAAGCGCCAGACGGCGCGCTGGCGCGCAAGGTGTCCAGCAGCATGTCAGGGTAATGGGCCACCGGTGCCACGGAATGCTTGCCAAAGAGGTCGGGGAACAGGCGCATGGTCATGCGGCGGTTCTCCAACATGTAAGACACGCCTGAGGGCACGCGCAGATTGTCTTCCAGCACGTAATAGACACCATTACCGTCTGCATCGGGCGCACGCACAATGTCGATGCCGGCAATATTGGCGTAGACATCGTTGGGCACCTGAATGCCTTCCATCTCCGGCCGGTACTGGCTGTTGCCGCCCACCAGCGCATGCGGAATGAGGCCGGCCTTGACCATCTCCTGATCATGGTAGGCGTCGCGGATAAAGCAGTTCAGCGCTTTGACGCGCTGGGCCAGCCCCGCCTGCATGTTCTCCCACTCATGGGCCGGAATGATGCGGGGAATCAGGTCAAAGGGGATCAGACGCTCGGTACCTGCGCCGCTTTCGTCCTTGTCGCCATAGACCGCAAAGGTGATGCCCACGCGGCGGAACACAATTTCTGCCTCGGCACTGCGGGCGCGCAGATAGTCCTGCGATTGCTTGCCCAGCCACTGCGCATAGTCCAGATAGTGGTCTCGCACGGCGCCACCTTCGGCGGGCGAGTTCAGATACATCTCATCGAATGTGCGCATTCTGTCCTCTCTATTTCTGACACGGCTCACGCATGCGAGCCGCTTGTTTCAGTTTAGCCACCCTGCGCGCTCCCCCAAGCTGGCGAAGACCAGCAGATTCCGCCTGTCTGCATTCACTTACAGAGTGGCATTGCAGCTATGCAAGCCTCATGCCAGTTTCAACGGCACCTCAGGGCGGCAGCTCATGAATATCCCAGTAATGCGCCCTGATCTGCCGCTCGCACTGCAAATCAGCAGGGCGATCAGACTGCCATAGTGCGGCACCGCAGCGGTCCTGCAACACCAGCTGGCTCCCTGCAGCCTTGTACCGCTCAACCACAGCCGCCACCGGGTGGCCAAAGCGATTCAGATAACCGGCCTGCACCACACCCCAATGCGGGCGCAGCGTCTTGACCCATGCATCCGTCGATGAAGTCTTGCTGCCGTGGTGCGGCACCAGCAACCAATCCACCGGAGCGGCAACGCTGGTCTGCAAAAGCAGCTGCTCCTGTGCAGCTTCAATATCACCAGCCAGTAAAGCCACGCGGCCGCTGGCCGAGCGTATGCGCAGCACACAGCTGCCAAAGTTGGGCTGGGGCTTGCGCCCGTTCAACCATGCATCGCCTTCGGGGGGGTGCAGCACTTCAAACGTCACACCATCCCACTGCCAGTGCTGGCCTTGGGTGCAGCGCTGCACAGGGGCCAGCGCTGCCAGCAGCGGGTCGTTAATTACCGAGTCCGATCCCCAGATTTTTACCTGCGGCTGCGCCGCTTTGATGGCCAGTGCGCCGCCCGTGTGGTCGCTGTCACGGTGGCTGAGCATCATGGCATCCAGGCGCATTCCCTGCGCAGCCAGCAAAGGCGCAATCACGCGCTCGCCTGCATCGCTTTGGCGGCTGTACTGCGGCCCGGCGTCATACAAAAGTCTATGCCTTGCCGTGCTGATGATGACCGCATTGCCCTGCCCTATATCCACGGCCTGCAGCTCAAACTCGCCCACATTGGGCCAAGCCTGCGGCCAGAACAATGCAGGCAGTGCGAACAAGGTCGCCACCAGTCGCAGCCGCACAGGCAAAGGCGCGATGAGCAACAAGCCCGCAGCAATCGCCAGCACACTGGCCCACCATGCAGGCTGGGGCAAGACCCATACGGCCCAGGGCAGCTCGGCCAGCCATTGCAGCAAACGCATCAACGGCAACATGGCCAGCGCAGCTCCAGCCGCCGCCATCGGTACCAGCGCCGCCAGCAAAGCCAGTGGCGTGACCACCAAAGTCACCCATGGAATGGCAATCAGATTGGCCAGCAAACCGACGATGGATACCTGCCCAAACAGCAAAAGTCCCAGCGGCGCCAGCGCCAAAGAGATCAGCCATTGCTCACGCCACAAGGCATAAACTTTCGAGAGAAATCGGCCTGTAGCGCTTTTACCATAATCGCCAGCAGCTATTGAATTAGAAGCAAGCAGCACCCCCACCGCCACAAAGCTCAGCCAGAATCCTGCCTGCCAAAGCGCCCACGGGTCCAGCACCACCACCACGGCCAGCGCCAGCAGCCAGACACAGGGCCAAGGCCAGCGCGCACCCAGCATTTGCAGCAGCGCCACCACCACCAGCATGCAGACCGTGCGCTGCGCGGGCAGCCCCCAGCCACTGAACAGCGCATAAGCGGCAGCCAGCGCCACACCCGCCAGCAAAGCCACATGCGGGGCCGGAAAAATGCGGCAGGCAATTGCGCTGCAGCGCCACACGCGCCCTACCACCAAGGCCGCCAGCCACGCAAACATGGTGATGTGCAGACCCGAAATGCTCATCAAATGAGAGACCCCTGTCTGGCGAAACATTGCCCAGTCCTTGCGGTCAATAGCCTGCTGCTCCCCCACCGCCAGCGCCGCCACCACGCCCAGAGCCGCTTGCTGGCGCTCTGGCGCTACACCCGTAAGCCATGTCTGCAAGCGCGGCGACTGGGCCTGAATACGGTCACGCAGCCACTGACGCCAGCGCTGCAGCCGGTATTGCGTAGTCATCTCCAG
Source organism: Comamonas suwonensis (assembly GCF_012844455.2). Classification (GTDB taxonomy): domain Bacteria; phylum Pseudomonadota; class Gammaproteobacteria; order Burkholderiales; family Burkholderiaceae_C; genus Comamonas; species Comamonas suwonensis. Next base: position 116,573 of record NZ_JABBCQ020000011.1, on the reverse strand, counting down.
CAGTTGCTGCTGCGCTTGCTCACGCACATAGCCTGTGGCCTGAACACCCTGTTCCCACGCTTGCAACTCATAATCAAAACCATGGGGGTTGCGGGCACCGTGCGGGCGTTTGATCCGAACCGTCAGTCGCCAGCGCTGGCCGGGGCTCAGCGCTACACCTTGCGCCCAAGGGGGTACCAGAGGCTGACTCGCATCCAGCTCTTTCCCGTAAGGGCCATACCAGGCCAGCTCTAGCAGAGGCGGCACGCCCGGCGGCGCGGCATCCACCACAAAACGCCAGCGCTGCCCGTTGCCAGTGCTTTGCACCATGGATGCAATCGCGCCCTCCACCTGCAGATCAACCGCCTCCAGCGGCTTGGGCAAGGTCTGCGCCAGATAAGCATGAGCGCGCCAGCCGGTGGCCCCGGCGACGCAGCAGGCGGCTGCCCACATCAGCAGCAACCAGCACAGCAGCGGCCTGCGCCGCAATGGCCCAGCCAGCAACAACATGAGCAAACCCAGCACCAGCAAGCCTTGAAAGGCCCACAAGCTCCACAGCTGCGCCTGCGTGACCTGCCATGCCGCACCCAGCACGCAGCCCCATAGCGGTGCAAGCCATGAAAGGCGCGCACGCTGGAGGGGCGGTGTGAATTTGGACGGCACCTCGCCATGCTAGGGGCGGCGCAGGTGCGCCAGAATTGCGGCAATCCCTGCCCTGTCTTCAACATTAAAACTGCTTCAAACGCTCATCTGTATTGCGATATCAGCTATCAATTCAAAAGATCGTCGGGGTGCAATCGCTGTGTCAAACTCTTCAGTCTTTCATTCCTGCACTATTGCCTCACTTCTGGAGTCCGTCATGAGCATCAACGACACACTCAAAGCCCTGAACATCACCCTGCCCGAAGTGGCCATCCCCGCCGCCGCTTACCTGCCCTATATGAAATCCGGCAAGCTGGTCTTCCTCAGCGGCCATATCGCCAAGCAAAACGGCCTGCCCTGGGTGGGCAAGCTGGGCGAGAACATCACCACCGAAGAAGGCAAGCTGGCCGCCCGCGCCGTAGCGATTGACCTGCTCGGTACGCTGCAACACGCCTGTGATGGCGACCTGAGCCGCGTCAAACGCATCGTCAAGGTAATGAGCCTGGTCAACTCCACCACCAGCTACACCGACCAGCACCTGGTCACCAATGGCTGCAGCGAGCTGCTGGCTCAAGTCTTTGGCGAAGCAGGCAAGCACGCCCGCAGCGCCTTCGGCGTGGCACAGATCCCCATGGGCTGCTGCGTTGAAATCGAACTGATCGCCGAACTCGCCGACTAAATAGTCCTCCAACGCCACACCGCCTGACCGACATGACTACGCCCCCTCTGGTTCTGAGCATTCAATCCCACGTCGCCTACGGCCATGTAGGCAATGACGCGGCCATGCTGCCGCTGCAGCTGCTGGGCATAGAGCCCGTGGCCGTGCACACCGTGCAGTTCTCCAACCACACGGGTTATGGCGAATTCAAAGGTCAGGTCTTCACCCCCGCCCATGTGCAGGACGTGCTGGACGGCCTGCGCGCGCGCGGCGTTCTGGAGCGTTGCACTGCTGTGCTATCGGGCTATCTGGGCGATGCCGGTGTGGGCGAAGCGATCCTGGCCGCCGTGCAGGAAGTGCGGGCTTCACAGCCCAAGGCTTACTACCTGTGCGACCCGGTCATGGGCGATGTGGGGCGCGGCGTGTTTGTGCGCCCCGGCATCCCCGAATTTCTGCGCAAACGTGCGCTATCGCAAGCCAGCGTCATCACGCCCAATCATTACGAGTTTGAACTGCTCTGCGGCGGCCCGCTGACCACCGTACAGGCTGCCACACAGGCAGCGCGCACCATGCTCGGGCAAATGCATGACAGCCAGTCCGCGTTGATCGTCATCACCAGCCTGCGCACCAACGACCTGCCCACCGATCAACTGGCCACCTTGGCCGTGACTGCAGACAAGGCCTGGCTGGTGCAGACCCCCTATACCGACCTGCATCCACTGCCCAATGGCATGGGCGATGTGTTCTCAGCCGTGCTGCTGGGCCACCTGATTCAGGGCAAGGCCGTGCCGGATGCGGTTTCCCAAGCAGTCAGCACGCTGTATGCCTTGGTGTCCAGCACGGTTTCCGGTCAGCGCGACCTGCCCCTGGTCGCCTGCCGCGATCAGATTACCCAGCCCGCGCAAACATTTGCGGCGGTGCCGGTTGCGACGGCATAGCGAATAGCGGAGTGACTGAGCGAGACCAGCGACAGGCATTGAATACGCCCCAATATGTCCCGCATAACTTCATGCCATGACACTGCGGCATGAGCTGAATGCGCTGGCCAACTTTGCACAGAAGCGCTCCTTCAAGATCGTCGCACCTTCTGCAACTTGCGGCACAGCCTGCAGAAAGGGATTGGCGGCTCCGCGCTGTCCAGTGTGTGGACACAGAATCTGTGTCCACACTACGCCCAAGAGCGACCTTCAGCGTTCAATGAGCCGCCAGTCAAAGCGCGAGCCATTGAAAATGGCCAAATGCAGTGGATCTCAGCGGTTCAAGCATGTTTGAGACGGAACACGCTCACCAGCTGCGACAGGTCCCCCGTTTGCTGCTGCATGGACTGCGCAGCGGCAGTGGATTCCTCCACTAAGGCGGCATTTTGCTGGGTCACAGAATCCATTTCAGTCACTGCACGGTTGATTTGCTCAATGCCGATGGTCTGCTCTTGGCTGGCGGCCGTAATCTCGCCCATGATGTCGGTCACGCGCTGCACGCTGCTGACAATTTCGTCCATCGTCTGCCCCGCTTGGCTGACTTGCAAGCTGCCTTCTTCCACCTTGGTGACCGAGGCCTCGATCAGTTGCTTGATCTCCTTGGCAGCTTCAGCGCTGCGGCCAGCCAGAGAGCGAACTTCCGACGCCACCACGGCAAATCCACGACCTTGCTCGCCAGCACGGGCCGCCTCCACCGCCGCATTCAACGCCAGGATGTTGGTCTGAAAAGCAATACCGTCGATCACGCCAATGATGTCGGCAATCTTTTTGGATGCAGTACTGATGGCGCTCATGGTGTCCACCACCTGCGACACCGCCAGGCCGCCCTTGACGGCAACCGCCGAGGCCGACAGGGCCAGTCGGTTGGCCTGACCGGCGTTATCGGCGTTTTGTTTGACGGTGGAAGTCAGCTGTTCCATCGACGCCGCTGTCTGCTGCAGCGAACTGGCCTGCTCTTCCGTGCGCGAGGACAGGTCGTGGTTGCCGGAGGCAATCTGGCTGGACGCCGTGGCAATGCTGTCCGTGCCTTCACGCACTTGACCGACCAGACGACCCAGGCTGGCATTCATGTCGTGCAAAGCCTGCATCAGCTGGCCCGTTTCGTCGGTACCGCTCACGTGGATGTTGGTGCTCAAATCACCATCGGCCACACGGCGAGCAACAGTGACGGCATTTTTCAGCGGTACGGTAATGCCTACGGTCAGGCGCCAGGCGAGCGCAGCGCCAATAGCCAGAGCCAGCGCGGCCAGGATCATGAAATAGGCCTTGCTGGTGCTTTCAATCTGAGCCACCTGGGAGGCCTTTTCATCTAGGCTCGCGCGCTGCAGGCTCAGCAGCTCCTTGAGCAGCTTCAGATAGTTCTGGGATTCCGGCACATAGGAGTCAACCAGCATGGCCTCGGCTTCGTCGGCCATACCATCGGCCTTGAGTTGACTGACTTTGTCGCGGCTGGCGATATAAGTTTTGCGAATGGCCATGATTTTGTCCATGATCGCGCGCTCTTCAGGCTGGGAAATCAGCGGCTCAATCTGCTTGAGCAGGTCAGCGGTACTTCTGGACGTGGCCGCAGCATCTGCCGCGAAAAATGGCACCAGACTGGCATCACCGCTCTTGGCAATGGCCGTAGTGCGTGCCACCGCCACGCTGACGTTGCTGTTCCAGTCACTGATCAGACGTTCCTTGGTCAAAGGCTCTTGCATCATCTGCTGCGTTGCCTGCCCCACCGATCGCAGCTGCCACATGCCTATGGCGGTGATCATTACGGCAAACGCCAGTACCACGGCGAACCCCAGACCCAGACGGGCACCAATGTTCAGCTTGAAAAAATTCATCGCATCTATCCATCTCAAATCAAGTTTACGTAGCCTGCAAAGAGGCCATCCCTGCAAGTGGAAGACGCAAAGCCAGGCAAACAGTCGAAAAATTAGTCTGCAGCCAATGATCTCAATATCAGAATGCTACAGAATGTAATTGGTATTATCCATTAATCAGATACAACCTGTCATTGGCCCGTGCCTTGTGAGTACACGCAAACTCACTGAATGGCACGAATCTTTGGCTGCTAGGCATCAGATCAAAATACCAACCAAGCTCATCGGTTCGCCATCAAAAAAGCCGCACCAGAACAAAGTCTGGTGCGGATTTTTTGCCATGGGTACCACGCTTATTCCACGCGCGTCACCGTCTGCGGCTTGAAGCCCAAATCGGCAGCCTTCCCCTTGCGGCCACGGTTGCCACGAGCGTTGTTGAGGCTGCGAATTTCCAGCGTCTCGGTACGAGCCTTGCCACCACGACCAATGCCATCGATGCGAATACTGCGCGTGTAGGCCGCAGCTCCGGCCAGGGTGTCCTTATCTTCCAGACTGATGAGCATGAGGCCGCGACCGCCCTTGGGCATGGCTTTGATCTCGCCAATCTCAAACGTCAGAATCCGCCCACCGACCGACGCGCAAATCACATGCGTTGCGGCGTTGAGTAGACCAACCGCCTGCTCACCACCTTCTACATATTCAGCACGCGCATTCATGGGCACACCATGCACGACGGATGGCGCGCACAAAGTCTCGCCTTCGCCCAGCGTGACAAAGGCTTTGCCCGCCTTCTGGCGCGAGAGCATATCGCCCACCGCTGCCATAAAGCCGTAAGCGCCCGAGCCCGACAGCAGCAGTTGCGTGCTTTCAGCGCCCGCAAAGTAGTAGAGCAGTTGCGTGCCTGCTTCCAGCTCGATCAGCGTGGTGACGGGCTGGCCATCACCACGCCCGCCGGGCAGCGCCGACACTGGCACCGAGTACACACGGCCATTGCTGCCAAAGGCCAACAGTTGATCAACCGTGCGACATTCGAACGTGCCATACAGACTATCGCCCGCTTTGAAACTGAGGGTGGCGGCATCCACGCCATGGCCCTGACGCGTACGCACCCAGCCCTTGTCGGAAATGATGACGGTGATGGGTTCGTCCACCACCTTGACTTCGGCCACCACTTTCTTTTCCTCATGGATCAGCGTGCGGCGTGCATCGCCAAAGGTTTTGGAGTCGGTCTCGATTTCCTTGCAGATCAAGCGGCGCATGGTGGCTTCACTGCCCAGGATATCGTCCAGCTTGCCCTGCTCGGTGCGCAGCTCTTTGAGCTCTTGTTCGATCTTGATGGCCTCAAGGCGCGCCAGTTGGCGCAGGCGAATTTCAAGAATGTCCTCGGCCTGACGCTCAGAGAGTTTGAACTCTTCAATCAGCGCCTGCTTGGGCTCATCGCTGGCGCGAATGATGGCAATGACCTGATCGATGTTGAGCAGAACGGCCTGACGGCCTTCCAGAATATGGATGCGGTCCAGCACCTTGGCCAGCCTGTGCTGGCTGCGGCGCGTGACGGTCTGGAAGCGGAAGGCAATCCACTCTTCCAGCATCTGGCGCAGCGACTTCTGCACGGGGCGACCATCCAGACCAATGCTGGTCAGGTTGATAGAGCTCGATGATTCCAGGCCGGTGTGGGCCAGCAGCGCCGTAATCAGCTCGGACTGCGGAGTCTTGCCGGTCTTGGGCTCGAACACGATGCGAACCGGCGCATCCTTGCTCGACTCGTCGCGTACGCAGTCAAGCACGGCCAGCATGCTGGCCTTGAGCTGGGTTTGCTCCTGTGTCAGCGTCTTCTTGCCAGTCTTGACCTTGGGGTTGGTGATGTCCTCAATTTCTTCGAGCACCTTCTGGGTCGAAACGCCAGGGGGCAGCTCTGTCACCACCAGCTGCCACTGGCCGCGTGCCAGCTCTTCAATCTTCCAGCGCGCACGCACCTTGAGACTGCCGCGGCCGGTGCGGTAGGCATCGGCAATATCGCTGCTGGAAGAGATGATCTGCCCGCCGCCCGGATAGTCGGGGCCGGGGATCAGCGCCAGCAACTCTTCTTCGGACAGGTTGGGCTTTTTGATCAGATTCACGCACGCCGCAGCGACCTCGACCAAATTGTGGCTGGGGATTTCGGTGGCCAGACCCACGGCAATACCGCTGGCACCGTTGAGCAGCGAAAACGGCAGGCGAGCCGGCAACTGCTTGGGCTCTTGCGTGCTGCCGTCGTAGTTGGGCACAAAGTCCACCGTACCCATGTCGATTTCGTCGAGCAGCAAGCTGGTAATTTTGGACAGGCGTGCTTCGGTGTAACGCATGGCGGCTGCGCCGTCACCGTCGCGGCTGCCGAAGTTGCCCTGGCCGTCGACCAGCGGGTAACGCTGGTTGAAGTCCTGCGCCATGCGCACCAGTGCATCGTAAGCAGACTGGTCGCCGTGCGGGTGAAAACGGCCCAGCACATCGCCCACCACGCGGGCGCTTTTGACAGGCTTGGCAGCCGTGTTGCCATTGTTGCCGCTATAGCTCAGACCCATGCGATCCATCGCATAGAGAATGCGACGCTGTACGGGTTTCAGGCCGTCACAGACATCGGGCAGGGCACGGCCTTTGACGACCGACAAAGCGTATTCAAGATAGGCACGCTGTGCGTATTGGCCCAGGTCCAGTACATCGCCAGCGGCTTGAAGAGACAAATCCGGTGTGGTTTGATCGCTCATGAATTCTCAGTAATTTTCCAAATATCGCCTGTACGGCGAATCAAGGTATGCGTACGTCTGGGGCCGAAGCAGCCCCCGGCAAAGTCATGCGAATGCGCGAGCTGCCATGTCCAGCCGATGCAAAGGCTCCAGCACGCGCAGTGGTCGCAGATGAAGCTCGGCCACTCAGCGGCTTACCCGCCTGCAACTGCTCATAAATGCCCGTGACCGCTTTGACGTAATTCATCGTTTCTTTATAGGGCGGAATGGCCTTGCCAAATTTCTGCACCGCGCCTTCGCCCGCGTTATAGGCGGCCAGTACCAGATCAAGCCGTTCGGGGAACAGCGTCATCAGATAGCCGAGGTAGCGGGCGCCTGCGGGAATATTCACGGCAGGGTCAGCCAGTTGTTCCTGCATGCTGCGGCTTTTGCTGGCGGCCACGCCAAAGCGCTCGGCGGTGGCAGGCATCAGCTGCATCAGGCCCACAGCCCCCTTGGGAGACACGGCTCCGGGGTCAAAGCCAGACTCCACCGCAATCACGGCCTTCAGCAACTCGTATTCCACGCCCGTTCTTTCCGCGGCCTTTTGCAGGTGCGGCCTGACGCTTTTGTAGCGCGGTGACACTTCAAAAAAGCTCTGCACACGGGTGCGGGCTGCCAGGCCCTGCGCAGCGGTATCGGGGCGCAGGCCAGACTGAGTGCTGTCATAGCGCTCACCCTTGAAGAACAGCTTGTAGCGTTCATCCAGCGCCTCGGCCGCAAAGTGGGTGATGCCAAACTCATCCACATACGCCCACAGATCGGCATGCGCCGCCGGCGCAAACGCAAGCCAGCCAGCGCCAGCGAGCAACAACTGCGCACCTGCCAGACGAAGACCAGTGCGCAAACGCGCCAGCCTGCCGCTTTTCTGCGAAGGCTGTTGCTGAGTACAGAACAGGAAATTTGACATGGCTTGATCCAGTGACCGCAGAAGGTTGTGCGTAACGCCTGCCTTGCTCAGATGTCAATCTCCACGGCGTCACCGTGCAGTTCCATCAACTCGCGGCGGGCGGCGGCTTCGCCCTTGCCCATGAGCTTGGTGACGACGGCTGCAGCCTCTGCAAAGTCCAGATGCATGAACTGCACTGCGGGCATGCGGCGTGTATCGGGGTTGAGCGTGGTTTCCCACAGCTGCTCGGCATTCATCTCGCCCAGGCCCTTGAAGCGGCTGACCTGGCATTTCTCACGCGGCACGCCATCTTTGGCGCACTTCTCGATGATGGCTTCCAGCTCGCCTGCATCCAGCGCATAGACCTTGATGGCGGGCTTTTTGCCGCGTGCGGGCACATCCACACGGAACAGCGGAGGCAGGGCCACATGAATGTGACCGGCTTCAATGAGCTTGGGGAAATGTTTGAAGAACAGCGTGAGCAGCAGCACCTGAATGTGGGAGCCGTCCACGTCCGCATCGCTCAAGATGCAAATCTTGCCGTAGCGCAGACCAGACAGGTCGGGCTCGTCATGAGGGCCATGTGGGTCCACACCAATCGCCACCGAAATATCGTGAATTTCGTTGTTGGCAAACAGGCGGTCGCGGTCCACTTCCCAGGTGTTGAGTACCTTGCCGCGCAGCGGCAGGATGGCCTGCGTTTCCTTGTCGCGGCCCATCTTGGCGCTGCCGCCGGCAGAGTCACCCTCGACCAGAAACACTTCGTTGACGCTGATGTCCTTGCTTTCGCAATCGGTCAGCTTGCCGGGCAGCACAGCCACACCACTACCCTTGCGCTTTTCCACCTTCTGACCGGCCTTCTGGCGCGTCTGGGCGGCCTTGATGGCCAGCTCTGCGAGCTTCTTTCCCCACTCCACATGCTCGTTGAGCCAGAGTTCCAGCACGGGGCGCACAAAGCCCGAAACCAGACGCACGGCGTCGCGCGAATTCAGGCGCTCTTTGATCTGGCCCTGAAACTGCGGATCCAGCACCTTGGTGTTGAGCACATAGCTGGCGCGGGCAAACACATCGTCAGGCATGAGCTTGACGCCCTTGGGCAGCAGCGAATGCATGTCGATAAAGGCTTTGACGGCCTGAAACAGACCATCGCGCAGGCCGCTGTCATGCGTGCCACCAGCGGTGGTGGGGATCAGGTTGACATAGCTTTCGCGCAGCGGCGAGCCGTCTTCGGTAAAGGCCACGCACCAGGCCGCGCCTTCGCCTTCGGCAAAGCTGTCGTTGTTTTTGTCGGCAAAGCCCTCGCCCTCAAACAGGGGGATGACAGGCTCGCCATGCAGGCTTTGCGCCAGATAGTCACGCAGGCCGCCCTTGAATTGCCAGGTTTGCGTATCGCGCGTCTTTTCATTGACCAGCGTAACGGCCACGCCGGGCATGAGCACGGCTTTGCTGCGCAGCAAATGCACCAGCTCGCCCATGGGCAGGGCCGAAGACTCAAAATATTTGGCATCAGGCCAGGCCCGCACGGTAGTGCCATGCTTGCGCTCGCCGGGCTGCAGATCACGAATCTGCAGCGGCTCAATCACATCACCAGCCGAGAACACCAGCGTGGCGACCTGACCATCGCGGTGCACCGCCACTTCAAGGCGAGTGGCCAGCGCATTGGTCACCGAGACGCCCACGCCGTGCAGGCCGCCGGAGAAGCTGTAAGCCCCGCCATTGCCCTTGTCGAACTTGCCACCGGCGTGCAGACGCGTGAAGACCAGCTCCACCACGGGCGCTTTTTCTTCAGGGTGCATGCCAAAGGGAATGCCGCGACCGTCGTCTTCCACGCTGTATGAGCCGTCGGCGTGTATGGTGAACTTGATCTTTTTGCCGTAACCGGCAAGTGCCTCATCGGCCGCGTTGTCGAGCACCTCCTGCAATATATGCAGGGGGTTGTCGGTACGCGTGTACATGCCGGGTCGCTGTTTGACAGGCTCCAGACCCTTGAGAACGCGGATCGAGCCTTCGGAATATTCGTTGGACGGTTTGACTGCCATGGGGGCGGATTGTAGTGGGCTCTCCAGATGAATGCTGGATAAATTCACAGTTGTTTACTCCCAATACTCTTGCACAAAGCCAGAAAAACTGTCTTTGGCATGTGTTTTTGCTTGCAGAGCGAGCACTATAAACCTCATCAAAACAATAGCTTGCAGCGCCTTTATTCAATGAGTTTCAACGCTATTCAATGCTGAAATCCATGAACAACAAGTGCAAAGTGCTCACTTTTTAAAATCAACCCTAACGCTATCGCGCACTTCCAGCCACTTCTCAGGGCCGACAGCCACGCCCCGCTCTCGCATTCCGGCAAGTGAGCCTGCCGCGCAGGCGACGGCCAGCGTACGCGCAAAAGCCGTTGTTTCGTTAAAGTCGAGTACTGACACGTTTTCCGCACGCACGGTATGACAACAAAGACAACACAACCATCGCTGTCCATGGCGCAGATTCTTCTGTGCGGTGGTGCCATCGTCACCCTTTCGATGGGCATACGCCATGGCTTTGGCCTGTGGCTGCAACCTATCACGCAGGAGATGGGCTGGACGCGCGAAAGCTTCTCGCTGGCCATTGCCGTGCAAAACCTGTCATGGGGCATTTTGGGCATTTTTGTCGGCATGCTGGCCGACCGCATCGGTGCCTTCAAGGTGCTGATTGGTGGATCTATTCTGTATGCGCTGGGTCTGGTCGGCATGGCGCTATCGCCTACCAGCACAATGTTTTTGCTCACCGCCGGGGTATTGATCGGCGCGGCACAGGCGGGCACCACCTATGCCGTGATCTACGGCGTGCTGGGGCGGCAGATTCCCGTGGCGCGGCGCAGCTGGGCTATGGGCGTGGCCGCGGCAGCGGGATCGTTCGGCCAGTTCTTCATGGTACCGGTGGAGGGCGGGCTGATTGCGCAGTTCGGCTGGTCTAACGCCTTGCTGGTCCTGGCGGTGTTCGCCCTGCTGATTGCCGGTCTGGCCTTTGGCCTGCGTGAGCCTGGCTTTAGCGGCGGCACACCTATCAAGCGTGAGCAGACTGTGGTGCAGGCGCTCAAAGAGGCCTGGTCTTACCCCAGCTTTTTGCTGCTGATGGCGGGCTACTTTGTCTGCGGCTTTCAGGTCATGTTCATCGGCGTGCACATGCCCAGCTACCTCAAAGACTTTGGCATGGCGCCGCATGTGGCCAGCTACTCTCTGGCGCTGGTGGGCCTGTTCAACATCTTTGGCACCTATCTGGCGGGCAATCTGGGCCAGAAAATGCCCAAACGCTACCTGCTGTCGGGCATCTATAGCCTGCGCTCGGTGGCCACGGTCGGCTTTTTGCTAGCTCCGCTGTCGCCCTGGTCGGTCTACATCTTCTGCGCGGCCATGGGCTTTTTATGGCTGTCTACTGTGCCGCTGACCAATGCCACCATCGCCCAGATTTTTGGCGTACAGCACCTGTCCATGCTGGGCGGCTTTGTGTTCTTCAGCCACCAGATCGGCAGCTTTCTGGGCGTGTGGCTGGGCGGCTATCTGTATGACATCAACGGCAACTACGACATGGTCTGGTACATCTCGATTGGACTGGGCATCTTTGCCGCCCTCGTCAACCTGCCGGTTCGCGAAAGCGCCATTGTGCGCCGCAGCACAGTCACTCCAGCCTGAAGCCATGCAGATCAAACTCTGGCAACGCATCCTCATCTGGGCCGCCATTCTGGCGGTGCTGCTGGCCGTGTTTGCCCTGTATCTGCAACCGCAATTCATGCTCACACTGGCGGACCAAGTCTGGGCCTGCTTCTGAGCTTTGGGTGCCACCCGGCCCCGCAGTCAGGCCGGGAGAAAGCATGCACCGTATCGTGATTACTGGCACGTCTGACGGCATTGGCGCTGAAATGGCCCGCCAGCTGGCGCAAACCTATCAAAGCCAGCTGCAACTGACACTGGCCGCGCGCAATGCAGACAATCTGCAAGCCGTGGCCCGCCAGTGCGAGGCGCATGGCACTCAGGTGCTGGTGCAGCCCACCGATGTCTCCGCCGAAGCCCAGTGCCGCACGCTGATTGCAGAAGCCGTGCACCGCTTTGGCGGCATCGATGTGTTGATCAATAACGCAGGCATCTCAGCCCACGCCTTGCTGGAAGAGGTCAGCGCCCAAGACCTGAACTGGTACGAGCAACTGATGCGCATCAACCTCTGGGGCAGTGTCTGGTGCACCCATGCTGCGCTGCCACATCTCAAGGCCAGCAAGGGGGCCATCGTCGCCGTGTCATCGCTGGCCGGTCTGATCGGTGTGCCGGGCCGCACGGCCTACAGCGCCAGCAAATTTGCCATGACCGGTTTTTTTGAAGCGCTGCGCGCCGAACTCAAACCCGCAGGCGTGAGCGTCATGCTGGCCTACCCCGGCGTAGTGGCGACGCAGATTCGCAACCGCGGCTACAACGCCAAAGGCGTGGCCGCAGGCGTCAGCGGCCTCAAGGAAGACAAAGCCATGTCGGTAGAAGAATGCGCGCGCCTCATCATCCGCGGCATGAACCAGCGCCAACGCGAGGTGGTGATGGACAAAGGCAAGCTGGGCCGCCTACTCAAGCTGGTTGCGCCCGGCGTGGTGGAGAACATGGCGCTGGCGGCACTCAAGGACGATGTGAAACCGCATTGACCCCCACCAGGCGCATGACAGTGACAGACCCTGTCAGCCCCCTGCAGCGCGGCGCTGCTATAGTTTTTGCAAGATGACTTGCAAAACACCCGACGCACCTCAAGGCGCTCAACCGAGCCCAAGCCCCCTGCCTTCAATGACTGCAGCCCATGGCGCGCAAGCGCCTTCCGCATGGATTACCCGCTTCGCCCATCTGGTACGCCCGCAAGGCACGGTGCTGGATCTGGCCTGCGGCATGGGTCGCCACACCCGCTATTTTTTCGCATCAAATCATGCTCTAACCAGCGTAGACAAATCGCAAGAAGCTACGCAATCCATAGCAGACATCGCAGAAACCATTACCGCTGATATCGAAAACGGCTCCTGGCCGCTGGCAGGTCGCAGTTTTGACGGCGTGGTCATCACCAACTACCTCTGGCGCCCACTGTGGCCGCAGATTCTGGCCAGCGTCAAACCCGGCGGCGTGCTGCTGTATGAAACCTTTGGCCACGGCAATGAGGCCTACGGCAAGCCCTCGCGCCCGGATTTTTTGCTGGCACCCGGCGAGCTGCTACAAGTCTGTGCTGGCTGGACCATCGTCGCCTACGAGCATGGCGTGCTGCACCAGCCCGACCGTGTGGTGCAGCGTATTGCCGCCATCAAGCCGGCTGACTCTGTGGCAAACACCGCCTTCCCTCTGCAAAGCTGACCCCCGTGCCCAACTGCGCGCTGTTGCTCGCCCACGGCCAACACCCCAACCCCGCCACCGAATAGCCCGTCCAGCCCGGTGGCCCTTTAAAGGCGGGACGAGTGGTACAGCAGCACGCCACTGCTATTGAGCACGCTGCAGGGCGATGCCCGGAGCGACGAGCATATTGGCAGCTTCAACGCCAAGACCAGCTTGGCTGGTTACAACGGTGTGCCTGCCCTGCGTCAATGCACAGGGTGAAGAGAGCCGCTATATCTGGGAAGAGATGCTGCCTATCAGCGGCCAGGAAATCATCCCCCTGCCAGCACAAAACCATTGAGTGCGGCTTCAGCAGCACGCAGCCCAGGGCACTGCTCGGCACAAGCGGCTGGCGATTGACAGCAAAGGCCGCCCTCGTGTCTGTCTACAGCACGAGCGGAAAAGGCTGTCAGCCCCTGATGTTGACTGCAGCCGCTTCGCCGCAAAATGAAAAAGGTGAGCTGCTCACGCTTATTCAGCAAAGGCCAGAAGCTGAAATAGTCATGCTATTTATCAAAGACTTCGGCCTTGACCCAAGTGGCCAGACCTGGAGCTATTGCCTCAACGCATGCCGTCTAAAAAACCCTTACGCCAAGCAATCAATATGACGCCAGAAAATCCAATATTTCGTCATTTCGTCGTTTATTGACAATATTTTGACTAAAACAGAGTTTTGCTCGACACTGTTTACCATAAACCACTGCCGGGACCCTTTCCCTGTTTGTAGAATTCATTTTTCCCGTTTCTGATTGCGGATATGACATCACCCTCCGTCGCCCTCACTGGCAGCATTGTTGCCCTCATTACGCCCATGCTCGAAGACGGTAGCGTCGACTACCCGTCGCTGCGCAAACTCATCGACTGGCATGTGGCCGAAGGCACCAGCTGCATCGGTGTGGTTGGCACGACTGGTGAGTCACCCACCGTCAATGTTGAAGAGCACCGCGAAATCATTCGCGTCTCCGTCGAGCAAGCCGCAGGCCGCGTCTCCATCATGGCTGGCTGCGGTGCCAACAGCACGCACGAAGCGATTGAGCTGGCCAAATACGCCAAGATGGTGGGTGCAGACAGCCAGCTGCAGGTGGTTCCCTACTACAACAAGCCCACACAGGAAGGCCAGTACCAGCACTTCAAGGCCATTGCCGAAGCCACTGGTGACCTGCCCGTAATCCTCTACAACGTGCCCGGCCGCTCGGTCGCAGACATGCAGCACGACACCGTGCTGCGTCTGGCTCAGATCCCCGGCATCATCGGTATCAAGGAAGCCACCGGCAATATCGAGCGCGCTCAGTGGCTGATTCGCGATGTGCCCGCCGGCTTTGGCGTTTACTCCGGTGATGACCCCACTGCCGTGGCTCTAATGCTCTGCGGCGGTCACGGCAACATCAGCGTGACAGCCAACGTGGCTCCTCGCCTGATGAGCGAGCTGTGCAAAGCGGCCATGGCTGGCGATACCAAGCGCGCCATGGAAATCCAGTTCAAGCTGATGCCTCTGCACAAGAGTCTGTTTGTAGAAGCCAATCCCATTCCCGTGAAATGGGCAGCAGCCCGCATGGGCTTGTGCGGCCCCGCCATGCGCCTACCCATGACCCCTTTGAGCGAGCAATATGAGGCGCTTGTCGAGGGTGCTCTCAGTAAAGTTGGCATTCTCTGACTGAGTTGCGCTAAGCTAGCGGTTTTTCGCATTTAGCTTGAACCGCTACCCAAGGACAATCCGCGTGAAACAACAAACAGCACGTTTGGGCTTGCTCAGCATCGCACTGGGTCTTTCTGCCTGCTCGACCACGTTCCAAGAGACCAAGATTGACTACAAGAGCGCGGGCAAGAACCAAGCTCCTTCTCTTGAAGTCCCTCCTGATCTGACGCAGCTGTCGCAAGACTCGCGCTACAACGTCCCTGGTGGCGTTGTGTCCGCAGCTGCCATGCAGGCTAATGCCAAGGCTGCAAAGCCTGCCGACAGCAGCACAGCAGCCAACAAGATTGGTGACGTCCGCATTGAGCGCGACGGCGCCGAGCACTGGCTGGTGGTGGACCGCGCTGCCGACAAGCTCTGGGAACCTACCCGTGACTTCTGGCTGGAAAACGGCTTCATCTACGCGATGGAAGACCGCCAGCTGGGCATTCTGGAAACAGACTGGGCCGAAAACCGCGCCAAATTGCCCCAGGACATCATCCGCAAGAGCCTGGGCAAGGTGTTCGATTCGCTTTACTCCACCAGCGAGCGCGACAAGTTCCGCACCCGCCTGGAGCGCGAAGCCGATGGTAAGACCCGCATCTATGTCACTCACCGTGGCATGCAGGAGGTCTACACCAGCGAGCGCAAGGACAACACCATCTGGCAACCTCGCCCCCGCGATCCTGAGCTGGAAACAGAATTTCTGCGCCGAATCATGGTCAAGCTGGGCGTGAGCGAAGAACAGGCATCGGCTGTCGCCAAGGCTGACAAGTCTGCCGCCGTCGCTTCGAGCAGCGCACGCATGGACACTGTCAACGGCGTGCCTACCCTGCAACTGGACGAAGGCTTCGAGCGCGCCTGGCGCCGCGTGGGCGTGGCACTGGATCGCACCGGCTTTACCGTGGAAGACCGCGACCGCAGCCGCGGCATCTACTTTGTGCGTTATGTCGATCCAAACGCCAAGCCAGAGGCCAAGGGCTTCTTCAGCAAGATCTTCAGCCAAGGCAAGGAAGCTGCTGCCCCCGCCAAGTACCAGATTCAGGTCAAGGGCGAAGGCAACAAGTCCCAGGTCAGCGTTCTGAACGAACAAGGCCAGCCAGACAGCAGCACCAACAGCCAGCGCATTGTGCGCATCATTACCGATGATCTGAAGTAAATTTCAGCCCCCTAGAAAAGCCACCGTGACAATAGTCATCGGTGGCTTTTTCATGTGTGCTCGAGAAAGCGGGATAAGCCTGCAAGAAAACAAAAAATAATGCGCAAAGTACAGACGTAAAAAAACCGCACCTGAGTGCGGTTTTTTTGTGTTTGAAGCCGAAGCTTCAAACTTGCTTAAGCAGCTTACTTGGCTGTAGCAGCGCCAGTGGCGGCATCAGCTTCAGTCTTAGCGGCGTCAGCAGCAGGAGCAGCTTCAGCGGCAGGAGCAGCATCAGCAGCGGGGGCAGCAGGAGCGGCTTCAGCGGCGGGAGCAGCAGGAGCTTCCACAGCAGGTGCGGGAGCAGCAGGAGCTTCCACAGCAGGTGCAGCAGCAGGAGCTTCAGTCTTCTTGTCGCCACAAGCAGCCAGAGCAGCAGCAGCAATCACAGTAGCCAGAATCAGAGAGTTCTTCATGACAGTTTCCTAGTTGGAGGTTCAGCAGACAGTATGCAGATTGCCATTACGGTCAGCTTTTTGCAGCTATTGATCGCTATGGCAGATCAGTTCAAACGATAAATTTGACTCAGCACGCATTATAGGTAGATTTGCTCATTACTGACTAAGACTGACAGCAACTCAACAAATCTGCACAAATCGGTGCATTTCTTATTTACCGGGCAAGCCTTCGCTTGCCATGGATCACACTGTGATCCATAAATTCTTTCCTGTCAATTCCCTGACAGAGCTTTCATAAAGATTTACAAAACCCGTACAAAGCCTCTTCAATTATCAGCAGGAACCCATAGAGGGTAAGCCCGTAACTTAGCACGGAGCCCGTTACAAGTCCACCCTCCAATTAATCACCTGAGCGAACCCAGCCCGCATCAAACCACGATGACAGCAGCTCCAGAGCATCATCGCTGGCACTTGCCAGGTCCTTGCGAGACAGCATCCGCGTGTCCGCCAGCTTCCGCATCAGCGTCGCATCGCGGCCACCGGCCAGATAGCTTTCTCCGTTGATGAAGATGTGCTTGGCGTCATACATCATGCGGGTCCGGCGATCGAGCACAACGCTTTCGAACATGCCGTTTTCATCGCCGTGCTCAAACCAGACATTGGGCTTGGGATCCGACAGATACTCACCCAGAGCACGCTCCAGTGCCAGCGGCTCGGCCAGCGCCTTTTGCAGGGCTTCGCGGGCAAAGTCATACATGCCAGCCGGAATTTCAGCGGGGTTGCTGACTGCCTCCTGCTTGGGGTCACGGTAAATGACGGGGTTTTCTGGCTCGTCAGGCTCGTCAGACATGCGCAGCAGCAGCTCACGGCCCATCTCACCACGGTCAGGTGAACGGAAGCCGATGGAGTACGTCATGCACTCGCCTTCGGCAACGCCGTCATGCGCCCACTTGGGAGGCAGGTACAGCATGTCACCAGGCTCCAGCACAAACTCTTCTTCGGGCTCGAAGTTCGCGAGAATCTTCAAAGGCTTGTCTTCCTGCAGCGACAAATCTTTCTGGCGACCAATGCGCCAGCGACGCTTTCCATGGGCTTGCAGCAGGAACACGTCATAGCTATCAAAGTGCGGGCCCACGCCGCCCTTGTCCGTCGCAAAGCTGATCATCAGGTCATCCAGGCGCGCCTCAGGCACAAAGCGGAACTGCTGCAGCAGCTCATGGGCCTTGTCGTCATGCATGTCCACGCCCTGCACCAGCACCGACCAGCCCGGCTTGGTGAGCGCGGGCAGGCTGCGGCGAGACAAGGGGCCGTGACTCAGCTTCCAGTTGTCACCGTCAAGCTGCTGAATCAGGCGCGACTCCACACCCTCTTCACCGGCCATGGCCAGCAGCCGAGCACGCGGGATAGGTGCTTTGAAGCCGGGAATGGCCTGACGCACCAGCAAAGGCTTTTTATGCCAGTGCTTGCGCATGAATTGGGAAGCGGTGAGCCCACCGAGCAAGGCGAGTGGCGTGTTGATGTCCATGAAAATACAGTCCTGCTATCTAAGCGATGGTCTGCATTGTCCTATAGCCCCCAATAACGCCGGTCAGCGCAGATCAATGACCAAGCGATCAAGCATGCACCGGACCTAAGTGCATTCTGGCTTCAGGCAAAGCGGGATAGATATTTAAGCGCCCGCTGAGCAGCTTTGCCACGACCCCCTCTCTCTTCGCGCTGCGCGCCAGGGAGGTGGGATGACCGCTTCGCTGCGCGGCGGCGCTTGCTATCTTTCGATTGGACATGCCTGATCAGGCTTGGTGCCTAGCCGCTGAAAACTAAAAAAGCCGCCCGACTTGGGAGCCCAGGCGACCTTTTAGCCTTTGCAACTCTTTATTTGATAGCTGCTTGCGCTTGATAGGTAAGCGCTACAGGCCTGTTTGGCATTTAGTTCAGTCAATGACTCGTCGCAAGCCCGGCTCTGAACTGCACCGGCGTCTGTCCCGTGTGCTGCTTGAACAAGCGGCTCAGATGGGCACCGCTGGCAAAGCCACAGGCCAGCGCCAGCTCGGTCAGCGTGCAGTGCTGGTTGGCCCGTTTGCGCACATCTTGCTGAAACAGCGCAATGCGCTGGGCCCAGACATACTGGTTGATGCTCAGTTCATCATCGGCAAAGGCGTTGTAGAGATGGCGTTTGCTGCAGTTGAGCGCAGCGGCCATGCCATCGGCAGACAAGCCCGGGTCACGCAGATGCTGGCGCACATAAGCCCTGATGCGGCTGTTGAGCAGCTCGCTGGCGCTCAGCGTTGAGGCTCGGCCACAAGCCTCTAACAGGGACAGCTGAATGAGCTGCACCAGCGAATCCGTCACATGCTGGGCCACACCCGGCCCCATCACCCGGCATTCGGCAAACATGCCGCGCATCATGTCCAGCGCAATGCGCGAGACGCCTTCGGTGCCGCCCACATAGCTGCCCATCAGCGCATCCACGGCGCGGCCATGCTCGGCAAAGCGGCTTTTGGGCAGGGTGATGATCAAGTGCTCGCACCACTCGGGGTTGAGCACCTCGTATTCCTGCGTGCTGTCGTAGATCAGCCATTGGCCGCTGCGCGCATGGGCCTGGCGGCCTTTCTGGCAGACGCTGGCCGCGCCTTGCCAGGGGGCAACGATCTTGAGGAAGTCCGTGCTGTGACTGGCCATGCTGGCCGAAGTGCGCCGCACACGGTGGCGGCTGGCCTCTATTTGGGTCATCCCCACAGCACCCAGCTCAAAGGTGTTGAGACGCGCCGAGAACTGCTGGTCGTCATAGACATCGCTTTCCAGGCCATACAGCGACGACATCCAGTGCTGCCATGCACCAATGGCCTGCTTGCCTTGCATCTCTGTCGTCTGATAAGCGGCGGTGGCCTGGGGCATGCGGACTCCTCGGTCGTTAACACATTCTCCCTGCACGTAACAGGATGCTTCATTATCCATAGCAGCCTGCCCAGCTCTTTCTCGCGCCCAGCGCCACAAAGGGAAATTGGTATTTACCCAGAGAGGTCTGCACGGCCAGACAAGACTTTGTGCACACCCAGACAAACCCCTGCGGCGCGGTGTTCCTACGATGGGAAAAAACCGGGTTCAGAGCGTATGACTGATCTGAGAACCGGAACCATCCACACAGGAGACAAGCATGAATCTCAGCAACAAGCGCTTTATTCTCAAGAGTCTGGTCGCCGCTACCGCGCTGGCCGGTCTGGGCGGCGCGGCCCTGGCACAAGAAGCGCCCAAGTCCATCCGCATCGGCTGGGCCATTGCCAAGACCGGCATCAACGCGGGCGGGACCTCCGTCACCACCGCGCCCAACTACAAGCTGTGGGTCAAGGAGATCAATGATGCGGGCGGCATCATGCTCAAGGCCTATAACAAGCGCGTGCCGATTGAAGTCATCGAGTACGACGACCGCTCCAGCACCGAAGAAGCCGTGCGTGCCACCGAACGCCTGATCACGCAGGACAAGGTGGACTTTGTGCTGCCGCCGTGGAGCACGGGCTCCAATCTGGCCGTGGGGCCGACCTACGAAAAACACAAATACCCGCTGCTGGCCGCCACATCGGTGACCGACAAGGCGCCTGAGCTGGCCAAACGCTGGAAGCATGCCTTCTTCTTCCTGGGCACCGGCGGTGAATACGCCGAAGACCTGGTCGCCATGCTGGAAAAGGCCAAGAAGGAAGGCAAGATCAACAACAAGATCGCCATGATCAACATCGCCGACGGCTTTGGCGTGGAACTGGCCAATGCCACGCGCAAGGCGGCCAAGCAGCATGGCTTTGAGCTGGTGTACGACAAAAGCTACCCCATCGGCACGCAAGACATGACGCCCGTCATCAACGAAGCCAAGGGCAAGGGCGCGGACACCTTCGTCGCCTACTCCTACCCGCCCGACACCATGCTGATCAATGAGCAGGCCAAGACACTGGGCCTGACACCCAAGGTGCTGTTCACCGGCGTGGGCACGCAGTTCCCCATGTTCAAGGGCAAGTTTGGCGCGGCGGCTGAAGGCGTGATGGCTCCCGGCGGCATCGATGCCAGCAATCCGCAGATGCAGGCCTATCTGAAGCGCTTCAAGGAAGTCACGGGCCAGGAAAGCGACCGCTTTGCCAGCCCCATCGTCTACACCTCGCTGCAAATGCTGCAGCAGTCGATTGAGCGCGTCGGCAAGATTGACCGCGCCGCCGTGACGCAAGAGCTCAAGACCGGCAGCTTCGACACCGTGCTGGGCAATGTGAAGCTGGAAGGCCAGATGCTGACCAAGCTCTGGCATGTGGGCCAGTGGCAGAACGGCGAGTTCAACGCCATTGCTCCCGTTAACCGCGCTGGCGTGAAGCCGGCGGTGATTCCGCGTGTCACCCCCTAAGGCGCTGCGCGCCTTCTCCCTCTCTCGCTTTGCTTCGCAATGCGGGAGGGGGACAGCCTCACTGCACGGCAGCGCTTGCTCGCTGCACCGCTGCTGGGGCATGCCTGTTCAAACATCTCGCCCAGCTTTGCAAGAACTATCAAAACAAGAGCTGGCAGCGCATGCATTCAAGCCACTTCAGACTGATTTCATAACAAGAACAATGAATATCCAGCGGTACACGCTATGAACTTTATAGACATTCTTCTCGCAGGCGCCATGCTCGGCGGCCTCTACGGCCTGGTGGCCATGGGGCTGACGCTGCAGTACGGCGTGGCGCGGATCATGAATCTCTCGTATGGAGAGTTTCTGATTGCACCGGCCTTTCTGGCTTTTTTCGCGGTCACGGAATGGGGTATTTCGCCCCTGCTTGTGCTGGCACTGGTCGTGCCGCTGGGCTTTGCCGTGCAATGGGTCATCTACCAACTGCTGCTGACCCCGCTGGTGCGCCGCGCCAAGGGCGGACCATCGCTGGAGGTGGATTCGATTCTGGCCACCTTTGGCATGCTGTTTGTGGCACAGGGCATCATGCTGGTGAACTTTGGCGGCGACTATCACAGCTACACCTATCTGTCGGACACGGTGGAGATTCTGGGCAGCAAGGTCGCAGCCAATCGCCTGCTGGTGCTGGTCGTGGCACTGGTGTTGGGTGGCGGACTTTATCTGCTGCTAACGCGCACCCGCGCCGGAGCCGTGGTGCGCGCCGTGGCCGTGGCACCGCAGTTTGCGCATATGGTCGGCATCAATGTGCGCAGCACGGCGGCACTGGCCTACGGGCTGGGCGGCGCACTGGTGGCCGTCTGCGGCGTGATGGTCAGCATGTTTTTGCCCTTCTCGGCCAGCATGGGCACCATGTTTGCGATGAAGGCACTGATCGTCGTCATCATGGGCGGCGTGGGCAATCTCATGGGCTGCCTGGTGGCCGGCATGCTGCTGGGCTTTGCCGAGACACTGGTGGCCTCTTTCATCGACCCCGGCCTGACGCTGGCCGTCAACTACGCGGTATTTCTGCTGGTGCTGCTGTTCAAGCCCACAGGCCTGTTCGGGAGGGCTGCACGATGAGCCGTAAAGAAGTTCTGATCTGGGCCCTCTGCGCCATCGCCACCGCCGGTCTGGCCTTGCTGCCGCGCTGGCTGACGGACGAGTACTACCTGTCCCTACTTATCAGCATCCTCATGTACTGCGTGCTGGCCACAGCCTGGGCACTGTTCTCGGGACCCACACGCTATATCTCGCTGGCCACCGTCGCCTTCTTCGGCCTCGGTGCCTACGTCACGGCCGTTTTTGGTGAATCGCTGCCATGGGCTGCCGTGCTGGGCATTGCTGCCGGTGTGGGGCTGGTCACCGCGCTGCTGGTGGGCCTGTCCACGCTGCGCCTGTCGGGCGTGTACTTTGTGATCTTCAGCTTTGGCCTGGCCGAGCTGGTCAAGCAACTGGTGACCTGGTGGGAGGTGAACATCACCAAAGACCTGGGCCGCTATGTGTTTGTGGACATCACCCAGCTCGACATCTACTGGCAGTTGCTGGCCCTGCTGGCACTGGTGCTGGCGCTGCGCGCCCTCATCAACCGCTCGCGCCTGGGCCTGGCCCTGCGCGTGATCGGCGAGGACGAAACCGTGGCCACCCACGTGGGCATCAACACCACGCACGCCAAGGTGCTGCTATTCACCGTCAGCGCCGTCTTCATCACCGTCACCGGCGCCATCATGGCCCCGCGCTGGACCTATATCGACCCCAGCATTGCCTTCGCCCCTGCCATCTCGTTTCAGACGCTGATCATGGCCTTACTGGGCGGCGCCGGTGCACTATTCGGCCCGATTCTGGGAGCCGTGCCGCTGGTGCTGCTGTTTGAATACCTGGGTGCCAACTTTCCCAACCATTTCTCGATTCTGCTGGGCCTGGTGTTTATCGTGATCGTGTATTTCATCCCCCAAGGCTTGTCTGGCGTGCTAGCCAAGCTGTTTGGAAAAAGCTCAGCCCAAAAGGTGGACAAACCATGAAGACAGCCACCCTGCTCTCCGTGCGCTCGGCTACCAAACGCTTCGGTGGTCTGGTCGCGGTCAACGAACTGAGCTTTGACATCTACCCCGGCGAAGTCGTGGGTCTCCTCGGCCCCAACGGTTCGGGCAAGACCACGGCCATGAACCTGATCTCGGGCGCTCTGCCCGTCAACGGCGGTGAGATTCTGTTTCACGGCCAGCCCATTCACACACTCAAAAGCCATCAGATTGCGCGGCTAGGCATTGCACGCACCTTTCAGCTGGTCAAGGTGCTGGGCTCCATGAGCTGCATGGACAACGTCATCGCCGGCCTGGCCTTCAAACCTCGCCCGCTGTTTGGCAAAGCGGCCACGCAGCGGGCGCTGGCGCTGCTGGTGCAGGTCGGTCTGGGCGAATTTGCACACCTACCGGCCGGTGACCTCACCTACATCAACCAAAAGCGCCTGGAGCTGGCCCGCGCACTGGCGCTTGAGCCGCAAATTCTTCTGCTGGATGAATGGCTGGCCGGCCTCAACCCCACCGAGCTGCAGCAAGGCATTGCATTGATTCAGCAACTGCAGTCCACAGGGCTGACGATTCTCATGGTCGAGCATGTGATGGATGCCGTGCACGCTCTTTGCAGCCGTTGCGTGGTGATGAATGCCGGCACCAAGATTGCCGACGGCCCCACGGCACAAGTACTAAAGGAACCCGAAGTAGTACGCGCCTATTTGGGCGAGGATGTGGATGGTGGTGAAGAAGAAACTGCGGAGACCCACCATGCTTGATGTGCGCAATATCTCGGTGAGCTACGGCAAGCACGAAGCCCTGCACCAGGTCAGTCTCAATGTGCAGCCCGGAGAGCTGGTGGTGATGCTGGGCGCCAACGGTGCGGGCAAGTCCAGCCTGCTCAAGGCGCTGGGCGGCATGGTCACGCCACAGTCCGGTGCCAGTGCGCAACTGGCCGGAAAGGAACTGATGCGCTTGCCCGCCCACGCTATCGTGCAGTCCGGCCTGGCACTGGTACCCGAAGGACGCGGCGTGTTTGGTGATTTGAGTGTGAAAGAAAATCTGCAACTGGGCGCACAGCCACAGCGTGCGCGAGCCAATGAGGCCAAGAATCTGGAGCAGGTCTTTACCCTCTTCCCCAAGCTGCGCGACCGCCTGCCCCAGGCCGTTCGCACCATGAGCGGCGGCGAGCAGCAAATGGTGGCCGTGGGCCGCGCCCTGATGAGCCAACCCGATATTTTGCTGCTGGACGAACCTTCGCTAGGCCTGTCTCCACTGATGTGCAAAGAGCTGTTTGCAGCGCTGGCCCGCATCAAAACACTGGGAATGGGCGTGCTGCTGGTAGAGCAGAACGCCCGCCAAAGCCTGGCGATTGCAGATCGCGGTTATCTGCTCGAGACTGGCCGCATTGTGGGCCAGGGTTCGGCCGCAGAACTTTCCAACAGCCCGGCCGTGCGACGCGCGTACCTGGGCGGCACACACTGATTTTGAACAAGCAAGGAGTACCCAATGATCGAACAAAAAATGCTGATCGCCGGCCAGGAATGCATCGCCAGCAATGGCGCGACTTTCGAGCGCAAGAACCCGCTGGATGGAAGCGTTGCCACCCGTGCGCCAGCCGCCACCACCGAAGATGCGATTCGCGCCTGTGATGCCGCAGCCGCCGCCTTCCCCGCCTGGTCGCAACTGGGCCCTAACGCCCGCCGCGCCATGCTGATGAAAGCCTCGCACGCACTCGAAGCCAAGGGCGAAGCGATTGCCGCCGCCATGGCCGCCGAGACCGGAGCATCGGGCATCTGGGCCGGCTTCAATGTGCATCTGGCCGCCAGCATGCTGCTGGAAGCCGCCTCGCTGACCACGCAGATCAATGGCGAGATCATTCCCTCCGATGTGCCGGGCAGCGTGGCCATGGCCGTGCGCCAGCCCGCTGGGGTGGTGCTGGGCATTGCGCCCTGGAATGCGCCCGTGATTCTGGCCGTGCGCAGCATTTCCACCGCTCTGGCCTGCGGCAACACAGTCATCCTCAAAGGTTCTGAACTCTGCCCCGCCACGCATGGCCTGATCATCGAAGCGCTGCAGGACGCAGGCCTGCCTGCAGGCGTGGTGAACTTTGTGACCAATGCCCCCGCCGATGCGGGTGCCGTGGTTGAAGCCATCGTGGCCCACCCCGCCGTGCGCCGCGTGAGCTTTACCGGCTCCACCAAGGTGGGCCGCATCATCGGTCAGACCTGCGCCAAGCACCTCAAACCGGCCCTGCTGGAGCTGGGTGGAAAAGCACCCTTCCTGGTGCTGGACGATGCCGATATCGACGCCGCCGTGGCCGCTGCCACCTTTGGAGCCTTCGCCAACTCGGGCCAGATCTGCATGTCCACCGAGCGCTTTGTGGTGGACAACAAGGTGGCCGAGGAGTTCATCGCCAAATTTGCCGCCAAGGCCCAAAGCCTGCCGCTGGGCGACCCACGCAAAGGCCCGGTGGTACTGGGGTCCGTCGTCGATCTGGCGACGGTGGAGCGCTGCAATGCCATGATCGACGATGCGCTGGCCAAGGGCGCCAAGCTCGTTTGCGGCGGCAAGGCCGAGAACACGCTGATGCCTGCCACGCTGATCGACCATGTGACACCCGCAATGCGTATCTTCCACGAAGAGACCTTTGGCCCCGTCAAAGCCATTGTTCGCGTCAACGGCGAAGAAGAAGCCATTGCCACGGCCAACGACAACGAGTTCGGTCTGTCCTCGGCCGTCTTCACCAAAGACACCGCCCGCGGCTGGCGCGTGGCGGCACGCATCGAGGCCGGCATCTGCCACATCAACGGCCCTACCGTGCATGACGAAGCGCAGATGCCTTTTGGCGGCGTCAAAGCTTCGGGCTACGGCCACTTTGGCGGGCGGCAAGGCATTGACGCCTTTACTGAAACCCGCTGGGTGACCATGCAGACCGCAGAGCGCCACTATCCGTTCTAAGCCGCTTGGTCAGCCGCTTTCTAAGCGACCATCAAAAAGCCGCCCGCACATTGCTGCCGGGCGGCTTTTCGTTTTTGATAGCAGCTAGCGCTTCATGAACAAGGGCTGCAGCTCAAAAACACTCAAATTACTGAATCACGCAAAGTCGTCATCAAAGAAGCCACCGCCATCATCCCAGCTGCCGCTGGCTGCACTATCGATGCTGCCAAGGCCTGCGTCATCCGCCAGGCTGGAGGTGTTGCCGCTGCCTTCCTGCAGGTTCTGCGTGCTGCTGTCCTGGGCCAGCGCTTTGCTTTCGCTGCCACCTAAAGGGCTGGCAGTGCTGGCTTGGTGATTACCCATCAAATTACCCAGCCCGTTGAACAAAAACATGCCTCCCGCCACACCGGCCGCTGCCGCTACGGCGCTGCCCAGAAAGCTGCCGCCTGCCGGTGCTGCAGGCTGGGCAGCGCTGGGGGAGCTGGATACGGCACTGGATGCGGCACTGCCTGAAAAGCGATCGCGCCAGCTGGATGCTTGCACGGCTGGCTGAAACTGGTTGGGGCTTTGATACGACGACTGCGCGCTAGCGGCATTCACAGAAGGCTCTGGCGCACGGCCAAAATGCGTGCTGAGCCCGCCCGAGAGAAAGCTGGAGCCACCCTGACTCTGGTTTTGCCGGGCCTGCTGCACTTGCTGCTGCAGCTCGCTGATCTGCTTTTGCGCCTGCTGCAAAGACTGCTCAAGCAGCAAGGTGCGCTGGGCCAGCCAGTAAACGGCATCGGGCGCGGCAGTCAGGCCGCTGCGCAGTTCAGCATCGGCCTGCGGGTCTTTGGGCTGCCCCTGTGTCAGCGTCA
Organism: Comamonas suwonensis; assembly: GCF_012844455.2. Classification (GTDB taxonomy): domain Bacteria; phylum Pseudomonadota; class Gammaproteobacteria; order Burkholderiales; family Burkholderiaceae_C; genus Comamonas; species Comamonas suwonensis. Next base: position 90,022 of record NZ_JABBCQ020000011.1, on the reverse strand, counting down.
GTCGCGCGCACAGGTCTTGCAGCAATTGTTGCTCTTGAGAGGTCATGATGCGTTCCTTTATGGCACCAAAGATAAGGCCAGTATGCAGGCCTGCAAGAGCGCCCATGTGAAGGCCATGCAAGCGCTTTTTGCAGGATGTAACAAAACGCCCCTGATGCAGTGACAAGCTGCACATGGGACAATGCCAGCCATTGCGCCACAGCCGTGGCTGCGTTTTATTTTTTGCTGCGGGACTGGCCTGCAGCTCACCCAACTGCATACACACCATGGAAGTTACCCAACAATGCGTGGTCGCTCTGACCTGGACACTGAAAGACACTCTGGGCGAAGAGCTGGACGTGCTGGACGAGCCGGTGGACTTTCTCGTCGGCGGTGATGATCTGCTCAAGCGCATCGAAGAAGCGCTGCAAGGCCATGTGGCTGGCGACAAGCTGGATCTGCACCTGGAGCCCGAAGAAGCTTTTGGCGACTATGACGAAACCCTGATCTTCCTGGAAAAGCGCGAGCTGTTCCCCGCCGAGATCGAAGAAGGCATGACCTTCGAGAGCAGCGCCATGCCCCAGGGTACCAACCCCGTGCTGCCCGGTCTGCTCTACACCGTCACAGAAATCTACCCCGAGCATGTGGTGCTGGACGGCAACCACCCGCTGGCCGGTATTGCGCTGCGCATTCATGTGCAGATCGAAGCCGTGCGCAATGCGACCGAAGAAGAAGTGGGCCGCGGTACGGCTGGCACAGGCTTTTTCCGCATTGAGCCCCAGGCTCCGGGCAACGACACCCTGCACTGATCGCGGTGCTTGAAACAAAAAAGGGACTCTTGCGAGTCCCTTCTTAATTGGCCTGATGTTTATCGGCGAAAGATCTGGTTGCCTTCCACGCGCACATAGTCACCAACGCTGAGCTGCGGTGCGTACTGGTAGTCAACGGCGCGCATGCTACCGTCTTGCAGCTGCACCGTCACGCGGTACACATCACGCACGCTGCCACCGCCCACGCCGTTTTGCACGGCGTTGCCAGCCAAGGCGCCGCCCACCACGCCGGCAATCGTGGCCAGTGTGCGGCCCGAGCCCTTGCCCACCTGGTTACCCAACACGCCACCGATCACGCCACCGGCAATCGCACCACCGGCACCCACGCCGCTGCCATCCTGCACGCGCACGGTTTCAATGTTCATTACACGGCCCTGCTGGGCGTATTGGGGCTGTTGCTGCTGTGAATAGCAGTTGGGATTGTTGTAGCCGCAATTATTGGCGGGATAGCCTTGTGCAGGGATGCTGCCAACAGGGTAGGTCTGCGTGGTGGCCGGAAAGCCCGAACCAGAGTAGCCACCTTGCTGATAACCGCCCTGTGCGGGGTAGCCATTTTGGTAGCTGCCCTGAGGATAGGCAGCACAGGCCGACAGAACGGCGGCAATTGCGCCAACCATGGCCACGCGGCCCCAGCGTTGAATGACTTGCATGGAAATCTCCTGACAGGCGAATGCTGGGAGCATGCGCCGCAATATATGTTGTGAATGAGTGTACCGATCCAATTCGCATCGGATTTCCACTAAAACGCCCCACCCTGCTGCCGGGACGACATCTTTCACACTTGCTAACAATACTCAGCCCCCGGAAAACGCCATCCTCGCTCCTGCAACGATAGCTGGGCGGGTCTGCTGCAGCTCATTCTTCAGTTGAAACAGGTCAAATTTCAGAACCAGCCATCGCTGTGCGCTATGACCAAGAGAGCAGTCAATATCTGCTCGCTCAGTTCTTGCGGCGAACACGCAGCACTTCGCCGCTGCGGCCATCTACATCAAGCTTGACATAGCTTCCATCGCTGGCCGTGGCCTTGACTTTGTAAACACCGTCATCCCACTCGATCTCCTGAAACTCGCGATAGCCGAGCTTCTCGAGCTGGTCGCACACTTCGCGAATCCCCAGAGTCGGTCCCATGGCCATGCCACGCACGGCGGCCAGCGAAGCCGTAGCCCGGTCAACCATGGAGTTCTGTGGCGCAGCCTGACCAAGACCGGCAAACATCAACCCAGCCAGCCCCAGCAGAGCAGCGCGACACAGCGGCCTTGGAGATCTTTTCAACACCGGCATGCTGACCGCCTTGTGCCGAGGTTCGGAGATCAAGCGAGTAGCGGCAATATCGGCCTGCGGACGGTTCATTTGAAATTCCTTTTGACTTGTTTGGTGAAGCAACCACGTCCGAGGCAGCAGCAGTCCGGCCCGGTGGGTTCGGCCCATTGTTGGCAACCCCGCCTGAACCGCTTCTGAAGCCTGCGTTCAGCTTCCGTTCATGCTGCCCGGCCTATAACCTCGGCTGCGGCTAGCAATGCTGGCCAGGCCTTCCCCAGACAACCCTTGCCGATACGCCATGTCCTCACCACCCGACCATCACCACCACCGCTCCCCCGATGCTGCGTCGCGCAGACTCGGCAAGCGCCATGCCTTGCTCGCGCTGCTGCTGGCCTCGACCGGTTTTTGCACGCTGGCGATGTGGCCCACCACCTCGGACGCCGGTGACAACGATCACGAAATGGCACGCCAGGCCCTGCGCCAGGGCCAGGTCTTGCCATTGCGCACGGTTCTGGACCGGGTCGAGCAGCAATACCAGGGCCAGGTGATCAAAGTGGAATTCGACCGGGAGGACGGCAGGTTCATCTATGAAATCCGGCTGCTTCAAACCGACGGCAAGGTTGTCAAGCTCGAAATCGATGCGCGCGATGGCAGCCTGATCAGCATGAAACGCAAGAAATGATGCATTGCCCACCCATTTCGCTCCGAGAAAGAGACTAAGCATGCGAATCCTGTTGATCGAAGATGAGTCCACACTTCGCGAGCAACTGCAACAAGCACTGCAGCAAGCTGGCCATACCGTGGAAATGGCGGCAGATGGGGAGACGGCCCAATACCTGGGAGAGGTGGAAAGCTTTGACGCTGCAGTGCTGGACCTGGGTCTGCCAATCCGCGACGGACTCAGCGTTCTGCGCACCTGGCGTGCGCAAGGCCGAACCATGCCCGTGCTGATACTCACGGCACGCGGTGCCTGGCACGAAAAAGTGGCCGGCATGGATGCCGGAGCCGACGACTATCTGGCCAAGCCTTTTCACATGGAAGAGCTGCTGGCCCGGCTGCGAGCCCTGTTGCGTCGCCTGAGCCCGCATGCCAGCGCGCTTTGGCAATGCGGCGCCATCACCCTGGACTCGCGCCAGGCACGCGTCACCGTCGACGGCCAGGCGCTGACGCTCACCAGTCATGAATTCAAGGTGCTGGCCCTGCTCATGCAACGAATGAATGACGTGGTTTCACGCACCGAGCTCTCGGAGCATATCTACCCGCAGGACAGCGATCGCGACTCCAACACCATCGAAGTCTTTGTCGGACGCCTGAGGAAAAAGCTGCCGACCGGATCGATAGAAACCGTACGGGGTCTGGGCTATCGCCTGGTGCCTCAGCAAACCTCTCAGGACAAGCATGTCTGATCACACTCTTCACCCGCCCATGACTCACCATCAACCACCGCAGTCCGAAACCGGCTCCTGGAAAAATTCCTTGCGCCTGCGCCTGCTGACCGGCACCCTGATCTGGGTTCTGGCGACGCTGCTGCTGACCGGCTGGGGATTGCGGGCGCTGTTCGCCGAACATCAGGCACAGCAGCTGCGCTCTCAGCTCGTGGCAAGACTTGACCGCCTGAGCGCGGCCGTCGGCTTCCAGCCGGATCAACCGATACAGGTCACGGTCACACCCTTCTCTGGCGATCCGCTGCTGCAGCAACCCCTGTCGGGCACCTACTGGCAGGTTGATCAGCTGGATGTCACGGGAAAGGCCACGACCTATGCCGGCATTCAGCGCTCGCGTTCACTCTGGGATCAAACGCTGGAGTGGTCGCAATTCAAGGCCGACAAGGTCTGGGAACCCACATTGCCGCTGCACACACCGGCCACCTATGGCCGCATATGGGATGGCAACGGCAACGAGTTGCTGGTGGTGACACGCACCGTTCAACTGCCGGAGGCCGATGCCCCGCCCTTGCGTCTGATGGTCGCCACCGACACGGCCACGCTGGCTGTTCCGCTGCAACGCTTTACCCAGATGCTGATTGCCGCCCTGTGCATGCTCGCTGCAGGGCTGGCCGTGGCCGTGGTAGTTCAGCTCCAGCTGGCGCTGGCACCTCTGGCGGCATTGCGTCGTCAGCTCACCGCCGTCAGCCAGGGTGAAGCTCCCGAGATCAAGGGCAATCACCCCGCAGAAATCATGCCGCTGGTGCGCGAGTTCAATCATGTGCTGCGCATGAATGCGGAGATGGTGGAACGTGCGCGCACCCAGGCCGGCAATTTGGCCCATGCGGTCAACACGCCGCTGAACATCATGGGCAATGCAGCAGCGCAGCAAGACACTGCGCTGGCAGCGCTGGTGCGCGAGCAGGTCGCCAGTGCCAGCCGTCAGGTCGAGCATCATCTGGCCCGCGCACGCGCTGCCGCCGCTGCTGCGCAGCAAGGCCACGGCTTGCGCACACCGCTGGCAGAACCACTGCAGTCGCTGGTCCGCACCATGAGCAAGCTGCACGCCGCACGGAACATCTGTTTCGAGCTGCAGGGAGACGCTTCGGCCTGGGACTTCAGGGGGGACATGCAGGATCTGATGGAAATGCTGGGTAATCTGCTGGATAACGCGGGCAAATGGGCCCAATCCCGGGTCTTGCTGCAGATTCAGCCGGCAGCCGACGACAGCCGGTTCGTCATGCTGAACATTGACGATGACGGCCCGGGGATTGCGCCCGAACAGCGCGAGCGCATCTTCATGCGCGGTGAACGACTTGATGAGCAAAGGGAGGGCGCAGGCCTGGGTCTGGACATCGTGCGCGATCTGGTTCAGACCTATGGCGGCAGCATCGAAGCCTCTGACTCGCCATTGGGGGGGCTGCGCATGGAATTGAAGCTGCCAGGGGCGCGCAGAACCTGAGCTGGTTCAGAGACTGCGCAAGACCTGGACCAGGGTGTCGGCCTGCGGAAAGCACCAGTCAGCCAGAGCACCCAGCAACACGGCGGCCACCAGTGCGCCAAGCATGGGTTTCCAGCTCATGCGCAAGGCGGCCAGCAGCCAGCCTTCGCGCTCCACCACATAAAGAGTTCGGGTCATCAGCAGCGCAAACGCCACTTCGACGGCCACGGTCAAAAACAGGTCTGCGCCAAATACCAGCCAGAGCAACGAACCGGCACCGGTGACCGCCAGCAGCAAACCTGCAAAGAGCAGCAACACGGGAACGACGACCACAGCACCGTCGTCCAGCCCGCCTATATCCCCAATATCAATACCAGAAGAGCCAGAGCCAGCGACCTCCCCCAGCGAGGGCGCGCTGTCGAGCAGGGAAGCTGAATCGCCGCCCCAGTCACCTTGAGCTCCGCCGCCGCCAAACGAGCCGCCCTGCCCGCGCTCAACACTGCCTGCAACCTCCGGGGCTGTGGTCCGCACCGAGCCACCGGGTAAGTCGGCAGGCATATCACCCAGATTCCAATCCCGACGCAACATGCATCCGGCCCACAGCCGCACCAGCAACAAATACAGCAGATAGCCGCAGGCCAGAGAGATGCCGTAGCGCAACGCCATGCTGTCCATGCCCACATGCAGCAGGCCCAGACTGAGCAAGGACATGCCCGCCAGACTGAGTCCGCCCGTCAGCGCCGCATGCAGGCGCAACCAGTGGCGTTCTTGCAGGCGCCTTGTCAGGCGCTTTTGCAGCCGGTCTTCCTGGGTGAGCAGCACCCTCGTCCACGAGGCAGATCGATGCGTGCGGTTTGAGGGCTTGCGATTCATGCGCTGGTGGACGGAGATGACTAGCGCTTACTGTTTGCCGGTGGAGCCGTAACCGCCTTCGCCGCGCTCACTGGCATCAGCGAAGTCATCGACCAGATTGAACTGGGCTTGCACCACGGGCACGATCATCAGTTGAGCCAGGCGATCCATGGGCTGCAGCGTGAAAGCGGTTGGCGAACGATTCCAGGCGCTGACCATGAGCTGGCCCTGGTAATCGGAATCGATCAGGCCCACGAGGTTGCCCAGCACAATGCCGTGCTTGTGGCCCATGCCCGAGCGCGGCAGGATGAGAGCGGCGTAGTTGGGGTCTTTGAGGTGCATGGCCATGCCGGTGGGGATCAGCTGCCACTGGCCGGGCTCCAGCGTCACGGGCGCATCAATGCAGGCGCGCAGATCGAGTCCGGCGCTGCCAGGCGTCGCGTAAGCGGGCATGTTTTCGCGCAAGCGCGCATCGAGAATCTTGACATCTACGTTCATAAAAACCTTGGCAAAAAGCCCGGGAACCGGGCCTTGCAGTGATCCAGAGCGCAGCGCTGCTGCGTCTGGTTATTGAATAAAGGGCGTCATTGTCGCCCTTTTGCACACGCAAAAATGCGCAGCAGATTCGGCTTGCCTACCCTATTAGCCCTACTTGCCCTTCAGGCGGTTGAGCACACCCCCCACCAGGGTCATCAAGCCCATGATGGAGAGCATGGCGCCAAAGCCCGGCACAAACTGCGCAATGATGGTTCCGCCTACGATCATCGCCAGAGAGACAGGCGAAATCCAGGGCTTCTTTTGCGTGGCAGCCTGTGCCTTCTGGTTTTCAATATCCCGCTCCAGCGCCTTGAAGCGCTGCTGGGCCTCTTCCTTGCTGACGGCCTTGCCCCCTCGCAAGGGGTGAGCTGCAACGGTGCGGCTGGCAACAGTCTTCTGAATGACAGGCTTGCGCTCCACCTGCTGCTCAGCCATGTCTCTGGCTTTTTGCAGGGTGTCACGTAACTGGCTCATGGGTGAGCTGGCCTGCCCTCCGGGCGTAATCACAGCGGACTGCATCGCTCCAGCAATGCTGCGTTGCGTACGTCGGTACTCAGGACTGGCGCGCAGCAACTGGTCCACATAGGCCACATAGTCGCCATTGCGCGGGCCTTCATAGCTGGAGGGGATCATGTTCAGGTTCCTAGGGCTCAGTGTTCGGTCAGGGCTGCCAGATTACGGATTCACAGCGGGGAGTCGCAGCGCAATTTCATCCACCAGCTGGCGCGCCAGCACATCTTTGCTGGCGTGGGGCAGCTCTTTCGTGCCCTTGCCATCAATCAACAGCAGGGCATTGTCGTCCTTGCCAAAAGTGGCGGGGCCAATATTACCCACCAGCAGCGGCACGCCCTTGCGCAGGCGTTTGGCCGTGGCGTGCTTGAGCAGGTCATGGCTTTCCGCCGCAAAACCCACGCAGTACAGCTTGCCAGCCTTGGCCTGCGCAGACTGGGCGACGCCCGCCAGAATGTCGGGATTCTCCACAAAGCTCATGGCAGGCACATCGCCAGAGCCGTCTTTCTTGATTTTTTGATCAGAAAATTCGGCTGGACGCCAATCCGCAACAGCGGCGGTAGCGATGAAAATAGTGGCACGTCCCACCTGCGACTGCACCGCTTCCTGCATCTGGCGGGCCGATTGCACATTGATACGCACCACGCCACGCGGCGTAGGCAGGTGCACGGGGCCGGCCACCAGTGTGACCTGCGCGCCCGCCTCCTGCGCGGCGCGGGCAATGGCAAAACCCATCTTTCCACTCGACAAATTGGTGATGCCGCGCACAGGGTCAATCGCCTCAAAGGTCGGGCCGGCGGTTACCAGCAAATGCTGACCTTGCAGGCGCTTAGCCGTGAAGTGGGCGGCGAGCTCCTCCATGATTTCTTCGGGCTCCAGCATGCGGCCATCACCCGTCTCACCGCAGGCCTGGCTGCCGTTACCCACTCCCAGCACCGTGGCGCCATCGGCTTGCACCTGCGCCAGATTGCGCTGGGTTGCGGGGTGGGCCCACATTTCTCGGTTCATGGCGGGGGCCAGCAGCAGGGGCACTTTGTCCGTGGGGCGTGCCAGGCACATCAGGCTCAGCAACTCATCGGCACGGCCTTGCACCAGGCGCGCAATAAAGTCTGCGCTGCAAGGGGCGATGAGCATCGCATCGGCCTCGCGGCTCAGATTGATGTGGGGCATGTTGTTGGGCTCACGCACATCCCACTGAGAGGTGTAGACTGCGCGCCCAGAAAGCGCCTGCATGGTAACGGCTGTCATGAACTGCTCAGCCGCCTCCGTCATGACCACTTGGACCGTAGCGCCGGCCTGAACCAGCAAACGGCACAAAATGGCCGATTTGTAACAAGCTACGCCCCCGGAGAGGCCCAGCACCAGATGTTTGCCTGCGAACACGTCATTCATGCTGCGCAATTTATCAGACCTGGGCCAGTTTTCTGCGACTCAAGCATCCCTGTACGCCACGCCGAAATTCGTGGCGAACCTATAATCCTGTTTTACCACCACCAATAAAAGACATGACCAAGTTCGTCTTCGTCACCGGCGGTGTGGTGTCTTCCCTCGGTAAGGGAATCGCCTCAGCCTCCCTTGCAGCGATCCTCGAATCGCGCGGTCTCAAAGTCACCCTCATCAAGCTCGACCCCTACATCAACGTGGACCCGGGCACGATGTCGCCCTTCCAGCACGGTGAAGTGTTCGTGACGGATGACGGAGCCGAGACCGATCTGGACTTGGGCCACTATGAGCGTTTCATCGAAACGCGCATGCGTCAGACCAACAATTTCACCACGGGCCGTATCTATCAGTCCGTGCTGGAAAAAGAACGCCGTGGTGACTATCTGGGCAAGACCGTGCAGGTCATCCCCCATATCACCAACGAAATTCAGGAATACATCAAGCGCGGTGCCGGTCTGGGCACAGACCACGAAGTGGATGTTGCCATCTGCGAAGTCGGCGGCACCGTGGGCGACATCGAGTCCCTGCCCTTCCTGGAAGCTGCCCGTCAGCTGGCCCTGAAGCTCGGCCCCAACAATTCCGCCTTTGTGCACCTGACTTACCTGCCGTTCATCGAAACGGCCGGCGAGCTCAAGACCAAGCCCACCCAGCACACCGTGCAGAAGCTGCGCGAAATCGGTATCCAGCCCGACGCTCTGCTGTGCCGCGCCAAGCACCAGGTGCCTGATGAAGAGAAGGAAAAGATTTCCCTCTTCACCAACGTTCCCGAATGGGGTGTGATCTCCATGTGGGACGTGGACACCATCTACAAGGTGCCCCGCATGCTGCACGAGCAAGGTCTGGACGGCCTGATCTGCGACAAGCTGCGCCTGAACACGCCTCCTACCAACCTCAAGCGCTGGGATGAGCTGGTCTACGAGACTGAGCATCCTCAAGGCGAGGTCAAGATTGCCATGGTGGGCAAGTACGTGGAACTGTCGGACGCCTACAAGTCGGTCAACGAAGCCCTGAAGCACGCTGGCATGCGCAACCATGTTCGCGTCAAGATCACGCACGTGGACTCGGAAACCATCCACGATGCAGACGCTTCCAAGCTGCTCAAGGACTACGACGGCATTCTGGTGCCCGGCGGCTTCGGCTCGCGTGGCGTGGAAGGTAAGATCTCGACCGCCAAGTTCGCCCGCGAAAGCAAAGTGCCTTACCTGGGCATCTGCCTGGGCATGCAGGTTGCGACCATCGAGTACGCCCGCCACGTGGCCGGTCTTGAAGGTGCCAACTCCACCGAGTTCGACGCCAACACGCCCAACCCCGTGATCGCGCTGATCACCGAGTGGAAGGATGCGGACGGCACGATCAAGACACGTGACGCCAACTCCGACCTCGGCGGCACCATGCGCCTGGGCGCACAGTCGTCTGACGTGCAACCCGGCACACTGGCCCACAGCATCTATGGCGATGTGGTCACCGAGCGTCACCGCCATCGCTACGAAGCCAACACCCAGTACCTGGACCAGCTGCGTGAAGCCGGTCTGGTGATCTCGGCGCTGACTCAGCGTGAGCAGCTGACCGAAATCGTGGAACTGCCTGCCAAGACTCACCCCTGGTACATCGGCGTGCAATTCCACCCCGAGTTCAAGTCCACTCCCTGGGCAGGTCACCCCCTGTTCAATGCCTTCATCAAGGCAGCGATGGACAACAAGGCTCGTTCGGGCAAAAAGGCCTGATTCCCGTTCACTGGAATCAATCCTGAAATAGGAGCTGCCAGCGCTTGAAATATGAAGACTTCAGCATCAAATGCTGCTGAAGTCATTCAATTTATAGCGCCAGCAGCTTCAGTTTTGAAGCATGCAATGCGTGCACAAAGGAACCCACCATGAAACTCTGCGGCTTTGACATTGGCCTTGAAAAACGCTTCTTCCTGATCGCCGGCCCCTGTGTGGTCGAGTCCGAGCAGCTGCAGATGGACGTGGCTGGGCAACTGAAAGAAATCACGGCCTCTCTAGGCATCAACTTCATCTTCAAGAGCAGCTTTGACAAGGCCAACCGCTCCTCCGGCACCAGCTTCCGCGGCCCCGGCATGGAAAAGGGTCTGGAAATCATGGCCAAGGTGAAAAAAGAATTGAACGTGCCCATCCTCACCGATGTGCACACCGTCGAAGAAGTACCTTATGTAGCGTCCATTGTGGACATGCTGCAGACCCCGGCTTTCCTGTGCCGCCAGACGGATTTCATCCGTGCCGTGGCCCAGTCCGGCAAACCCGTGAATATCAAAAAGGGCCAGTTCCTGGCGCCGCATGACATGAAGAATGTCATCGACAAAGCCCGCGCTGCCGCCCTCGAAGTAGGTCTGCCTGCTGACAGCTTCACCGCCTGTGAACGCGGTGCCAGCTTTGGCTACAACAACCTAGTTAGCGATATGCGCTCGCTGGCCATCATGCGCGAGACCAACGCTCCCGTGGTATTTGACGCCACCCACAGCGTGCAGCTGCCTGGCGGCAACGGCACCAGCAGCGGCGGCATGCGCGAGATGGTGCCTGTTCTGTCCCGCGCCGCAGTGGCCGTGGGCGTGGCGGGTCTGTTCATGGAAACCCATCCTGATCCCAGCAACGCCCTCTCCGACGGCCCCAACGCCGTGCCTCTCAAGCACATGAAGGCCTTGCTGGAGACCCTGGTGGCACTGGATGACATCACCAAGCGCAACGGTTTCCTCGAAAACCATTTCGAAGCCTGAGCATGACAGCACTGCGCATCAACCGCACGCACACCGAGCGCCGCAAACCGCGGCCAGGCGTCTAAGCCCATGATGCACCCCGGCATGACTGACACGATGAACCGTGGCGTCATGCCTTTTTTGTGCCCAAAGCCTGTAACCGCAATATTCAAAAAGAAGAAACTCGATTACAGCATCACGTCAAGGCTAAAGCGGCCTGTCAAATTTGTGCACAATAGCTGCCGCAGCCTCTTTCATACTGATCGCGTGCATGGCGCGCGCAGCAGGTGGAAAGCAACCAGCTTCACAAGTTTTAATAGCAGCTTGCGCTTGATGCTCAAGCGCTTGGGCGTGATTTCATAACCGAAATCAGCCTGCACGTACCGATTTCAGAAACCCAAAGGAAATGCAATGAGTGCCATTGTTGACATCGTAGGCCGCGAAGTGCTGGATAGCCGCGGTAACCCCACCGTTGAATGCGACGTGCTGCTGGAATCCGGCGTGATGGGCCGTGCGGCTGTGCCTAGCGGCGCATCCACCGGCTCGCGCGAAGCGATTGAAATGCGTGACGGCGACAAGAGCCGTTACCTGGGCAAGGGCGTGTTGAAGGCTGTTGAGCACATCAACACCGAAATCTCCGAAGCCGTTCTGGGCCTGGATGCTTCCGAGCAAGCCTTCCTGGACAAGACCCTGATCGACCTCGACGGTACCGACAACAAGAGCCGCCTGGGTGCCAACGCCATGCTGGCCGTGTCCATGGCTGTGGCCCGCGCCGCTGCTGAAGAAGCCGGTCTGCCCCTGTACCGCTACTTCGGCGGCATGGGCGGCGTGCAACTGCCCGTGCCCATGATGAACGTGATCAACGGCGGCGCCCACGCGAACAACTCGCTGGACCTGCAAGAATTCATGATCATCCCTGTCGGCGCTCCCACCTTCCGTGAAGCCGTGCGCTGGGGCGCTGAAGTGTTCCACGCTCTGAAGGCCATCATCCACCACAAGGGCATGTCCACTGCCGTGGGTGACGAAGGCGGTTTCGCGCCTTCCGTGGAAAACCACGAAGCGGCAATTCAGCTGATCATCGAAGCCATCGAGAAGGCTGGCTACAAGCCCGGCGAGCAAATCGCTCTGGGTCTGGACTGTGCTGCTTCCGAGTTCTACAAGGACGGCATGTACGTTCTGGCTGGCGAAGGCAACATGACACTGACCGCTGTGCAGTGGACTGACATGCTGGCCGGCTGGTGCGACAAGTACCCCATCATCTCCATCGAAGACGGCATGCACGAGGGCGACTGGGATGGCTGGAAGATCCTGACCGAGCGTCTGGGCAAGAAGGTTCAGCTGGTGGGCGACGACCTGTTCGTCACCAACACCAAGATCCTGAAGGAAGGCATTGACAAGCACATTGCCAACTCCATCCTGATCAAGATCAACCAGATCGGCACCCTGACCGAAACTTTCGCTGCCATCGAAATGGCCAAGCGCGCTGGTTACACCGCAGTGATCTCGCACCGCTCGGGCGAAACCGAAGACAGCACCATTGCTGACATCGCCGTGGGCCTGAACGCAGGTCAAATCAAGACTGGCTCCATGAGCCGCTCCGACCGTATCGCCAAGTACAACCAGCTGCTGCGCATCGAAGAAGATCTGGGCGATGTGGCTGAGTACCCTGGCAACGCGGCCTTCTACAACCTGCGCTAAAGTGCAGGGCTAAGAGTAAGCGCCCAGCAACCGATTTTCGGCTGCGGCGCTTCTCCTGTTTCCACCAGGTTTTTTTATGGTTAACCGCGTCGTCTGCGTCACTCTGCTGGTTCTTCTGGCCGCCATTCATGCCCAGCTCTGGCTGGGCAATGGGAGCATGGCCTATGTGCAGGATCTGCATCAGCAGATTCAGGAGCAGTACGCCGCCAATGCCCTGGAAAAATCTGAAAACGACAGACTGGAGTCTGAAGTCAATGACTTGAAGGACGGCCTGTCGACCGTGGAAGAAAAAGCCCGCTACGAGCTGGGCATGGTCAAGCCCAATGAAATCTATATTCAGGTTTCCAAGCGCTGACCACGGCCCGCCCCGCAGCATTCAAAGCCAGCCTTGCGCTGGCTTTTTCATTGATATTCATGACTGATCACCGCTACCCCACCGTCGTTCTGCTGGGCATGCCCCATGCGCTGTCCCGCAGCATGGCCCACGCTTTGCTGCAGGCGTGGGAGCAAGGTGCAAACAAGGGCAGCCAGAACGCATGGCAATGCCTTGCCCCTCAAGCGAGTGAGGCTTGGCCGCAAGAAGCCTTGGTGTATGTGCTAGGCCAAGACTGGCGCGATAGCGACCCGGCAGATCCAACAATTGCGCGGCAGATCAGCGCCTGGCGAGAGCAGCTGGACGCAGAGCAGCGGCCTTATGTGATGCTGTATGGAAAGCCTTCTGCACAGTGGCTGCAGCTCGCAGAGTCTTTAAAATCCGTAGCACCTGACGCTGATTGGAATTGGATTTCAGCCCAAAACCCCTGGAAGCCCAGCGCGCGCATGCGCCTCAAGGGCTGCGAGCAGTGCGACGACCCTGAATGCGAACAGGCTCTGTTCGCCCAACTGAAAAAGGCCAGCTGACGCTGGCCTTTTTCAGTTACCGCAGTAAGTTACTGCAGCGACTTATTGCACCGCAGCAGAGCTTGGAGGCTGGGTTTTCAAATCCGTGAACAAGCGCGCCGCATCGATAGGGTCAAAGTGGTACTGCTGACCGCAGAAGTCACAACCCACTTCAATCTGGCCACGCTCGGCCAAGACGGACTCCACTTCTTTCTCGCCCAGCGAGACCAGCATGGTTCCCACACGCTCGCGGCTGCAAGTGCAGGCAAAGCGGGGTGCCAGCTCATCGGCCTGGGGCGCAAAGCGCAGCAGCTTTTCTTCCCAGAACAGGCGGCGCAAGATGGTGTCCACATCCAGCGTCAGCAGCTCTTCCTGCTTCAGGCTGGAGGCCAGCGTGGCGATGCGGTTGTATTCCTCGTTCATACCCTGGGCATCATGCTCGGCATCACCGCTTTCGGTGGCTGCGGACAGATTGGCTTCGCCCTTCACAGGCATGCGTTGCAGCATCAGGCCTGCGGCGACCTGATCGTTGGCGGCCAGCACCATCACGGTGTCCAGCTGCTCGGACTGCTGCATATAGAACTGCAGAGCATCCGACAGGCGTTCAAAACGGCCGCCATTTTGATCGTTCAATGACACCACGCCTTGATAAGGCTGCTGCCCGGGCTGGCGGTCCTTGGGGTCCAGCGTGACAGCACAACGGCCTGCACCGCGTGCATTGACCAGATTCGCCAGCGGAGCCTGCTGACCTTTGAGCGGGTAGTTGGCCTCGCCCACCAGCGATGCCGTGACGCGCAGGCTCAGGTCGGACTGCACTTCAGCCACGGCCAGCTTGACGGGGCCGTCACCCATGATCTGGAACACCAGAGCGCCATTGAACTTGATGTTGGACTGCATGAGCACGCTGGCAGCAGCCATCTCGCCCAGCAGGGCAGCCACGGCTTCGGGGTAGGCACCGGTTTCGCTGTTGCCAGCACGGCGCTGCAGGATTTCCTGCCAGGCATCGGTCAGGCGGACGATGGCACCACGCACGGGCAGGCCGTCAAAAATGAATTTATGCAGTTCAGACACGCTAATAGATCCCGGTAAAGGCTGGGCTGCTATCAACCCAGCTTGCGCAAGCCGCTCTTGAAGCGACGTGCATTCAACACATAATTTTTGGCGCTTTGGCGCAGACCTTCGATCTGCTCTGGCGACAACGCACGCACGGCCTTGGCGGGGCTGCCCAAAATCATGGATCCGTCAGGAAATTCCTTGCCCTCCGTCACCAGCGAACCTGCGCCAACCAGGCAATTTTTGCCAATTTTTGCGCCATTGAGCACCACAGCACCAATGCCGATGAGCGAGCCATCGCCAATCGTGCAGCCATGCAGCATTACTTGGTGGCCAACCGTCACATTGCAACCCACGTTCAGCGGCTTGCCCATATCGGCATGCAGCACGCTGGCATCCTGAATATTGGAGCCCTCGCCGATGGTGATGCTGTCGGTATCACCACGGATCACGGTGCCGAACCAGACGCTGGCATCTTTGCCCAGCGTGACGCGCCCCATGACCTCTGCGCTGTCCGCCACCCAGGCGGACTCATCGATCTCGGGCGCCACGCCATCCAGTTCGTAAATTGCCATGTGTTTTGTCTCCGTGGTTTATGACTTCTTACTTCTCTCAACAACCTAGAATTGTAGGGATGGAGTTACGTCATCGCGCGCTAGAGGTCTTGTGCTTTTCAGACCCAGAACAAAAAGCCGCTGCAGCCCTTGATCTGTATGCGCAAAAAGCTCTTTATTCGATAGCAGATACCGCGCCTGCGCTGCCTGTCCCCGAATCTGAGCTGCCGGGCCGCCCGGCCAGGCCCGAGCTCAAGCACCACACGGAAGTCGGTCGCCGCTCACCCGCCACACCAGAGGGGCGGGCCATTCTCATCCACGCCATTGCGCATATCGAATTCAACGCCATCAATCTGGCGCTGGATGCGGTATGGCGTTTTGACGGCATGCCCCAGCAGTATTACTACGACTGGCTGCAGGTTGCGGCCGAGGAAGCCAAGCATTTCCGCCTGCTGCGCGAGCACCTGCAGCAGTGCCATGGCAAGGACTATGGCGACTACCCCGCCCATCAGGGTCAGTGGACCATGTGCGAGAAAACGGCGGGCGACATTACCGCCCGTATGGCACTGGTACCCAGAACGATGGAGGCCCGTGGTCTTGACGCCACGCCGCAAATTCAGAACAAGCTGCGCAACACCCATGCACCCGATGCACTGGCAGCTGTAGAGATTCTGGACATCATCTTGCGCGAGGAAGTGGGCCATGTCGCCATCGGCAACCACTGGTACCGCTGGCTGTGCGAGAAAGATGGACGGGACCCCGTTCCGCTGTATCAGGAACTGGCAACCCGCTACGAGGCACCGCGCATGCGCCCGCCCTTCAACGAAAGTGCGCGCCTTGCCGCAGGCTTTACGGTGACGGAGATGGACTGGCTCAAACAAAATTGAGTCATCTTTCTTGACTCGAATCAAGTTTTTTGAGCTGTTACACCCCTTCAGCCCAAGTTGTTGGCGCAAAAGCCCCACACGCTCAAAGCTGACACTATGATCGGCTCATTCTTACAGCAACGAGCAAAGCCAACTTTTCCTCACCAACAGATGGCATGTACAGATGAGTGAACAAACCCTAAAGGACACGGCTTTCGCCCCCTCGCGCAACCTGTCCAAAGGCATGATTGCCCGCCAGCCCATCGTCAATGGGCTGCAGCAAATCATTGGCTATGAGTTGTTCAACCGCTCGCGCTCGCCTTACGACCACACCATGTCGTCCGATGCGACGCTGATCTTTGCCGCCCTCACGCACGCGGGCGAAGAAGACTTGGTGGGCACCAAGCTCATGTTTGTGAACTGCACGCATGAAGGTCTGACCGGCGAGCACCTGGAGCTGTTGCCCGCCGACAAGGTGGTGCTGGAAATTCCCCCGCTGGGCCACGCAGCCATTCACGAAGTCGCGGCACGCCTGCCCACACTGCTGGCCCTCAAGGATCAAGGCTTTCACCTGGCCTTCAACCATACGGTGCTGGAGTCTGAATATTCGGCCTGGCTGCCGCTGGCCGATTACATCAAGCTGGACCTGTCGGCTCTGGCCCCGGCCCAGCTGACAGTACTGGTCAAATTTGCCAGCCGCCACTCCCGTGCCGAACTGATTGCCGAGAAGGTGGAAAGCGCGCTGCAGCACGACCTGGGCCAACGCCTTGGCATCGAGCTGTTTCAAGGCTTCTGGTTTGCACGCCCCACGGTGATGCAAACCCGCCTGCTCACCCCCTCACAGCAAAGCATCATTCAGCTGCTGACCCTCGTGCGCGAGCAAGCCAGCACCGATGCGATTGAAGAAGTTCTGAAAAAAGACGCAGCACTGGCCTTCAACCTGTTGCGCCTCATCAACTCAGCCAGCTTTGGCGCGCACCGCGAGATCACCTCGTTCAAGCAAGCCGTCATGCTGCTCGGCATGAACAAGCTGTTCCGCTGGGCGGCCATGCTGCTGACGGCCGCCCGCGAAGGGGGTCCACCGCCCGCCGTAGGCCAGACCGCTGTGATTCGCGGGCGCCTGATGGAGCTGCTGGCCAAACATTCGCTGACAGAGACCGATACCGACCTGGCCTTTATCTGCGGTATGTTCTCCATGCTCGACCGCATGCTGAACATGCCTCTGCCCGCGGCTCTGGCGCTGATTCCCGTATCCGAGGCCGTCTCTGCCGCCCTGCTGCGCCACGAAGGCATTCTGGGTGAGCTGCTCATCCTCACGCAAGCCTGCGAGAGCCAGGACCTGGATCAGTTTGACCGCAGCGCTGACAGCCTTGAGCTGGAACACAACGACATCAACCAGGCCCACCTGCAGGCACTGAGTTGGACGGAGTGCCTGTCCGATTGACAGAGCACAGCACACACCCTATTGATAGCAACCATGGAAACCTCAGACACCTCCGACCTGCCTCAGCCCGCTGACCCAAGCACGGACAAAGACGATGCCAACATCGCCAGCATTGCGCGTCAGGCCATCGTTGATGAAAAACGGGATGTGTTCGGCTACGAGCTGTTTGACCGCTCCGTCTCGCACAACGCGCACACCGCCGCCTCTGATGCTGCACTGCTGTTCAACGCCCTGTCGTACGCAGGCGCCGAAGCGCTGGTGGGCAAAAAGACGGTCTTCATCAACTGCACGCATGAAAGCCTCAGTGGCGGCCATCTGGAGCTGATTCACCCCGATCGCGTGGTACTGGAAGTGCCGGCCCTGCCTGCCGATGCCTCGCCGGAGAGCATCGAGGCCTGCCTGCCCACCTTCAACGCCCTGCGCCAGCGCGGCTTTCGTCTGGCGTTCGATCAGAACCTGCTGCGCCGCAACTACGCGTCGTGGCTGCCCATGGCCTCCTTCGTCAAACTGGACATGCAGGCCTTCGGACTGGAGCACGCCGAAAAGCTGGTGAAGTTTGCTCAGACCTACACCCGCGCTCAGATCGTGGCCGAGAAGGTCGAAACCGCCGAGCAGTTTGATCACATGCTCGGCCTGGGCATCAAACTGTTCCAGGGCTACTGGTTCGCCCAGCCCCAGGTGGTGCAGGCGCGCACCATTCGGCCCACGCAGGCGACCATCATTCAGCTCATCAACCTCGTGCGCCAGCAGGCCAGTACCGAAGAGATTGAAGAGCTGCTCAAGAAGGACCCCACGCTGTCCTTCAACCTGCTGCGCTTCATCAACAGCTCGGGCTTTGGCCTGTCCTGCGAGGTCACATCCTTTCGCCATGCAGTGATGATTCTGGGCCTCAAAAAGCTGTTCCGCTGGGCGGCACTGCTGCTGACCACCTCGCGTGCAGGCGGTACGCCGCCCGCCGTGGGCCAGACCGCCGTGGTGCGCGGCCGCCTGATGGAACTGCTGAGCGCCGAGCTACTGCCCCCCGAGGAAAGCGACCATGCTTTTGTGGTCGGCGTGTTCTCGCTGCTCGACGTGATGCTGGGCCAGCCCATCGTCAAGGCACTGGAATCCGTGGCACTGCCGCAATCCGTCGTCGATGCACTGGTGCACAACAAGGGCGTGTTCGCCCCCTTCCTCGACCTGACGCGCGCCTGCGAATCGGGCGACGAAGCGGCCTTTGCACAGGCCGCCAATGCGCTGCACCTGTCCAACCATCAGGTCAACTGGGCCCACCTGCAGGCCCTGAGTTGGGCTGACAGCCTGATCAGCGAAGGAGCTTGACTATCAAAATGTGAGCTTCTAGCGCACATAGACAAAAGGGCTTGCGGCTAAATCGGCCGCAAGCCCTTTTCATTCAAGCGCAAGGCGCTATCGTTTTACTTATCAGTTCAGCTGAATCTTGGCTGCCTTGATGATGTGTGCATTGGCCTTGGACTCCGCCTCGATCTGCTTGGCAAAGTCAGCCGCCTTGCCACCTGTGGGCACGTTGTCCGTCGCCTCAAGGCGCTGGCGCATTTCAGGCAGCGCCAGCACCTTGTTCACCTCGGCGTTCAGGCGGGCCAGCACGGGGGCGGGCACACCGGCGGGGGCAAAGATACCAAAGACCGAGGTCGTGTTGGCGTTCTTGTAGCCCAGCTCAGCCAGTGTAGGCACTTGCGGCAGCGAATCCAGGCGCGAAGGCGCGCCCACAGCCAGCGCCTTGAACTTGCCAGCCTTGATGTGCTGCATCACGGCCGGGCCGGCGTTGGTAGACAGCACTTCAAACTGCGCGCTCAGGCCGTCATTGAGCTGCTGGCCGCCGCCCTTGTAAGGCACATGCGTGATCTGGGTCTTGGACTGGTCGGCAATCTGCTCCAGCATGATGTGGCCCAACGATGCCAGACCGGCCGTAGCCCAACGCACATCGCCGGGGTTGGCCTTGGCCTGCGCCAGCATTTCAGGGAAGCTCTTGGCCGTCAGCCGCGTGGTGCCCAGCAGCAGCACAGGCGAGTACATGACGCTGACCACGGGTGTGATGTCCTTTTGCGCATCAAACAGCGGCTTGCCCAGATGCGGGCTCAGCGTCAGCGGGCTGATGGAGGAAAAGCCCAGCGTATAGCCATCGGGGTTGGACTTGACCACCTGATCCAGACCAATCGCACCACCGGCACCGGCCTTGTTCTCAATCACCACTGGCTGACCCAGCGAGGCGGTGAGCTTTTCACCCAAAGCACGAGCCACGACATCGCTCACGCCGCCAGCGGGATAAGACACCACCAGACGAATAGGACGGCTGGGCCACGCCGCATCGGCCTTATCAGCCGCCTGGGCATTCAGGGAAAAAGCGGCAGGCAGCGCAGCGGCCAGCGCACAGCTCAGCACGCTGCGGCGAACAAAGTTAGTCATTACTCAAATCCAGATAACAAGGCCTGCATTTTTGACCAAAGAGCATTCCCGAGATGAATGCGGTGTCGAATCGGCAATTAAAACTTCAAAAACCATCAAAACAGCGATAAGAAAACTACAAGTTGACCAATACATGCTATCAATGACGGCTAAATGCTTGATCCACGGCGCTTGTCGCTAGACTGCAGAGAGTCCACACCACAGAAAGCGCTTCATGGCTGCCAAGTCTCTGTTTTCACGTCGTTCACTGCTGCAAGGCAGTGCCGCCAGTGCGGCGCTGAGTGCGATGGCCCTGCCCGCAGCCGCTGCATCGGCTCGTACCGCCTCGCGCCCGGCTTCCCGCTCGGCATCCAGTACCTGCGTGCTGGATGGCCTGCAGCCCGTCATGCTCACCATCAGCGGCACAGGCGTGCAGGCCAATCGCGGCAAGCCCCAGGCCGTTGCCGACCGCATGCTCAACACACACGGCTATCAGTTTGATGCAGCCTGGTCTTGCGGGCTGGATGCGCTCAACAGCCTGGAGCAGCACCAGCTGACCACCCAGCTGGAATACGACGAAGCCGAGCACCGCCTGCAAGGTCCCTTGCTGGAGCATGTGCTGCAGGCCGCAGGCATCGATATCGCCCACGCCATTGCACAAGGCCTGCAGCTCACCCTGCAAGGCATTGACGGTTACCGCACCCAGATGCCACTGACACAAGCCGTGCGCTGGCGCATTCTGCTGGCCACCCAGCTCGACGGGTTGCCGCTGTCTGTCGGTGGCGTAGGGCCGCTCTGGGCCGTTTTTGCGCCCCAGCACATCCCTGAACTAAGCCAGCTGCCCATCCAACAGCGCTTTCCTGCGGCGGTCTGGGGGCTGTACTACATACAGATCAGCCCAGCCGTCGCTTAAACATGCACTAGCCGCGTGGGTGGTGCTCGGCATGCAGCGACTTGAGCCTCTCCCTGGCCACATGGGTGTAGATGGTGGTGGTGGAGATATCGGCATGGCCCAGCAGCATCTGCACCACACGCAAATCAGCTCCGTGGTTGAGCAAGTGTGTGGCAAACGCATGGCGCAGCGTGTGGGGCGAGAGGGGTGAAGTCACACCTGCAATCTGCGCGCATTTTTTGACGATGACCCAGAACATCACCCGGCTCATGCCCGCGCCGCGCTGGGTGACAAACACCGCGTCGGTCTGCTGTCCGCCCAGAATAATGGCGCGAGCGCCTTGCAGATAACGCTCCAGCCAGTGCTGCGCCTCCTGGCCAAAGGGCACCAGCCGCTCTTTGCGCCCCTTGCCCGTCACGCGTAGCACGCCGGCGCGCAAGTCCAGCTCGTGCATGCGCACGCCCACCAGCTCGCTCACACGCAGGCCGCTGGCATACATCAGCTCCAGCATGGCCCGGTCCCGCAGGCCGAGCGACATCTCCACATCGGGCGCTTTCAGCAAGGCTTCCACCTGCTCCTGCGTCAGTACCTTGGGCATGCGCGGTGCCTGCTTGGCAGCCAGCATGCGCACTGTGGGGTCAGTAGCTATGCGCTTCTCACGCAACGCCCAGTGGTAGTAGCGGCGCAGCACCGTGAGGCGGCGGTTGGATGACGTGGCCTTGGTCTCACCGACCCGCGCCGCAAAGTAGGCGTTGATATCGCCCTCCTGCGCGTCATCCACCGCCTTGGGCGGCAGCAAGCTGGCCAGCCACTGCGCAAACGCACTCAGGTCGCGTCTATAGGCCGACAGCGTGTTGCGCGACAGTCCATCCTCCAGCAGCAAGGCATCAATGAATAAATCCAGCGCATCCTGACTGGCGGGCAAAGGCGCAGGCCAGTTTTCAGGGGTCTGCGATTGGCGTGGTTTTTTCTCGGCTTCAGGCATGGAGCGAGGGTACACGCTGGAGTGGGCGCGGCAATGGTCGGTAACGGCCAGAAACTGCCGTCCGGCGCGTGGCTGCAAACGGCAGGTCTAGGCTGGTCTGAGTCGTTATCGACTCCGGTTTTCCTTTAAGTCGTTGTCAAATTTCGTGATTACTCTGAAACTTACCCCGCACTGGCTTATGCCTAGAGAAATCATGCCTTCTTCCGAAGGCAATAAGCTGGCAGGGTAAGCGCCCAACGAGATCGAGAAGCCGCCTAACCCCATGGCTCAAGCCGTTGTATTCCTCAATGTGTTGATGCCGCTACGCAGTGACTCACTGCGCACAAAGTCCACCACCGTCGGCAGTACCGGGGCTAGCCAGTCCAGCGGTCGGGCCAATGCGGCAACGGTAGTCACGTGGCTGAGGCGGTCAAAGATCCGCATATCCACCTCAGTACCGGCAGCCCGCAACCGGTTCGCCAAGCCGACGGTGTTGCGCTGCGTGTCCACCACCTTGTCGTTGCGTGCAGCCAGCAGCAAGGTGCTGGGGGCCTTGGCGTTGGCGTAGAAGAGGGGCTGGGAATCGGCAGGGGTGTGCGGCCAGCCAAAAGCAACCTGGACGTGGGGGTCCACAATCGGCAAAAAATCGTAGGGCCCGGCCAGGCCAATCCAGCCTGCAAGGCGACTGGGTGTTAAGCCTAAAGGCGCCAGCCAGCGCGGGTCCAAGGCCAGCATCGCTGCGTTGTAAGCCCCGGCGGAATGGCCCATCACCATCACCCGCGCAGGATCGCCACCCAGGCTGGCTGCATTTGCCAAGGTCCACTGCAGGGCCAATGCGCAATCGGCCAGAAAGCCTTCGTAGTGCACCTGGGGGCTTAGCCGGTAGTCGGCCACCACAGCGATGATGCCGTTGGCCGCCAGGGCTTCGCCCACGAAACGGTACTCGGCCCGCTCGCCGCTTGTCCAGTTGCCGCCGTAAAAAAACAGCACCACGGGTGCATTGCCGGGCACTGTGCCGCCCTCTGGCTGGTACACATCCAGCAGATGACGCGGATCGGGCCCATAGCGCACGCCCGTCGGGCCGTGGTAGGTGTCATGTGCCACTAGGTGGTCCAACACCTGGGCACCAGAACACCCGGACAGCAGCGCTGCGATGGCGGAACCGATGCCGATAAGGCCTAGGCGGCGACTCATAGAGGTGGAAAGTTTAGAAAAAAACGGCATGTTCTCTATACGCCACTAAACGCATTTTGGATTCATATGCGTACTTCAACCTGGCGCTACTGCAAAAACCGAAACATTGAACGACCGGCTCTACATACCGCCACCGACAACTCTTTGGCTAGCTGCGGAAGTCCATGGTAGATACTTCAGTGACAGCAACGGGTCGAAAACGCCCCCAAGCACAATCAAAAACAAAGCCCGAATCACCTCAAAGGCAATTCGGGCTAGCGGTACTTGCTACTTCTTCAGTAGCAGAGGAGGTGCTTAGTCCAGCGTCAGCTTCTGCTTGGCCACGACTTGCTTGTAGGTTTCAAACTCTTCCTTGAGTTCCTTGGCAAACTCCTGAGGGGAGTTGCCAACCACCAGCGAGCCGGTATCTTCAATGCGCTTCTTCACGGCGGGGTCCTGCAGCACCTTCTTCACCGCGGCATTGATCTTTTCCACTGTGGCCTTGTCCATGCCCTTGGGGCCCAAAATGCCGTAAGAAGCCATGCGGTTGACCTGGGGCAGACCGACTTCCTTGAAGGTGGGCACATCAGGCAGCACAGCCAGGCGCTGGGGGGCGGCCACGGCGATGGCCTTGAGGCGGTTGTCCTTGATGAAGGGCAGTGCCGAGGGCAGGTTGTCCAGAATCATGGGAATCTGGCCGGCAACGGCGTCATTCAGGGCCGGGCCCGCGCCACGGTAGGGAACGTGGGTCATCTGGATGCCGGTCAGCGACTTGTACAGTTCCATCAGCATGTGCTGAATGCCACCCGTACCGGACGAGCCGTACGAGTACTTGCCGGGGTTGGCCTTGAGTTCAGCCTCGAATGCCTTGTAGTTGGCGTTACCCGCAAACTTGGGGTTCACGGCGATCACATTGGGCGTGGCGGCAATGTTGATGATGGGCGTGAAGTCGGTCAGCGGGTTGTAGGGAGTCTTGGGGTTGATGGCCGGGTTGGTGGCCATGGTCGACAGCGTGGAAATGCCCAGGTTGTAGCCATCGGGCTTCTGGCGGGCGGTTTCCTGCGCGCCGATGACGCCACCGCCACCACCCTTGTTGTCCACGATCACGGACTGACCCAGTTCCCTGCCCAGCGGCTCGGCGATCACACGGGCAATGATGTCTGTCGTGCCGCCTGCGGCAAAGGGCACCAGCAGCTTGATGGGCTTGGTAGGGTAGTTGGCCTCAGCCATCACAGCGGTAGAAAAACCTGCGGCTGCCAGAGCCACGGTCAGGCCCATGCACATACGACGATTCATGAAGGGGTCTCCTTATGATTTCAAAAATTGACGGCTGATGGTAAGTGGCGACAAAAACCTGACACATCCTTGTTAGCCCTGATTCGCCAGTGAAAACCCTAGGTTTGTGCAAAAACATTGCACCGGATCAAGGTTCAAATCGAATCGGTGGATTCGCAACAGTAAGTACTACCACTGAGCACCAAGGTGACAGCTTTCTCTCAGCAAGCCAAAGTCCAGGCTCTGCCGGCCCTATGCTTGCGCCGTGAACTATCTAGAACTGCTTTTCCCCGATTTCTCGCTCATCGTGCTGGGCTATGTGCTGTGCCGCTTCACGCCCATTAACCGCAGCGTCTGGCAGGCGGTGGAGCAACTGGTGTACTACTTGCTGTTCCCGGTCTTGCTGTTTCACTCCATCACGCGCAATCCGATTCAGTGGGGCGATGCCAGCCAGTTGCTGGGCGCGGGCGTGCTGGGCGGTCTGCTTGGCGTTGCACTGACCTACAGCCTGCCCTATCTGCCGTTTCTGGGTCGGCGCATTGAGCGGCGCAGCCATGCCTCGGCGGCGCAGGTGGCGTTTCGCTTTAACTCCTTCATCGCTCTGGCCCTGGTATCGCGTCTCGCGGGTCCGGAAGGCCTGCTTTATGTCTCGGTGCTGATCGGCGTGTCAGTGCCGCTGTTCAATGTGGCAGCCGTCTGGCCCATGACACGCGGCAGCAGCCAGCATTTTGTGGGCCATTTGCTGCGCAACCCGCTGATCGTCAGCACCGTCTGCGCCCTGATCTTCAATGCCGCAGGCCTGAAGATTCCCGAGTTGCTGGAAACACCGGTGACACGCCTGGGCGCAGCCTCGATTGCCCTGGGGCTGATGGCGGCGGGGGCGGGGCTCAAGGTCAGCGCACTGGCCAGCAACAAGCTGCTGGCCGGCGAGCTGCTGCTGATACGCCATGCCATTCAGCCACTGATTGCCTTTGGCATGGTGCGATTGTTCGGACTTCACGGTGCGCAGGCCATTGCACTGATGGCGTTTTCCAGCATGCCCACGGCCTCGTCCTGCTATGTGCTGGCGGTGCGCATGGGATATGAGGGGGCGTTTGTGGCAAGCCTGGTGTCGCTCTCGACCATGCTGGGCGTGCTCAGCTTGCCGTTTGGGCTTTGGCTGATTGGGGTTTGATCAAATTCAATAGCTGCCAAGGCTTATTCAATAAGTACCAGAGCCCTATTGAATCAAAAATCAAGCGCGCTGCGCCAGCGCCCAGGCCACATGCTCGGCGACCACGGGGTCTGGGTGACTGACACGGGTTTGCAGCGCTGCTTGCAGCTCGGGCTGACCTGTCTCACGCCATGCGTTGCCCAATGCCACAGCCACATTGCGCAGCCAGCGGGCATGGCCAATGCGGCGAATGGGGCTGCCTTCGGTGATGCGCAAAAACGTGGTTTCATCCCAGGCAAAGAAATGCACCAGCTGCGAGCCTGTCAGCCCGGCGCGGGCGTCAAAGTCTGGCAACTGGCTGGGCTTGGCAAACTTGTTCCAGGGGCAGGCCAGCTGGCAGTCGTCGCAGCCGTAGATGCGGTTGGCCAGCAGCGGGCGCATGTCTTCGGGAATGCTGCCCGCGTGCTCAATCGTCAGGTACGAAATGCAGCGACGCGCATCCACCTTGTGCGGCGCGATGATGGCACCCGTGGGGCAGGCGTCTATGCAGGATGTACAGTTGCCGCAGTGCGCAGTCACCGGCTCGGTAGGGTCAATGGCGAAGTCCACATAAATCTCGCCCAGAAAGAACATGGATCCCGCCTCGCGGCTCAGCACCAGCGTGTGCTTGCCGCGCCAGCCCTGGCCGCTGCGACTGGCCAGCTCGGCCTCCAGCACGGGGGCCGAATCAGTAAAGGCGCGGTGGCCAAACGGGCCCATTTCCTGCGCAATGCGCTCGGCCAGCTTTTGCAGGCGGTTGCGCAGCACCTTGTGATAATCCCGCCCCCGGGCATAGATGGAGACAATGCCTTCGGCGGGGTTCTTCAAGCGATCCCATTCCACGGCCTGCCAACCATCCGCCGTGGCTTGGGGCAGATAATCCATGCGCACGGTAATCACGCTCACGGTTCCGGGAACTAATTCCGCGGGGCGCGCTCGTTTTAAACCATGGGTCTGCATATAGTGCATCTCGCCATGAAACCCTTGCGCCAACCATTGCAGCAAGCCGGGCTCTGCCGAAGACAAATCTACGCCCGCCACGCCGATTTGGGAAAATCCCAGCTCGCGAGCCCAGGCTTGCATCAAAGGAATCAATTGACTGCTGCTCAACATACTCCCCGAATTGTAGGAAGCGATCCTGCACCCGCGCTGGCGCAGCTACAGATAGTCTGGCGCGACGAACAAGATACTCAGCGTTTTGCACAACAACTGGCGGCCCTGCCCCAGTTGCGCAACGCCTATGCCACTCTGCACGGTGACCTGGGCGCGGGCAAGACCACGCTGGTGCGCCACTGGCTGCGCGCTCTGGGCGTGCAAGGCCGCATCAAAAGCCCCACCTATGCCGTGGTGGAGCCGCATGAGGCGGGCGACCTGTCCATCTGGCACTTTGACTTCTACCGCTTTGACGACCCACGGGAATGGGAAGATGCGGGTTTTCGCGACATTTTTGCAAGCCCCGGGCTCAAGCTGGCAGAATGGCCCGAAAAGGCTGCAGCGGTTACACCTGTTGCGGACATCGCTATCCATATTGAAGCAATTGACGATGTGCAACGGCAGGTGACGCTCAAAGCAGGCACCCCCGCAGGCTGCACGGTGCTTGAAGCATTTACGGCATGAGCAAAACTTACCCCACCCCTGCTCCATTCGGTCTGTCCCGGCGCAACCTGCTGCAGGCAGGCAGCATCGTCTTGCTGCTGGGTCGCCAGCATATTGCGCAAGGGGCCAGTATTGTGGCCGTGCGCATCTGGCCCGCCCCCGATTATTCACGTGTCACACTGGAATCCGATATTCCGCTGACAGCCAAGCCCGTCTTCGTCTCCTCCCCACCGCGCCTGGCCGTCGATGTGGAAGGGCTGGATCTGAACCCGGCCCTGAAAGAGCTGGTGGCCAAGGTTCGCCCCGACGATCCGAATATCGCCAGCATCCGCGTGGGCCAGTTCGCACCGGGTGTGGTACGACTGGTCATCGACCTCAAACAAGAAGCCCGCCCCCAGGTCTTCACGCTGCAGCCGATTGCCCCCTATAAGCACCGCCTGGTACTGGATCTGTACCCCGCCAAGGCGGTGGATCCGCTGGAAGCACTGATCAGCGAACGCCTGCGAGATGCCAGCAGCGTGGGCAGCACCGGTGCTATCGCCGCCGCACCCACCCCTCACAGCGGCCTGATCACCACACCGCCACCAGCCGTCATTGCCGCCGCGCCGCAGGCTGACCCGCTGGGCGACCTGATTGCCCAGCGCAATCAGCGCGTGCCTGCACCCTCGCCTGCCCCGGTCGCCGCAGCACCCGCCGTGATTGCTCAAGCGCCCGCTCCGGCCCCAAGGCCTGCGCCCGCACCAGCACCCGCGCCACGGCCTGCGCCCAACATTGCCACCTCGCAAAGCACGGACCGCATCATCATCGTGGTGCTGGACCCCGGCCACGGCGGTGAAGACCCCGGTGCCACCGGCCCCAGCGGTCTGCGCGAGAAAGATGTGGTGCTCAAGGTGGCGCACCTGCTGCGCGAGCGCATCAACAACTCCCGCATTGGCGGCAGCCCCATGCGCGCCGTGATGACCCGCGATGCCGATTTCTTCGTCCCCCTTGCCACCCGCGTGGAAAAAGCCCGCCGCGTGCAGGCTGACCTGTTCATCAGCATTCATGCCGATGCCTTCACCACACCCGCCGCTCGCGGTGCCAGCGTGTTTGCACTCAGCGAACGCGGTGCCTCCAGCACGGCGGCGCGCTGGCTGGCCAACAAGGAAAATCAGGCTGACCTGGTGGGTGGCCTGAATGTGGGCGGCATGCAAGACCGGCATGTGCAGCGCATGCTGCTGGACATGAGTACCACGGCGCAAATCAAGGACAGCCTCAAGCTCGGTACTTCGCTGCTGGGCGAGATTGGCGGTATGGCCAAGCTGCACAAGGCGCGTGTAGAGCAAGCCGGTTTCGCCGTACTCAAAGCACCAGACATTCCCAGCGTGCTGGTCGAAACCGCCTTTATCAGCAACCCTGAAGAAGAGGCCAAGCTGGCATCTGCCGCCTACCGCGATCAACTGGCTGATGCGCTGATGCGCGGCATTCGCAACTACTTTGCGCACAACCCGCCGCTGGCGCGCAGCCGCTCGGTTTGAACAAATCCGCCGCGCTTGCCATAAACCATTAGTCACTGCTGTCAGCTTTATGGCCAAAACGATGACAGCTGCCAAGCTCAAATGACATGAGCTTGGCCCCATCTCCTACTAAAAGAGCGCGCGTCAAGGTTCACTATCAAAGCCTGTTTTCAAAAAGCTGTCCTCGCGGCAGCGATACAGGAGAGACCTCATGAAACTGCGAACCTTGGCGTTAACCATCTCTGCAGCCCTCAGCCTCTTCATGGCCGGCTGCTCTACCTCTCCCACCAATGCACAAGTTGGCACCGGTGTGGGTGCCGTGGCTGGCGGCGTGGTGGGCAATGCCGTGTTTGGCGGCACACTGGGTACCGTGGGCGGCGCAGCCGCTGGTGCACTGATTGGCAACGAAGTGGGCAAGCGCCAATAAGCTCCGCGAGCACCAGCCTCGAGACGTCAGCCGACCCTTCACAACCACTCACCCATTAAAGAAGCCCCGGCATGCCGGGGCTTTCTTGTGCATCAAACAAGGCTCTAGCGCTTATTCGACAAGCGCTAGGCGCTATTAAAACGGCAGATCAAACGGCCTTGGGCTTGTCCGCCTTCTCTGCCTTGCCCGCACGCCATGCGCCGATGATGGCAATCAGCCCGGGCACCAGAATCAGACCCCAGATGATTTTTTCCAGGTTGTTCTTCACCCATTCCATATTCCCGAAGAAATAGCCTGCGGCGCTGATACCCACCACCCACAGAATCGCACCCACCACGTTGAACATGCTGAAACGCCCACGGTCCATGTGCGCCACACCGGCCACAAAGGGTGCAAAGGTGCGAATAAACGGCATGAAGCGCGCCAGGATGATGGTCACACCGCCGTAGCGCTCATAAAAGCTGTGAGCCTGATCAAAGGCCTTGCGGTTGAACCAGCGCGAGTCTTCCCACTGGAAAACCTTGGGCCCCAGGTAGCGGCCAATCGTGTAATTGCTCTGGTCGCCCAGAATGGCGGCCGCAAGCAGCACGACCACGGCCAGCGGATAGTTCATATAACCGGCACCGCACAGCGCCCCCACGATGAACATCAGCGAATCACCGGGCAGGAAGGGCATGACCACCACGCCGGTTTCCACAAACACGATGATGAACAGCAAGGCATACACCCAGGGGCCGTAGGCGACGACAAATGCTTCCAGGTGCTTGTCGATATGCAGGATGAAGTCGATCAGAAACTGAATGATTTCCAAAACACAGTCCTCAAAATTAAGAAGAGGCATACCAGCGCATGCCGGCACGTAATGTACTTCGACTGGCAGAAGCCCCTGTACCTGAGCCGCTGATCTGCTAGCGATTTTGATGTTCCGGGCACAGTTGCTTTCCCCTTGCAACAATCACAGGCATCAAAACGGTGTTTGTTACAAGTTTTGATAAATCTATACGTCAACAATACGTCAGCTTGCCCTTTCTGCTGGCACAGTAGAGATGTCAGACAGCAAGCCGTGCATTGCTGTCCAGAACACGGCCCAAGGCCCGCAAGTCCCGCGTCTGGCACGTCCCCAATTCTGGGGAGCCTGCAAGACCGGACCGCTTCCCCACAACTAGCACGACGAGAGGAATACGAGCATGAACAAGATCACTACGCGCTACGGCAAGGCCCTGACTCTGGCAGTCGCACTCACTGGCGCTCTGGCACTGGGTGGCTGCGCACATGGCCCCAGCCGTCAACAAGTGGGCATCGGCGCTGGCGCTGTTGCGGGCGGCGCTGTCGGCAATGTGCTGTTTGGCGGCCCTATCGGCACCATCGGTGGCGCTGCCGCCGGCGCGCTGGTCGGCAATGAATTGACCAAGGGTGGCCGCGGTCACCGCCACTAAGCCCTCTTTCAGAGGCTGATAAAGAGCTGCTCATGGCAGCTCTTTTTGTTTTTGGCTGGCCAAAAACACGCACACAAAAACTCACTCGCCAGCCGGCTTGCGCACCAGCCTAGAATGATTGATGTGAACGCATCCAGCCCTGAACTCTCTTCCACCCCTTCCGAAACCATTGCACAGGCCACGGCCGCGGAGTCTCCGCGTCGGCCTATTCGCGACCTGCCCGATGAGCTGATCAGCCAGATCGCCGCCGGCGAGGTGGTGGAGCGCCCCGCATCCGTGGTGCGCGAGCTGGTCGATAACGCCCTGGACTCCGGCGCCAGCCAGATCACCTTGCGCCTTCTGGCCGGTGGTGTGCGCCTGATTGCGGTGGAAGACGACGGCTGCGGCATTCCGCGTGACGAGCTGCCCGTAGCCCTGCGCCGCCATGCCACCAGCAAAATTACCGATCTGCATGATCTGGAAACCGTAGCCACCATGGGTTTCCGGGGTGAGGCGCTGGCCGCCATTGCCTCGGTGTCTGAAACCTCTATCTTCTCGCGCCCGGCCGGGCAAGACACCGCTTATCTGCTGGACGCCCGCAGTGGCGAGCTGCGTCCTGCCGCCCGCAATCAAGGCACCACGGTCGAAGTCAAAGAGCTGTTCTTCTCGACCCCGGCCCGCCGCAAATTCCTCAAGACCGATGCGACCGAGCTGGCGCATTGCGTTGAATCTGTGCGCCGCCACGCGCTGGCCCGCCCCGATGTGGGCTTTGCCATCTGGCATGAAGGCAAGCTGGTCGAGCAATGGCGCGCCGCCACCGGCACGCCCGAGGAAGCCATCGCCAGCCGACTGGCCGATGTGCTGAACGAGAAATTTGTCGCCAACTCCGTCATCGTCGATCACTGGTCCGGCCCCGTGCATGTCACCGGCCGCGCAGGCGTGCCCGACGCTTCGCGCTCCAAGCCCGACCATCAGTTCTGCTACGTCAATGGCCGCTTTGTGCGCGACAAGGTATTGACACATGCCGCACGCGCTGCTTATGAAGACATTCTTCACGGCAACAAACAGCCCATTTACGCGCTGTACATCGAGATCGACCCATCGCGCGTGGATGTGAACGTACACCCCACCAAGATCGAAGTGCGCTTTCGCGAAAGCCGCGAAGTGCATCAGGCCGTGCGCCACGCCATTGAGAATGCCCTGGCCGCACCCCGCGCTGCGGCCATGGTGGAAGCCGCTGCGCAAGAAGCCGCACGCCAGCCCGGCCTGAGCGACGAACCTGCAGCCACAGCGACCAAGCCCGCAGCTGCCGCCGCCCCCGCCTGGCCGCAAACGCGCATGAGTTTTGGTGAGTCCGTAATCGGCAACCCGGTCAGCGATCTGGCCAAGCTCTGGGAGCCCATGCGCGAGCAGACGCCAGTGGTTGAGGCTGAAACGCCAGCAGCACCCATCGCGCAAACAGTGCCAACGACAGCAGCAGAAGCCGAAGCGGTAACCGCGCCAGTCATGCCAGCGCAAGCCCCTGTGGCGGAATCACCGGCTGCGCCTGTCGCTACCCCTGTCACTTCGGCCAAGCCTTTTGCGGCGCCCGTGCCAGCCCCTATCCCTGTTCCTGCCCCAGTAGAGCAAGACAACGGCATCAAGCTGCGTCCATCGGGCCAGTCCAGCTACTTTCAGCGAAAAGCGGCTGTAGCGCAGGTGCAAGAAGCGCCTGCAGCTATTGAATCGGTAGTAAAAGTGGCGGCACAACCCGCACCAGCTGCAGCACCCGTTGCCGCAACACCAGCAGCAGCCACCACCGCATCCCCAGCCAGCGCAGACACCGCCCCCGTCTGGCCGCTGGGCCGTGCCGTGGCGCAGCTGCATGGCGTCTACATCCTGGCCGAGAACAGTCAAGGCATGATCATCGTAGACATGCATGCCGCCCACGAGCGCATCGTCTATGAGCAGCTCAAGAACGCGGTGAATACGGAAAATGGCGAAGAGAACATTCCCAGCCAGCCCTTGCTGATTCCGGCGACCTTCGCCGCCACACGTGAAGAAGTGGCCACCGCCGAGGCCCATGCCGACACCTTGCTGGCGCTGGGCATGGAGGTCTCGCCCTTCTCGCCCAAGACCTTGGCTGTGCGCGCCGTGCCTGCCACGCTGGCGCAGGGTGATGCGGTGGAGCTGGCCCGCAGCGTACTGGCAGAACTGGCCCAGCACGATGCCAGCACCGTGGTACAGCGTGCACGCAATGAAATTCTGGCCACCATGGCCTGCCACGGTGCCGTGCGTGCCAACCGCAAGCTCACGCTGGACGAGATGAACGCACTGCTGCGCCAGATGGAAGTCACCGAGCGCTCTGACCAGTGCAACCATGGCCGCCCCACCTGGCGCCAGCTGACCATGAAAGAGCTGGACGCGCTGTTTTTGCGCGGCCGCTAATAAGAAAAGGCCCCCGCAGGGGCCTTTTTCATCGCGTCAGTCCATCAACGCAAAGCGGCCTGCGTCAGCACTTCGTTACCCGGTACGTCCCAGGCCCCACCAATCGAGCGAATCAGGCCCACGGCTGCCTGGTACTGGGCAGATTTCACCTGCAAGGCCTGGCGCCGGTTGCGCAGCTCGCTGCGACGCGCATCCAGCAAATCCAGCTGACTGACATAGCCATTGCGATAGCGCGTATCCGATAGGCTGGTCGCACGCTGCGCGGCCACTACCGCCTGGGCCTGTACCGTGGACTGTTCCTGCAGAATGCGGATGGACGACAGCTGATCCTCCACTTCCTGAAATGCCACCAGGGCCTGCTGACGATAGGCTGCCAAAGCCGCATCCAGCTGCGCACTGGCCGACTGCACACCGGCCTCGCGCCGCCCGCCATCAAAGACCGGAAGCGACAGCAGTGCACCCACGCCCCAGGAGCGCGCCGACCACTTGAAGAGATCGCCAAGATCCGGTGCTGCAAAGCCCGCCGCACTAGTGAGCGAGATATTGGGAAACCAGGCCGTCTTGGCCACGCCCACTCGCAACTGCGCCGCAAACACGGCACGCTGAGCGGCAGAAATATCAGGCCTGCGCGTCAGCACCGTTGATGGCACGCCCGCCGGAATGCTGGGCAGGGCTGTCAACCATTCGCTGCCTGGCAAGTCAAAGCGCGATGCGGAATCACCCACCAGCACCGCCAGCGCATGCTCCATCTGGGAACGCTGACGATCCAGCGCCAGCGCATCAGACTCGGTGGCCGACAGCTCGGCCTGTATGCGCGCCACGTCCAGCTCGGCAATATCGCCCGCTTGCTCGCGGCGCTGCGACAGGCGCAGCGTATCGCGGTAAGCATCGACCGTCTTGCGCATCAGCGCACGCTCATCATCCAGGGCTCGCAGCTGCAGATAGGTTTGAGCCACTTCTGCCTGCACGGCCAGGCGTGTGCTTTGCAGCAGGGCCTCGCGTCCTTCCGCATCCAGCCGGGCCGCATCGACACCTTGAGAAATGCGGCCAAACAGGTCAACCTCATAGGCCACATTCAATCCGGCATTGCCCAAAGTTGCAGGCTGGGTACCGGTAGCTCTGTCCGCACCCGCAGCGCGGCTGACGCCGCCACCCAGGCCCACCTGCGGCAGCCGCTGGGCATTGGCGCTGCGCGCCAGTGCACGGGCCTCGGCCAGGCGAGCCGCCGCAGCCTGAATACTTTGGTTATCCACGCTGGCTTTTTCCACCAGCGTATCAAGCACCGGATCCGCAAATACCAACCACCACTGACCACGCTGCTGGGCTTCTGCAGGCAAGGCCTGCGTCCATCCTGCGGGAGGTGTGACGCCATGCTCCTTGAAGACCGGAGCCTCAGCCAGTTCTGGCAGGCTCTGGGGCACGCTGGCACAACCGACAAGTACCAGCGCCATGACCAGTGGCAGCAGGCGGCTCGAAAGCATAGAGTTCTTCATGATCGGCTCCTGTTTTGGGGTTCGTTCGATGCTCATTCGTGCTCACCCCGTGGTGCGGCGGGCATGTGCTGTGTTTGGCTTGCTCCAGCAGAGTGCAGCTGAGGCACATCCGCATGCACGTCACCATGCTGTTTGAGCGGGCGGTTGCCTGCCATTCGGCGCAGCAACACATAAAACACGGGCGTGAGGAACAGGCCGAAGGCCGTCACCCCAATCATTCCGGAAAACACGGCAACACCCATGGCACGGCGCATTTCAGAGCCCGCCCCGCTAGACACCACCAGTGGCAGAACCCCCATCACAAAGGCCAGCGAAGTCATCAGGATGGGACGCAGACGCAAACGACTGGCTTCAATGGCGGCCTGCACCGGGGTGCGGCCCTCGAACTCCAGCTCGCGGGCAAACTCCACGATCAGAATCGCGTTCTTCGCACTCAAGCCAACAAGCACAATCAGGCCAATCTGTGTGAAGACATTGCTGTCGCCGCCCGAGAGCCAGACACCGGCCATTGCCGCCAGCAAGCCCATGGGCACAATCAGGATGATGGCGATGGGCAGCGTCAGACTTTCGTACTGCGCAGCCAGCACCAGAAACACCAGCAAGATGGCCAGCGGGAACACCAGCATCGCAGAGTTGCCGGCCAGAATTTCCTGATAGGTCAGATCGGTCCATTCAAACGATATGCCCTGAGGCAATGTCTCCGCAGCAATCCGTTTGATGGCGTCCTGGGCCTGCCCCGACGAATAGCCGGGGGCTGGACCGCCGTTGATGTCTGCCGTGAGATAGCCGTTGTAGCGCATGGCGCGTTCAGGCCCAAAGGTGGAATCCACCTTCATCAGCGCAGAAAGCGGAATCATTTCACCAGAGGTGGAACGCACCTTGAGCATGCCGATATCCTCGGCACGCGCACGGTAAGGCGCATCGGCCTGCACGCGCACGCTGTAGGTACGACCAAACTTGTTGAAATCGTTGGCATACAGGCTGCCCAGATAAATCTGCATGGTCTCGAAAATATCCGTCACCGGCACGCCCAGCTGGCGCGCCTTGGTCCGGTCGATATCGGCATACAACTGCGGCACATTGACTTGCCAGCTCGTGAACATGCCCATGAGTTCAGGCGTCTCGTAGGCCTTGGCCATGAAGGCCTTCACGGCGGCATCCATCTGGTCATAGCCCAACGATGCGCGGTCTTCCAGCTGCAGCTTGAAGCCGCCGGTCGTCCCCAGACCGGCCACGGGTGGTGGCGGGAACATCACGATGAACGCGTCCTGAATGCTGCCAAAAGCCTGGTTGAGCTGACCGGCTACGGCACCGCCGCTCTGGTCGGCGCGCTTGCGCTCGTCAAAGGGCTTGAGTGTGGCGAAGACGATGCCGGAATTGGAGCTGTTGGTGAAGCCGTTAATGGACAGACCCGGGAAGGCAATGGTGTCTTCCACATGGGGGTTCTGTTTCATGATGTCGCCCATGCGGCGGACCACCTCGTCTGTGCGATCCAGTGTGGCGCCATCAGGCAGTTGCGCAAAACCGATCAGATACTGCTTGTCCTGTGCTGGTACAAAGCCCGCAGGCACGGCCTTGAACAGACCGAAGGTCACGGCAATCAACGCCACATAGATGACCAGCATCAGCGCCTTGCGTGAGATAACGCGACCCACGCCAGCGCTGTAAGCCTCGGAGCCACGATGAAACAGGCGATTGAAACCACGGAACAGCCAGCCGAAAGCGCTATCCATGCCACGCGTCAGCGCATCCTTGGGCGCATCGTGGCTGCGCAGCAGCAACGCGGCCAGTGCGGGCGAGAGGGTCAGCGAGTTAATCGCCGAGATCACAGTGGAGATCGCAATCGTCACCGCGAACTGCTTGTAGAACTGGCCTGTCAGGCCGCTGATGAAGGCCAGCGGCACAAACACCGCCACCAGCACCAGCGCAATGGCGATGATGGGACCAGACACCTCGCGCATGGCGCGGTACGTGGCATCACGGGGCGAAAGCCCGGCCTCGATATTGCGCTCCACGTTCTCCACCACCACGATAGCGTCATCAACCACGATACCGATGGCCAGTACCAGTCCGAACAAGCTCAGTGCATTGATGGAAAAACCCAGCAGATGCAGCACGGCAAAAGTGCCCACCACCGACACCGGCACGGCCAGCAGCGGAATGATGGAGGCGCGCCAGGTCTGCAGAAACAAGATCACCACAATCACCACCAGAGCAATCGCTTCAAGCAGTGTGTGAATCACCGATTCAATCGATGCCCGCACGAACTGCGTCGGGTCATAGGCAATGCGATACTCCAGCCCCTCCGGCATGTTCTTGTTGAGCTCGTCCATGGTCTTGCGCACATTGGCCGAGATCTCCAGCGCATTCGAACCAGGCGCCTGAAACACGCCCATGCCCACAGCCGGATCGTTGTTGAGCAGCGAGCGCAGCGAATAGTCTGCCGCGCCCATTTCCAATCGGCCGATATCGCGCAGTCGTGTTACCGCGCCATCAGCGCCGCTTTTTACGATGATGTCGCCAAAGTCTTCCTCGGTCTGCAAACGCCCCTGGGCATTGATGGACAACTGCATGTCCACACCCGGCAGACCCGGCGAAGCACCGACCACACCGGCCGCAGCCTGCACATTCTGGCCACGAATCGCTGCCACCACATCGCTGGCCGACAGACCACGCTGCGCCACTTTCTGTGGATCCAACCACACGCGCATGGCGTAATCGCCACCGCCGAAAATCTGAATCTGACCCACGCCTTCGATGCGTGCCAGTGGATCCTTGACGTTCAGCACCGCGTAGTTGCGCAGGTAATTGATGTCATAGCGTTTGTTGGGCGATACCAAGTGCACCACCATGGTCAGGTCGGGGGCACTTTTCACCGTGGTGATGCCCAGGCGGCGCACTTCCTCAGGCAGACGCGGCTCGGCCTGCGAGACCCGGTTTTGCACCATTTGCTGGGCCTTGTCGGGGTCGGTGCCCAGGCGGAAAGTCACCGTCAGCGTCATGACGCCGTCGCTGGTGGCCTGGCTGCCCATGTAGAGCATGCCTTCCACACCATTGATCTGCTCCTCCAGCGGCGTGGCTACGGTTTCGGCAATGACTTTGGGATTGGCACCCGGGTACTGGGCCCGCACCACCACGGACGGCGGCGCGACCTCGGGGTACTCGGAGATCGGCAGACCGCCCATCGCTATCAAGCCGGCAATCAGCATCAATAGCGACAGCACACCCGCAAAGATCGGTCTGTCTATGAAGAATTTTGAAAGATTCATGATTTTTTGCTTTACCGCGGCAAAGCGCGGCCCATACCGCCTGCTGAGAAGCGGCATTTTTTGAGGCTTGGAGGGGTACGGCTAAGGCGTGTTATTCAATGTGCGACTCAGGACTTGGCTGCGACTTTTTCGACGGATTCCACGGACTTTTGCGTAGCATCTCCCACAGCGTCCATGGCCATCTCCCTGGGCTCCACCAGCGCACCGGGGCGAATGTGCTGCAGGCCATTGACGACCACGCGCTCTCCCGCTTGCAGACCCTGAGTGACGGCACGCAGGCCGTTGATCGAGGCCCCCAGCGCCACCTCGCGGTAGTTGACCTTGTTGTTGCCATCCACCACCATCACGAACTTTTTGCTCTGGTCGGTGCCAATGGCGCGCTCACTGACCAGCAGCATGTTGCTGGTCTGCGCCTGTCCCATGCGGATGCGGGCAAACTGGCCCGGGATCAATACGCCATCCTTGTTGTCAAAGGCTGCACGTACGCGCACCGTCCCGCTCCTGGCATCCACCTGGTTGTCGATCAGTTGCAAGTGACCTTCGAAAGGCGTGCTGCCAACCGTGGCTGTACCCATCTGTACTGGAATGCTGTCGATGCTTGAGCGGTTCGCTGCGCTGCGTCCCAAGTCCTTGAGGGCCCGCACAATGACTTGTTCGTCCGCATCAAAGCTCGCATAAATAGGACTAACTGAAACCAGTGTGCTCAGCACCGGAGCACCCGGACCTGCAGCTACCAAATTGCCCACCGTGATCTCTCGCTTGCCGATGCGGCCCGATACCGGAGCGCGTACCTGGGTATAGCCCAGATTCAGCCGAGCCGACTGCAGCGAGGCCTGGGCGGCACGCAGATTGGCTTCCGCCTCGCTGCCCGCGTTGACGCGCTCATCCAGCTCGCGCTGGGCAATCGCACGTTCATCCCACAGGCGACGTGCACGTTCCTGCTCGCTGCGTGCATAGGACTGACGCGCACGGGCCGATGCAACCTGTGCTTCAGCCCGCTCCACTTCAGCGACATAGGGTGCAGGGTCAATCGTGATCAGCAACTCCCCCTGCTTGACCAATGCACCTTCGCGAAAATGCACAGCCTGCACGGCACCGGCCACACGAGAGCGGATGTCCACACGCTCCACGGCTTCAAGACGGCCCGAGAACTCGTCCCAGACGGTGACATCGCTTTTGGCGACAGTCGCCACGGACACAGAAGTCGCGGCTGGCTGGGCAGGGGCTGCATCGGCTTTGGCATCGAGCCCATGCAGGCCAAACAGGCCCGCGCTGAC
Source organism: Comamonas suwonensis (assembly GCF_012844455.2). Lineage (GTDB taxonomy): Bacteria > Pseudomonadota > Gammaproteobacteria > Burkholderiales > Burkholderiaceae_C > Comamonas > Comamonas suwonensis. Next base: position 51,243 of record NZ_JABBCQ020000011.1, on the reverse strand, counting down.
CGCCAAAATAGCGGCAAAGGTCGCAGGAATTGCCCAGCGTTTACGCGGTGCGGGAGTGGAAGATTCGGTATTCATGGCAGTCGTCCTCAGGATCAACAACGGTATTTCGGGGAACACGATGCCCGCCCGGTGCCTGAAAGCACCGAGAAGGCGAACTTGGGAAAGCAAACGACTGCCGCTTTCTCACCGGCAAGCTGGCAGCGGCAGTTGTCTATGGCTTAAAAACTAGCCTGACTCGCCGGATGTGACAGGCTTTGTCACGGAGGCCTCAAAAAAGCGCGCGAAGTGCTGCTGCACTGTCGAGCTGCAAGCGGCGCACACCTCGGCTTCAGACAAGGCCTGGGGCCAGTTGGAAGCACCCGGCAGCACGTAGTGGCTGACCGTGACGCCTGCGGCACGCATACGCCCGGCGTAGGCCTGGGCTTCATCGCGCAGCGGGTCATCTCCTCCTACCAGCACCAGTGCTGGCGGCAGCTGAGTCAGCCTCAGAGAAGAACCTGGCACGGCATAGGGGTGCATGGCGTCCAGAGGACAGCTCAGATACTCTCGCCAGCCTTTGGCCCAGCGGCATTCGCTGTCGCTGGTCGTGGCTTCTCGCTGGGAGGCCGTGCCCGTACAAGGATCGAGCATGGGCGACACAAGAATCTGCCCCGCCAAGGGCGGCAGGCCCCGGTCACGCGCGACCACCGCTACGGCTGCGGCCAGATTACCGCCAGCCTCTTCACCGGCAAGAAACAGCGCAGCCCCCTTACCTGCCAGCCGCACACGATGTTTGTAGAGCCACTGCAGCACCGCGTAGCCCACTTCAATCGGCTGAGGAAACGGATACTTGGGCGCAAGCGGATAGGCCAGAGACACCACGACCGCACCCGCTGCGGCCAGCAAACGGCTGATATGACCGCCGCTATCGAGCGAGCCACAGTCAAACGTCCCGCCATGAAAGTGCAGCACCAAAGGCGACGCAACGCCGGGGTTGCGTTTTCCATAGGTGCGCGCAGCCACTGGCTCGCGCTCGGGCAACTCGATGGAGATATCTGTTTCTGCGATATGCACTTCAGTGGGCGAACCCGACGGAAGCGATGAATGTGTGGACATGGCGCGAACCTGCGGCAATGGTCGATGGCTGGACTATAAGCAAGCTTGTGCATGCGAAAAACCGCCTCTCGACCATTGCTCTGTTTCGTTTTGGCTAACAATCAGCCGATCTGGCCTGTGTGAGAATTCTCCGCAGCCGGCACCTCCTTGCCGTGCGTTGCAGGAGCAACATCTCATGGACCAAATCCAAGCCATGCGAGTCTTTGTTCGCGTGGTGGAAGCTGGCAACTTCACGCGTGCCGCAGACTCGCTAGACCTGCCCAAGGGCACGGTCACCAAACAGATACAGGCGCTGGAAGCGCGTGTGCGCGTCAAACTGCTCAATCGCACAACACGTCGTGTCACTGTTACGCCCGACGGCGCGGCCTATTACGAACGCGCCGCGCGCCTGCTCAATGATTTCGACGATCTCGATGCGAGCATGGCCAATACCCAGACGGCCCCCAGCGGCAGACTGAGGCTGGATGTGGGCAGTTCCATGGCAAAAATGGTCATCATCCCCGCGCTATCTGATTTCTGCGAGCGCTATCCGGACATCCAGATCGACCTGGGCGTGGGCGACCGTCTTGTCGATCTGATTGGGGACAATGTGGACTGCGTGATCCGCGGCGGAGAACTCAGCGATCAGTCACTGGTGGCAAGGCGCATCGGCAGCCTGAACTGGATCACGGTCGCCTCGCCGGCCTATATAGCGCGCTACGGCATGCCTCAACATCCAAACGATCTCCATTCCTCCCATCAGATCGTGGGGTTTTTCTCTGGTCACACGCGTCGCATGTACCCGCTTGAATTCCAGCAAGGCGAGGAATCCATCGATGTGCCCGGCAACTACCGGCTTGCGACCAACGACAGCAATGCCTACACCGCAGCAGTGCTGTCCGGTTTCGGCATTGCCCAGCTTGTCACGGTCATCGCTCAGCCCTTGCTAGACAGCGGTGCACTGGTTGAAATCCTGCCCGACTGGAAACAACCGCCTCTGCCTGTTCACGTGGTTTATCCCCCCAACCGCCACCTCAGTGCCAAGGTGCGGGCCTTTGTGGACTGGGCCGCAGACTTGTTTGCCAAACACCCTCTGCTGCACCGCGGGTCAACCTAGGCAGACCCACCTTGAAACGGCCATAGTCCATCGACATGGCCGTTTTTTTTGGCCTGAAAGTCGCAACCGTACAGCCCTTGTGTCAGGAAATTGAGGCCTATGCACGCAAAAAATGCAGGCCATACATTCCACGCTTATGCACGGCAGCAAGGCTCGACCGTGCACCAAATCTAGCCAAGCTCCCTGGAAATGCACCAACAAACAGCCTCTCAGCACCAAATTTGGGCACTCACTCACCAAAATAATGCATAGAGGCATAACTTTTTGGCATAATCTTGGTTCCGCAAGTTTGCACGCTCCCTTGTTTAGTCAGAAAGCTCTTTATGAAGTACGAGTCCGTAGGCCAGTTTCTGGAAGAAGTCGCACAACGCAACCCTGGCCAGCCCGAATTCCTGCAAGCCGTCACCGAAGTGATGGAAAGCCTGTGGCCCTTCATCGAGAACAACCCCAAGTACGCTGAACATGCTCTGCTGGAGCGTCTGGTCGAGCCCGAGCGCATCATCCAGTTCCGCGTGAGCTGGACTGACGACAAGGGCCATGTGCAAGTGAACCGCGGCTTCCGCATTCAGCACAGCATGGCCATCGGTCCTTTCAAGGGTGGTCTGCGCTTCCACCCCTCGGTCAACCAGTCCGTGCTGAAGTTCCTGGCTTTCGAGCAAACCTTCAAAAATGCACTGACCACACTGCCCATGGGCGGCGGCAAGGGCGGCTCCGACTTCGACCCCAAGGGCAAGAGCCCTGCCGAAGTCATGCGCTTCTGCCAGGCCTTCGTGACCGAGCTGTACCGCCACGTGGGTCCTGACACCGATGTGCCGGCTGGTGACATCGGCGTGGGTGGCCGCGAAGTGGGCTATATGGCAGGCATGTACAAGAAACTGTCGAACACCGCAGCTTCCGTGTTCACCGGCAAGGGCCTGGCCTTCGGCGGCTCGCTGATCCGTCCTGAAGCCACCGGCTACGGCACCGTGTACTTCGCTCGTGAAATGCTGGCCACTCGCGGCCAGTCGTTTGAAGGCAAGACCGTGTCCGTGTCGGGTTCCGGTAATGTGGCGCAATACGCCGTGGAAAAGGCCATGGAACTGGGTGCCAAGGTTGTCAGCGTGTCTGATTCCTCGGGCACCGTGTACGACGCTGCCGGCTTCACCACCGAGAAGCTGGCCATCCTGATGGATGTGAAGAACCACAAGTATGGCCGTGTCAGCGACTACGCCAAGCTGGTTTCCGGCGTGGAATTCCTGGCCGGCAAGAGCCCCTGGTCTATCAAGGTGGACGTGGCCCTGCCTTGCGCCACTCAGAACGAACTGAACGAAGCCGATGCCAAGACCCTGATCGCCAACGGCGTGCTGTGTGTAGCTGAAGGCGCCAACATGCCTTCCACCAACGAAGCCGCCCGTGCCTTCGAAGCAGCTGGCGTGCTGTACGCCCCCGGCAAGGCATCCAACGCCGGTGGCGTGGCCACTTCGGGTCTGGAAATGTCGCAAAACTCGGCCCGCCTGTCCTGGCCTGCTGAAGAAGTGGATGCTCGTCTGCTGCAGATCATGCAAAGCATCCACGCTGCTTGCGTGAAGCACGGCAAGCGCGAAGACGGTACTGTGAGCTACATCGACGGCGCCAACATCGCTGGCTTTGTGAAGGTGGCTGACGCCATGCTGGCACAAGGCGTGATCTAAGCTTTACCGCTTGACCTGCTCGCAAAAAGGCCCTACGGGGCCTTTTTTCATGGCTGCTGAGAGTGCTCCTTGGAGGCCTCTCAAGGCTCGCAAAAACAGCTCACCACACGCCGGTATCTAGTCGCAGCCCTGCACAAACAAAGGGCTTCCCCTAGGATTGCCCCTCTTCCTGCATTGGGCCTCGCGCCTTCTGCCCTCTGACAACGCCCGGTACCGCCGGGCGCTTTGCATTTGTTGTTGCCCGTGACCGCTTTACCCCGCAGGCGTCTGGCTTTTTTTGCCAGCACCGCTGCTTTGACCGCGCTGATTTCCGCAGCTTCCGCCCATGCCCAGCAAGCGCCCAATGGCACGCTACAAATCTATGGCCGCATCAACACTTCAGTCGAAAGCTCTTGGACCGAAGGCCAAGCCGCCGTGCAGGGCCTGCGCAGCAATGAATCCTTCTGGGGTCTGCGTGGACAGGAAGATCTGGGCGGCGGCATGCAGGCCGGGTTCATTCTGGAGCACGGCTTTGAGCTGGACACTGGCGCGAACAGCGGTGGCAACTACTTCAACCGCAAGAACGAGGTGAACCTGAGCGGCAGCTTCGGCATGCTGCGCATGGGCCATATGTTCAGCGAGGCCTACTACGCCACTGCCGATGTGGTGAGCATGCATAACTTTGACACCGGCATCTCATCCGATGCACTGTATGCATGGGTCTCCAACGGAGGCAACCATGTGTCCTGGCGCCTGCCTGAATATCAGGGCCTGACCGTGGAGCTGGGCACCAGCCTGCATAAAAAGCAGGCCGAGCCTCGCAATAACGCATGGGACCTGGCAGCCAATTACGCACTGGGCGACTTGACGCTGGGCATGGGCTACAACCGCTGGGGCGCGGCCGAACAAGCCACCCTGCGCGCCACCTACACCACGGGTGCGTGGACACTAGCAGGTTTGATCCAGAACAGCCGTGGCTGGGATCAGGCTCACTACAAGGTTGATAGCAGCCAGCGAACACGCAATATGGGTCGCGTGGCTATTCAGTATGAAGACGGCCCCAGCGAGTATCACCTGAACGCAGGCTATGCCAGCGCGGTAGGCGGCGAGGCCGGTACGCAGGCCATGCAATGGACGCTGGCCTATAACTACAACGTCACTTCCCGCACCAAGCTCTACGCGCTCTACACCCGCGTCAACAACCACGAGCGCGCCAGCTATCTGACGGGCGAGGCGGGCGTGGGTGCCCGTTCTGTGGCCATGGGCATACGGCACTACTTCTAGAAAATCTGCCGCCCATCAGAAAGCGCTGTGCATAAGCGGGCAAGCCCTCATGCACCGCTTGCGCGCAGCGGGTACAAAAGTTTCTTTGACGTTTCACCCCCAAGGACTGCCATGCGCCACTTGCTCAAACCCGCTGCCCTGCTTTGCACCAGCGCCCTGTTTCTCATCAGCGGCAGCGCCATGGCGCAGGCCAGCGGCCTGTCGCGCACCATGGTGGGCAAGGCCGATGTCTCGGTGCCGGGCCGCGAGGCGGTTGTGGCCAAGGTTGAGGTAGCACCGGGTGCACGCGCCGGTCGCCACACCCACCCCGGCGATGAAATCAGCTACATCAGCGAAGGCGAAGTGGAGCTGCTTATCGACGGCCAGCCGCCCCGCACCCTCAAGGCTGGTGAATCGTTTGTGGTGCCCGCCGGCGTCGTGCATGACGCGCACAACGCCAGCAGCGGCACGGTCAAACTGATTGGCGTGTATGTGGTGGAAAAGGGTAAGCCGCTGGCCACGCCTGCGCCTTGAACGTTTAAAAAAACCTCTGCTGACCCACACAAGTGCTGTCAAAAAACCGCAGTTCATCGCTGCGGCTTTTGTCTTTGTACGATCAACGCACCATGAAGAAGCACCTCATTACTGCCCTGCTGCTGTGCGCAGCCACCAGCGCCGCTCTGGCCGAAAAGCCCACACCTGCGGCCACGCAGGAGATTGAGCATTTGATCAGCCACCTTAAAAATTCAGGCTGCGAATTTCAGCGCAATGGCAGCTGGTATGACAGCGCCAAGGCGGCAGACCACCTGCGCGGCAAATACGACTACCTGCTCAAAAAGGGCTGGGTGCTCACGTCTGAAGACTTCATCGCCCGCGCCGCCAGCGAAAGCAGCATGAGCCATAAGCCCTACCAGGTGCGCTGCGCAGGCAAGGAGGCCGAGCCCAGCGCGGCCTGGCTGAAGGCCGAACTGATGCGCTATCGCGCCAGGTAACAGCCGTTAAAACAGCTCGCCGGGCGCTCAGGTGCCGCGCTGTACCGCCGCATCGCACCAGCGCTGCGCCACCTTGGGCGACGTGCTGCACACCGCATCATGCGTGACAGTCGTGACGGCTCGCTCCAGCAGCTGAATGTCGGCTTCGTGCTGGCGGGCCACATGCGGGTCTTCAAAAAAGATAGCACGGTGGCAGCGCTTTTCCAGTACCAGGTCGGCAATCTGTGCATCGCCCCCCAGCGGGCCGCTGTTGTAGCGGTCCACCCATGGCTTGTCGGTAGGCCAGCCCTTGCTCCAGGCCATCTCGTTGAGCTTCTGGCCCGTGGTGCCCGTGCCCACGCGACGGCGGTAGCGGCTGAGCAGGTCAAAGTTGCGCTCGGCAAAGTCCATCATCGTGGGCTTCATCGCATCGTGGGCGATCAGCGCCAGCGTCTGGTTTTCATAGTCATAAAAACGGTCTGCATTGCGGTCACGCGCAAAACCGGCGTGAATGCGCTCCATCTCAATCCAGTCACGCGCGGATGCCACAGTCGACAGAAACGGCTTGCCGTGAATCACGCACTGGCGCTTCATGGCCAGCGCTTCCGGGAAGATGGAGGAAGGATCGACCGGGTCCATCAGGTAGATGGCACCATCCAGCGCGCGCTCGTCGCCTTCCATGCCCACCACTTCGGCGACCAGCTTCATCAGCCCGCCTTCGCGGCCATAGGGATAGCGCACCAGACCTTTATAGCCCTGCAGCATGCTGGCGGCCGTGATGGCATCGTAGGTTCGGCCCACGGTGTGAAAGCCGAGCTTGAGCTCACGAATCCCCGCCTCACAGGCGCGCAGCAAGGAAAACAGCGCGGCATCCTCGGTCTGGTGATGAAGTTTGTTGGCCGCAAGGCCCAGGCAGATCGACATATTGAACTAATCCTCAAACAGGCTTCAAGCGCTCACAGATGCTGCACAACCAGCTATCGATTTGTGCGTTGAAACACCCCTCAAGAATATCGCCAATTCATGTCCTGCAAATGAATCGGGCAGGTTGAGACAGCCATACTTGCGCAGCACTTGACAGCCGCCTTCTCTGCACCTCACTCAACCATGCCTTTCCTCTCACGCTTCTGGAGTCTGCGCCGCGCCATGGTTGCGCTGGGGCTGGCCATGCTTGCAGGCCTTGCCAGCTGGGGCTTGAACGAGCTGGATGCCCGACAGCGCCTGTGGATTTTTCAGCCCAGCGACCGCAGCTGGCCCGGCGCCAACACCGCAGGCATGCAGGAGCAGTGGATTGACTTTCGCAGCCGCGACGGCAGCGCCGCAAAACTGCATGCGCTGTGGATGCCATCCAGCAACACCAAGGCGCCACTGCTGCTGTTTCTGCACGGTGCGCGCTGGAATGTGACGGGTTCATCGCCCCGTATCAGGCGGCTGCACGCCATGGGTTTTTCGGTGCTGGCCGTGGACTACCGGGGTTTTGGCCAGAGCAGCAAGGCCCTGCCCTCTGAAGCATCCGCCGCCGAAGACGCCCGCGCCGCATGGCGCTGGCTGGGCCAGAAGGCGGGGGGCAAGCCGCGCTATATCTTTGGCCACTCTCTGGGCGGAGCTATAGCAATCGACCTGGCCAGCGCCGTGAATGATGAACAGGGCGTGATCGTCGAATCCACCTTCACCAGCATCCCCGATGTGCTTGACTCCATGCGCTGGGGCTGGCTGCCCGTTGGCTGGCTGATTACGCAGCGCTTTGACTCCGTGGACAAGGTGGCCCGCATTGGCTCGCCACTGCTGGTTGTGCATGGCTCGGCAGACCCGCTGATTCCCGCTCGGCTGGGCCAACAGCTGTTTGACGCGGCCCAGCAACCCAAACGCTTTTTGCTGGTGGATGGTGCCACGCACCACAACACCCAGAGCAAGGCGCTCAAGCAGTACCGCGCGGCCCTGCAGGAGCTGTTCGGCATGAAGGCTGACGCGCAATAGGCTGGTGCCACACCGTCAAAGCCAAAAACACCAACCCATAAGATGTTTCAGCTATTTAAAAACCAATTTTTATTATTTTTCTTTTTATAGAGATTTTTTCAGAATGCATGGACTGGCCCACGCGCCGCACTTTTGTGATCTACAGCCATGCATTCCCGTCGTTCTTTTCTGCAGCACTCGCTGCTTGCCGCCAGCGCCGCAAGCTTCTCTTTGAACTCCTTGGCCAAGGCGGCTGAAGCGGCTTCCGTACCCCAGGCCAGCCGAATTCTGGTGGGCTTTGGTGCTGGCGGCGGCATTGACCTGCTGGCACGCGTGCTGGCCGAAAACATCGCCACACAACTGGGCAAGAGCCACTATGTCGTGGTGGACAACAAGCCCGGTGCCAACGGGCAGATTGCAGCGCAGATTCTGCTCAATGCGCCCAGCGACGGCGGCACTTATCTGATTGCGCCGCTGATCACCCCGGTACTCTCACAGATCGTCTACAAAAAGCCTGGCTACGACCCGGCCCGCGACTTTTCCCCGGTCAGCCTGCTCGCGCATTTCCAGTTCGGTCTGGCCGTTCCGGCCAAGCACCCGGCGCGCAATATTCAGGAATATGTGGCCTGGCTCAAGGCCCACCCACAGCAAGCCAATTTCGGCAGCCCGGCCGTGGGCAGCCTGCCCCATTTCTTCGGCCTGCTGCTGGGTGAAGCCGCAGGAGTCAACATCGTACATGTGCCCTACAAGGGCGGCCCAGCCATGATGACCGACCTGATCAGCGGCCAGCTGGCGTCCGCGATTCAGACCACCAGCGAGCTCGGCCCCTTGCACAAGGAAGGCAAGGTGCGCATTCTGGGCACCTTCGGCAACCAGCGCAGCCGCGAACTGCCCAAGGTGCCGACCTTTGCCGAAGCCGGCTATCCCAAGGCCATGGGCAGCGGCTGGTACAGCCTGTGGGCGCGTAAGGGCACATCGGCCGAGGCGATTCAAACCGTCAACCACGCAGTCAACCAGGCCCTGATCGACCCCAAGCTGCAACCCAAATGGGCCGAACTTTCTCTGCAACCCGACCCGCGCACGCCGCAGGCGCTGGAGCAACTGCGTGTGGCCGAGATCGCCAAGTGGCGTCCCGTCATCACGGCCTCGGGTTTCTCCATCGAATAATCACTGCAACTGACTCATGACTGCTCCGAATATTGTTTTCATCCTGGCCGACGATCTGGGCTGGGCCGACCTTGGCGTCTATGGCGCAACCGACTTCAAGACGCCGCATCTGGACCGCCTTGCCGCCCAAGGCGTGCGCTTCAATCAGGCCTATGCCAACTCCGCCGTCTGCTCGGCCACCCGCATCGCATTGATTACCGGACGCTACCAATACCGTTTGCGTGCAGGACTTGAAGAGCCGCTGGCGCGCTATGGCGGCCAGCTGGGCCTACCGCCCGATCATCCTACGCTGCCATCGCTGCTCAAGAAGGCAGGCTACGACACCGCACTCATCGGCAAGTGGCATCTGGGCCAGCCCCCGGCCTATGGGCCGCAGCGCAGCGGCTACGACTATTTCTTTGGCAACCACCACGGAGCCATCGACTACTTCACACACAAGCCCGGTGTGGGCGAACAATTCGACCGCGATCTCTGGCAGGGCAGCGAGCCTGTGGAGCGCTCGGGCTACTACACCTATATCCTTGGCGACGAAGCCACGCGCTATGTGCAGGAGCGCAAGAACATCGCCAAGCCTTTTTTCCTCTCGCTGCATTTCACAGCACCACACTGGCCCTGGGAGGGGCCGGATGACGAGCATGTCGCTCACAGCATCAAGAACCTGTTTCACTACGACGGCGGCAGCCTGAAGAAATACGGCGAAATCGTCGAAGCGCTGGACAAGGCCGTGGGCCAGGTGCTGCAGGCGCTAGACGATAGCGGTCAGGCCGACAACACCATCGTCATCTTCACCAGCGACAACGGCGGCGAGCGCTTTTCCAAGACTTGGCCGTTCACGGGCCAGAAGACCGAGCTTCTGGAAGGCGGCATCCGCGTACCCACGCTGCTGCGCTGGAGCGCTCGCATTCAGCCCCAGGTGCAGGAACAGGTCACCGCCACTTTTGACTGGCTGCCCACACTGCTGACAGCCGCGGGAGCCCAGCAAGACCCCAACTACCCTAGCGATGGTCAGAACATCCTGCCTGTTTTGGAAGGCGATGTGCCAAGCGAAGAGCGCACTCTGTTCTGGCGCTACAAATCCCAAGCCCAGCGCGCCGTGCGACAAGGGCCGTGGAAATACCTCAAGATCAATGACAACGAGTTTCTGTTCAACGTCGAGGACGATGCCCGCGAGCGCGCCAACCTCAAAGACCATCAGCCCGAAATCTTCACGAGCCTGCGCAGGCAATGGGAAGAGTGGAATGAGCAGTTGCTGCCGATTACCGCCGAAAGCTACAGCCACGGCCTGTCGCCCGACATTCAGGCAGACCGTTATGTGCCTGCCAGCCTGAAACAGGGTTAAGCCCCGCTGCTACAGGGAAGGGCATAGGGTGCGTTATCCTTCGCAGCCTGCAAACGCCAATGGTCCGTGCCTCACGGGCCATTTGTTTTTGGCTCCCAGCCCTGTAATGATTTCTGCGCCATGACTGCTTCTCATCCCCTGCCCTGTATCGCCATCGCTGGTCCCACCGCCTCGGGCAAAACTGCTGCGGCACTGGCGCTGTCTGAACGACTGGCGCAGCGCTGGCAGAAGACGGAGATCATCAGCGTGGACTCGGCCCTGGTCTACAAAAGCATGGACATTGGCACGGCCAAACCGACAGCCGCAGAGCTGGCCGCCGTGCCGCATCATCTCATCGACATCATCGACCCGCTGCAGTCCTACAGCGCCGCAGAGTTTGTGCGCGACACGCAAACGCGGGTCGATGACATCCGCAGTCGCAACGCCATACCACTGCTAGTGGGCGGCACCATGCTGTATTTCAAGGCGCTAATGGACGGGCTGGACGACATGCCCGCTGCAGACCCCGAAGTGCGCACCATGCTGGATGCGCAAGCCGCCGAGCGGGGTTGGCCCGCCATGCATGCCAAGCTGGCTGAAGTCGACCCCGTGACCGCTGCGCGCCTGGCACCCGGCGACAGCCAGCGCATTCAGCGTGCGCTGGAGGTGTGGCATGTTTCCGGTAAACCGCTGTCGAGCTTTCACACTACCAAAAACAAAGCAGGTCCCGCAGTGCAGATGGGGCTTACAGCCCTTTTCTCCCTGGAACCCGAAGACCGTAAGTGGCTGCATCAGCGCATTGCACAGCGCTTTGATCTGATGCTGCAGCAAGGCTTTCTGGATGAGGTGCGCCAGCTGCGCACACGCGGCGATCTGCATCTGGATCTGCCATCAATGCGCTGCGTGGGCTACCGTCAGGCCTGGGAAGAACTGGACTGGCAAGAGCAACACAACCAGTCCGAAATCAACCTCCAACTGCTGCGCGAAAAAGGCATTGCTGCCACCCGCCAGCTGGCCAAGCGCCAGATCACCTGGCTGCGCTCCATGCCCCAGCGCCGTGCCATTGCCTGCGATGCAGCAGATGCCCAGCAGCAACTGCTGGATGCGGCCATGGCCGTTATTGACGCAGCGCAGCAAGCCGCTCGCTGAGCGAGGTCAACGCCCAGCCTGCGCTGGTTAAGATGCCTTCATGGCAGCCAACGCATCAAACCCGATCTCATCTCAGCCACTGCTGCAAGTTCAAGACCTGGCCAAACGCTATGGACAGGCGCAAGCCCAGAGCACTGTTTTCGAGCAAATCAGCTGTGAGGTTCAGGTCGGTGAGTTTGTCGCCATCGTCGGAAACTCTGGCGTAGGCAAGTCCACCTTCCTCAACTGCCTTGCCGGGCTGGACAGCTGGCAGCAAGGCCAGGTGCTGCATCAGGGTACAGACCTTTCCACGCTGGACGAAACAGCGCGTGCCATCTGGCGCCGCGCACATCTGGGCTTTGTGTTTCAGGCCTTTCATGTGCTGCCGCATCTCGATGTGGCGCAGAACATCGCCCTGCCGCTGATGCTGCTGGGCCGCATGAATACACAAGGTGAGCAACGCGTGCAGCAGGTGCTCAAGGCCGTGGGACTGGATGGACTGGGCCAGCGCCTGCCGCAGCAGCTCAGCGGCGGCCAGCTGCAGCGCGTGGCCATTGCCCGCGCACTGGTCCATTCGCCGCAGCTGCTACTGGCCGATGAGCCCACGGGCAACCTGGACCCCTGCACCGCCCAGCAGGTCATGGACTTGCTGCTGCAGCAAACCCGCGACAACGGCACGGCGCTCATCCTTGTCACCCATTCCGCCGATGCAGCAAAACGTGCCGATCGCGTGCTGCGGCTGACGGCCAGCGGCATGCAGACCGAGCCCGCGCTGTGATGTCACGCTCCCCCATCTTTCTGCTGCTGACCAGCTTTTCCTGGCAAGAGCTGCGCCAGCACCCCTGGCGTACGGCCACGGCGCTGCTCGCCATCATGCTGGGCGTGGCGCTGGGCTTTGCAGTACATGTCATCAACCAGTCGGCGCTTGATGAATTCTCGCGCGCCGTGCGCAGCGTCAACGGCCAGCCCGATTTGCAGTTGCACGCCATGCAAGGTGGTTTGCCGCTGGCGCTGTACCCGCAAGTCGCCAAGACCCAAGGCATTGCCACTGCCGTGCCCTGGCTGGAGACCACCGTGCTGCTGCCCACGCACAATCCCGGCGATACCAGCACCCGCAGCCGCACAAAAAGCGCGGTGCAAGGCGCGACTCAAGGCACCGCGCTGCGCGTGCTGGGCAGCGATGCGCTGAAGCTGGCCCCCGTCGCCCCCGCGCTGATGCCGCATTTTTTTGAAGGCGGCAACCGGCTCGATCTGTTTGCGCCCGATGCGGTGTTTCTCAACGCCGCCGCCTTGCAGGCTTTGCATCTCAGCCCCGCGCAAGCCATCAACGCCCCCTTGCAATGGCTGCTCAATGTCCAGCCCCAACAACTGCGTATTGCAGGCACGGTGGCGGCTACGGGCGCACCCGTTGCCATCATGGACATTGCCGCGTTGCAGCAAAAACTGCAGCGCTTTGACCGTATTGATCGCATCGACCTTTTGCTGGCCGACAGCACGGATCGCAGCCAGATCACGGCCGCTTTACACGCCCTGCCCGCATGGCAGAGCCAGGTGCTGATTCAACAACCCAGCGACGACCAGCAGCGCGTGGGCGAGATGTCGCGCGCCTACCGCGTCAATCTCACGGTGCTGGCGCTGGTGGCTTTGTTTACCGGGGCATTTCTGGTGTTCTCGGTACTGGCACTCAGCGTGGCGCAACGTGCGCCGCAGTTTGCGCTGCTGGCCGTGCTGGGTGCCACGCCGCGTCAGCGCATGGCTCTGGTGCTGCTTGAGGCCCTGGCGCTGGGCGTTCTAGGCAGTCTGGCCGGTATTGCACTCGGCAGCGCACTGGCTTGGCTGGCGCTGCAAATACTGGGCGGTGATCTGGGCGGCGGCTTTTTTGCCGGCGTGCAGCCCACGCTGCACTGGAGCCCTGTCGCTGCTCTGGTTTTTGGCCTGCTCGGCATTGCCGCCACGCTGGCTGGCGCATGGTGGCCTGCACGCGCCGCCATGGATTTACCGCCCGCTGCCACCCTCAAAGGCCTGGGCAGCACGCATGAAAAAACGCCGCACCTGTGGCCTGCGCTGCTACTTCTGTCAGCCAGCGTGGCGCTGGCCTTCATGCCCCCCATCGCCGGTATTCCGCTGGCCGCGTACATCGCGGTGGGCTTGCTGCTACTGGGCGGCATGGCGGCGCTGCCGTGGCTGCTGGGTACGGTGCTGGGAATGGTGCCCGCCAAACTGTCACGCCAGCCACTGGCCATGCTGGCGCTTGAGCGCGCACGCCGTATGCGCCACGCAACCACGGTGGCCGTGGGCGGCGTGGTGGCCAGCCTGAGTCTGGCCGTGGCGCTGACGGTAATGGTCACCAGCTTTCGCGGCAGCATGATGGAGTGGCTGGACGCCGTGCTGCCTGCGCCTCTGTATGTACGTGCCGCCGGTGGCTCAAGCCGTGTCGATGCAGCCTTGCTTCCCACCGACGCCGCACAGAGCATCAGCCAGTTGCCGGCGATAGAGCGCGCACAAGCCATGCGCAGCAGCCAGTTGCTGCTCAGCCCTGATCGCCCCGCCATCAGCCTGTTGATTCGCCCGCTAAAAGGTGATCAGGCCATGCAACTGCCATGGGTCGACGGGCCGATCGCCTCAACGCGCAGTGGCATTCCCGTACACATCAGCGAAGCCGTGGCCCAGCTATATGGCTTGAAGCCCGGCGATGAGTGGCCGCTGCTTTCAAAGGCTTTTAGCCTTCAAACCCATGACCATAAAGCGCAAGAAGCTACGTTTTACATAGCATCCATCTGGCGCGACTATGTGCGCCAGTTTGGCGCTGTGGCACTGGACTGGCAGGACTATCTGGCTCTGACGGGTGATGCCGGCAATGCCGCCCAGATCAGCGAAGTGGCCATCTGGCCCCGGCCTGATGGCGCTCTCACACCCGCCGATTTGCAAGCCGCCATAGAGCAAGCCATCACCACACCAGGCCAGCCTGCGGTGGCTCTGGAATTTGTCAGCAGTACCTCCTTGCGCGAGCGATCGCTGCGCATATTTGATCGCAGCTTTGCCGTCACCTACTGGCTACAGGCCGTAGCCATTGGCATTGGCCTGTTCGGCATTGCCGCCAGCTTCAGCGCCCAGGTGCTGGCGCGGCGCAAAGAGTTCGGACTGCTGGCCCACCTTGGCCTCACACGCCGCAATGTGCTCAGCGTGGTCGCGGCAGAAGGGCTTGCGTGGACCACGCTGGGTGCCATGGCTGGCACGCTGCTGGGCTTGGGGGTGTCGGTGATTCTGGTACACGTGGTCAACCCGCAAAGCTTTCACTGGACGATGGAGCTGCGCCTGCCCGCACTGCGCCTGCTGAGCCTTGCTGCAGCCGTGATACTCGCCGGAGTCGTCACCGCCTGGCTGGCCGGACGAAAAGCCGCCAGCGCAGATGCCGTGCTGGCCGTCAAAGAAGACTGGTAAATACCCAATCGCTATACCTGCAATCTCAGCAGCGTTTTTCATACAACGGCAAACAAGGGCAGCGCACAATCAATGCTCTGACTCAGCTCTGGGGAGTTCGTATGCAAGTCCAGTCCTATCTGTTTTTTGATGGCCGCTGCGAAGAGGCTCTGGAGTTCTATCAAGCGGCCCTCGGCGCAGAAGTCACGGCGCTGATGCGCTACAAGGACGCTCCGCCCCAGCCCGAACCAGCCGCCGAGCAAGGCTGCGGTCCTGGTCAGATGGACCCGGAAAAAATCATGCACGCCAATATGCAGATTGGCGAGACACAGATCATGGCCTCGGACGGCATGAATGGCGGCAAGCCTGACTTCAAAGGCTTTGCCCTCTCTATCACCGCCCCGAATGAAAATGAGGCTCACCGCATCTTTGCCGCCATCGGCGAAGGAGGTCAGGTACAGATGCCGTTGGGCGAGACCTTTTTTGCCCGCAGCTTTGGCATGGTGACGGATCGCTTTGGCATTAGCTGGATGGTGATTGTTCCGCTGCTTGATATTGGCTAATGCACAGCAATTCTGAAAGAGCATCGCTACACGCTGAGCGGTAACAATGGGGCATGCGCCAACTGCCCCTGATGCCATCCGAATTCGCACCTCATTTCGCACCCACCGACGCAGCCATCTCACGCCGGATGTCTCTGCATGCACTGGCTGCAGCAGGCCTGGGTTTGAGCAGTTGGATGCTTGCGCCTTCAGTCAGAGCATTGCCCATTAAATCGCTGCAATTTCCGCGTGATTTTGGCAGCCATCCAGATCTGCAAACCGAGTGGTGGTACATCACCGGGCAGTTGCAGGCAGACGGAAAGCCGTGGGGCTTTCAACTGACTTTTTTTCGCTCGCGCATTGCGGCTGCGCAAGGCCTGCAATCACCGCTGGCCGCCAAACAACTGATCTTTGCCCACGCCGCACTATGCGATGTTCAGGGCCAGAAACTGCATCACGACCAGCGCATGGCGCGCGCAGGCCTGGGGCTGGCCGATGCCAGTGAAAGCGACACCCATGTCTACATCAACGACTGGTATCTGAAGCGCCAGACTGTCCCCGGGAAAGATGCGGCGCAGGCCAGCCGCTACAGCGCCAAGCTTGCCGCCAAAGACTTCACTCTTGATCTTGAATTTGATAGCACGCAGCACTTGCTGTTACAGGGCTCCAACGGTCTTTCACGCAAAGGCCCGCAAGTAGAACAGGCCAGCTATTACTACAGCCAGCCTCAGCTCAGAGTCAACGGCTTCATCACCTTGGGCAAGCAACGCCTGCCAGTGCAAGCCAGCCCCCACAACCGCGCATGGTTAGACCATGAATGCAGCGCCGCCATCATGGATAAAGAGGCACAGGGCTGGGACTGGATTGGTATGAATCTGGATGACGGAAGCGCCCTGACGGCCTTTCATCTACGGCACCCGGACGGCTCCGCACTCTGGGCTGGCGGCTCGTTTCGCCAAGCCGGGGAAAATGCGCAAATCTTTAGTGCCAATCAAGTGCAATTTAAGCCGCTGCGCTACTGGATCAGTCCTCACAGCAAGGCGCGCTATCCGGTTGCATGGCGTGTGCAGACGCCCGCCGGACGCTTTGAAGTGTATGCACTGGTGGATGACCAAGAACTGGACAGCCGCGCCAGCACTGGCGCGATTTACTGGGAAGGTTTATGTGAGCTGCGCCGCATTGCATCCGATGGCCGTAGCAGCCCGGTGGGCCGTGGCTATCTTGAAATGACCGGCTATGTTTCAGCGATGAAGCTATAGCGTCACAACAAGCACCAGTAAGAGGATTCGTAACACGCCAAGTCAGAGACAGCAAGCAAGGGCCGTCCCGCACCGAGGCTATCGCCCCTCTCCCGCGTAGCGAGAGAAGGGGAAGCGGCCAAGCCGCTCAGGGGTTGTCTACCTTTTCTTTTCCAGAAAAGCAATTAGCTCGCCCATGATGCCCTTGCGGAACATCAGCACGCACAGCACAAAGATCAGGCCGGTGACGATGGTAACGGACTCACCCAGCGTGCCAAACCATTCAACACCCGTGGTGTGAGCGAGGAAGGTGCCGAAGTCGCCAATCTTGTTTTCCAGCGCCACGACCACAGCCGAGCCCAGCAACGGGCCGGAGAGCGTGCCCAGGCCACCCATCAGCGTCATCAAAATCACGTGACCAGAGGTGGTCCAGTGCACATCGGACAAGGTGGCAAAGCCCAATACCAGCGTCTTGAGTGAGCCCGCCAGACCGGTGAGCGCAGCAGAGATCACAAAGGCCAGCAGCTTGAAGCGGTTCACGTCATAGCCCAGCGAGATCGCGCGTGGCTCGTTTTCCTTGATGGCCTTGAGCACCTGACCAAAAGGCGAGTGAATGGTGCGCACGATGAGCAGGAAGGCGAGTGTCACCACCACCAATGCCACGTAGTACATCGTCAGATCACTGCTCAGATCAATCACGCCGAACAGCTTGCCACGTGGCACACCTTGCAGGCCGTCTTCACCGCCGGTGAACTTGGCTTGCAGCGCGACAAAAAACAGCATCTGCGCCAGCGCCAGCGTAATCATCGAGAAGTAGATGCCCTGGCGGCGAATGGCCAGCCAGCCAAAGATCAAGCCCAGCAGTCCGCCGACCACGGTGCCCAGCAGCATGCCAATTTCTGGCGTAAAGCCCCAGGCCTTGATGCTGTAGCCCGCCACATAGGCTGCGCCACCTAGGAAGGCTGCATGACCAAAGGACAGCAGACCCGTATAGCCCAGCAGCAGGTTAAAGGCAGAAGCAAACAGTGCGAAGCACATGAGCTTCATCACAAAGACGGGATAGGCACCGAGAAACGGCGCTGCAATCAGGCCCAGTAACAGCAGGCCGTAGCCCACGGGGGCAATGCGTTGAACAAGCGTCTTGGATTTCATGTCGTGCCCCTCTTATTTTTCTTTACCGAACAGGCCAGCGGGGCGAATCAGCAAAACAATGACCATGATAAAAAACACGACGGTGGACGATGCTTCAGGCCAGAACACTTTGGTCAGCCCTTCGATGACACCCAGCCCCAGCCCCGTCAGGATGGAGCCCATGATGGAGCCCATGCCGCCAATCACCACCACGGCAAATACGACGATGATGAGGTTCTGCCCCATCAGCGGCGTGACTTGGTAGACCGGCGCAGCCAACACACCAGCGAAAGCCGCCAGTGCGGCACCAAAGGCATAGGTCAGCGTGATCATGACGGGCACGTTGACGCCAAAGGCTTCAACCAGACGCGGGTTCTCGGTACCAGCACGCAGATAGGCACCGATACGCGTCTTCTCGATCACAAACCAGGTGGCCACACAGACCACAATGGAGGCCACAACCACCCACGCCCGGTAGTTGGGCAAAATCATGAAGCCCAGATTGGTCGCACCTTCCAGCAACTCGGGCGTGTCATAGCCCAGACCCGAGACGCCGTAGACGGAGCGAAACACGCCTTCGATCAGCAGCGACAGTCCCAGCGTGAGCAGCAGGCCGTAGAGGTGATCGAGCTTGTAGATCCAGCGCAGTAAAAAGCGCTCTATCAGCACACCCAGAATACCCACCAGCACGGGCGACAGAATCAGCATCACCCAGTAGTTGATGCCAAAGTAGCTCATGGCCATCCAGGTGCACATGGCGCCCAGCATGAACAGTGCGCCATGCGCAAAGTTGATGACATTGAGCAGGCCGAAAATCACGGCCAGACCCAGACTCAGAATTGCGTAGAACGAACCGTTGACCAGCCCCAGAAGGAGCTGGCTCATCAGGCCGGGCAATGAAACGCCGAAGATTTCCATGAGAGATACGCTGGTGGGTATTAGGTGTGCATCAGTCCAAGGTCGCGATTACTTCCAGAGCGCGCACTTGGTCTCGGCCTTGGTCGTCCAGACCGTGTCAGCAGGCAGCTTGGTCAGGACCTTGAGGTAGTCCCAGGGCTTGGTGGATTCGCTGGGCTTCTTGGCTTCGACCAGGTACATATCATGGGCAAACGTGCCATCCGGACGGATCACGCCCTTGCCATAAAAGTCATTGATGGGCGTGCTCTTCAGGTGGGCCATCACCTTGTCCGCATTGGTGGTCTTGACGGCTTCGACGGCCTTCAGATAGTTCATGACAGCCGAGTAGTCCGCGGCCTGCACATCGGTAGGCATACGCTTGGTCTTGGCAAAGAACTTGTTGGCGAATTTGCGCGATTCGTCATTCATGTCCCAGTACCAACTGGTGGTGTGCAGCAGACCTTCTGTGTTCTTCAGACCCAGGCTATGAATATCGGTCAGAAAGACCAGCAGGCCGGCGGTCTTCATGGTCTTGTTGATACCGAACTCTTTGGCTGCCTTGATGGCGTTGATGGTGTCGCCACCCGCATTGGCCAGGCCCAGAATATGGGCCTTGGAGCTTTGCGCCTGCAGCAGGAAGGACGAGAAGTCCGACGCATTCAGAGGGTGCCTGACCGAGCCCAACACCTTGCCACCCTTGGCTTGAATGACCTTGGTGGTATCGCTCTCCAACGCCTGACCGAAGGCGTAGTCAGCCGTCAAAAAGAACCAGTCCTTGCCACCGCGATCGACCACCGCGCCACCCGTGCCCTTGGCAAGCGCCACGGTGTCATAAGCGTAGTGCACGGTGTAGGGGTTGCACTGCTCATTGGTCAAAGCAGAAGAGCCTGCACCGCTGTTGATGTGCACGCGCTTCTTCTCATTCGCCACTTGCGAGACCGCCAGCGCTGTACCGGAGTTGGTGCCGCTGAAGACCAGCGAGATGTTCTGCGTATCAATCCACTCGCGCATCTTGGATGCAGCAATATCGGCCTTGTTCTGGTGGTCTGCGCTCATCAGCTCAATGGGCTGACCCAGCGCCTTGCCACCAAAGTCGTCAATTGCCATTTGCATGGCCAGAGCGCCGTTTTTGCCTTCCACGTCGGCATACAGGCTGGACATATCGGTCACAAAGCCGATCTTCACTTTTTCCTGGGCTTGCACCAGAGGGCTGGTCAAACCAGCAACAGCCAGCATGCACGAGAGAACGCTCAGTTTTGCTTTCATCTTGATCTCCAGGGTTAGGTCTTTGTTATGAAAAAGAAAAGAGAAATTCAGTGCGTCAAACGCCCAGCAGCTCATTAAGCACAGACATCTTTGCGTCCAGCTCATCAGCGCCAAAACGCAGCGCAACATGGCCGTGCTCGACCACATAGAATCGATCAGCCAGAGGCGCGGCAAAGCGGAAGTTCTGCTCCACCATCACCACGGTGTAGCCCTTTTCGCGCAGCGTTTTAATCATGCGGGCCAGGGTCTGAACGATGACGGGCGCCAAGCCTTCAGAAATTTCATCCAGCAGCAGCAGACGTGCGCCCGTGCGCAGAATGCGCGCCACGGCCAGCATCTGCTGCTCGCCACCCGACAGGCGCGTGCCCTGGCTATTGCGGCGCTCGTAGAGGTTGGGGAACATCTGGTAGATCTCGTCCACGCTCATACCGGGCTGGCCGGTTTTGAGCGGCGGCGGCAGCATCAGGTTTTCTTCGCAGGAGAGACTGGAAAAAATGCCGCGCTCTTCGGGACAGTAGCCCACGCCCAGATGTGCAATCTTGTGCGTAGGCCACTGAATGGTTTCCACCCCATTGATCTTGATGGAGCCCTTGCGCGATCCTGTCAGGCCCATGATGGCGCGCAGCGTGGAGGTGCGGCCCGCACCATTTCGGCCCAGCAATGTCACCACCTCGCCAGGGTTAACCACTAGGTCCATGCCATGCAGCACATGAGACTCGCCATACCAGGCATTGAGTCCCGAAATTTCCAGCGCCGGAGTACTTGTCTTATTCATTGTTCATCTGATCTCAAAACTGGCACGAACCCAAGTCAAAAACACCAAGCAAGGGCCGCCCCGCAGCGATGGTGCTGTCCCCCTCAGGGGGAAGCCGCGTGAACGGCACAGGGAGGAGCATTCAATGCGCACCTTGCAACTGCCCATCCGTGGTCCCCATATAGGCTTCCATCACCTGCGGATTTTTTGAAACTTCTTCGTAGTGCCCTTCGGCCAGCACAGCGCCGCGTTGCAGCACGGTGATGCGATCTGCAATCGTCGCAATCACTTTCATGTTGTGCTCCACCATCAAGATGGTGCGGCCAGCCGAGACTTTCTTGATGAGCTGCGTGACGCGGTCCACGTCCTCGTGGCCCATGCCCTGCGTGGGCTCATCCAGCAGCATCAACTCGGGCTCCATGGCCAGCGTGGTGGCGATCTCCAATGCACGCTTGCGGCCATAAGGCAGGTTCACGGTCAGTTCATCGGCCAGGTCCTGCAGGCCGACTTCGGTCAACAGTTCCATGGCACGGTCATTGAGCTGATTCAGCGTCTTCTCGCTGGTCCAGAACTGGTAGGCCGTACCCAGCTTGCGCTGCAGGCCAATGCGCACGTTCTCCAGCAAAGTGCTGTGCGGGAATACGGCCGATATCTGGAACGAGCGAATCACGCCGCGCCGCGCAATCTGCGCCGGGGCTTCGCGGGTAATGTCTACGCCGTTGAATTGAATGCTTCCGGAAGTAGGTTCCAGAAACTTGGTCAGCAAATTGAAGCAAGTGGTCTTGCCCGCACCGTTAGGCCCGATCAATGCATGAATGGAGCCACGCTGCACGGCCAGATCCACCTTGCTGACGGCGGTAAAGCCTTTGAACTCTTTGGTGAGTTGCTTGGTTTCGAGAATTAGGTCGCTCATGCGCTGGCCGTCAATCCTGAGTGCTGGAAAACAAAAGACAGGTGCACCTTGTAATGCACCCTCTACTTGCTTGGCATCTTGGGCTGCCCGGCGGCGCTGCCGCAGCGGGAAACTCCTAGGGGAGTGGCAGGCAGCCACTTATGCTTTCCCTAGGTACTCCAAAAATAGGTGGTCTCAAAAGGAGTAATCGCAAACTTCAAACGGCAAGAGCAAGACTCAAAGCATTCGGCAGAAAGTAGCTCGCACAGATGTCAGCGTCCACTTCAGTACTCGCAAACCTCATGATGGGCATAGCTGTCGCGCTATCAATATTCATAACAACAGCCTGTCGATCAAACGCCGACAAGCTGTGTAGGCAGCAGCAAAGTTGCCGTAAACCCTGTGCCTGAAAATTCCCACGCAGGTAACTTGGTTACTATCCCAAGCGCCGCAAATATGCTTGCTATTTGTCGCCCATGAAAACCCATGGCGACAAATGACATCAGGAGTCGCTATTCATTTCAAAGCTGCTTGCTCTTTTTATTCATAAGTTCCAGCTTGTTTTATTCATGAAATCCATTTTTAACAAGCGGTAGGCGCTATCAAAAAAATTAAATCAACAACGCTTGCATGCATTGTTGAAAAAGCATGGAATAAAACGCCCCCCTGAACTGTTTACCGCAGGTCAACCACAAGGAGAGTTCCCATGCTTCGCATCGCATCCCTGACGATTCTTTCTGCCGCCCTGCTAGCGGGCTGCGCCACCGGCACAGCCACCCCGGCAAAGTCTCCGGCGACAACCATGAACGGCATGCTGGTCGGCCCTACGCAAATGACGCTTTATGTCTTTGACAAAGACGCTGCCGGCAAAAGCATGTGCAACGGCGGCTGCGCCACCAACTGGCCGCCGCTGATGGCCCTCGCCAATGCCACCCCTATTGGCGACTGGAGCGTGGTAATGCGCGACGACGGCAGCAAACAGTGGGCTTATAAAGGCCGTCCGCTCTACCACTGGGCCAAGGACACCAAACCCGGCGACATGACCGGCGACGGCCTCCTCAACAACAGCTGGCATGTTGCCAAGCCCTGAGCCTGTTTGAGCGTATCGAGTGAACATCAACTCAGCCCTCGCCCACATTCCCCGCCTGCGCCGCTATGCCCGTGCGCTGGCGGGTGATGCAGCGCTGGCTGATGATCTGGTTCAAGATACGCTGGAGCGGGCCTGCCAGAAATGGGCGCTATGGCATCCACCCGCTGCTGCCACAGCTGAAGAAGCGCAAAAAGCCTTGCTCAGCTGGCTGCTGACGGTGATGCACAACCTCTACGCCAACCAGTGGCAGCAGGCGGCGCGGCATCGCACCGTGGAGCTCGATGACGCGCAAGACCCCAGCCACGACCCCATGCCCAAGCTGGCATTGCAGCTGGATCTGGAGCGGGCACTGGGCCTGCTCTCCCCTCAGGCGCGGGAGGTACTGTTGCTGATTGGCATGGAGCAATTCAGCTACAGCGAAGCGGCGCAAATGCTGGGCGTGCCAGTGGGTACGGTGATGTCACGTCTGTCCCGCGCACGCGAGCAACTGCGACGCCTGATGGATGGCGAGCGGCCTGCAAGTGCTGTGCTGAGGGCTGTGAAGTGAAGGAAAGTGAGATGAGCAACCAGCGACCTGATGAAACCACGCTGCACGCCTGGGTCGATGGAGAGTTGCAGCCCGAAAGTGCCGCAGCCGTTGCGCAGTGGCTAGCTGATCACCCCGATGAAGCTGCGCGTATGGCCGCCATTCAAGCCCAGACTGCGAGCCTGCAAGCTCTGCACACTCAGGTGCTGGATGAGCCAGTTCCGCCTCAACTCACCCGGGCGCTGCGTCAACCGCCAATCCAATGGCGCTGGCAGCATGCACTGGCTGCCGGTCTGATGCTGAGTCTGGGTATCAGCGCGGGGTTTGGTCTTGGCTATGGTGCAAGTCAGCAAAAAATGGCAGTCGCGCAAACCGGCCTAACAAAGCAGTTGCCGGGCTTTGTGCGCGAGGCCGCAGCGGCCCATGCGGTCTATGTGCCAGAGAAGCGCCACCCGGTAGAGGTCGTGGCGCAGCAGCAGGCGCATCTGGTGCAGTGGCTGTCCAAACGGTTAGGCGTGCCACTGAAAACACCTGTGTTGGAGGCACAAGGCTTTCAGCTCATGGGGGGAAGGTTGCTGCCAGGCGAAACAGGGCAGGCGCGAGCACAGTTCATGTATGAAGACATGGCCGGCGAGCGTCTCACGCTCTATGTCTCTGTCTTGGATCAGCAGACTACGACAGCATCGGCACCGGCCGCTTTTCAGTGGTCACGTAATGGCACAACACATGGCTTTTACTGGATTGATGGCCAGCAGGGTTACGCCCTGAGTGCCGACTTGCCGCGCGAGAGTTTGCAAGTTCTGGCCGATGCGATCTATTGCCAGCTTGATTGATTGATCTTTGCACTGTGCGAATTCGCCAGCAAAGTATCAGCAGCGCCTATTGCAAGCTGCCGCTGCCACCTTCGCCACCGACGGCTTCAGGCAAGGCCAGTGGCAAAATGCCAATACCTTCTTCCATCAGTTCAATCGCTTCTTTGGGGCTGGTCTGGCCGCGAATGGCACGTTCTTCGGTTTCACCATAGTGAATGCGACGCGCTTCTTCAGCAAACTTCTGACCTACGTCTTCGGTGTTTTCTGCCACCTTGCGCGACCACTGCATCCACGCGACCTGCATGGACTGAAGATGTGCGCGCGCCTCCGCACTGATCTCCGGCGTGACGGCCGGAACCGCAGGGGCGGATGCTGTAGCCGGTGTGGAGACTTGAGGTGTCTTGGGTGGCTGGGCACCCAGATTCAGGCGAGGGGCACTCAAGCGCTTGGTCACATCGCTGTCGCCGCACATGGGGCATTGCACCAATTGGCGTTGCAGCTGATTCTGAAAATCATCTTCCGATGCAAACCAGCCTTCAAAGACATGGCCTGCAGGGCAGTGAAGATCAAGCACTTTCATAGCTGCATTCAACCCTTGCGATGGACAAGATAGCGATACACGAAGCCGGGGAATGCCAGCGTCAGAAACAGTGTCGCAGTCACTGCATAAAACTCCCAGCCTTGTGGTGATATCTGCCCGGCACGGCGCTCAAGCAGCAGACCGAAACCGCCGACCAGCAAATAGAGAATCACCATTTCGAGCAGGCGAACCCACAAGGACTTGCGACCTGTAACGACCGGGCCGACGATGCCCAGACGCTGGTTGATAAAAGGCAAATTGGCTGCCACAAGGGCAGCCAAGATGATGAGCCAGATAGAGGCGGTAATAGACACTAAGCCATTCCTAGAAAAAGCGATGAGGGCATCAAGCCCTCATCGCATTCGTCTTATCAGGAAGCCAGGGCACGCACCACGGCGTCAGCGCACAAGGCCATCAGACCACCAGGCAAGATGCCCAGCAGCAGAACCAGCGCACCGTTGATGGTCAGCACAACGCGCACATCCAGAGGAGCGGACACGCTGGTAGCTGTGATTGGAGCATCAAAGTACATGACCTTGACGACGCGCAGGTAATAGAAAGCGCCGATCAGCGACATGATCACAGCAAACACGGCCAGACCGATGTACAGGCTGCTGCCCGAAGCAATCAGTGCTTGCAGCACGGACAGCTTGGCATAGAAGCCCACCAGTGGAGGAATACCAGCCATGGAGAACAGACAGATCGCCATCACGCCAGCGTACAGCGGGCTGCGCTGGTTCAGGCCAGCCAGATCAGCGATCTCTTCGCTTTCAAAGCCTTCGCGGGCCAGCAGCAAGATCACACCGAAGGATGCCAGAGCCGTCAGCACATAGGTCACCACGTAGAACATCGCAGAGCTATAGGCGTTTTCGACGGTCGCAGGATCAACCTTGCCATCCACCACACCCGACATCAGGCCCAGCATGACAAAGCCCATCTGGGAAATCGTCGAGTAAGCCAGCATGCGCTTGAGGCTGGTCTGCTGCAGACCGGCCAGATTACCCACCAGCAGCGAGCAAACAGCCAGAACCATCAGCATCTGTTGCCAGTCAACGGCCAGGGGCAGCAGTCCATCCACCAGCAGGCGGATAGTCATGGCAAAAGCAGCCAGCTTGGGAGCGCCACCGATCAAAGCGGTGATGGCTGTAGGTGCGCCCTGATAAACGTCAGGCACCCACATGTGGAAGGGAACCACACCCAGCTTGAAGGCCAGACCAGCAACCACGAACACCAGACCGAAGACCAGCACCTGATGCTTGATTTCACCGGAGTAAATGGCCTTGAAGACTTGGCCGATATCCAGCGAACCGGTAGCACCGTAGAGCATGGACATGCCGTACAGCAGGAAGCCCGAAGCCATGGCGCCCAGCACGAAGTACTTCATGGCCGCTTCAACAGCAGCAGTATTGTCACGGCGCAGAGCCACCAGCGCGTAGCTGGACAGGGTCAGCAGCTCCAGCCCCAGATACAGGACCAGGAAGTTGTTGCCGCTGATCATGATGAACATGCCCAGCAGCGACAGCATGGACAGGGTGAAGAATTCACCGCCGCGCAGCATGTCACGCTCGGCCGCGTAGGGACGGCCGTAGACCATGGTGATCATCATGGCAATCGTAGCAAAGCACTTGAGCCAGTTGCCCATGGCGTCAGAGACAACCATGTTGCCCCAGCCGTAGAAGGTATTGCCACTAGAGGCATACATGCCTTGCATCACCGCTACAACAAGCAGGGTGAGCATGGTCAGAACATAGGTGCCTGTGCGGCGGGCGCTTGTCACGCCCAAGTCCACCAAGGCAATGATGCAGGCCATGACCAGGAGAACAATCTCCGGGTAAATAGCCAGCCAGCTGATGTTGTCAATCATCTCGTGTCTCTCGTTTCAGTCTGGTCAGTTGAGCTTGCTCACAGCCACATGCTTGATGAGCTCTGCCACAGACACATCCATCACATCGGTGAAGGGCTTGGGATACAGGCCCATGACCATCACGGCTGCAGCCAGAATGCCCAGAACCAGGAATTCACGGCAGTTGATGTCCTTGAGTTCCTTCACATGGTCATTGGCCACAGGACCCAGGTACACGCGCTTGTACATCCACAGGGTGTAGGCAGCGCCAAAGATCAGGGCTGTTGCAGCGCCCATGCCAATCCAGAAGTTGTATTGCACAGCGCCCAGAATCACCATCCACTCACCCACGAAGCCGGCCGTTGCAGGCAGACCGCAGTTGGCCATGGAGAACAGCAGTGCGAAGGCAGCAAACTTGGGCATGGTGTTGACCACACCACCATAGGCAGCAATTTCACGCGAGTGAACGCGGTCATACAGCACGCCGATACACAGGAACATGGCGCCAGACACGAAACCGTGGGCAATCATCTGCACCAGACCACCGGAGATACCGAGGTTGTTGAACATGAAAAAGCCCAGAGTCACAAAGCCCATGTGCGCTACGGAAGAATAAGCCACCAGCTTCTTCATGTCCTTTTGCACCAGAGCCACCACACCCACGTAGATCACGGCAATCAGCGACAGCGTGATCATCAGGCCCGACCACTCGTGTGCCGCATCAGGAGCAATGGGCAGCGAAAAGCGCAGGAAGCCGTAAGCACCCAGCTTCAGCATGATGGCAGCCAGCACGGCGGAGCCGCCTGTAGGCGCTTCCACGTGAACGTCTGGCAACCATGTGTGGAACGGGAACATGGGCACCTTCACCGCAAACGCGGCGAAGAAGGCAAAGAAGATCAGCGTCTGTGCGGTGCCGGACAGTGGCAGCTTGTGCCAGTCCAGGATCTCGAAGCTGCCACCCGACTGGGTGTACAGATAGATCAGCGCCACCAGCGTGAGCAGCGAGCCCATCAAGGTGTACAGGAAGAACTTGAAGGCAGCGTAGATACGGTTCGGACCACCCCAGATACCGATGATCAGATACATCGGAATCAGGGTGGCTTCGAAGAACACGTAGAAGAGCATGCCGTCCAGCGCCGAGAAGACGCCGATCATCAGACCCGACAGGATCAGGAACGCGCCCATGTACTGGTTCACGCGCTCTGTGATGTTTGCCCAGGAGGCAATCACCACAACGACGGAGATGAAAGCAGTCAGTGGAACGAACCACATGGAGATGCCATCCACGCCGAGGTGGTAGTGGATGTTGAAGCGCTCAATCCAGAGCGCGTTCTCCACAAACTGCATATTGGCAGTAGTGGTGTCAAAACCGGTAACCAAAGGAATGGTTACCGCAAAGCCGATCAGCGCGCCGATCAGGGCCAGCCAGCGCACTGCGTTGGCCTGCCCTTCCTTGCTGAAGGCCAGCAGAAGGGCGCCGAATGCAATCGGTACCCAGATAGAAAGACTCAACAAACCCATTTTTGTTCTTCCTCTACTACTTGTTGAGCCACACGAAGTACGTCATGAGGGCAACGATACCCAGCAGCATGACCAACGCGTAGTGATAGACATAGCCTGTTTGCAGACCACGCATCCACTGACCAAACTTGGCCATGAGCTTCCAGGAGCCGTTCACCATCGCGCCATCAATGATGGCCTGGTCGCCAACCTTCCAGAAGAAGCTACCGAAGGCACGGGCACCACGGGCAAAGATGTTTTCATACACCCAGTCCACGCCGTACTTGCCTTCCAGAACCTGGTACAGACCAACCTTCTTGGAAGCAGCCATGATGGCGGTGGGGATCTCAGGCTTGACCATGTAGAACACATAGGACACCACCACACCAGCCAGAGCCAGCCAGAACGGTGCAGCCGTGAAACCGTGCAGGGCCATAGGCACCCAGCCGTGAATCTTTTCGGCCAGTTCAGCCATGGCGCCGTGCTTGGAGCCCTCGACGTAGATCACGCCCTTGAAGAAGTCGCCAAACAGCATGGGCATCAGTGCAATCGCACCGATCACCACCGAAGGGATGGCCAGCAGCATCAGAGGACCGGTCACGACCAGAGGCGACTCATGCGGCTTGGCATCGTGGCCATGGCCGTGGTGGTCGTCATGTGCGTGATGGTCATCATGGTGCGCATCGGGGTTCTGGTCGTAGCGCTCTTTACCGTGGAACACGATGAAATACAGGCGGAACGAGTAGAAGGCCGTAATGAACACACCAGCCAGCACGGCGAAGTTGGCAAAGCCAGCAGCAGGCAGGGTAGAAGCGTGAACCGCTTCAATGATGGCGTCCTTAGAGTAGAAGCCCGAGAAGAACGGTGTGCCGATCAACGCGAGGTTACCCAGCAGGAAGGTGATCCAGGTGATAGGCATGTACTTGCGCACGCCACCCATCCAGCGGATGTCCTGGTTGTGGTGCATACCCATGATGACGGAACCCGCTCCGAGGAACAGCAAAGCCTTGAAGAAGGCGTGCGTCATCAGGTGGAACACGGACACAGAGTAAGCCGACACGCCCAGGGCTATGGTCATGTAACCCAGCTGAGACAGCGTGGAGTACGCAATCACGCGCTTGATGTCGTTCTGGATGATGCCCAGGATACCCATGAACAGCGCCGTGATCGAACCGATCACGAGGATGAAGTTCAGGGCCGTATCCGACAGCTCAAACAGAGGAGACATGCGGGACACCATGAAGATACCCGCCGTCACCATGGTCGCCGCGTGAATCAGCGCGGAGATAGGTGTGGGGCCTTCCATGGAGTCTGGCAGCCATGCATGCAGAGGGAACTGGGCCGACTTGCCCATTGCGCCCACAAACAGACAGATGGCCGTCACGGTCACCAGCATCCAGCCTGTACCGGGCAGCTGAGTGTTCTGAATCTCGGGCAGCTTGGCAAAGATTTCAGAGTAGTTCAGCGTACCGGTGTAGGCAGCGATCAGACCAATACCCAAGATGAAGCCAAAGTCACCCACACGGTTGACCAAGAAGGCCTTCATGTTGGCGAAAATGGCTGTGGACTTCTTGTAGTAAAAACCGATCAGCAGGTAGGACACCAGACCCACGGCTTCCCAGCCGAAGAATAGCTGCAGCAGGTTGTTGCTCATGACAAGCATCAACATGGAGAAGGTGAACAGAGAGATATAGGAGAAGAAGCGGTTGTAGCCTTCGTCTTCTTCCATGTAGCCCATGGTGTAGATGTGCACCATCAGCGACACAAAGGTCACCACGCACATCATCATGGCGGTGATGGAATCGATCAGGAAACCGATTTCCATCTTCAGGCCGCCGACAACCATCCACGTATAGATGGACTCGTTGAACGTGGCGCCGTCAAAAACGACGGCCTTGAACGTGAGTGCCGACAGAATGAAGGCGGCGAGCACGCCCAGAATCGTCAGGGAGCTGCTGCCGGTGCGACCAATCTTGTTGCCGCCGAAAGCCGTGCCCCAAATACCCGCGAGTAGGGAGCCGACCAGCGGTGCCAGAGGCACCGCAAGCAGCAGGGATGCAGAAAGGGTTTGACTCATTTCTAGAGAACCTTGCAAGTAACGGCGAACTCAACCCTTGAGGGTGTTGAGGTCTTCCGCGTTGATGCTGCTCTTGTTACGGAACAACAGCACCAAGATCGCCAGACCGATTGCCGCTTCAGCAGCGGCTACGGTCAGGATGAAAAACACGAACACCTGCCCGTGCATGTCGCCCAGATAGCTGGAAAACGCGACAAAGTTCGTGTTCACGGCCAGGAGCATCAGCTCGATGGCCATGAGCAAGACGATCAGGTTCTTGCGGTTCAGGAAGATGCCAACCACCGCGATTGCAAACAGCATTGCACCCAGCGTCAGGAAGTGGCCCAAAGTCAGCGTCATGCTTTTGTCTCCACAGCAGGCGCCGCAGCTTCGGCGTCAGGTTTTTGTGCAGGCTTGGTTGTCTCCACCCTGACCAGCTTGATACGGTCAGAAGCGCGCACACGAATTTGATCCGCTGGGTTCATTGCCTTGCTGTCCTTGCGCTTGCGCAGGGTCAGAGCAATGGCGGCAATCATGGCCACCAGCAAGATCACCGCCGCGATTTCCACGGGGTACAGGTACTCCGTGTACAGCAGCTTGCCTAGCTCATGAGTGTTCGAGTAAGGAACGATCTGACCCGCAGCGTTGACCATGGTCGCACCTGCAGCCTTCACGTCCTCCACATCACCGAAACCACCCATCAGCACCATGCCCATTTCAACGGCAATCAGCACCCCAAATGGAGCCGCATACCAGAAATGCTTCCAGAAGCCGCGGCGTATGTCGTCGATACGGATATCGAGCATCATCACCACGAACAGGAACAGCACCATCACGGCGCCCAGATAGACCAGCACCAGAGCGATGCCAAGGAATTCAGCCTTCAACAGCAGCCAGATAGCAGCTGCTTGCGAGAAAGCCAGAATCAGATTGAGCACGGCATGCACAGGGTTGCGAGCCGTGACGACCCGGAAGGCTGCAAAAAGCAGCACTGCCGAGAACAGATAGAAAAAACCAGTTTTGGCGTCCATGAATCGAATCTCTTCAAGTGATCAAGGAGCCGCTTCAGCGGTACTTGGCGTCTGCTGCCTTGTTGGCAGCAATCTCGGCTTCATAACGGTCACCCACTGCCAGGAGCATGTCCTTGGTGAAGTAGAGGTCACCGCGCTTTTCGCCGTGGTATTCGAAGATGTGCGTCTCGACGATGGAATCCACCGGGCAGCTTTCTTCGCAGAAGCCACAGAAGATGCACTTGGTCAAATCGATGTCGTAACGCGTGGTGCGGCGTGAGCCGTCGTCACGCACATCGGACTCGATAGTGATAGCCATGGCAGGGCACACGGCTTCGCAAAGCTTGCAGGCAATGCAGCGCTCTTCACCGTTGTCATAACGGCGCAGAGCGTGCAGACCACGAAAGCGTGGCGACTGAGGGGTTTTTTCCTCAGGGAACTGCACCGTAATCTTGCGACGGAAGGTGTAGCGGCCAGTAAGGGCCATGCCCTTGACCAGTTCCCAGAGCATGAAGCTCTTGAGGAAATCCTTAAAGGAGAAAGGAGTTGCAGCGACTGCAGCAGACATACGTACTCCGCTTATTTCCAGATGTTCCAAGGCGAGTACAGCCAAGCACCCACGACCACCAGCCACACGAGGGTGACGGGAATAAAGATCTTCCAGCCCAGACGCATGATCTGGTCATAACGGAAGCGAGGGAAGGTAGCGCGAATCCAGATGAAGCACGACACCACGAGGAAGGTCTTGATAGCCAGCCAGATCCAACCGGGGATGAATCCCAGGAAGTCAACCGGAGGCAACCAGCCACCCAGAAACATGATGACGGCCAAAATGGAAACCAGCCACATGCTGGCGTATTCAGCCAGGAAGAAGACTGCGAAGCCCATACCCGAGTACTCGACCATGTGACCGGCCACAATTTCCGCTTCACCTTCCACCACGTCAAACGGGTGACGGTTGGTTTCAGCAACCACCGAGATCAGGTAGACCACGAAGATTGGCAGCAAAGGCAACCAGTTCCACGACAGAACGCTCACACCCATGGATGCGAACTGCCCCTTGCCCTGGCTCATCACGATATCTGTCAGGTTCATGCTGCCGGTGACCATGATGACCACCAGGAAACAGAAGCCCAACGCGATTTCGTAGCTCACCATTTGAGCCGAAGCACGCAGCGCGCCCAGGAAGGCGTACTTGGAGTTCGAAGCCCAGCCCGCAATGATCACGCCATAGACTTCGATCGAAGTAATGGCCATCATCAGCAGCAGACCCGCATTCACGTTAGCCAGAGCCACTTCGGGAGCGAAAGGGATCACAACCCATGCAGCCAGAGCCGGCATGATGGCCATGACAGGGCCCACATAGAACAGGCCCTTGGCAGCTGCCGTAGGCTGAATCAGCTCCTTGGTCAGCAGCTTCAAGCCGTCAGCCAGAGGCTGCAGCAGACCAAATGGACCCACGCGATTAGGGCCAAAACGAATCTGCATGAAGCCCAGCAGCTTGCGCTCCCACAGTGTGAGATAAGCCACAGCGCCCATCAGCGGAGCCACGATAGCTACGATGCCCAGCAGAATCCAGATGACAGGCCAGGCCATGTCGGTCCAGAAGGGGGCTGCGGACAATCCGAGGCCCCAAGCTTTCAATGCGTCGATCATGCGGCGCCTCCCTCACGAACTTGACGGGCGTCTGCCGTCAATTGCAGCGACGTAGCGCGGCGCACAATGCTGTCGAGCTGGTAAATGCTTGCGACCACGGGAGCCGCCACATTGCCAGCCGACACTGCGCTCACTGCCTTAGCGGCATTGCTCAGCACGCTGGCAGGCACTTGCGTGGCACCAGCAGTAGCAGCGGCCAGCACGTCTTGCGACGTTTCGTAGTCCACGCTCTTCACGCCCATCAAGTTGGACAGAACGCGCAGCACCTTCCATGCGGGACGGGTTTCAGCCAGAGGCTTGACCACAGCGTGGAAGCTTTGCAGACGACCTTCGGCGTTCACAAAGCTGCCCGATGTTTCGGTGAACGGAGCAATGGGCAGCAGTACATCGCTGAATTCCATGTTCGCCTTGAACGGGCTCAGTGTCACAACCATCTGGGCCTTGTTCAGACCCGCAACGGCAGCCTTGCCAGCAGCGCTATCGAACTCGGGTTCGACGTTCAGCAAGATGGCAGCCTTGACATTGCCAGAAATCATCTGAGCAGCGTTCATGCCACCAGCAGCCGGTACAGCCTTGACCCATTGAGCGCCAACGGTGTTGGCCGCTTCAGTCAGGTAACCCACAGTCGCACCGGTTTGCTCAGCAATCCAGTTAGCCAGAGCCAGCAGCGTGGTAGCTTGAGCGTGGTGAGCTGCGGCATTACCCAGCAGCACAGCCTTTTGCTCGCCCGCCAGCAGCGCTGCAGCAATGGCCTTGGCTTCGTCATGAGCCTGACCTGCCACAGGTGCAGTCACACCCTTGGCTTCAGCCACAGCGGCAGCCACATCAGCCAGCGCCTGAGTCCAGTCACCTGCAGCGACCACCGAAGCGGCAACAGGCAGAGCCCAGTCGTACACGCGATCGTTGATGGAGAAGACCTTGCAGCCCTTCTTGGCCGCCTGACGAATGCGCTGAGCAAACAGTGGGTGATCCTTGCGCAGGTTCGAGCCTACGACCAGAGCCGACTGCAGATTGCTCAGAGTGGCAATAGGCATACCCAGCCACTGCACGCCTTGGGCGGCGGTGAACTCAGCATTGCGCAGGCGGTAGTCGATGTTCTCGCTGCCCACACCGCGCACCAGCTTGCCAGCCAGGTACAGCTCTTCCACAGTGCTGTGGGGGCTGACCAGAGCACCAATGGCGCTAGCGCCATGGTCGTTCTTGATCTGCTGCAGGCCGTTAGCCACGTATTCCAGAGCGGTCTGCCAGTCAACTTCCTTCCACACGCCGCCCTGCTTGAGCATGGGCTTGGTGAGACGTTCATCGCTGTTCAGTGCTTCGTAGGAGAAGCGGTCACGGTCGGCAATCCAGCATTCGTTGATCTCTTCGTTTTCGAAGGGTACAACGCGCATGACCTTGTGGTTCTTGACCTGAACAATCAGGTTGGAACCCGTGGAGTCGTGCGGGGCCACCGACTTGCGTCGCGACAGCTCCCAAGTACGGGCGCTGTAGCGGAAAGGCTTGCTGGTCAACGCGCCCACGGGGCAGATGTCGATCATGTTGCCCGACAGCTCGGAGTCCACTGTATCGCCCACGACTGTGGTGATTTCAGCGTGCTCGCCGCGGTTGACCATGCCCAGCTCCATGATGCCGGCCACTTCCTGGCCAAAGCGCACGCAACGGGTGCAGTGAATGCAGCGGCTCATTTCCTGCATGGAAATCAGCGGCCCCACATCCTTCACGGGCACAACACGCTTTTCTTCTTCGTAACGAGAAGAGCTGCTGCCGTAGCCCACTGCCAAGTCCTGGAGCTGGCATTCGCCGCCCTGGTCGCAGATGGGGCAATCCAGTGGGTGATTGATGAGCAAGAACTCCATCACCGACTGTTGGGCCTTGATGGCCTTTTCGCTCTTGGTGCGCACGATCATGCCTTGCGTCACTGGCGTGGCGCAGGCAGGCATGGGCTTGGGAGCCTTTTCAACATCCACAAGGCACATGCGGCAGTTAGCCGCAATGGAGAGCTTCTTGTGGTAGCAGAAGTGAGGAATATAGGTGCCGGCCTTTTCGGCTGCATGCATGACCATGCTGCCTTCCAGAACCTCTACCTTTTTTCCGTCCAGTTCAATTTCAACCATATGCTTGTCTCGCGATCAGTCCGCTTATGCGGCCTGCTTGGAAGCGTTCTGGATCTTCGCTTCAAACTCGTGGCGGAAGTGCTTGATCATGGCGCGCACCGGCATGGCTGCCGCATCGCCCAACGCACAGATTGTGCGTCCCATGATGTTTACGGATACCGAGTCCAACAGCTCGATATCTTCCGGACGGCCTTCGCCGTGCTGAATACGGTTCACCACGCGCCACAGCCAGCCTGTGCCTTCACGGCAAGGCGTGCATTGGCCGCAGGACTCGTGGGAATAGAAGTACGACAGGCGCAGCAGGCTTTCAACCATATCGCGCGAGTCATCCATCACGATCACGGCGCCCGAACCCAGCATGGAGCCGGCCTTGGAGATGGAGTCATAGTCCATCGTGCACTGCATCATGATGTCTGCAGGCAGCACAGGCGACGAGGAACCACCAGGGATCACGGCCTTGAGCTTGCGGCCGGTGCGCACACCGCCAGCCAGCTCCAGCAACTTGCTGAAAGGCGTGCCCATGGGCACTTCGTAGTTGCCGGGCAGGTTCACGTCACCGCTGACCGAATAGATCTTCGTGCCGCCGTTATTGGGCTTGCCACATTCCAGATACGCCTGGCCACCATTGCGAATAATCCATGGGACTGCCGCAAAGGTTTCGGTGTTGTTGATGGTCGTAGGTTTGCCGTACAGACCAAAGCTGGCGGGGAATGGTGGCTTGAAGCGGGGTTGACCCTTCTTGCCTTCCAGCGACTCCAGCAACGCGGTTTCTTCACCGCAGATATAAGCGCCAAAACCATGGTGAGCGTGCAGCTCGAAGCTGAAGTTGCTGCCCATGATGTTGTCACCCAAGAAGCCAGCAGCGCGGGCTTCTTCCAGTGCGGCTTCGAAGCGCTCATAGACTTCGAAGATTTCACCGTGGATGTAGTTGTAACCAATGCTGATACCCATTGCGTAGGCCGCAATGATCATGCCTTCGATCACGATATGGGGGTTATGCATGAGGATCTCGCGATCCTTGCAGGTACCCGGCTCACCCTCGTCGGAGTTGCACACCAGGTGCTTCTGACCGGGGAACTGGCGAGGCATGAAGCTCCACTTCAAACCCGTAGGGAAGCCAGCGCCGCCACGGCCGCGCAAACCGGATTCCTTGACGGTAGCAATGACCTGATCTTGCGTCAGACCTTCGCCGCCATCTTTACCCAGCAGCTTGCGCAGAGCCTGGTAACCACCACGGCTTTCATAGTCCTTGATGGACCAATTCTTGCCATTCAGATCAGCGCAGATTTGCGGGTTGATGTGACGGTTATGAAAGCAGGTTTCTTCACCAGTCGAGGCAAACTTGGCCAGAACGTTTTGTGCTGCGGAGCTCATTACTTGCCCTCCGCGGCACGCAGGCCGTCAACCAGCTCATCGAGCTTGTCATTGGTCATGAAACTGCACATGTGGCGGTCATTGACCAGCAACACGGGAGAGTCAGCGCAAGCGCCTTGGCACTCGGACTGCTGCAGTGTGAACATGCCGTCAGCAGTGGTCTCACCCATCTTGATGCCCAGCTTGCTTTCCAGGTGGTGCAAGGCCTTGTAGCCATCACGCAACTGGCATGGCAGGTTGGTACACACGTTCAACTTGTACTTGCCAACGGGGTGCTGGTTGTACATGTTGTAGAACGTAGTAACTTCGTGCACAGCAATAGCGGGCATGCCGAGATAATCGGCAATGACGGCTTCACTTTCCGCACTGACCCAGCCCTGCTCCTGCTGCACGATGCTCAGACAGGCCATGACAGCCGACTGCTTCTGTTCAGCCGGGTACTTGGCCACCTCACGCGCAAAGCGTTCTTTGGTCGCTTCGGTAATCATCGGTCAACGTCTCCAAACACGATGTCCAGGGTACTGAGCACCATCACGGCGTCAGCCAGCATGTGGCCACGGCTCATTTCATCGAGAGCAGCCATGTGCGCAAATCCTGGTGGACGAATCTTCAGGCGATAAGGCTTGTTAGCGCCATCGCTGATCAAGTAAATGCCGAACTCACCCTTGGGATGCTCGACAGAGGCATAGGCCTCGCCCTCGGGAACCTTGAAGCCTTCGGTAAAGAGCTTGAAATGGTGAATCAGCTCTTCCATATTGGACTTCATGGCTTCGCGGCTTGCGGGTGCAACCTTGTGGTTGTCCGTAATCACGGGGCCGGGATTGACACGCAGCCAGTCCACGCATTGCTTGATGATCTTGTTCGATTCGCGCATTTCAGCCATGCGAACCAGATAACGGTCATAGCAATCGCCTGTTGCACCCACGGGCACATCGAAGTCCATCTTGTCATAGACCTCGTAGGGCTGCGTCTTGCGCATATCCCAAGGCAGGCCGGAGGCGCGCAACATGGGGCCAGTCAGACCCAGATTGATAGCACGCTCCGCGGTCAACACGCCGATACCAACGTTACGCTGCTTCCAGATACGGTTATCGGTCAGCAGGGTTTCGTATTCGTCGGCGCACTTGGGGAAGCGCTGGGTAAAGGCATCGATGAAGTCCAGCAGCGAGCCCTTGCGGTCTTCGTTCATGGCTTCCATGGAGCGCACATTGCGCACCTTGCTGGCCTTGTACTGAGGCATGCTGTCCGGCAGATCGCGGTACACGCCACCAGGACGGAAGTAAGCCGCGTGCATACGTGCACCCGAAACGGCTTCATACATGTCCATCAGCGCTTCGCGTTCACGGAAGCTGTAGATCAGAATGGTGGAGCTGCCAGCATCGTTACCCGAGGACCCCAGCCACATCAGGTGATTCATGATGCGGGTGATTTCCGAGAACATCACGCGGATGTACTGGGCACGGATAGGCACTTCAATGCCCATCAGCTTTTCAATGGCCAGGCAGTAAGCATGCTCGTTGCTCATCATCGAGCAGTAATCCAGGCGGTCCATATAGGGCAGCGACTGGATATACGTCTTGCTTTCGGCCAGCTTTTCGGTCGCACGGTGGAGCAGGCCGATATGAGGGTCGGCGCGCTGCACCACCTCACCGTCGAGCTCCAGCACCAGACGCAGCACACCGTGCGCTGCCGGGTGCTGCGGACCAAAGTTCAGGGAGTAGTTCTTGATTTCAGCCATGGTCTTCCGTCAAAAGGCGCTGGCGCGCCCTTTAGTGCAGGCCTCCGCCATAGTTTTCTTCACGAATGATGCGCGGAGTGATTTCGCGCGGCTCGATCGTGACAGGCTGGTACACCACACGTTTCTGCTCGGCGTCGTAGCGCATTTCCACATAGCCGGACACAGGAAAGTCCTTGCGAAATGGGTGTCCGATGAAACCATAGTCGGTCAGGATACGACGCAGATCTTCGTGACCTTCGAACACGATACCGAACAAGTCAAACGCTTCGCGCTCGAACCAGTTGGCCGCATTCCAGATGTCGTTGATCGATGCGACAACAGGGAAGTCATCGTCGGCGCAGAACACGCGCACACGCAGACGCTGGTTCAACGTCAGAGACATCAGGTGGGACACCACGGCAAAACGCGGACCGTCCTTGCCGACTTCCGCATACGTGGAATAGTCCACACCACACAAATCCATCAACATCTCGAATTGGCAGTCAGGCGCATTGCGCAGGATCTGCATCACTTCCAGATATTTGTCAGCGGAAACTTCCACCGTCACTTCGCCATAAGCCAGAGTAATGGAGCGAACCTTGTCACCCAAAGCCGCAGTAACCACGTCCCGAAGCTTCTCGGGGTGAATTGCAATTGCAGTCATCTCAGCCCTTTAAACGCGAGCGATGGTATGAGTACGACGGATCTTCTGCTGCAGCTGGATGATGCCGTAGATCAGCGCTTCCGCTGTCGGGGGGCAACCAGGTACATAGACATCCACCGGTACGATGCGATCGCAACCGCGCACCACCGAATAGCTGTAGTGATAGTAACCACCACCATTGGCACAAGAGCCCATGGAGATGACCCAACGAGGCTCGGACATCTGGTCATATACCTTGCGCATCGCTGGGGCCATCTTGTTGCACAGCGTACCGGCAACAATCATCAGGTCCGAGTGGCGGGGGCTGGCACGGAAGACTTCGGAGCCGAAGCGACCAATGTCATAGCGCGCAGCAGCTGCATGCATCATCTCCACCGCACAACAGGCAAGGCCAAATGTCATGGGCCAGATCGACCCCGTCTTGGCCCAGTTCACCACCGTGTCATAACTGGTGGTGACGAAGCCTTCCTTCATCACGCCTTCGATCATCGTGTTTCCTCAGTGAAGCTACTCATTCCCAATCCAGGGCGCCTTTTTTCCACTCGTAAGCAAAGCCCACGACCAGAATGGCCAAGAAGATCAGAACAGCAACAAAACCCACGCCGCCAACATCTTTGAGTGCGACAGCCCAGGGCAGCAGAAATGCAATTTCCAGGTCGAACAAAATGAACAAGATGGCGACCAAGTAGTAGCGCACATCAAATTTCATTCGGGCGTCTTCAAACGCTTCGAAACCGCATTCGTAAGGGGAGTTCTTGGCATCATCCGGACGATTCGGACCCAGCACGTAGCCGAGCACCAAGGGCACGACGCCCACGGCAATACCAATGAGAATAAACAGGAGAACGGGAAGGTACTGATCGATATTCATCGAGTGGGCCTTGTTTTTTTAAAACATGCCTCACCGATCACTGCCTGATCAGCAGGGCAGGTTTTTAGTTATGTGTTGGTGCCGTCGGCGAGACTCGAACTCGCACAGCTTTCGCCACTACCCCCTCAAGATAGCGTGTCTACCAATTCCACCACGACGGCATCGTCTCAAAGTCTGGCAACCACAGGAACCTTCGTTGCAAAGATTCTGATCCCCAGACAATCCCTAGATTCTAGCTTGAAAAACCCCGCATTCCGGAGTTCTTCAAGCTTTTATTAATTTATTTCGTAGGAATCTGCGCTGCGCCTTCAGCACCGGCTGCAGGCGTTGCTGAGGGCACAGACACATCAGCACCAGTTGCAGGAGCCGACGAAGCGGGGGCGGGAGCGGTCACAGGAGCGCCTTCCAGCACGCTGCCGGAGCTAGCGGGGCGGATGTTGCTCATATAGGCCAGAGCCAGAGTCGCCACGAAAAACACGGTGGCCAGAGCCGCTGTGGAGCGTGACAGGAAGTTGGCACTGCCGGATGCACCAAACAGGCTACCCGATGAGCCGCTACCAAAGGAAGCCCCCATATCGGCCCCCTTGCCGTGCTGCATAAGGATCAGGCCGATCATGCCCAGAGCGGCCAGCATCTGGACCGCGAGAATGACGCTGGAAAAGACGTTCATATCAAAACCTAGTTATCTGAATCATTGCACGCCACACCGGCGGTATGGCGCTAACGAAGAAACGAATTATTGCGCTGCCGCAATGATGGCGAGGAAATCAGGGGCCTTTAGCGCAGCTCCGCCGATCAAACCACCATCGATATCGGCTTGTGCCAGCAATTGCTCGGCATTTGCCGCATTCATGCTGCCACCGTAGAGCAAGGGAACCCGAGCCGCCTTGTCGCTAGCCGCCGCCAGCTGCGCACGCAGCACGGCATGCACTTGCTGAGCCTGCTCAGGCGATGCCGTCTTGCCGGTGCCAATCGCCCAGACAGGCTCATAGGCCACCACCAGCTCGCTCACGCATTGACCCACTTGATGAATCACGGCTGCCAGCTGACGCTTGACCACGGTTTCGGTCTGACCGGTTTCGCGTTCAGCCAGAGTTTCACCCACGCAAACGATGGGAGTGATTCCCTTGGACAAAGCAGCTTGCGCCTTTGCAGCCACGATGACATCGGTTTCGCCATGGTACTGGCGACGCTCGGAGTGTCCGACCAGCGCATAGCGCACGCCGAACTCTTTGAGCATGGTGGCTGAAATCTCGCCGGTAAAGGCGCCCTGCTCGTGCTGAGAGACATCCTGCGCTCCCACTCCGATAGCAGAACCCGCAAGTTCCGCCTGAACTTGAGCGAGATATAACGCAGGTGCAGCCACGGCAGCACCGGCCTTGTTATCGGCGGGCAAGCCCTGCTTGATGGCCTGCAGCAAAGCAGCATTGGCAGCCAGGCTGCCGTTCATCTTCCAGTTGCCAACAATGAGTTTTTGCTTCATGTTTCCCAAGTCAAAACGATTTTTCCGGTGTGCTGGCTGGACTCCATCAGCGCATGAGCCTGCGCCGCGTCAGCAGCATCGAATTCACGATAAATGGCTGGGCGCACCTTGCCGGACTCCAGCAGGGGCCAGACATTGCGCTTGAGCGCCTCGGCAATTGCCGCCTTAAAGGCCACAGACCGAGCACGCAGCGTTGAGCCAGTAATAGTCAGCCGCTTGCGCAGCACCAGACCTGCATCCAGCTCGGCCTTGACGCCACCTTGCACCGCAATGATGACCAGTCGCCCGTCAGGCGCCAGGCATTGCACTTCACGCGCTACGTAGCTGCCGGCAACCATGTCCAGAATGACATTGACACCCTCACCTGCCGTAATGCGCTGCACTTCAGCCGCAAAATCCTGCGTCTTGTAGTTGATGGCGTGATCCGCCCCGAGCTGGAGGCAGTCATCACATTTGGCATCGCTGCCAGCCGTGACAATCACTTGCGCACCTCTGGCCTTGGCCAGTTGAATCGCCGTGACACCAATACCGCTGCTGCCGCCCTGCACCAGCAAGGTTTCACCGGGCTGCAAAGCCCCCCGGTCAAACACATTGCTCCAGACCGTAAAAAAGGTCTCGGGCAAGGCTGCCGCCTGTACATCACTGAGGCCTGTCGGCACTGGCAGGCATTGGGCCAGTGGTGCAACGCAAAACTGCGCATAACCACCACCCGCCACCAGCGCGCAGACGCGATTGCCGAGCTTGAAGCCCGCTTTCGCCATGGCCGGCTCATCGCCCGCAACGATCACCCCTGCCACCTCCAGCCCCGGAAGATCCGAAGCCCCCGGAGGCGGCGCGTAATGACCTTTGCGCTGCAGCACATCGGGGCGATTGATACCGCTCGCGGCAACGCGAATCAGTACTTCACCCTCGCCCACCACAGGCATGGGACGCACACCCATGCGCAGCACGTCGGGCGTGCCATAGCTGGTGATTTCCACCGCTCGCATTGTGTTCATTTCCATATTCAGGCTTTGCTTTTCAATGAAATCAAGCGCTAGCTCTTATTAGATAAGCGCCAACAGCTATCAAATCAGGATTAATTCGCCATCAACAAAACAGGAGCCCATCTCGCGATGGACTCCTGCTCAGCAATTACTGCTGCTGTTGCTGCTGGTCGTCGCCGAAAGCACGATTTTCACGTGGCTCACGGTTGTCGCGGGAATCGCGGTTCTGACGAGGAGCACGGTCGCGGTACTCGCGCTGTTCGCGGGGTTCACGCTCGGGCATACCAGCAGGACGCTCAATCAGAGCCTTCATGGACAGCTTGACCCGGCCCTTGTCATCGGTTTCCAAAACCTTAACCTTGACCACTTGGCCTTCTTGCAGGTAGTCCGTCACCTTCTCCACGCGCTCGTGGGCGATCTGGCTGATGTGCAGCAGGCCATCCTTGCCGGGCAGCAGGTTGATCAGGGCACCGAATTCCAGAAGCTTGACGATCGGGCCTTCGTAGATCTTGCCGATTTCGACTTCAGCGGTGATCTGCTCAATGCGCAGCTTGGCAGCTTCAGCCTTGGCACCGTCAGTCGCAGCGATGGTGATGGTGCCGTCTTCCGAGATGTTGATCTGGGTACCGGTTTCTTCAGTCAGCGCACGAATGGTAGCGCCGCCCTTGCCAATCACGTCACGGATCTTCTCGGGGTTGATCTTCATGGTGAACAGCTTGGGAGCAAAGTCCGACACTTCGGTCTTGGCTTCGCCCATGGCTTCTTGCATCTTGCCCAGAATGTGCATGCGCGCTTCCTTGGCTTGCGCCAGTGCCACTTGCATGATTTCCTTGGTAATGCCCTGGATCTTGATGTCCATCTGCAGCGCAGTAATACCGTTGGTGGTACCGGCCACCTTGAAGTCCATGTCACCCAGGTGATCTTCGTCGCCCAGGATGTCGGTCAGCACGGCAAACTTGTTGTCTTCCTTGATCAGACCCATGGCAATACCTGCCACATGTGC
This sequence comes from Comamonas suwonensis, assembly GCF_012844455.2. GTDB lineage: Bacteria > Pseudomonadota > Gammaproteobacteria > Burkholderiales > Burkholderiaceae_C > Comamonas > Comamonas suwonensis. The sequence goes on along the minus strand of NZ_JABBCQ020000011.1, from coordinate 8,175 downwards.
CTTCATGGGAACGCCAGCGTCCATCATGGACAGGCAGCCGCCGCAGACCGAAGCCATGGACGAAGAGCCGTTGGACTCGGTGATTTCCGACACCACGCGAATGGTGTAGGGGAACTCTTCCTTGGAAGGCAGGCAAGCGGCCAGAGCACGCTTGGCCAGACGGCCGTGGCCGATTTCGCGGCGCTTGGTCGAACCCATGCGACCCACTTCGCCAGTGGCAAAGGGAGGCATGTTGTAGTGGAACAGGAAGGTGTCTTCGAATTCGCCAGCCAGCGCATCAATGCGCTGTGCATCACGCTCGGTGCCCAGAGTGGAAATCACCAGAGCCTGAGTTTCACCACGGGTGAACAGGGCCGAGCCGTGGGTGCGGGGCAGCACGGAGTTGCGAATTTCGATAGGACGCACGGTGCGGGTGTCGCGGCCGTCGATGCGGGGCTCACCAGCCAGGATCTGCGAACGCACGATGCCGGCTTCGATGTCGAACAGCATGCTTTCGACCTTGACGCCGTCAAACGCCACGCCTTGCTCGGTCAGGCCAGCCTTGACGTCGGCATAAGCCAGACGGCAAGCGTGCGTACGCACTTGCTTGTTGCGTTCTTGGTAAGCAGCGCGCAGCTTGGCTTCACCCAGCTCAGCCACCTTGGCGATCAGGGCTTCGTCCTTGGCAGGCGCAGTCCAGTCCCAAGCGGGCTTGCCACCTTCACGCACCAAGTCGTGAATGGCGTTGATGGCGATCTGGCTTTGCTCGTGGCCATAGACCACGGCGCCCAGCATCACTTCTTCAGGCAACTGCAGGGCTTCGGATTCGACCATCAACACGGCAGATTCCGTACCAGCAACAACCAGATCCATCTGCGAATCCTTGCGCTGGGTCTGACCGGGGTTCAGCACGTATTCGCCGTTGATGTAACCCACGCGGGCGGCACCGATGGGGCCATTGAAAGGCAGGCCCGACACCGACAGCGCGGCGGACACGGCAATCATGGCGGCAATGTCAGCATCGACTTCAGGGTTCAACGAAATGGTGTGGATGACCACGTGCACGTCGTTGTAGAAGCCTTCGGGGAACAGAGGGCGAATAGGACGGTCGATCAGACGCGAGGTCAGAGTCTCCAGCTCCGAAGGCTTGGCTTCGCGCTTGAAGAAGCTGCCGGGGATCTTGCCGGCAGCGTATGTCTTCTCAATGTAGTCAACGGTCAGAGGGAAAAAGTCCTGACCCGACTTGGCAATCTTGGAACCCACGACAGTGGCCAGAACTACGGTGTCGTCGATGTTGACCAGCACGGCGCCGGAAGCTTGACGGGCGATTTCGCCGGTTTCCATGGTGACCGTGTGCTGGCCCCACTGGAAAGTCTTGGTGACTTTATTGAACATGGTCATAGTGACTCCTTTATGTATAGCTGGATGCATACATCCCGCTTAAATTTGGAGTGCAAACAGAACACGATGCCATTCCAGCACTGCGCTAGGCGCTATCAATAATGCAGCATTTAATGCAGTACTGGAATGACACAGCTTCGCTCTGTTTTGCGAACTCCGAAGTAAAAAACGCCTGAGCTAGGAATCTAACTCAGGCGTTTCGATCATTTACCGTGCTTACTTACGCAGGCCCAGCTTGGCGATCAGAGCTGTGTAACGCTCAGCGTCCTTGGACTTCAGGTAGTCCAGCAGCTTACGACGACGGCTCACCATGCGCAGCAGACCGCGACGACCGTGGTGGTCCTTGGCGTTTGCCTTGAAGTGAGGAGTCAGTTCGTTGATGCGAGCGGTCAGCAGAGCCACTTGCACTTCGGGGCTACCAGTGTCGTTTTCGGAACGAGCGTTAGCCTTGACAACTTCGGCCTTGATAGAGGCAGCGATCATTTTGTTTTCCTTAGGATTTGGCACTCAGCAAGGAGCACCTTGGTTACTTGCGCCAGGGCTGGAAAGGCCTCAGCGTGCGTTCTGCACCATGCAAAACCAATCGATTATATCAATAGCCTTTTACCCATCTCAAGCACCTACCCACACTGCGGCATCTGGAACAGCGAGATCAAGCCAACCCCTGACAAATCGTGCGCTACACAAGTCGCACAATGCAAGCGCTTTAAACCCGAGAGGAAGATGTCATGCAACTGCCACATTCAAAGCTCTCTCTTGCCGCAGCCACTGCTTTCTTGCTGACGGTGGGGCTTGCGCTGCAAGCGCCCTATTCGCACGCGTCGAGCAAGTCCAAAACTGAAAAGCGTCAAAGCAGCCGCGTCAAAATTGAGAACATCCGTAGTGGATCACAAGAAACAACCGCTGAACGCGATCGCAGGTTATACCGCGAGTGCCAAGGCAGGCCCAATGCGGGAGCTTGTGCGGGATACACAAGACGCTAACTATTTGAAACTATGGGGGTGATGGCTAGAAATTCCAGCCAGACGGCGGGTTTTCCAGCGATCAACGGTACACCTTTCATCAAGGGGTCTGATTAGCATACTTACATGCTACTTACCAGACCTGAGCCTCAACGACGCCACACGCGCCTCAAGCGCCGCCATCCCAAAGGTTTCACCTTGATTGAAGTCTTGGTGGCCATTGTCGTTTTTTCGTTCGGACTTCTTGGAATGGTAGGAATGCAGGCTTTTGCTTTGCAAGCCAATCGAGAGGCGCGCCTTCAAAGTCAAGCAACCTCGCTTGCAAGAGAGCTGGCCGAGATGATGCGCGGCAATCTGCAGATAGCAGCCAAAACCACCTCCGCAGAAAATCCTTATTTAGGCACCTTCAGCGCCAGTAATCTGACCCTGAGCAGCCCTTCATATTGCTTGAATGTTAGCAATGCCAGTACCGGCTGCACATCCACAGCACAAGTCGCATCTGCACAAATGTCGGACTGGCTAGCGAGAGTTGACACAACGCTCCCAGGTGCACGTGTTTCCGTCTGCCTGGATGGATCACCCTTCACCAGTGACGGCCTCGCACAGTGGACATGTTCAGCAGCGGGCGCTGACGAGATCATTTACATCAAGATCGGTTGGACGCAAGTGAGCACCAACAAAACACTCACGGGCGCCAATGCGTTTGAACAAACAACAGACAGCACTTCGCGCCCCGGATTAACGTTCCCGGTTACAAGCGGAAACAGCACCAGTGGAAGCACACCGTAAAGAAAATGCCTTTTAAAAATTCTCCGCACATCCGAAGGCTGCAATCTGGATTGACCTTGGTCGAGCTCATGGTCGCAATGGTTTTAGCCTTATTAATCACCATGGCCGCAGCGGGTGCACTGGTGCTTGCAAGACAAGGATTTAACAATGTCGATGCCGCCGCTCAATTACGCGATAACGGCCGCTTTATTCAAGACATGCTTCAGCGCATTGGGGTTCAAACAGGCTACAAAAGCCTTCAATATGCAGCCACAAAAAGGGCGGTTAGTACCGATGGAATTTCGGACACTCCCGCACCTAATGTATTCGGATTAAACAATGCATCCCGAACCACCACCAACACATGGGATCAAGGCACAACGCGCTCTTCAGGTTCAGTCGGTTATGGTAGCGATATTTTGGTTCTACGTTATCAAGCCAGCGCATCAACGGTTAACTCTACAGCTTCTGATGGCACGATTATTGACTGCATGGGCATAAGTCCTTCCGTAATTCCTAGTGCGCGCGATGATCGCATTGTCAGTATTCTTCATATCGGAGCAAGTGCCAACGGCGAGCCATCTTTAATGTGCTCTAGATCAAGTACGGGAATGGCACCTTATGACTCGCAACCAATTATTCAAGGCGTTGAGAATCTACAATTTCTCTATGGAGTTGATGGCATCGGCCCAGCAAATACAGTCGTTCCAATACCTACAAACACAGCTGATTCTGTGCCGGAACGCTATCTGCGCGCGGACCAATTAACGGTGACGGGAAATGATTCCGCCACTAATGCCAATTGGCAAAGAGTTAGAAGCATACGTGTGGGATTGGTTCTGCGAGGAGCAACTGGCAGCGCACTCGACAGAAGCAGCCAGACGTTCTACCCTCTGGGATCCAGCAAAGCCTCATCAACAGGAGCCGAAGGCAGCGCATTTGCCAGCAGTGCCGATCCCGGCACCACATTCACCCCCACGGCAGATGGTCGACTTCGTCAAGTTGTTACCTTTACGATCCACTTGCGAAATTATCAAGAGGACCTCTGAGCATGTCTTTACTATTCAATCAGATCCATCTAAAGAAAAATAATTACCAACGTGGTGTTTCCCTGATTGTCGTATTGCTAATATTAGTAATAGTTTCAATCCTGGGTGTTAGCGGCGTTCAAATATCGATGATGGCCGAAAAGAGTTCACGAAATGATCGAGATTATCAAATTGCTTGGCAAGCTAGCGAGGCTGCTCTTGTTGACGCTGAGTTCGACATTGAGGGACTTCCCGCCGGAGCAACCAACAAAAGAAATTCCATATTCAAATTAGGCCAAACCGATATTTCTAAATTCATCACCGGTTGCGGAGCAAGCTCCCCCTCAACGGGCTTATGCTCATTGAATGAAACCGGAAAACCTGCATGGCTCGCTGTGGATTTCACCAACAGCGGAAATAATGCGAACACCATTGCATTCGGCACTTTTACGGGCCGCACCTTTCCTGCCGGTGGTGCTGGAATTCAACCATCAAAACCACCTCGATACGTTATAGAGGCCATACCCGATCCGGAAAATTCACGAACCACCAAACCCACCGATATTAAATATATTTATCGCGTAACAGCCATGGGTTTTGGCCCTAACCCAGAAACACAAACCGTGGTGCAAATGCTGTACCGCAATTGAGATTAATATGCAGTTACGCAAATCCTCAAATACTGGTCACCAGCAACCCGCTGAAGAAAAAAACTGGAAGCCCTTACTCCCGAGCTCTCCTCGCTCCTGGCTAGCGTGGGGAATATTACCCATCGCAGCGATCACATCTTTAGTTGCTTATGGCACAGGAACTCCACCCAGCATCCCTGCCATTAATTTAGCCACTGAGCCTTTGTACGCAGCAGTTACTGTGGACAAACCAACAATGGCGCTCGCATTATCTGTTGAATATCCTACAGTAGGAGCACAATATGTTCCACGCAACTCCAGTGATGCAGTGAACACATACAGCAACACAGATGAATATCTGGGATATTATGATGCAGAAAGCTGTTACACCTATAACGATTCCCCCACAGAAACTGTAGTTTCACCAAAAACGCTAACTGATTACAAACGATTTGACAGATCGGGGCCTGCGACATCTCGACAATGCACCAACGCCTTCAGTGGAAATTTTTTAAATTGGTCTACCAGCTCTGCCATTGACATGCTTCGCTTGGCATTATCTGGCGGAGACAGATATATAGACACGCCCAACCTGACAATTTTGCAGCGAGCAGCTCTCCCAAACGGCGATCCTGTTTGCATGTGGAATAGTGGAAATTTTCCGTCAAAGCAACTATCACGAAACGGCGGAGATTTCTTGGGCGCTGTCCCCACGGCCATGAGAACAGCTGCTGGCAGCAACAACATTTTTGTTGCCAATACGCTTAATCGTATTTACTTCGGTACGGCATCAGGCGGCAGCTGCACAAACACCAGCTCCTACACACTCAGCTCTGCAGGCTCACAATTAGGACCTAGAGAGAACTCATCCGCGACTCTTCCCTCCGATGCCATCCTCTGTGCTGCAGATGGCTCCACAAGCCAATGCAGCTTTACGGGTGTACAGGAAGTTTGGTTTGGCACAAGGACAAATGGTAGAAATTACTGGAACAAAGGCCCAGCTTTTAACGGGGCCCTGTGCTCTTACACGAACTTGGGCGACCCATTATCTGGGGCATCTAAAAGCTGCTACGTGCGCCCATACACCGGTTCTTGGACGCCGACTGCCACCACCGCTTTAAACAGCGATGGTTTTTTCTATTCGAGAGTGCAAGTCTGTAATTCGAGCAATGGCTCACTCCAAGACTCCAGAGATTACAAACTGTGCCAACAATACCCAAATGGAAATTACAAGCCAACCGGTGTTATTCAGAAGTATAGCGATCAATTACGGCTGTCTGCATTTGGTTATTTGATGGATCAAACTGCTAGTTATGACAACAACAATACAGGTCGCTATGGTGGTGTTTTGCGTGCCCCAATGAAGTATGTAGGCAACAAGACATACAATGAAAATGGGCAAGACAACACCCCTGCTGGCGGCAACAGCAAAGCAGAATGGAACTCCAATACCGGCGTATTTATTGAAAACCCCGAAAATCACGCCATGCAAACCAGCGGCGTGATCAACTATCTCAATAAATTTGGGCGTACAGGCCCCACACCAGGCAAATACAAAAAATATGACCCTGTGGGTGAGCTTTATTATCAAAGCTTAAGGTATTTACAAGGGCTCGGCCCCACTGCCGATGCAATTAACAACATTGATGACACCATGCGTGATGGCTTCCCTGTTTATACCACTTGGGATGAAGATCCATATGGAGGAACTCGAAGTGATTCCTCTGATTATTCCTGCCTTAAAAGTAATATTGTCGTAATCGGCGATGTCAACACCCATGATGGAAATTGGCGGAATATTCCGACGACAGACAATAAAGCCAGCAACGTTCCTAACTTTAGAACATGGCACAGCCTTGTTCAAAACTTCGAAAAGAATAGTGCGACCAACTATGTAGACGGCCAAGGGGCGGCAAGAACGAGTGGAAACCCCAACGGCACCAACAATAGTGTTCCGTCATCGTCTCAGACGAGCCAAATCATGGGCTACGCATATTGGGCCCACACCCATGATATTCGCGGCAATGATTGGACACAGAATGTCGGAACTAAAAAACGACCGGGATTGCGCGTTAAAACCCATGTTTTTGACGTCAATGAAAATGGCACGATGAACAATGAAACTACTCGTCGAAATGCCAACCAGTTTTTCATGGCTGCAAAGTACGGAGGCTTTGAAAGCGATCCTTCCAATCAAGGTTCACGCCCCTACAATACCTGGGGAAATCCATTTAAGAAGCAGGATGCTACCAATGATAATAATGTTTGGCAAAAATCTGCAACCCCTGGCGAAGCCTCCAGCTATTACCTACAAAGTAATGCTCGCGCGGTATTAAATGCATTTGACGAAATTTTCAGCCGCGCTTCAACGTCTGCACGAAGCATTGCAGGAGTCGCCACACCTTCCAGCGTGGTTTCAAGTGCCAATGGAGCCATCACCTATTCCGCCAAATTTGACACTAGCAACTGGAGCGGAGATGTGGTTGCAGAGCCTGTGACCGTGGACACCAATAATCAAGTATCAATTTCTAGCCCCTTGTGGAGTGCATCAAATCAATTGGGAGCAATGACTTCACCGGCGACTAATCGCAATATTGTGGTTGGAGCAGGTGGCGGAAATACCAACCCCACAGCGAACAACTTCACCTGGGATACGATCAGCGCGCAGTTGCGAACTGACTTAGGAAAACTCACAACCACCTCCACTGGGGATGGCCGCGGGCAGGAGCGTTTGAATTTCATCAGAGGAGATCGCTCACTTGAAGGCAATCCATTTCGAGTCAGAAGTACTTTGCTGGGTGATATTGTCAACTCCAATGTGGTGTATTCAGGCGCTCCCTCAGCCGCATACAGCGGTGTAGGTTATGCAGCATTTCGCACTGCATATAACGCACGCACGCCGAGTGTTTTTGCTGGTGCCAACGATGGCATGCTTCATGCGTTCAATGCCAATAATGGAAATGAGCTATTCGGATATATTCCAAGCTGGCTTGGCCCCAAACTGGCTGCTCTGACAAGCCCAAGCTATGTCAACAACCATCAGAACTACGTTGATGCACCTCTCGCTATCAGCGAAGCGCAAGTTGCCAACAATGATGTGGCCGCTGACTGGAAGACAGTACTCGTGGGCGGCACAGGAGGCGGCGGGTCGGGCGTGTTTGCCCTAGACGTTACATCCCCCGGCAGCTTTACAGCATCGAATGTCATGTGGGAATTCACACGCGCCGACGATGCGGACCTCGGACAAGTAATTGGTCAGCCTCAGATACTGAAATTCAAGACCAGTGGCACTGCATCACCTGCAACTTATCGATGGTTTGCTGTCGTGGGTAGCGGCATCAACAATTACAGTCCTGAATCTACCAACGGCCCATTCAGCACGTCTGGAGATTCAGCTATTTTTCTATT
>NZ_JABBCQ020000010.1 GCF_012844455.2 Comamonas suwonensis | reverse complement strand
GCGTCGGCAACTAAGAGCAACGATTGTTTATTGCAACTGCCCCCAGTTCTTAGCCAGTACATAAGCATCGCCCAGCCAAGCTTCCTCGTTGGAAAAAACCAGCACCATGCGATCGTTACCCTTGTTCCAACCGATACGCTGACCACCCCAACCGACAGCCCATGCCGTGTTCGGCGCAATGTCGTTGTCGGTCCAAGTGAGGTAGCCGTAGCTGGCAAACAGCTTGCCGTTCTTGCGCGTGGCCGGTGTTGTGCCATTGGCGATTTGCTTGCTCATGGCTGTGCGCACGAAGTCACCAAAGCAGTCTTGCTGCTTGGATGATTCTTTGACCCACACCGCAAAGCGCATCCAGTCTTCAAGGCGCAAGCGCATGCCGGAATCTGCAAGACCGTTCTGCGCCCGATCTTGGACGTAGAGACCAGCATGCGCTGCCCCCATAGGATTGAGGACTTGCTCCTGAATCCACTGGTTCCAAGGCGTGTTCGTAGCGCGGCTGACCATGATACCCAGCGTCAGGGGGTCGGTGGACTTGTATGCAAAGACTTCGCCTGGTTTGTATGTCGAGAACACACCACGGGCAGCTTGCGTCACTGGGTCTGACGAAACCAGGTCCTCCAGGTTCAGCAGACCGACTCTCCAGTCTTGAACCTGCTCCTTGTTCCAAATGGTGCTGTCCGCATTGATCTGGGCCGTGCCGGACGACATGCGCAACAGATCATGGACTGTCGCTTCGCCAAGAGCCTTGCCCTGTAATTTCGGTATCAACTCACTGGCTTTGGTTTGCAGACTGAGCTTGCCAGCGCAAATGGCTCGACCAACTGCCATGGCTGTGACCGTCTTCCCCATCGAGAAGCCAAAAAACAATGAATTGGCATCGGCGGGCGCTTTGAATTCGGTGTGCAGCACGTTGTCACCATCAAGCAATGCAAAAGCCTTGGCCGGACGATTGGCCATCAGCGTGCGGGCTTCATTGATGACGGTTTGCTCAGCCGCTTTGGCTGATCTGACGTTCAACGCTTTAGGCTGCGGACTCGGGATGGTTTGATACCACCACTTTGGCCCTTTGGGCGTCAGTAGCCAATCGTCTGGTGCGGAAGCTCCGCCGTTACCGGCCACAGGGTTGTTCTGTGCATAACCGAACTGCACCGAGAAGGCCGACAGCACGGCGATTGCAGTGGCCGTCAGCGTGTGCATACAACGCTTTGTGTTCATGTTGCTCTCTTGTTATCTTTGCTTTTGGATAGAGGCTTGCCCACCGGCACATCCGCTGAGCCAGCGAAGACGAGTGACGTGGACAGCCTTGTTGGCTTAGTTCACTGGATTTCTGATCCAGCCTGCGATCTGATCCACCGCTTCACGCTCCATGCCGATAAAGCCATGCCAGTGCTGCGCATCGCATTCATCGCCAGTGGGGTCGGAGCCGCCATCCACCATCATCAGTTTCTTGACGGGCGCATTGCTCAGCCCCTTGAGAATCCAGGACGTTTCCACCGGCTGGCAGTGCCTGCAGGCATCCTTGGCATGGTGGTAGACCAGCACCGGCATTTGGATGGCTTTCAGGTCCTGGAGCGGCACAGCACCAGGGGTGGCATAGCGCACGATGCTGGAGGTCAGCACCAGGCCGGCGATGGCCGGATCGGGCACCTTGATCGCCATGGCCGTCGCTGACACCGTGCCCCGGCTGGTGCCAACGAGCCAGACAGGACGGTCGCTTTTTTGCTTCACGAACTCCAGCACTTTGGCGAGGTCCGTCATGTGCTCGGCCGTGACTCTGTCCGCAAAGTCCAGCTCCTTGCCGTTGGGGCGGCCAAGGATTGCCACATTGAAGCCGTTGGCTGTGAAGTACGGCGCTGAGCGCACCAAAAAATTGCTGCTAGTGGCTTTGCCGTTTTCCACCCTCCCATAGCCACCGCCACCACCGGGAAACAGCAGCACCGTGGCTTTGGCATCCGGAGTCGCTTCCCAAAACACCGTGGTGCTCACCCCTTCGCGAGTCGGAAGCTTGAATGTGGAGCCCTGGGCATGTACTGCAAATGTCGCGGCCATTAAAGCCGCACCTGCACAGAAGCTTCGCCAGAGGTGCTTGAAGGCTGGAGCAATAGGCTTGGAGATCATGTCTCCCTCTCTTTCTCTATTTTTCTGAAATCATGCCCTTGGCAGCACTGGCTGAGCAAGTCGGCACGGCACAAACGGGCATGATTGAGGCTTGAATGCCACTGCTGCGGATTTATGGGAGCTGCAACGGTCGCGTGTCTTGATTCAGACTCAAACTTTGCATCTTCGACATGCCCAGCTCAGACAGTCGCTCCCCTTGGCAGTGCAGGTCTGCAATGCGCTTGCCACTTTGCTCTACCAAGATGCCTTGCTCCGTGGTTGTCCGGCCATACACGACATAGCGGTAGTTGCCCTTGTCAAACGATACATAAGGCAGTGCCTGCGCAGTGGAGCCAGTGTGCGTGCCCTGTTTGAACGCGGTGCTTGCAGTCGCAGCATTCGCCGGGTAGACCATCTCTGGCGCTGCGTCCAGCGGGGCCAGTCGGTACGTCAGCTGACTACCGCTGCTGGCCATGCACAGCGATGCACGCTTTTTGCCGGTCGAGCAGGCAAACACCGGGGTCTCGTCGGCTGAACACAGCGTGGGCACTGCAGCTGTCTGGCCAGGTACAGGCTGCGCGGCTTGGATTTGCTCGTTGATCGTCGCTTGTGGCTGCTGTGGTGGTGCAGCTGACGGTGCAGGCTCCGAAGGTGCTCCTTCGGTCTCGGCTTCCATCTCAGTCATGCTGGCAGATGGTGCGGCAGACATTTGAGCCTCGACTGACTTCTTTGCTGCTGCTTGTGCGCGCAGCATACGGTCATAGCGATCCATGGCTATGTCATGGAAGTAGCCCATGAAAGGCATGAAGCCGTTAAGTGCCACTTGCAATACCCCGGTGTCTTCGGTGCGCTGCACGGTGTATGTCACTTGGCCACGAAGCTTGGTGCCATCCAATACAGCACCTTGCCGTTCGTAGATGGCCCGCATGTATTGCTCCATCTGCGGCTCGGCTTTCACAGCATCTTCCGGCATGACGGTTGTCAGCTGTGCCGAGCACATAGCTTTTCCAGTGTCGGGATTGCTGGCGTCGGTGGTGATGTTCTCCAGAGTAACAGCGGTGTCCTTGACCGTGAACTGGACGCGCTTTTGGCGCTCTTCGCTCATGTCCTTGTGCTGCTTGTCAAACTGCTGCTGGTATATCTGTTTGACCAAGCTAACTGTCTCCGCATCCGCACAAGTTGGCGTCTTGCTGCCACATCCAGCAAGCACGGCTGCAGCCGCGCATGCGCCACTCATTAGAGTTTTTCTCATTACTTCTCTCTCCTGTTTTATGTGTTTTATACGACTCAAATCTTAAAGCATTGTGTCGTATAAGACGTTGGCTCAAAAAGCACATTGGCAGACCCTCTGCGGCCATGAAAGCCAAGGAGTCCGCCCCGCCGCAGCTGAGCACCACGCCAGTGGTGAAGCTTCCCAATGCCGTCACCAAGGCACTGGGGGCCAAGCTGCGCAGCTACCGCGAGCTGGCGCAAAAGTCGCAAGAACAATTGGCGCATGAGGCCGAGGTGGAACGCTCGCGCATCTCCAAGCTGGAGAACGGCCACATCAATCCATCGCTGCTCACACTCGCCACGCTGTGCCATTGCTTGGGCATCACGCTGGCAGAGCTCTTTGATGGCGTGACGGCCACGCTGCCACCAGCATCGCAAGGCGGTGAACTGCGCCGCCGCAACCAGGCGCATGCCGAAAAAATTCCAGTGCCATCCAAAGCGGTCGACACCGATCACCGCGCCAAAAGCTCTAAGGCATAGGCCAGTCACTGCAGCTTGCGCACGCGCACCGCTGCCAGCAGCCGCACCAACTCCGCAGACCACGATTCGGACTCGTAGTGCCAGAACACTGTCCATGGCTTGGCATCATCAGCCGGCAGATGCACTTGTTTGGCGCGACGACTGCCAAGGCCCGTGGTCGGCAATCGCAGCCGTGCATTGAATGCTTGGAAGCTCGGTTCGCCACCGCCAGGGTCCAGCAACAAGATGCGCTGCGGTTGGTGCTTTGATCCAGTTGCGATGCCTTCCACGCCGACTGCCAGCGCCCAATGCCTGGTACGTTGATGCTTGACCGATGCAAAAGCCAGCGCCACCAACTCACCACGCATCAGCCAGTCCAATGCATGCCGATCTACATGCTCTGCGGCTCCGTACTTGGCCGTCAGCTTCAGTGGCAAAGCCAAGCTGTTGACCAGTTCAGCCCACTCTTTGGCGTAAATGCCAGCAAAGTACTTGGGGCCGAAGGCTTTCCAGACCGCAGCCGCCACTCCATGCTTGCGCTGGCTCATGTCGTGCATGGCGGAGGCCTTGGCCAGATCGAAGATCACCAAGATCATGGCCAACACATGCGTGCCACAAGCGCCATCGAGCATGGACTGCTGCATGAAGCAGCGCACCGGCTCTTGGCGCTGTTGCTGTACGGTCAGCACATGGCCGGTCTGCAATGCCGCATGCACGCGCTGAAAACCGTAGGTGGTTCCAGATGCACGTGCCACCATCAGTAGTCTTCCGGCAAGAGCAGCGTGGTCACGCTGCGATTGGCTTCGGTGATGATCCAGATCGTGGGCAAGCAGCTGCGCTTGTCTTGCGGCGTCTGCTGCAGTCTTTCGGCGTCCACCAGTCGGTAGACACTCATCACACGCATGCCCTGCTGGACCGACAGCTCATTGGTAGCTTTGTCTTCGACGCAGCAGTCGCCCCAGTCACCGTGCACATGGCGTGAGATCAATGCCAGCGCACTAAAGCCGGTTTGCTCCAGCAGCGCCAAAGCACCTGGTGTTGCGACCATCTGGCCCAGCGCAAAGCGTGGGGCATTGCTCATCAACGTCATGCGGCGAGCTGCTGTGGGTTGAGAAGAATTTGCTGACATGGAATTACTCCTTGGTTGAACGTCAGACGCAAGAACTCCACGCGCGAACCACCGACACCGCTGCCCCACATGGGCGAGCACTGTCCTCCGCATGCGTGGAAACGGATAAAAAAAGGACCGTCAAAGCGGTCCATGAAGAGATCAAGAATTCAAAGTGGCAGTGACTTCACACCGCCAGTGCAGGCGTGCTACGGCAGCTGTTGAAGTGCATTCAGCAACGCGGCATAGGTCGCATGGTGTTGGCTCACAATCCGCACCACATCCGCAGACATGGGCAGCAGCGCCGCCAATGTGCAGCACAGCGATTGCGTGCCATCAGAGTTCTGCCAGCTTGGCAGCTCCAGCAAGCGCAGCGTGCCCAACCGGCCATTCAGCGTGGCGTTGACCGCAGCCAGATCGGTGGCCCACCATGCGGCCAGCAACGCGCGCTGCGAACGCTCTGGCAACTGCAGATACGGCCACGCGCCACCGCCGTAATTCAGATAAGCGCACAGCAGATGCAGTTGCTCAACAGCTGACAAATCCAGCTGCTTGCCCAGACGCTCCAAGTTGCAAGCCACCGGGGCCACATCCAACGGCAACGGTGGACACGGCAACGCCATCAAGCGCTCGAACACCACCGCAGGCTCCATCGGCTGATCCGGGGTCACGGAGCCAAGAAACGCAGGCACTTCAAAGAAGCACGGACTTTGCGCACGTCCCAGTGCTGGCCAGTACAGCATCTCCAGCTCACTCGACACATCAACCAGCTGCTCCGCACTGAGCATGTCGGCCAGAACCGGCAACAAGCGCTGCAGCAGCACGATGCGGTGGTGGCGGCGAAATGCCAAATTGCTCGGGTGATTCAACTCGGGAATCAGGCAGTGATTCATCGAATAATGCTCTGTGCACATAATAAAAATCAGCGATATTTACTGATACATAAATTCATCAGAAAATTTGATTAATTAATGCATGGTGTTATTATATACAAAAGACCAAAAAAATACTGTATTTTATTAATTTTGCAACATTGTCGAAAACTAAATGTCGCGAAGTTATAAATCCAAATGCGAGTCGCTGTGTAAATTACAAAAAAGCCAGTGCATCTGCACTGCAATCCAGTGTCTCAGCCACACCTCTACAAACGGCAAGGCACTCACTGAGTGCAACAACTTGCTGCGCCGGCACGTACTCGCCAAGCCCTTCAATCGCCTATCTGATTCTAGGTAGCGATAAATCGCAATTACCATTAAATAGAAAGACAACTCTCATGAGTAAACAACGTTCAACCGCTTTGGCAGAGGATAAATCGCGCCCTCAAAAAACAAAGCAGAAAACTCTAAGGAAAAACAAATCAATCAAAACATTTAACTGCAACACTGTTCAAGAATATATAGATGCCAGCCAATCCAGCTCCACAAAACGTGCTTATGCGTCTGATGTGCGGCATTTCTTGACACATGGCGGCAGCATTCCCTGTACACCCAAGCGATTAGCGAAATACTTGGCAGAGTTTGCGAATGCAGGCTTGGCGGTTGCTACGTTGACGCGCCGCGTCACAGCCATACATAAAGCGCACTTGCAGCAAAAGCATCCCTCCCCGGCCCGTAGCGAGATCGTCAAGCAAGTCATGCAAGGCATACGCCGCACGCTGAGCACCAAACAGCGGCAAGTGAAGCCACTGATCAAGGAAGACCTGCTAGCCGCACTAGCTTTCATGGAGCACCGCCAGATGCCGGTCAAAGCAGCACGTGATCAGGCATTGCTGCTGGTGGGCTTTGCTTCTGCAATGCGGCGCTCTGAACTGGTGAAGATTCGTATGGAGCACCTGCATCCCTCAGCCAGCGGCATTGAGATTGAGCTACCGATCAGCAAAACAGATCAAGAGCGGCGCGGGCGCACAGTGTTCATTCCACGCGCGACTGGCACACACTGCCCTGTCACTGCCCTGCTTCATTGGCTGACTGTCGCTGGCATCCATGAAGGCTATGTTTTTAGAGCAGTAAACCGCCACGGCCAGATTGCCAGCCAAGGACTGTCAGCCCAGTCTGTAGCTCTCATCGCAAAAGCCGCCGTAGCACAAGCTGGCGTAGATGCCAAGCACATCAGCGGCCACAGCTTGAGAGCTGGCTACTGCACCAGTGCAGCCGAACAAGGATTGCAGCCGTGGCAGATACGCGAGCAGACGGGGCACAAGTCAGATGTGACGCTGGTCAAGTACATACGCAGAACCACACAGCGGGCTATACCAAGCCTGCTTTGATGCGCCGTCCATCTGGTGTGAAGAACCTGCTCGCACAAGGCAACGGCAGCTGTGCAGCGATTGCGGAGGTTCATGTTGGCTGCCCGAACTGCCGGTTTCAGCCAGATAGCAGTCATCCCGAGTACATCGTCAGCTAATCCTCACTGGCTGGTTTCTGGTGTGTAGCTGACAGTGAGGGCAAGCAGCCAAGATGGAGCTCAAGGTCCGCTCTCATCTGATATGAAGGGGCGTTATCGACCCATAGCAGACATGCCAGTTAGATAAAAACGTGTTTCTCAGCACCAAGGACAAGGCTTAAGCACCGATTTGGTAGGCTCCAGCTTTGCATTTGAGATTTCTGCATGTTGGAAAGTTACGCTCTCTTTTTTACAGCCTCACTCTTGCTTCTTGTTGTGCCTGGACCAGATATGTTGGCCATCGTCAGCCGTGGCGTAAACATGGGAAAAAAAATGGCGTTTGTAACAACTATTGGCTATCTGATAGGGGACTTAATTCAGACGCTACTTGTTGCACTAGGTCTTGCCGCATTCCTTGCAGCACATCCAATGATGCTTGATATCTTGCGATTGGCTGGGGCGGCATATTTGGTTTATCTGGGGATAGCAAGCATTGTTCATCGCGGCACTCAGAGCCTGGGCCAACCAGGCACTTCACAAACAAACCACTGGGGACAGGTACTCCGCCAAAGCATCGTAGCCAGCGTAATAAATCCCAAAACTGCTTTATTTTTTATTGCATTCCTGCCGCAGTTCGTCAAGGCAGAGTTGGGGCATCCAACGCTTCAAATCTTAATGTTGGGCGTGCTATTTGCAGTGATAGCTTTTGCTGCATATGCACCTGTGGCTTGGTGTGCAGGCAGTCTAGGGCAATACTTGAATCGCTCCCCTCGTATCCAGCGCTGGTTACCTTGGGTATCTGGAAGCATCTTTATCGGCTTAGGGGTCACTCTAGCCTTCAATCCAAGCAACGTCTCAGAGAGCTAGTGGACGCATTAGGCATGTCTGCTTCTGGCCGACAGCGTGAGTTCAGTGTGCGCTCTGACAGCAGTCATTCGACTTGTGCTTAGGAATCGCTCGACAGGCCGCTATCGGCGGCCTGTACGAAGTGGTGCTCTCGGCCATTAGCAGTCTTTCAAAGTAGGGCCCCTGGGCAGAAGACCCTACCGTACCGTCCTAGTTACATCCAACTGATACAGCTCCAACTGCCAGCCTTAAGAAGCCAGACCTTAAAGCCCGCGTGATCTATCGGAAGAAGGGACATCGGCCAAACACACTAAGTGCTCATGCAAGAGTTATCATCGAATCTCGATATCGACATTCGATATGACAAAAAAACCAACACCAAACACACTAGAGCACCACGACCTTCTGTCCGGGTTTATTCGCCTGCATGTGCTGCACCATGCTGCCGAACAGGAAATTTATGGGCAATGGATGATCGACGAGCTAGCTCATCACGGCTACCGCCTGTCTCCTGGAACGCTCTACCCGATGCTGCACAAGATGGAGCGGGACGGCTACCTTGTCTCGCGGCAGGAGCGCGAAGGGCGCACGGTGCGCAAGCTCTACACGATCACGAGCAAGGGCAAAGAAGGCTTGGCGCTGGCCAAGGAGCGCATCCGGGAGTTCACCGGGGAGGCAATGCACAAATGACCGATTCCACCAACACCTTGTCGCACGAAACCACTCCCGCGCGGGGAACGACTGCCGAAGTCTTTGGCGCCTTTCTCAAACTAGGCCTGACCTCCTTTGGTGGACCCATCGCTCACCTAGGCTATTTCCGATCGGAGTTTGTCGAGCGCCGCCGCTGGCTGGATGACCGCAGCTATTCCGATCTGGTAGCCCTGTGCCAGTTCCTACCCGGACCGGCCAGCAGCCAAGTCGGAATGGCGCTGGGGCTAGGCCGCGCAGGCTGGTCTGGATTGCTGGCAGCCTGGGCGGGCTTTACTTTGCCGTCTGCTATTGCATTGATCCTGTTTGCCTTCGGCATCGCTGAATACCAGGGTCTGGCGCAGTCTGGCTGGGTACATGGACTCAAGGTTGTCGCCGTGGCCATCGTGGCGCAGGCTGTATGGGGTATGGCTAAGTCACTGTGTCCAGATCGACCCCGTGCTGCACTCGCAATTCTGGCAGCACTGCTGACCATGATCTTGCCCTCGGCGCTGGGACAGGTTGCCGCCATCGCGGTGGCGGGGTTGCTGGGATGGTGGCAATTAAAGATAGCTCAACCTGGCGGTGGCCAGGCACATAGCTACCCGGTTTCGCGCAAGCTGGGCATTGTTGCACTGCTGTTGTTTGCTGCACCGCTCGTCGGATTGCCATTGTGGGCAGCAGTCACGGGCTCGTCCACGATAGCTCTGCTGGAAGGGGTATATCGTTCCGGCGCA
Organism: Comamonas suwonensis; assembly: GCF_012844455.2. Lineage (GTDB taxonomy): Bacteria > Pseudomonadota > Gammaproteobacteria > Burkholderiales > Burkholderiaceae_C > Comamonas > Comamonas suwonensis. The sequence goes on along the minus strand of NZ_JABBCQ020000010.1, from coordinate 165,200 downwards.
CTGGTCTTCGGCGGTGGACACGTTGTCTTGCCACTGCTGCAAGCTGCGGTGGTGCCTAGCGGCATTGTGAGCAATGCCGACTTCTTGGCTGGCTACGGTGCAGCGCAGGCCGTGCCAGGACCATTGTTCACGTTCTCAGCCTACCTTGGCGCAGTCGCCTACGGCCCGCTGCATGGCTGGATTGGTGGTCTAGCGCTGCTGGCCACTATCTTTCTCCCCGCTTTTTTCATGCTCATAGGTGCGTTGCCATTCTGGGAAGGGCTGCGTCATCGCGCTGGCATTCAAACAGCCATGGCCGGCATCAACGCCGGGGTGGTAGGCATTCTGGTATCCGCCCTGTATGACCCGGTGTGGACGAGCGCGATCCATAGCAAGTCGGATTTTGGGCTGGCATTGCTGTCATTCGGGCTGCTGACTGTGGGGCGCGTTCCGCCAGCATTAGTGGTTCTGCTGGCCGGGCTGTCGGGCTGGGTCATGGCGATAGGCCTCTGAAACGTTCTTCACAGCAGACAGCCAAACAAGCCATGCCAACGTCGGCTCTGGGTCGACAGTTCTATTTCGACGCCTATGAAAGCAGTCACTCGGCCTAAGCCTGCTTTCAATGACGGCTTTGAAAGGTAGAGCGGACCTGCAATGACGAACCAGTGCAATGACGGCTTTCGTTGACAGCAGTCATTGCCCGTTTTGAGCTGAAAGACAGCAACCAGCCTAGAGCCGTCAGCCGCAGAAGCATCAACAGACAGCACCCCCCTAACGGAGCCGCTAACAACAAGCGGGGAAAACGACCACCGAATAATCGAGTCAACGCTAACCCACCCACCTATTGGTGCTTTCGTTTTCGACAAGACCGTCAAAAAACAGATGGGTCTTTTGGTTTCGGTCAACAGTCACTAATTGCACGCGAGATGACCACCATGGACCGACAGGACAGACCAACGCTCAAACCAGTTTTCGTCGCTTAGGTCAATGACGCTAGAAGCTGCCAGAACATTCGTGCCGCGTTTTTCTGCTATCGGCAATAGTGCGCGGCAATGCATATCAAAAGCGCTGCTGCACAGCAATAAAAATGGCCAGACAGCGCATGCCATCCAGCCATAGGATTCAGAGCAGCAACTATCCAGTTGCGCAACGCTGAGGCTCTACTTGCGGTTGTGGGGAGGCTCAAACGCAGCGGGCGGAAAAATTCTGGATTCCCGCAACGCTGCACAAGCCTGCTCCCACAGCTGCGCCGGCTGCCACCACGTAGCTTGGTGACTGCGCCAGTACTTGGGAACGCTGCGCGCGTACTCAGTGTGCTTGAACGCAGCCAGCGTGGCTTTCACGCCGTCTTGACGGCACATTGCCTGGAACGCTTTCTCGATGAGTGGAGGCAACTCGGAGCCAGCAGCAGATAGATCAGCGAAGCTAAAGCGCTCAAAGCGGTTGGTTTGCTGCGGCAGCTTCCACAAGGGAAGCCCCAGCATCTTCTTGCCACGCACTTCAACACGTGTGGTCTCGCAGCCGTTGATGGCTTTCTTGAGCTGTCTGATCCGGTTGGCTGTCAGCGGATCAGCGTTTGTGCCTGTGCTGCCTGTTCTTGCGATCTCCATGACCGCTGCATGTACGCGCTCAAGGTGCTTGTCATAGACAGTGGTTTGATAGTTGCTCTCGACGCTGCCAAAGTTGTAGCCTTCGATGATGCCCTTGGCGTTAACACGCTTACCGAACACCGTCATAAGTTGGCCGTTTTTGTACTGCACCAATACTTTGTCTAGGGCCAGGTACAGAATGTCGACAGCAACATGAAACACTTGGAGCAGCGGCTCACGCATCAAGCGGTTGTACTCACGGTGACCGATGATGCGACGCATGACCGCGTGAAGCTTTTCAACATCACCAGACTGCATTTTTGCGGGGTTGCATTCAATCCGTAGGCCGCATTTTTGGCGTACAGGGTCAACTGCCACGAGCTGAATTAGGGCATTACTTTTCCCATCAAACAGAACGTGGACATTGATGCAGTACTTAGGGCCTGCTAGAAAGGCCCATGCACAATTTCCAGCTTTGATCTCTGCTTTTACGTTGCTGAGGACGCTTTGATAGTCAGGGTGCTCGCGGTCATTGCTGCAGCGCCACTTCAGCTTCCATGCCAGACGATCCACGACAGGCATCAGGGGTTTGGGACGTAGTTTCATACCATTGCTTTTTGAACTTGGTGGACGAACTCGATGGCTGTCACGCACATCGATTGCATCTGGTGCATGGAGCTGTGGCCTGATCTCCGCCAGTTCGAGCGCTATGTCGCAGGCGTGCCCGCCGTAGCGGTTTGCGGGCGTGATGAGGCACAGAGCACCATGCTGTCGATGCTCAAGTTATTTACAGTTTTTGTTTGCGCTGAGTGCAGATGAGCACTGAACAGCGTTGGTGCACCGGATACAGCTTGCCTAGCCCGGTGGGGCTTGCGCCGTTTTGCCGAGCTGCTGTGATGGTGGTGGTGGGTAGCTCTATGCCGGTAGTAGTACAGCTATAGATCAGTACTCGTGCATATCTACATAGCTACAGCTATTGATTGCATACTTATTAGAGCTACCAGAAACATGGCTAGTCGAATGTGTTGGAACACTGATTGCACACAGAGCCCCAACACCAAGCTACTAACGATTTTTCTTCTTGGGTTTGGCGTCGTTGCGCGTGTTGCGCTCGTTGCGGCTGGCTCGTGCAACGGGTTTGACGCAATCCAAGTCGTCCAGATCATCACCGTCGTCATAGTCCTCGGACTCGGCAGTTTGATCATCGCCCGCAGAACCGGCGTCATCAGTGCCTTCGCTCTCAATGGGGTCCAGGCCGCATGCTTCAAGCCATTCGTCCAACATTCGAGCATCCCAACCCTTCGGCACGGAAGTAGAGACAAAGCTAAGCTTGCGGCTTACATTCGACTTATTGAGATTGACGATCTCGCCAATCTTCTCCAGGCTCCAATCGTCGGCTTTGAGAATTGCCATCAGCCGTGTTCTCAGGTCATCAGCAACGTAGGGGGTGATTTCAGATTCAAGACCATCATGACCCATCCGTATACAGCAGAGCACCTTGCCACTGGCTGGACTCAATGAACTCGCCAGTTGAGGACACGAGATTTCAAAGGCCTGCTCGTAGCCAGGGTTGGGATCACGTGGCGTGACCACGAAAATTTCGTTTGCGACAGATGAGTATTTATCACTGTCAACAACTCCTGGACAGAACATGATGACGCGAGTGTCATGCTCTTCGGCCATCCGATTCAGTTGCAGAAGGCCTCGAAAATCAGGCTCAGTACCTGAAGGCTGCGTCAGAAAAACATAGCCGCCAGACTTCAACGCCTTCAAATTGAGCAAGATGAAAACGGCTGCGGGACTGGTCCAATCCAAGACCGAAGAAGTCGCACGCTTCAAGAATTCGCACTTCTTGAGCTCCGATGCGATGAGGCCCAGTTTGGCACGAGTAGCGCTTAATTGTTCGAGTTGCCGTGCAGGCCCGCTATCCATGAAAAAAATGTTGTCGCGTTCAGGCGTAGGAACAGGCAAACACGACGATGCGTGAACCAGTGCCTTGACCATCGTTGCTTGACACAGAAGGGCTTGTCCGTCATTGATCGGCCCGACCATCAGTGTCACGCCAGATTTGAGGTCACAGTGCCCTGCTACAACCTGTGCCAAGGCACTCAGAATTTTTTCCTTTTTAAAGGGGAGGGTTTTGAGCTTCATGCCACACCGCCTTCTTGCTGACTGTCGCGTTTTGCGATGCAAGATTGAATGTAAGCGTCGATCTCGCTTGCTGGCCAGCCTTTCATACGCGGGCCAATCGGAACCCCCGGCGGAATTTTTCCAGCCTTAATGAAGGCATAGAAAGAACTGTTAGACATGCCCAGCAAACGCAGTACTTCACGCTTACGGAGCAGGGTTTCGCGCTTTTGTGCAAGCGCTTCTTGAATCAACTTCTGCATGGCTTTTTCCATCAATGCTATGAGCTTGCGATGGAGGCCAGGCGTCCCTGCTTGCATCCATCTGTATCGCGATGGATTAATTAGAAATTTAATGAAATAAAAAAAATACCGCAATTGCTGAAAAATAATCGCAATTGCGGTTGATTTTTTATTTTTTCAAGAAGTTGATTACTATATTTTTAGTTCATTATGTTATTCATCTTTTTAAACCACAATGCTAATGTTGAAGCACCTATAGGTATACTCGCATCCTTTTTTTTCACCCAATCTATAACAGCTTGAGGGCTGCGCTCTCCTTTTGAATTTCTATACTCTCCAACAGAATTTTCAAGTATCACGTCGAGAACATAAAGAACATTTTTCTCAAACTTTGCATTAGGTTCAAGAACAGGAGGGGCGGTGTCTAATTTCAATCCATTTCGCATCTCATGCATATCGACCCAATTTAATTTTTCAGCATATATGCAATACTCTGAGAGTTCAATATAATTTTCATTCGCCTTTTCTCCTGATTTCAAGTGATCTTCTACAACTCCTATTTCATACCCCATAAGAGTTGTCAGAATATCCATTCTATCTTTATATATTTGATAGCGATCAGGGGCGTGCTGTTTTAGAACACTCCTCACACTTGGGTGTGGCTCAATGTTCATCCCAAGCAAAGTAGCTTGCCATGGCCGAGCCAGTTTTCGTTGATACCAATGATCCCAGCGAGGCATTTTTAATGCATCTAATCCTGGTGGCGAGCTTTTTCGCTCTTCAAAAATAAAATCCTCAGAATCACGTTCAAGCGACAGCTGAAATCCATCAGGCGTATGCTTTAAAATATATATTTTTTCTTTGTTAGGCATTTTTATTCCATTAAATTTCCAGCTCAACGTTTGCAGCCAATATTTTTGCTTTGCGTACTATTTCACGCACACTCTCACCTTTACACCATGCATCAATCATGTCGGCCCATGCCTGTAGCATTACACGTCGCTGCTCCCCATATTCAGCTTTGTTGTAGATTCCGCGAATGCTCCCCTCCTCATGAGCTAGACATTTTTCAATCCAATCTCTATTGAAACCAGCTTCATTAAGTAGTGATGATGCTGTTCTTCTTAAATCATGAACTGTAAAATTTTCAAATTCTTCCCCTTGGGAATTTATTGATTTAACTGCTACTTCGATAACACGATTAAGTGTTGCATTGCTTATCGGCGTATTCATATCATAACGACCTGGATGAAGGTGGTTAGATGTTGAAAAGCAGGTTTTGAATGTAATAAGAATATCTTGTGCTTGATTGCTTAAATAAACTACATGCGCTTTTCCGGTCTTCATGCGCTCTTTGGGAATTGTCCAGGTCGCATTATCAAAATCAACCTCATCCCATGTGGAATTTATGAATTCGCCCTTGCGAACCATTGTCAACATGACGAAGCGTAAAGCTAGGCGGAGTGTTGCGGCAGTGGCTGTTGTATCTAAAGCTTCAAGAAATTTTCGTATTTCTCTTGGGCTTAGCGCACGATCTCTCGCTTTGAATGTCGCTATATCGCTGGGGCGAATGGCTTCCGCGGGGTTTGGCGCCGAAAATGACTTATCTTTTGCCGCCGCAAAGCGGTACACCAGCAAGACTATCTCGCGCACTTGAACAGCTGGTGCAGAAGCACCTTTTTCGCGAATGCTTTCGCAGTGTTTCATTAACTGCGCTGGTAATCCCCCCTTAAACCATTGCTCTGAGAAGTAGAGCTATGCGGCCATGGCAAGCCGCTGTTTGGGGGTGATGCCGCCCAATGCCATATTTGGGCGTTCATGGTTGTACCGCCACATCCATTGCGTGGCGTAATCTCGAACTTCATCAAGATTGCGCCAATGGTACTGCGACAGCCATTCATAGCGAACGGTCCTGTTGAAGCGCTCCACATAGGCATTTTGCTGAGGCTTGCCTGGCTGGATGTATTCCAAACGGATACCTTTGGCGCTCGCCCAGTTTTGCAGGGTTGCGCTGACGTATTCGGGCCCGTTGTCACAGCGAATCACTTGCGGCTTGCCACGCCACTGCATGATTTGCTCCAAGACCCGAATCACACGCTGCGCGGGCAATGAGAAGTCCACCTCAATACCCAGTGCTTCACGGTTGAAGTCATCAATGACGTTGAGCAGCCGGATACTGCGGCCATCTTCAAGCTGGTCATGCATAAAGTCCATTGACCAAACAACATCTGGGTTTGCTGGCACTGTCAGTGGCTCAGGTTTGGCACGCTCCAAGCGCTTGCGTGGCCGAATGCGCAAATTGAGCTCCAACTCCCGGTAAATCCGGTAAACCCGCTTGTGGTTCCATTTGAAGCCTCTGACGTTGCGCAAATACAGGAAGCACAAACCAAAGCCCCAATTGCGGTTGTTATCCGTCAGGCGCAGCAGCCACTGCGCAATCTCATCGTCCTCGATACAGCGCTGTGCCTTGTACCTGTAGCAGGCCTGACTAATTTGGAACGCTTGGCAAGCCAAGCGAATGCTCATCCCTCGGCGTATCACTGCAAGTTCTGCCATCTCGCGTCTGCGAGATGGCTTCACCACTTTTTTGCAAGCGCCTCCGCCACCACCTCTGCCTTGAGCTTTTCTTCGATGTACATCTTGCGCAGCCGGCGGTTCTCTTCTTCGAGCTCCTTCATACGAGCCATCAACGAGGCATCCATTCCGCCGAACTTGGCACGCCACTTGTAGAACGTAGCTGCACTGATGCCAAGTTCACGGCACAGCTCGGGCACAGCCAAGCCAGCCTCTGCACGCTTGAGCGCATCGATGATTTGGCTGTCTGTAAAACGTGACTTCTTCATAGTAGAGATTCTCCTTGCGAGGTCTCTACTTCTCAAGACGCTGGTTTTACGGGGGGATTACCCGCTGGCTTGATTTCGTCAAGCTTCAGCTTGCCAAAAGGGCCCTCCAGATAGCGTTTATAGACAGAGCGCCGCATGGCGATGGTCGAATCGGCCAAACGTGCACTGTTGTTGGGGTCCGCTTTGTCGGCGAAATAGCGCTCAGCCCAGCTTGAGAAAGTCAGCGCGTCTGCTGCTTCTTGTCGCTTTTCAACTTTGCTTCTGGATGGTGATTCACCCGCTTCGACGCTGCGTCTAGCTGTTGCAAGTAGCGCACGTGCTTCTGCCAGGGAAACGGATAGACCGAACTCAAGCTCGCTTGACTCACGGGAGGACTTTGATCCGAGAGACTCGTCATAGCGGCCAATGGTCAGCGTTTCACGTCTGCCATTGAGACGGTAGTCGTATCGGAACGACTTGGTTCCAGCAGGGGAGACCGAGACGTACATGCCGTCTCGGTCAGCAATTTTAAATGCCTTGTCTTTAGGGCGCAGTTTGCGCAGTTCTGTGTCTGTGAGCATGGCTGCCTTTCTTTAAAAACTTTACCGTCACAACACGTGTCGGTAAAGAAAAGCAGCGCCTCAGGAAATCACGGATTTACCGTCAAATTTGCCGTAAAACTATGTGGTTTTCGTTGCACCGTATAGGATTGCGAAAAACACTTAACTCTTTGAAATTCAAATAGTTATGCGAAATCCAAGACGCTGCTGGACGTCTTGGAATCACTGTAAATTATTCCCACTCGATGGTCGCTGGTGGCTTGGTGCTCACATCGTAGGTCACGCGGTTGATGCCGCGCACTTCGTTGATGATGCGCCCGGACACCTTCTTGAGCAGGCCGTAAGGCAGCTCGGCCCAGTCGGCGGTCATGAAGTCGCTGGTGACCACAGCGCGCAGGGCCACGACGTAGTCGTAGGTGCGGCCGTCGCCCATCACGCCCACGCTCTTGACGGGCAAGAACACCGTGAAGGCCTGGCTGGTCAGGTCGTACCAGCTTTTGCCAGTGGCTTCGTCGATCCAGTTGTTCAGCTCTTCGATGAAGATGGCGTCGGCGCGGCGCAGCAGGTCGGCGTATTCCTTCTTCACTTCACCCAGAATGCGCACACCCAGGCCTGGGCCGGGGAAGGGGTGGCGGTAAACCATGCCACGGGGGAGGCCCAGGGCCACACCCAGCTCGCGCACCTCGTCCTTGAACAGGTCGCGCAGGGGTTCCAGCAGCTTCAGGCCCAGTTGCTCAGGCAGACCGCCCACATTGTGGTGGCTCTTGATGACCACAGCCTTCTTGGATTTAGCGCCGCCGGACTCGATCACGTCGGGGTAAATCGTGCCCTGGGCCAGGAAGGTTGCGCCCTTGCTGCCGGCGTTGGCGGCCTTGAGCTTGGACGCTTCGGCCTTGAACACGTCCACAAACAGGCCGCCGATGATCTTGCGCTTGGCTTCGGGCTCGTTCACGCCGGCCAGCTTGCCCAGGAACAGGTCGGCGGCATCGACGCGGATGACCTTGGCGTGCAGCTTGCCTTCAAACATGTCCATGACCGCATCGCCCTCGTTCAGGCGCAGCAGGCCGTGGTCGACGAATACGCAGGTCAGCTGGTCGCCGATGGCGCGGTGGATCAAGGCTGCAGCGACGGAGGAATCCACGCCACCGGACAGACCCAGAATCACTTCCTCGTCACCCACTTGCTCGCGGATCTTGGCCACGGCTTCTTCGATGTAGTCGCCCATGATCCAGTCGGCTTGCGTGCCGCAGATGTCTTTGACAAAGCGGTTGAGCATGGCCGCGCCCTGCACGGTGTGCGTGACTTCGGGGTGGAACTGCACGGCGTAGTAGCGACGTGCTTCGTCGGCCATGCCGGCGATGGGGCACGATGGCGTGGAGGCCATGACCTTGAAGCCGGGTGGCAGCTCGGTGACCTTGTCGCCGTGGCTCATCCAGACCTTGAGCATGCCGTGACCTTCAGCCGTGGCGAAGTCTTCAATGCCTTCCAGCAGCTTGGTGTGGCCATGGGCGCGCACTTCGGCGTAGCCAAACTCACGGGTGTTGGAGCCTTCGACCTTGCCGCCCAGTTGGGTGGCCATGGTCTGCATGCCGTAGCAAATGCCCAGCACGGGCAGGTTCAGCTCGAACACGGCGTCTGGCGCGCGGTCGTCCACTTCGTAGACGGAGGCGTGGCTGCCGGACAGGATGATGCCCTTGAGCTTGCCGTCGGCGGCGAATTCGCGCACCCAGTCGCTGCTGACATCGCAGGGGTGCACTTCGCAGTACACATGGGCTTCGCGCACGCGGCGGGCAATCAGTTGGGTGACTTGCGAGCCGAAGTCCAGAATGAGAATCTTGTCGTGTTGCATGGTGTTCAAGGGCAAGAGGGTGACAAAAGGGATCAGAAATCTTCCGGTGCCAGCAACTGCACACCGCTTTTGCGGGCGGCAGCTATCTGGGCAGGGTCGAAAGTGGCTAAGGGCAGGCGCAGCGACTGCGCCAGCCACAGATAAGCGGCGTCGTAGGTGGGCAGGCCCGTGACCAGCGCCACATCCAGCACCGCCTTGTGCTGAGCGGGGGCCAGGTCGTGCAGCTCTACGCGGTGGCGTATGGCTTCCAGCACGCCCCACAGGCCTTCCACCGAGCTTTGCGGGATGCGGCCATTATTCACGCCCGAAGCAATCAGGTTGCCGCATTCCCACTGCCAGACATTGGGGGCGTGGGGGTCCACCTCATCGCGGCGGATGCGGGTGTAGAGGCGCTGGGTGTGTTCGCTTGCGTCATCGGGCAGCAGCCATGCAGCGGTGACGGAGGCATCGAGGATGAAAGCGCTGGCGATCATGCCTGGCTCCGGCCTGTATGGCGCAGATTCGCTATTGAATCAGTAGCTGCTTGCGCTTTTACTGTCTGCTGTAGAGCTGAAATTTGTTCTAACTCGCGTGCAATCTGCTCATCGGTAATGACGGGCTTGCGGCGTACGGGGAGCATGCGCACGACTTCTTTGCCGTGGCGCGTGATGCGCACTTCTTCGCCTTGCTCGACCATTTCGATCAGGGCGGAGAACCGTGTTTTCGCTTCGTAGATGCCGACAGATTGCATGGAGTGGAAATTGAAGAGGCTGAGCCGATATTTGAATCAGGCCAGATTTTAGCACTCTGACTAGAAATAAGAATTCTGGTCAAAATACTGTGGGTAAGGTGAGCGCTGCGTCAGTACAAGGTAGTGCGGGGTAATGTCTAACAGGTATGTAGTAAGCAGTAAGGGGCTGAATAGTCAGGTGGTTCTAGCACCAGCGTTGCCCGCCACGCTTTACATGAGAGACCAGCTTGTTTTCAACCTCCTGGTCTCACCGAGGTCTTTGCACTCGCCCGCAGCGCTCAAAAACGCAATCTAAATCTCAATGTGCCAGTTGGCTGCTTGAACGGTCACATTCACTTCGCGAATCTTGCGCGACAAATCATCGGCCTGCTTTTGCAAGCTGGCCACATCGATTTGGGCAATCCATTTGATTTCGCGCTGGCTGTAGCGGTCCACATCCTTGTGTGTTGCCGCAATGGCGGCGTTCAGCAGCGAATGCTGCGCAATCAAGGTATCGCGCAGTGCCAGTACATCGGCAAGCAGGCGGCCATCTGCCAGTCGGGTGGATTCGTTGGCGGCATTGATGGTGCGCACCAGTTTCTGCTGTTCTTCAAGCGCTGACGTTGCTTCAGCCAGCAAATCTTCCACTTTTTCTTTAGGCGTTTCGCCCTCTTGCACGATGGCGTTGCGGTTGATGCGCTCGCGCAGCGAGGCCAGCTTTTTATTCAGATCGGCTCTGAGCAACAAGGCTTCGGCAAGTTTCATGGGGGCCCCTGAAAAAACAATAGCAGGGTAGGCAATGCCGACCCTGCTGTGACTTGTCAATCGATCAATCAGTCAGCGCGGTAGTTAGGCGCTTCCTTGGTGATCTGCACATCATGCACGTGAGACTCACGGATGCCGGCAGCGGTGATCTCCACAAACTCGGCCTTCTCGTTCATCTCGGCAATCGTGGCGCAACCGCAGTAGCCCATGGAGGCGCGCACGCCGCCGGCCATTTGGTACACGATGGAAACCATGGAGCCCTTGTAAGGCACGCGGCCTTCAATGCCTTCGGGAACCAGCTTGTCGGCAGTAGGGTTTCCGGTAGACGATTCCTGGAAGTAACGGTCGGCAGAGCCTTGCTGCATGGCGCCAATGGAGCCCATGCCACGGTAGCTCTTGTACGAGCGGCCTTGGTACAGAATCACTTCACCGGGCGCTTCTTCGGTGCCTGCAAACATGCCGCCCATCATGATGGTGGATGCGCCAGCGGCCAGAGCCTTGGAGATATCACCAGAGAAGCGGATGCCGCCGTCACCGATCAAAGGCACGCCGGTGCCCTTCAGGGCTTGAGCCACGCCATCGATCGCCATGATCTGGGGTACGCCCACACCGGCCACGATGCGGGTGGTGCAGATGGAGCCAGGGCCGATGCCGACCTTGACAGCGTCAGCGCCTGCTTCGACCAGTGCCAGAGCCGCAGCGCCGGTGGCAATATTGCCGCCGATCACGTCGACTTGTGGGTAGTTCTGCTTGACCCAGCGCACGCGTTCAATCACGCCCTTGCTGTGGCCGTGGGCGGTGTCCACCACCAGCGCATCCACACCGGCTTTGACCAGCAGGTCCACACGTTCTTCCGTGCCAGCACCCACGCCGACGGCAGCGGCTACGCGCAGGCGGCCAGCGGCATCGCGTGCAGCGTTGGGGAAGGTGGTTTGCTTGTTGATGTCCTTGACGGTGATCAGGCCCTTGAGTTCAAAGGCATCGTTCACCACCAGAATACGTTCGAGCTTGTGCTTGTTCAGCAGCGCCTTGGCTTCAGCGGGCGTGGTACCGTCTTTTTCATTGACGGTAATCAGTTTCTCGCGGGGCGTCATGATCTGGCTGACCTTGACGTCGTAGCGCGTTTCAAAGCGCACGTCGCGGCTGGTCACAATGCCGACCACTTTGCCGCCGTCGCACACGGGAAAGCCCGAGATACCGCGTTCTTCCGACAGCTGCAATACTTGCAGCACGGTGTGCTCGGGGGTGATGACCACGGGGTCGTGCACCACACCGGATTCGTGGCGCTTGACCTTGGACACTTCAGCGGCTTGTTGCTCAGCTGTCATGTTCTTGTGGATCACGCCAATACCGCCTTCTTGCGCAATGGCAATGGCCAGGCGAGCTTCCGTCACCGTGTCCATGGCGGCAGACACCAGGGGCAGGTTCAGGCGAATATTGCGGGTGAATTGGGTGGCGAGAGTAACGTCCTTGGGCAGGACTTCGGAGTAGGCTGGGACGAGCAGAACGTCGTCGAAGGTCAGTGCTTTTCCGAGAAGGCGCATTGTGAAGGCTCCAAAAGAAAGATTGTAGCTGTGACTTGCCTCACAATGCTGGCTCGTGGCCCAGAACCCCTAACCACTGTCCAAGACTTATTGACTCCATGAATATCACCAAGTTCGCTTTGTTTGCTGCCCTTAGCTGCTGCTCCGTTTCCGCGATGGCGCAGTGGCAATGGATTGATGGGCAGGGGCGTAAAGTGTTCAGCGACAGGGCGCCACCTGCCGAAATTCCTGCCAAAAATGTTCTGCGCAGCCCGGGTGGTGCATCTTTGTCTAAAGCGACTGCGGTTCCTGACGCTGTACCTGCTCCAGCAGCGTTTGCCAAGCCTGCGGCCGATAAAGGCGTAGACAAGGGCCTTGAAGAGCAAAAGCGCAAGCAAGAGGAGCAGGAAGCGGCCAAAATTCAAGCAGAAAAAGTCAAAAAAGAAAAGGCACGCCTTGAGAACTGCAACCGTGCCAAGCAGGCCAAGGCGACGCTGACGTCGGGGCGCATGCTTTCCAACGTCAATGCGAATGGCGAACGGGGCTTCATGGATGAAGCATCGCGTGAAGCGGAGGTCAAGCGTGCTGATTCTGTGATCGCTTCTGAATGCGGGCCCGCGCCAGAGGGCGATCAGTAAGTTTTGAGAGACGCAATGTAAGAAGCACCTGTGAAAGGCGCTTCTTTTTTGGTAGCTGCTACCTAATATCCAGCCTTGGCTCCAGGCCTCTGGCGCTTGAAAAGTCCGCTGCTGCGTGCACCTTGGCGTGCAAAGCGCTCACGGCGCGCCACTTTGGGGTCCACAGTCAGGGGGCGGTAGATTTCAAGGCGGTCGCCGTTTTTCAGCAACTGCTCGGCACGCGCGGTCTTTCCCCAGATGCCAATCATGGCAGGGGCAAGTTGCTCAAGGTTTAATTCCAGCTCAGGAAGTCTGGCTGCTTCAGCCAAGGCTTGGGCCACAGTGCTGCCCGCAGGCAGTTGCAGGCTGGCTTCATGCGTGCTACCTGCTTGGGGTGAGGTGCAGATGGTGATCTGCAAATGGCCCAGCTCAGCCATAGACTTGCTCGGCGCGTTTGATGAAGGCGTCCACCATGGAGCCAGCGATGCGATCGAACACGGGGCCGATGATGGCGGCGACTGCGGCGTTGTCGAAACCGTAATCCAGTTGCAGCTCTACCTTGCAGGCGCGCTGGGATCCGTCGCCCACGGGGTGAAAGCGCCACTGGCCTTCAAGGCGGGAGAATGGGCCTTTGACCAGTCGCATGGCAACCTGTTTGCCACCGCTGTCCATGGTACTGTTCGTGTTGCGCGTCACAAAAGATTTGCGTAGCCCGCTGAACGAGATGCCGACCTCGGCGGTCATGCCTGTGGAGTCCTGTTCCAGAACCTTGGCATGATCGCACCAGGGCAGAAAATCGGCATAGTGGGCCACGTCCGTCACGAGGGCAAACATTTCTTCGGGGCTGTACCAGATCAGGACGGACTTGTTGACGTTTTTCATGAACAAAGAACAATCAGCATGGTGCAAGAGCAGGGAATTGGCGATCGCCAATGTCCTCAGTGATTCCATGCGAAACTAAAATCATCGCTCAGAGGCGAGACGGCAATCCAGTATTGTAGGGAGAGCTTTCATCTCCGGTCTGCCTGCAACTAATATTCCATGGCCAAGAAACCAGAAACATCGTCGCGCATTGCCGACAATAAAAAAGCAGCATTCAACTATTTCTTCGAGGAACGCCACGAGGCAGGAGTGGTCCTGCACGGTTGGGAAGTGAAGGCCTTGCGCGAAGGCAAGGTTCAGCTGACCGACGGCTATGTCCTCATTAAAGAGGGAGAGATGTACCTACTGGGTTGCCAGATCAACCCGTTGAAAACGGCTTCGACTCACGTCAACCCAGATAGTGCTCGCATTAAAAAGCTGCTGCTGAAAAAAGCGGATATCGAGCGCTTGACCATCAAAGTGGAGCAAAAAGGCTACACCCTGGTGCCGATCAACCTGCACTGGAAAAATGGTTATGTGAAGTGCGAGATTGCCCTGGCCAAGGGCAAGGCCGAGCACGACAAGCGTGACGTGATCAAGGACAGAGAAGGCAAGCGCGAGGTTGAGCGGGCCCTGAAAAGCCGCAATCGCTAAGCGTTGAAGGGCGCCCGAGCGTGCCCAGGCACGGTTTTGTCACGGAATTGACGTTGAAGCCCGCTATGTTGGCGGGCAATACTATCAAGGAGGCACACCATGGGGGTCTGGGCACACGGTAACTTCGACAACGACACGGCGCTGGACTGGCTGGGCGACATCACCGGCCAGTTGCTCGATGAAATCGCCGAGGCCATGGACTCGCCCGAATTGCTCGAAGCCGATGAGTTGGATGCCGATCTGGTGCCCTGCCGCATTGAGCTGCTGTGCGCCATGGCGGAAAAAGGCATGCCGCCGCAGTGGCCCGATGTGCAGTTGCTGGCACAGTGGAAGCAGATTTTCCTGCAGGCCTGGGACGCCAGCATTGACGAGCTGGAGCCTTCGGAAGACTACAAGCGCGAGCGCCGTGCCACGCTGGTGGCAACCTTTGATCGCATGCTGGCGCTGGCCCATCTGGCAGAAGAAGAGGGCGATACCGAGGAATAAGCGAAGAGCAGACGACGAATGAGCCGGGGCTGGTCGAGTCAGCCCCGTTACGCCAACTCAGGGGTTTTCGTTGTACTTTTGCTTGAAGGCCAGCTCCAGCCGGTCGCAGTCTTCCTGTGACTGAAACTCCTGGGTCTTGCGCTCGGCTTCAGGCTTGGCGATCTGCTTCCAGCAGATCTTGATGGTCTCGCTTTCCACCCAGCGCTGCTCGGCTTGCGGATCGTCCATGAATTTGCCGATCAGCATCAGCACGGCAAAGATGGCAACCGGCAGGGCGATCACCAGGGCAACCATGGGACTTTTCTTCGATGCGCTCTTCACGGAATTGGCAGCGTTGCTGCCTTCTGGGGAGGGTGTGGATGTCATAGAGGAGCTCCATTATCCGGATGTGGATGAAGCCTGGGTTAATGCAGCGCATGAAATCTGTCTATCGACATCAACGCCATAGCGCGGTACGGGTCTGCAGCCGCAAACCTATAATGTTTGGCTGATTTGCCTTTGCGCACGGTTTTGATCCAAAGCCGGGCCGTACTGATCGCAGGCGTCATGCTGGCGACTTCATACCAAACACCATGAGTACACCCACTTTTTCCGTAGCGGACATCCGCAAGACGTTCCTGGATTTTTACGCATCCAAGGGCCACGCCGTTGTCGCGTCCAGCTCTCTGGTTCCCGGCAATGACCCGACGCTGATGTTCACCAACTCGGGCATGGTGCAGTTCAAGGACGTGTTCCTCGGCTCGGACAAGCGCCCCTACAACCGCGCCACGTCGGTGCAGGCCTGCCTGCGCGCTGGCGGCAAGCACAACGATCTGGAGAACGTGGGTTACACCGCGCGTCACCACACTTTCTTTGAAATGCTGGGCAACTGGTCCTTTGGCGACTACTTCAAGAAAGAGTCGATCGAGTGGGGCTGGGAGCTGCTGACCAAGGTCTTTGGCCTGCCTGCTGAAAAGCTGCTGGCCACCGTCTACTACGAAGACGATGAAGCCTATGACATCTGGAAGAACGTCATCGGTCTGCCTGCAGAGCGCATCATCCGCATTGCCGACAACAAGGGCGGCAAGTACAAGAGCGATAACTTCTGGATGATGGCTGACACCGGTCCATGCGGTCCTTGCTCGGAAATCTTCTACGACCACGGCGAACACATTGCTGGCGGCCCTCCCGGCTCGCCGGATGAAGACGGCGACCGCTTCATCGAAATCTGGAACCATGTGTTCATGCAGTTCGACATGAAGGAAGACGGATCCGTAGTTAAGCTGCCCGCGCCTTGCGTGGACACCGGCATGGGTCTGGAGCGTCTGGCTGCCATCTTGCAGCATGTGCACAGCAACTATGAGATCGACCTGTTCCAGGCCCTGATCAAGGCTGCTGGTCGCGAAACGCACATCGAAGACCTGAGCACTCCATCGCTCAAGGTGATTGCTGACCATATTCGCGCAACCTCCTTCCTGGTGGCTGACGGTGTGATTCCTTCCAACGAAGGCCGTGGTTATGTGCAGCGCCGCATTATTCGCCGCGCGATTCGCCACGGTTACAAGCTG
The DNA here is from genome assembly GCF_012844455.2 of Comamonas suwonensis. Classification (GTDB taxonomy): domain Bacteria; phylum Pseudomonadota; class Gammaproteobacteria; order Burkholderiales; family Burkholderiaceae_C; genus Comamonas; species Comamonas suwonensis. The sequence goes on along the minus strand of NZ_JABBCQ020000010.1, from coordinate 148,870 downwards.
GGCCAGAAGACCCCGTTTTTCCACAAAATGGTGGCAGACCTGGTCGTGCAAATGGGCGATGCGTACCCCAAGCTCAAGGAGCAAGAAGCGCACATCACCAGCGTGCTGAAGGCCGAAGAAGAGCGCTTCTTCGAGACGCTGGCCAACGGCATGGAAATTCTGGACAGCGCGCTGGCCGGCGACGTCAAAGTGCTGCCAGGCGATGTGGCCTTCAAGCTGCACGATACCTACGGCTTCCCGCTCGACCTGTCCAACGACGTGGCGCGTGAGCGCGGCGTGACCGTGGACGAGGCCGGTTTCAAGGCTGCCATGGAGCACCAGAAGAGCACGGCCCGCGCTGCCGGCAAGTTCAAGATGGACCGCGCGCTGGAATACACGGGCGATGCCAATACTTTTGTCGGCTACGAAAAGCTGGCTGAAGCTGCAAAAATCGTAGCGCTGTATGCAGATGGTGTAAGCGTGAGCGAGCTGAAGGCTGGCCAAAACGGCGTCGTCGTGCTGGACACCACTCCGTTCTACGCTGAGTCCGGCGGTCAGGTGGGTGACCAGGGCGTGATCACGGCTGGCGATGCGCGCTTTGCGGTGGAAGACACGCTCAAGATCAAGGCCGATGTGTTCGGCCACCATGGCCAGTTGGAGTCTGGCAGCCTGAAGGTGGGCGATGCCGTTGAAGCACAGGTGGACACCGCCGTGCGCGCTGCCGTCATGCGCAATCACTCGGTCACCCACATCATGCACAAAGCCCTGCGCGAAGTGCTGGGCAGCCATGTGCAGCAAAAGGGCTCGCTGGTCAATGCCGACCGCACCCGTTTTGACTTTGCGCACAACAACCCCGTCACCGCAGAGCAGATCCTCGAAATTGAAGCCCGTGTGAACGCTGAAATTCTGGCCAACACCAGCACTGAAGCCCGCGTGATGGACATCGAAAGCGCACAGCAGACCGGCGCCATGATGCTGTTCGGCGAAAAGTACGGCGAAACCGTGCGCGTGCTCGACATTGGTTCCAGCCGCGAACTGTGCGGCGGCACCCACGTGCACCGCACGGGAGACATTGGCCTGTTCAAGGTAGTGGGCGAATCTGGCGTGGCCGCAGGCGTGCGCCGCATTGAAGCCATCACCGGTATCAACGCACTGGCCTATCTGCAGTCGCTGGAATCCACCGTCGATCAAGCTGCTGCTGCCTTCAAGGCACCTGCAGCCGAGCTGAACAACCGCATTGGTGGCGCTCTGGATCAGATCAAGGCACTGGAAAAAGAAATTGCTGCTTTGAAGGGCAAGCTGGCTTCCAATCAAGGCGACGAACTGGCGACGCAAGCGGCAGTGATCAACGGCGTGAAGGTTCTGGCGGCCAAGCTGGAAGGTGCCGATGCCAAGACCTTGCGCGACACCATGGACAAGCTCAAAGACAAGTTGGGTGCAGCCGTGATCGTGCTAGCTGCCGTCGATGGCGACAAGGTGCAACTGGCCGCAGGCGTGACCAAGGCAGAAACCGCCAAGGTCAAGGCGGGCGAGCTGGTGAACTTTGTGGCCCAGCAAGTGGGCGGCAAGGGCGGCGGCAAGCCTGACATGGCCATGGCTGGTGGTACTGACGCAGCGGCCGTGCCCGCAGCGCTGGCCAGCGTGCAAGCCTGGGTGACCGAGCGCCTGTAAGGCGAGCACCAAAAGGCAGTCCAGGCTGCCTGCCCCTAAGCAAAACGCTCCTCATTGAGGAGCGTTTTTTATGGCTTGGAGCGAAATCCTTGCGGCTGGCACTGACCAAGATCCGAGATGCCGAGCAAGAGCCGCCTCGCGGCGAAGGCATCGTCCCCCTTCCATAGCGCGAAGCGCGTAGAGAAAAGGGGAAGGCGCAGCGCGCCTCAGGGGGTATTAATTTTTCCTGAACACCAAGTCCCAGACACCATGGCCCAGGCGAATACCGCGGTTCTCAAACTTGGTCAGCGGGCGGTAGTCGGGCTTTTCAGTATAGGCTTCGGCCGTGTTCTGCAGTGTGGGCTCGGCGCTCAGCACTTCCAGAATCTGCACAGCATAGGGCTCCCAGTCGGTCGCGCAATGGATATAGCCACCGGGCTTGATGCGGGCGGCCAGCTTGGCGATCAGGGGGCTCTGAATCAGGCGGCGCTTGTTGTGCTTCTTCTTGTGCCAGGGGTCGGGGAAGAAGATGTGCACGCCATCAATCGATGCTTCTGGCAGCATGTTGTCGATGACTTCCACGGCATCGTGCTGCAGGATGCGGATGTTCGAGATATCTTGCTCGCCAATGCGCTTGAGCAGCGCGCCCACGCCGGGTTCGTGCACTTCGCAGCACAGGAAGTTGTCGTCAGGGCGCACGCGGGCGATATGGGCTGTGGCTTCACCCATGCCAAAGCCGATTTCAAGAATCAGCTTGCCATCGCGGCCGTAAGCAGCTGCGGCGTCCAGAGGCGCTTGCTGGTATTGCAGCAAAAAGCGTGGGCCCAGGTCTTCAAAAGCCTTGGCTTGACCAGTGGTGGTGCGGCCGGCGCGGCGTACAAAGCTTTTGATGACCTTGGGGTAGGCCACGCCTTCAGGCGCCTGGCCCTGGTCTTTGGGCGCTGGTGCTGCAGAAGCGTCAGCGGCGGGCACGTTGTCGGCCATATCGGAGGTAGGTGTTGGAATAGATGAAGTCACGGGGCAATATTGTAGGTTTGACGCCAGCAATTGACCCAGAAGCTCAGTGCCAAAGGCAAGGCGCTTGCGGGGCTTTCGTCATGGACGGGGGCGGTCATGGGCGCTTGTGGCAGGCCTAGCTGTATGGCGGCGTCGCTCAATGCGCGCAAGGGCTGGCTGACATCGACCGCAGGCGCACCATGTTGCTTGGAGAGTTTTTCACCGCTTTCCATAAACACGAGCGGCGTGTGCAGATAGCGCGGCTGGGGCAGGCCTAACGCGTGCTGCAGCAGCAACTGGCGCGGCGTGTTATCCGCCAGGTCTTCGCCGCGCACAACGTCGGTGATGCCTTGGTTTGCATCATCGACCACCACGGCCAGTTGATAGGCCCAGAGCCCGTCGGCACGGCGCAACACAAAGTCGCCCACGCTGGTCTGCACATTTTGCTGCTGGGCACCGAGCCTGCGATCAAGCCAGTGAAGCACGGGTGCATTGCATTCGAGTTGTTGTTGGCCGATTGCTATGGTTTGCGTAGCTGCTTGCGCTTGATTCGAAAGGGCTCGAGGGCTGTATTGATGTAAATCAGCAATCTGCTGCTCCAGCGCAAAGCGCCAGGCTCTCGCAGGTTTACCATGCAGGCCGCTGCGGCAGGTGCCGGGGTAGGGGCGCTCTACATGGCGTTCGTGCGTAAGTCCCTGGGCTTGCCAAGCGGCTTCAATGTCTTTGCGCGTGCAGCCGCAGGGGTAGGCCAGCTGGCAATTTTGTAGCTGCTGCAGTGCTTGCTCGTAAAGCGCATGGCGCTGCGACTGCCAGACCACGGGCGCATCGGAATGCAGGCCGCAGGCCGCCAGCTGGCGCAAAATTTCTTGATCGGCACCAACTTGGCAGCGTGGCGGGTCTATGTCTTCAATGCGAATCAGCCACTGGCCCTGGTGCGCACGGGCATCTAGCCAGCTGGCCAGTGCTGCGACCAGAGAACCTGCATGCAGCGGGCCGGTGGGTGATGGCGCAAATCTGCCGACATAGTGCCCTGAAGAAGAGGCGCTGTGAGAAGGAAAAGTGAGAGCGATGGCCGAAGTCATGAGGGACGCAATCTTACGCCCCTCATGTGGCTCTCAAACCAGTGCCAGAGCCATTTCCAGACCGGAGATAAAAGCGTCTTCCACCCGTGCACCTGTACACCAGTCGCCGCACAGGGCCAGGCCTGCTGATCGGTCATAGGCAAAGGACTGACCCAGCGGGGCCAGCGTCTGTGCGTTCTGCCAGAGATAGACGCTGGCATGGCGGGGAGCGACGCGAATGCCCGTGATCTCGCCAAAGGCCTTTTGCAGCTTGGAGAGCACGCGCGTGGCGTCGTCATGGCGGTGCTCGTTAGACCACAGCGGGTTGGCGTGAATTGTCCAGCGCTCGGTCTGTGCGCGACCGGGTTTGGAGGATTCGCGGGCCACCCATGAAATACGTTCATGCGTGCTGCGCGAGGCATTCCACTGCGGGCCCAGCGTGCTCAGGCCTGCCTGTGCGGCCATGGGGTAGGAGAGAGTCATGGCCCAGCAGGGTGCCATTTCGACGGTGGCCAGTGACTTGGCCAGCGCCGCGCCTTGCGGGGCGGTTTGCAGCAGTTGCAAGGCCACAGGGGCGGGCACGGCCAGCACCACGCAGTCAAAGCCATCGGCAATTTGCGGGCCGTGGTCTTCGGTGTCCAGCATCAAAGACCACTGGTGGTGGCTTTGGCCCTTGCCGTTGGCGATATGGTGGCTCATGGCCCGGACGGACTGACCCAGATGCAGCTTGCCGGCTTCCCACAGCGGTGTGGCCCATGCCAATGGCAGGGATTGCATGTCGGGTATGCCAACCCAATGGGTCTCACGCACGGGGGCGAGTTTGTCGATGCGGCGGCCGTGGGCGTTGCGCGTCTGTATGTTGTTCAGGCTCCAGGCGCGCAGATTGCCGGGCGTGGTGTCCAGCACTTTCTGAAAGCGGGGGTCGCGCACGGTGAAAAACTGGGCACCGATGTCAAAGCTGCCATAAGGACCGCTGACCGATCGCATGCGTCCACCGGCCTGTGTCAGGCGTTCGTAGACATGGACCTCGTGCCCGGCCTGTAGCAGCGTGCGGGCGCAGGCCAGGCCGGCGATACCCGCGCCTATGACGGCGATGCGCCGGGGCCGGGAGGTGGTTGAAGAAGAAGCAGAGGCCGTTGCGGAAGCAGGAGTACGGGAAGCGTTCATGTAAAAGCCTTTTCAACACCGTTTGACTTCTAGCGTAGCAGCTACTTTAAAGATAGCAAGTGCTGCTTGTGCTGAATTGTTGCAGCGCAATTCACTCTACATCGGCGCGCCGGGGCTGCAAGCAAGTCAGCACTTATTGGCGGTGATGGTTTTCCATAAGCGCCTTGCGCGTGGTGGGGCTTTCCAGCTGTGCCAGCCACCATTGCAGGGCGCGGCCGGGCGTGCGGTGAGATGCACCCTGCCAGGCGTAATGCAGGCGCAGATTGCGGCTTGCGCGCTGCACCTGGCGCGTGATGAGCAGGCCCGCATCGAGATAGGTCTGCACCATGCCACGTGGCAAAAAACCTGCGCCAATGCCGCGCACCTGGGCCTCGACCTTGGCGTGCATGCTGTCCACCGTCAGCACATCCTGCCCGCTGACAAGGCCGTAGCTGGTCTTGCTGCGCACGCCAGAATCTGCCACGGCAATCATGCGGTGCTGCAGCAACACTTCATCAGACAGCGGCTCATCGCACTGGGCCAGCGGGTGGTGCGGGGCCATGGCAAAGACAAAGTCCACCTCGCCCAGCTCGCGCGTTTGCAACTCGGAGACATTGCTGGTGTTGACTGCCACGCCAATGGCCAGATCGGCCTGGCCGCTGGTAAGCACCTCCAGCGTGCCGTTGAGAATGCCGTCTTTGAGCTTGAGGCTGGTGGGCGGGTTGAGGGCGTAGAAGGCCTCAACCAGCTCAAAGATGGGTGTGCGGGCCACGGCTCCGTCAATCACGAGGGTCAGCTGTGGCTCCCAGCCAGTGGCTACGCGCTTGACGCGGTGGGCTACGGCATCAATCTCCTGCAGCAGGCGCGCGCCCTCGTGCAGGAGGGTCTGACCGGCCTCGGTGGCCTGTGCATGGCGCGAGCTGCGGTCAAACAGCAGCACATCCAGTGCATCTTCAATCTGCCGCACCCGGTATGTCAGCGCACTGGGCACCAGGCCCAGAGAGCGAGCGGCAGCGGCAAAACTGCCGGTTTCAGCAATGGCCTGCAGCATGGCCAGGCTGTCGGGGGTGAGCACATCGCGGGAGCTGGGCATGGGGCGGTAGAGGGTTCAAAGAGTTTGAATGATGCCATCAACAGGCTTCAGCCACAGCGCGGGCGGCAACTTCTACAGTGGAGGCATACAGAAACAGAACCATCTGAACGAAAGGAAAAGCACCATGATGACTATGCGCAAATCCCAGGAACGCGGCTATGCCGACCACGGCTGGCTCAAGTCCTATCACAGCTTTTCGTTTGCCGGCTACCACGACCCACGGCATATGGGCTTTGGCAATTTGCGGGTGATCAATGAAGACCGTATTGCCCCTGGCACCGGCTTTGGCGCTCACGGCCACCGCGACATGGAAATCATCAGCTATGTGCTCGAAGGTGCGCTCTCGCACAAGGACAGCATGGGCAATGAAACCCCCATCCTGCCTGGCGAAGTGCAGCGCATGAGTGCCGGCTCTGGAGTGGTGCACAGCGAGCAGAACTACGCCCAAGACAAGACCACGCACTTTTTGCAGATCTGGCTGCTGCCCGCCCGCACCGGAATCGAACCAGGCTATGCCCAGAAGTCATTCAGCGAAGCGCAAAAACGCGGTCGCCTGTGTCTTGTGGCCTCGCCAGACGGTGCCGAAGGTTCGGTGACCCTGAATGCCGATGCGCGCTTGTTCGCCGGCCTGTTTGACGGCGCTGAATCTGCCGAAATGACGTTGCCCGCTGGGCGCAAGACCTATGTGCATCTGATTCGCGGGGAGTTGGACGTGAATGGACAAACCCTGACAAGCGGGGACGCTGCGCTTATTGAAAATGAGAAGCAGTTGCGCCTTGCCAACGGCCGGGCTGCGGAAGTTCTGGTGTTTGACCTGGAACCCTGAGGTTGCTCACCGCAGGGCTTGTGCAAAAGTAAACCAATGCGGCCCAGAGTCGCAAGGAATGGAGTGTGAAATGCTGAATCAACTGAAAAACCCGCTGGATCTGGTGGGCCGTATTCTGATTGCCTTGCTGTTTTTGCCGGCCGGCATTCAAAAAAATCAGTGGCTTTGCAGGCACTGTGGGCTATGCCACATCGGTGGGCATGCCCATGCCGACAGTCGCTGTCGGTCTGGGGCTGGTGATTGAAATTGCCGGTGGCCTGGCCATCTTGCTGGGTTGGCATACCCGTTGGGCAGCTTTGATTCTGGGCTTCTTCACGCTGGTAGCCAGCTTCTTTTTCCACAATTTCTGGGGTGTTCCTGCCGAGGCGGCCATGATGCAGCAGTTGCTGTTCTGGAAGAACATTGCTGTCGTCGGCGGTCTGCTCGGCTATGCAGCGCATGGCGCAGGTGCCTGGAGCGTGGATGGCCGCAAGGCTTAAATAGCGTTGTAGCCCAGATGCAGAGCGCGCAAGCAGCTATAAATTTGATACGCTAGTGCGCACGGTCAACAAGGCCCGCGGGTGAAAATCTGGCGGGCCTTGTTGCATACAGATTTACGCTGGCCGGGTGGTATGCCCGAGCCACTTCAAGTGAGCAAGAAAGAAAATTCATGAGCAATATCGTTGTGGTCTACCACTCGGGCTACGGTCATACCCAGCGCATGGCGCAATCTGTGGCGCAGGGCGCTGGCGCGCAACTGCTGGCCATTGATGCGGACGGCAATCTGCCTGAAGGTGGCTGGGAGCTGTTGGCAGCAGCCGATGCCATCGTGTTTGGTGCGCCGACCTATATGGGCGCACCGAGCTGGCAGTTCAAGAAATTTGCCGATGCCTCGTCCAAGGCCTGGTTTGTGCAGGCCTGGAAGGACAAGCTGTTCGCCGGTTTCACCAACAGCGCCAGTGTGCAGGGCGACAAGCAGGTCACGCTGGATTATTTCTACCATCTGTCCATGCAGCATGGCGGCGTGTGGGTGGGTCTGGGCCTGTTGCCGTCGAACACCAAGGCGGCACAACGCAACGATGTGAACTGGATGGGCAGCTTCAGCGGTGCCATGGCGCAGTCACCTTCGGATGCATCGGCCGGTGAAATGGCGGCGGGTGATCTGGAAACCGCACGCCAGTTTGGCGATCGCGTCGCCAAGGCAGCTGCACGCTGGGCCCAATAAGCTTTCATCCGCTATTTCATTCAAAGCGGCCAGCGCTTGTCATTCAAGGACTTCAGAGTGAAATAGCTATGAAGCCAAGTATGAACAGGCGCTGGCCGCTTTGTTTTTGATAGTGGTGTGCAGGGAGCTCGCGACTCTTATTCCATCAGGTGCTTTTTGATGGGGCGAGGGTGCACCAGATCCGTTCGCGCCAGATCGGTGCTCAGCGAGTCGCGGCCATCGAAGACAAAGCAGCCGCCGTCGTAGAACTTGCCATCGGTTTCCTCGAAGTATTTGAGGATGCCGCCCTCGAGCTGGTAGACGTTTTCAAGGCCTTCATCGCGCATCAGAATGGCGGCTTTTTCGCAGCGAATACCGCCTGTGCAGTAGCTGACCACGGTCTTGCCGGCAAATTCGGCCTTGTGCTCGCGCAGGGCAGGGGGGAATTCTGTGAACTTGGTCAGACGCCAGTCCACGGTACCGGCAAACGCGCCTTCGTCCACTTCGTAGTCGTTGCGTGTGTCCAGTGTCACCACTTCGCGGCCATCGTCGTCGTGGCCTTGCTCCAGCCAGCGCCGCAGCGTAGCGGGCGTAACCGATGGCGCGCGGCCATTGGCGGGTCGAATGGTGGGGTGGTCCATGCGAATGATTTCATTCTTGACCTTGACCAGCATCTTGCGAAATGGCACGGTCTCGGACCAGCTTTCCTTGGGTGCCAGGTCGGCAAAGCGCTCATCCTGGCGCAGTGCATCGACAAAGCGGTGGACGGCTTCGGCGGAGCCTGCCAGAAAGAAGTTGATGCCTTCTTCGGCCAGCAGCACCGTACCTTTGAGGTTCAGGGCTTGGGCGCGCTCATGCAGCGTCTCGCGTAGCTGAGCCGCATCGGGCAGGGGCGTGAATTTGTAGCAGGAGATGTTGAGTATGTCGGCCACGTCGGTATCCGGGTGCGGCCGCTCGGTGGCTGCGTCGAGGGTGACGCAGCTCAGACCGGGGCCGTCAGTGCTGCCTTGATTTTATTGGACAGCTGTGCCACTGCGAGAGAAGCGGGTGCTCCAGGCATGGATTGCAGCAGTAGCTGGCGGCGCATCACGGCTTCGCGCACGGCGGAGTCGACCGGAATATCGCCCCAGTGGGTAAGCTGTAGCGGCTCGCCGGACTCGGTGGTTACAAAACGGTTGAGCACCTGCTGCAGCTGGCTGGTGATGGCACGGCCATCGCCGGGGCGCTGTGCCTGGTTGATGACCAGGCGCACCTGCTGGCGCTTTTGCTGCAGTGCCAGCACCTTGATGGCGGCGTAAGCATCGGTCAGCGAGGTGGGCTCGGGCGTGGCCACGACCAGTACTTCGGTGGCCAAAGAGACCGAGAACAGCACGACATCAGAGATGCCTGCGCCGGTGTCGAGCAAGATGATGTCGTAGCGGGGGCGCAGCGTCTCGATGGTGCGCATGAACTGGGCGCGAATCTCGGGCGTCAGGCGCGAGTATTCGATCATTCCAGAGCCCGCCAGCAACACGGAGTAGCCGCCGGGCGTGGTCAGAATGGCTTCATCCAGCGTGGAGCGGCCCGTGAAGACGTCGTGCAGCGTGACCTTGGGATAGAGGTTGAGCACCACATCCAGGTTGGCAAGGCCCAGGTCTGCATCCAGCACCAATACATTGAAGCCGTGGCGCGTGAGGGCTGCAGCCAGATTGGCGGACACAAATGTTTTGCCTACACCGCCTTTGCCACTGGTGACAGCGATGATGTGGGCCAGTTTGGATCGGCTGGGCGCCCGTAATGCATCTTCCATGGAAATATGTGCGGGCAGTGTGGGGAGTGTGACCAAGGTATCCATCGTCTCAAGGCGTTATGACCTGGCGCTCGGCGTCGGTGTATACGTCTGGTGCTGTGTTGTGCACTGAGCCATTTTCCTCGAAGGTGGCGGTAGGTAAAGGGCTGAAAAGCAGGCTTTTTTCCTCGGCACTCACGGTACTGTCGGGTGGATCTTCCATGAATACGCAGTTGCGGCCCGCTGATTTGGCCAGATACAGCTGCCGGTCGGCACGTTCTGTCCATAGCTGGGTCGTGCTGCGAATCCATTGCTGTGCGTAGACACCGCCAATGCTCACAGTCATGTACAGGGTCTGGCCGGAGGAGATGCGGATGGGCGTGGACTCAATGGTTTGTCGCAGGCGTTCAGCCACTGCGTGGCCCTGATGGGCGGGGCAGGCAGGCAGAACAATGGCAAATTCTTCGCCGCCATAGCGGGACTGAGTGTCCATAGGGCGTATGCCTTCGGACAAGGTCTTCGCGACAGACTGCAGCACCATGTCGCCCGCGATGTGGCCATGCGTGTCATTGATCTGCTTGAAGTGATCAATGTCCAGCATGAGAAGCAGAGCCGTCTCGCCGGAGCGTGCCACGCGGTCCATTTCGCGCTCGATGACGGTGCGGAAATGGCGGCGGTTGGCAAGCCCCGTGAGGGGGTCGCGCAAAGACAGCTCGCACAGACCGTCAATCAGTGCTTGCAGGTAATGGGTGGGAGTGTCCGTGGGGAGGCGAATCTCGTCGCCGCCCGTGCGTGTCACCAGATTATGGGCGGTGGCAAGGCGCAGATCACGCAGAAACACGGATTGATGAGGTGCGGATGAAGTCACAACTTGCTATCAATGATGGCTATCAGTGTAGCAGTGCGCCTTGATTTTCTGTAACTGCAGGTTTATCCGTAGCGTTGATTTAGGTCAGCTTTGTGGGGAAATTGCCAAGGCTTTGCAAAAACTCGGCATCGGTTCGGTACAGCCTCACAGGGCTGCCTTTGCGGCCCAGCAGGCCTGCGCGCTGAAGGCGTTGCTCTGCGGGCAGCTTCAGGCCCACCACATGCAGCAAGCCACCGCGCAGAGCGACGAGCCGCTCCAGTCTGGCAAAAATTTCTACACCCGTAATGTCGATGCTGTTGATGGATTGCATCAGCAGTGCCAGGTCTTGGGTCTGGGGCGACTGCTGCAAGGCGTCGGCTGCATAGCGCTCAAGTGCGGTGGCGGTGGCAAAGTCCAGATCGGCATCCATGCGCAGGGCGATGAGTTGGGGCGCGAGCACCGGCAACTGCCAGAGTTGGCGGCTGCGCAGGCTGCCATCGGGGTGCAGGCCGACCTCAATAATACGCGGGTGCAGGTGCTGGTAAAGGTAGTAGGCCTGGCTGAGCATGATGCCGGCGAACACGCCCCAGTACATGCGTGGCGCGGTGGCAATCGTCAGCACCAGCGTAGCGACGCTGATGCAGGCCTCGACCCTGGAAATTTTGAACAGCTTGAGAATGGCGCTGGGCTTGACCAGATTGAGCACCGCCGTGATCACAATGGCTGCCAGCGCAGACTGGGGCACGTGGTATAGCCATGGAATAAACCAGAGCACCACCACAATCACCAGCAGAATGGAAAAGACATTGGCATAGCCCGTCTTGGCGCCCGCCAGCAGATTGACGGCTGAGCGTGAAAATGAGGCGCTGGTGGCAAAGCTGCCAAAAAGCCCGGCACTGATTTTGGACAGGCCCTGTGCAATCAAATCCTGATTCTCATTCCAGCGCGTACCGGCCTGCTGGTGCTCGACCTGCGCACTGGAGGCGGTTTCCAGAAAGCTGACCAGAGAAATGACCAGAACCGGCATGATGAGGCTGGCAAACTGCTCCCATTCCAGCATGCCAGGCCACTGAAAGTGCGGCAGACCGGCTGGCAGGTGGCCGATGACGGAGCCTCCGCCATCGGCAAACCCCGTCGCCCAACTAATGACACCGGTCAGCCCGATGATGAAAATGGCGGAGGGGAAGGCAGGACGCCATTTTTTGGCCAGCATCAGCAAGGCCATGCTGCACAGGCCGTAGGCGATGGATTGCCCGTTGAACAGATAAATAGAGGGCGAATGCCAGACGGTTCCCCAGTCCGAGCGCATGCCCAGCAGCGTGGGCAACTGTGACGCCAGAATCAGCAAAGCCGCCGCTTGCGTAAAGCCCGCCAGCACGGGCGAGGTGACGAGGTTGAGCAGCCAGCCCGCGCGCACCATGCCCAGACTCCACTGCAGCAGGCCCGAAAGAATGGCCATCCATGCGGCCAGAGCGACCCACTGGGCAGAACCTGGCTCGGCCATGCCCGTCAGCGATGCGCCAATCAGCAGCGCGCTGAGGGCCGTGGGCCCCACGCCCAGCCGGGGCGACGGGCTGAACAGCACGGCAATAGCCGCCGGAATGATGGAGGCGTAAATGCCCGTGATCAGCGGCATGCCGGCCAGTGCGGCATAGGCCACACCTTGCGGCAGCAGCATCAGGCCGACAGTCAGACCCGCCCAGAATTCACCGCGCAGCAGGGCGGATGTGGGTTTGGGCCAATTGAGAAAAGGGAGCCAGCGGGCCAAAGATTGCATGGGGGTCATTGTCCGCGAATGAAATCTCGCTAGACCCCTGAAGCTTAGCCGCTGATTGTTTTGATGAGATTAAAAAAGAGAGGCTCAAGGCCTCTCTTCCCACCTTTCGGTGTGGTGCGCGCAGTGGTTGAACCACCGGTCTATTTTTTAGTTACCCAGATTGCGAATCGCCTCGGGGGTGTACTGGCTGGGCTTGAGGTTGTCCTTGCCCAGAATCGGAGCCTTGGGGCGTTCCTGCACCAGATTCATGCTGACATAAGAGCCAGCATTCAAGTCGTAGTAGAACGAGGTGCCTGCATGCCACTTCTTGATGTCGTAGGCGTAGTAGTAGTTGATCTCGCCGTGCTGCCACAGCTGGCCGCGTGCATCGTAGAAGTCACCCGAGACGGCGTGGCCGGTATCTTCGTCAATGAACATCACGCGCTTGGAGTAAACGTGGCGGTAGCCGGGCTTGAGCTTGCCTTCCAGCACCCAGACGCGGCGCAACTCGTAACGGGTGTAGGCCGGGTTGGGGTGGCCGGGCTTGAGCAGGTCCGCGTACTTGATCTGCTGGTTGATGCGGAAGGTGTTCGCAGGGATGTACATCTCGCGCTTGCCTTGCATGGTCCACTCATAGCGCTCGGAGCCGCCGTTGAACAGGCGCTCTGAGTCGATGGTGGCCTTGCCGCTGGTGCCCGGGGAGGGCTGGTCATAGCCGAACTCGGGCAGTTGGCGCACGCGGCGGGTGCCGGGGTCATAGGCCCAGGCTAGGCGTTTGTCCGTGCCGAAGTTCATGGGCTCAATCGACAGAATTACACCCCCTTTTTCACGCTCGGGCAGCATGGAGAAGTTGGTCACATACGCATATTTGCCATCGTTGGGCTTGCCCAGGTTTTCCTTGGAGTCATAGCGGCTGAGCTGAATATAGCTGGTGCGGCCCCAGGCAATATCGCCACCCACGCCCACCAGCGCCATGTCACGCTCCACCTCTTCGGTACTGGCGCGGCTGGGGATCAGGTTGTTCCAGAACAGCTCAAGGCCAGTCTTGGGAATGGGGAAGGGCAGTGCACCCATGAACCCCTTGACGCCATTGCCTTCATTGACGACTTCGGCTTCCAGTGCGTTGCGCTTGATCACCGCGCAGATCTCGTCGTCATAACGGAAGTCGCGGTGACCCGGGTAGACGGGGATGCGCATGGTCGTGGGGAAGCGCTTGAGCAGCGCCTTCTGGCCATCGCTGAGCTTGTCTGCATACTGGGCCATATTGGCCGCCGTGATTTCTACGACCGGCTTTTCATTGGCGTAGATATCGGGCTGGAACTGGCCCACCGACTTGGTGAACTTCACACCGGGCGGTACACCCAGGATTTTTCCGGTAAAGGCGGGAATGCTGCCATCTGCATTACCTGCCTTGATGGCGCCGGTGCAGGTCAGCTCCTTGCCCAGCTTGTCGGCTTCTGCGGCGGGCACCTTGGCAAAGGCGGATCCGGCCATCAGACCCATGCACAGCATCAGGGCTGCGCTCATTTTTTTATCTTGCATCGCTCTCTTCCCCCCTCTAAAAATACATGCAGGTCGTTGCCTGTGATGGATGAATTCTGGGGATGTTTGTCATGACATGAATCGTCTGATAAGACTAATAAAAAGCTTCATATCTGTGTCAATAAAAAAGGCAGCACCGTTGCCGGAGCTGCCTTTGGGGGGAGAGTGCGGCTGAAAATCAATCCGAGCCGCGCAGATCCATCTCTTCGTATTTGACGATCTTTGTGCCCTTGATCCACTTGTAGCCAAACCAGATGGCCAGGAACAAGGGCAGGCCGATATAGGTAGCGATAGCTCCGATCCAGTCGATCTGGTCCTTGATCAGGTTTTCATAGTTCTGGCCCAGTGTGATGACCAGGCACAGCACAAAGGCAAAGATGGGACCGAAGGGGAAGGCCGCCGCCTTGTAAGGCAGCTGGTTCATGTCGAAGTTCTGCGCTTCGCAGCCCTTACGAAAGCGATAGTGGCTGATCGCAATGCCCAGCCAGGCCACAAAGCCGCACATGCCGGACAGGTTCAGCAGCCAGATATAGACCACTTCGGGGCTGAAGACATTGGTGAAGAAGCACATGGCGGCGATCAGCGTGGTGGCAATCAGAGCCATCACGGGTACCCCGCGCGAGTTCACCCGGGCAAACAGCTTGGGAGCCATGCCTTGTCTGGCCATGGCGTACAGCATGCGGGTCGAGGCATACATGCCCGAGTTACCGGCGGACAGCACAGAAGTCAGCACCACGGCATTCATCACGGCAGCTGCGCCGAGCAGACCCGCACGTTCAAACACCAGCGTGAAGGGGCTGACAGCGATGTCGCCCAGATCGTTGCGCAGCAGCTTGGGGTCGGTGTACGGAATCAGCATGCCGATGATGAGAATGGCGAAGACGTAGAACAGCAAAATGCGCCAGAACACCTTGCGCACGGCCTTGGGCACGTTCTTGCCCGGGTCTTCCGATTCGCCCGCTGCAATACCGATCAGCTCGGTACCCTGGAACGAAAATCCCACCACCATGGCCACGCCGATCAGCGCGGCAAAGCCGCCTGCAAAAGGCGCATCACCGGCGGTGAAGTTGGCGACATTGCCCCAGAATCCATCGGGCGCGCCGCCTTGCAAAATGCCAAAAATCATCAGCACACCAATGCCAATGAAGACTAGCACCGTGGTGACCTTGATGGCAGCGAACCAGAACTCCGACTCGCCAAAGCCTTTGGCTGAAAGAGCGTTGAGTCCAAACATCAGTGCCAGAAACAGGGCGCTCCAGAGCATGCCGTTGGTGCCAGGGAACCAATAGGCCATCACCAGCTGCGCGGCTACCAGGTCGACCGCAATGGTCACGGCCCAGTTGTACCAGTAGTTCCAGCCCAGGGCGAAGCCAAAGCCTTCGTCCACATACTTGGCACCATAGGTGGCAAACGAGCCGGACACGGGCATGTGTGCGGCCATTTCGCCCAGACTGGTCATCAAAAAGTAGACCATCAGGCCGACGACCATATAGGCCAGCAGGGCACCGCCAGGGCCGGCCTGAGAAATCGTCGCGCCCGAGGCCACGAAAAGGCCAGTGCCGATGGAGCCGCCGATGGCGATCATCGACATATGGCGGGCCTTGAGGGAACGGTGCAAGCCACCGTTGTCAGTTTTTGCTTGGCTATCGCTCATGAGAGATTCTGATTTTTGCAGCGCATGAAGCAGGTGGAAAGTGGCTTGCGTACAAGCCGTTGCTTCATGTGGTGATTTGCATTGTGATGTCCGGTTGAACCGGATATCAGCGCGGTCAGCGTGATGCGCGATGACATGCATCGTCCTCAGAGGCTGCCGACAGGGTGCCGATTGTGAGCGATTTGCGCCTGAACTGTGCAGCAGACTGGGCGGATGTTGGCGTTTGTCACCGGAATTGATGCCTAAGATGTTGATTTATATCGAGTAAATAAGCATTTTGCGGCTTTTTTAAATATCCTTAAACCTTCGTCAATTCGTCGTCTTTGTTGGAGGTGTCTTTGGCTGTTGAGGATCTTGGAGGCTGATATTTAGGCTGATTTATTGATCATTTCGTCAAATTTAAAAGTCAAATTGACTTTATTGTTGGACAATAGTTATTGGTCTTGATGTAAAAAAGCTGCCAGTGCTTGTGAATAAAGCGCTGGCAGCTTCTGTTTTGATAGCGATTTGCTCGCTGTGAAGTTCAATGTGCTGTTCGATCAGCTCAGCAGCAATGCATCATCCGACAGCTTTTCGCCGCGAACCTTCTCAAACATGTGTAGCAGGTCAGGCACATCCATCCTGGCGCGCTCTTCGCCGCTCACGTCCAGCACCACATTGCCTTGGTGCAGCATGACGGTGCGCGTGCCCACGTCGAGAGCCTGGCGCATGCTGTGCGTGACCATCATGGTGGTCAGTTTGGTTTCCTGCACGATGCGGTCGGTCAGTCGCAGCACAAAATCCGCGGTGCGGGGGTCCAGCGCCGCCGTATGCTCATCGAGCAGCAGAATGCGCGAGGGCTGCAGCGCAGCCATCAGCAGGCTCACGGCCTGACGCTGACCGCCAGACAGCAGGCCGATGCGATCGGACAGGCGATTTTCCAGGCCCAGCCCCAGCGTTGACAGGCGTTCGCGGTACAGGTCGCGGTTGGCGGCCTTCACGGCCTTGGACAGTCCGCGGAAGTTGCCACGCTCATGTGCCAGCGCCATGTTTTCTTCGATGGACAGGTCTTCGCAGGTACCGGCCATAGGGTCCTGAAACACGCGGGCGACCTGCTTGGAGCGGGACCAGACGGGCATGCGCGTCATGTCGATGCCGGCGATTTCAATCTTGCCTTTGTCCACGCTCTGATCGCCCGAGACGCAGTTCAAGAATGTGGACTTGCCCGCGCCATTGGAGCCGATGACGGTGACAAACTGGCCATCAGGAATGGACAGCGACAGGCCGCGCAGGGCGCGCGTCTCAATCGGCGTGCCGGGGTTGAAGGTGAGTTCGAGGTTCTGTGCGTTCAGCATGGTGTTCTCCGCAGTCCTTCTTCTTTATTTGCGCTTGCTCAGCTTTTTCTTGATTTGCGGAATGATCAGAGCGATGGTGACCAGCACCGCCGTCACCAAGTTTAAGTCCTGCGCCTTCAGGCCAATCGCGTCGATATTGAGCGCGGCGGCGATGAAGAAGCGGTAGACCACGGCGCCAATCACCACGGCCAGGGTTGCCCAGATGATCTTGCGCGAAGGCAGAATGGTTTCGCCCACGATCACTGCAGCCAGACCAATCACGATGGTGCCGATGCCCATGGAGATGTCAGAGCCGCCCTGTGTCTGCACAAACAGCGCGCCAGCCAGACCGACGAGGCCGTTGGAAATCGCCATGCCCAGCAAAATCATGGCACCGGTGTTGACGCCCTGTGCACGTGCCATGCGGGCGTTAGAGCCCGTGGAGCGAATGGCCAGACCACGTTCGGTGGCAAAGAACCAGTCCAGCGCCAGCTTGGCCACGATGACAAAGCCCAGCAAGATGATGGGGCGCATCACATAGTCTTCAATGTTGTCAGGCTGCAGCATGGTGAACAGCGTGGGCTCATTGATCAGCGGCACATTGGGGCCGCCCATGACGCGCAGATTGATCGAGTACAGGCCAATCATCATCAGGATAGAGGCCAGCAGATCCATGATTTTGAGCTTAACGTTGAGCCAGCCCGTGATGAAGCCTGCGACAGCACCTGCAGCCGTTCCGGCCAGCGTGGCCAGCCAGGGGTTGGTGCCTGTGGAAATCAGAATGGCGCAGACGGCACCACCCAGAGGGAAGCTGCCATCCACCGTCAGATCGGGGAAGCGCAGCAACCGAAAAGAGATGAAGACGCCCAGCGCCACCAGGCTGAAGATCAGGCCAATTTCAATGGCACCGAGAATGGAAAATAAAGACATAGAGGAAGCGACAGGCGCGGCAGACGTCTAAAAAAATCGGCAGGGCCATGTCGCCACGGCACCTGCCGCTGTGCTGGCGCTACAAGCCATGGGGCTGCAGCGCAAGTCACAGACCGGGATTTACTTGACCACGGTGGCTGCAGCCTTGACCAGAGCGTCAGACAGCTTCACGCCTTGCTTTTCAGCAGCGCCGGGGTTCACGAACAGTTCCATCTTGGTGGAAACTTCGGGCTTGATATCGCCAGCCTTCTCGCCCTTCAGGATACGCACGACCATGCGGCCGGTCTGCTCGCCCAGATCGCGGTAGTTGATGCCGTAGGCCGCCACAGCACCGCGCTTGACGGAGTCAGTGTCCGAAGCCACCAGAGGAATCTTGGCGTCCTGGCCGACCTTGACTAGCGACTCATAGGCTGACACCACGTTGTTGTCGGTGTTGGTATAGATCACATCGACCTTGCCCACCAGCGAGCGGGCGGCGCTGGAAACGTCCACCGAACGGGGAGCTGCTGCGGTCACCAGTGTCCAGCCCAGCTTGGGCAGCAGGGCCTGCAGTTCCTTCACGACCACGGCGGAGTTGGCTTCACCGGGGTTGTAGACCATGCCGATGCGCTTGGCATTGGGCACGACCTGTTTGACCAGATCCATCTGCTTGTCCAGAGCCAGCAGGTCGGACACACCGGTGACGTTGTTCTTGGAAGCTTCCCAGCTAGGCACCAGCTTGGCTGCTACGGGGTCTGTGACGGCGGAGAACACCACGGGCACTGTCTTGGTCGAGGCGATTACGGCCTGAGCGGAAGGCGTAGCGATGGCGACGATGGCATCAGGCTTGTCACCCACAAACTTGCGGGCGATCTGCGCTGCGGTGCCGGTGTTGCCTTGAGCGCTCTGGTATTGCCACTTCAGGCTCTTGCCTTCTTCGTAACCGGCGGCCTTCAGGGCGTCCTTGACGCCATCACGCACTGCATCCAGAGCAGGGTGCTCAACAATGGCGGTCACGGCCACGGACTTGGTGTCGGCGGCGTAGGCGCCCGTCATGGCGGAAATTGCCAGGGCCAGTGCGCCCATGCGTGCCAAGGACAGCTGCTTCATGTGTATCTCCAGCGTTTGTTGTAAGTTTCAGATGAATTAAGGCTGCAGTGCTTGAAGACACAGCGCCTCGCGGGAAAGTCTACTTCACGGACCTGCCTGTCTTCTCGCTTGCGATAACCCTGTTTATCCCTATACGTGGATTGCGAAAAAATGGCATGAAAGCTGCGCAAAGCGCTAAATGATTAGATTAAGAGTGCGGTAATCAAGTTGAATTGCGCGCAATATTGCGTCGATCATGCCTTCTATGGCTTTATTTTCTGCATTTTTCCTGCGCTGAAGGTGATCTGGCTGCTGAAATATTCGCGGAAGGCCTGAATTTGAAGATTGCCTTGTAGTGCATTCATAACTGCAGCAAGCAGCGAGCGCTGCGGTTTGGGCTGAATGTAAAACTTTGGCCAGCCAGCGCCTTGGCCGCATGTAAATCCGTCGTTTGATCTGCTTTGAATCCTGTTTGGGCATAAAAAAGCCTGCATAGGCATGACCCGTGCAGGCTCTTTCGATGAAATCCAGAGCAGCTTACATGCCTGAATAGTTAGGGCCGCCACCACCTTCTGGCGTCACCCAGACGATGTTCTGGGTCGGGTCCTTGATGTCGCAGGTCTTGCAGTGCACGCAGTTCTGGGCGTTGATCTGCAGGCGCTGCTTGCCAGCGTCGGAAGCATCTTCCACAAACTCGTATACGCCAGCGGGGCAGTAACGCTGCTCGGGGCCGGCAAATTTGGTCAGATTCACATTGACGGGGACGCTAGCATCTTTGAGCGTCAGGTGCGCTGGCTGGTTCTCCGCATGGTTGGTGCTGCTGATGAACACGCTGGAGAGGCGGTCAAAAGTCAGCTTGCCATCGGGCTTGGGGTATTCGATGGGGGTGCATTCGGCAGCGGGCTTTAGGTAAGCATGGTCGGGCTTGTTGCGGTGCAGCGTCCAAGGAATGTTGCCGCGCAGCACAAACTGCTCCAGGCCGTTCATGATCGAAGCGGTGGTCAGACCCTTCTTGAACCAGGCCTTGAAGTTACGTGCCTTCCACAGCTCTTCATACAGCCAGCTGTTTTCAAACGCATGGGTGTAGGCGTTGAGTTCGTCGTGCTGGCGACCCGCCACCAGCGCGGCATAGGCGGCTTCAGCGGCCAGCATGCCCGTCTTGATGGCAGCGTGGCTGCCTTTGATGCGACTGACGTTGAGGAAGCCGGCTTCACAGCCCACCAGTGCACCACCGGGGAACACAAAGCGGGGCAGGCTGGAGATGCCGCCAGCTGTGATGGCGCGGGCACCGTAGGAGATGCGCTTGCCGGGCTTGATGCCCTTGGCTTCGTCGCCTTCCAGGTAGTAGCGGATGTTGGGGTGGGTCTTCCAGCGCTGCATTTCCTCGAAAGGAGACAGATAGGGGTTGGAATAATCCAGACCCGTGATGAAGCCCAGCGTGACCAGATTGTCTTCCAGGTGGTACAGGAAGGCACCGCCATAGGTGTCGCTCTTCATGGGCCAGCCGGCGGTGTGCAGCACCATGCCGGGCTTGTGGCGTGCGGGGTCGATTTCCCACAGTTCCTTGATGCCCAGACCATAAGTCTGTGGGTCGCGGTTAGCGTCCAGCGAGTACTTGGTGATGATCTGCTTGCCCAGATGGCCACGTGCGCCTTCGGCAAAAATCGTGTACTTGCCGTGCAGTTCCATGCCCAGTTGGAAGTCGCCTGTGGGCTCGCCTTCCTTGCTGATGCCCATATTGCCGGTGGCCACACCCTTGACCGAGCCATCTTCGTTGTAGAGCACTTCAGCGGCGGTGAAGCCGGGAAAAATTTCCACGCCCAGCGCTTCAGCCTGCTCGGCCAGCCACTTGGTGACAAAGCCCAGGCGCACGATGTAGTTGCCTTCGTTGTGAAAGCACTTGGGCAGCAGCCAGTTGGGTGTTCGCAGCGAAGCCTTCTCGCCCAGGAACACCATGGCGTCCTCGGTCACGGGCTGGTTCAGGGGCGCGCCCTTTTCCTTCCAGTCGGGGATCAGCTCGCTCAGCGCGCGGGGGTCCATGATGGCACCCGACAAAGTGTGTGCGCCGGGTTCGGAGCCTTTTTCCAGAACGACAACTGAAACATCCTGACCTTTTTCAGCAGCCAGCTGCTTGAGGCGGATGGCGGTGGCTAGGCCGCCGGGGCCTCCGCCAACCACCACCACGTCATATTCCATGGCCTCGCGCGGGCCGTATTGGGCCAGGATTTCATCGTTCGTCATCGGGATAGTCTCGCTTGAATATTGAATGGGAAAACTAGCTTGCGCGGCTTTGCTTATGTCCTGTCACAAATGCCGCGATGCGGGCGATTCTATGCTGAGCGCTTCCCATGGCCGTGCAGAGAAGGTGACAGCGTATCAATCTGTATTGCGGCAAAGTCCATAGGCTAGTGCTCGCCCCTGTGGGTGCCATCCTCCAAAGAAACTAGAGCAGGATGACTATGAGCCACCTGCCGACACCGTTATTCAGGAGTGCCAGAGTCATGAGAATTGAGCTACCCGAGCAAAAAACGTGGGTCTATGAAACGCGCTTTGGCGTGCGCTGGGGCGATATGGATGCCATGGGCCACGTGAACAATGCCCAGTACTTTCGCTACCTGGAAACAGCACGCATTGACTGGATGAGCGGCTTTGGCCTCAAGCCAGGACTGAACCGGGAAGGTCAGGGTCAAGGCCCGGTAGTCGTCAACGCTTTCTGCAATTTTTATCAGCAACTTGCCTATCCGGATGAGGTGCTTCTCAAAATGTTCGTGAGTGATCCCGCTCGCACCACTTTTGAAACCTGGGCCACGATGGAGCGGGTGGCCCAGCCCGGTGTGGTCTGCGCAGCAGGCGGCGGTACGGTGATCTGGGTAGACTTTTCAAAGCAGAAAGCGACGGATTTGCCAGACTGGATTCGAAGCAAGGTCGGCGGCTAAGCCTGTTCGGAAATCCGTATGAATACAGTGGCTGTGTTCGGAAAATCGGCCAATGTTATGCAAAAAAGTATGATGAAAATAATTAAATCAAAGGTTTAGAAGGCGATATTTCATTGGCACGGTATGTGCTTTAAGACAGCCAGGCCGCGTGCGCGGTTGTGAGATGACAGGAGTGTGGTGCTTGTATGGCTGATAAGGAGTCGGCCAGGCAAGCGTCCAACTCTTGTTGTCGCTAGCAAAACTTCGGACTCGAACGGGGCGCTTCAGCCGCTTTATGGGCCGGGCTTTTGCCAGCAGTGAAGACAACACATACCAAGAATCCAAGAATGAAATCCAATCGCCTGACCATCATGGTTTTGCTGGCTATGGTCCTGGGCGTTGTGGTGGGCTATCTGGTCCACGCCAACGCTGCGAGCCCCGAGGCTGCCAAAGAGATCGCAAGCTATCTCGGCATACTCACCGACGTGTTTTTGCGCATGATCAAGATGATCATTGCGCCCCTGGTGTTCGCCACGCTGGTGGCTGGCCTTGCCAATATGGGCGACGCCCAGTCCGTGGGCCGTGTGGGTGGCCGCGCTTTGGGCTGGTTTATCGGCGCGTCCGTGTGTTCGCTGTTTCTGGGCCTGTTTTTTGCCAATGTGCTCAAGCCTGGCTATGGCCTGCATGTGGAATTACCGACCAGCGCTGAGGGGCTGGGGCTCAAGACTTCGGCCTTGAACTTCAAGGATTTCATCACCCACGTCTTCCCCAAGAACATTTTTGAGGCCATGGCGGCCAATGAAGTGCTGCAAATCCTTGTGTTTGCGCTGTTCTTCGGCATTGCTCTGGGGTATTTGAACCACCAGAAAAAGCACATGCTGGTGGACCTGATGGAAGAAACCTCGCACGTCATGCTGCGCGTGACCGAGTACGTGATGCGCTTTGCACCGCTGGGCGTGTTTGGCTCGGTGGCAGGCACCATCGCCACCCATGGCCTGGGCATGCTGATGGTGTTCGGCAAGTTCCTGCTGGGTTTCTACATTGCGCTGGCCGCGCTGTGGCTGCTGCTCATTGGTGCCGGCTATCTGGTGCTGGGCAAGGACGTGTTCCGCCTGCTGTCGCTGATTCGCGGCCCTGTGCTGGTGGGCTTTTTCACTGCCAGTAGTGAATCGACCCTGCCAAAGCTCATGGAGCAGCTGGAGAAATTCGGCATCAAGCCCCGCATTACCGGCTTTGTGCTGCCGCTGGGCTACTCGTTCAATCTTGATGGCTCGATGATTTACACCACCTTCCTGGCCATCTTTATTGCACAGGCCTATGGCATTGAGATGTCGCTGGCCGCGCAGTTCACCATGCTCGCGGTGCTGATGATCTCCAGCAAGGGGATTGCCGGTGTGCCACGCGCATCGCTGGTGGTGGTGGCGGCTGTTCTGCCTATGTTCGGTTTACCGGAAGCCGGCATCTTGCTGATTCTGGGTATCGACCATTTCCTGGATATGGGCCGCACGCTAACCAATGTGCTGGGTAACGCCATTGCCACCGCAGTGGTTGCCAAATGGGAAGGTGACGAGGGCGATGAGCCTGCGTCGGATGACGCTGCGCTGCCTCTGGCGCAAGCCAGCCACGCCTGAGTCTGATTCGCCCTGTGCGCTGGTGCCGGGATAGGTGCCTCAGGTGCCAGATAGCGCAGGGCGCTGCTACCATGGCTTGCACCATGCTCGCTTTTTTGCCATCCCGCCTGCGCGCCAGCCTACTGATCCTGCTTTGGCTGGCGGCAAGCAGTCTGGGTGGCTGGCTGGGTTATCAGGCTTTTGTGCGAGCGGGGCTGGAGACCGTGGCCACCGCAGGCAACAACCGGCTTGACCGGTATGTGGTCAGCCTGCAGCGAGAAATCGACAAATTCGCCTTTCTGCCCGATGTGGCGGCGCTGCAGCCCGAGGTTAAGGCTCTGCTGAAGTCGCCGGGCGATGCGCTGCTGCAATCCAGCGCCAACCTCTATCTGCAAGAGCTCAACCGCCGTGCAGGCACGCTGACCGTCTATCTGATTGGCCAGGATGGCCATGTGCTGGCTGCCAGCAACTGGCAGCGTGCCGACAGCTATGTGGGTGAAGATCTCAGCTTCAGGCCCTATGTACAGCAGGCACTGCGCGAGGGGCGTGGTCGTTACTTCGGCATTGGCACCACGCGTGGCGAGCCGGGCTACTACCTCACCACAACGCTTGGACAGGGTGCCCAGCAGGGGGTGGTCGTGGTCAAGGTCGGGCTGGCGCAGCTTGAAGAGTCCTGGGCCAGTGTGGAGTCTCCGGTGCTGGTCAGCGATGAAAACAGCGTGGTCATCCTTAGCAACGTTCCGGCCTGGCGCTTTGCCGCCTTGCAGCCGCTGGATGAAGAGCGGCGCAGCGCGCTGGAAGCTTCGCAAAAATATAACCGCCTGAGCCTGAACCCGCTGGGCTGGCAGACCTTGAAGCCTTTGAGTAGCGACGACGCTTTCAAGCAAGTGCGCATTGAGGCCGCCAAGGCTGCATCCGCGGACCAGCGCACAGGGCGCTTTCTGCTCCAGTCGCGCCCGCTGGCGGGCACGCCCTGGCAGATCACCGTGCTATCGCCATTGACGGCGGCACTGCAACTGGCGACCAGTCGCGCCTGGGTTGCGGGGGTGCTCATTGCCTTGGCCTTGCTGCTGGCGGCCTTGCTCTACCAGCGCCGCAAGCATGTGCGTGAGCAACTGGCGGCGCAACAAGCACTGAAGCAGGCCAACGAAGCGCTGGAGCACAAGGTGCAGCAGCGCACCGCTGACTTGCAAACTGCCAACCAGTCGCTACAGCAAGAAGTGGCAGAGCGCATTCAGGCCGAAGCCACGCTGCGCGCCGCGCAAGATGAGCTGGTGCAGGCGGGCAAGCTGGCCGTGATTGGGCAGCTTTCGACCGAAGTGGCACATGAGCTGAACCAGCCGCTGGCCGCTTTGCGGGCGTTGGCCGGCAACAGCCAGCGGTTTCTGGAGCGTGGCCAGCCCGAGATGGTGCAAAGCAATCTGCAGCGCATGGCCGATCTGGCCGACCGCATGGGCCAGATGACCGGCCAGTTACGCAACTTTGCGCGCAAATCAGTGGGTCAGCCCCAGCCTGTCGATCTGGAGAAGGTGATTGACGGCGCTTTGGCCCTGCTGGAGTCGCGCATTGCTCGCGCGGGTGCTGCTGTGCTCCGCCAGCCGTCGATGCCGGGTTTGCGGGCCAACTGTGACCCCAATCGCGTGCAGCAAGTGCTAGTCAATCTGATCAGCAATGCGCTGGATGCCATGCAGGGCGGCAGCCAGCACCCTATCGAGATAGCGTGCCTGCAGACCGGCGACTGGGCGCAGATTACCGTGCGGGACCATGGCCCTGGCTTGAGCGAGCAGGTGCTGCCGCATCTGTTCGAGCCGTTTTTCACCACCAAGCCTGAAAGTCAGGGGCTGGGCCTGGGTCTGTCACTGTCAGCCGATATTGCGCGGGCCAGTGGCGGCAGCCTGACGGGCGGCAACCATCCCGAAGGCGGGGCCATCTTCACGCTGAGCCTGCCGTTAGTGGATACTCTGCCGCTTTCCTGATTGCCGCCGCCCATGAATCACACCCTCCAAGTCCTGATCGTTGAAGACGATGCCGATGTCGCCATGGCCTGCGAGCAGACTTTGCGACTGGAGGGCATGGAGTGCAGCTGCGTAGCTACGGCTGAGCTGGCGCAGCAGCGCTTGTCGGCGGGCTTCGCGGGCGTGGTGGTCAGCGACATTCGCCTGCCGCAGATGAGCGGGCTGGAACTGCTTGGCGTCATCCATGCCATGGATGCTGAACTACCGGTGATCCTCATCACCGGCCATGGAGATATTTCCATGGCCGTGCAGGCCATGAAAGACGGAGCCGCCGATTTTCTGGAAAAGCCCTTTGCTCCCGAGCGTCTCGTCAAGACCGTGAGCCGAGCCCTGGAGCGCCGTCGACTGGTGCTGGAAGTGCGCAGCCTGCGCCAGCAACTGCAAAACCGAGATGTCGTGCAGCACCAGTTGCTGGGTCAGTCCCTGCCCATGCAGCAGTTGCGGCGAACGGTGCAGAGCCTGGCGGCCAGCGAGGCCGATGTGCTGGTTTGGGGTGAAACCGGCACCGGCAAAGAGCGCGTGGCGCGCAGCCTGCATGAAGCCAGTCGGCGCAAGAGTGGCAACTTTGTTGCCGTCAACTGCGGCGGTTTGCCTGAGACTCTCTTCGACAGCGAAATGTTCGGCAGCGAAGCCGGTGCTTTTACCGGCGCAGGCAAAAAACGCATTGGCAAGATCGAATATGCTAGCGGCGGCACGCTGTTTCTCGACGAAATCGAGAGCATGCCCATGGCCATGCAGATCAAGCTGCTGCGCGTGCTGCAAGAGCGCGTACTGGAGCGGCTGGGCTCCAACGCCAGCATAGCGCTGGATTGCCGCGTCATCGCCGCCACCAAGGTCGATTTACTTGAACTCAGTCGCCAAGGGCTGTTTCGCGCCGATCTGTATTACCGCCTCAACGTCGTCACCGTCACGCTGCCCACGCTGCGCGAGCGCCGCGAAGACATTCCCCGCCTGTTTGAATACTTTGCCCTGCAAGCCGCCGGGCGCCACCAAAGGCCGGTGGCCGAGCTGACTCCCCAGCGCCTGCAAACGCTGATGGCCCATGGCTGGCCGGGCAACGTGCGCGAGCTGCGCAACATGGCTGAGCGAATGACGCTGGGAATTGAGATGGGGCTGGGCGAGGCGGTGGCTGGCCCTGATTCGCAGAGTTCACTATCCGCCACCGTTGAATCCATAGAGCGCGCCCTGATCGCCGAAGCCCTGCGCGCCCATGATGGAAACCTGAGTCGTACAGCCGCGGCGCTGAATACGCCCAAGAGCACATTGCACGACAAGATTCGCAAATACGACTTAGGTTGAAAGTGGCCGTAGCGCTTGTATATCAAGCGCAAACAGCTACTTTTTTGATAGTCAGTCAATGTCCTCATCCGGCATGGGCGACAACTCGAACTGCGGGCCGATGAAGATTGCTGCGTCATACAGGGCCTGTAGCGGCGCAGGGGTGGCTATGGAATGGAGTGCAGTGGTGTCTGGCATCGCCGCATTGGAGCAACGCGGCGCTTGCCGACTGCATGAGTTCTTTAAAGAATGAACTAAAAAGGCTTCCAGAGCTTGATGGATAAGCGATAGAAGCTATGTTTTTTGATAGTTGTTTCAATGCGGCTCAGGGTTTTCCGCCAAACAGCCTTTGTTGACGATCCATCCTTCAAACGGAGGATGCGGATTTATTTCAATGAAAAAATACTGTCTTGGATTAATTTTAAAGAGTCTTTAGCATTTGAATTGGCTTTTGGAATTGATTCAATTAAAAATCAAATTGGAGACAGATAATTAATATGAATTCCGCCGTTTTTTATGATCAAGTTTTTGCCAAAAAAGAGGAGGCTAACAAATCAAAATTAGCAGCTCGCATGCGAAAATTCAATGCGATTTTGGTTTCAAGTTTTTCTGTTTTTTTGACGCAGGCGCTCATTCCTAGTACCGCTTTGGGTGCTGTGAAAGAGAAAGGTGTAGATGCTGCTTTAATAGAAGAAGCGTATAATTATATTTACCCATCGTATGCGCTTTCAACATTCCGCTGGAATGCTTTAAATGAGACCGGCGGTAGAACCAGTACCAAGCTTAATCAATTCGTCCATCAGCGTTCAATGACAACGCCTGCTGATACATGGGCGGCAAGCCCTCTGGTGGACTGTCTTTATTCAACCGCGTGGCTGGATTTATCTGCAGGCCCTGTCATCATTGAAACACCCGATACCGGTGATCGTTACTATGTACTGACGCTGATTGATTATTTCAGCGGCACCTTCAATTACGCAGGAGCAAGAACCACGGGGACTGCGGCGCAAAAGTACATGGTGGTTGCGCCCGACTGGCAAGGCACAGTACCAGAGGGCGTGAAGCTCGTGCGCTCACCTACTAAGGATGTATACATCAACCTGCGGGTTGCGATTGATGGAGTCGCCGATCAAGCTGCCGCGAATGCCGTGCAAGACGGTTTCTTGCTGAAGCAGCCGGAAGGCGGGGTTAGTTCAAGGCCTGCATCCATTAAACCGATTCCCGAGAGCATTGAAAATTACTTCGTTATGGTGAATCAGGCGCTTGCCTTTAATCCGGCGCCTGA
This sequence comes from Comamonas suwonensis, assembly GCF_012844455.2. GTDB lineage: Bacteria > Pseudomonadota > Gammaproteobacteria > Burkholderiales > Burkholderiaceae_C > Comamonas > Comamonas suwonensis. The sequence goes on along the minus strand of NZ_JABBCQ020000010.1, from coordinate 120,955 downwards.
TCGAGATAAAGAAGTGATGAGCCGCCTGCGTACGGTAGGAATATGTGGTGCAGATTGCAAGTGGGAGAATCTTTCTGAAAGCGTGCGTGATGCCTGGCGCGCTAACTTCAAGCGCTTGACCCATCAGTTTGACCAAGCCCTCAACAGGCCGACCACAGGAAGTCCGAACTGGATTAACTATGCGCGCCCTGGATCAAAGATGGGAACTGCAGAGCGTTCAGATTTTTCTATGAGAGCCAGAGAAATTTCGCGGGGATTGGCTATGTTGGGGCTTTCCACGGATGAGGCTTCTTACTCTGCAGCAGGTTATGGCACAGACGGTCAGGCACTCGTCGGGTCAAAGAAATACAAACTTCATATTCCGGCTGGAGGCATTCCAGCGAAGGTCTTCTGGTCGGTGACGTTGTATGAATTCAAGGATGACAGCCAATTCCTGACGCCGAATCCTATTAACCGTCACCTTGTTAGCAGTAAGACACGAGATTTTGTGCGGAATGCTGATGGTTCCATGGATGTCTGGGTCCAATCTACGCCGCCAGAGGGCGAAAAAATCTCGAACTGGCTGCCTTCCCCGGCAAATGGCGAAAGATTCTGGTTTATCGCGCGCAGTTATGGGCCAAAGCCTGAAGTCAAGGATGGAACGTTCAGCCTTCCTTATGTTGAAACACTCCAGTAATTGGCGGGTTTGATCTGGTGGTGAATACTGCTTTTGCGAGTATTCAGAAGAAAAGCTGTCAGCGCTTGGTGGATAAGCGCTGGCAGCTATGATTTTTGATGCGTTAAGTTCGCCAAATTTTAGTGAAGGGGCTGGCGCAGGTTTTGCAGCAGCACAAGGCCTCGCCAGCTTTGCCAGAGTCCAAAGAGCACAGATTCACAGCAGGCCCTCGATACCCGTCATATGCATAAAGCACCAGGTGCTCAAGACGCAGAGGGGGAGTTCACCGAGCAGATTTGCGATGCCGCCCGTATAGCTTTGCAGCATGAAGATCGAAAAAATGGTGTCTGGCATGCGATTTGCGACATTGCTGAATCCCAGTGCATTGGCCAGCAGATAAAGCCCAAGCGCCAGCAGCGGAGCCAGCGCAATGGCGATCAGGGCGTAACCGGCGTTGGTGATCAGCCGGTTCATCTTCGAAAAAATTTCAGGCTTTTTTCTCGCGCGGCACGCGGCCCATCAGATAGAACTCGGGGTTGGGTGTCATGCCGGCAAAGCTGGCCATGCGGTTGGAGAGTCCGAAGAACGCCGTGATGGCGGCAATGTCCCAGATGTCTTCATCGTCAAAACCGTGGGGGTAGAGCGCTTCGTAGTCGGCGTCGTCAATCTCTTGGCTGCGCTGGCAGACCTTCATCGCAAAGTCCAGCATGGCGCGCTCGCGAGGGCTGATGTCGGCCTTGCGGTAGTTGACCGCGACCTGGTCGGCAATCAGCGGCTTTTTCTCGTAGATGCGCAAGATGGCACCGTGGGCCACCACGCAGTACAGACACTGGTTGGCGGCGCTGGTGGTGGTGACGATCATCTCGCGCTCGCCCTTGGTCAGGCTGCCTTCTTCCTTGAGCATCAAGGCATCGTGATAGGCAAAAAAGGCGCGCCATTCGGCCGGGCGGCGGGCGAAAGCCAGAAATACATTGGGCACAAAGCCGGATTTTTGCTGCACCTCGGTAATGCGCTGCTGGATGTCTTCGGGCAGATTGCTCAGGTCGGGAAAGGGGTAGCGGTTTTTCATGCGTCTTGTCTCCTTGGCGGTGTCTTGACTCTTTGCTCCACGGATCAAGCATGGCATGAGTGGGCGCGCGAAAGCTGTCGTTTGCGTTGCAGATGCTGCTATCTGATTGGTTTTGGCTTCCAGAGCTTGTGTATCAAGCGCTGGAAGCTATCAAATTGGGAGTTTTTCTGCAGCCCTGGGATGCAGGGTAAAAGCATTGCCCCTCATTGCCGGACCTGATTGCAGCCGCAAAACAGTGCCAGTTCATGAAAGGCTTGATTCAACTTCTCTGTAAATCGCGCGTCGGCGGTAATGGCCGTCTCCAGATGCAAGCTCAGCACGTCCAGCCGTTTGGTAGTCCGGTTGGCCTTGCAGTCCACTCGGCCCACAAAGCGCCCGCGCCACAGAACAGGCAGGCAAAAGTAGCCGTAGATGCGCTTGGCGGCGGGCGTGTAGCTCTCCAGCCGGTAGTTGAAGCCAAACAGCTGCTGCAACCGGTCGCGGTGAATGACGGCGTTGTCGAAAGGGGAGAGCAGTTGCACCTTGTCCGCTGGTTTGCGGTGGCTGCTGGGTGCCAGTGCAGAGGGCTGGAGATAGGTATCAGGCTGCGCCGAATCCGTGAGGCTTATCAGATGGCCTGCTGCAACTTGAGCATCCAGCAATTCACGCACGGCAGCACGCAGCGCCTTACCTGTGCGCAGGTGCACGAGTTGCGTCCAGGTCACCACGCCATGGGCGCGCAGGGCTTGCTCCAGCAGATGGGCGGCCATTTCTTGCACGCTGGGCTCGCTTAAGTCTGTATCGGCAGGCAGCAATTGCTCGGGCAGCACATAGATTTTTTCCATGCCTTTGCGCTCGCGGATCATGACATCGCCTTGCATGAAGAGCTTGTCCAGCGCGCGGCGGCCCGGGCCTTGATTCCACCATGCGCCTTGGTTGCGGTCCTTGAGGTCGCGGCTGCGCAGTTCGCCCTCGCCGCGCACGCGGGCCAGGATCTCGGCCATCAGCTTAGGCTCTACGCTCTTGAAGTACGGACTCTCACCGCGCTGGAAGGTCTGCATGCGCGGCAAGGCAAAGCGGTAGTCGCGCATGGGCAGGTAGGCGGCTGCGTGAAACCAGTATTCAAAAATCTGCCCCTGCGTGCAGAGCTGGTTGAGATGCTCAGGGGCATAGCCGGGCACCCGGCTCCAGAGCACATGGTGGTGGGCGCGCTCGATGACGGACAGAGTGTCAATCTGCACATAGCCCAGATGCTCTATGGCGCGCAGCGTTCCATCCAGTCCGCTGCCAAAGGCGGATTGAGCGCCTAGCCCTTGCTGTGAAAGCGCCAGCTGCTGTAAAAAAGTGAGCGCAATGGGGTGGGGCACGGCAGTGTTTGGGTGGCTGAAAGCATTTAACTGTATATAAATACAGTTATTTATGCAATCCCGTGAAATCGAGCCCTAATCGTGTCCCGAAGGCCTGCGTGCTTATCGGGAGGCCGTTGCGTGCGCGCGGCAATTGCCTTTGACTGCCTCCCCCTGAATCAGCTTGCGCGCAAACAGGCGCGAGTCCTGAAAGGAGCGGTTGACGGTCTGGGAGTGGTCGAGCCCGGGATAGGTATGCGCTTCGACGATGCTGCCTGCCTCGCAGCTTTGCTCGACCAGATCTTGCTGGAACTGTGTGGGCGCATCCACATCGGCTCCACCTATGCCCAGAAAGACGGGCGCGGCAAGTTTGAGGGTGGGGAATTTGCCCTGGTTGAAGGGCTTGGCGTAGTAGCTCATGAAGTCCGTCTTGAAGGTATTGGTCCAACTGAGCTGCTCGTTTTTCACCACGTCGAACATGGGCTGCACGCAGGTGGTCTCGGCGGCTTTCATGGCGGCAAGGCCCTTGTCGCTCAGCACGGACTGGGCGGGCAGGCTGGGGTCGGACTGGTTGGCGACGGCGGCGATATAGAGGATGTAGGCGATGGAGGTGTCCACGCGCTCTTGCTCGGCACGGCTGGCGCGGTATTGAATTTTGCCGTCTTTGGTGAGCTTGCCGGAATGGGGCGTGCCGGTGGCAACCGTGCCCAGAATCTTCAGCTCTGGCGCATAAGCCGAAGCAAAGCCTGCCGTGGCAAAGGCGGCTGCCGCGCCCTGAGACTGGCCGACGATGACGATTTTTTCGCTCAGTTGTAATGCCTTGTTACTCAGCGCTGCACGCAGGGAGTCAAGCGTGGAGTGGGCCGCCGCACGGCTGTTCAGATAGGCGTGGGGGCCGGGCGTGCCAAGGCCTTGATAGTCGGTGGCGACGATGGCATAGCCTTCTTTGAGCCAGCTGTTGAGGTACTCGGCATCGCGCTCAGAGCGCGGGTTGCGTGATGGGGCGCAGTTGTCGCCAATCCCCACTGTGCCGTGGGCCCAGGCCACCACAGGCCAGCCGCCCGCAGGCGCTGTGCCCTTGGGCAGAAATACCGCGCCGGACGTGACAAGCTGGCCTGCCTTGGCTGGGTCTGCGGCCATTCCATCGGTGGATGAGTACCAGATGGCATGGGCGCTGGCGGCGTCAGCCAGGCTGAAGGCTTGCGCCAACGGCTCCATGGCCAGCATGTGGCCCGGTGTTTGAGGGCTGACTTGCTGGGCAAAGGCGGCGGGGACGGTACTGGCAGCCAGCAGGCTCAGGGCGGCCATGGCGTGGCGCAGGGGCTTCGGTGGCGTCACTCTCGTGGGGGCAGGGGTCATGAATCAGTCTCCGTGTGGTTGTCATGCGCTGGAGCAGTCTGTGGCGGGCCGAGTGGGCGCTGAATCGTCCGAATGAAGTGGGTAGAAACGCAGAGGCTGGCTTCATGACCGACGCACTTGCCCGACAATGCAGCCCATTGACAGCAAGGGATATGCGATGAGCGAACAAGGAAAACCTTCAGCAGAACAGACCACTGACTGGGCCGCCTGGAGCCGCGAGGCCGTTGAAATGATGCAGGCCCGTAATGCCGAATGGCCCCAGCAATTGGGCCTGCAGGCCAACCCCAAGTACCGCTGGGACCTGGACCGGGCCTTGCTGGAGCTGCAAGGCCCGTTGCACGAGGTGATCGCCACCATCTGCCTGGTAGGGACCAGCAGCGAGGAAGAAGGCAGCTTTGTCTGGAGCTGGGCCAATGAGGCGATTCCCCGTCAGCATGGCGAAGCGCTGGAGGTAGTGCATGACTTTGGGCGTGAAAACCATTTGTCGCTGTTGACAACGGCCCGTATTCCCGGCGGTCGCCCCGAGGCGCTGGAATGCCTGTGCATCGCCGCCCGCCTGCAGCGTGCCGTGGGCACGTTTATTGATCAGCAAGGCGATGTGACGCTGTACTTCACGCTGCTGCATTTGCAGGCGGCGGTTGATCAGTCCTCGCTGGTGAATTGAGACCTGCTAGAAGCAGGCGTGGGGGCAGGGTGGGTTGCAGGCTTCGCGTCAGTCTTCAAGCGCGTCTGGCTTGATCCACCCGATACGCCCCTGACCGCTTTCGTTGAGCGCGCTGACGAAGGCGTCTGCAGTCGATTGCGGCATCTGCAGCTTGAACGTGACTACGCTGCCATGATCCACCTGCAGCAACTCGGCACCGTCCGCAGCATCCACCATGCGGCGAATCAACCCCTCCAGCGGATAAGGGGCTGTGCACTGCAATATCTGCATGCGCTGAATAGTGACTTTTTCGGCCTGCAGCAGCGCTTGCGCTACCGCATCGGTATAGGCGCGCACCAGCCCGCCAGCGCCCAGTTTGATGCCGCCAAAGTAACGCACCACAGTGGCCAGCACGCCTTCAAGGTCCTGATGGCGCAGCACATCCAGCATGGGGCGGCCTGCGGTGCCGCTGGGCTCACCGTCATCGACAGCGGCGGATTGCCCACCCGCCAGCAAGGCCCAGCAAACATGGGCAGCGCCCGGGTGCTGGCGCCACAGCGCATCGACCACAGCCTGCGCACTGGCCCGGTCCGTCATCGGCTGCACACAACCGATGAAACGGCTTTTCTTGATGATCAGTTCACTGGAGGCAGGGGCACGAAGAGTCTGAGGCATAGCGTGCGGCAGCATAACCGCAAAGATTGGGTCGCTTGCCGATACGGCGCAGTTTGCTGGATTGCTTCAGTCATGACGCTTTAATGACACGACGACGCGGCTTGTGGGGTTTGATCGACAGTGGTGTTAATCCGGTTCCTACAAGCTGGCGCAGCTCCCATGATTAAGCTACTTGCAAAGGAGGCGGTCATGAACATTCCCCAGCCACAGACCCTGAGCGAACACACGTTTGGCCATGAGCATTTCACCCCTCCGCCCCTGGCGCAGGAGTTGCTGGAGGCTCAGCCCCTGCAGGCCAGCACGCCTGAAGATGAATGGGACCTGCTGCAACGCATACGCAATGTAGGCGAGTGGTAAGCCACTGAACTCCTCTGAACTGAGGCATCCGGCAAACCGGCTGATCCCTGCAAGGATCGCCGGTTTTTTGCATCTGCAGTCACGCACCGGCTTGTGCAGTCAGAATCACGGCCTCTGCCTGTTTTCCGACCATGATTGCCTCGACCACATCGTTTGCTGATCCTTCCCACTGGATGCTGCTGCCCGCCGCTGCGCAGACGGCGGTGTTGCCTGTGGCGCTGGCCGATGTGACGGCGATGCTGGAGAAGGTGGGGCGGAGCAGCTTGAGTGGTGGCAGCAGCGATGCGGTGGCGGAACAGATCTTGCATTTACTCGGTCGCCAAGTACCACTGGCCCAATGCACCATTTTTTCATTTCAAGGCATGGCGCGGCCGCGCGTGGTGGGCATGGGCGACAGAGCGCGAACAGGTGCGCTGCCCATGATCTCGCAGGACTACAGTGAGCGCTTTTACCGGCTGGATGGCTCGCAGCGCATTATGAAAACGGAGCTGGCGCGGCTGGCCAAAGACCCGCATGCCAAGCCACGTGTGTGGTTGCACCGTCAAGCCCCGGAAGATGTGCGGCACCCCGAATACCGCCATGTGTGCTACACCCAGCCGCACATTGCCGAGCGGCTGTCGCTGCTGATGCTGCAGGAAAACGCGCGCTGGCTGTCCGTCAACCTGTACCGGGGTGAAGAGCATGGCCGCTTTGATGCTGCCGCCATTGCACAGATTGAAGCCTTTGCGCCGCTGGTCATGCAGGCCATGCGGCTGCATGACGCGGGGCAGACGCTGCAGGATGACTTGGTTGGGCTCGTGCTGGCCCGGCTGCAGCGTCGTTTTGAGCAGCTGACGCCGCGTGACCTGGATGTTGTCAGGGCGCTGGCGCAGGGGCTTGATGCAGAGGCGCTGGCACAGCGGCTGGGCATTACCGTCAGCAGTGCACGCACCTATGTAAAGCGAGTCTGCGCCAAGCTGGGCGTACAAGGCCAGAGAGAGCTATTTGCCTTGCTGATGGAGCCGGCGGACGCCGTAAACTCTCATTTTTGATAGCTTCCTGCGCTTATTTTTAAAGGGCTAGGGGCTTTTTTTGTTTGAAATGGTGTGGACACAAGAACATGTCCTCATTTGGTGACATGGGCGGGCTGCCGCTTTTCTACACTGCATCTCAAAGCCAGTGACTTGGGTGCCGAGTGCGCTGGCCGGATCAAAACAGCGCCCCGGAGACAAAAAACATGCATCAGCCTTACGCCGAGCCACGCCGCTCCATTTATTACCAGTACCAGGTTCACAAACCGTGGCTGGCGTCTCAGCATCCGGGTGAGCAGAACCACCCCGTGGTCATTGTCGGCACCGGCCCTGTGGGCCTGACCACGGCACTGGAAATGGCGCGCCACGGCCAACGCTGTGTGGTGCTTGAATCGGAGCTGCAGGTATCAGAAGGCAGCCGCGCCATTGTGTTTACGCGCCGCTCCATGGAAATTTTGCAGCAGGTGGGCGTGGCTCATCGCGTGACCGAAACCGGCTTGCCCTGGTGCTACGGCAACAGCATTTACCGCGGCCAGCGTGTGTACCGCATGGAAAATGCCCGAGTCGATGACGACCGCTTCTTCCCCATGATCAATCTGCAACAGCAGTTTCTGGAGGAATATCTGGTCGAAGCCGTGGAAGCCAACCCACTGATCGAGGTGCGCTGGGGCAATCGTGTCAACAAGGTCGAACAGAAAGGCGAGCAGGCGTTTGTCGAAGTCGATACGCCGGAAGGCCTATATGAGCTGCGCGCTGATTGGCTGGTAGCCTGTGATGGCGCGCGTTCGGGTATCCGCACAGCCATGAATCTGCTAATGGAAGGCGCGTCTTACGAAGGCCGCTTTGTGATTGCCGATATCCGCATCGACCTGCCGCTGCCCACCGAGCGTCTGGCATTTTTCGACCCCACGTGGAATCCCGGCAACACCATCCTTATGCACCGCGAGCCGCACGGTATCTGGCGTGTGGACTATCAGTTACCTGCGGGTGAAGACCCCGAAGACGCACTCAAACCCGAGTCGCTCAAGGCGCGCATTGATGCCCAGCTGGAGATGATCGGCTTTGGCGGCACGCCCTGGGAGATGGATTGGAGCTCGGTCTATTCGGCCCGCGCGCTGACCTTGCCGAACTATGTACACGGCTCGGTGATTTTTGCGGGCGATGCGGCCCACATGCTGCCCATTTTTGGCGTGCGCGGTGCCAATACCGGGTTTCAGGATGCGCAGGCGCTGGGCTGGCGGCTGGCGCTGGTGGCAAAGGGTGCGGCCAGCCGCAAGCTGCTGGACAGCTATAGCAGCGAGCGCGTGGGTGCAGCCCGCGAGATTGTGGAGGAAGCAGGCAAGAGCACGCGCTTCATGGCACCGCCCACGCGCGGTTTCAGGCTGCTGCGCGATGCCGTGCTGTCTCTGTCGCTGAGCCAGCCCTTTGTCGGCCCGCTCTACCACTGGCGCACCTCGCGCCCGCATGAGTATGCCCAGTCTCCGCTTAACAGCGTGGGTGACGATAACCTGCTTTTCAAAGCTGGCCCCGCCCACGGCGCACCGCCCGTCAATGTGCGCTTTGCGCCAGACAGCTATCTGCTCGACCAGCTGGGCGGCGGGTTTGACCTGCTGTACTTCACCGACGGCACAGCCATCCCGGCCGAGCTGCGTGCCGTGATCGATGGCATCAAAGCACGCCGCATTGGCGTGCGACTGATTGCGGTAAGCAGCCAGAACGTGGCCGCTATTGATGGTGCCGATGTGGTACTGGATGACAGCGAAGGCCGCTGCCGCACCCGCTACGGCGTGATGGCCAACGGCGCAGCCTACCTGCTGCGCCCCGATCAGCATGTCTGCGCGCGCTGGATGGCGCTGGACGCCAATCGCCTGCAAGCTGCATTCAAAGCCGCTTTGCCCGCCTGAGGAGAATCACCATGAACACTACAAACACTCTGGATATCGCTGGCCTTGAAACCGTATACGACCAGCTGGCCACCGCCATTGACACCGTGGGCGCTGAAAAATCGGAGCTGCTGCTGGTCAAGCTGGCGCTGCTGGCCGCCAATGAGTTGGGTAATGCTGGTCGGTTTGCTGAAATGCTGGCCGCTGCCCAGCGTGACTTGTAGCCTTCACTGGCTTGAACCAGAGGCCCGCCTATGGCGGGCCTTTTGCTTGAGAGGGCTTCGGTGGTTTCTTCGAGCCTGGAAATTCGAGGCATGATGGTTCGGATGCTTGATTCAGTACAAGCTGTCCCTAGATAAAAAGCCTAGGATATGTCTATGGCTGGCAGAACCTGCCGGCGCATCGGACATTGAAGACTGTTAACCAACCAGTAGGAGTCGAGTCATGAATCCATTTCGCGTAGTCGCTCTTTCCGCCGCTTTGTCGCTGTCTGCAGCCGCATTGCCCGCTCTGGCTAAATCCGGGGCTGAATGGCAAGCCCTCACCAGTCAGGCCAGTTTGTCCCTGGAGCAGGCCATTGAAAAGGCCGCCCAAACGGTACCGGGCAAACCTGTGGAAGCCGAGTTGGACAGGGATGGTCATGGCCAGCAGGGAGCGGGTTTGCATTACGAAGTCAAGCTGCTGACCCCGGCGAATGAAGAGGTGGATGTGCATGTCAATGCCACCAACGGCGAGGCGGCCCTGTACAAGAACAAGGGTAAGGCCAAGAACAAGGATGTGAAGCGGGTCGGCGAAGCCAAGGTGTCCTTGATTCAGGCCATTGCTGCGGCGACCGCCCATACGGCTGGCAAGGCTGTGGAAGCAGATCTGGACTCCGACTGGGGCAAGACCAGCTATAGCGTCAAGGTGCTGCAGGCGGATGGCCAAGTCATGAAGATCAAGCTCGATGCCCTGACCGGTCAGGTCACGGGTAGCAAGAAGGACTGACTGGTCTTGAACCGGTAGCGAGACCGGGCTGCCAATCTGCTCTGGCGGCCTGGTCTTTGCTGACTGCGCCATCAGGGTGGATCGGTTTTGCGCTATTAATATATTAGTGCGTGGCGATTTCCTAGAAACAGTTTTGAATACCTAAGCGTGGAAATCGCGCCAATACATGGCGCGTAGTGCTATGAATTACATAGTTCGCTAGCGGCGATTGCAAGACCTTGCCCGTGCAAGGCTGGGCCATGAAAAGTACACTGGCGGGCTCTTTCCCGTACAGGCTTACAGCCCACAAATCCACATGAACGCCCCGGTTGACGTTTCCTTTTTCCAGCGCGATGCCAAGCCGCTGACCAGCTACAAACCGTACTGGGCCAAGCGTTTCGGTGTGGCCAAATTTCTGCCGACCACGCGCGCGGAAATGGAGCAGCTCGGTTGGGACAGTTGCGACATTATTTTGGTGACGGGCGACGCCTATGTGGACCACCCCAGTTTTGGCATGGCCGTCATCGGCCGCGTGCTGGAGGCGCAAGGCTTTCGCGTGGGCATCATCGCCCAGCCCGAGTGGAATAGCGCCGAAGCCTTTAAGACACTGGGCAAGCCCAATCTGTTCTGGGGCGTGACGTCCGGCAATATGGATTCGATGATCAACCGTTACACGGCTGATCGCAAAATTCGCTCCGACGACGCCTACACGCCCGGCGATGTGGGCGGCAAGCGCCCGGATCGCGCCGCCATCGTCTACAGCCAGCGCTGCCGCGAGGCTTACAAAGATGTGCCCATCGTGCTGGGCGGCATTGAAGGTTCGCTGCGCCGTATCGCCCATTACGACTACTGGAGCGACAAGGTTCGCCGCTCCATCGTGGTGGATAGCAAGTGCGACATCTTGCTGTATGGCAACGCCGAGCGTGCGTTGGTCGAAGTGGCTCACCGTATTGCTGCACGCGAGCCGGTCGAGCAAATTACCGATGTGCGTGGCACGGCCTTCTTCCGCCGCGCTTCTGAGGAAGGTTGGTTCGAAGTCGATTCGACCACCGTGGACGAGCTGGGCGAGGTCGAACCCCACATCAACCCCTATATGACAACCAGCGAGCAGGCCGAGGCACAAGGCCAGAGCTGCTCCAAGGACGACGCCGAAAAAGCACAAGGACAACAAGCACAGGAGGCCATGGGCCCCGCATGCTCCAGCGGCCAGAACAAGGCGGGAGGTGCATCGGTCGCCAACGTGCAGCCGATTCAGTTCGTGCCCAATCTGTCGCTGCGCAGCAAATCCAAGCTGCCTCCGCGTGATCGCACCGTGCTGCGTCTGCCCAGCTACGAAGAAGTCAAGAGCGACCCGGTTCTGTACGCCCACGCCAACCGTGTGCTGCACCTGGAAACCAACCCTGGCAATGCCCGCGCATTGGTGCAAGCCCATGGCGAAGGCGCGACCGCACGCGATGTGTGGATGAACCCACCCCCCATCCCGCTCACAACCGCTGAGATGGATTGGGTGTTTGGCCTGCCGTACGCTCGCAGCCCACATCCGAGCTATGCCGACGAAAACGGCAGCCACGATGGCACGACCAAGATTCCCGCGTGGGAGATGATTCGCACTTCGGTCAACATCATGCGCGGCTGCTTTGGCGGCTGCACCTTCTGCTCGATCACCGAGCATGAGGGCCGCATCATCCAGAGCCGCTCGGAAGACTCCATCATCCATGAGCTGGAAGAGATCCGCGACAAGGTCAAGGGCTTCACCGGCACCATCTCTGACTTGGGGGGGCCCACAGCCAATATGTATCGCCTGGGCTGCAAGAGTCCGACGATTGAAGCTGCCTGCCGCAAGCCTAGTTGCGTATTCCCCGGCATCTGCCCGAACCTGCATACTGACCACGCGCCACTTATCAAGATCTATCGCCGTGCGCGCAAGCTACCCGGTATCAAGAAAATTTTGATTGGCTCCGGTCTGCGTTATGACTTGGCCGTCAAGTCGCCCGAGTACATCAAGGAGCTGGTGCAGCACCATGTGGGCGGCTACCTGAAGATTGCGCCTGAGCACACAGAAGCTGGGCCGCTGAACAAAATGATGAAGCCGGGCATCGGCAGCTATGAAAAGTTCAAACAGCTGTTTGAAAAATTCAGTGAAGAAGCCGGTAAGAAGCAGTTTCTGATTCCTTACTTCATCGCCGCTCACCCCGGCACCAGCGATGAAGACATGATGAATCTGGCCATCTGGCTGAAGAAAAACGGTTTCCGCGCTGATCAGGTGCAGACCTTCTACCCCAGCCCCATGGCCACGGCTACGGCCATGTACCACTCTGGCCGCAATACCCTGACTAAGGTGCGTCGCCAGATGCGTGACGAACAGGAAGAGCGCGTGGATATCGTGCGCGGTGAAAAGCGCCGCCGCTTGCATAAGGCCTTCTTGCGCTACCACGATCCAAACAACTGGCCCATGCTGCGTGACGCACTCAAGCACATGGGGCGCGCCGACCTGATTGGTAACGGCAAGCAGCATCTGATTCCGACCTTCCAGCCTTTGGTGGACGGCAGCTATCAGAGCGCTCGTAAGAAAAATAGCACCGGCAGCACTGCTGGTGTGGGCTACACCACCAATAAGGATGGCAAGGCGGTGGCAGTCCGTCGCCGCACGCAGGAAAACAACGAGCCGCAAGGTGATGTGCGTTTCCGCACTGCAGCGCCTAAGCCGGGCAAGATGCTGAGCCAGCACACAGGCCTGCCCCCGCGTGCGGGTGTCACTGGCAAGGCCAAGTCGGCTTTCAAGGCTGCAACTAAACCTGTAGCGAAATCTGGCAATTCTTCTGCTCAGACATCGCGCAAGCCGCGCTGATTGGGGCGGACGCCCACAAAACAAAAACGACGTATAAGCGTCGTTTTTTTTGCATTTTGAAGAGCGGATCTTCAGTAGATTGGTCGTGCTAGCTTAAAGCCAGTGTGCCGCACCACTGAGGCAGCTGGTTTTCTTGTGTGGGGGCAAAGTACGCGGCGGTCATAGGCTTGGGGCGGGCAATGGCATAGCCCTGTACATAGTCCACGCCCATGCGCATCAAGGCCTCAGCAATTTCGCGGCTTTCGACGAATTCGGCGACAGTCTTTTTGCCCAGCGTCTGACCGATGCGGTTGATCATCTCCACCATGGCATAGTCGCCCTTGTCCTGGAGCATGTCGCGCACAAAGCCGCCGTCGATCTTGAGATAGTCCACAGGCAGCTGTTTCAGATAGGTCAGCGATGACATGCCCACACCAAAATCATCCAGCGCAAAGCGGCAGCCCATGGCACGAAGGGCCTGAATCAGCCGGGTTGCATTGCTGAGGTTGCCAATGGCGCTGGTTTCGGTAATTTCAAAACACAATATATCGGGCGGAATGTTGTGCTCCACCATCTGGGCTTTGATGAATTCCAGCAAGTTTTCATCGTCCAGACTGGCGCCTGATAAGTTGATGGAGCAGGTGTCGATCACCTTGGCGTAGACCGGCTGCTGGGACAGTGTCTGCAGTGACTGGGAGATGACCCAGCGATCGATCGCTGGCATGAGGCCATAGCGCTCTGCCGCAGGAATAAAGGTGCCGGGTGCGAGAATCTGCCCGTTTTCATCGCGCAGGCGCAGCAATACTTCAAAGTGCATGCCACGGTGTTTGTTGCTTTGCTTGCTGGTCTGCAGCGGGGCAATGTTCTGGGCATATAGGCAAAAGCGATCTTCATCAAGTGCGGAGCGAATGCGTGTGGCCCATTCCATTTCGCTGACGTAGCGGCTGAGGATACCGTCTTCGGCAGTGTAGAAAAAGACCTTGTTGCGTCCGCGTTCCTTGGCTTGATAGCAGGCCATATCGGCCATGCGCAGCAGATCGGACGCGTTGGCTGAGTCGCCGGGAATATGCACGACGCCAATCGAAAAGCCGGTGCGCAGCGTTTTTTCCCCCCAGGTGATTTGCAGCTGCTGAGCGGCTGTGCGCAGTTTTTCGGCAATCGAGGAGACATGGGAAGGCGGGCAGTTTTCCAGCAGCACGGCAAACTCATCGCCGCCCATGCGTGCCAGGCAATCGGTTTCGCGAAGATTGTGCTGCAGCATTCGTGAGACTTCGCACAGCACCTCATCACCGGCGGAGTGGCCGCTGGTCTCATTGATGAGCTTGAATTGGTCGAGATCGATATAGAGCAGGGCGCAGGGCTTGACCTGGTGCAGCCCTTGCGTCAGCAGCTTTTGCAGATGGCGCTCAAACTCACCGCGGTTTTCCAGACCGGTCAGCGTGTCGTGGCGTGAGTTCCATGACAACTGGTCCATGTATTGCTGCTCGCGCGATACGTCACGCAGCACGAAGACGGCACCTGTGGCGTTGCCTTCGTGCTGCATGGTGGAGCCCAGCACCTTGACTGGAACGATGCTGTGATCGGTGCGGCGCACCCAGTGGGTTTGCTCATCACGCACGATTGTGGTTTCGCCCATCAGCTGGTTCAAAAGGGATTCGCTGTTGAAGGATGAGTCTGTGGTGTAGAACTGCAGCACCATCTTGATGGGCCTGCCGATATAGCTCTGCTTTTGTAGACCCAGCAACCCGATGGCGGCGGGGTTGATGTAGTTGACAACACCTTTTTGATCGGTGGTGATGACGGCATCGCCCAGTGCCGCCAGTGTGGTTTCGGCGCGCTCTTTTTCGGTGTTCATACCGATTTCCATTTGCTCGCGCAGCTGTACCAGTCTCCAGGTGTTCCAGACCCACAGGCCTACTAAAAGCAGTGCCAGGCTGCCATTGAGCGCGACCAGCAGCACAACCATGGAGCGCGAGCTTTTGCCTAAAGAATCGCTGAAGGCACGGGTGAGGGCGCTCACTCCTTGGTTGATGAGATCAATCTCTCGTTTCCAGGTGTTGATGGCTTGCGGGGTGACGCTGCCAACCTCGTAACTCTGTTTGATTTCACGGGCCAGCGCGTCAAGCTGCTCCAGGTACTGGTCCCCCATGGTCCAGTAGGCCACGGGTTCTTGCACCCAGCGGAAGTAGCGAAAGGTGCGCAGCAGCCAGATTAGGCTGTTGACATCATCGGGATGATTTTGACCCTGCTCTATGCCTTTGCGCGCCAGGTCAAGGCGCAGCGGCGTGTTGTAGAGGGCATTGCGTGCATCGGCGTCACCGCGAGGGACGAGTAAAGCCTTTTCATAACGCGCTAGATCGGCTGAGTTGCCTTCGTCAGCATAGCGGGAGAGAGAGTAAATCGCATCCTTTTGCGCCTTGGACCAGAGGCTCTCGCCGTTGACAAAGCCGCGCACGGCTGAAAGCAGATAAAAGCTGCAACTGGCGCTGAGCATCAGGATCAGCACCAGGAGCGTAACGGCCCAGATGCGCTGCAGCAGTTTTTGAGACTTCAGTGTGGGGCTTATGGATGCCTTCATGACGCCTCATTGAATGGGTTAGCTTTGAATGAAAAAATCAGACATTACAGAGGTGGCTGGCATTGATTGACTGCGCTGAATCAAAAGACCGAGATACCTAATATCTATAACCGGCCAATAACTCCCCGGAACCCTTTAAATGACCCAAGTCTCATGTGTAGAGACTCTTGAAACATCAAAAATAATGCAGGCTAATCAGTCGGCAAAATGTATGAATAAGTAATTTTTAGCCTGCAAAAGTGAATTTCACGTAAGACAAATGCTCTAGTTTTCCCAAGACTGTGCATAAGAGTTGCGCATTCAACCTGTGAATTAGATGTGCTTCACCGTGCTGTTTGCTCTTTAAGCAAGGTCGATGGCGTGCACTTGGGGTTGCTCCAGCAGGCCTGCTTTGCGGTCAGCAAAGAAGCGCTCCAGCGTGACTTTGACTGTTCTAAAGGCAATGTTTTCCCAAGGAATGTCAGCTTCGGAAAACAACTGGGCTTCCATGGTCTCGGGGCCGGGGTAGAACTGCGCGCTTTTGAGGCGGGCCAGGTAGAAGAAATGCACCTGACCGACTTGCGGCACGTTGATGATGGAGAACAGCTTGCCCATCTCGATATCGGCACCGGCTTCTTCATCGGTTTCACGCTGAGCGCCACCGGCGGTGGTTTCGGCCAGTTCCATAAAGCCAGCAGGTAAGGTCCATTTGCCCCGGCGCGGCTCGATGTTGCGCATGCACAGAAGCACGCGGCCGTCGTCCATGACTGGCAGGGTGCCGACGACGTTGAGCGGATTTTCGTAGTGGATGGTGTTGCACGCCGGGCAAACAGCACGCTCGCGCGTGTCCCCATCGTCAGGAACGCGGTAGGTGACTGCGGTGCCGCAGTTGCGGCAGAACTTGATGGGGTTGCGGAAAATCATTTCGCAACTATAAGCAAATCAGACCGCTAGCGCAGGTGGATTCTGCGCAATCAGCTATTAAAAAGGGAGTCAAACCGTTGACTCGGTTGACTCCCTTGGTGTGCAAGACACGCTAAATGCTGGAGCACTCAGCCGCATGCTCAGATTTTTCAGGCGATATGTACCTTGATGGGAGACAGACCGGTCACAGCGCCTTCCAGCACATCGCCCTTGACCACAGCGGCCACGCCTTCGGGGGTGCCGGTCATGATCAGGTCGCCGGGCTGCAGTTCCCAGGCGGCTGACAGATGCTCGATGGTTTCGGCAATGTTCCAGATCAGCTTGTTGATATGGCTGCGCTGGTGGTCTGCACCGTTGACCTGCAAAGAAATTTCGGCATTGACGATGTCACAGGCCTGATCTGCAGGCGTGATGGCGCCGATGGGGGCTGACTGCTCGAATGCCTTGCCAATGCACCATGGGCGGCCCTGCTTCTTCATTTCGTTTTGCAGGTCGCGGCGTGTCATGTCCAGGCCCACGGCGTAGCCATAGATGTACTGCAGTGCGTCGGCGGCCTTGATGTTCTTGCCAGCCTTGCCAATGGCAACGACCAGTTCGATTTCGTGGTGCAGGTTCTGCGTCAGCGTGGGGTAGGCGATCTGCGCGGTGCTGTCCGCATCTACCGGCACGGCGGCATCGGCAGGCTTCATGAAGAAGAAGGGCGGCTCGCGGCCAGTAAAGCCCATCTCCTTGGCGTGATCCTCATAGTTGCGGCCCACGCAGTAGATACGGTGGATGGGAAAACGCTCGCCACGGCCCACAACAGGCAGACTGGTAACGGCAGGGGGATTGAACACGTAACTCATGAAGTCCTCTACAGGAAAACGCGCTGAAATCAGCATGGCTTGATGTGGCAAACAGTGTGCCACGGCGCTGGTCGGGCAGATGCCTGGCGTATGTCGGCTATTACGTATGCGGCCCTCAACAGCCTTGTTGCTGCCGCGGCTCGCGCTATGCTGCATAGATCATGAAGCTGCATACCTACTTTCGCTCATCCGCCTCGTATCGCGTGCGCATTGCGCTGCAACTCAAAGGCCTGCCTTATGAATCTGTGCCCGTGCACTTAGTGCGCGGCGAGCAAAAGGCGCAGGCCTATGCAGCCCATGTGGGCGATGCGCTGGTGCCGGCACTAGTCACAGACGAGGGGCACTGGCTGACTCAGTCCATGGCCATCATCGAATATCTCGATGAGACCCATGCCGAAACGCCGTTGCTGCCGGGCGATGCGCTAGGCCGAGCCCATGTGCGGGCGCTGGCACAGATGGTGGCTTGCGAGATTCACCCGCTCAACAATCTGCGCGTGCTCAAGTATCTGGTACACAAGGTTGGCGTGAGCGATGAAGTCAAGACGGAGTGGTACGCCCACTGGGCGCGTTCAGGGCTGGAAGCTTTTGAGCGTCAGCTGGCGCTGCTGGATGCGGAGCGCCAGGTTGCTGGCCTGCCTGCCTCGCTGTTTTGCTGGGGCGGCACACCGACGCTGGCTGAGTGCTGCCTGATTCCGCAAATCTATAACGCCCAGCGTTTCAACATCAATCTGGATGGATTGCCGCGCCTGATGGGCGTGATGGAGCGTTGCAATGCGCTGCCCGCCTTTCAGCAGGCTCATCCATCGACCTGCCCTGATGCGGAGTGATCGGCGAGCCATGACGGACAAGCAAAACCACCCAGAATGCACAGAGGCATGGCCAGAGTCATGGCTGATTCCTGACTGGCCCCCTGTGCCGGGTGTGCATGCTGTCTGTACTTCCCGTGAGGGCGGGGTGAGCCAGGAGCCCTGGGGCAGCATGAACCTGGGCGACCATGTGAGTGATGATCCAGCTCATGTACACCGCAACCGCGAGCTGTTCAGCGCCGCCATCCAGTCGCAGACCCCCGGTGCCAGCACCGCATTTTTGCAGCAGGTGCATGGTGTGGATGTGCTGGCGCTGGATGCAAGCAACATCGCCCACTCTAATGGTGCAGCGTTTGATGCCTGTGTGACGGACGACGCTGGCGTGGTCTGCACCATCATGGTGGCAGACTGCCTGCCGGTGCTGCTGGCCCATGACTCGGGGCTGATCGTGGGTGCGGCCCATGCTGGCTGGCGCGGGCTGGCGGGTATGCCGCCTTCAAGAGCCACGGCTGATGGTCCCTTGGCAGGGGGCGTGCTGGAGAGTCTTTTTGAGTCTTTTTGCCAGAAAGTGCAAGCGCAGAAAGCGCTACCAGCTATTAAAAAAGAAGTGAGTCAGATTGCGGCCCACACGCAGGTCTGGCTAGGTCCTTGCATTGGTCCTGAGTTTTTTGAGGTGGGCGCTGAAGTCCGCGACATCTTTGTGTCCCATGACCCCGCTGCTGCCCAATGTTTTGTACCTATATCAGGACTTAATACCAAATATTTGGCCAATTTGCCGCTACTTGCACATCAACGGCTTAAGGCATTGGGCATGACTGCCATCTTTGGCAACGATGGCGGAAAGCCCTGGTGCACGGTCAGCAATGCATCACGTTTCTTCTCGCACCGGCGCGATGCGGGGCGTTTGGGAAGCAGCGGGCGACTGGCCGCCAGCATCTGGCGAGATGCCTGATTGAGAGCCTGGATTGGCACTTGCTGTGGCCTGCGCTGCAGCTAGTGCTTCCTGCTCCTGCAGGGCTTTGATACGGCGCTTGCGGCCCGGGGTTCCCAGGATATAGAGCAGGATGGAAAGCGGCAGCAGACCATAAAGCAGCAAGGTAAAAAACGCACCCAGCAGGGTGCCGCCGGGGCTGGCCGCTTCGGCAATTGTCATCATCACGACAACGTACATCCAGGCGATTGCAACGAGGTACATGGAGCTCCCATAAAGCACCAGCCCTGAAACGGGTGCATGTGTTGTTTGTGTCAAAACGGCTTCATATCGGCGAAATGCCAAAAATTCTCGTCAGAACTGACTGGCGCATAGGTGACAATCCCGCCGTGTGAGCCGTATTGCAGATTCCGCAAGCGTCCCTGACCCTGAGATCGCCGGTCGCTTGCCTTGATGAGGATGTAAGCATGAATTTTGACCCGAGCTGGGGCCAAGCAGGCCAATCTATTCAACAATTCTGGCAGGAGCAGTGGGGCAAAAGCCTCCAGACGCTTCAGCAATTGCAGGCAAGCGCCCCTGCAGGCCTGGCCAGCATGCCCGGTCTGGGTGGTGTGCCCCAGTCATGGGGCGGGATGATGGAAGCGCTGAAATCTGCCATGCCGCAAACGGCGGGCGCTGCCGGTCAGTCGGTGCAGTTTGACGCCCCCAAGCTGCAAAGCTTGCAGCAGGAATATGTCAAAGCTTTTCAGTCTTTGAGCGACGCTCAGACGATACAGGCCATGCTGGCCAAAGACAAGCGCTTTTCCAAGCCCGAGTGGAGCGCCAACCCCGTAGCAGCCATGGCCGCGGCCAACTATCTGCTGGGAAGCCGCATGCTGACCGGCATGGCCGAAGCCGTGCAGGGTGACGACAAAACCCGCAGCCGCGTGCGCTTTGCCGTAGAGCAATGGGTGGCTGCCATGGCACCCAGCAATTTTCTGGCGCTGAATGCGGATGCACTGAACAAGATTGTCGAGACCAAGGGCGAGAGTCTGGCTCAGGGGATTTCGAATCTACTGGCTGACATGCGTCAAGGCCATGTTTCGATGACGGACGAGAGTTTGTTCACCGTGGGCAAGAACGTGGCTACGACCGAAGGCGCGGTGGTGTTTGAGAACGAGCTGTTCCAACTCATCGAATACAAGCCGCTGACGACCAAGGTCTATGAAAAGCCGTTCTTGATGGTGCCCCCTTGCATCAACAAGTTCTACATTCTGGATCTGCAGCCTGACAACTCCGTCATTCGCTACGCGGTCAGCGAAGGGCATCACACGTTTGTGGTCAGCTGGCGCAACCCAGACGAGAGTCTGAGCGGCGCGACCTGGGACGATTACATCGAGAACGGCGTGCTTAAGGCCGTCAGCACGGTGCAGGACATTTGCGCTGTGCCGCAAATCAACGTGCTGGGCTTTTGCGTGGGCGGCACCATGCTGACCACGGCCATGGCGGTGCTGACAGCACGCTATACCCGTGAGCATGGTCAGCCTGCAGTCAAGCCCACTCGTAGCCGCAGCGCTGCGGCCAAGACGACCAGCAAGACCACGGTTAAAACCGAGGTCACACCTTTCCCGGTGGCCAGCATGACGCTGCTGACCACGCTGCTCGACTTTAGTGACACCGGTATTCTTGATATCTTTATCGACGAAAACATGGTGCGCCTGCGCGAGATGCAAATGGGCAAGGGTGGCTTGATGAAGGGCCAGGACATGGCCTCGACCTTCAGCTTTCTGCGCCCCAATGATCTGGTCTGGAACTATGTGGTGGGTAACTACCTCAAGGGCGAGACACCGCCTCCGTTCGACCTGCTGTACTGGAATAGCGACTCGACCAATTTGCCTGGTCCGTTCTACGCCTGGTATCTGCGCAACCTCTATCTGGAAAACAATTTGACCAAGTCCGGCGCGCTGACGGTGTGCGGCGAGACGGTGGACATCAGCGCGGTCAAGCTGCCTGTTTATGTGTATGGCTCGCGTGAAGACCATATCGTGCCGGTGAGCACGGCCTATGCCTCGACCCAGGTACTGGGTGGCGACCTGCGCTTTGTCATGGGGGCTTCGGGCCACATTGCAGGCGTGATCAACCCGCCTGCCAAGAACAAGCGCAGTCACTGGTTGCGTGAGGATGGTGAATTCCCGGCGACGTTTGACGACTGGACGGAAGGGGCGACGGAGTACCCTGGCAGCTGGTGGACGGACTGGAGCGCCTGGCTGGGCAGCCATGCAGGCAAGCAAGTCGCGGCCCCCAAGAACTATGGTCGTGCCAAAGCCTATGCCGCGATCGAAGATGCGCCGGGTCGCTACGTTTTGGCCAAAGTTTGAAGGCGCTACGGCTTCATGCCACAGTGCTGCAATAGCACTGTGGTAGATAAGAGGATGCGGGTTTTGCGATGAACAAAAAGCGGCCCGCAGCATGCATCACTTGTAAGAAACCTAGAAAGGTTCGTCAGCAATGGAAGACATCGTTATCGTTTCCGCCGTGCGTACGGCGGTGGGCAAGTTTGGTGGCTCTTTGGCCAAGATTCCTGCAACCCAGCTGGGTGCAACCGTGATTACCGAAGCCTTGGCGCGCGCCAATGTGGACAAGGATCAAGTGGGCGAAGTCATCATGGGCCAGGTGCTCACGGCTGGCGTGGGCCAGAACCCCGCTCGCCAGGCCATGATGGCTGCTGGCATTGCCAAGGAAACGCCTGCGCTGACGATCAATGCCGTTTGCGGCTCTGGTTTGAAAGCCGTGATGCTGGCCGCGCAGGCTGTGGCCACGGGCGACAGCGAAATTGTGGTGGCCGGTGGTCAGGAAAACATGAGCCTGTCTCCCCACGCCGTGCCCGGTTCGCGTGATGGACAGCGCATGGGCGACTGGAAGATGGTCGACACAATGATCGTCGACGGCCTGTGGGACGTCTACAACCAGTACCACATGGGCATTACCGCTGAGAACGTTGCCAAGGAAAAGAGCGTTAGCCGCGAGCAGCAAGATGCGCTGGCGCTGGCCAGCCAGCAAAAAGCGGCGGCTGCGCAGGACGCAGGCAAGTTTAAGAGCGAAATTGTTCCTGTGGTGATTCCCCAGCGCAAGGGCGACCCTGTTGTTTTTGATGCGGACGAATACATCAACCGCAAGACCAATGCCGATGTGCTGGCCACGTTGCGCCCCGCCTTCGACAAGGCCGGCTCGGTTACAGCAGGCAATGCATCCGGTCTGAACGACGGCGCAGCTGCGGTGGTGGTGATGACTGCTGCCAAGGCCAAGGCTTTAGGCCTGAAGCCTCTGGCTAAGATCGTCTCGTACGCCACCAGCGGCCTGGCTCCTGAAGTCATGGGGCTGGGTCCCATCTATGCCGCCCGCAAGGCGCTGGATCGCGCCGGCTGGAAGGCTGCCGATGTGGACCTGTTCGAGCTGAACGAAGCTTTTGCTGCTCAGGCCTGCGCCGTGAACAACGAGCTGGGTCTGGACAAGTCCAAGGTCAACGTCAACGGCGGTGCGATCGCCATTGGTCACCCTATCGGCGCATCTGGCTGCCGCATTCTGGTGACTTTGTTGCATGAGATGCAGCGCAGCGGCGCTAAGAAGGGCTTGGCGGGTCTGTGCATTGGCGGCGGCATGGGCGTCGCCATGGCTGTCGAAGCCTGCTAACCCTGTTTGAGAGCACGCCAGCTGGCGTGGTCTGAG
Organism: Comamonas suwonensis; assembly: GCF_012844455.2. Classification (GTDB taxonomy): domain Bacteria; phylum Pseudomonadota; class Gammaproteobacteria; order Burkholderiales; family Burkholderiaceae_C; genus Comamonas; species Comamonas suwonensis. Next base: position 98,418 of record NZ_JABBCQ020000010.1, on the reverse strand, counting down.
CTGCCCGCTAACGGTCACTTAGTATCTACCTAAGGGAAGATCACGAGGCAAAAAAAGCTGTTGCGGGCGCATTCGGACGAACCACGTTGCATACTGGAATGGCCAGCGTGCAGGGTGTGTGGCGTCCATGGCGATAAACAAAAACTAAGAATGTTTATTGCCAATAGTGATCGTGAAATAACCATTGATTGATTGACAGGAGAGATGAATGGGTCAGAAAGTAGCGTACGTCACAGGTGGCATGGGCGGCATCGGGACCGCAATCTGCCAGCGTTTGCACAAAGACGGCTTCAAGGTCATCGCGGGCTGCGGCCCATCGCGTGATGCCGAGAAGTGGTTGAAAGAGCAAGCGGATTTGGGATACACGTTTTATGCGTCGGTCGGCAACGTAGGGGACTGGGAGTCCACCGTTGAAGCCTTTGAAAAGACCAAGGCCGAGCATGGAAACATTGATGTGCTGGTGAACAACGCGGGTATCACACGTGACCGCATGTTCATCAAGATGACTCCAGACGACTGGAAGCAAGTCATTGAAACCAACCTGAACTCCATGTTCAACGTCACCAAGCAAGTGGTGGCAGACATGTCGGAAAAGGGCTGGGGTCGCATCATCAACATCAGCTCGGTCAACGGCGCCAAGGGCCAGGCCGGTCAGACCAACTACTCGGCAGCCAAGGCCGGCATGCATGGCTTCACCATGGCGCTGGCGCAAGAGCTGGCGACCAAGGGTGTGACAGTGAATACGGTCAGCCCCGGCTATATCGGTACCGACATGGTCAAGGCCATTCGCCCCGATGTGCTGGACAAGATCGTGTCGGGCGTGCCCGTCAAGCGTCTGGGTGAGCCTTCTGAAATCGCCTCGATTATTTCGTGGCTGGCTTCAGATGAAGGTGGTTATTCCACCGGTGCAGACTTCTCCGTCAACGGCGGCCTGCACATGCACTAAGCCTTTTCAGGCATTGAACAAAAAGGAGCTTCGGCTCCTTTTTTTGTAGCTGCTTGCGCTGGTTATGTAAGCGCTAGAGGTCTAAAAGACTTAAATGCGGTGAATCAGATGCAGAAATGACAAAACCCGCAGAAATGATTCTTGCGGGTTTTGGCGGTTGTGCCACGTTGAGGTGGCTTGCAGAGCGGCAGTGAGGCTTGTGTTTCAGTGGCCTGTCAGTGCCGACTGCCTTGGCACCTGGCTGCAATAGTCAGCGCAAAAATGCGCCGTATTGCTGATGAGCGCTTAGCGCTTGCGATCGCGTTCGTCTTCGGGCCAGATGTTCATGATGTTGAGGATTTGCATGGGAAAGTTCTCCTGTATGCCTGTACAACGCTTGATAGATTCAGCTGGTTGACAGCTTTTGAAAATTTTTTAAATTATTTTTTCAAAGCGGGAATCACGCTGCGGAAGGGGCACGCTTGCGATCGCGTTCATCCCAAGGCCAAGCCATCAAGGACATAGCTACGGCAGCCTTTGCGGGCAGTGCTTGGGCGGTGTCGGTCACAGTGTTGGTCATTGCAGTTCACTCCTTTACGTGTTCAACGCGTGGTTCTGACTGCTGGTTGACAGCAAGCTGAATTAATTAAGCAAGTAAATGAAACCTGCGTTTAGTGATGTTTTTTGAATCATTAAAAAAATAGCGGCCTTCCTATGACTTGCATAGGTTGGCCGCTATTTTTAGGTCTGCAGGCTAAGGCTGCAGGTGCTTAGCAAACTTCGGTAGCCAGAGCCTCGATTTGTTCCGACAGCTCCAGCCAGCGCTCTTCCAGCTGCTCGATTTCGCCATTCACATTGCTCAGCAGCTTGCCGGCTTCGACGATATCGCCAGCGGGCAGGCCGGAGGTGGCCAGCTTTTCTTCCAGCGTGTTGCGCTGGGTGTTGAGCTGGGGCAGTTTTTTATCGATTTGTTCCAGCTCTTTCTTGAAGGGCTTGGTCTTGTCGGCTAGCTGCTGGCGCGCGGCGGCGGCCAGGCGGCGGGCTTCCTTGGGGTCAGCCATTGCGGCGGTTGCGCCTGCAGCGATAGCAATTGCTTCTACTTTAGGCGTTTCAACCGCTTGCACGACTGGAGCTACGGGCTCTGGAGCCTGAACTTCCGCAGGCTTTTCAGTGCGGGCATTGTTCTCTGCCTGACGGGCTTCCTCGCGTAGGCGCTTGGATTCGTCCAGCAGGTAGCGCTGGTAGTCGTCCAGCGTGCCATCGAAGGGACCCACAACGCCGCGGCCGACCATCCAGAAGTCTTCACAGACCGAGCGCAGCAGCGAACGGTCGTGGGATACCAGCATGACGGTGCCGTCAAAGTCGTTGATCGCCATTGCCAGCGCTTCGCGGGTGGCCAAGTCCAGGTGGTTGGTAGGTTCGTCAAGCAGCAGCAGGTTGGGGCGCTGCCAGACGATCATGGCCAGCACCAGGCGGGCTTTTTCGCCACCGCTCATGCTGCCCACGGCCTGTTTGACCATGTCGCCGCTGAAGTTGAAGGTGCCTAGCCAGGTGCGCAGATCTTGCTCGCGGCTGGCGGCAGGTGCTGCAGCGCCGAGTTCGCGGGCCAGACGGATCATGTGCTCCAGTGGATTTTCGCTGGGGCGCAGCACGTCCAGTTCTTGCTGGGCAAAGTAGCCAATGTTCAGGCCCTTGCCTTCGGTCACTTCACCGGCCAGCTGTTTCATCTCGCGGGCAATGGTCTTGACCAAGGTCGACTTACCCTGACCGTTGGCACCCAAAATACCGATGCGCTGACCGGCCAGCACCGAGCGGTTGACGCCGCGCAGGATGGTGGTCTGATTGCCTTCTTCATCGGTGTAACCAAAAGAGGCATCGCTGATGGCCAGCATGGGGTTGGGCAAGCTCGCTGGCTCTTTGAACTCGAAGGTGAATTCGGCTTCGGCCAGCACAGGGCCGATTTTTTCCATGCGCTCGAGCTGCTTGACCCGGCTTTGCGCCTGCTTGGCTTTGCTGGCCTTGGCCTTGAAGCGGTCAATAAACTTCTGCAGGTGGGCCATCTTCTCTTGCTGCTTGGCAAAGCTGGCGGCTTGCAGCTCCAGCTGCTGGGCACGCAGCTCTTCAAAGCGCGAGTAATTGCCGCCGTAGCGGTTGATCTGGCCGCCCTGAATTTGCAGGGTGACGTTGGTGATGGCGTCCAGGAACTCGCGGTCGTGGCTGATGACGATCATCGTGCCGCTGTAGCGCTTGAGCCAGGCTTCCAGCCAGACCAGAGCGTCCAAGTCCAAGTGGTTGGTTGGTTCGTCCAGCAGCAAGAGGTCGCTAGGCGCCATGAGCGCGCGGGCCAGTTGCAGGCGCATGCGCCAGCCGCCCGAGAAACTGTTGACGGGGTGGCTCAGCTCGGAGACCTTGAAGCCCAGACCCAGAATCAGCGCTTGGGCGCGTGCTTCCGCATCATGGGCACCGGCATCGCCCAAGTCGATATAGGCTTGGGCGATTTCCATGCCGTCTTCAGACGCTTCAGCTGCGGCAAGCTTGGCATTGAGCTCGGCCAAGCGTGTGTCGCCATCCAGCACAAACTGGGTAGCGGACTCGTCCGTCTCGGGCATGTGCTGGGCCACCTGGGCCATGCGCCATTGCGGGGGGATGAAGAAATCACCACCGTCTTCGCTGATGCTGCCGTTGAGCAGAGCAAACAGGCTGGACTTACCCGCACCGTTACGGCCGACGAGGCCCACGGATTCTCCCGGGTTGATGGTGGTGCTAACCTGGTCGAGCAGGACTTTGGTGCCGCGGCGCAGCGTGATGTTCTTGAGGCTGATCATGACTGGGGCTGATTATCCCAGTGATTGGATGTCAGCTTGCGGCCCCGTGAAATAAGCTGCCGTGATAAAGGCAGTGCTCAGCCGTCGATTTCGCAGGTACAAAGCCAGCAATAAAGCGTAGCTCAAATTGTTATTAGCCTGTAATGTCGGTGAAATCTGACGCAATAGAGGTGCTTGTCTTGTCAAGATCGCGTATCTTTTAGCCCGTTACAGCTCTGGGTTCAGCAACGAATGCAGCAAAACGTGTCATACACACCAAAGACCGCCGCACATTGGCGCGTCGAGGACATAGACTTTTCAGCCATTGATCGCACACTGGTTGCGGACAATGAAGATTTGTTCTTCTTGCTGATGAGTGCCTCGTTCATCGAAACAGGCTCAGATACCTATGCAGCGAATCTGGCCGAACATTACGCGGCCTGGCCTGAGATTGCGGACTGGCTCACCACCCAGTGGGAAGCGGAGGAGTTGCAGCACGGCAGAGCCTTGCGGGCCTATGTAGAGGCGGTGTGGCCCGCATTCCCTTGGCAGCAGGCCTATGACAGTTTTTTTGCCGAGTATTCGCAGCTGTGCACCATGGAAGAGCTCTATCCCGATCAGCGGCTTGAACTGGTAGCGCGCTGCGTGGTGGAGACCAGCACCACGGCTTACTACCATACGCTGCGCGATTTGAGTGACGAGCCGGTGCTGAGTCAGATGCTGGGGCATATTCGCAATGACGAGGTGAATCACTTCAAGCACTTTCTCAAGTTCTTCAAAGAGATGCAGGACGAATCCCCGGTGGGGCGCGCACGCATTGCCAGGGCGCTGTATGGGCGGCTCAAGGAGCTGCGCGATAGCGATACGGAGATTGCGCTGCGCCATGTTTGGGCGCACAAGGGGCAGTATTTTTCCGCTACAACGGGTCTCTTGGAAGAGAGGGCGCAACATATTTACGAGCTGATCAGCAGCCGCCTGCCAGCGGATCTGGCGGTGCGTATGTTGCTCAAGCCCATGCTGCTGCCGCAACGGGTGGAGGGGCTGATACGAACACCTATCTCGAAATTGGCGACGCGGGTGCTGGCACACGGTTAAGCGCTGCTGATCGTCATCAACGAGCTACATGTAAAAGGCCCGGTACCTCTGGCGAGTCCGGGCCTTTGGTTGCGTCTGATACCGCTATTTTGATAGCTGCAAGTGCTTATTTTTATTGCGGTAGAGCATTATTTGACCAGTGGCGCAGCGCTTCTTCGGTAATCAGCAGCACTTGCTCGTCGCCCGAGCTGGTATCGAGCCAGAAGATGGGTAGGTCTGGGAAGGCGGCTTCAAAGAACGGCTTTTCGTTGCCAATTTCCAGAATCACCACGGCGTCCTTGTTCAGACGCGCGGGCAGGTCTTGCAGCAGCTGGCGAATGAAGTCCATGCCATCTGTGCCACCGGCCAGGGCCAGTTCAGGCTCGGCCAGGTATTCGGCGGGCAGCTTGCCCATGCTGTCGGAGTTGACGTAAGGCGGGTTGCACAGCACCAGATCCCATGGGCCGGGCACGGCGCTCAGACCGTTGCTTTCCAGTAGGGTCACGCGCTCTTGCAGCCCATGCTTGTCGACGTTGATACGGGCCACAGCCAGTGCGTCGGTCGAGATGTCGGCACCTGTGACTTGTACATCGGGGTAGGCCATGGCGGCCAGACAGGCCAGCGAGCCGTTGCCGGTGCACAGGTCCAGCACTTGGGTGGTTTTGTCGCTCAGCCAGTCGTCGATGCTGCCGTCAGCCAGCAGCTCGGCAATAAAGCTGCGCGGGACGATGGAGCGCTCATCGACGTAGAAGGGGACGCCGACCAGCCAGGCTTCATTGGTCAGATAGGCGGCAGGCTTGCGCGTGCGGATGCGCTCCTCAAAAAGTGTAGCTATCTGCGCTTGCTGCTCTGGCGTTACGGCCTGACTGGATACGGATTCTGGCGCGCCGGGCGTGAGTTCGCTGTCCACTGGCAGCGCCAGCTTCCAGAGAACCAACCATGCGGCTTCGTCTTCGGCCGTGGCTGTGCCATGGCCAAAGGCCACGCCAGCCGCAGTCAGCGCCTGCGCGCCGCTGGCAATCAGTTCGGCAATGGTGTTGCCGGTGATGGCGGGGGAGGAGCTTGCGTTCATGGGGTGGTCGCTGCGTTGGGCGCGGTGGTGGTTTGCTGGCACTGAAGTTGTTCCAGCGTCTTGCGGTAAATGTTCTTGAGCGGCTCGATATCGGCCACAGCAATGTTTTCGTCGATTTTGTGGATGCTGGCGTTGGGCGGGCCCACTTCGATGACCTGCGCGCAGATTTGCGCGATGAAGCGACCGTCGCTGGTGCCGCCGGTGGTGGACAGCTCGGTATCCAGACCGGTTTCATCCTTGATGGCGGCTTGCACGGCCTTCACCAGTGTGCCGGGGGTGGTCAGGAAGGGCTGGCCGCCAATGGTCCAGACCAGCGAGTATTCAACGCCGTGGCGTTCCAGTACTTCATGCACGCGCTGCTGCAGAGAGTCCGCACTGGACTCGGTACAGAAGCGGAAGTTGAAGTCGATGACCACATGGCCGGGGATTACATTGCTTGCGCCTGTGCCGCCGTGGATGTTGCTGATCTGCCAGCTGGTGGGCGGAAAGAAGTCATTGCCACGGTCCCAGACGGTGGCAGCCAGCTCGGCCAGCGCGGGCAGGGCTTCGTGAATGGGGTTGCGTGCCAGTTGTGGATAGGCGATATGGCCTTGTACGCCGTTCACAGTGAGCTTGCCGCTCATGGTGCCGCGGCGGCCGTTCTTGATCATGTCACCGGTACGCTTGACGGAAGTGGGCTCGCCCACAATGCACCAATCCAGGCGCTCGCCGCGCTTGCGCAGTTCTTCAACCACGACCTTGGTGCCGTCAATGGAAGGGCCTTCCTCATCGCTGGTCAGCAGCAGTGCGATGTCGAATGCGGGCTCAGGCGTGCCCTTGAGGAACTCTTCCAGCGCCACGACAAAGGCGGCGATGGAGGTTTTCATGTCGCTGGCGCCCCGGCCGTAGAGGCGGCCATTGCGGTGTGTGGGCACAAATGGCGGGCTGTTCCATTCCTTGAGCGGGCCGGGTGGTACCACATCGGTATGGCCGGCAAACACGAGCACGGGTCTATCCGTTTCGATAGCGCCTTGCGCAGATGTTGTTTGCGCTGAAGCATGTTTTGCCCATAGGTTTTGCACGCGGAAGTCGGCGGGGCCGCTGTCCAGCCGCTCACAGGCAAAGCCCATGGGTTTCAGGGCATCGGTCAGCAGCTCAAGGCAGCCGGCATCTTCGGGGGTGACAGAAGGCAGGCTGATGAGCTGCTCGGTCAGTTGCAGGGTCCGGGACATGGGATTGGGGCTTCAAACTAAAACAATGTCAGGACTGCTGGCGCTGACTGCAGGGGCAGTGCAAGGTCAGGCGGTTTTGACATCGAGGGTGATTTCCGTGAAAGACGGCTGATCGTCTTCGTCGGGCAGCATCACATCGGTGACGACCATGGGGCTGACTGGTGCGCGGCTGGAATCATTATCCATACGCCACATCAGATTGGTAGGCGAGTCGGCATAGGACAGCGCTTCATTGCGCTCGATTGTGCCATTGCGCACCAAGGTCGCCAGCGCTTCTTCAAAGGTTTGTGAGCCTTCGGCCATGGATTTTTCCATGGATTCCTTCACGCCGCCAAAGTCACCCTTCTGAATCATGTCGCTGATGAGCTTGGTGTTGAGCATGACTTCTACCGCCGGCACGCGCGTGTGGTTGATGGAACGCACCAGACGCTGGGAGATCACGGCCTTGAGCGAGGCTGCCAGCTCACCCAGCATAGAGGGGCGCACTTCTTCCGGGAAGAAGGACAGGATACGGTTGAGCGCGTGGTAGCTGTTGTTGGCGTGCAGCGTGGCCAGACACAGATGGCCGGACTGGGCATAGGCCAGTGCGGCGGACATGGTCTCGCGGTCGCGAATTTCGCCGATCAGGATCACATCGGGTGCCTGGCGCAGCGCATTCTTGAGCGCGGTTGCCAGTGTGGCGGTATCGGTGCCGACTTCGCGCTGGTTGACGATAGATTTTTTGCTGCGGAACTGAAACTCGATGGGGTCTTCCACCGTCAGGATATGACCCGAGAGCTTTTCGTTGCGCTCTTCAATCATGGAGGCCAGCGTGGTGCTCTTGCCCGAGCCTGTGGCACCCACAACCAGGATCAGACCGCGCTTTTCCATGACCAAACTACTGACGACGGGCGGCAGGTTCAGGCTGTCGCGCGAGGGAATCTGATACGAGATAAAACGAATGACCACGGCATAGCTGCCGCGCTGGCGCATGGCGCTGATACGGAAACGGCCCACGTCCTGCAAGGGAATGGCCATATTCAGCTCGCCCGTCTGCTTGAGCTCCTCAATGGCTTCGGCGCTGACGACCTCGGCCAGCAGGGCCAGAGGAGCGTCAACCGGCAGTTCCTGGTTGTTGATGGGAACGCTGATGCCGTTGATCTTGATCATGGCTGGCGCCCGGGCCGACAGATATACGTCGGACGCCTTTTTGTCAGCCATCAGACGCAGAATTTTTTCCATGGTGCTCATTTTTTCCTCATCCCTTTACGCCGCTTGTACGCAGGCCCCTTAGTGTGCGCATGTTAGCGCCTTGTTATGCGAGGCGTGAGGGGCACTGGCCCGAGCCGTGATTTGGCGCATGAAAAAAGCCTGCGCGCTTTGAGGGCGGGCAGGCTTGTTCTCACGGAGTTATGAATCAGTCGCGCAGCAGGTCGTTGATGCTGGTCTTGGAGCGGGTTTGTGCATCCACGCGCTTGACGATGATGGCGGCGTACATGGAGTAGTCCTTGCCATCCTTGGTTTGCTTGGGGATGTTGCCGCTGACCACCACCGAGCCGCTAGGCACGCGTCCGTAGCTGATTTCACCGGTTTCGCGGTTGAACAGAGGCGTGGACTGACCGATGTACACGCCCATGCCCAGCACCGAGTTTTCTTCCACGATCACGCCTTCCACCACTTCGGAGCGCGCGCCGATAAAGCAGTTGTCTTCAATGATGGTGGGGTTGGCTTGCAGGGGTTCCAGCACGCCGCCCAGGCCCACGCCACCGGACAGGTGCACGTTTTTGCCCACTTGTGCGCAGGAGCCCACGGTGGCCCATGTATCGACCATGGTGCCTTCGTCCACATAGGCGCCGATGTTCACATAGGAAGGCATCAGAATCGCGCCTTTGGCGATGAAGGAGCCGCGACGGGCCACGGCTGGGGGCACCACGCGCACGCCGGTAGCGGCGATCTGGGCTTCAGTCATGCCTTCAAACTTGGTGGGGACCTTGTCGAAGAAGTTCAGCGCGCCGCCGTTGATCAGTGCGTTGTCTTTGAGGCGGAAGGACAGCAGCACGGCCTTCTTGATCCACTGGTGCACAGTCCACTGGCCCACGCCTTCGCGGGTCGCTACGCGCAGCTTGCCGTCGTTGAGTTCGGCAATCACGTGTTCCACGGCATCTGCCACTTCCTTGGAGGCGGAGGAAGGCGAGACATTGGCACGGTTGTCCCAAGCGGTGTCGATGATGGATTGCAGTTGTTGCGTCATGATTTTTTCGGTCAAAGATCGAAAGTTGAGGTGAATCGTTGAGTCATAAAAGGCCTGCGGGGGCAGGCCTTGTGAGGGAGTATTAGCGTGTACGGGCTTCAATGAATTGGGCAATGCGCTGAGCGGCTTCCAGACATTCTGCCGTTTCTGCCACCAGTGCCATGCGGATACGGTTGGCACCGGGGTTGAAGCCATTGGCTTCGCGGGCCAGATAACTGCCGGGTAAAACCGTAACACCTGTATGAATATACAGCTCTTTGGCGAATTGCGCATCATCCATGCCCAATTCGGTGGGAATACCTGCCCACAGGTAGAAGCTGGCGTCGGGCAGCTTCACATCCATGACCCTGGAGAGCACAGGCGTGACTTGCGCAAATTTTTCGCGGTACAGGCGGCGGTTTTCCTGCACATGGGCCTCGTCGTTCCACGCGGCTACGGATGCCGTCTGCACGACGGGGCTCATGGCACCGCCGTGGTAGGTTCGATAGAGCAAGAAGGATTTGAGCAGGGCGGCATCACCCGCCACAAAGCCGCTGCGCAGGCCAGGTACATTGCTGCGCTTGGACAGGCTGGTGAACATCACCAGATTCTTGAAATCATGGCGGCCCAGCTTTTTCGCCGCTTCCAGTCCGCCCAGCGGAGCTTCTTCCTGAAAGTAAATCTCGCTATAGCACTCGTCGCTGGCAATGACAAAGCCGTGCTTGTCAGACAGGGCAAACAGCTTTTCCCATTCAGACAGAGGCATCACCGCGCCCGTGGGGTTGCCGGGCGAGCAGACAAAAATCAACTGCGTGTTCTGCCACACATCCTCGGGTACGGCATCCCAGTTCACGGCAAAGTTACGCGATGCATCGCTGGCTGCGTAGAAAGGTGTGGCACCGGCCAGCAGCGTTGCGCCTTCATAGATTTGATAGAAGGGGTTGGGGCAGATGACGCGGGCACCGGGCTGGGTGTTGTCCACCACCACTTGCGTGAAGGCAAACAATGCCTCACGTGATCCATTGACGGGCAGCACCTGCGTGGCTGCATTGAGCTCAATACCGTAGCGCTGATTGGCCCACTTTGCACAGGCTTCGCGCAGCACAGGCATACCGGCGGTGGCGGGGTAAACCGACAGACCCTGTAGTTCGCTGCTCAGCGCCTGCTCAATAAACGCAGGCGTAGCGTGGCGCGGCTCACCAATCCCCAGACTGATGGGGCGCACACCTGCAGGAGGCTGTACGGAGGCAAACAGCTGGCGAAGGCGTTCAAACGGATAGGGTTGGAGTCGCGAGAGCAGGGGGTTCATGGATGCACATTATGGGCTGATGCCATTTCCGCATGGAAAATCAGGGCAGATAAGTGCCGGGTTTGCCGCTTTTCGTCGTCACTTTTTGTATTTTTCGTCGAAAGTGATGGCGAAAAGCCCGCTATCAAGGCAAAAAGTCAGATGCTTACGACAAAAGAAATGGGGTGTGAGTCAGCAGTCCAAAGGTATGAAGACTCATCAATTGATAGCTGCTAGCGCTTGATAGATAAGCGCTAGAGCCTGTTTTTATCAAAGACCGGCGCGCTGGGCTTTTGCCTTGGCCAAAATGGCGGCAATCGTCGCTTTTTTATCAGCCGCTGGCGCTGCGGGCTGCGGTGTATCTGTCGTGGCTTCAGTCACGGGTGCAAGGGCGGTGGTGCGAACGGGGGCGTTGGCCTTGCGGCCCGTGCGCTGCAGGTGGGCGCTGTAGCGATCGCGGGCATGGGCGGCCTGTGCGGAGCTCCATGCATCCCAGCCTGTGGCCTCGTCGCTCGCATTGATGAGCTCAATACAGTCCACGGGGCAGACGGGAATGCAGAGTTCGCATCCGGTGCAATGCTCGGTAATGACGGTGTGCATGCGCTTGTTGGCACCCAGAATGGCATCGGTAGGGCACGCCTTGATGCAGAGCGTGCAGCCAATGCACCAGGCTTCGTCAATGACGGCCAGTGTGCGTGGTGCATCGATGCCATGTTCGGCGCTCAATGGGATTTCGCTTTGGCCTGTGATGATCGAAAGGCGGCGAACGCCTTCCTGGCCGCCCGGTGGGCATTGATTGATGGGGGCTTCACCACTGGCAATGGCACCGGCATACGACGCGCAGTCGGGGTAACCGCAGCGCGTACATTGAGTCTGGGGCAGGGCTGCATCAATGTTCGCAGCCAGTGCTTGAAGCGGGGAGGCTGCGGACAGTGATGCGTTCATGCTGGTCTGTTAAGCCTTTAGGCCCTGGCGCGATGGTTGTTGCGCTGTTTAGGGGCGGGGGCGCTATTTTGACCTGTTTTTTCCGGCTTGGCCGGCTCGTAGTTTTCCATCAGGCTTTCAGGCGTGGGCGCATCGTCGCTCACACTGCTCAGGTGGCCTGCAGCGCTGGCGGCTGTGGCGGCTGCCGGCTGGTGGGAGTGGATGAAGGCCTGGACCTGCGGGTACACCGTCTTGCGCCAGCGGCTGCCGCTGAAGATACCGTAGTGGCCAGCGCCTTGCACTTCAATATGCTGGCGTGCCGATTCTTTGATGCCTGAGCACAGATCATGCGCAGCACGGGTCTGGCCGGACCCGGAGATATCGTCCAGCTCGCCCTCCACGGTCAGCAGCGCGGTGTTCTTGATATCTTGTGGGCGCACCAGTTCGGGCTGGCCTTGCTCGTTGCGTACATTCCAGGTGCCGTTGACCAGCTTGTATTCCTGGAACACCGTGGCGATGGTTTCGAGGTAGTAGTCCGCATCCATGTCCAGTACGGCGTTGTACTCGTCGTAGAACTTGCGGTGGTGCTCGGCACTGGCTTCGTCGCCCTTGATCAAATCCTTGAAGTAGTCGTAATGGCTGTTGGCATGGCGGTCGGGATTCATGGCCACAAAGCCCGAATACTGCAAGAAGCCGGGGTAGACGCGGCGGCCTGCGCCAGGGTAGTTGTTGGGCACTTCGTAGATGACGTTGCTCTCAAACCATTCAAAGCTGCGCGTTTCCGCCAGATTGTTCACGGCCGTGGGCGAGCGGCGGGCATCGATAGGGCCGCCCATCATGGTCATGGACAAAGGCGTGCTCTCGCCGCGACTGGCCATGAGCGATACCGCTGCCAGCACGGGCACGGTGGGCTGGCAGACGCTGACCACGTGGCACTGACCATAGCGGCCCTGCAGGTAGCGAATGAACTCCTGCACATAGTTCACATAGTCGTCAAGGTGGAACTCACCGTCGGACAATGGCACGGTACGCGCATTCTTCCAGTCAGTGATGTAGACCTTGTGGCCGCTGAGCATGCTTTGCACGGTGTCGCGCAGCAAGGTAGCGTAGTGACCGGAGAGGGGCGCGACGATCAGCACCACGGGCTGGCTGAGCATGGCTTCCAGCGTATGCGGGTCATCAGAGAAGCGCTTGAAGCGGCGCAGTTCGCAAAATGGCTTGTCGACTTCCACGCGCTCGCGGATGGTTACATCAACGCCATCGACTTCGACGTTGTGCAAATCGAACTGAGGCTTTTCATAATCTTTGCCCAGTCGATACACGAGATTGAAACCCGCCGCCATACGCTGGGCCATGGGCACCTTGCTGAAGACGGAATGCGGATTGTTGTAAAACTTGGAGGCGGCTTGGGCAAAGTCTGCAAATGGCTCGACCATTGCGCGTTGCATTTCGTAGATCTGATAGAGCATGTGGCACTTTTGCGGTTATGTTGCAGTGCAATATAACAGCGACAGTTGACAAGCGAAGTAGTAAATTGACTTCTCATGCTTCATCTGATGGCAATGCACAACGCGGGCTTTCGTGCCACTTGCATGAAAGAAAAAAGCTGACACTGTCAGCTTCTTCCGGTAATGGTTTCAGTGGGTGCTCAGTCCGTTTCGCCGGGCTTGGTGCGGGCCAGCTTCATCACTTCATGAGGCGGCTGGGTTTTCATGCGGTGATCGCTCCAGACTTGACGCCAGCGGCGTGCGCCGGCCAAACCATTGCGCAAGCCCAGCATGTGACGGGCAATTGAATACCAGTTCGTACCATGCTCGCGCGCTTCGCACTCCATATAGAGCACCATCTGCTCCTCAATGGCTTCACGTGTGCGCTCCTTGCTCTCATCCTGATAGTAAAGGCCGTCCCAAGAGGCCATCCACCAAGGGTTGTGATAGGCCTCGCGGCCTACCATCACACCATCAACCAGCCCGAGTTGCTGTTGTACCACTTCGTCGGTCTTGATGCCGCCATTGACAGCAATCGTCAGGGCCGGGAAGTCGCGCTTGAGCTGGGCCACTATTTCATAGCGCAACGGCGGGACTTCGCGGTTTTCCTTGGGCGACAGGCCTTTGAGCCATGCATTACGGGCGTGAACCACAAACACATTGCAGCCTGCTTCAGCCACGGTGCCGACAAAGTCACGCACAAAGTCATAGCTTTCAATCTTGTCAATGCCGATGCGGTGCTTGACGGTCACAGGCACAGAAACAACATCGACCATGGCCTTGACGCAATCGGCCACCAAAGAGGCTTCATTCATCAAGCAAGCCCCAAACGCGCCGCGCTGCACACGCTCGCTAGGGCAGCCGCAGTTGAGGTTGATCTCGTCATAGCCCCACTGCTCGCCCAGACGCGCGCTGTGCGCCAGATCGCCAGGCTCAGATCCGCCCAGCTGTAGCGCAACAGGGTGCTCTTGTGCTTCAAAACGCAGGTGGCGAGCCACATCGCCATGTACTAGTGCGCCGGTTGTCACCATCTCGGTGTAGAGCAAGGTGTGTTGGCTGAGCAGTCGGTGAAAGTAGCGGCAGTGTTTATCTGTCCAGTCCATCATTGGCGCAACTGACATGCGCCACATGCTGCTATCTTGTTGATTTGTTTGTGTTATTTGCTTGTTCATGGCTTCAAAATGCCTGTCCGTAGCACCGATATAGCACCCCAAAACACCCCGAAAAACCCCCTGTTTCGCCTAGCGGTGCTACAGTGAGTGCTACGCCAAAGGCTTGTAGCACTGACATCATGGGAACTATTTCAAAGAGGAAACGTGCGGACGGCACGGAGGCTTACACGGCGCAGATTCGCCTTAAAGAAAACGGCGTAATTGTGCACACAGAAGCTCAAACTTTCACAAAGAAGGCTTTGGCCCAGGCCTGGCTGACCAAGCGTGAAGCCAGCTTGCAAGAGGCCAGAGCCCGTGGGGAGTTGGGGCGAAATAAAGTGACGGTGGGCGATCTGCTGGATTACTACGTGCAGCAAGCCAAAGGTGTGACAGTGTGGGGGCGCTCCAAGACCTCAGATATCAAGCGGTTGAGAGAAGGAGGGCTGGCTAGCAAAGACGCGCGCTTGTTGACGACTGCTGATTTGATTGAGTACGCCAAGCGTCGTCGCGTGGTTGATGGTGCTGGACCAGCAACTGTGCTTAACGACATTGTGTGGCTGCGTCAGGCATTCTTATCTGGACATGCTATGTTTGACATTGCTCAGCCGTTGGCCGCAGTGACCGCTGCCAAGCAAGAGTTGTTGCGCACCAAGACGATCTCTAAGCCTGTGCAGCGCAAGCGCCGGTTAAACAAGGTGGAAGAGGAAGAGCTGCATGCTTATTTCGGAAGCCGAGATAATCGTGCGCAAATACCGATGGCAGTTATTTTTAGCTTTGCTCTTTTATCTGCACGGCGACAGGAAGAAATATGCCGCTTGAAATGGGTGGATGTGGATTTTGATAAGCGGATTGGTTGGCTTGATGATGTAAAGCACCCAACGCAAAAAACAGGAAATCGGCGCGACTTTCGTATCTTGAAAGAGGCCTTGGAGATCATCCAGCTGCAACCGCGAACTAGCGAATATGTGTTTCCGTACAACCCTAAGAGCGTTGGTTCGGCGTTTACCCGAGCTTGCCAAGTTTTGGGTTTGGAAGACTTGCATTTTCACGACTTGCGCCATGAGGCGACAAGCCGCTTGTTTGAGCGCGGGTATAGCATTCAAGAGGTTGCGCAGTTCACATTGCATGAATCGTGGGCAACATTGAAGCGCTACACGCATTTAAAGGCTGAGAACGTCCCCGAGCGTCAAGCAGTGTGAATACGATGCCAGTCGTTTTCTGCTTCGATTTTTTTCCTGTCGATGTATTCGGCCAGCTTGATTGCATCTACCAGCCAAGGGCTACGTGAACCGCCTAACTTATATGTAGGCACTGGCAAATCCTGGCGGCATGCGCGCTCATTTGCTTTTTTTGGCTCCATTCCGAAGAAGTCTTTGCAGACCTTATCCAGTGGAATATTGACGTCGCCGAATTTGGCCAGCAATGCGAAGTGCGTGTTCATGTGGTGGCCCTCTCTTCTTTCACATGAGCAAGTCGCTGCTCTTCGCCTGAAAACACATCGTTGGGCACGTTGAAGAACTGGAGCTTTCCCTTCCAGGGGTGAAAAGGGATTGGGCGGCTGTCGCGCAGCACAAAGCCCCAGCTGCCTTCCTGCTTCCACTTCGAGCTGGACTCCTGCACGCAGCCGACCACATGCGTCCAGCCGACAAACCCGCCGCGCTGCAGATCTTCAAAGGCGGGAAGGTCTGCGGGCAGCAGGCCCATGCCGTCCAGCTCCTGCACGACCTGGTCGTAGTAGGCGCGGGTCATGGTCAGACCTGCGTGGATGAGCAGGCGGCCGCGAAAGTTGGTGGGCCAGTCGCGGTTTTCTATGTCTTTGTGGCCGTTGACGATGAGCCAGGCCCAGGGCTGGCGAATGCTCAGTGCGGGGATCATTTCTTAGGCCTCGCTTTCTTCCAGTGCCTGGATTTCGGTGTAATCGGCGCTCGGCTGCCAGCGCATAGCGGCGTCCATGTCATCTAGCGATACGTGGGGGTCTTGCGGCAGCTCCAGCCACCAGGTGCGGTCTCCCATCTTTTCGGTGATGTATGCGATCCGGTCTTTGGTGGGCAGCAACTGGCCGCCGGGGCCGCGCAGATCTCGCAGAATGCGAACCTTCTGCAGCTCCTGAAAGCCGTTGGTTTGCTGGGCTTCAGCAGCCTGCATGGCCTTGGCGATAGCCGCGCTGGCTTCCTGTTGCTTGACCTTGGGCTCGGGCTTCTTGCCTGTGGACTTGGCCGGTGTCTTGCCTGCGCGCTGTGCGGCTTCGGTCTTCATCTCGACTTGCACCTGGTTCTGTATGCCTTCCAGGTGGAATTCGGCCAGGTTCTGCAGCTCTTCTAGGTAGTAGAAGACGGTGGGCTTGTCGGTCCTCAGGTCCTGGGTGCAGACCATCTGCATGATGGTGATCAACTTGGCTGGTAGCGGCGCTTCTGAGGCGTTGGACAGCGCTTCAGAAAGCGCATCGTCGTAGTACTTGTCATCGGCGATGTCAAAGATGGCCATCAACTGCGCCTTGGGGACGTCTGCGGCCAGCTTTTCCAGCACATGCAGCGAGATCCACGATGGCAGGTAGTCCACGGCCTCATCAGGGCATGTGGCCAGCCCGGCGATCGTGGCTGTGACAGCCCTCTCACGCCAGCGGCGTTCGTATTCGGCCTGCAGCGTGGCGCGGTCGGGCGCGGGGGCTTGTGCTTCCTTGCCCTTGGGCTTGTCCGCCTTGGGTGCTGTCTTGGCTTCCTGTGCCTTTTCCTGCACTGCCTCGCTGGCGGCGTGCACGGGCACGGCTTCGGTAAAGCTGCCACTGGGGGTCTCGATCAGCACCACGCGGCTGGCGGGGACTTCCTGGCCCAGCACCTGGCGAGTTTCGGCCTTGCTGCCCTGGCTCGCCTTGTCCAGCGCGATATAGCCGCGCATGGAGCCAGTCTCAGTCGGCATGATGTCGCGCGCTGCCTTGCCGCTGATGATCTGGCGACCGGCTTGCACGGCGTCGGCCTTCACGCGGGCTAGGTGGGCCTCTTTCTTTTCGGCAAAGCAGGTGGTGTCGGTGCAGGCGTCCGGGCCTTGCTTGTCCCACAGCTCGGGCGTGGCACCTGTGCGCTTGGGGCAGTGGGTGCAGGCACCGGCCTGGGGGCAGAGCAGGGCGTCCGTCAGGTCGAACGGAGCCTTGTCCAGCTCGGTCATGTAGTTGCGGCGGGCAAGGTCTTGCGCGCTGCGCAGACTCATGGTGCCGCCGTCTGCACCGCCTGTCAGCACACGCTCGGTAAATTCTTCCTGCATGGCTAGCGTGGGGCGCTGCAGCACCAGCAGTGCCAGGCTGCGGGGCATGCGGCCTTCCTTCAGCGCGGCCATGGCCTTGGGTGACAGCGACAGCAGGCGCAGCGTCTCATAGACATGGCTGCGGCCCTTGCCAATGGCATCTGCGGCGGCTTCGCGGGTCAGGCTGAACTCTTCAATCAGGCGATGCAGGCCATGGGCTTCCTCCAGCGGGTTCAGGTCTTGGCGGTGCAGATTCTCGATCAGCTGGATCTGCAGCGCCTCCAGCCCTTCGGCGTTGCGCAGCAGGTAGGGAATGGTGCGCAGCCCGGCAATGGCCGCAGCGCGCCAGCGGCGCTCGCCCGCGATGATTTCATAGGCGGCCTTACGCGTTTCGGGGTTCTCGAAGGTGTCCTGCAGTCGTTCATGCGGCAGCTTGCGCACGATGATGGGCTGCAGCACGCCATAGGCCTTAATGGTGGCGGCCAGCGCGTGCAGCTCGTCGTTCTCGACCACGGTGCGGTTGGTGCGGCTGGGCGCAAACTGGTGCAGCGCGGCCTGGGGCTGCTCGGCTTCGCCTGCCGTGGCCTTGAGCTGGGGCATGACGCCGTCCAGCGTCATCAGCGTGAAATCGGCCATCGGCAGGTTGACCAGTGCGCCGTCGCAGTCCAGTTGGTACTGGCGGCCGTTGGGCGTCTTGCCCACCACCTTGGCTTTTAGGCCCGCCTGCGGAAGCGGGTTGCCCTTGTTGGTGGTTGCGTCCTGATTGATGACGACTTCGCGGTCGATTAGTGGGTCTTTGGTTGCCATTACTTGGCTCCCTTCATTTGCTTGATGGCTGCAGCGGCAGCGGCGCGGCGGGCCTCGACCTGGTCGGCGGGCAGCTCTGTGTAATGCGGGCAGTGGCTCTCGGCGCTGACAAAGCGCCAGCTCACCTTCAGGCGCTTGCAGCTGGCATAGCCCTGCTGCAGCATGCGCGGCGGTGTGGATTCGGGTTGCCAAAGCTGGCAGCTCTTGCAGCGCCCGGTGCTCATTGCTGGCTGTCCTTGCGGTGGGTGCGCTGGCCCATCAGCACGCTTGGCAGGCGCAAGGCGTCCGTCGCTCCAGCGCGGGTGCTTTGCATCAGCTCGCCGCCGGTATAGGTTTCGCGGGTCGTTCCGTTGCGAATGGGGGCTGTTGCCACCTGCAGGCGCTCTTCCTGGCGGCGCTGGTGCAAGGCCTTGGCGCTGGGCTCGGGCTTTGCCAGCGGCGACTGGCCGCGCTTGCTGGCACCAAAATGGGCGGCCATGTTGATGGGCTTTAGGTTGCTGCGGCTCATGAGTGAATGTCCTTGCGCTCGGGCGTAGAGGGTTCAAAGGCAATGTGGTGGGCTGTGCAGTCCAGGCGCTGGCGTGCAAAGCGTGGGTCAGTGGCATACAGCTCGGCCTGCTTGCCCTTGAGCTGGCGGGCCAGATGGCTTGCCGCGTGGTGGCTGGCCGGACTTTTGTTGGGATAGGTGTGAATGGCGCGCACCAACTGCTGGCCGGGTGCTGCCAGCTTGATTTCGAGCTGGGCGTGGCCGGTGGTCGTGGTGCGACAAATGCAGTCCGTCACCACGCCCTTGATGCGCAGCTGCATGTCGGCGGTGGCTGAGGTGTCCATCACAGGCACCCCCAGCGCAGGCAGATATAGAGCGAAGCCCAGAAGGGTGCTGTGACCGTCAGGGCCAGCAGCAGCGCAAGCGCGGCAGTCATGCCCAGCACTACGCGGCGCTGGCGGCGCAACTCTTGCGCGTTAGCAGTGTCGTACCGAGTGATGAAGTGAGTAGGGCGGCTGTTCATGGCTGCACCGGCTTTGCTTGGGCGCTGTGGATGCCAAAGAGGCACTGAGCCAGGAGGATGGCCACGCAGGCCGAGGTGTACTCGCCGTAATAGGGGCGAGCGCCAGGGCGCAGGACTTTGTAGAGCTGGGTCATACGGCCTCCAATGCGTCAGAGACCTGGTGAGCCTTCAAGATGTTCTTTAGTCCGATGGCACGCTCAAGACGCTGAGAGAAGGACAGCAAAAGGTCATCGCTCTTTGTCAGCCTTAGATGATTTTTGGCCTGGACAACAAACCATCGACGATCACAAGAGTCACCCAAAAAGTCCACAGACCCCGAGGAAAAGACGATGTTCATGCGGTTGACGCATGTAGCGTCGAGGCAGCTCTCGCGTTTGATCTGCACGTATGGCGCAGAGATCAGATCCTTGATGATGGCTTTGGTCGAACGCTTGCGTTCAGTTCTCGCATCCAAATCGGTGCCGTCATGAAAAATTGAAAGCAGTTGCGTGTGAGGTGTGAAAGCGGAATAGGGGTCGTGCAGACGTTGTGTAAATACACGAGTGGCGGCGTGGTGGTACACGTCTTCAAGAATCTCCGCCAGCAAGTGAGATCCGCTTTGCACATAGCCATTGAGCAGCAGACCTTTGCGCAGCTTGGTGCCGGGGTGCTGGAGCGGTATTGCCATCCAGTCCAGTAGTTGCTGAGTGATGACTTCATTGCCGCAAGCAAGTTGGCGTATCAGGCCCTGAATTGCGTTTTCATGATCGGGAAGAGAGGTGCGGGTCATGCTGGGCCTCGTTCAGAGTGAAGCGGATGAGTTGGTGGATTCGGTGCTTAGTACAGGCGTCTGTACGTCGCTGCAGGCGGCGATGCTGGCGCGCTCTTGGCGCACGTCCTCGAGGGCGGATTCGGCGGACTTGAGGACAGGAGGCAGAGAGAACTGGTTTGGCCTGCCCGCCTCGTGCCATTCCCTAGGGCGGATCAGGTTTTCCAGCTCCTCCAGCCGCAGCGTGGTGGTGGCGACGTTGTCATCCAGGAAGCTCGTTCCATCCCACGCGGGAAGAGAGTCAAAGAACCAAATGCAGCTCACAGCCTCGGCGTTGTCGGGGTGGCGCAGTTCGGCTATTTGGGCCTCGGTGCCGTAAACCAGTACAGGGCGCTCGTCTTGCCATCCGAGGGATGACCACTGGGGGAAGATTTCGGAATCCCCTGCGCCCACCCGAACATAGTCATCGGTCACGTAGGCAGACATGGCGTGCGTGCCATCCATCAGCCAGGCGCAGAAATGGCCTGGCTGGCTGATGCAGTGGCTCATTGCTTTCAGGATTTCGCCTGCCTGTTCGGGGCTTGAGACAGGGGTGTCTCTGGGGCGTGTGCCGTGGTGGCCACACTGCCATTCGTAAAAGCGCAGCACCAGCTGCTGCGCTGCTTTGAACTCGGCGTACTGGGCCAGTTTGTGCTGGGTCTCTTCCAGTACCTTGTCGAGCTTGGTCGTGTCGACCTGGACGGTGAGTGGAGTGCTGCTCATGGCTGCACCCCCGGCTCTTGGGGTTTGATCGCAGCGTCGGCGTCGGGCTGACCAGGCTCAAACTGAAAGAGCTTTTTAGTTGCCCAAGAATCGCTGATGTTGCTGTTGGCGATGCGGCAGGCCATCTGCACGCGCAGGGTATCGATTGCAATCAGCGTGACCTGGATCTGGGTGCGCAGCTTGGTCAGCAGCTCGGTGACTGCGGGCTGCTGAGCTGCGTCGTCTTTAAAGCTGGCGACGAATTGCTCGGCTTCTTGTAGCGCCTCCAGCTGCGCTACCAATGGATTCAAATGCATAAAACCTCCGCAACCCGGTATGGGTTCGGAGGTATATTACTAATTGGTAATTAGTTTTGCAATACCAAATGGTAATTTATTTGTTCGCAGCTACGTTCCTGCATCAATAGGTTTAGGACACATGGCGCGGTCCATCTGGAAAGCTTCATAGTGTTTGCTTGCAGACTCGAACTTCTCTTGAGCGAGAACGTCACCAAGTTTCGCGGGGTTCTGCATGAAGACAAGGATGCCGTCGATCGTGAAATCCATGCCAGATATCAGTTCAGTCTTGCCATGTTCTAAGCAGGGCGGAACAGTCAGTTCTTTTGCGTCACGCCTTATCGCTTGCAGAGTAGCCAGCGGCCCAGAAAGGGCCATGCGACTAGTACTTCCAGCAACATTGCGGGCGTCTTGCCAGCGTGCGTAAGTGTCATCAACAGATTTCAGCGAGGTTGCCAGCGGGTCAGGGCGCTTGGCAGCAGCAAGCGCAGCCTGTTTTTCCAAGGCCTGTCGCTCTTCTTCGGCCCGCTTTGCTTTGGCCTCTTCTTCAGCTCGTTGTGATACGAGTCCGCTTTGTCTGGCGTCACGCTCGGCACTGCGACTTCGTTCTTTGACAAAAATGGCTATGCCCATGGCAAGAACAAGCGCAATCAGTACAACTGCGACAAGGCTGCGCCCACCTTCATTGCGATATCGCTGATTCACTTTTCCCTCTTCAATTCTTATGGTTTTATGCCGCCCAGCGTCCGTGGGTGAGACGGAAATTGGTAAATGCGTGCAGCTTTAAGCTGCGGCACTTTTATCAATGTTTGTCTCCACGCGGCGCTCCCACTTGATGATGGTTGACTCAAGCATTTCCTCCATGTCATTGAGTGCGTCGGTGAATTTCTGCTCGCCTAGGTTGCGCCGGAGCGCTGTAAGTCGTTCAGGTGTGACTTTTTTAAATGGCCAATTACCTGACTTGACTGATTCTTTCTCAGGGGTGATCTGGGGTAAGTGGGCGAAAGAGCTTATCTCGTTGGCATCCAAGTACCCGATAGGCATCCGAGACTGCCGTTCAAGAGCACGAGCGCGCTTTTCCCCAAAGGATTTGCTCCGTAGTAGTCCTGATAGTTCACCTTGATTAATTTGCCTTTCGCCATCGTTGGTGGAGGCGATGAAAAGCTTCTGGGACCCGTCACAGTTCGTGTCGATCCAGAGCTTGAGCCTGCGGCGTCGGTTTGCGACGACTGGGTCTTCGGTATCACTCATAACGACACCGATTCTCATGAGGCATTACCGTTAAGTAAAACACCAAAAAGTATTTACTTTGAATTACTAAATGGTAATATGCAGGCCTATGAAGCAACTCACCATTTACCTTAACGGATTGACCAAGCAAGAGCAGGCCGATTTCGCTGGGCGATGTGGCACTACTGTCGGGTACATGCGCAAGGTTTGTTCTTTGGGTGGGTTGCTGCGCGAAAAGGTTTGCGCACTGGCCGAAGCGCACTCGGCTGGTGCAGTTACGCGTAAGGATCTTCGCCCAGATGACTGGACGGAAATTTGGCCCGAGCTTCAGGCCAAGCAAGCAATCACAACCACGGAGACCACCAATGTCTAAATCCCAAAAGCCAACACCCATGCCCAGCGCAGTGCAAGCAGGCGCTATCGACGCGTTTACTGAGTGGCGGCAAAGCAAGAAGTTTGTAGTGGGCGGGCCGTTGCTTTCACGCAAGGGGCTGAAGGCCAGTGCGCGAGCGCTGAGGCAGCGCATTGCGCCTGAGACAGTAAAGGGCTGCGTTACGCGCCGTGCTTCCATGGCTGGCCTTGCGGCATTGCTGTGGTCTGCAGCAATGCCGGTGAAGGCGCAGCAGATTGTCGTTGTGAACGGCGTGGAGCTGGTGTTTCTGTCTGACGAGTTGCAGCCGCTGGTGCTGGACCTTACTGCTCTCGCGCTACCACAACAGCGATCACTGGCGGGTCTTGCTGAAAAAACTCTATCAGCTGAACAACTCTCACAGGTACTGGAGCTTTGGAGACGGGGTCGACGAGGAATGGCCGGGTGATGACCTCGTTTTCCTCTGGCAGGGTTGAGCCGTCCCAAAGCCCATCGATGTAAGTAATTCGACCTTGGTCTGCCGGGTGGGCAGCCCATTGGACCCTTGTGTTGCTGGGTATCAATTTCACCAATTTTGTCTCCTGTGAGGTTTGTGATGGATGTGACTTTTTCTGCGTTCGCTGACGACTTTGAGGCTCGGTACAGCGGCTGGCGTGAGTCCAAGCGGTTTGTTGTTGCCGCTCCGGCAATCAGCTGGCCGCAGCCGTTGCCGCTCTGTGCAGGTCGAGTAGCAGGGTCTCGGTCGCCAGATCGCCGCGCTTCTCTTCCAGTTTGGCTAGGCGCGCCAGATCGTTGGCAAAAGCTGTTTGCTTGTCTTCTGGCAGTTGTCGCACGGTTGCGAACACAAGCGCGCCGAGGGCGTTGACGATGGCGTTCATTGATTCGGCGTTCATTGGAATTTGGGTTTCGTTGCTCAAGGGTTCCTCCTGTTTTGATTTCGTGGGTACCTCGGGGCGTAGTGCCTCCGAGGGCATTGTCCGTCACCAGGCAGCTGTGCCTGGTGGCGGTTTTTTTGCGTGGATCACTCGGGTTGGTGTGCATGGGTCGCAGTTTTGCCCCACTGCAACGGAAAGTCATTCCGACACGTTCCGATTTTTTCGGAACGCGTCGGAACCCTTTGCCTATAGAGCACGAATTTCGTGTCCCATTTTTCGTGACGCAAATCAAGGTTTTGCTATGCCTTTTTGCGTCGTGTTCGGCTTGCAGCTTGCGTTTGCGGGCATTTCGTGGGTGTTCCGACAAATTCGGAACCCGTCGGAACCTGTCGGCGCTCACTTACAAGAGGGCTAGACGATGGATATCGGCCTGGATTACGAGGATGAACTGGACGCCGCGCGTGAGGCGGTGCGCCATGCGGGTGGGCCTAAAAAGGTGGGGCCGCAGATGTTTCCTGATAAGTCGGTGGACGCTGCTGCGCGCTATTTGATGGATGCCTTGAACCCTGCCCGTGCCGAGCGCCTGATGCCGTCACAGGTGCTGATGCTGATGCGGATGTCGCGTGAGGCGGGCTTTCATGGCTTTGCGACCTGGTGGATGCGTCAGGCTGGCTACCAGGCACCAGTGCCAATTGCGCCGGTGTCTGAGGCTGCTGTGATAGCGGACAGGATCGGCGTGCTGGTCCCGCAGCTGCAGGGTCTGCTGGTGCAGGCGCAGCGTCTGCAGCAGGCCAATCTGAAGGATGGGTCGGTCTGATGGAGAACTACCAGAAGGTGCTGGACCAGATGGCGGTCTTTGGGATCGAGCTGCGCGATAAAGATTTAGCTCAACTGCCCTACAAGATTGACAGCGGCAAGCGGGTGACATGCGGCAAGGGCGGCAAGGATTGGTACAAGCTGTACTTGTTCCAGCCCAGAAATACCAGCAAGAAATGGGTGACGGGCACCTTTGGCACCTACCGCAACGGTGGTGCCTGGTGCAAGGTGGAGCAGGACTGGGCAGAACTGAGCCAGGCCGAACGCGACCGCATGGTGGCAGAGCGTGAGGCCGCAAAAGCGGCTGCTGCGATCGAGCGCGCCAAAGAAATTGCGAACGCCAGTGCAGATGCCCTGACGATATGGCGCAAGGCTGTGCCCACACAGACCACGCTATACCTGGAACGCAAGCAGGTCATCGGTGAGACCTGCCGCATGCTCGATCAGAGCCTGACGCTGCGCTGGCCTGCCCAGCGCAAGGGCGAGGATGACACGGTGTGGACGCTGCCCGCCGGCACGCTGGTGCTGCCGCTGATGCGCTACGACATGCCGCGCGCCGAGGCGATGCGGGGCGTGCAGTTCATCAAGCCTGACGGCTCCAAGATTTACCTGCGCCAGTTTGACAAGCCGGGCTGCTGCATTCGCCTGGGTGAGGTCAATGCCGACACGGCGTTGATGCTGGTGGTGGAGGGCTATGCCACGGGCGGCACGGCCCGCCGCGCCACGGCCTACGCCTGGCCCGTTTTCGTGGCCATGGATGCCGGCAACCTGGCCCATGTGGTGCCGCTGCTGCGCGAGCTGTATCCCGATGTCCGCATGCTGATCCTGGCTGACGACGATTACCGCACGCGTGACAAGCGCACAGGCCAGCTGAATAACCCCGGTCGCACGGCTGCAAAGGCCGTGGCCCGCAAGACGGAGCGCTGCGATTTCGTCTGGCCTATTTTCAATCCCACGAACCGTGGTCCCAAGGACACGGACTTTAACGACCTGCATGTCCTGGAGGGGCTGGGCGCGGTGAGCGACCAGCTGATGGGCGTGATTCAGGAAATAACCAAGCACCATGGCTGATAACGATACAGAGTTGAATGATGGCGGAGCGTTCGCGCCACCGCCGCCTGCGACCGCAGAGTCGCAGGCGTTGCCTGCCCCCGACGCGAATGCGTCGCTGGATGGGTCTTCTGCTGCGGGCGAATCTGCAGCTGGCTCAGTTGTGCACGTTGACTTTCATGCGGGAGTGCGTGTGCCGCCGGAGGCCGGCTCACCCCCGCCACCCGCCCCCCCGAAGAAGAGCGCTACTGCGCTTAAGAAAGGGGACGGGGGGGCAGAGGTGTCCGCTGCGGATGGCGCTGACAAGCCCGTACAGGGCCGTAAGAAGGAAAAGACCATTGACTGGGGCAAGTTCAACCATCTGGTTGAAAACTTTGCTCTGCTCTATGGCACAGACACGGTCTGGGATGACTCCGAGCGCATGATCATGAAGATCAGCAACATGGGACATGCCCATGGCAGCCAGTTGGTGGCGATGTGGAAGTCCAGCGAGAAGCGCCGCACGATTCGCGCTGACGAGCTGGTGTTCGACCCGACGATGAAGTGCGACACCGATCAGGTCATCAACATGTATGAGGGCATGGCGATGGTGCCGAAGAAGGGCAACGTCAACCCGATGCTGGATCTGATCAGCTTTCTGGTGAGTCGGGCCACGCCGGATGAGGCTGAGACCAGCGTGGTGATGGAGTGGCTGATTCGCTGGCTGGCGTACCCGCTGCAGCACCCTGGGGCCAAGATGCGGTCGTCCGTGGTAATGCATGGCGACGAAGGTGCCGGCAAGAACTTTCTGTTTGAGACGGTGGTGCAGATCTACGGTAAGTACGCCAGCATCGTTGGCCAGGATGAGCTGGAAGACAAGTTCAACGATTGGCGCAGCTGCAAGCAGTTTGTGGTGGGCGATGAAATCATGAGCCGCTCCGAGCTGGTGCACAACAAGAACCGGCTGAAGGCGCTGATCACGTCGCCCACGGTGCAGATCAACTCTAAGCACCAGATCCGGCGCGAAGAGAAGAACCACATGAATATCGTGTTTCTCTCGAATGAAACGCAGCCTCTGGCCCTCGATAACACGGACCGACGCTACCTGGTCGTGTACACGCCCAAGGCTAAGGAAGATCAGTACTACATCGACCTGGGCGAGTGGCGGGACAACGGCGGGGTTGAGGCCTTCTATGAGTACTTGCTGACTTATCCCTTGGACGGATTCAGCCCTTACACCAAGCCGCCCATGACCGAGGCCAAGGGCAATCTAATCGGACTCAATCGCAAGAGTCCTGAGCGATTCTGGGCTGAATGGTCTGATGGTGAGCTGGACCTGCCGTATCGCGCCTGCTCACGCGCTCAGGCCTACAGGGCTTATCTCAAGTGGTGCCAGCGCACAGGGGAGAGGTTCCCAGACAACGAGACAAAGTTCTCAAGCACGCTCACGCGCTTCTCAGACACGATGAACTCACCCGCCCGGATCAAGGTCATGAACGTGGCGCAGCCTGGGTTTGCAAGAAAGTCCCATCGCATGCTGCTGGTGACCGAGCCTAACTTTGGTGAGGGCGATAGCAAGATGACCGAGGGCGCGTGGGCCACGAAGGCCGTTGAATCGTTTGAGGTCGAGGTGCGCAAGTACCTGGGCTACGGGACTGGCTCCCCGGCCCCTGACTCTGCAGCAGCAGAAGGGAATGAATAAGGCATGGACTCGATGAAGCGTTACAGCGTTACAGCTAGCCGTAACTCGCAAACCCAGCATTGGCGCGGTTTGTTACGAGGTTACGCCGTTACGACCACTGCGCGTATGTATGTGCAGGCGTGCGCAGATGCGCACACACATGGGCATGTGTGCGGGAGCGATGTATGCGTAACGTCGTAACGTCGTAACAAGCTAGGCGTGGTGCGGGTTGGGTGGTTACGCGCGCCCGTAACGCTGTAACCACTTTGTTTATTTATTAAAAAAGAAAAGGAAAAGAGAGATGAAACGAACCCAGCTTGCGACGGCTATGACAGCCGGCTCCGTGGCAACGGCCTTGTCTTCCCCCCTTGTAGGTACTCCTGGCGCTTGGATTCATGAGGGTAATTCGGCCCCCGCGCGGACGCTAGTCGACGGTCTGGGGAAAAGTGAACGAACTGGTGAACGCTGGGAGGCAAAGTGAACGGTCGAATCAATCTCATCTCTCAAGCGGAATACGCCCGCCGCCGTGGTGTCGCCAAGTCCGCAGTGGCGAAGGCGGTGAAAGAAGGCCGCATTACCTTGATCGATGGAAAGATCGACCCTGCAGTGGCCGATATCCAATGGGCTCAGAACACCCGCGCTCGGGCTGATGCGGGCCGTCCAGCAAGCGAGCAGGTGGAAGGAATGGGCGATGCGCCCCAGGCTGCAAATAATGCGTCACAGGCCCCGGATTCGGCCTCTACCGCCAAAGATGACTACCAGGCTCTGCGCGTGCGCCGTGAAATGGCTGCGGTGGAGCGCGAGGAGCGTGAAAACGCCAAGGATGCAGGCCTATTGGTCGAAAAAAGTGCCGCCCGTCGCGGCACCTTCGACGCCTTTCGTGCATTGCGTGATGACGTCATGAATGCGCCCCAGCGCGCTGCTCCGCGCGTCATCGGCCTAGCTGACACCCGCGAGATTGAGCACGTATTCCGCGAAGAGCTGCGCAAGGCCTTTGAGATCGCGGAGAAGCGACTGCAGGCGCTACTGCCCATGACCCTGGAGGCTAAATGAATCTTGCAGACGGTTACTCGCTCATGCTGGAGGCCGCAATTGAGGCTTCGCGCCCTGATCCTGAGCTGCGTTGTGACGAATGGGCAGAGCAGTACATGGTCTTGCCCAAGAGTGGCCCGCAGCCTGGTCCATTCCGATTTGATCGCAGCTATCCGGCCAGGCGTGTGCATCAAGTGCTGTCTCCCAATCATCCTGCAAAGCGCGTGGTGGCTAAGGTGGCCTCCCAGATGTTCAAGACTCAGACGGCCCTCAATTGGATTGGTTCGCTGATGCATCGTAGGCCGCGCAATATCCTTGCGCTGGAGCCTACAGACACCCTCGTCAAGCGCTTTTCAGCGCGCGTATCCACGATGATCCGCAGCGTGCCGGAGCTGCGCGAACGTGTTGCAGCAGCCAAGAGCCGCGATTCACGCAACACCACCCAGGCAAAGGATTTTCTGGGTGATGCAACGCTTTACATGAATACCGCAGGCTCTGCGGCCAACTTGGCAGAAGTCTCCGCGCCCTATATCTACATAGACGAGATCGATCGCCTGGATCTCGACGTCGACGGCGAAGGCGACCCTGTCGAGCTGGCCGAGGCCCGCGCCACGCAATACGCCAACGATTGCAAGTTTCTGTACACATCCAGCCCAGGCATTGAAGGCTTTTCCAAGATCGACACCCTCTATGAGATGGGAACCAAGGAAAAGTACTTTGTTCCATGCCCGCATGACGACTGCGGACATTTGCACTCGCTGGAGATGGAACACTTTCGCTATGCGCGGGATGAAGAGACCGGCTTCATGGATCGTGCTTGGTTTGTCTGCCCAGAGTGTGGCACTGACATTGATGAGCGGCACAAGGTCACCATGCTGCCTGATGAGGCTGCAGGCGGCTTGGCTCGCTGGGTGGCAACTGCAAAGGGGGATGGAGAAACTGTCAGCTTCACACTGTCTGCCTTCTACATGCCCATTGGTGCCATTACCTGGCTGTCTCTGGCCCGTCAGTTGGCCCGTGCGCGTGACCGGTTGAAGCGTGGTGATCACGAAGCCATGCAGGTGTTCTACAACACACGTCTGGGCTTGAGCTACAAGAATAGCGAGTCGACCACCACCGCCGAACAGTTGCGCCGTCGTGCCGAAGATTACCCCATGCGCGTGCTGCCCGATGCGGCACTGGTGGCGACCATGGCTGTCGATACCCAGCCCAATCGTCTGGAGGTGCAAATTGAGGCGTGGGGGCCTGGAATGGAGCACTGGGTGATCGATTACATCGTCCTCAATGGTTCACCCACTGAAAGTGCAGACGTTCCTGGCAGCGTTTGGCATCGCCTGGACACGATCCGACGGACACCCTTGCTGCACGCCAGCGGCAGGCTGATCATGTTGAGTGCCTACGGTATTGACTCTGGCGGTGCCAACACTCAAGACGTTTACAACTACGGCCAGGCGCGCAAGGCTCTGAATTGCGTGGTACTCCATGGCTCTAGCCGCCCCAATCGCCCCATCATGGGTAGCGCACCCAGCAAGGTGGACATTGACTGGGGTGGAGAGAAAGTCAAGGGCGGTGTGGAGCTGTGGACTGTGGGCACCGACGTCGCCAAAGATTGGCTCAGCAACCGCATGCAGCTCACTGAAGGGGGTGGTGCAATGCACTTCCAGCTAGATCTACCCCCCGAGTGGTTCGACATGATGGTCGTGGAGCAACCCCATACCAAGTGGCGCAAGGGACGTCCAGTGCGCGAATGGGTCAAGCCCAACGGCGCGCGTAACGAGGCCTGGGACGTTTCCGTCTACAACCTGGCTTTGGCGCACCAGCTCGGTCTACAGAAGTGGTCTGCATTGGACTGGAAGCGTTTGCGTGACAAGCTGATCCCTCCCAATCTTGATCTGTTTGCCGTTGCTCCGCAGCCTGCACCCGTCTTCGATTCCGTACCGGCACCCGTTCTTGCCCCGGCACCAGAGCCCGCGCCGGTGGTCGACATCGCGCCCGCTGCGCCTGTGCAGCCTGAACGAATACCCACTCCAGAGCCTGAACCTACGGCGCAGACCGTACAGGCGTCTGTACCCCCGCCGATGCAACCCCCGGCCAGCGAGCCAGCCGCTCCAGCCCCCGTTGCTCCAGCTCCAGCGCCACAGGCCCCGGTGCCCGTGGCAACAGCCATCAACCGCCCTTTTGTGGGGCGTCGCATACTTTCGAGAGGGATACGCTAGTGACAGATAACAACCTTTATGACCCTGTTGCTCTGCGCCTGGCAGCCGCTGCGCCGCAGAACCACGACCCAGATCCAGAAGCAACCCAAGAGCAGCAGGATCTCGATAACCTTTGCGAGCGATGGGTCGCCTGGAAGTCAACGCGCCGCTTCTACGCGCCGCCGTCGAATATGGGCTCCATACTTGGTCAGCTCAGCGGGTCTCGGACTCGAGCGCTCAAGACGGACGGCCCGGACGCGTTCTGCAGTGCAGAGCTGGCAGCGTTTCACATCGCTTATTCCAGTCAACCGGATGCGCTGGATAAGCGTGTATTCGACCTCTACTATGTGCATCGTGTCGCACCCATCAAGACTGCGGCGGCGGCACTCAAAATCAGCCGCAGCCACTTCTACCTGGTGCTTAGTGACTTTCGCAAGCGGGTGCACGCGGCTGCGAAAAACGTACTTGCTGTCAATCTTCAAAAGGCGGCAGAGATGTCAAGCGCTAAATTGTCAGCTCCAGATAAGACACTTTAGTCCTCGACTTGATAAGACACTTTGCCCCAAAATTCGTGTTAATTCAGGTAGGTCTAAAAATTCCGCCTGAGACGAAACAAGCTCCGCAGCCGCCTGCAAAACAGGCTGAGCCCCCGCACTCCGAAAGGAGCCGGGGGCTTTTTCTTGGAAGATCCAGATGCTCAACATCTCACGCACGGGCCAGTCTCTCGCAGACATGGCAGACCAAGTGCGAGGGGTGCCCGCGCGCCTGATTCCTTATGCGACGGCCACTGCGCTGACGCGCTGCGCCAAGCAGGCACAGACGGACGATCTTCCCCAGGCCATGCGCAAGGCCTTCGACAATCCGACTAGCTACACCCTGAATGCGCTGCGCATTGAGCCTGCCACCAAGAACAAGCTCAGTGCCCGCGTTCTGGTCAAGACCAAGGCCATGACCAGCGGCAACGCGCAGGAACGCTATCTGCAGCCTGAGGTAGAGGGTGGTCAACGTGGCTCCAAGCGCATGGAGAACGCGCTGCGCTACGCCGGCGTACTGAGTGAAGGGCAGTTTGTGGTGCCTGGTGCAGCGACATCGCTGGATGCCAACGGCAACGTCAAGGGGGCAGACATTCGCACCATCCTCAAGGCGTTGAAGAACCTCAAAGCGGTCAGCGCCACACGCAGCCGCAGCGGCCAGCGTCTTGCCAAGGGTCGCCAGCTCGCCAATCAGCTGTTTGTCGGCAAGCCTCAGGGTGGCAATCGCCCAGACGGCATCTGGCGGCGCGAGGGAAAGCGGCTGCGCCCCTTGTTCGTGTTCACCAACGCGGTTCCCACCTACCGCCCCCGCCTGGACTTCTCAGGTGTAGTGCAGGGCGTGGCGCGCAAGCAGTTCCCGGCTGAGTTTGCCAAGGCCGTAGCCTCCATGAAATCGAAAGGACGCTGGTAATGAGCGCCGAAGAACTCCAAAACTGGAAAGGCCGCCTGACCAGCTATCTGGCAGCCGAAAAACGCATTCTGGACTCGCAGGAATACCAGATTGGCCAAGGTTCGGCTGCCCGCCGTAATCGCCGGGCCGAGCTGGAGCAGGTACAGAACGGCATCCGCGAGTGCCAACAAAAGATTGGTCAACTGCAGGCTGCTAGTTCGCCGCGCGGTCGCCGCATCATCCGTTTGCGCCCGTTCTGATATGCAACAGACTATCCTTGATCGCGCCATCGCAAGCGTTGCACCAGGCTGGGCCGCGCAACGCGCTAAGAGCAGAGTCCAGATCGCACTATCTGAGCAGGTCAACTTGGCTGCAGGCGAAGGCCTCAAGGCCATGGGGGCAGGTGACAGCAACGAGACTGTCTCTCGCTCGAGCCGCTGGTGGAACCCGTTCCCGCGCGACGCCCGTGCTGACACGATGAGCAAGCTGCCGTTGCAGCGTGGTGCTTCGCGCGAGCTGGCCCGCACATCGCCGATAGCAGTGGGGGCAATCAACACCAATATTGATCGCGTTGTCGGCACCGGCCTTGCCCTGGTTGCCCAGCCTGCGCTGGCTGTGCTGGGGTGGACGCCTGAGCG
This sequence comes from Comamonas suwonensis, assembly GCF_012844455.2. Lineage (GTDB taxonomy): Bacteria > Pseudomonadota > Gammaproteobacteria > Burkholderiales > Burkholderiaceae_C > Comamonas > Comamonas suwonensis. The sequence continues at coordinate 66,146 of NZ_JABBCQ020000010.1, read as the reverse complement.
AGCTTTGGCTTGGCGCGCCAAGGCGCATCAGGAATTCAGCCTTTGGGCAGATAGCACCGACTGCGACCTCGAAGGCTCCCTCAACTTTTACCAGTTGCAGGCGCTTGTGCTGCGCAGCACGCTGGAATCAGGCGACTGCTTCAGCAATCTGCCTGATGGGGAGCGAACCGCCACCCAGCCCTATGCGCTGCGTATCCAGGTTCTTGAGGCTGACCGCGTTGGCAACCCTCTAGGAGCTATGGACACGCCCGCCATGGCCGGTGGCATACGGCTGAATGCCAGTGGTGCTCCTGAGGCTTATCACATCTACGACCAGCACCCTGGCTCACTCGCGGGCATCAAAGGTGGAGCATTTAAAGGACAGTGGGTGGAACGCCTGGGCGCTCGCTCTCGCAGACGCCGCGTGCTGCATCACTTTCGCAAGCTGCGCCCTGGCTCGGTACGCGGTACGCCCTACCTGGCTCCCATCATTGATTGCATCAAACAGATCGCGCGCTACACAGAGGCGGAGATCATGGCCGCAGTCGTCACGTCTTACCTGACCGTATTTATTGAGACGCCTAATGCCACGCCCTCTGGGGTGTTTCAGGGTGAAACGGCTCAGGAAGAAGCGTCCGGCGAGATCGGCCTGGGCATGGGTACTGTGGTCGGGCTTGCACCAGGCGAGAAAGCAAACACTTTCAACCCATCTCGGCCCAATCCCAACTTCGAGCCCTTCATCCTGGCGGTCATCAAACAGATGGGCATGGCACTAAGCCTGCCTTACGAGTTGCTGGTCAAGCAGTTCAATGCCAGTTACTCGGCCAGCAAGGCTGCGCTGCTCGATGCCTGGGTCTACTTCCGCAGTGTGCGCTACTGGCTGTCGCAGTCTTTTTGCCAGCCGGTTTTTGAAACTTGGATGGCTGAGGCTGTCTCTCTTGGACGTATCGAGGCCCCCGGTTTCTTTGCTGATCCACTGATGCGCTGGGCCTATACCCGTGCCGCCTGGCCTGGTGATTCGATGGGCTCTATCAATCCCAAGGATGAAGTGGCTGCTTATGTGGTGGCGATCGAGGCCCGCCTCATGACCCACGAGCGTGCGGAGTGGGAGCTGTGGGGGTCGAGCTGGGAAGACACCTATCCGCAGAAGAAGTCCGAACAGGACCGAATGCGTGCCGATGGAATCCTACCTGTGCCGAAGGCCGGCGCACCCGCACCGCAGCAGAAAAAACCACCCGAGGAGCCTCAGACATGAGCGACATCATGCAGCGCCGCCGCGTTGCCTTCGATCCCACCATCAACCTGGGTCATGTTTTGACCTTTGTCGGTTTCATGATCGCGGGCTTTTCGGCCTATAGCACGCTGGACAAGCGCGTCACGCTGATTGAGTCACAGATCGTCGCCAACTCCACGCATGTGCGCGACCAGGACGGTCGGCTCAAGGACACCCTCTCTGATATCCGCGCCGATGTCAAAGAGCTTCAGCGTACTTTTAATTTCATTAGCCGCAGCAGCGGCACCACCACTTCACAGGCAGCACCATGAACCTGCGCGATTTAATCCAGGGCGCGTGGGCGCTTGAGCCCGCCATGCTTAGCGAGATTCAGGCCATCTACGAGACCCATCTGCGCGGCGACAAGATCGACCTGGCTGGGGTAGAGGCCCGTCTGGGGCGACCGCTTTCCAATGAGCAGCAGGAATACGAGGTCAACCCGGACGGCGTAGCGGTACTGCAGCTGTCTGGCGTGATGGCCCCCAAGGCCAATTTGTTTGCCCGCGTTTCAGGCGGCATCAGCACCCAGGTGGCAGCTCGCCAGATCGAAAGCGCCATGGTTGACCAGCGCGTCAAGGGTATGGTCCTGGTGCTGAATTCGCCGGGTGGCAACGTCCTCGGCGTGCCGGAGTTGGCCCAGACCATCTTTGAAGCCGCTGCGCAGAAGCCACTTGTGGCGTTCTCGGACGAACAAATCCTGAGTGCCGGTTATTGGGCGGCCAGCGCGGCCAACGGCGTCTACATCAGCTCCAACGTGGTGACCATCGGCTCCATCGGCGTGGTGATGGATCGCAGCTATGAGCCCGGCTCCAGCAAACGCCAGGAGTCTGTGGCCGCTGGCAAATACAAGCGCATGGTGAATGCGTCAGAGCCTTTGTCCAAGGAAGCCCGCGCCGAGGTGCAGGCCGATGTGGACTATGTCTACACCTTGTTCGTTGATGACGTGGCGCGCTTTCGCGGCGCTACCAGCGAGCAGGTACTCGATCACATGGCCGATGGCCGTGTTTTCCGTGGTCAGAACGCGATGAATGCGGGCCTGGTGGACGGTGTTTCCACCTTGGACGACCTGGTCGCGCGCATGGCTGCAAATCCTTCCCAGTTTGCCGAGCGCCGCAAAGCGGTGTTTGCGCTGGGAAAACCGTCCCCAAGCGCCGGTGCTGCGCCCAAAGACACAACCCCTAAACGTGAGGTGAAAACCATGGGTGATCCCAATGCAACCCCCATCACGCGTGCGTCTTTGGAACAAGACCACGCGCCTTTGTTCGCGCAGATCAGCGCTGAGTTCCTGACCTTGGGTGCCACGCAAGAGCGTGAGCGCATCCAGGCAGTTCTGGCTGTGGGTGAAGGCTTGCCCGGTCACGGCGAGCTGCTGGCAGGCCTGGCCTTTGACGGAAAAACCTCGGCTGAGCAGGCCGGCATGGCCGTGCTGACGGCAGAAAAGTCTGCGCGCGCTGCGGCTGTGGCCGGTCACCAAGCGGATGCGCCGCCTGCGCAAAAGCCCAGTACTGCGCCCGCCGACAAGGGCAAGACGCAAGCCCAACAGGTGGCAGAGGCTCAGGCCTACGTCAAGGAAAACGGCGGAACCTTGGTTGCTGCCTACAAGGAGCTGGGCTACGCCCGCTAAGCGCCGAAACGATTTCAAAGGAGCATCAACATGCAATCGAGCTATTCCATTCTGGCGCTCACCGTGGCCGCCGGCGGCCCATTGGTGGCAGAGCGCCTGGTCACCCAGCTGGGTGTTTATCCGGCAGCCGGTGGCGCAGCGTTTGGTGTCACCCGTACCAATGCAGCCACCAAGGGCGACCTGGTGCCTGTGGACGTGCAGGGCACCTCAATCGTCGAAGCCGGTGCTGTCGTGGCACTCGATCAACCACTGATGGCAGATGCCGAGGGTCGTGTCGTGCCGCTGACCGCCGGCAAGGTCGGTGTCGGTCGCGCCATGGGTGCGGCCACCGCCTCGGGTGACCGGATCGAAGTGCTGCTGATCCCTACCGCCCAGGTAGCCGCCTGACTTCAGGCCAGCGCTGTCCAACTTTAGGAGAAACAATATGCCTCAAATGACTCCAGGCGAAGCCGCCGTCATCGATCTCATCCTCACTTCGGTTGCGCGTGGCTATGGCTCGCCCAATGCCAAGATTGCCGATGTCCTGTTTCCGCGCGTCAGTGTGGACTCTCGATCCGGCAAGATTTTGTCCTTTGGGCCAGATAGCTTCCGGCTGGTGAATTCGGCCCGTGCCCCTGGTACCAACACCAAGCGCGTCCAGTTTGGGTATGCTTCTGGTAACTATGGCCTGGTGGATCATCGCCTTGAAGGTCTGGTGCCAGTAGAAACCGAAGAAGAAGCCCAGGTTGTACCGGGTATCGACTTGGGTAGCCATGCCGTCAATACGGTTCAGGACGTCATGGCCAATGAGCGCGAAAAAATCGCTGCGGATCTGGCGCGCAATGCGGCCAATTACGATGCGCAGCATAAGGAAGCGTTGTCGGGGTCCGACTTCTGGACGGCAAGCACCAGCAATCCCTTTGACCAGATCAATGAAGGCCGCGAGGCCATCCGCAAGAGCACGGGTAAAAAGCCCAACTCTCTGGTGCTGGGCCCCACCGCATTGCTGGCCTTGCGCAATCACCCCAAGGTGATGGACCGCGTCAGCATTGCGGCAGACCGCGTGCCAGCCACGCTGGAGCAGCTGCAGCGCCTGCTTGAGATTGAGCGCATCGTTGAAGGTGAGGCCACTTACTACGACGACAAGCTGGGTTTTGTGGATATGTGGGGTGACGACGCGATTTTGGCGTTCACGACACCGGCCGCCATGCAGCAGCGTGGCTCGCCCAACTATGGCTACACCTACCAGCTCAAGGACCGCCCCATGGTTGAAGCCCCCTATATGGACCGCAATGCCAACTCGTGGATCTATCCGGTGAGTGATGCCTACCAGCCTGCGCTGGTGGGGGCCACTGCGGGCTACCTGATTCAGAACGCTGGAAAGAAGTAAGCCATGCCCAAGTACAAGACCGTTGAAATCGTGCGCCTTGATGGCAAGCGCTTACCCGTCGACTCCGTGGTGGAGTTGTCGGAGCAGGATGCCAAGGATCTGGGCGACGCGGTGGTGCCGCAGTCTTCAGCGAGTGGCGATCTGCAGGCCAGTGTCCAACCCGATGAGCGCCTGCAGGCTGAGATCCGCGCCCGCGAGCAGGCAGAAGCGCGGGTCGAGGCAGCTCAATCCGCGCTGCTTGAGCTGCAAAACCAGCTCGATGCTGAAGTTCGTGCCCGTGAAGAAACGGAAGCACGTGCTCAGGCCGAAGCCAAGGCACGCGCCGAGGCTGCGGAGAAGGCGCTGGTCGGAGCCTCGGCCCGTGCTGAAACCGCTGAGAAAGCGCTGGCTGATTCTGCTTCTGCTGCCGATGGCAAGGCCGGCAAGGGCAAAACGGCTCCGCTGGTCTGATGCTGGACCTCGAACACGACATGCAGGCCGTCTTCTATGGCCCGGACTTCGCGCTGCAGCTCAAGCGCGTTCGTCCTGGCGTGGAAGACCTCCAGTTCCAGGGCATTGTGGGTATGACCGACAGGGAGGCGCTGGAGGGCCATGCGACGGCGACATCGCGCACCCTCCAGTGCCCTGGCCTGGTGGATCTTCGTGCCGACGATGTCGTGCAACTGCTGGAGGCTGCTCCCCAGCTCGGTCTGGCCGAAGGGGGCAAGCTCCGGGTGCTTGACGTGCCGGAGCGCGTCAACGATGGCGCTGAGCTGGTGGTGCTGCTTGGGAGTACTCGGTCATGAGCAATGCTGCAGACAAGTGTCCCAACGGCGTGCCCTTTGAGCTGGGCCGGATCTTGATCGATGCACTGAGAGCAGATTCTGGCCTGGCTGGGGTCTCGGTCCTGGACAACCCCGAGCGTGCAAGTGCCTTGGCGGATGGTGAGCGTCTTGTGTTCCTGGAAGAGCAGCGGGACGTGCCTCTGGACGATCCCGGTCAGGTGCAGCAGCGCATCTATCACTTCAGCGTGGGCGTGATTGCCCGCACTGAGAGTGCCCGCTTACAAGCGCATGGCGACTACCGCCTGGTTAAGCGCATTTTGCGTAATGACTGCATGAAGCTGATCACGGCTGCAGGCGTTCGTCTCGATGGCAAAGGTTTGCTGGAGGGTGAAGTCCGGTACCGGCTGGAGAACATCGATGTCGGTGGCTCCTTGGTGCTAGGCGCGTTTTCGATCGAGTACCGCGACCCGAGTTGATCTCGGGCTTTTGTTAGCTATTCGCCCGCCCGTGCAAGCACCGGCGGGCTTTTTGTTGAAAGGACACGCAAATGTCTCAAGCCTCTACCGCACGCGCCATTCTGGGCGCAGGCCTAGTGAATCTGGATCTCTGGAATACCGTCACCCAGAAATATGACGGTTTTGGCGATGCTCTCGATTCCGATAAGTTCGAGATCAAGCCCAACTTTGAAGAGAAGACTTCCGAGTCCCGCTCCCATCTGGACTACGGTCAGGCCCGCGCCTCGGTCATTCTGGCTAAGCCCACGGAAATCACGATTGAGCTGTCGGCGGGCGACACCAAGGCTCTGGCTATGCAGTTCCAGGGCATTGTGGAAAAACTCGCTCAGCCGACAGGCGCGACAACAGCTGACGGTGTTGACTTCACGGTCACAGATCTTGACATCTGGCTGCCTTTTGGTAAGCGCAATCTCTTTGGTGAAGCAGACCTGGTCGTGAAAAATGAAGCGGGCACCGAGACCTTGGTGCTGGGCGCGCACTACGAGGTGAACTACTTGCGCGGCGAGTTTCGCTTTCTGGCCGTCGAGGGGGGCGTCGCAAAGGGTGCCAAGGTCAAGATCGAAGCCAAGTGGGGCGCGGTCGACGGCAAGAAGATCCTGGGCGGTCGCGTGACTCAGGTGCGTTGCCGAGCCCGATTTGACGGCAAGAACATGGTCAATGGCGAGGTCGTGGAGGCCGATGTCCATGAATGCGTGCTGGGCTCCAACAACGGTTTTGACTTCCTGGGCAGTGACTTCAGCGCCATTACCTTGACCGGCAAGATCGTCACCCCCAAGGGCATGACCGAGGGCTACGAGATCCGCTTCCCCGGCGTTTCTGCCTGATCAGCGCTTGCGTACAGGCGTCTGTACCAAGCCCATGAGTAGCAGTGCGGGCCATCCAACCACCACGGTGGCGATGGCCCCGGCCCCCAGGGCCATCATGCGATCGGACTCCAGCAGCAGGCCCAGCAGGGCCAGCGGTAAGCCGACGCACACCAAGACTACACACCAAAGCAATCCGTTCATTTCTCCATCTCCTGAGGCATTAAATGGCTGACCCCAAGATCAAATATGACATTGAGGCTGCAGTCAAGGGGGCTGCTGACGCCGATGATCTTGCAAAGGCCATGCGCAACGTCGGGGATGTGCTCGAAGGCGACCTCAAGCAAGGGGCTGCTGACGCTGCCGCCGCGCTCGATGCGCTGGGTTCCAAGCAGCGGGCGCTGCGCGGCTTTGGCGAGTTGCGGGTCGAAACACAGAGCCTGACGCGCCAGCTCGACGCCTCTGTGTCGGTCGTGGATCGACTGGGCCGCGAGCTGGAAGACTCTTCGACCAAGGCCAAGGCACTGGGCGTGGCTGAAGCGACGGCCAGCCAGTCGGTGCTTTCTGCCCAGCAGGCCCTGGTGTTGAAAAAGACCGCGCTGCGCAGCCTGCGCGATGAAACCACCTCTACAGGCAAGCGCACCGAGGAATACCGCAACACGGTGGACGGCCTCAAAACGGGCATCGCTGCGGCCACCAAGGAACTGAAGACCCAGCAGAGCGCTCAGGACAGCGCCGCCCGAGCTGCACGCCAGGGCGTGAATGCCGAAGCTGCGCTGCGCAAGGAATACGAAACAGCCATCGGCGCATCGGCCAGGCTGTCTGCCGAGCTGGGCCGCAAGAACATGGCGCTGCAGCAGACCCGCAGTGCGCTCGAAGGCATGGGCATGAGCACCAGTAGCCTGGCCCAGCAGGAAAAATCTCTGCAGGCGGCTGTCGCCCAGGCCCGCGCCGAGATCGTGGCCCTGGTGCCCGCGTACCAGCAGGCGGCCAATGCCTCGACCGCGTCCACGCAAGTCCAGGCGCAGAACCAGCGCACGCTGCGCGAGGGCATGACCTCGATCAGCGTGCAGCTGCAGCGCGTCCAGAACATCGCCACAGCGGCTCTCGCCGGCAGCTACTTTGGTGGAATGATCAAAGGCCTGGCGAACACTGCCGACGCCTATACGAATCTGGAGGATCGCGTCCGCCTGGCTACCGGTGCCGGCGCACAGTTTGAAAAGGGTCTGGCCGGTGTGCAGACCGTAGCCCTCAAGACCAATACAGGGCTGGAGGAAACGGGCAATCTGTTTGCTCGTCTGAAGAAAGCCTCGGAAGAGGGCGGCATGGCCGCTGTCCAGGCGCAGGAGCGCGCCCTCGGCCTGGCTGCCACCATCAACCAGGCCACGCAGTTGTCGGGCGCTTCAGCGGCCTCGTCTCAGGCGGCGCTGACGCAGCTGATACAGGGCCTGCAGTCTGGTGTGCTGCGCGGCGAAGAATTCAACTCCGTCATGGAGCAGGCTCCGCGCCTGGCGCAGGCCCTAGCCAATGGACTGGGAGTCACAACGGGCGAGCTGCGCAAGCTGGCCGGCGAAGGCTTTCTCACAGCGGAAACCGTCATGCGTGCCCTGGAGAACCAATCTCAGGTCGTGGCGCGCGAGTTTGAGAGCCTGCGCCCCACGGTTGGCCGTGCGCTGCAGAACCTCACCACCCAGTGGACGGTCTATGTGGGTGAGTCCAACAAAGGGCTGCTGAGCACGGAAAGCGCCGCCAAGGTGATCAACGCCCTGGCCCAGAATCTGGATCTGGTCGTCGGCACTCTGACGGCGGCAGGCAAGGCCTGGGCAGCCATCAAGATTTCCGGCCTGGTGGCCGACTTCGCGCGCTGGGCGACCAGCACCCTGGCGGCCACAAAAGAGCTGGAAGTCAATACTGCTGCAGCTGCGCGTAATACGGTCGCTCAGCAGGCCAACACGGCTGCCAGTGCCCAGAACACGGTGGCTCAGGCCAGCAACACAGCTGCGACCACGGCCAACACGGTAGCCCGCGCAGCCAACGCCAAGGCCTGGGGCGATATCGGTGCGTTCACCCGTGCTGCCGGTGCTGCACAGGGGGTAGCCACTGCCGCCACTACGGCCAACACCGCGGCGGTCGCAGCCAATGCGGCTCAGGCTGCCAAGGCAGGCATTGTCTGGCGCGGTGCTTCGGCGCTAATGGGGCCTTGGGGCATTGCGGTCGCCGCGCTTACGCCCGAGATCCTGGGTTTGGGCAGTGCCTTGGGCGAGCAGGCTGCCAAGTGGATGGGCTACGGCAAGGCGATCGAGGAGGCAGAGCGCCAGATGCGTGTGGCCGATGAGGCTGCCAAGGTGCGCGCCGAAAGTGTCCGCAGAAACAATGCCTTGATGGAGGAGGCGCGCAGCCGTCAATTTGACCTGGGTAAGGAATCTAGGGGCTTGGCCTCCAAGTTTGACCAGCTGCGTCAAAGCGGCGACAGCGCTGCTGATGCCATTGCCAAGATCGGCAAGGATTTTGATCTGTCCAATGCGGCGGGCATCCGTTCGGCTACGGCAGTACTCGACAAGCTGGCCGCTGACGGCAAGCTCTCGGCCAGCGAGCTGCAGACGGCATGGGCGCAGGCTCTGGACGGTAAGGACCTCGCCAAGTTCGAGATCCTTGCGCGTCAGGCCTTTGCCAGTGCTGGGCAGGAGGCGAGCAAGCTGCGTGTGCAGATCGAGGAGGCTATCAGCAAGGGTGCGTCTCCCGAGGTTATCAAGGCGATGCAGGATCGCCTGGAGGGCGCGATGGCCGCAGCGGGCCGCGAGACTGAGCGCGTCGCCCAGATGATGGATCAGACCCTGCGTGAGGCTGTGCGCCGCACGGGCCTAGATTTCACGGATCTGCAAGGGCGCATGACCACGGCGTCGCGCTCGGTCCTCAACGACCTCGATGTCGTCATCAATGGCCTGGGCAGGCTCAAGGACCAGGGCGTCGACACGGGACGCGTGCTGGAGGCCAGCTTTGTCAAGGCGCTCGACACTGCGGACAGTCAACAGGCCGTGGAAGAGGTCACGCACCGGATCGAGGAGCTGCGCGGCAAGCTGGGTGAGCGTGTGGCTGATGGCCTGCTGGACCAGGCCAAGACCAAGATCGATGCGCTCAAGGACGCGGCAGACAAAGCCAAGCCGGGTATCAACAGCCTCAAGGAAGCCCTGGCTCAGCTGGGCGTGAAGACCGATCAATCCTTCAAGGACGTCGCTGCCAAGTCCAAGGAGGCCTTTGACATCGTTGCCGGCAGCGGTACGGCCAGCGCCCGCGAGCTGGGCGATGCGTTCAAGAAGGCTGCCGACGACGCGATCGCCGCGAATAAAGGCGTGGCACCCGAGTGGGTCAAATCGCAAGCCACCGTGCGTGGCTGGCGTGTGGAGGTCGACCAGGCTGGCAAAGCCACGCTGGTGAGCGTGAACGACTCCAAGCGTGCCCTGGATGACTTGAACGGCAGCACCCACAACGTCGGGCGCGGCTTTGCGGGCATGAAAGAGCAGGCTGTCTCGGCGTTGCAATCCATGGGCATCGAGGCTGAGCGAGTTTCAGAGAAGGTCCAGAAGCTCGTGCAGGACGGGCAGATGCTGGCTGCCGCTTTCCAGCAGCGCCAGGACAACTGGAATGCGGAGCTGGAAGGCTCGAAGTACATGAACCGGGGCAAGACCAATCCCGTTGATGCTGTGCCCTCATTCAGCAGCAGGGAAGAGGGCGAGGCCTGGTGGGCGGCCTGGCAGCAGCAGTACGCCAAGGACAACCCGTTTTCTGTGAAAAGCGGTGGTCAGCTCGGCAATTACATGCACGACATGACCAAGTTTGAGTTTGATGCAGAGATGCGCCAGGTCGAGCAGCGCGAGGCCATGGAAAAGGCGCGCAAGAAAGCCGAATCCAGTCAGCCCAGCGGCGGTGGATCTGGAGGCGGCACGGGTGGTACTGGCGGTGCAGGTGGCGGTACAGGGTCTGGTGGCGGTTCTAACGGTGGTGCATCTGGCGGCTCCAGCGGAGGGCAGCAGATCGATCGCATCGTCAATCTGTACTTCGGCAGCGCGCCGGCCAATCCGGTGCCGACCAATCAGACCGGCCAAAACTCGCTGGAGGCCATGGGCCGCGAGTGGGTGCGGATCATGGAGCAACAACGGAGCCAGACCGGCAACTGACTATGAGCGATCGAATCATTTTGACATCGGGCGGTGTGGCTTTGGACCTGCCGCCCGATTTGATTTGGGTGGACGAACTGACGGCCTCCAATGTGGTCCAGCGCAGCAAGCGCAGCGCTTTTGGCACGCTGATCATCAGCGCCATGCAGTTGCAAGGCGGCCAGCGCAGCAAGCGCAGCGCTTTTGGCACGCTGATCATCAGCGCCATGCAGTTGCAAGGCGGCCAGCGCATCACCCTGCAGGGCGAGGGCGGCAGCGCCTGGATAGAGCGCCGCGCTCTCAAACAGATCAAGCAATGGGGCAATGTGCCCGGCTTGCGTCTGGAGCTGGATATCCGGGGTGAAACCTTCAGCGTGGTCTTTGACCATGGTGATGCCGACGAGACGCGAGCGCTCGGCATGCAATCCGTCATTGACTTCAGCGACAAGCAGGACGACGACTATTACGGCAGCCTGGTGCTGCGCTTTCTGGAAGCAGGCGAACAATGAGTATCAAACAAGGCGACATCCAGCTGCATGCCAGCCGAGTCATGGACGATGTACCTGAGGGCGGCGGCGGGCCGTCCACGGTCGTGATCGAGTCCGGTCAAGAGAACGCCATCATGCCGGACATCTCCGAGATGGACCGCGCCCTGGGTCGCGCCAACATGCGTCAACTGTCTGTAGGCGTGGACACCGACGACCGCGACACCTACCAGGGCAGCAATGTCATCGTGGCAAAGCCTCCCGAAGATCCCAATATCTCCATCACCCTGTTTGCCACGGGCGGCGTCTATGACACCCGCGCCCAGGCGCAGGCCCGGCTGGAGGCTTACCTCAACAAAGGGCCGGAGTGGGCGGGCTACCTCTATGAGGATCACATCCAGGGCCAACGCGTCATTCAGATCTTCCAGCGCCCCGGCACCGAGCTTCCCGCCGTGGGCAAGACCCTGGTGCTGGTGGGCAATGAGGGGCTGGTCAACGAGCAGATTCAATATGTCCGCGCCATTCGCGTGACCAGCGTGGAGCGCTCCTTCACCTATGACACGGACAAAGACTACAAGGCAGTGATTGTCTCTGTCGAGATCTCGGATGCGCTGCGTTACGGCTTCATCGGTTCCCCGGCCAGCCGCCAGTTCACGCGCCAGGCCAACAGCGTCCGCTTGCGCGACACGGTGGTGGCAGATGCGGGCAGCTATGTGGGCGTCGCGCCTTTGAAGAAGGCTGCCGCCCTGGGCGATTTCACCATCATCGCCAAGACGATCATGACCCAGATCGTGCCCTCGGCCCAGAGTGAGACGCCTATCCCCGCGACCATTCCTTATGCAGCGGCAGGCTTTCCGATTTCTGCGGCTGAGGCCGTGACCTTTAGCACCGCTCAGACCTGGAACACCACCACCAGCCTGGCTCTGCCCGGTGGCTGCCTGCCGGGGTCTCTCTCCATCGTGGTGGGCGGAGTGACCTTGACCGACAAGGGTGGCATTCTGATGTCGGGCACCCAGCAGATCGGTCTGGTCGACTACGCCAACGGCGTCATTACTTCCAGCTCGGGCAACTATGACGGCAGCAAGACCATCAGCTACCGCCCGGCTGCTTACATGCAGCGCATGCCGCAGTCCAGCGAGATCCGCATCACGGCGGAGAACCGCAGCCAGAGCTATACGGGGTTTATCACGCCGCTGCCGGCTCGCGGCACGCTGAGCTTCAGCTATCGGGCGCAGGGCCGCTGGTATGTGCTCTCGGATGCCGGCGACGGCGCACTTCGTGGCACTGACTCTAGCTATGGCGCTGGCACCTATAGCGCTGAGACCGGTGGCTTTGTCATCACCCTGGGTGCTTTGCCCGATGTGGGCAGCTCCATCGTCCAGCACTGGGGCGTGCCCACGCAGGAAACCGTCCAGCCTGCCGCCGACCTGCTGATCAGCCAGACCATTGCGCTGGCTCTGCCTGCGGGCCAGGCGCTGTATCCGGGCGCCTTCTCCATCGCATGGATGGACGGCCAGACCCAGCGAACGGCTACAGCCACCGCAGCCTGGCAGCTGCAAGGCGATGCTACGGGAGAGGTGCGTGTCGGTCGCTCCGAAGTGCTGTTTGCGCCCAAGCTGCTGCCTGCCGTGGGCACGGTGCTCGATGTCACTGTCGACACGGCCCCTGCGGTCGAGGTCAACCTGCAGCACCCGTCCCGCAACGGCCAGGGCCGCCTGGCAGTCTCGGCGGGCCAGGGGGCATTGGTTCCCTATACGGTCGAGGTGGAGTGGAACACCCTGACCGATCAGGCCGTGCTGGGCCTTTATACCCGTGAGCAACTGAGAGAAATGGGCGTGACGCTGGTCGACCCCACCCAGATCGCTCGCGATGACGGCGCTGGCAAGCTGATGCTCAATGGCTTACAGGTCGGTACTGTGACCTATGCGACGGGCGCGGTGGACTTCAATCCCGATGTGGTCATCAAGATCCCGAAGCCGGTCTATTCGTCCAGCCAGGTCAGCGGTGGCGGCTTCTCGGGCGAGGTCGCCAAGTACCGCCTGAACTATGAGGGCATCGAGTACCTGAGCGCTCCCTCGATCTATCCCAACGATGAGAGCGGCTACGTCAAGATCCGGTTTCGCACCACGGGCAGCTCCACACGCCGCACGCTGCAGGTCACGTTTGCACCTGAGTTTGACCTGGTCACGGGCGTGCAGGCTCCAGTGGTTCCTGGCTCCGTGCTGCTCATGCCCGCCAGCGGTCAGCCATGGAGTGATGACGGCAGGGGTCTGATGCGGGTGCTGACGTCAGCCGGGTTTGTGACACGCGGCAGCATCAACTACGCCACGGGCCGCGTGGGCCTGACCTCGTGGACGCCTGGCAATGCCAACCAGCTGCGTCGAGCGGGGTGCACCACCACTTTGGGCGATGCCATTTCCAGCGCCTATGTGTTTCGCACGGCAGCAGCTCCTCTGCGTCCTGGTTCCCTTACGGTGCAGGTGCCCAGAGCTTCGGGTGGCTCGCAGAACGTCAGCGCAGGCATTGACGGCACCATCACGGCTCCCGGCGTGGTCGGTACGGTGGACTACGAAACTGGCCTGGTGCGTCTGGGCTTCGGTAGCTTGGTCGTGGCGGTGGGCAATGAAGCTGAGCCTTGGTATGACGCGGCCAATGTCCAGCCCGACGGCAAGATCTTTAAACCCCAGCCGGTGGTTGCGAGTGCTTTGCGCTATGCGGCGGTGGCCTATGCCTATCTGCCCATGAATGCCGACATCATTGGCATTGACCCAGTGCGCCTGCCCAGCGATGGCAAGGTGCCGATCTTTCGCTCAGGCTCGCTGTGCGTTGTGGGTCACACCAAGACAAGCAGCCAGCTGGTGGTGAGCAATGGCCAGATCATCAATCTGGCCCGTGTGCGCCTGTCCCGCGTGGTGGTGAGGGATGCGAACGGTAAGACCCTGAATACCGGCTACTCCGTCGACCTGGAGGCTGGGCTGCTCACCTTTACCGACGTGTCCGCCATAACCATGCCGGTGACGATTGAGGATCGCATTGAGGACATGGCCACGGCCACAGATGTGCAGATCTCGGGCGAGATCACCTTCAACCGGGCCTTGACCCACGACTACCCCAAGGACGGCAGCTATGTGTCCAGCGCGCTGCAGGCCAGCGACCGCCGAGCCCGTGTGAGCCTGGCATTTGCGCAAAAGACTTGGATCGACAACGCATGGTCTGACGCGCTTATGGGGCAAGAACCGCCCGCTAAGTACGACCAGGGCGTCTCGCCCATTGAGATCACCAACGGAGGCGGCAGTACCGAGCGCTGGGTGCTGGAGTTCACCTCGACCAGCCAATTCAGGGTGATTGGCGAGCATGTGGGCGTGATTGCTACAGGCGACATCAATGCGGTCTGCTCGCCGCTCAACCCGGCCACGGGCAAGCCTTATTTCACGATCGATCCGCTTGGCTGGGGCAGCGGCTGGGCGATCGGAAACATCCTGCGCATGAACACCGTGGGCGCGCTGTACCCATTCTGGGTTGTGCGCACGATCCAGCCAGGTCCAGAAAGCGGCATCGAGCACAACTTCTCAATTCTTGCGCGCGGCGATGTGAACCGCCCGCAGTCCAACTGATATTGAAATCTGGAGAGAGATATGGCATCTGTAGTCGATACCAGCGTCAAGCACGCATACAGCAGAATGACAGGCGCGCCTGCAATCAGTGCTACCGCAGGCGCTTTGCTTGGCGTGCTGCGCGCTTTCTTGGTCACGGGGTGGGGCCTGAAAGCTGTGGATTCAGCCATGATCAGTAATGGAGTCTGTCGACTGAATTTTGCTAGTGGCAAGAGCGCTGCAGAGTTTCACTCCGTGATTCTTATTGCTGGTGCTTCGCCCGCTGCGCTCAACGGCGAGCAGCGTATCACTGCAGTGGCGAGCGGTTGGGTGGAATTTAAAACGGATCTGCCAGATGGGTCGGTTACAGGCGCAATCAACTTCAAGATGGCCCCGCTGGGCTTTGAAGAAGCGTTCCCCGGCACGACAACAAAAGCAGTCTTTCGCTCGAAAGATGTTTCGGGAACCAGGGCATTCTTCCGAGTCGATGACTCCAATCCAACTGCAGCGCGGGTGCAGATGTACGAGTCCATGACAGACATCGACACGGGACTTGCTGTATCGCCGCTGACAGTCGCCGGCGGCTACTACTGGACGAAATCCCCGGTAGCTGCGTCAACCCCGCGCAACTGGCTGCTGATCGGGGATTCGCGTGGTTTCTATTTCGTAAATACACCATACAACGATTCGAGTATTACGGCGGTTACATGTGGTGGTTATGGTCTTGTTAGTCGGTACTTTGGCGACATCAAGAGTCATCGAAGTGGGGATGCATGGTGCGGTTTTCTGAGTGGTGCTTCAGTCGACACTTGGAACAGTATTCAAGGTTGCATCTTTCAAGATGACAGCTCTGCTGGTTCATCGCTGCAGCGTGCGTCAACAGGTCTGGGCGCGGGGCAGCAAACATCGCGCAATGTGCTGAGTGGTGGTATCTCGGGTTACCAAGGTCCGTTTGGCGCATTTCCAGCGCGCGCAAATAACGGCTTGCATCTGTCAGAAATTCCAATCTCGGACGCTGGCTGGTCTAGCGGTCCCCGAGGTGTGATGCCAGGCGCATATCACTGCCTACAAAGCGGTGTAGCGGCAGCCCTCGGTTTTGACATACGGTTTACAGATGGCCAGGGTGAGTTTTTGGGGAAGCAACTGTTGTCGATCAGCATTGGCTCTCCTTCCTCCATGAATAACGGCCTCGCATTTTTTGATGCAACAGATCCATGGAGGGTCGAATGAGCTACCGCATTCGATTGCAGGGTTTTGAAATCGAAGGCACTGGAGACTTGCACCTAGCCGCGTTGCAGTTGTTTGATGAGACTCTGGGCCGCATTGACCTCAATGCCAGCTTTTCCTGCAGCCACGCGCCCGTGGTCGGAGCACTCGCAAATCTACAGAATGAAGACCTTGCTCAAACCTGTGCGTTTGCAAGGGCAGATGTGCTGTCACCGGGTTTCTACATCGAGTATCTGTTTGCTGATGCAGTGCAGATTGGCGGAATCAAGTTGGGTCTGCTTGCGCCTGCTACATCGCCATGCAGGGTCACGATATACGGTGCGGGTGATCCGACCTGGAATATCAACGGAATCGATGTGTCGACTGAAGGTCTTGGGCCGCTGCTGGAGCGTGGTGATCCGTTCATAGAAATAGTGCCGGTACTGCTGTGGTCGGACGGCTCGGGCATTAGAGAGCGTAGCCCGTCAGCTGTTCGCACTTGGGTTGCGCAGGGGGCAGTGTCTGAGGTGGCGAGTGCTGACGCTGTCGATGGTCGCACGTTTCGATTCGCAGAAACAGGTTCATATCTCACAACCGCTGGCACCCCTGATCTGAATCTGTCGGGTAAAAACTGGACGATTGAGATGCGCTTTAAGACCAGTAAATTGGGCGAAATTGTCTTGATTGACAAATACCAAAGCTCTGGGACCTGGCAGTTGTCGCTTGTTGACGGGCTTCTCAAGTGGTACTTCGAGGGCTACTACGTCCTAGGTTCGAGAAACCTCGCGGACGGGAAATATCACGACATATTGGTTGAACGTCGTGGTAATGAGCTGGTGGCGTTTGTGGATGAAGATGCTCCGATCATTGCTTCATTTAGTCGCGTACTTGCAGACAACACGACTGCGTTGTCTATCGGAGCCCAGGTCGCAAGCCGTAATGGTGCTTATGACTTTATTGGCGATATCGACTATGTGCGCATTACCAACGGTGCAGCACGGGTGAGCCAAGCATTTGAGCCGCTCAGAAAAATTCCGCTTACAGGTGGAGGTCGTTTACGGCGTCCGCGAATTGGCACGCATGTCTCGCGCTCGCGGGTGGCATTGCAGAGCGAGGTGGTGCGAGGTTCGATGCAGGTGCATAACTACCGCGCCCTCAATCTGCTGGATGCTGAGTTCGGGGGGCGTGGCCGTATTTACGGCACGGTGTCACGCAAAACCACGTCCGCAAATGTGGCCGTAGCGCGCCGCGTGCGCCTGCATCGCAGCGTGGATGGCTACTTGGCCCGCGAGACCTGGAGCAAGGCCGATGGCTCCTATGAGTTTCGGGAAATCAACGCGCGCTACGAGTGGGATGTGATCGCCTGGGACCATGAGCTGCAGGAGTTCTCCACGGTGGCCAACAACCAGATGGCAGAGGTCATGCCATGAGCAATCTGCCCGAATTCGAGATCTCCGCAGCCCACGCTCTGGCCCGCCTGCAGGCCACACTGGCCTTTGCCGACTCCGGCCCAGACGCATCGCGCATTGCACTCTATGACGCCGCCGAGCAGCTGCTGGTGACACTGACCCTGACAAAGCCCTGCGGGCAGATCACCGAGCCGGGCCACCTGCTGCTGACCCAGGCCAATGGCGGCGGCGACATGATTCTGGTTAGCGGTCAGGCCGCCTCGGGCATCTGGAGCACCAGCGACGGCCAGCTCATCGGTCGCGGCCTGGTTACGGACGAGGCAGGAGCTGGGCACTTCAAGCTGCTGGGCAGCAACGGCACCCAGCTCTATGCGGGTGGCAAGGCCATCCTGGGCGAGACAAGGGTCGACTGATGGCCGCCGTCGACCTGATCTTTAACCGCGCCTTCAAGACCGGCAACCCGGTCGAGCTGGTGTTTGGCGATGATGGCGGCGGGCAGGTGCCCAATGCGGCCTTGGTCGTTGCCGCGCGCATGCCGGGTCTGCGGGTCCGGTCTTTGGTGCATGTACGCAAGGATCTGGTCGTAACTGGCCGTATGCCGGGTGTGCGCTGCAGTGCGGTCGTGCACTACAACACCGACACGCCCCGGCCTGTGGTGGCCGAGGTCGCCGCTCCAGCACAGCAGGCGCAGCCTGTGGTGCAGGGCTGGACGACGGGCTGGCAGGAAACCGATGCAATGCCTGCAGGCTGGATGTCGACCGCGCAGGACGCCAAGCCCTTGCAAGAGCAGTTCGGTGTTGCCTGGCAGGACGGCCAGCGGCAAGGGATGGCCATGCAGGGAAGGTTTCAGCAGGCGCGGCCTCTGCCTGGTGCAGCAACCCAGGCCCGCTGGCAAGAGGCTCAAGGCGTGCGCTTGGCTCTACAGGCTTCGGCCCAGGATGCCGCGCCCGTCCGGGCCGGTTGGGCAGTGCGGTTTCAGGAAAGCCTGCGCGATCGTCGCCGCATGCTGGAGGCAACGGCACAGGATGCGATGGGCCTGCAGTACCAGCTCACCACGAGTGCAGGCCCATCGGTGCCGCTGTATCGGGGATTTGAGGGGCGCTATCAGCAGGCCATGAGGCCGCCGGCGGGCAAGTCGCAGACCCAACCGCCCGAGCCGGAAAACCCAGGCTGTTATGAGCAGCTGGTGGGCGGCCCGATCAAGCTGGTGTTCTGTAAGTCCTGGTCTGCTTCGGCAGACCTTGTTTTTTACTGCTGCCAGTCCACGCCGGAGCCGGGTTCGCAGTTTGTCATTCCCCTATTGAAGGTCTACATGCTTGTCTATCAATCCAATGCAGTACTGCTGCCCTCCGGCGCTCCGGTGCCGCTGACGGGTGTGCGTATCGAGAGCGGTGATGATGGCTTCGGCTGGACGCTGTCTGCCTCTGGCCCTGTTGACCTGGTAGAACTTCTGGCTCCGCAGGGTGGGGTGCCCAAGCAGATCCGGCTCACCATCAACGGTATCGATTGGGTGTTCGCGGTCAAGCGGCCTGTGCGCTCGCGCAGCTTTGACGGCTGGCAGGCCTCCGTATCCGGCCAGAGCGTTACGTCCCTGATCGGTGAGAGCTTCTGGCGCTCCAAGGCCTGGAGCATCAGCAGCCAGATGTCTGTGCAGCAGATTGCCAGCGAGGCGCTGCAGAACACAGGCATTACGCTTGATTGGGCCGCTGAAGACTGGCAAGTGCCGGCTGCTGCCTGGTCGCACACGGGCACGCCACTGTCGGTCATCAAGCGCATTGCCGAGGCAGCCGGTGCCGTGGTTCGCAGTCATCGCACCGAGCCGGTGCTGCAGCTGGTGCCTGAGTACAAAGCACTGCCCTGGAGCTGGGCCACGGTGGTGCCGGATGTGGTCATGCCAGGGCAGATCATCGTGCAGGACACGCTGACGGATCTGGAGCAGGAGCTGCGCAATGCCGTCTATGTGTCTGGCTCCGCTGCGGGCGGCGTGGTGGGCCAGATTGTGCGCGCCGGCACCGCTGGCGATCTGCTGGCTGCCCAGATCACAGATCCGCTGATGACCGACGTGATCGCCGTGCGCCAGCGCGGCATCGTGCCGCTGGCCGACTCTGCATTGCGCTGGCGGCAGGAAGTCAGCGTGCCCCTGATCACGGGCGGCACGGCTCCGGGCTTGATCCTGCCTGGTTACTTGATTGAAGTGCAGGAGCCTGGCGAGACATGGCGCGGCCTGGTGCGCCATCTATCCCTGGACGAAAACATGCCCGAATTCACCCAAACCCTGACCGTGGACCGCTTTCAATGACTCCCATCAATCTGTATCTGCGCCTGCAGGCCCTGCAGCGGCAGTCTCCCAAGCTGTTTGCCACGGTCAAGGCCCTGGTCGGCAACCAGGCCCAGATCGAGTACCCCGGTGGTGTGCGGGTGATGGTCAGCAACCCTATCGCAGCCCCTGTCGACCAGGCGGTGTTTGTACGCGACGCGGAGATCGTGGAGCGCGCACCCAATCTCACCTATGTGAGGGCTGAGATCTAGCCGCATCGTTTTCGAGTTTTTAAGTGCCTGCCCGTGGCAACACCGGCAGGCTTTTTTGTGTCCGTAGAAGAGAGGAGGGGTTATGAACCCGATCAAGCGTTGGCGTTGGTGGGCAGTCCTGGTGCTGCCCGTGGTGGTGATTGTGCTCAATGCCATGGGACCGAATGGCTGGCGTGAGCCGGTGGTGCGGCTTCTGTGGTTGTCCTGGACGGCGGTTGCCGTGTCGATCGCGCTCTCGGCCAGCAAGGCCATGGCGGACTACGCCAACGGGCGTGAGGCCTGGCAGAAGTCGCTGGAGCATCCGATTGGTGCTGGGCTTTCCTTCCTGGCGCTGTGCCTGCTGCGCTCTGCCATGGTGATTGCGATCGTGTGGGCCAGCATGACGCAGTTTGCCAATGCGGCGGAGCCTGCCGGCATCCAGCGCGCCCGTGCGCTGGCCCCGATGGTGGTCAGCGAGATCGAGCAGCACTGGGCCGACATGCCCCGGCGCAGCTACTTGGGGGCGCTGATCGAGCAGGAGAGCTGCCCGAGCCTGTCGCATCGCATGTGCTGGAGCACCACGGCCCAGCTCAAGACCTCGCGCGAGGAGGGCGGTGGTCTGACCCAGTTCACGCGGGCCTGGACGGCTGCCGGCGCACTGCGCTTTGATGCGCTGGCCGAGGTGAAGCTCTTGGCCCCGAAGGCGCTGGAAGAATTGAGTTGGGAGACGGTTTACCAGCGCGCGGACCTTAATGTGCGTGCTGCGATCGTCAAGCTGCGCAACTGTGATGCAAACCTGACCAGGTTGACCCCTGGCCTTGATGATCTCACCCGCGTGGCGATGTGCGGCGCTGCCTACAACGGCGGCTGGGCGCATTTGCAGCAAGACCGCAAGCTCTGCGGCATGACACCTGGCTGCAACCCCAATAAATGGTTTGGTCATGTGGAGATGCACAGCGTCAAGAGCCGCGAGAAATGGCAGGGCTACGGTCAAAGCGCCTATGACGTGAACCGTGGTCATGTTCGCAACACGGTCCCGTTGCAGTCGCGGCGAGCCAAATACGTCGAGATGCTGGGGGTGTGATGCGCAACTACCTCAAGGCCAACGGCCTGCGCTGGCTGTGTTACGTGCTGGTGGGGCTGCTGGCCTGGCAGACCCTGCGCCTGCATTCTGAGCAGCGCGCTCATCAGGTGCTGCAGCTGGCCGTCGCCAATGCGGCCAAAGACCAGGCTCAGACAGGCCTCAAATCCGAAAAAGAAACTGGAAACCGAGAGCGGCAGCATGCCGCCGACACCCAGAAAGCAAGCGATGAATTCACGCAAAAACAACCTGGCCGCGATGCTCAGCTGCGCGCTGATCTCGATCGCGCTGAGCGCCTGCGGCTCGATGCCGAGCGACGGGCCGCAACCTATCGCGCGCAAGCCCAAGCCAACGCCGCTGCCGGCAGCGATCTTGCAGATCGACTTGAAGCCTACGACCGCCACATTGTCGAGGGCGTCGAAGTGGTTGCAAGACTCCGAGGCGATCTTGCAAGGCGAGACGACGAAGTAGTGCTGCTCAGCCGGCAAGTGCAGATCGAGCGCTCATTGACCGCCGACTGAAAAAAAGAACGGAGCGTCAGCGGAGGTGCGCTAACACCACCACTGACACCGAACCCACAGATCGCGCCTGTGTGCCCAGCCAAGGCCCCGTCCACCTGTACAGGCGGGGCGCAGTGTATCAACTCTGGAGCCCATCATGGCAAGCCCTATCATTCCGTGGATCGGCGGCAAGCGTCGCTTGGCAGACTTCATCATTCCTAGGTTTCCTGCTCACAAATGTTATTGCGAAGTGTTCGCTGGCGGTGCAGCCCTTTATTTCATGCGGCCCCTGCTGAGGTGGAAGTGATCAACGATGTCAATGGTGACCTGGTCAACCTCTACCGAGTGGTGCAGAAACACCTTGAGGAGTTTGTCCGACAATTTAAGTGGGCTTTGTCCAGCCGTGAGGTTTTCAAGTGGCTGCAGATCACCAGGCCGGAGACCTTGACGGACATCGAGCGCGCGGCTCGGTTCTACTATCTGCAGCAACAGTGCTTTGGAGGAAAAGTACAGGGCCAGTCTTGGGGGACGGCAACCACTACGGCGGCCCCGACGGTCAACCTGCTGCGGTTAGAGGAAGACCTTAGCGCCGCTCATCTTCGCCTGCATGGTGCGTACATCGAGCGCCTAGATTGGAAAGAGGTGATCAGGCGCTACGACCGCCCACACACTTTGTTCTATCTCGATCCGCCGTACTGGGAAACTGAAGGCTACGGCGTCCCGTTCGAGTGGGAGGAGTATCTGGCAATGGCAGAGATATTGCGGAATCTGCAAGGCAAAGCCGTCCTGAGCATCAACGACCATCCTGCAATCCGGGAATGCTTCAAAGACTTTCACGTTGAGGAGGTGCCGATCAACTATACGGTTGCCGGAGGAGGGAAGGCAGCGGCGCGTATGGAGTTGGTTTACAGCAGCTGGGATGTGAGTGCAGAGCCAGTGGGTTTGTTCTAAGCGCAGTCTAGATTGAGCGAAAGCCTAAAAGGTCTCCCTGGTGTTTGGGCACCGAGGAGGCCTTTTTTGTTGATGTACCCAAACCTAGGGTTCGCAATCCTCAGTGAGCCATAGCCTCATTTCTAGATATGGCGAGTAGTTGGAGAAATCAAAGACCTCGGGGGGGGGTCTTCAGGTACTCATCGAAAAGATGCATGGCCGCTCCTAGGATTGAAGTTGTTTTTTAGCGTTAAAGTGATTGATTTAGTTGAGAAAAAGGAGAAGTAAGGATGTCATCGATGGCTACGAGTCACGCGTGTCCGTTATTAGCGATAGATCGAA
Organism: Comamonas suwonensis; assembly: GCF_012844455.2. Lineage (GTDB taxonomy): Bacteria > Pseudomonadota > Gammaproteobacteria > Burkholderiales > Burkholderiaceae_C > Comamonas > Comamonas suwonensis. The sequence continues at coordinate 43,611 of NZ_JABBCQ020000010.1, read as the reverse complement.
GGCTGGCAGCAGTTCATCGCTATTGGCATGAAGCGGAGAGTCATTACTTTGACCCAGACTTATTTCGCTCATCAATCCAGACTGCGATTCAAACTCTACGCACAGTCACGTTCCTAATACAAAGCCACAAACGGTTGTTTCAAAATTTCGACATTTGGTATGGGGCATGGCAAGAAAAACTTCGGCAAGACCCCTTAATGCGTTGGATGGTGGATGCTCGCAATATGATCGAGAAGCAAGGGGACTTAGAGACATTCAGCGTTATTAAGGCTGAAATTCTTGCGTCTTATTACGACGAAGGGCCAAGCTGGCAAGTACCCGCAGAGCTATTTGAAAGCAAGGGAATGTTGTTGCAAACCTCACTTACGACTGCAGAGGCGAGTCATGTGGGGAAACATGGAGTTCTACGTATTCAGCGTCGTTGGGTTGAGAACAGTTTGCCAGAACACGAGTTGCTTGATGCGCTAGCTATTGCCTACGGCCGTATAGATGGTTTGGTAAAGGATGCTCATGCAGTTTTGGGCCTTGATCCTTTCCACTTCAGCCATGCGACTATGCACTGCCAAGAACCTTTGCCGACTAACAGTGGTTGTTTATCCTGCATGCTCGCTTCAAGCCAAGTTCGCACACTTCATCTGCATATCGAGTCTGGAAGCCCGATGAAGTTCGGCTCCGTCAAAGTAGAAGCAACCCAAGAAGAATTGCAAGTTGCAGCGGATAAGTATGGGATTGATAAAGTCGCTTTTGAAGCTTTATCCAAAGGAAGTCTTGAGAACAAATTGGTGCAATTATTTGAAATAGCTAAAAAGATGATTGTTATCGATGGGCATCACGTACCAATGGTTATCTTCCTTAAAGATGGGGATGTGATTTATACAACGGAGCTTGCCTTCTCGAATAAAGCTTCTAAATATGTGCTGATGCGCCAGCTTGGCACAGACGCAGCCAAAATTAGTGCCGATGGCGTGATCATGATCTCAGAAGTTTGGTCTTACAAACGTGAGAAAGGGGCGCTTTGGAGTGATCCTTTGAATGATCCAAATAGAAAAGAACATCTGACAGCTAGTTTGATAACTAAATATGAGGACCCAGTGCGGTTGAGTGCTGAAATTCATCGTCAAGATGAGGAGGTTCATCTAGGTAAAACAGAGATTACCCGTAATGAAGTCCTTCCTTCATTTGCACCGTTTTATATCGCATGGGGTAGAGAGATACCTACTAAATGGATTGAAGCAACGCATGCATTCAAGGAGTAGTTACAAGATGAATTTATATTTTCTTTCATCGGAAAGGCTTATTTGTCGATGACAGCCACCCAGATAAAAGCTGTCTTCCATACCTCGATCTTGAAGAGAGCCAATCGCTGCACAGCAAGCATAAATTCTTATAGCTTCGACGAAAGTAATGGATCGCTCTTTGTGGCCCATGTTAGGCATTGACGTATACATGAAATCTCAGCGACCTGTCCTGTGAGCTGGGGTCTGCATTCCACGACGGGGTTTGCTCTGAAAGATTCTGAATAGTATTTCAGTCAAAGATAAGCCCCGATGCCTTGCGGTGTAGGGGCTTGTTTGCCGTTTACGGCTCAGTTCGCAGAGGCGTTTTCAGCTTGTGCTGTCCGTCCGATCAGTGGCTGGAAAGGTTAATTTACTGATGTAGTCCTACGATAGTGCTACGGATGACAGTAAATTTAAATTTATATTTTATTAATCAATAACTTGCAACTTTATAAAACCCATCCATCATTGGCGCCACGCTCATGCGCCACATGTTTGTAATTTGTTGATTTACTTGGATATTCGTGTTGCTCATAGCATGAAAATTGTGCTTTGGTGCCTTGATTGAGGCCTTCGTTTTGCCTGATTCTGCCTATAAGTGCCGCTCTCGGTGCTACATTGAGGCACCACGAATTTCAGGGTGCCTTGCATGGGAACAATCACTCAGCGTAAGAGAGCAGATGGCTCGATTTCATGCCGTGCACAGGTCCGTGTGCGGCAGGGCAGTGAATATCTTCATGGTGAGTCCAAGACCTTCACGAAGCGGGCTCTGGCGCAAGAGTGGATCCGTCGACGCGAGTTCGAGCTAGAGAAAGCAACGGCTAGCGGGGATCCAATCAAGGGCTACGTCACTCTCAAGCAGATACTGGAGGATTATGTCAGCGATGCAAAAGGCATCGTGGCATGGGGGCGGTCCAAGACGGCCGATATCGCCCGACTGCAGAAGGCCAAGCTGGCGCACCGGGATGCCCGGCATCTGCGTGCCATTGACTTTGTCGAGTATGCAAGGTGGCGACGTACCGAAGAGGAAGCCGGGCCGGCCACCGTACTCAATGACATCGTCTGGCTGCGCCAGGCCTGCCTGGGGTCTGTCACTCGCTATGGCATGAGCAAACTGGTGCAGGAACTGGATGCCGCCAAACAAGAGTTGCTGCGGCTGAAGGTCATTGCCAAGCCACGCTGGCGCATACGCCGCCTGAAGCCCGAGGAAGAGGCTGCGCTCAGTGAGTACTTTGGCAAGCAGGAGGCTCGCGCTTTTCCTATAACCATCGCAGTATCAGCTCAAGCTTCACGAGGGCTTGCAAGCTTTTGAACATCCCGGATCTGCGGCATGAAGCCATCAGTCGTTTGTTTGAGCGTGGCTACAGCATTGAGCAGGTGGCGCAGTTTTCGCTGCATGAGTCTTGGGCTTCTTTGAAGATCTACACGCACCTCGATCCAGCAGATGTCCCTGAGCTGACTTGAAGCGGTGAGGATGAAAAACATTAGCTGGTCATTGATGGCCGGTAATTTCCAAACAACTGCGTCTTGTTTGCGATCGTCGCTTCTCGACCCATTGTTGTCGTTCGTGCCTCGGTGGCCAATGTCTGCTGCACAGCGATAGCTGTCCGTCTTCATGCAACCGCTGAGGAAACAGTGGCTTTTTCGTGGGTTGAATGGCCGAACAAGGCTACGAGAGACGCGGCCATGAAAAAGATGATGGAAGACCCGCGAATGGATCCATCTAACCTTGGTAACCCGCCAATGCCATTCGATGGCAAACGTATGATCTTTGGGGGGTGAACATTAAGGCTTGAGCCGGATGTGTGGGGTAGGCGTCATTGACGCGCTGCAGCAATGCATTTACGGATTGAAGTAGAAAAATTGTGTTGTTGGCTACTCATGCTTAATTATTTAATGTAACTTACATAAATTAATTAGAGCGTCTCAAATCTTATTTGAAGCGCTCTCAGATCGATTTCCGGGACCACATCGCACATGGCTGGCGTCAGCCAGTAGATGTGACGATGACTTCTTTAATGCGGCCTTTGATGCGAGTGCGGCAGTTTTCATCAGGCCAATTGTCATTCGCACGTTGGCGCTGATGGCTGTACGCGAGCGTCCGCCAACTGGAATTACTAAGGTTCGGCAACAAGTTTGCTTAAAGCCATCGGTATCCAAGAGGACGAGCCAGAGGTGCTTGCCTCCATTTGAAAAAGGGAACGCTTTTCGGTCGCAGAGGGTACGCCAGTCTTTTCTTAACTGCCACCTCAAACAACTCGTGCTTATTTAGGCTAGACATCAACGTTTCCTGCACCTTGGAGCACACACGCTCGTAGATACGTGGAGCGGAGATCAAAACATTTCAAATCTTGAGAAGACAGTGCCACAGATCCTGCGCATGCAACTCAGGAACCGCCAGGGCCAAATAGCGCTCAAAGCTCTTTTAAATGCTTGGAGCAGTAGCGAAACACCTGAGTCCGCCAGAATATAGACATGGCTTTCAACGTTATCGCCTGGTCGATGAATATGGATTAGGTCGCTATATGGCAGCTCCCGCACCTTGAGGCAGGCTGGATGCGCCAAGTGCCCGGCTCCAGTGGGCTCGCGAGCAGCCGTATCAGTCCGTGTCAAGCTTTTTCAGTGGATCTCCCGTTTAATCAGTCAGACTGAGTGCATCGCTCACACTTTGATGATTTATTCGCTTAAGCCTCAGAAGGAGGCCGCTTACTGCTTCGTGAATGATAGCGTTCTACAAAAATGAAATAATGTCCGATTAGCGTTGCTTAATTAACAGCGTTGAGTGGAATATCAACCCGCTGATAGCAAACGGCAATGTAGTGATGCAGGCGCTGCTGTTCGTCACGTACTGCGGTTAAGGAAATCTGGTGACTATGGCTATCATGGCGCATGGTACAAGAGCCTTGCCAGTGACCGTTACGGCCAATTGCGGTCCAGATTTCACGCCACTGCCTGTCTTCCTCATCCTGAATAAACAGACTGACGAATTCCTTGTTCTTGGCACTTTTGCGGCTAAGACCGCTAATGCGTTCAAAAGCCGGGTTGATATCGACCACTTTGCGGTTGGCATCTAGCACCACCATACCTTCATAAGAATGGTCAAAAACAGTGGAAGCAATATGCAACTGGCGCTCTGTTCTTTTGCTATCAGACAAGTCAGTTAGCAGACCCACATAAATACGCTGTCCGCGTGCTTCGGCCTGACTTAATGCCAGACGCAGTGGAACCAAGGTGCCTTGCTTGTTCTGACCAAGTACTTCAGAAATTTTGTTTTTCAGAGGCTGAGCAGCATTGCGCTGACCTGCTTCATGCCGATCAAGATAATGATCATGCTGGCTGGAAAGTGCCCCAGGCATGAGCATTTTCACATTTTTCCCCAACACTTCCTCTGCAGTCCAACCGAAAATGGCTTCAGCCGCTGGGTTGTAATCGGTAACTCGGCCGTTGCTGTCAATGCAGATAATACCGTCAGCAGCCATATTGACCAAGGCGCTCAGGCGGGCCTCATTCATGTCCACTTTTTGCCAGTGCGTGCGGTAATGAATCAAAGCGTTTGCCTGTGCAATCAGGGCGCCAATCGCCAGAGTGATCAGGGCAATGGTCAGCGAAAGAATCAGTTTGTCATTGGTGGGGGGGATGCTGTGATTGCCGTGATCGGCAGTAACCCGCAGCGCCAGCATGGCGATGTAATGCATGCCTGCAATAGCGCCGCCCATGATGAGAGCTGCCAGTGTTTTTCTCAGCGTGGCGTGCTTGACGCTGAAACGCAGCAAGCCAAAATGCACCCAGAGTGCCAACGTAGCCAGCGCCACGCCCACCACCAGTGAAACGGCAAACCAGAAGGGGGAATATTGATATGGCGACTGCATGCGCATGGCTGCCATGCCGCTGTAATGCATGGTGGCAATTCCACCGCCCACAATTAATCCGCCAAGCATCAACTGTTTGGAGCTAAGTTCATTGCGTGACAGCAAGGTGAGGGCAACCGCTGAGGCCGCGATGCCGGGCAGTATGGAGAGAACTGTCAATAAAAGCTCGTAATGAACAAGGCCATGCAAAGAATAGGCCAGCATGCCAATGAAATGCATGGCCCAGATTCCGGTGCCCAGCGCCAGCGAGCCTCCCGCAATGGACCAGTAGCGTAGCTGCGGTGTAACGGCCAGACGTGCAAATGCCGCAAGGCGTAATGCTTGACCCGAAGCAATACAGCAAACAGCCAGGGAAAGCAAAACTAGAAAGGGATCGTGCTCGCCTTGTTGCAAGTGAGCATCAGAAGATGGAGTCCAAAAAAATTGTGCCTGCATGAATAGTCTTCTTGAAAGAATGAAAGCACATTCAGTTACTTTCCCTAGGATCGCACAAATTAGGTAATCCGATTTATTTAATTTGTAGGATTAATCCTAGACTGCCTTCAAAAACGTCTGCCAAAGACGATTGTTCACGAATAGAGGCGCACAAGCCGTTGCCTCATTTAAATCGCAGCTTCCAGGCCATTGGAAAAATGCTGCTTTACCGCGTTCATGGCAACTTGTGGCTTGCGTTGTATCAGCGCCAGCATGATGGCATCGTGCTCGGCCAGAGAATCTTCAATACGGCCTTGCTTAAATAGCGATTTGTGGCGGTTGAGTTTCATCACTTTTCGCAGGTCGGCCACGAGCTGATTGCGCCAGCGATTGTTGGCAATATCCAGAATCTGCATATGAAAGCTTTCGTTGAGTGCGAAAAAGCGTTCAGCGTTAGCCGTATGCAGTTTGAGTTCTTCGTGGGTTTGCTGCAGGCGCTGCAGCTCTTCGTCAGTGGCCTTGCCAGCGACTTCTGAGGCGGCATCCGCCTCCAGCAGGCTCAGCAGGTGGTAGACGTCCGAGATGTCCTTGCGCGAAACCTCCGTCACATAGGCACCGCGGCGCAATTTCATGGTCACCAGACCTTCAGCGGCAAGGACCTTCAGTGCTTCACGCAGGGGAGTGCGACTGATGCCGTATTCCTCGGCAATCTTGAGTTCGTCAATCCATGCGCCAGGTTCCAGTTCTTGCTGAAAGATGCGTTGGCGCAGCTGCTCAGCGACCTGTTCATATAGCGCGAGGGGTGTAAGCATTTTGGTCGTCATTACGGGCAATTATATGCGTAAGAATTTTGAATTTATAATTATGAATCATGTACACTTGCTGCAAATAGGTAGTTCACCGCAATCCCAACCTTCACTGCGCGCACCGCAGACGAGAGACAACATGAGCCAAGAGAACGCGAAACAGGGGCAACAAGAATTTGCAGCAGCAGATCTGCAAGCCTGGAACAAGGCTGCGAACAAGGTATCGCCAGGCGGTGATATCAACAACCTGAACTGGGTCACGCCTGACGGCATCACCGTCAAGCCCCTGTACACGGCTGAAGACACCGCAGACCTGCAGCACACCAACACGCTGCCGGGCTTTGCCCCCTACATTCGTGGACCACAGGCCACCATGTATGCAGGCCGCCCCTGGACGATTCGCCAGTACGCAGGCTTCTCGACCGCCGAAGAATCCAACGCCTTCTACCGCAAGGCGCTGGCTGCCGGTGGCCAAGGCGTATCCGTCGCTTTTGATCTGGCCACGCACCGTGGCTACGACTCTGACCATCCCCGCGTGACGGGCGACGTGGGCAAGGCGGGCGTCGCTATTGACTCGGTCGAAGACATGAAGATCTTGTTTGACCAGATTCCTCTGGACAAGGTTTCGGTCTCCATGACCATGAACGGCGCCGTGCTGCCCGTGCTGGCTGGCTACGTGGTGGCGGCGGAAGAGCAGGGCGTGTCGCAGGACCAACTGGCAGGAACGATTCAGAACGACATTCTGAAAGAGTTCATGGTGCGCAACACTTATATCTACCCGCCCAAGCCGTCGATGAAGATCATTGGCGACATCATCGAGTACACGAGCGCGAACATGCCCAAGTTCAACTCGATCTCGATTTCGGGCTACCACATGCAAGAAGCCGGCGCCAACCAGGCGCTCGAGCTGGCTTTCACGCTGGCCGATGGCAAAGAGTATGTGAAGACGGCCGTGGAAAAAGGCATGGATGTGGACGCATTCGCGGGCCGTCTGTCTTTCTTCTGGGCGATTGGCATGAACTTCTACCTGGAGATCGCCAAAATGCGCGCCGCCCGCCTTCTGTGGTGCCGCATCATGAAGGAAACCGGCGCCAAGAACCCCAAGAGCCTGATGCTGCGCACGCACTGCCAGACTTCGGGCTGGTCGCTGACCGAACAAGATCCCTACAACAACGTGGTGCGCACCACCATCGAAGCCATGGCCGCCGTGTTTGGCGGCACTCAGTCGCTGCACACCAATGCGCTCGATGAAGCCATTGCACTGCCCACCGAATTCTCGGCCCGCATTGCGCGCAACACCCAGCTCATCATTCAGGAAGAAACCCACATCACCAATGTGATCGACCCCTGGGCCGGTTCCTACATGATGGAAAAGCTGACCCAGGACATGGCCGACGCCGCGTGGAAGATCATTGAAGAAGTGGATGCCATGGGCGGCATGACGGCCGCCGTGGACAGCGGCTGGGCCAAGCTCAAGATCGAAGCCGCCGCTGCTGAAAAGCAGGCACGCATTGACTCCGGCAAGGAAGTCATTGTTGGCGTCAACAAGTACAAGCTGGCCAAGGAAGACGCTATCGAAATTCTGGATGTGGACAACGTCAAAGTCCGTGACAGCCAGATTGCCCGTTTGAATAGCATCAAGGCAAAACGCGATACAGCCCAAGTGGAACAAGCGCTGGCAGCTATCACTTCTGCAGCAGAGTCCGGTGAGGGCAATCTGCTGGATCTGGCCATCAAGGCCGTGCGCCTGCGCGCCACGGTGGGTGAAGTCTCCGATGCGATGGAAAAGGCCTTTGGCCGCCACCGCGCTGATACGCAAAAGGTGACCGGTGTGTACGCTGCCGCTTATGACTCCGCCGAAGGCTGGGACAAGCTCAAGGAAGAAATCAACGCCGCGGCTGAAACGCTGGGCCGTCGCCCCCGTGTGATGGTCGCCAAGCTGGGCCAGGACGGTCATGACCGTGGTGCCAAGGTGGTGGCCACCGCTTTTGCCGATCTGGGCTACGACGTGGACATGGGCCCGTTGTTCCAGACACCCGAAGAATGTGCTCGTCAGGCCATTGAAAATGACGTGCACGCCGTGGGTGTCTCCACACTGGCTGCGGGTCACAAGACTCTGGTGCCTGCCATCATTGCCGAGCTGAAGGCTCAGGGCGCGGACGACATCATCGTCTTCGTCGGTGGCGTGATTCCTGCGCAGGACTATGACTTCCTGTACAGCGCAGGCGTCAAGGGCGTCTACGGCCCCGGCACCCCCATTCCTGCCAGCGCCAAGGATGTGCTGGAGCAAATCAAGAAGGCCAACGGCATTTAAGCCCCGGCGTACTGATAGCAAAGGCGAACACGAAGTGACACCTGAGCAAATGCAAGACGGCATCCTGCACGGCAACGCTGCCGTGCAGCGCCGGGCGATGGCCAAGGCCATCACCTTGCTGGAATCCTCCCGCGCTGACCACCGTGAGCAGGCAGATGGCTTGCTCACGGCCCTGCTGCCGCACACGGGCAAGGCATTTCGCCTTGGCATCAGCGGCGTGCCGGGCGTTGGTAAATCGACGTTTATTGAAGCTCTGGGCCTGTACCTGATTGGCAAGGGCCTGCGCGTTGCGGTGCTGGCGATTGACCCATCGTCCTCGGTCTCTGGCGGCTCTATTCTTGGTGACAAGACCCGTATGGAGCACCTGTCCATGCGTATGGAAGCCTATATCCGCCCCAGTCCGTCCAGCGGGACTCTGGGCGGTGTGGCCGAGAAAACGCGTGAAGCCATGCTGGTCTGCGAAGCCGCAGGCTATGACGTGGTCATCATCGAGACCGTGGGCGTGGGCCAGAGCGAAATTGCCGTGCATGGCATGGCCGATATGTTCTGCGTGCTGCAGCTACCCAACGCAGGCGACGATCTGCAGGCCATCAAAAAAGGCGTGATGGAGCTGGCTGACCTGGTGGTCATCAACAAGGCCGACATCGATCCCAAAGCTGCCATGCGTGCGCAGGCACAAATTACCTCGAGCCTGCGTTTGCTGGGTATGCATGGCAACCCGGACCACGCCACGCATGGCGCGCTCTGGCAGCCACGTGTGATTCAGATCAGCGCCTTGCTGGGTAACGGGGTGGATGATTTCTGGGCGGCAGTGAGCAGCTTCAGAGACATGCAGACCGCCAACGGCCGCCTGCAACTGCGCCGCGAAAAGCAGTCGCTGGCCTGGATGTGGGAGCGCATTGACTTCGGCCTCAAGCAGGCGTTTCGCCAGCACCCGCAGGTCAAGGCCATGCTCCCCGTCCTTCAGGACGATGTGGCCGCTGGCCGTATTGCGGCTAGTACCGCAGCAAGAAATCTACTTCTAGCCCAAATGCAGTAGGCGCTAGTAGCTCTTATTACCATAGCATCGCACTACTACTTGCGAGACAAGCAACCCAAATCACGATAGAGGACAAGCATGCAAGACGATATCCTGAAGCAGCTAGAAGCCAAGCGAGAACTCGCGCGGCTGGGTGGGGGACAAAAGCGCATCGACGCACAGCACAAAAAGGGCAAGCTCACTGCGCGCGAACGCATTGAACTGCTGCTGGACGACGGCACGTTTGAAGAGTGGGACATGTTCGTGGAGCACCGCTGCACGGACTTCGGCATGGAAGAGACCAAAATTCCCGGCGACGGCGTAGTCACCGGCTACGGCATGATCAATGGCCGCCTGGTCTTTGTGTTCAGCCAGGACTTCACGGTGTTTGGTGGTGCCTTGTCCGAAACCCATGCCGAAAAAATCTGCAAGGTGATGGACCAGGCCATGAAGGTTGGCGCTCCTGTCATCGGTCTGAACGACTCCGGCGGTGCGCGTATTCAGGAAGGTGTGGCCTCTCTGGGCGGCTATGCTGACGTGTTCCAGAAGAACGTGCTGGCTTCGGGTGTGGTGCCACAAATCTCCATGATCATGGGCCCGTCAGCGGGTGGTGCGGTGTACTCGCCCGCCATGACCGACTTCATTTTCATGGTCAAGGACTCGAGCTACATGTTCGTGACCGGCCCTGAAGTCGTGAAGACCGTGACCCATGAAGAAGTCACGGCCGAAGAGCTGGGCGGTGCCATCACCCACACCACCAAGAGCGGTGTGGCCGACATGGCGTTCGACAACGACGTGGAAGCACTGATGATGCTGCGTCGCCTGTACAACTACCTGCCACTGAACAACAAGGAAAAGGCACCCGTGCGCGTGTCCACCGATCCGGTGAACCGTGCCGACATGTCGCTGGACACGCTGGTGCCCGACAACGCCAACAAGCCTTACGACATGAAGGAGCTGATCGCCAAGACCGTGGACGATGGCGACTTCTTCGAGCTGCAGCCCGAATACGCCAAGAACATCATCATCGGTTTTGCCCGCATGGCTGGCCAGACTGTGGGTATCGTGGCCAACCAGCCCCTGGTGCTGGCTGGTTGCCTGGACATCAAGTCTTCTATCAAGGCGGCGCGCTTTGTGCGCTTCTGCGATGCGTTCAACATCCCTGTGGTCACTTTTGTCGATGTGCCCGGCTTCATGCCCGGTACCAGCCAGGAGTACGGCGGCATCATCAAGCACGGCGCCAAGCTGCTGTATGCGTACGCGGAAGCCACGGTGCCGAAAATCACCGTCATTACTCGCAAGGCCTACGGCGGCGCGTACGACGTGATGGCTTCCAAGCATTTGCGCGGTGATGTGAATCTGGCGTGGCCTCACGCTGAAATCGCCGTGATGGGAGCCAAGGGCGCAGTGGAAATTATCTTCCGTGAAGATAAGAACGATCCTGTCAAGCTGGCCGCCCGCGAAGCGGAGTACAAAGAACGCTTTGCTAACCCCTTTGTTGCCGGCGCGCGTGGCTTTATCGACGACGTGATCCAGCCACATGAAACGCGCAAGCGTATCTGCCGCAGCCTTGAGATGCTGAAGAACAAGCAGCTCGAGAATCCGTGGCGCAAGCACGGCAACATCCCTTTGTGAAAGCGATGTAACTATGCGCCCGAACCTGCTTTTTCTGTTTGACCTGCGCAAGGATCAGCAGGAGCCATCCGTCATTGACGAGACGGTGCGTTCGGGCGCGCAATTTGGCGGCACCAACTTGTGGGTGCTGTTCTTCGCCATCCTGATCGCTTCGGTGGGGCTCAATACGAACTCCACTGCCGTGATCATCGGTGCCATGCTGATCTCGCCGCTGATGGGACCCATTGTGGGCATGGGCTACGGTGCGGCCGTGCAAGACCTGGGCTTGATCCGCATGGCGGGCAAGAACCTGGCCATCTTCGTGGTTCTGAGTTTGCTGACTTCGGTGCTGTACTTCACGCTCAGCCCGCTGGAGCAGCCCCAGTCCGAGCTGATGGCCCGCACTTTTCCCACGCTGTGGGATGTGCTAATTGCCGCTTTCGGCGGCGCGGCTGGCATGGTGGCGGTTACACGCCGCGGCTATTCCAACGTCGTGCCGGGCGTGGCGATTGCCACCGCGCTCATGCCCCCACTGTGCACCGCAGGCTTTGGCATTGCCCATGGCCGCTGGGACATGTTTGGCGGCGCCTTCTACCTGTTCATCATCAACAGCATGTTCATTGGCGCGTCCACCCTCGCGGTGGCCAAGCTGCTGCGTCTGCCGCGCCAGGGTGAACTTGACGAAGTGACGCGCAAGCGCCATCGGCTCATCATCGCGCTGGGCCTGACGGTGGTGCTGGTACCCAGCGTGTGGATGGGCTATCGCCTGGTGCAGCAAGAGGTGTTTGCCAGTGCCGCAGTCCGCGTGGCACGGGATCTGGAAGCAGAACCCAACAGCCATGTACTGATGCATGAGGTAGATGCGGGGGCACGTACGCTGCGCCTGATCGTGGTGGGCCGGACTGACGAAGCCCAGCTGCGCGAGCAGGTACAGCGCCGCATGCTCCGCGACGGGCAGGCCGATGTGACGGTGCTGGTGCGTGATGCCGGAGACGACTCCCTCAATGTCGAAAAGCTGCGCAGCGAGCTGGAGGAAGGCGTGAACAAGACGCTGGTCGAGCAGGTCAAGTCCATGGACGCGCAGCTCAAGGCCTTGCAGCAGGATGTGGCGGAAGCCAAGGCCTTGGACGAAAAACCGCCGGTCAAGGCGGTCGATGCCCTGGCGCTGCTTCAGGAAGTGCAAGCCCAGCAGCCGCTGGTCTGCGCGCTGACCCTGGCGCAAGGCGAGCGCTCGGACAATGCCAGCAATGCAGCCCAGCCAAGCACGGTGGTGGTATTGGATGTCGCCAACAACTTAAACACGCACGACAGGGACAGCCTGAGCCGCTGGCTTGGCGTGCGACTAGAAAAAACTGAAGTGCAGTTGATCGAGCGACTGGATTCCCGCTCGCTCAACGCTAGAGACAAAAACCGAAGGAAGCAGACAACATGTTCACCAAAATCCTGATTGCCAACCGCGGCGAAATCGCCTGCCGCGTGATCGCCACTGCCCGCAAGATGGGCATCAAGACCGTGGCCGTGTATTCGGACGCTGACAAGGATGCGCGCCATGTGAAGCTGGCCGACGAGGCCGTGCACATTGGTGCCGCTCCCAGCCGCGAGTCCTACCTAGTGGCGGACCGCATCATTGCGGCTGCCAAGAGCACGGGTGCACAAGCCATTCACCCAGGCTATGGCTTCCTCTCTGAAAACGAAGCTTTTGCCAAGCGCTGCGAAGACGAAGGCATTGCCTTCATCGGCCCCAAGGCCCACTCCATTGCCGCCATGGGCGACAAAATCGCGTCCAAGAAGCTGGCCAATGAAGCCCAGGTCAACACCATTCCCGGCTACAACGACGCCATCGCTGGCCCCGAGCAAGCGGTGGAAATCGCCAAGGGCATTGGCTACCCCGTGATGATCAAGGCTTCGGCCGGCGGCGGCGGCAAGGGCCTGCGGGTGGCGTTCAACGACAAGGAAGCCTTTGAAGGCTTTGCTTCTTGCCAGAACGAGGCGCGCAACAGCTTTGGCGACGACCGCATCTTTATTGAGAAGTTCGTCCAGGAGCCCCGCCACATTGAAATCCAGATTCTGGGCGACAGCCACGGCAACGTGGTGTACCTGAACGAGCGTGAGTGCTCCATTCAGCGTCGTCACCAGAAGGTGATCGAAGAGGCACCAAGCCCCTTCATCAGCGACGAAACCCGCAAAGCCATGGGCGAACAAGCGGTGCAACTGGCCAAGGCCGTGAAGTACCAGTCCGCCGGTACTGTGGAATTTGTGGTCGGCAAGGATCAGGACTTCTACTTCCTCGAAATGAACACGCGTCTGCAGGTGGAACATCCTGTGACCGAGTGCATTACCGGTCTGGATCTGGTCGAGCAGATGATCCGCGTGGCGGCCGGCGAAAAGCTGGCTTTTGGCCAGGCTGATGTGAAGCGTGACGGCTGGGCCATTGAGTGCCGTATCAACGCCGAAGACCCGTTCCGCAACTTCCTGCCTTCCACCGGTCGCCTGGTGCGCTTCCAGCCGCCAGAGCAGACCATGTGGCAAGGCGACACAGAGCATCTGCAAGGCGTGCGTGTGGATACCGGCGTCTATGACGGCGGCGAGATCCCCATGTTCTACGACTCGATGATCGCCAAGCTCATTGTGCACGGCAAGGATCGCAACGAGGCCATTGCCAAGGCGCGTGAAGCCCTGAATGGTTTTGCCATTCGCGGTATCAGCTCCAACATTCCCTTCCAGGCAGCGCTGCTGGCCCACCCCAAGTTTGTGACGGGTGAGTTCAACACGGGCTTCATCGCTGAGCACTACGCCCACGGTTTTCACGCCGAAGACGTGCCGCACGCCGATCCGGACTTCCTGGTCGCTCTGGCCATGTTCCGCAACCGTCGCTACCGTGCGCGTGCATCGACGATTACCGGTCAGATGCAAGGCCACCAGCTCCAAGTCGGTCAGCAGTACACCGCTGTGGTGCTGGGTGCCGAAGGCAACAACCAGTACGTGAGCGGCGAAGTCACCGACTTTGACGCGGAAGCCCGTGCGTGCAAGGTTGTTATCAATGGCAAGACCTATGAATTCCGCAGCAATGCCGACATTCGGGATCTGGTCGTGCGCGGCGTGTGCAATGGCAAGGATTTCACCTGCCAGATCGAGCGTGGCACGGCAAAGAACCCGCTGCTGTTGCGCATCATCCACAACGGCACGCAAGCCGATGTCATGGTGCTGTCGCCCAAGGGTGCCGAGATGCACAAGCTGATGCCTTACAAGGCTCCGCCGGATCTGTCCAAGTTCCTGCTCTCGCCCATGCCCGGCCTGTTGGTCGACGTGGCAGTGCAGCCTGGCCAGAAGGTGCAAGCTGGCGAAAAGCTGGCCGTGATTGAAGCCATGAAGATGGAAAACATCTTGTTCGCCGCGCAAGACGGCATCGTGGGCAAGATCAGCGCGACCAAGGGTGACTCGCTGGCGGTGGACGACATCATTCTGGAATTTGAATGATGCAAGGATTTCAGGGCCGATGGCCTGCGCCAGCAGGGCTGAACGCGCAGACGCTCATGCTCTGAAATGAAAGAGCCCGCATGGCTTTGGCTTTGCGGGCTTTTGTAATTCTTCAAGCCATATTGGCTTCAACCCTATATTCATCAATCGCTGGTAGCTATGACTTTGAAAGCAGATATCCTGGGTTACCCACCCCGCCGATTCATCCGCACGGTATTGGCGGTGGTGGGCGTGCTGCTGCTGGTCGATGCGCTGGTGCTGATGGCCATGGGTCACTTCAACATGGGTGTGGTACTGCCCGCCATCTTTGGTTCAACCGCTTTGTGGCTGAGCTGGAAATGGCAGTCAGTGCAAGTCTGGCGAGCCAGGAGACCCATGCATGCGCGCTTGTGGACTCTGGCCTGGACCGGTTTTGCCATCTGGCTGCTGAGTCTGCTGTGGTTCTGGAGCCGGCTTTTCACACTGGGGCTGGAGCCACAGCAGGTGCCGCCCGTTCAATCCATCGTGGTCTTGGGCAGCGGAACCTTGAACGGTCACCCCCGTCCCGTTCTGGCCGCGCGACTGGATACGGCTGCTGAGCTGGCAAAGCTGCAACCCACAGCCTTCATCGCCGTCTGCGGCGGTGTGGACTGGGGCGAGAAAGAGTCTGAAGCCGAGATCATGGCCCGCTATCTGCAGCAGCGCCACGGCATTGCGGCAGACCGGATGGTGCTGGAAAAACTCAGCACCAGCACCGAACTCAATATCCAGCTAAGCCGCCCCATGCTGGCAGAGCGCGGCGTGCCGGCAGATGCGCCCGTGGCCGTGGTCAGCAGTGACTTTCATCTGATGCGCGCCATGAATATCGCCAGTCGGCAGCATCTGCTTGAGGTCTACCCCGTGGCCGCACCCACACCGAGGGCAAGCCAGGATACGGCCAGTTTTGACTCATAAGCCTTTTGGTTATTAAAGGGCTGTCATTTATTCCTTCTTTTATCGCCAGAAGCCTGCTTATTTAACCTCTGGCGCTTCACCACCACGCTTTTTACGAGAAGATTTCTGCGTCGGTCTGAACTGCTCCACCAGTTCACGCAAGGTGCCAGCTTCGGCCTTGTGCTGTGCAACTGCCTGCAGGGGACCTCTCAGAAAACGGAAAATAAAGCACGTTAAGCCCATTGCAGACGCTAGATATTGACGAGCACGTCGGGGTTTGACTTATCTCTTGTTTGAGTTGCCTCTTGTGCTAAGATAGTAATCAATTACTATCTTACAAGGAGTGCTAGTGGACACCCATCCAAAGCATCTGCCGGCCGATGAACGTCGTGCCGTAACTGTCGAGTCCGTCGTGGCGCTTGCCGGTTCGCAAAACCCAAGCGAGATCACCACTGCGGCTATCGCTAAACACATGAACTTGACCCAGGGTGCGCTGTTTCGGCACTTCCCGAACAAGGAAGCCATTTGGCAGGCGGTCATGGAGTGGGTAGCAGAGCGCCTATTAGCCAGAATCGATCAATCCGCACAAGGAATCGAGTCGCCCTTGGCAGCCATGGAGGCGATGTTCATGAGCCATATCGAATTTGTTGCTGACCACCCAGGTGTACCAAGAATGATGTTTGGTGAGCTTCAGCGTGCCGAATCGACACCGGCCAAGCGCATGGTGCAAACCTTGATTCAGCGCTACGGCGAACGTTTGCATCGTCTCATCGAGAAAGGCAAGGCCAGCGGCGAGTTGTCTCCCTCGCTTGACAACGAGGCAGCGGCAACGCTGTTCATTGGCACGATCCAGGGCTTGGTCATGCAATCGCTGTTGGCGGGTGATGTAGAACGTATGCATCGCGATGCGCCGCGCGTCTTTGCAATTTATCGGCGTGGCATAAGGAGTACGCAATGAAAAAGTTGCCCTTGCAAGGCCGCACCCTGGCGTTGCTTGCCGTCATCATTCCTTTGCTGGTGCTCTTTGTTTATGTCGGTCTGCGATCAGGGCCGCTCGCCCCTGTCGCTGTGACGGTAACAAGCGTCGAGTCACGGGCTATCACGCCGGCGCTGTTCGGCATCGGCACGGTGGAGGCGCGTTACACCTACAAGATCGGCCCGACGTTTGCCGGGCGCGTCAAACGTCTGGATGTACATGTGGGAGACCAAGTCAAGGCCGGGCAGGTACTAGGTGAAATGGACCCGGTCGACCTCGATGATCGGGTGCGGTCACAGGAATCGGCATTCAAGCGTGCGGAAGCGGCTTTGCGCGAGGCTGAAGCCCGGCAAGCCTACGCGCAAACCCAGGCGCGCCGCTATGAGCAATTGTTTGCGGTGCGCTCGACCAGCGAGGAAATCGTCACCACCAAGCGGCAGGAACTGCAGATCGCCGATGCCGCCCTATCCGCCGCTCGGGAAGATATTGCCCGGGCACGCTCCGACCGCGAAGGACTCGTCGCGCAGCGGAGCAATCTGCGCCTGATCGCGCCGGTCGACGGTGTAGTCGCCGTGCGCGATGCCGATCCCGGCACGACCATCGTCGCAGGCCAGGCCGTGGTGGAAGTGATCGACCCCAAGAGTTTGTGGATCAATGTGCGCTTCGACCAGATCAGCGCATCGGGGCTGGCTGGGGGGCTGCCGGCTCGTATCGTCCTGCGTTCGCGTGGCGGCCAGACGTTGAATGGTCGCGTGCTGCGGGTGGAACCCAAGGCCGACGCGGTAACCGAGGAAACGCTCGCCAAGGTGACATTCGATAACAAACCAGAACCTTTGCCACCGGTGGGTGAACTGGGCGAAGTCACGGTTGACTTGCCGGCGCTCCCGGCCGCTCCACTGATCCCCAACTCTGCCGTCCAGCGTGAGGGCGACAAAGTCGGGGTCTGGCAAATCGTGGATGGTGATCTGCGTTTCTCCCCGGTCAAGCTCGGCACTTCCGACCTCAATGGTTACGTGCAGGTGCGCGAAGGGCTCAAGAATGGGGACCAGGTTGTGACCTATAGCGAAAAGGCACTGACGGCGCGCAGCCGCATCCATGTGGTCGACCACATCCCAGGAGTGTCACGATGATCAGCCTGGCCGGCCGCGACATTCTCCATGCCTGGGGAAAGTTCGTCTTCACTGGCATCGGTCTGGGTCTGCTGATCGGCGTCACCCTGGTCATGGCCGGGGTGTACCGGGGCATGGTGGACGACGGCAAGGCGCTGCTCGACAACAGTGGCGCCGACCTTTGGGTGGTGCAAAAGGACACTCTGGGTCCTTATGCGGAGTCGTCCAGCCTCAACGATGACGTGTATCGCGCCATCCTCGCCATGCCGGGAGTCGCCCAGGCAGCGAACGTGACCTACCTGACCATGCAGGTACGCAAGGGCGAGAGTGATGTACGCACCATGGTGGTCGGCATCGCGCCCGGCGCGTTGGGGGCTACACCCGGATGGCCTCCTTATCTCGTCGCTGGACGCCAGATCACGCGCAGTCACTACGAGGCGGTGGCCGACATCGCCACCGGCTTCAAACTGGGAGATCGTCTTGCCATTCGCCGAAATCATTACACCGTCGTTGGGCTTACACGGCGCATGGTGTCGTCCAGCGGCGACCCGATGGTATTCATTCCGCTCAAGGATGCCCAAGAGGCTCAGTTCCTCAAGGACAACGACGCCATTTGGCAAAGCCGGCGTCGCACCGAAGCCAACCCGGCTTTCAATCGACCCGGTGTTCCAGGTTTGCTGGATGCCGTGATTGCTTCACAGAGCACCAACGCGTTCGTCAATGCAGTACTGGTCACACTGAAACCTGGCCATACGCCGGACGAGGTTGCCGAATCCATCCGGCGCTGGAAGCGTTTGACGGTCTACACCCGGGCACAGATGGAAGACATCCTCGTCGGCAAGTTGATCGCCACCTCGGCCAAGCAGATCGGCATGTTCTTAGTGATTCTGGCCATCGTTAGCGCGGCCATCGTTGCCTTCATCATCTATTCGCTGACGATGGACAAAATCCGCGAGATCGCGGTGTTGAAGCTCATCGGCACACGCAACCGAACCATCGCCGCGATGATCATGCAGCAGGCGCTCGCCCTGGGCGTGATTGGTTTCGTGGTCGGCAAGATCACAGCCACTTTCTCAGCGCCCCTGTTTCCCAAGTACGTACTGTTGATGCCGTTCGACTCCATCGCCGGTTTTTTCGCCGTGCTCGTGATCTGCGTTCTAGCCAGCATCGTCGCCATTCGCATGGCACTCAAGGTCGATCCGGCCGAAGCCATTGGAGGTTGAGATGAGTGGCAAAGGCATTCGCATCGAAGGTTTGAGAAAACGTTATGGCGAGGGGGATACCGCGGTCGATGCCTTGAAAGGCGTGGACATGCAGGTGGCACCCGGCGAGGTGGTTGGCCTGATTGGCCCTTCCGGGTCCGGCAAGAGCACGCTGCTCAAATGTCTGGGCGCAGTGATTGATCCGACCGCAGGGCGCATGACGCTGGGTGATGAAGTGATCTACGACGATGGCTGGAAAGTCCGCGACTTGCGCGCCTTGCGGCGCGACAAGATCGGTTTCGTTTTCCAAGCACCATACCTGATTCCGTTTCTCGATGTCACCGACAACGTGGCGCTGCTGCCGATGCTTGCAGGCGTCGCGAATGGAGAGTCGCGCGCGAAGGCACTGGAATTGCTCACGGCGCTTGATGTGCAACACCGAGCTCGCGCGATGCCCTCGCAACTCTCCGGTGGCGAGCAGCAACGGGTTGCCATCGCGCGCGGATTGGTCAATCGTCCCCCGGTGATCCTGGCCGATGAACCCACTGCGCCGCTGGATTCCGAGCGCGCCATGGCTGTGATCCGCATCCTCAATGACATGGCTCGGAAGTTCGAGACCGCCATCATCGTCGTCACCCATGACGAAAAGATCATCCCCACTTTCAAGCGCATCTACCACATCCGCGACGGTGTGACCCATGAGGAAGCTGGCGAAGGGCGGGAGTTCGAATGAGAGAACGATTGAATTACAGGAGAATTTCATGACCCACCGCAAACACAGCCACGCATTTGGAACTATCACCCTGACCGTTACGGCCTGCCTGCTTTTATGGGGTTTTCAGTTGCCCGCTTGGGCTGGTGACGCTACCCAGATTGAGCCACTGGCGCTACGCAAGATCATGCAGGAACTCGGGCGCAACATGCCGGCTATTACCGGTGCGATTTCGCAGGAGGAATGGGTTCAGGTCGTTCAGCTCGCCCCAAAAGTTGCTGCACACCCCGAGCCACCGCTTACTGAAAAAATGCGCATCCTTGCTTACCTCGGCGCTGATGCGACCAAGTTCAGAAACTTTGACGCGCAGACTCACGAGGCGGCGCTGGCCATGAAGCTTGCTGCTGCGAGCAGCGACGGCAAGGCGGTGATCCAATCATTCGCCCACGTGCAGGACAGCTGCTTGGGCTGCCACCAAGCTTTCCGTAAACCTTTCGTGGAGCATTTTTATGGAGCACGCTAAAACATGCCAGCGCCCCATCAGCCTCGAAAGACGGCTTGCGGCAACTTACCTAGTAGCTGGTCTGGTCACCGCCGGTCTGGCCGGCTGCGCCGCCGGCCCTGATTTTCAGCGTCCCACCGCACCCGATGTGGCTCGCTACACTGCAACACCGGTAGCTGATAGAACCGCGTCCGCTCCCACGCAGTTCGGCGAAACACAACGTCTAGTCGAAGGGCTTCCGATCGAAACGCAATGGTGGCAAAGCTTGGGTTCATCCACACTCGACGGACTGATCAACGAAGCTTTCCATGTCAGCCCGACGCTGGCGAGCATCAGCGCCAATTTGCGACAGGCGCAGGAGCTTCTTGCCGCACAGGCGGGCTCGACGCAATATCCACAGGTAGATGTCGCACTGGGATCTCAGCGCCAGCAAATGAGTCCCAGTAGCCAAGGGTTGAGCGGAGACGCACGTCAATTCAGCCTCTACAACGCCAGCGTTGGCGTGCATTACAACCTCGATCTGGCTGGCGGCAACCGGCGCGCACTCGAAGCCTTGGCTGCTCGCGCCGACTACCGTCGCTTCGAACTGAATGCTGCGCGCCTGGCCCTTGCCGGCAACATGGCAACCGCTGCCATTACCCGAGCACGCCTCGCCGCGCAACTAGAAGCCACTACTGCCATTTTGCGCGTGCAGGATGAGCAACTGCGCCTAGCCCATGAACGCGTGCGTATCGGTCAGGCCTCACCTGATGAAGCGTTGAGCCTACAAGCTCAGGCGGAGCAAACGCGGGCAGAACTGCCTGCGCTGCGTAAACAACTGCAACAAACCGAACATCTACTGGCGGTGCTAGCCGGTCGTGCCCCAGGCACGGGTGGCATCCCAGCCTTCACTCTGGCCGATTTCACTCTGCCCGTCGAGATGCCGCTCGTCGTGCCCTCAGAACTGGTGCGCCGCCGACCGGATATCCAGGCGTCAGAGGCGCTGTTGCATGCGGCCAATGCAGACTATGGTGTGGCTATCGCCAAGCTCTACCCACAGATCAACCTGAGCGCCAACCTTGGCTCTCAAGCGCTGACCACCGGTGCCCTGTTCGGTGGTGGCTCGGCAGTGTTGGGCCTGGTTGCGCAGCTCACCCAGCCTCTTTTTAATCCAGGGCTACCCGCTGAAAAAAGAGCGGCGCTCGCCGCTTTTGATGCCGCCGCAGCCAATTACCAGAGCGTCGTGTTGGAGTCTTTGCGTAACGTCGCCGACACCCTGCGCGCGGTGGAAAGCGATGCACAAACTTTGACTGCCCTCGCTGCCGCTGATATGGCTGCACAGGCCTCCTTGCAGTCGGTCGAGCGGCAATACCGGCTGGGCGCGGCCAGCTACCTGCAACTGCTCATCGCGCAGCAACAGGCACAGTCAATCCGGATCAATATGGTTTCGGCCCAGGCACAACGCCTAGTCGATAGTGTTGCTTTATATCAGGCCCTGGGAGGTGGTGTCAGTTAAGGCTATACCCTAACCTGATGTCAGATGCTGGGCGCAAACTACGTCAGAATAGAATTACAGTTTGCATTTATTGACACAAGCTGCCAAGGGTAATAGATTTCATCCTGACACTTTCACCTTTGGAGGCATCTTGCAAGGTCAACGCATTGGCTATGTCCGCGTCAGCAGCTTCGACCAGAACCCTGATCGGCAACTGGAGCAAATCGATGTCGGTAAGGTCTTCACCGATAAGGCTTCCGGCAAGGACACGCAACGTCCCGAACTTGAAAGGCTGCTGGCCTTCGTCCGCGAGGGTGATACCGTGGTGGTGCACAGCATGGACAGGCTGGCACGCAACCTTGATGACCTGCGCCGCATCGTTCAGGGGCTGACACAACGAGGCGTGCGCATGGAGTTTGTTAAAGAAGGGCTGGCGTTCACCGGCGATGACTCACCGATGGCCAACCTGATGCTGTCGGTCATGGGGGCTTTTGCGGAGTTCGAGCGCGCACTGATCCGCGAACGCCAGCGCGAGGGGATCGCGCTTGCCAAACAGCGTGGCGCCTACCGGGGACGAAAGAAATCGCTAAACAGCGAACAGATTACCGAGTTGAAACGGCGAGTCGCGGCTGGCGATCAAAAAACCTTGGTGGCCCGTGACTTCGGCATCAGCCGCGAAACCCTGTACCAGTACCTGCGGGAGGACTGACCATGCCGCGCCGCTCAATCCTGTCCGCCACCGAACGCGAAAGCCTACTGGCACTGCCAGATGCCAAAGACGAACTGATCCGGCAGTACACGTTCAACGAGACTGATCTGTCGATCATCCGCCAGCACCGTGGCCCCGCAAATCGATTGGGCTTCGCTGTGCAACTTTGCTACTTACGATTTCCCGGCATCTTTTTGGGCATCGATGAGCTTCCGTTTCAGCCCTTGTTGCGCATGGTGGCCGCACAACTCAAGGTGCCAGTGGAAAGCTGGAACGAGTATGGTCAGCGCGAGCAGACACGGCGGGAGCACTTGGTTGAGTTGCAAACGGTGTTCGGATTCAAGCCCTTCACCATGAGCCACTACCGGCAAGCCGTCCATACATTGACCGAACTGGCCTTGCAGACCGACAAAGGCATTGTGCTGGCCAGCGCCCTTGTCGTAAACCTGCGGCGGCATAGCATCATCCTGCCCGCCATGAATGCCATCGAGCGCGCGAGCGCCGAGGCCATCACCCGTGCCAACCGGCGAATTTACGCGGCGTTGACCGATTCTTTGTTGTCGCACCACCGTCAGCGCCTAGATGAACTTCTCAAGCGCAAGGACGGCAGCAAATTGACGTGGCTGGCATGGCTGCGCCAGTCGCCCATCAAGCCGAACTCTCGGCATATGCTTGAACATATCGAGCGCCTCAAGGCTTGGCAGGCGCTTGACCTTCCCGCAGGCATCGAGCGACAAGTTCACCAGAACCGCCTGCTCAAGATCGCCCGAGAGGGCGGACAGATGACACCCGCCGACTTGGCCAAATTCGAGGTGCAACGACGCTATGCCACTCTGGTTTCGCTGGCCATTGAAGGCATAGCTACCGTCACCGACGAAATCATCGACCTGCACGACCGCATCATTGGCAAACTATTTAACGCCGCCAAAAACAAGCATCAGTAGCAGTTTCAGGCTTCCGGTAAGGCGATCAATGACAAGGTGCGGATGTATGGCCGCATCGGCCAAGCCTTGCTGGAAGCCAAACAGAGCGGCGGCGATCCGTTCGCCGCCATCGAGGCAGTAATGCCGTGGGATACCTTCGCAGCCAGCGTCACGGAGGCGCAAAAGCTCGCGCAACCGGAGAGTTTCGACTTTCTGCATCGCATCGGTGAAAGCTACGCTACGTTGCGCCGTTACGCGCCGCAGTTCCTGGACGTACTCAAGCTTCGGGCGGCGCCAGCCGCCAAGGGCGTACTCGATGCCATCGAGGTGCTTCGCGATATGAATAGCGACAACGCCCGCAAGGTGCCCGGCGACGCGCCGACCGTATTCATCAAACCGCGCTGGGCCAAATTGGTGCTCACGGACGATGGCATTGACCGGCGTTACTACGAGCTGTGCGCCCTGTCGGAGCTGAAGAACGCGCTGCGCTCAGGAGATGTCTGGGTGCAGGGTTCGCGGCAGTTCAAGGACTTCGATGAGTACCTAGTACCGGTCGAGAAATTCACCACCTTGAAGCTGGGCAACGAATTGCCGCTAGCAGTGGCCACCGATTGCGATCAGTATTTGCACGGCCGACTGGCATTGCTGGAACTGCAGCTTGCCACCGTCAACCGCATGGCTGCGGCCAATGATCTGCCGGATGCCATCATTACCGAGTCCGGCCTGAAGATCACGCCGCTGGACGCGGCAGTGCCGGAGACTGCACAAGCCATAATCGACCAGTCGGCGATGCTGCTGCCACACGTAAAAATTACCGAACTGCTGATGGAAGTTGATGAGTGGACAGGCTTCACCCGGCATTTCACGCACCTGAAGACCGGCGACACGGCCAAGGACAAAACCTTGCTGCTGACGACTATCCTGGCTGATGGCATCAATCTTGGACTCACCAAAATGGCTGAGTCCTGCCCTGGCACGACCTACGCCAAACTGTCGTGGCTGCAAGCTTGGCACATCCGGGATGAAACGTATTCGACGGCACTGGCCGAGCTGGTGAATGCGCAGTTTCGACAACCTTTCGCCGAAAACTGGGGCGATGGCACCACATCATCGTCAGATGGCCAGAATTTCAGAACTGGTCGCAAGGCCGAGAGCACGGGACACATCAACCCGAAATATGGCAGCAGCCCAGGACGGACTTTCTACACTCACATATCCGACCAATACGCGCCTTTCAGCGCCAAGGTGGTCAACGTCGGCTTGCGCGACTCGACCTATGTGCTCGATGGCCTGCTGTACCACGAGTCTGACTTGCGTATCGAGGAACACTACACCGACACAGCGGGCTTCACCGATCATGTGTTCGGCCTGATGCACTTTCTGGGATTCCGGTTCGCGCCGCGCATCCGCGACCTGGGCGACACCAAGCTGTTCATTCGCAAGGGCGATACTGCCTACGATGCACTCAAGCCGATGATTAGCAGCGACAGGCTGAACATCAAGGCTATTCGCGCTCATTGGGATGAAATCCTACGGCTGGCCACTTCGATCAAGCAGGGCACGGTGACGGCCTCGCTGATGCTGCGCAAGCTCGGCAGCTATCCGCGCCAAAACGGCTTGGCCGTCGCCCTGCGCGAGCTGGGGCGCATCGAGCGCACGCTGTTCATTCTGGATTGGCTGCAAAGCGTGGAGCTGCGCCGCCGCGTCCATGCGGGGCTGAATAAGGGCGAGGCGCGCAACGCGCTGGCCAGGGCCGTCTTTTTCTACCGATTGGGTGAAATCCGCGACCGCAGTTTTGAGCAGCAGCGCTACCGGGCCAGCGGCCTCAATCTGGTGACGGCGGCCATCGTGTTGTGGAACACGGTCTATCTGGAGCGTGCCACCAGTGCTTTGCGTGCCCACGGCAAGGCGCTGGACGACACGTTGCTGCAATATCTGTCACCGCTGGGGTGGGAGCATATCAACCTGACCGGCGATTACCTATGGCGCAGCAGTGCCAAGGTCGGTGCGGGGAAGTTCAGGCCATTGCGACCGCTGCCACCGGCTTAGCGTGCTTTATTTTCCGTTTTCTGAGACGACCCCATTAAAAAGATTCCCAGTCCCCATCTGCGCCTCCGGCCGCCTTAGGCTTGGCCGCACTGTTGAACGGCGCTTGGCGCACGGGCGCAGCCGCCTTGGGAGCGGACGCAGCCGCCATCTTGACCTTCAGCTCCTTGGCCAACTGAATTACGGCCGTACCCAATTTTTGGGACGCTTTGGAGAAGCCCGTGTTGTTCTCCAACTGTTTTTCGGCTTCTTCGTAAGCACCCTGGTTGATCAGGTGCGCCACCTTACCTGCTTCTTGGTGAAATTGACGATGCGATTCCAGCAGATTCACAAAGGATGGCTTGCCGCTGTATTTCGATCCACCGGCGCCATACAGCCACTCGCCAAGATCACAGCAATCGTCTTTAAAAAGAGTGTCAGCATCAAGAGTTTCTCTCTTAGCAACAGCGGTACGCAACCTGGCACGCCAGTTGGCATGGGACTGAATGGCGTTGTCCAGATTCACGCCCAAAGAGGTGCCGCCGTGCCCGCTATCATCTGCAATGCGACCAAAGGCCTTAGTTGCTGGTGCAGCCACGCGGGTCGGCGCAAAGTGCGCACGTGGTGCCGCAGCCTGTGCACGGCGGGCCTGCGCGCGTTGCTCATCGGCAGGTGACAACTTGAAGAACGCCACGGTGCTAACCAAGTCTTGCGCTTGGCCGTTAAGGCTGCCAGCCGCTGCGGCCATTTCTTCCACCAAGGCCGCGTTCTGCTGAGTGACTTGGTCCATCTGTGTCACAGCTTCGCCCACTTGGCTCACGCCCTGGCTTTGTTCGTTGCTGGCAGCACTGATCTCGCCCATGATATCGGTCACGCTACGGATGGCGGTGACGACTTCTGTCATGGTTGCCCCCCGCCTGATCAACGAGCACGGTGCCTTGTTCGACCCGCTCTACGCTGGCAGTGATGAGACTCTTGATTTCCTTGGCCGCGTCGGCTGATCGGCCTGCCAGATTGCGGACCTCACTGGCCACCACGGCAAAGCCGCGGCCTTGCTCACCCGCGCGAGCAGCTTCCACGGCGGCGTTCAGCGCAAGAATGTTGGTCTGGAAGGCAATGCCATCAATGACGCTATGATGTCGCTGATCTTGCGTGAGCTCTCATTGATACCCTTCATGGTTTCAACCACCTGGCCCACCACCTCGCCGCCATGCACGGCCACCGTAGAGGCGCTCATGGCCAATTGGTTGGCTTGGCGGGCGTTGTCCGGATTCTGGCGCACGGTGGAATTGAGTTGCTCCATGGATGCAGCGGTCTGCTGCAAGGCACTGGCTTGTTGCTCTGTGCGCGCACTCAGGTCGTTGTTGCCCTGGGCAATTTCTGACGAGGCCGTCTCCACGTTCTCAGAGCCTTCACGCACATGGCCCACGATGCGCGACAGGCTTTGCTGCATCTCCGCCAGGGCGTGCAGCAGGCGGGCAGGCTCGTCCTTACCCTGGGCGTCGATGTCGATCGACAAATTGCCCCGGCTGATTTCCTCTGCGGCCTCTACCGCGCGCTGCACCGGGGTGGTGATGGAACGCGTGGCCCACACGGCAAACAGCAGCCCCAGCAGCAAGGACACTCCTGCACCGACGCCCAGCGTCCACTGGCTTGTGACAGCTGCCGTCAGAACAGACTTCTCAAGCGCAATCAGTTCGTCATGGGTGTATTTAGTGACAGCTTCAAGTGCGTTAATGTAGTTCTGCGCCAGCGGGCGTAACTCGCTATCCACCTGTGCAAAAACGTCTTCTCCGGCTTTCTTGCGCTCCAGCAACTTGGCCCGTACAGCGAGGTAGGTCTTGCGAGCCGCCGCCACATTGGCCAACAACTCCTTGCTCTTGGCTCCCTCCATCAGCGCTTCCAACTTCTTTTGTCCTTCAGTCACCTCCTTGGTGGTGGCAGCCATCTCCGCGCCCAATGATGAGATGTACGCAGCATCCGATGTTTTGAGCGCCGCTGAGGCTCGTGCCCAGTTCAAATCAATGGCGGCCTTCCAATTCATGGCTAACTCATTGCGCTCAATTTCTATGGATGAAATGCGCACGGTGGCTTCTTTGAGGGTCGAAAGACGCCAAACGCCGAAAGTGGCAATCAAGGCCGTGATCAAAAGAAGGAGGCCAAATGCCAATCCCAAGCGAGTACCAATTTTGAGGTAGTTCATCGTGTCTCTCTATAAAAGGCTTATTGATGCAGCTATGCGGCCTTGCCGGATAGATGTCGCATGGGGCAATCAGGCGATCAATTCAGGCGCCAGTTCTGCGATAGCTTGATAGTGGGAAAGGAACACCTGCCCGCTGAGGCCATTCAGAAATTCGGTTTTTCTCAAACGGTCCATCACGGGGCCCTTGACTTCTGAGAGATGGAGCCGCACACCAGCCCCGCGTAAGCGCAGATCGATAGCTTCCAAGCTTTCCAGTGCACTCGCATCAATATCGTTGATGGCCGAGCACTGCAATATCACGTGCACCAACCCGTGGCGGCTGGCAACGGTGCTGTTGATGCGGTCTTCCAGCGCGCGTGAGTTGGCGAAGTACAGGCTTTCGTCCACTCGCAGGCTCAGCACCCGTGGGCTCACCGCCACTGCATGGCGCTGCACATTGCGGAAATGCTCGGAGCCGACGACAAGACCCACCTCGGCCATGTGCGGGCGACTGGTGCGGTAGAGATAGAGCGCCAGGGATACTCCTACCCCCAGAATCAGCCCAGTCTCAACGCCCACAGTGAGGGTGGCCACCAGCGTGGCCACAACTGCAGAAAAGTCGGACTTCGCGTAGTTCCAAGTCTTGCGAAGGATGCTGAAATCCACCAACGAGAGTACCGCTACCACGATGGTGGCGGCTAACGT
Source organism: Comamonas suwonensis (assembly GCF_012844455.2). Taxonomy (GTDB): domain Bacteria; phylum Pseudomonadota; class Gammaproteobacteria; order Burkholderiales; family Burkholderiaceae_C; genus Comamonas; species Comamonas suwonensis. The sequence goes on along the minus strand of NZ_JABBCQ020000010.1, from coordinate 15,391 downwards.
AGCCTGTGGCAGGTAGTACAGTACGGGGGTAAGAAACATCGAGGCCAGTGTGATACCGGCTGCGGTGAATACGCCGGCAGCGGGTGTTTGCGCCCCAGCGTCAAAATTAACTACCGAGCGTGCAAAGCCACCCGTGACCGGGAAGCCACCGGTTAAGGCCGCCGAGAGGTTGCTCGACCCGAGTGCTACCAGCTCCTGGTCGGGCTCGATGCGCTGGCGCCGTTTGGCCGCTAGCGTCTGCCCGACCGATACCGACTCCACAAAGCCGACCACGCTGATGAGCAGCGCCGGCACTAGCAGCGCCTGCCACAGGCCTAGATCCCACAGAGGCAGCGTGAACGGCGGTAAACCCTGAGGCACGGCGCCCACGATCTTCACGCCTTGAACTTGCCAGTCCAGCGCCCAGGTGAGCAGCGTTGTCACGGCGATGGCAGCCACCGGCCCAGTCTTGGCCGCCACGTCGGCCGCGCGCGGCTTCATGCCCAATCGCTGCAGCAAAGGTTTGAGACCGCTGCGCACCCAGAACAAAAATGCGACGGTTACCGCTCCAATGGCCAGGGTCAGCACATGCACCTGGCCGAGCTGTGACATCAAGGACAGGCTCAGATCCAGGAAATTGTGCCCTTCGGCGCTCACACCCATCAACGTCTTGAGCTGGCTGGCCGCGATCAGGATGCCCGATGCCGAAATGAAGCCTGAGATGACCGGATGGCTGAGGAAGTTGGCAAGAAAGCCAAGACGTAGCAACCCCATGGACAGCAGCAGCAGGCCCGAAAGAAAAGCCAGCGTGATGGCTACTGCCCAGTATTCGGGTGTACCAGCCGGGGCATGTTGTCCGATGGCAGCAGCTGTCATGAGCGAGACCACCGCCACCGGCCCCACCGCAAGCACGCGGCTGGTACCGAACACCGCATATAGCAGTAGCGGCGCAACGCTGGCGTAAAGACCCACCTCGGGCGGCAAGCCCGCGAGCATGGCGTAGGCGAGGCTCTGAGGGATCAACATGATGGTGACGATGAGTGCAGCCACGCTATCACTCACCAGAGCCTCGCGGTTGTACGCTCGCCCCCATTGCAACACAGGCAGTGAAGGCAACATGCGGCGCCAGGATGGCATTGTGATCATCGAAAGATACCTGCGTAGGCGTTAAACATCACGACTTCGATGGCGGCACGGGTGGTACCAAACTGGTTAGGTTGAATCCGGCCTGGGCGGCCCGATGTACGAGATCTGGCCAGGGCGTTGAACCCACTTGCGAAAGCGCCCAAAGCAAGGCTGATCGTGTACCGTTGCGGCAGAAGGCCAGCACAGGGCCAGGCAACTGTGTCAGCAAGTCACCAAAATCGCGTCCGTCCTGCGCGCGAACGCTACCCGAGACGAAGGGCAGATAGGCCAGCTTCAGTCCAACTGCGTGTGCAGCCGTCGCAATATCCTGTGAGCTGAACTGCCCTGAGCTTTCACCATCAGGACGGTTACAGACTAGGGATTTGAAGCCGGCGGCAGCAATCGCCTGAAGGTCGTCCGGAGAGATTTGCCCAATGACCGACAAGATGTCGTATGGGGGTATGGCGTTGAAAGGCGTCACCTCACGCTCCCATACGTCGACTCGAGCATGCGCGCTCGGCGATTTCAAAAATTACCATGCCCAAGAGCATGGCCGCCACGAAAACCGCAGCCTTCAATTCGCCCGAGCCCATTGACACGATACCCGGACCAGGGCAGAAACCTGCCAGCCCCCAGCCCGCACCAAAAGTCAGGCCGCCGATGAGCAGGCGCTTGTCGATCTGCGTTGACTTCGGTAGGTGCAGGGCACCGCCCATGAAGTTGGTGGTTCGCTTGCGCGCCAGCGCAAAGGCGAAAAAGCCCACGGCAATCGCGCCTCCCATGACGAAGGCCAACGAAGGGTCCCAAATGCCGAATAGGTCGAGGAAGCCCAGCACTTTTGCCGGGTCGGTCATGCCGGAGAGCAGCAGGCCCAGGCCGAACAGTAGGCCCACAAAGAACTCGGTGATGCGGTGCATGTAGATGCTCCTTACAGAACGTGGCGAACCACGAATACCATGGTGAAACCCGCACCCATGAACGCGAGTGTGGCCACCAGTGAGCGGGGTGACAGGCGCGAAAGACCGCAGACGCCGTGCCCGCTGGTGCAGCCCGAGCCGTAGCGGGTGCCCAGACCCACCAGTAGTCCAGCGCCCACGATGGTAGGGAAACCGGCGTTGATGCGTGGCGCCTGCACAAAGTCGGCAGGCGCCAGCAAGCCGTACACGAGCGGTGCGGCCAGCATGCCCAGCAGGAAGGCGATTCGCCAGCCGGCGTCTCCCAGCTTAGGTGGTAACAGGCCACCCAGGATGCCGCTGATGCCTAGCACCCGGCCATTGACCAGGATGAAGAAGGCGGAGGCTACGCCCAGCAGGATGCCGCCGGACAGCGAAGCCCAGGGCGTGAAATTGACCCAATCAATCGTCATGACTCACTCCGTTTCACAAACACAAAATTGTTCGTACAGCACCTGCATCACGGCCAGCGCTTTGGGGCTGGTCAATGCGTAGTGGATGTTTTTGCCTTCACGGCGGGTGCTCACCAGTTCCTCATCGCGCAACACGGTTAGTTGCTGCGACAAGGTGGGCTGCACGATGCCCAGCAACTCTTCAAGCTCACCAACCCGGCGTTCGCCCTGCGAGAGTTGGCACAGGATGAGCAGCCGGTCTGGGTTGGCCAGCACCTTCATCACTCGGCAGGCCCTGTCCGCGGCCAACTGCATTTGTTCCAAGTCCATCACGGAGTTCTTCATCGGTGCTTCTTTCTGGGGTGTGGTGGCCTAAGACTTTTCATTCGATAGCAATAATATATTGACAAACAAACTATCTGTCAATATATTATCTTCAGCTTATTTAAAAAGGAGCCGCTCATGACAACCGCCCCGACATCAACCCCTCAGCCCCATGTGCATGGAATGTTCGACCCCGCCACCTGGACGGTGTCCTATGTTGTGCACAACGGCCCAGGCAGCGAAGCAGCGATCATCGATTCAGTGCTCGACTACGACCCGAAATCGGGCCGCACAACGCATACCTCTGCTGACAAGGTGATCGACTATGTGCGCACCCATCAGCTCAAGGTGCGATGGATCCTAGAAACTCACGCACACGCTGATCACCTTTCGGCCGCACCGTACTTGCGGGCGCAGCTCGGCGGCCAAATCGGCATTGGTGGCAACATCACTGCAGTTCAAAAGGTGTTCAAGGGCGTTTTCAATCTGGAGCCGAGTTTCAAACAGGATGGCTCGCAGTTCGACCATCTTTTCCAGGAGGGAGAAAGCATCCCATTGGGCATGTTGTCTGGTGAGGTGATGTTCGTGCCAGGTCACACGCCAGCCTGCGCTGCCTATCGCTTTGGTGATGCGGTGTTTGTGGGCGACACCCTCTTCATGCCAGACGTGGGCACTGCGCGTTGCGACTTCCCAGGCGGCGACGCCCGCGCGCTTTACGCATCCACCCGCAAGCTGCTGAGCCTGCCACCAGAAACACGACTCTTCATGTGCCACGACTACCCTCCCAACGACCGACCGGTGGCTTTCGAGACGACGGTGGCGGAACAGCGCGCTAAAAACATCCACGTGCATGATGGCGTGAGCGAAGACGAATTCGTGACCATGCGTACGAAGCGCGATGCCACCCTGGAGATGCCCACCTTGATCCTTCCATCGGTTCAAGTGAACATCCGCGCTGGCGAGCTGCCGCCCAAAGAAGACAACGGCGTCGCGTACCTGAAGATCCCCTTGAACGCACTTTGATCAAGTGCGCACATGGCTATTTAGCCATCCATTTTTACTTTTGGAGAATTACCATGACCAAGAACGTCGGCGGCATTGATCGCACATTGCGCATCCTCATCGGGCTGGCCTTGATTGCGGGTGCGGCTACCAACACCATCGGCATGTGGGGCTACCTGGGTGTCGTGCCCTTACTCACTGGCCTGATCGGCTGGTGTCCACCCTATGCCATCTTCGGCTTCAACACCTGCTCACTGAAGAAGTGAGTTGTAAGGAGGGCTGAGTCCGATCTGCCCATCAGGGTGAATGCCCCTTGAGCACATTCGCCCAAACTGCATGTTCGCGCTTCCCAAGCTTCGATCACTTCCTTTCTCGATCGCCCTGGTGCGAGATGCCAATGAAGTGACCCAGATCGCCGATCTACCCCGCTAGCCAGGTGCAGCCACCTTGCTACGACTTGAAGATGGCCGCATTACGCGCCTCGATGCGGTACGCAATTCCACCGAACTTCGCTTGGCGTTGGGGCTTCCCGCAGCGATTCAGGCACCTTGAAATCAGCTTCACGTGCCCGCACCACACCGTTGAATTCGCACTTCGTCTCTTTTTTCCCCGCGTTTGTTTTTCCAACCCACTGGAGTTCCACACCATGAAGAAGTCTTTCCTGATCACCACCATCCTTATGTCAACAGCCCTCGTGGCGCAGGCCGACGAGTTGTTTGTATCCATACATTCGGGCGCAGCCATGGCACAGGGCGCAGGTCTCGTCCTTGCCGGACAAGCGCTAGAACAGAAGGTCGACGTGCGCGTGCTGCTGTGTGACGCAGCCGGTGATATCGCGGTCAATGGCCAGACCATGCCCAGCCTCAAACCGCGCAACGTCACACCGCAACAAATGCTTCAAGGCTTAATCAAAGCCGGAGCTAAGGTAGAGGTGTGTGCGCTTTACTTGCCAAACACGGGTCGTCAGCCCGCCGACTTGCTCACAGGTGTGACCCCGGCAAAACCCGCCGAAGTCGCTGCCCATCTCCTCAAACCTGGCGTGCGAACCCTCGCTTTCTGAAAGCGTATCGAGGGAAATCGTTTGACTGATCCCCTTCGAGGCTACGTTCAGTGCTTTCTACACGATCCACACTTTGTCCGTCTCAACCTATTCTCATTGCAAACCTATGAAAACAGCACACGATCTCGTCCTCGCCGCGAAGGCTCAATGCACCGAGGTAGCCGTCGAGCATGCTCAAGATGCTCTTCGCTCAGTTGAAGTAATCATCGACGTTCGTGAGGCGGATGAATACGCAGCGGGGCATTTGGCTGGATCCATCAACATTCCGCGGGGTTTGCTCGAGTTCAAGTTGTCAGGGACGCCGGAATTGGAGCGACGAGACATTAGCGCATTGCTGTACTGCAAGACGGGCGGACGTTCCGCGCTTGCCGCAGCCACCATGCAAAGCATGGGATACCTTCATGTAGTTTCAATGGCAGGTGGCTATGACGCCTGGGTTGCGGGGGGTGGCGCGGTTATTAAGGCGTCTCAGCCGACTTTTGACTGATAAGTTCGCACGGCATTGATTTCCACGCAAGCCTAACTGTCTTGTGTGGGGGTCAACACCGGTTGTCGACGATGTTGCTCTCGACTTAATCTCAAATTCGCTTATTCCCAGGGGCGAGAGATTCGATCAACATGGTAACGCCTGCCACATTGTTACCTGTAAGGACGGCAGGGCTACTTCCGCGGCCAAATTCAGCTATGAAACTGCACAAGCAAGCGTGACTATCTTGCGGGCCATGGGCGGCGATTGCAGGGTTAACACCGTAACCTTCGATCGGACACTACAGCGCAGCACCAATCTTTGGACAATAGCAGCGCCAACGTATGTCACGCCAAAATTCAAACCCCTGACGGGTACCGCTCAGTCCAACACCGATGTTTGCGCAGCTACCGGGCGACATCGGATAGGCTGTGTTCCCAGACCAACCCTGCCTTGCGGGAGCTCCGTGCTATGGCGAGCATTGAACGTACTGCGTACCCTCGATTTCCTCGAACGCTGACACTCAAGGATCTCCAGGCCTCCTTCACCCCGAGACCTGAAGAAATCGAATGGGCCCACCAACACTCGCGCACTCCAGAACGCCGCCTGGCCATCCTCGTGCTGCTCAAATGCTTCGAATTCCTGCGGCACTTCCCAGCGCTCGAAGCGATTCCAGCCGAGGTTATCGAGCATGTTTCTGCAACGCTCGGTCTGACACCAACTGACAAGATCGAATTCGCTTCGCTCGCCACGCTGTATCGCCACCACAAAGCGATTCGAGAACTGCTCGGCGTGAAGCCCTACACAGACGGACAAACACGAACGCTGGCTATCCAGATAGCCCAGCAGGTTGCCAGTGTCGTGGAGACCCGCGTTGACATCATCAACATCACTATCGAAGAGTTGGTGCGGCTGGGTTACGAGCTTCCGGTGTTTCGCACGCTCGACGAAATCTCCGAACAAGCCCACTCGGCTGCGGAAGCCTCGTTGCACGAGCGAATCAACCAGCGCTTGAATTCGGCCCAGCGAGCATGGCTTGACCGGTTGTTAGAGTCCGAATTGCCGGTACGGCGAACTCTGTACAACCAGATCAAGAAATCGGCCAAAAAAGCCTCGCGTAAGCATCTCGATTTGCTACTCGACCAATTGACCTGGCTTGAGTCCCTGCCTGACAGCGATGCGTTGCTCGATGGCGTTCCGGTCACCAAGCTGAACTACATGGCAGGCATGGCATCGGCGCTCGATGCGGGCGACATGAAGGACTTGCTGCCCGCCAAGCGCTACACATTGATCCTGGCATTGATCCGACAGATGCGCGTGAGGGCCCGCGACGATGTGGCCGAAATGTTCATTCGCCGCATCGGAGCCATCCACAAGACCGCCAGAGAAGAACTGCAGGTCATTCAGTCTCGCCAACGTGAGCTGAGCGAAGAACTCGTTGCCACGCTGGAGCAGGTGCTGGAGATCCTCGCAGAAAACCTGGATGACGCGAGTACCGGGCAGCGCGTTCGAGATCTGCTTGCCCCGCACGGCAGCCTGGATCAACTGACGATGGACTGTGAGGCCATCCGTGTGTGGAGCGGCGGCAATCATCTGCCGCTGGTCTGGAAGGCATTCAGCAGTTGGCGAGCGGCGATGTTCCGGATGGCCAAGGCGTTGCGCTTTGAGGCTGCTACTCAGGACCGCAGTCTGCTGGATGCCCTGCAGGTCGTGCTGGCCAATGAACATCGCAAAGTGGAGTGGATCGAGGATGACTTGGCGCTTTCGTTCGCCTCCGAACGCTGGCGCAAGCTGGTGCGCCGTTCTCATGGGCTGGGGCACCCGACTAACCATCGCTATCTCGAAGTTTGCGTGTTCAGCTATTTGAGCGGTGATCTTCGTTCTGGCGATGTGTGCATCGAAGGCTCAGAGTCATTTGCCGACTACCGCTTGCAATTGCTGCCTTGGAATGAGTGCGAAGCGCAGCTGCCAACCTATTGCGACCGGATTGGGATACCCGCCACTGCGGGTGATTTCGTAGACGGGCTCAAGCAATTGCTCACCGAGACGGCCAAGAAAATCGATGATGAGTTTCCGCAACATGCTGGAGACGTGGTGATCGGTGCCAACGGTGAGCCGACGCTGCGGCGTGTTGTTGCCCGGGAGGTGCCGGCCTCGGCCATCGCACTACATGCCGCTATCGAAAATCGCACAGCCCCTCGCAACCTGCTGGATGTTCTCGCCAACATCGAGCACTGGACAGGATTCACCCGTAACTTTGGGCCGCAGTCCGGCGACGATCCCAAACTTCGCAACCCACGCGAGCGATACTTGCTCACAGTGTTCGCCATGGGCTGCAACCTGGGACCCAACCAGGCAGCGCGTCATCTTTCCAACGGTGTGACACCACATCAACTGTCCTATGCCAACCAGCGGCACATGAGCCTGGACCAATTGGACAACGCCTGCCGGGATCTGACCGAACTGTATCTGCGGCTTGAGTTGCCCAAGCTGTGGGGCGACGGCAAAAAGGTTGCGGCAGATGGCACCCAGCACGACTTCTACGACCAGAACCTGCTGGTGGGCATGCATTTCCGGTATCGGCGCATGGGGGCTGTGGCCTATCGGCATGTCGCCGACAACTACATCGCGGTTTTTCGCCACTTCATACCACCAGGGGTACTGGAAGCTGTCTACGTTATCGAGGGCCTGATGAAGGCAGGCTTGAGCGTTCAGGCCGATACCGTGTACTCGGACACCCATGGCCAGTCGGAAACGGTGTTCGCCTTCACGCACCTGGCGGGTATCCAACTGATGCCGCGCATCCGAAACTGGAAGGATCTGCGTTTCTATCGCCCCGAGAAGGGGATGCGGTTCCGGCATATCGACCGCCTATTCAGCGACGTCGTGGACTGGAAGCTCATCCGCGACCATTGGCGAGATCTGATGCAGGTATCGATATCGATCCAGGCCGGAAAAATCGCCTCACCGATGCTGTTGCGTAAGCTCAGCCAAGAAGGGCGTCACAACCGACTGTTTGCTGCGGCACGCGAACTTGGCCGCGTGCTGCGCACGGTCTACCTGCTGCGTTGGATTTCCAGCAAGGAAATGCGACAGGAGGTGAGCGCAACGACCAACAAGATCGAGTCATACCATGCCTTCACAAAATGGCTGGACTTCGGCGGCGACGTGATCAATGAGAACGATCCGAACGAGCAACAAAAGCGGGTGCGCTTCATCGATCTCGTTGCCTCATCGGTGATCCTGCAAAACACGGTGGACATGATGCGGGTGTTGCAGGAAATGTACGCAGATGGGGAGCTGGTTTCTGCGGCCGACGTTGAGTACCTGAGTCCCTACATGACCTCGGGTATCAAGCGGTTTGGCAACTATCACCTCGACCTGAAGCGGCCCCCGGAGCCCTGGGTCAAGGAATCACAGTTTCGTGAGGCGGCTAGGCGTGCACGAGCTGCTGCAGCTGCAGTGGCAGCGGAGGGGCAGCGAGCCGGCCAAAAGGGAGCTGGAGCATGAGTGATCCAGAAACCACCGCCCTCACGGCCTATGGTCGGCTGGACAAGGCAGCGCTGACACGGCTACAGAGCACTTACGACACCTCAAAACTGCTGCGTGCAGTTGAACAGCTAGACAGAATTGTGGGAAACGCACGAGGCCAGGACGGTCTTCGGGACGTACTACTACGGCTTCACGGAATGGCGCACGTGGTGGTCAACGGGGCCGGTTTGTCAGGCTCTGCGGAAGAGAGCTTGCCCGAACTGGCTTTAGAAGCATCTTCAGAGATCCGTCAAACAATCGCTACGCTGCAGGAATGGGTGAAGCTGATTGAACCGCTGGAAACACTACACGTGACCAATTGAGCTTCTAGTTTGAATAAAGAAACGATTTCACATAACCAAAAGGCTTATGAGTCAAAACTGGCTTTATCCCGGCTTACCCTCACACCCTTGGCGACGCGCTTTAACGCGTGGCTGAGAGAGTACTTCGCCATGGCTAGCAGCTGGCTGCTGGGTGAGGTTTAAAAATTGAGTAAAACCGGCTGCAATGCTTAATTAACAAGTGCTTGCAGCTATCAATCGAGGAGTCTTCTATGAGCAATCGTCCTTTCAAGGTTCTGGGCATTCAGCAAGTCGCCATCGGCGGCACCGACAAGGGCCGCATGAAAAAGCTGTGGGTAGACATGCTGGGTCTGGAGCAGACCGGCACCTTCCAAAGCGAGCGCGAAAATGTCGATGAAGACATCCTGGCCATGGGCAAGGGCGCGATGAAGGTGGAGGTCGACATCATGCAGCCCATGGACATCGACAAAAAGCCTGCCGTGCATGCCACGCCGCTCAACCACATCGGTCTGTGGATCGACGATCTGCCCAAAGCCGTGGAATGGCTGAGCGCCAACGGCGTGCGCTTTGCCCCCGGTGGCATTCGCAAGGGCGCGGCGGGTTATGACATCACTTTTCTGCACCCCAAGAGCAATGATGAATTTCCGATCGCAGGCGAGGGCGTGCTGATTGAGCTGGTGCAGGCGCCCGCCGATGTGATTGCGGCACTGAGCTAAGCCGGTCTTTGCGCTCAACGGACAAAGGGTTCAGGCGTTGCTGCCTGAACCCTTTGTGTATTTGGGGAGGTGCTTTTTAAAAAGCGTAGTCCAGGGTGACGCCAAACACCTTGACCGCGCTGTCTCCAAATCTGGCGATGGTTCGATTGGCAATCGAAATATCAGCGGCGCCCAGGCACTGGTAGCTGATCCATGGCGTGAGTTTGAAGTCTTGCCCCTGGTAGTTGACACCCAGCATATAGCCCGTGCGCCCGTTGGTGGGTCGCAAGGCGGAGAGGGCGTTGGTATGGTTCTTGCGATCGTAGGACACGGCGGCAAACCCCGTCCATTGCGAAGACAGCTTCTGCCCCAGACCCAGTGAGTAGGTCGTCGTGTCTTCCAGGTCGGCCAGGCTGCCGCCACCGGTCTGCGACGCAAACACCAGGGGGCTGAGCCTGAACTTGCTCCACTGCGTCCAGCGAATCTGTCCAAACAGCAGCGTATTGGAGGCAATCGCCACCTGCGCATCGAGGTTGAAGCTCTGGGGCGAGGTCGATGAGGTGGAGGTCGTCATCGGCAGCACGTTCTCAAGCGTGCTCATCTTGTGGTGGATGGCCGAGTAATAGGTGCCGGCAATGCGCAAGGCAATATCGGGGCGCTCATAGCTCAGACCCAGCAGGTAGCCCGGCTCGGTGCTGGGACGAAAATCCACGTGGTAGCCACTGGCGCCGCCAAAGATTCGCCCTCCAAACCCCACCTTCCCTTCGGAGCGCTGCATTCGCAGGCCGCCATGCACGCCCCATTGCTCGTTCCAGCGGTAGCGCAGCGCGCCCAGCAGCTCATGCGTGTTGACGCGGGCTTCGGTGCCGCCCAGCAGCGGAGACTGATGGCGGTCATAGCCAATATCCAGTCCGAAGGGGTGAGTCAGCATGATCAGCATCGAGGTTTGCGGGTTCAAGTCTTGCTTGTAGGCAAAGCCCCATTGCGTGTACGCGTCCGCCACTTGCCCCGTGGATCGCCCCAGCGCATCGCGGCCCTCGATGTCCGGTCGGGCGCGGTGAACGTCAATGCTGATGACATTGCCCTGGCTAAACAAGGCCGAAAGATTCTGTCCGGTTCTATCCAGTCCGCCTGCCTGTGCAGCGCTGCCCAATGCCAGGGCTGCGCAGCCAGCTGCTATTCTTGTACTGCCCAACTTTTGTCTCCTAATCACGGCGTCGCTCGGGCCGCAAGATGTAATTTTAAGTATCTTGATGTCAGAAAGTGCTGCACCAATAAATGTCGTGGCCTGACTGCGCTATTGCTGTGGTTTTTCGGCTGTTGAGCGACGACAGAAGAGGGTGCCATCCTTGCCGTCGGCTCCGTAGAGTTATCTCAGACCTCGCGCAGCGCCACATCCTGCATAAGAACCATGCCATGACATCCTTCGAGGACGCACAAACCTATTTCGACCGCCAATACAACGCTCGTGCCAGCGTTCAGGATCCGCTGGCCTATATGGAGCGCTATGCCCAAGACAGCCAGGCCGCCTTTGCGCTGCCCAATGCCATTCGCAACCAGCGTTACAGCCCCAGAGCATCCGATGTTTTAGATGTTTATCTGCCGCAAGCCCAGGCGGGTCAAGCGCAGGCCGCTCCTGTTTTCATATTCATTCACGGCGGTTACTGGAAGGCCTTGAGCAAGAATGACTCGGCATTCATGGCCCCAGCGTTGACGCAGGCAGGAGCCATCGTCGTCGTGCCCGACTACGATCTGGTGCCAGTCGTCACGCTGGACCATATCGTGGACCAGGTGCGCCAGGCTTATGCCTGGGTGGTTCGGAATATTGCGATCTATGGCGGCGATGCGCGCAATATCTGTGTCTGCGGCAGCTCTGCAGGTGGGCACCTAGTGGGAATGCTGCTGGCCAAGGGCTGGCAGGAAGACCATGACCTGCCAGCTGCGGCCACGCCAGCATCCGCTTTCGCCTTGAGCGGACTGTTTGATCTGCAGCCGCTGCTGAACACCCATGTGAACACATGGATGCGGCTGGACGATGCCAGCGCCATGCGCAACAGCCCGCGTTTTCAGTTGCCCGACACCAGTACGCATGGACAATGCCAGTTGCGTGTGAGCTGCGGCGAGCATGAAACCACGGAATTCAAGCGCCAGTCGCGCGAGTATCTGGCTGCATGGCAGGCACGCTGTTTACCGGGTCAGTGGGTGGAGGCGCCCGGAACGAATCACTTTGATCTGCCGCTCCTGCTGGCAGATCCTCAGTCCATCGTGCATCAAACGGCCTTGGAATTGATGGGATTGAGCCCGAACAGATAGCTCTGGGCAAGAGCTGCGGACAACACCGAAGGCGGAGGCTTTGACTTGCACTGGGCGAAGCCGCAGGCAGTTCTGAAGTGCCCTGGCTAAGTCATGACATATCAATGGCCGCGCTGGCGAATCTCAAGCGCTATTCGGCGGCTTGCTTTTTCGAGGGAACTTCCGCATCCAGCAAATTCGCTGCGCGGTTCTGCAAGGCGGTGTCAGCCCGGTAGTAGCCCAGCACGGTGTTGACGCTGTGGTGCCCCGTCAGCGCCATGGTGTCCGGCAGCGGCACATTCTGGCGCCCCGCCTCGGTAACAAAGCCGGAGCGCAGCGAGTGCGCAGAAAAATCGCCTTCTACACCCGCCAGCGCGCAGCGCTCTTTGACGATATTGCGCACGGCAGCCGGGCTCAAAGGCTCGGCCACATGGCCCCCCTTGCGAATGCGCCGAAAAATCGCGCCTTCTGTGATTTGTGCAGCATTCAGCCAGGCCTTGAGCGCTGAGGCGGCGCGCCCGGTCACGGGCTTGTGATTCTCGGGCGCATCTGTGCCGCTCTGGTTGGTCTTGCTGTGCACCAGCGTGTATATAAATGCGCTGTCACTTACGGCCCGCAAATAGCGCATATCGGCACCTGCCACTTCAGAGCGACGGCGGCCGCCGCTGGCCCAGGCAAACAGCAAAAGCGCCCGGTCGCGCAGTCCGCGCAGGCTGTCGTCGCAGGTGTCCAGCAGCTCTTGCAGTACATCACGCGTCAGAGCCTCTTTTTTCTGAGGTAGCTCGCCGCGGCGAGCGTAGGCCTTGCGAGTGCGCGACATCAGCTCTTTGACTGCACCATCCTGGCAAGGGTTGGGCAGGGCATGCACCTGATGCGCTTTGGAGAGCACAGCCATGCGATGCACCAGGGTGTTGTGCGAAGGCGGGCCTTTTTTCCCCTTGTAGCCAGAGGCAACCAAGGCCTCATCCACTGATTCCGGCATCTCGCTTTGCAGGCCCAGAGCGGTTTGGCGCTGAGCATGGTCAATCACAAACTGCAGCACGCACGCCACGCTTAGCGGCAACTGCATGGGCTGACTCAGACGCAGCACATGCCAGGCCGCCCAGTAGCGCATGGCGCTTTGGTAGCTGCTGCGGGTGTTGGCAGATTCGCCTTCATGCATCAATTCCTTGATGGCTTGATGCGCCTGGAGTGCTAGCGGCGATGTCATTGCATCAGACGCAGGCGGGCCATCAGAGTGAAAAGCCACAGGGGCTGGGAAGGGTGAGCGCTTGCGGGAATTCATATCGGTATTTTCACCGCGCGAGCATCTTGGTAGAGGAGTTTGTGCAGCCTCGGCTTCACATTGCTCTTCAAGCGCCGCACCTCTGGTTCTTGGCTTGCTCAGCGCAACGCATGGAGCACCTTTATTGAGCGCGACATTGAGAAACGCCGAAAAATTTTCCCATCTAAAAGACTAAAACAGCCGCAGTGGCTGTATTCATGGATACAAAACGCTGTAATGTACGTTTTCATCTGTATGAAAATTTCATATGTAATATTTAACACATAACATGTAATGTGCATTACATGTTATGTGTTATAAATCACGATAACAATCACTTATCGTTAGTAATATTGAGTATTGGTATGAATACAGCAAAAACAACGTCGCGAGGCGTGCAAGAGTCCGATGTCTGGGCTGCGGCAGACGCTTTGATCGCCCAAGGCCTGCGCCCGACCATTGAGCGCGTGCGCCAGCACATAGGACGCGGCTCTCCCAATACGGTCAGCCCGATGCTGGAGACCTGGTTTGCAACGCTGGGACACAGATTGGGGGTTGCTGGCGAGCAAGACCCATCCGTGCTGAAGTCCGTGCCAGACCCAGTTCAGCGCTTGGCGCAGGAGTTGTGGGACAGCGCTCAGGAAGAGGCGAAAAAGTCAGCCGCCATGGCATTAGCCCAGCGCGAAGCTGAATTGAAAGCGCAAGAGCAAGAATTTGTGGCTCAGCAAGAACAGCTGGTACAACGCGAAGCCACTATGCAGGCGCAGAAAGAGGCCATGAATCAGGCATTGCAAGCTGCGCAAAACCAAGCGCAAGACCTGGCTCGCCGACTGGATGAAATGCAGCAGCAACTGCAAGACCGTGATCAGCGTCTGGAAGAGTTCCGCGAAGAACTCAGCAGCGCTGTGCGTCAGCGTGATCTGCAGCAGCAAAAGCACAGTGAAGAAATCCAGTCCGCTGCCGCAGAGCGTCAGCGCATGGCTGAGCAATACGCAGGCAACGAGCGCCACATGCTCAACGAAGTAGATCGCGCCCGCCAGGAACTAACCGCTGCCCGCAAAGTTCAGCAAGAACAAGAGCGCAAGGCGGAGTCCAGGTATCAGGAGCTGCAAAACCGTTTCGAACAATCCGAGCAGGAAATTTTGAACTTACACACACAACTGCAAACCACACAAAACACAGCTGCACTTGCCCAAGAACGTGCGGCTGACCTTAAGAGTTTGCTGGAGGCGCAGCAACGTTTGTCCAGTGCTCCTGCTGCAATGGACCCCAATACAGCTCAAGTAGCTAGTCGTCGCAGCAATTTGGCGGCAACACGCCGGTCGATCAACCGCCGTACGTTGCGATAGAAGGCAGAGCGCGGAGCAAGCCAACACAACCGAAGACGGCTAAAGTTTTATTGGTTTTTTCAAGTACTCAGTCTTCTAGATACGATGTATATTTTCTGACACATATTACGTGTAGTAACGCTATATTTGCTTGACTTTTCAGTGTCGGCAAGGATGCATCGAAGTTCGTCTTGTCACGGTCTGCCTGGCTGTTCCTAAGACTGGATCTCTACCCGCAGCGAGCATGAACAAATCACTTCGTTGGATGGATCAACAACCATTCAACGAGGAATTTCAATGTTCACAATCACTGTTCTGGCTTCCAAGGGCGGAGTCGGCAAGACCACCACAGTCGCGAATCTGGGCGGCCTGCTGCACGATATCGGTTTCCGTGTGCTGCTTATCGACGGGGACATCCAGCCGTCGCTCTCGCGTTATTACGAGCTTTCTCACAAGGCTCCTTTTGGGCTCACCCAGTTGGTGCAGTCTGGTGCACTGACCCAGGACTGCATCTCGCATTGCCAACTGCCACCGACTTCCTATCAAGGCAAGCTTGACAAGGCACCGAAGAGCGAGGGCGGTTGCCTGCATATCGTTCGCTCTGATGCCAAGGACTCCTCTTTGCAGGTCTGGATGGCCAATCGCAATCCAGTGAGCATGCAGTTCAGTTTTAAGAAC